>NZ_LLYA01000201.1 GCF_001440415.1 Bradyrhizobium retamae
TCCACCTCGCCGCTGCCGTGATAAACTCGCGATGAATCCCAACAGACCCTAGAACAAGAGATCGCGATGCCAGAAAGTGAAACAGACCAATCTGCACTGTCTGTTCGGTCACAAACACTTTCTGTTCAATGATCGACATGTCTGTTTGCTGGGCAGTCTTAGAATCGAAGTACCGTCTTCAATGTTGTGGCCCACCAAACAGGCTCGCCATCAGCCGTCGAAGGCCTCTCTTTGGCAGCCTCGCGCGGCACGTCACTTGCTGATCATCTTGGACCGTCCCTCTGGATGTCGGTTTAAAAATATAACCTTGTCGAGCGACAAATCATGGGATGCCGCGAAACGGCCTCATGTCAGGGTTCGACCAGCTTGACTCTTGTCCAGTGTCTGACAGTCGCGCCGCCTCTGTCAGGTTGAGAACACTTATTTGGCAAACCTCAGTTTTTCAAAACCTAATCAGAGATCAAATGAGGAGACGTCATTGGCACGGCTATTGCTATTGAGATGCAGCGACACCGATTGGCTGAGTACACGAAGCGCAAGACGAATGATGCTCTCTTTCCCTTGAACCCGTGTGCATCGTTTTGAGAAGGAAACCCAGCGTATCTACCGCCGCACCTGAGAGCGCACACAACAGGCGCGTGGGCCAGTCGATCGGCTTCACAACAATGGCGCGAAAGAGGCGGCCAATGCTAGCGCCGCAGGCAGTTCGAATGCACACCCGGGTGTCGTATCCGTGCTGATGGGCAAGGCTCACCGTGTGAGATGCAGCTTGCGCTCGGAGCTGTTGGAGAGAGCGATGAACTCTTCAGAACCAATGTCGCCAGATGCGCCGTTTGGACGTGCATCACGGCGCCGCTAGCCGATCGCGATACACTATGCATGGCAACGAGAAGCTACCATCTCGCCAGCGGAATGGCGGGGGCTCGCTTCAGGCCCTAAACCGCCGCGACCGTATCGAGCCTGTCGGTGAGTTCGTCCGGCGTCTCGACCGTCCCGTGCCTGGCTTTACTAAGTTCTGCTGTCGGCGACATGCTGCTGTCGTAAAACGCGCAAGGAAGGTGAGATATCGTTAGCATTGAGTGCTTCGGGCTCCCAATCGACCCGCGCTCCGCGGCACCTGTGACGAGCATGCCTAACACTGCCACATTTTGACTTGGTGCACCGATGACCAACGACTCCAATCTCAGTATTGACCTGCACATTTGCAGCAAGCCCGACATTGAACTCGACGTGCAAGGGTTCGAGGGCACAGAGTGCATTTCCCTGCCGTTCAGCTACGTGATCTATGCCACGACATCGAGCAATGTCGATACCGGCTCTTTGATAGGCGAGCGCGCCAAGCTGTCTGTCAAAACCGCATGCGGGCGATGGCTTGCCTCGGGCCTGTGCGCCCAAGTTGAGGAACTCGATCCAACGGTGACTGACCTGCGGGTGCTCCAGTTCGTCCTGCGGCCGCGTTTTGCGGTCGCCGAGCTCTCCATCGCGAGCCGCATTTATGGCCCTGGCCAACCCATGGGCGTCGATGACATCATTAAACAGCAGTTGAACAAGGTGAGCATCAACATTCCCACCGAATACAATCTTGATCGCTATCCCAAGCGAAATTATGTTGTGCAATACAATGAAAGTGATTTGACGTTCATTTCGCGCCTTTGCGAACGGAACGGAATTTTCTACTTCTTCAAGCAAGAAGACGAAGGTGAAACCGTCGTCTTCGGCGACAAGAATCTGGCCTTCCCCAAGATCGGGTTCGGCGTTAAGTCGGCGATTCTTTATGCGCGCCAGCACGAGCGCAAGACATCGCGAGGCGTCGACGAAAGCGCCGTTCGGTCATTCCGGCAGCGCCGGGTTCTCTCGACAAAGACCATCGCGCTCCGCGATTACAACGAAACGGTGCCTTCCGTCGTGTCCGTCGATAAGCAGGTCGGACAAGGCAGCGGCTTCTTGGGCAAAGCCTCGCGCTTCGGCGGGCACTTTGCGACCGAAGCAGAAGCGGCCACGCTGGCCCGGATCCGTGCCGAGCAGATCTGCGCCGGCCAGACAATGTACATCGCCCACAGCGACGCACCGGAGCTGCGCGCTGGCGTCATTTTCGAACTGGAGGGCCATCCCCGCTTCGATGGTGAATATCTCGTCATCGCCGCGGATCACTCGGCCTATCGCCCGGCGCCAACCGGATTCGGCGCATCCGGGCAAAATGGGCGAGCCTACCAGAACATGGTCCATTGCATCCGCTCGGACGTGCCTTATCGACCGGTTGCGATGACGCCTGTGCCTCTTGGCGTCGGCCTCCACACCGCCACAGTCGATGGAGAAGCTTGGAACGGGCGGGCCGAGATCGACGACCAGGGCCGCTACAAGCTGCAGCTTACATTCGCCGACGAACCGGCCGAGGGCGCTGGCAGCGACTACGTGCGCAAGCTCGAACCTTATGCAGGTCCGAATCAAACCGGCTTGCATTGTCCGTTGGTCCCCGGAACGGAAGTTCTGGTCGGCTACATCAACGGCGACATTGACCGGCCGGTAGTGGTCGGAGCGGTCCACAATCCAGATATGAAGGGAGGAGTGACCTCGGACACGCACTTGTGCAATCGCCTTATGTCGCAATCTGGCGCCTCGATCGTGATGTACGACGGATCTCCGTGATTTCTTCACCTCATGGAACCTTATGGCCGTCTGGCGCCCAGCGACTCACGAGATCGACCCGCTATTGGAAGCGGTCGCCAATACGGCACGCGCGACCATCCTGCCAACAGCAACGATCAACATACCACCGCCGTCGGCCGATGGCATTTGCTCGCAACGGCTTCGTGACGGACGAGAATTGCGCCTCAAATTATCCGCGCACTGTCTCGAGCAGGAACGACGCGGTCCTTGCACGGTGCTCGTCTACGCCCTGCAGGGCAATGCCGTTGTTGATAACCGCATGGGTTACCGTGTGACGGGGCAGGTTGTCCTCGACGTTGCCACACGTGCATTTCTCGAGGTCGAGTGTCAATTGGAACAGGTCGGCCCTGTCATGCCGTGACGGACTGCTGTCTCGATCGCGACGAGGTCTTTGCGTGATGGGTGCCGGTGCCTGGAAATCTGCCCGACCCTGTTGACCATCACGTCCGGAAGGCCCGAAAATTCAGGTGTCGGGTGCACACGGCTCTTGGCACGGATGTTGCCATGTCCATCGTGCCGGTGTGTGCCGGCGTATGCCAGAGATTGGGAGACGAACGTGTCACTTGAAGCCTACATGACAATCAAGGGAAAGAAGCAGGGCGACATCTCCAAGGATGCCTCCAAGACGGTCAGCATCGGGCAGGTCGGCAAGGGTGATGCGGGTAAGCAAGGGAAGATCACCGTTGTCGCCTTCACCAGCGGCATCATCGTTCCGCGCGATGTGACGAGCGGTGTCGCCACGGGCGCTCGCAACCACCAGCCGGTGCTTTTCACCAAGTTTTTCGATCGGGCCTCGCCGCTGCTATGGCAGGCGCTGGCCACCAACGAGGTGCTCGAAGAGGTGGTCTGCGAGTTCTACCGCACCGATCCAGGGGGCATGCCGCAGCCGCAGAACTTCTTCAAAATAAGCTGGAAGAACGCGACGTTAGTCGAGGGCAAGGCTTATGTGCCGCTGACGATCAATCCGCAGAACAACTTCTTTCAGAACATGGAAGACTGGTCGTTCACCTACAAAGAAGTGAAATGGGAGCACGTGCCCGGCAGCACCAGCGGCGAGGATAAATGGTGACAACGCCGCGACGTTTGCGCTGTCGCCGTTTTGCGGCGTCTACGAAGCGCTATGCACCCCCGCCAAGCCAAGGACGGTGACTTGGTCCCAGGCACCGTCCGGTACATGGTGGATACCTTGCGCACATTCGACGCGTCGCAGGACTTGGAAGTGGCCATGCCGGGTCTGCTTCACGGCAGTGTGCAGACAATGCTAAGAGTAGGTAGATCGGTCCAGCCTTGCTCAACAGAATGTTGGATAGGCCGGGAGCATTGGCTGCCATTGCCGATTGGTGCATTGGGCTTGGCCAATTGAGCAAGCCGGGCTCATATGCCTGCTGATCGGACGAATTGTCGGACGCACAACGTAGACATGCGGCAAAGATACGCCGGTTCATTTGGTGGCTTTAGGGCCTCGCGGTGCATCAAGTGGGTCGTGTTCGGACCGAAATATCGCGCGTGTAGCCGAACAGGGTGCCGGAATCGTACTGTTGATCCTGCGTCATGGGTAGTGATTGACGAACATGAATGCGAATTGGGAACAACCAGCCTTCACGGCGTTCGGGACTCAACCGGCGGATCGTTTGTGGACTGCCTGACAGCTTAGCGCGATGACCGCGTTCCACGAAATGGGCAATTCGCTTGCTTCTCTACGTTCCCGGGTTTGGCGGATCGTTGGCGGCCAGGCTGAGGCCCCAAGTATGCTCAGTGCGTTTCACCAGGCGGGTCATTCACTTGCTGCGCTTCGCTCCCAGGTTTGGCAAATCGTCGGCGGACAGGCCGAGACCCCGAGTGCGATGACTGCGCTCAATGGAGAGGGGCATTCACTTGCTGCGGTCAGTGCCCGGAGTGTGGCAACTCCAACTGGGAGGAGCTCTGTAGTGCGGCAGGTCGGGAAGGGAACGAATAATGGAGACGGAGCGAAAGGCGGGAGGGGAGACGGGCCAAACTTTGCGCGCGCAGTGAAATACGGATTGTATCTCGCGGGCGCGGGCTACGCCTATAATGAGGTCGCAAACGACTTTTTCCTTTCTACCACATCACTGCACGACGGGAAGAAAGGCTTCACCAGTAACGAACGGCTTAGGTTGGCTCAGGCGAAGGCGAGGGAGTATTACACGTCGTATCACGCTGCCGACCCTGACACTCGGCGCCTCAATGAACGTCCCCTCAATCCAATCCGTACCTGCGGTAACAACCTGTTCGTAACGATGATCGATTACCGGGCGGCGACCTATGTACACGTTGGTCGCCTGGTGGATTCCATAGCGGCGCACACTTCTCTTGTGCTGAACCTGAGCTGCATGAAGGGTCATCTCGTGAAGGACGAGTGCGTGGCCAAGTACAGGCCATCCAAAGTGCCGAAGGATCCGGACCTGACGAACAGCCCGCTATACGACAGAAAGAACAAGTACGCACTGACGGGCGTGCTCAACGATGAAACTGGTGCTTACGGCTACACCTCGAGGTCGATCACCCAACCTTTCGTGAACAAGGGCGTTCAGCACTGCCGGGACGCCACCTTCCAGAGCGAGAAGGGACTAACTTTCAAGCGATGCATCGACAGGCTGGAGGCGCTGCTCGACAAGGACGGCGGTCTCAGAGAGGAGGCCCAGTTCGCGGCTGGCCAAGCCATCCTGAACTTCAGGCAGGTCTACGCTGCGGACGAGCATTGGGGACACGCTGAGAACGTCGTGATGCAGGCCATGTACGAGCACGGTTGGCTATCACGGGCGGAAACCGACAAGCTCGATGCGACGCTTATGTTCGAAGATCCAAATAAGAACCCGCTCAAACGCAACAAAAGCTGGGTTGGGCCGGGACTACACCAACTCGACGTCTGGCTTCAGGAGAGGCGATCGGGTCATGATCCCGTGATAGGTGAGGAGTTGAACCACAAGGAGATCGATATCATGAAAGATCTGCCCATCGCGCACTTCAAGTTGAACGAGCAGGGCAATGGGTTCGAGGATTGCTCAGGGTTGGGCGATTCGTTCACGTGCGCCAATGCCGTCGCCTGCATCAATCACGCGCGCTTGATGAGTGGCCTGCCCCGCCTCTCAAAGGAGGACGTTATAGTCATCGTCGCGTGCCTTAACGCCGTATACGACGACACGTCGTCAATACGGCACTCGCTCCACGAGGTGGCACGCGGCTGCTTCGTCGGCGCTGGTTACACCACCGAAGACGCGGATGAGTTCTACATGGGGGTGTGTCGGAAGGCCGCGCGAGAGTATTACGGCGGCAGATATCTCTCGAAGCAGCGTTGACGCCGTAAGGAGTGGTGTATTAGCGAGCGACGCTCTCGAAGCGGTCTGAGCTGGAACACGAGTTAGGTCCGATCTCATTGCACGCATGCTTCCCCGCCGGAACGGCTCTTCTCGAAGCCCGATAGCCGTCACCACGGATGGTGATCACCGACGATTGATGAAGCAGCGATCAAGGACCGGCCGAACAGTTGCAGCTGGACGTAGTACGTCTGCACGAAATCTGCGGCCGTCGACTCTGTTGATATTGTTGACGGGATTCATCACATTCACCTCCAAATCTGACCAGATCAAGCAGGACCTGTGACTCCTAGATAGAGACGTTCTCATGGGCGGCAAGTCTCGCGTAACGCCGTTCGGATGTTACCGTCATCCAAAAGCGGATGAACAACGTGATTGTCTCGAACGTGACACTTTCATTGCGTTCAAGCCGCTCGAGCACGTGCGCGATGCGTTCGCCCCTTTGGCTATCGCAGCCCAGCCGCCAATCGCAATCGTCTGGAGAAAGGAAGCAGGCAATCGCAGCTTCAGCAACCAGCGACTTGGGCTTGCCGCGATGCTGTGGGAGCGCCGCTCAGTCAATCGTTCGTGTGCGCAGCAGGGTCTCGAGCCGGCGCCGACCTTCGTCGATCGCGCCGGACCAATGGCCGAACCGTTCCTGCACGACAACCTCGAATGAAGGATACCACAATGGCTTGCCGTCGGCCTGAGCCCAATACCAGGGATAACCGCGCGGCACGAAGACCACGCCGGGAACGCCGAGCGCTCCGGCGATATGGACGGCGAAGCTGTCGGGCCCAACCACGGCGTCGAGATTGGCGATCGCTGCGATCAATTCCGCAGGACACTCGATATGCACACCAGCATCGATCGGGCGACTCCATCGTTTCATGTCATGCCGTTGCGCCCCGCTCATCAAACTGACCGGGGTGACGGAGTGAGAGATCACGGCGGCGACCTGCTCCATCGAGAGGCCGAGAGCGCCATCCTCCCACACGATGCCCACCAAAGGCCTTGCGAACGCGGCCAGAGCATCCCGCCATTTGGCGAACAGTTCGGCTTCGGGGCGTAGGTAGGGAATGCCATCGGCAATGTTGCGGGCGTCGGTCGACAGAACGCGCAATAACGATTGCAACGGCATAGCTGAGAGCTCGGGCCTCGGCTCGTCCGAAATGACCTGCTCAGCGAGGCCGGCAAGAAGAGCCTGGTAACGTGGCTCCGCGACCACATGCACATTTTGCTGGCTCGTCAGCCGACGCAAGAGACGAACGAGTGCTACGAATTCGAGGGCGCCCGTCGTCGGCGGCACAACTATCTGCGGCACAAGCGCCAAGGCGGCCGGATCAGGTGTCGGGAAGTGACCGAGCGTCAGTTCAAGCGTCGTCTGTAGAGACTTCGCTGCTTCGCTCTCTGGTCGCGTGTGCACGACGTGGCTGACAAGCTTGAGGGATTCATCGAACCGGCCAACGAGATGCAGGACACGCGCCAGAGCAAGCGCGGCGGAAGGATCCGATTTGCGAGCGCGAACGAATTCCGTCAGTTGCGCAATGCCTCGGTCCACCTCACCCTTGGCAATCGTAACGCGGGCCACGATTTCGCGCGCACCAACATGAGCCGGCGCATAGGCGAGCAGTTTCTTGCAGGTGGCCTCCGCCTGCGGCCAGAGTCCGGTTGCGGCGCGGCAATAAGCCAGATGAAAGAGCCCGGCTGTATCGAGCGGGGCGCGCAGATGCGCGCGTTCCGCAAGGTTGAGCGCCTCGTCGAAACGGCTGCGTTCGAGCATGAGCACCGATAAATTGACCAGCGCATCGGGATCGTCCGGAGCAATCTCAAGCGCACGAAGCAGGACGGCCTCAGCCGACGAGCTGTGGCCCAAGGCGAACTCGATGGCGCCGAGTTGAAGGAGGGCACGCGCATTCCCTGGCTCGTGTCGGACAACGGTCTCCGTCATCGCGCGGGCTTCCGCAACGTTGCCGCGGCTCAGTAGGGCATGAGCGAGCGCCAGCTTAATCTCCTCGTTGCGCGGAGCGAGAGCCGCCGCGCGTTCGAGGCAAATCACCGCCTCCTCAGCGCGGCCGAGCAATCCGTGGGCGATGCCGAGATTGTTGGTGAGGCCGGCGTGTTCGGGGTAGATGGTCGCCGCTTCCGACAGCATGTCGAAGGCAAACTCGATCCGCCGCCGCGCAAGTGCCAGTGTGGCCCTCGCATTGAGCGTATCGGGATCACTTGTGGTGGCGACCTCCTCCAGTAGCGCCTCCGCCTCCTCGAGACGGCCGGCCGCGATAAACTCCTGGACCGTTCTAACCCTCTCCTGCCGGGTCGGAGCCGGCATGCCAGTGGACAGCATCTATGCTATGCAACCGTGACGCGTTTGCCGTCGAGGCGGAGATCCTCGCTCACCGCGATGACTTTGCTGTGGGCTATCTCGGAGGCAATGCCGGTGACCCTAATGGCCTGGGTTTCGGTCTGCAATGAGTCAATACGCTCGATCACCGCGACACGCTCGACCGCCTTCACCGTAAGCAACTCGGCGCTCGCTTCCTGGATCCGCGCCGAGCATCGGACACGGTCCGCGACTAACGTGTAGAGCTTGCCGATCCAGGTGCCTTTGTTCGCGAGCACAGCAAACAACTTAGCCTGCAGATCGATACTATCGGCGCGCAAGGATATGCGCTGGCGCGCGGCGATGGTGATGGTCTCGCCCTCAATCGACATATTGCGCCCCCCGGGTAGGCCGACCATGCCACCATTGGAAGCCGCCCGCTCGAGCACGGTCACGACGAAGGCTTGCTCCACGTTAGCGAAGAGCAGCACCATGTCCCGTGGTATAGGCCGGACCAGGCAGCCAACAGCCACCGTCGCCGTGTGACGAGCGCCAGCGACTTCGACCTCCATCGCAGTGCCATCATCGCTGACTGACAATACACGGGCTGTGTGATGTCCAGGTTCAAGCAAGCGCTCGGCCATCGCCAAGATGTCGGTGTTTGTGGCACGGATCGTCATCGTCATTCCTGCTCTCCAGCCGGCTACATGAAATTTATCGACTTCTTTTGTATGACTTCCTCATTGCCGGTGCTGGACATGATCTCAGCTGCTCGGGTCACAAGCTCGTACTGTTCCGTGCTTGACTTTCCCTGACGCAATTCTTCTTCCGTTACGGACACGCTCATCTTGCAGACCTTGCCGTCGCGGCCGACCACCTTCAAGTCGTCAACGGGCGCGAGCTTGAAATTGCTTGTCCTGAGAATCTTGGTATCACTATCGGCCGACTTGAAGTCGGGTCCAAAAACACACTTGGCCGAATTGCCGATCACTTGCTTGACGTCGTTTCCTTCGACAATGTCAAGTTTGTTGCCGATCGTGACAGAGTTCATATCGCTCAGATTGAATGAACATTCTCTTGAGATCTTGAAGGTGAACGCTTCTCCAAAGAACATGCATACGTTATTGGCCATCGCCAGCGTGGTAGCTGCGCCTCTCATGCAGGTGAATTTAGTGCCTTGAAAGAATTCCTTGGTGTCGCCCATCGTCTGCTTTTCCGAGTTGCCAACGGTCGTTTCCAGCTTGTGGCCGTTGTTGATGAGCTTGACGCGGTTCGAGGCCGTCAGGATGATGTCCGCAGGCGTCCCATTAGCGCCAGCACTGATTGATACGCCATTCTCTGCGGAGATCTCATAAGTGCCTTTCGAGACCTGATGTTGGGAGTTGCCGTTCGTGACCTCCGTGGTCTGACCGCGACCGATTTTGAGCAGTGCAGCGCCTTCGATATTTGCCTGGAAGTCCTTGTTGGTGAAGGCAAGTAAGCCGGCATTGTCGCTTTCATGTTTGCTGATCGCAGCTGGACTTTCGCCAATAGTCGTTGTGAGACCCGTGACAAGTTTTTCTTCTTCGTCCGAATAAGAACCGAGGCGCAGATAACTCGACTTGGTCAGGGGAGAAGACGGTGTTTCTGGAACGACCAGTCGGGTATAGGCATTTGGCATAGTAGGCTTCCCTAATCGTGTGGCTGTAGGTACCTTAGCGGTGCGCCATCAAGCGGGTTTGAGAGGGCGATATCGAAAGTCCGAACGCGTTCGGGTTGGCACCATTCTGCTTAGTCGGCATCCCCATTTTGGTTGCCGGTGACCCGCCGATTGACAAATTGTCCGATCCCGCTTTGGCGCGGCTCGGACCCATGACAAGGCCAGAGATGACGCCGAGGGCCACACCTGCGCTATCACCCATCGATGTCGCGCGCTCGGTCGTCATGTTGTGTGCAGGCATACACATGATCAGGAACCGAGACTGCGTAGGAATAGCCGTCGTGTTCATAGCGACGTTTGGATAGGGGGTAGGCACAACGGCGGGACCGGATGGCGTGTTGCAGACGTCGGGAAACGCTTGATCCTCCGCCGACATCGGGCCACTTGAATTGACAAAAGTCATTTGTTTAGCTCACTCCGTTGAGAGGGATGACGCGGCTTGCATTGTAGAGTTCAGCGACGGCGCGTTCCGGCACAGTATGCAGGGCACTCCCACGCTGGGTCACGAACAGACTGCCTTCGGTCGACGCGCAGTGAAAGTCAGTGCGCAGAAAGCGCGAGCCGGAAAAATCGCTGCCATCAACCTTGGCGTGGTGCATCAGCGCATAGGACATGTCGGCGCCGGCAAACAAGGCGAACTTGGCCGATGCACGTGTGAAAACGGCCGTCGCCAATGTTGTGCCAGAAAGATCGCAGCCGTCGAGGCACGCCTCTACGAAGATGGATTGCGTCAAATTGGCATTGCGCAGCCTTGCGGCTCGCAGGTCAGCCCTGACAAACAGCGTGTTCGGGGCGGTCGCGCTGGAGAGGTCGGCGCCAACGAGGCTCGCGCCCGCCAACACCGCACCGGAGAGGTCTGCTCCGGACAGGTTTGTGCGGTTCAGCTTGGCGCCGCTCAAGTTTGCTCGCGCAAGCATCAGCCCGGAGAGGTCCCGCTCCGACAGATCGCATTCCGAGAAAAGAATCGTGTCGCAACGTAATCCCGTGAGCTGTGCACTGCGCAAATCGGCCTGCGTTATGGCGGCGTTCGTCAGCGTGGCGTTGTCGAGCACGACATTGGCGAGGTCACAATCCATGAGAGCGCTTTGAGATAGGGTGGCCTTGCTCAGGATCGTCTGGGCCAACATGCAACGCATCGCTGTCGTCTGGCTGAGCCGCGTCTCGCTAAAGTCGCTATGACTGAAATCTGATGTCATGAACGTCGACTGGGTGAAGCGCGCCCGCCGCCAGTCGGATTCGCCAGCGCGGCAACCGACAAATATGCATTTTTGAAGGTAAGCATCGGCGAAGGAAGCGCCGCTGAAATCGCAGTCCTGAAACGTCATGCCGGTCAGGCGGGCACGCGTGAACTGGCTGCCGCGAAAAGAAGAACTCAGCACAACGCCATCGTTCAGGCTCAGTCCAGACAGCATCTGGCCATCGAGGTTGGCTTCGCGTACGGGGAACTTATGGTCGACCGACTGCAATAAGAGATCAATTGACATGGCGCGTGACCATCAGGACGGTGCGGTCGATATTTGCGTTGCTCAAATCGGTCGCGACCAAAGAAGTATCCATCAGGTCGGCGCCATAAAGATTTGCATGGCGTAGACTGGCGCCGGTGAGGTCGGCTTCATTGAGATGTGCCTCGAGCAGGTTAGCGGCATAGAAGTCGGTGCCGCGCAGATCGTTGCCAGTGAAGACCGCGCGTTTCAGCGATGTCATTCGGAAGATGGCGCGCGCCAGCGTCGACTTGCCGAAATAAACACCGTTCAGTCGAGCCATGGTGAAGTCGGTGCCGCTGAGGTCGGCCGCCTGAAAAGAGAGCGCCTCGGCGCTGCTGCGGCCGAAGCGGGCGTCGCGCAGATCGATGTCGCCGATGAAGCTGACTTGGTCAAATTGCGAGCTGCTGAGATCGAGTTGGGGCGCTGCCACTTTGAGAAAGCAGGTTTGCTTAAGTCGCGCGCCAGCAAAGCTCGCACCAGACAGCGATAAATCCATGAATTGTCCGCGCTCGAGGACGGCGTCCCCCCAAACGCTGTTCTCGAGGTCGGCTTTGATGAAGGAGCATTGATGTATTTGCGCAGAACGGAAGGTTGCCCCGATCATCGGTACCCGCAAAACCTGGAGCTCGCCAAGCCGTGCTTGGTCGAAGGATGCGCCCACCATGCGCGCGCCGAGAAGATTGGTGCGCACAAGCTGGCTGCCTGCGAAACGCGTTCCGCGGCAGTCGGCTTCACCGAGATTGGCTTCGGTGAGATCGGTCGCGCTTAAATCAGCGTTGATGAGCGTTGCGCCGGACAGTGCGGCTTTCATCAGTTTTGCGCCGGCCAGGTTGGTCCCGCTCAGCTTCGCGCGCTCAAGAAAGGCGCCGGAGAAGTCCGCGTTCGCGAATCGCCGCCCGGAGAGGTCGGCGCCGGCTAGATCGCGACCAGCAATCGTGCCGCCGCGCCGGAACTCCTCTTCCACCAGATCCCCCAGCGCGCGTGCGACAGCTGGTGCCAGCATCGTTTCAGGCCTGAGCGGCTTGGGTGAGGCGAGCCTTGCTGCGGCCATGCCGGCTGCCAACTGACCCTCGGCTTTGTCGATCTCGGTTCGCAGGACGGTCAATGCTTTCGTAGATTCCGTTTTAGCCGCGGCGATCCTTCCTTCGGGCTCATCAGCGCTTGCCGTTTGATGCGGCGCATTCAAGGCCTCGAACGGCGGGCGGTCATCGGACGGTAACGCAGGAAGGGCCCTTCTGAGCGCCGCTTCAGCATCGGCGAGGGCCGTATGCGCGCGTTTGGCGGCGTCAGGCGGTGTACCGGAGGCCTCGATCTGCGCCAGTATGTCGTCAATGGTCAGGCGCGGCGGCGCCTCCGGTGTGAGGCTCCGCGTTTCTTCCGGAAGTACAAGCGCGGGAATATCGGGAAGCGAAAAGGCGCCGTCCGATATGGCGTTGCGTATCGGCTCGAGCGGTCGTCCAGCCGCCAAGTTAAAGAAACGAGCATGTGCAAGTTCGGATTGTTTTTGCTCGTCGAGCGGTTGCGTTGCTGCGCGAAGGATTTCGCGACGCCAGTTTTTCGCCCGCGCGAGCTTGTCTTCGATATCGCCTATGAGGGCCGGATCAGTGTCCGGCAGCGCAGGGAATGGCGGAGCTTGCTCAAAGCTTGCGTCCATCGACTGCGCAGCGTCCGTGGAACCGATCGCGGCAAGCAAGGCGTCGATATCGCTTGATGCGGCGTTTCGACTGGCAATCTTTTCATAGGCCGCGCGCACGGGTTGATATTGAGCGTCAAGCTTGTCGAGATCGGATTCTGCCTTGGCCTGTACCGTCTCCAAGGCGTCGAGGATCTCGGCCAATTCGATCTCGCCACTCTCGAGTTCCTCCGGCAACAATTCCGGAATGCTTGACGGTTCGATCGACGGTATCTCGATCGTCGGGCGCAGCGAAGGCGGAAGCTCAATGCCCGCGAACTCCCGCTCGAGCGCCCAGCGCATGGAGGCCAGCTGCCGCGCTGCGCGCTGTTCGGCCAAATAGCGACGCCGCGCCGCGCGGCGTTCGCGTTCGGCAGCCGAAATCTCAGGGGCAAGTTGATGTTCCGAAAAGGCATACCGTGCGGCGGTCGTCGGGTCGAGCCGCAGCTGCCGGACATTCAGATAATGATCGAACGGCCGCGCGGGCTCGCCTTGTTGTTCGTAAGCGACCATAATGTCGCCAACGTCACTGCCGTCCAGTTCCTGCACGGCGGTCGCGGTGCGGTAGATCATGACGCCGCGGCGGGCTCCCGCGAACAGCCACAGGGTATCGATGCGCGTCGGCAGTTCCGTGACGCCACGCGTCGCATCGCTCCAGCCGATGAAGCAGCGCACGCGAAAGGCCGGCAGGCGGCCTTCGATCAACGGATGCTCCGCGGAGAAGTTCTGCAGCGCGTAGGATTCTCCGCCCGAGATGAAGCCGGCCATGCGCTGGTCTGGCGGCGCAAACAGGAAAAGGCGCGGATCGGCATCGCTCGCCAGAGCGGGAGCAACCGATTTCAGCCACGCGGCGTCATAAGTCCCCGCGTATCGCAGGCGCTCCTTATCATCGAGCGCCATTGGTCCAAAGGCTGCGGGCGGTGCGATCGTTTCGATGAACTGAATCGCGTGCTCGGGGTTTTCCACGTTGGGCAGCGCCACCAGTTCGCCGGCCATGCTGCGGCGAAGAGCCCCGTGGCCGGCGCCGACGGGGTTCGCGGCGTAGCCGGGCCCGCCGAACGCGCGTTGCCGCGTTAGCGGCATTTGCCGGAATGCTTGCGCGGCTGTCGGCTGCCAGCCGAAGGCGGTCATCTGCCAATAACGGTCGCCGGTCACCAGAAGGTGCTTCTGCATCGGTCCGAGCGTCCAGCCCAACATCATGCGCTCCGTCGGCCGTCCCTCAGGCGCCGCCGCATGTCCGCCGATGAGCACTTCCGCTTGCGGCTTGGGCATGCCGATGTCGAGAGGGTTGCCGGGGGGAAGCTCCTTCGCGGCGATCACCCAAAGTTCCTGCTCGCCTTCCAGACGGTCCGCGCTCGGGTTGGCGAGGTCGAACATCGCGAAAACGGAAATGACGAGGCTTGCCCCGGGAGGACGGCGCTCGCATTTGGTCAACAGACCCAGTGTGCGTGGCTTTATAAGAATGGGCATGAGACCCGCCGAGACAATTGTCGCTTCTTCGCTATATTTCTCGAGCGTGACGGACTTGCGTTCCGCCTATGCGGACGCGTCTATGTGTCACATACCAGATTAGGTGGGCAAGAAGATCAGCCAGCGTTGCGTACATGGCCGAACTGCAAGACTTTGGTCGTCGATCGTGTCGTGGAGAACCGCGTATCGGCTCGGATTCCGCTTGAGCGACCAGATAGAAGACAACATCATAAGGGGGCTTGCGGCGATTGCCGAACGGTACAAGCTCTTCCGTCTGCACAAAACCCGTGCTTCGCAGTCCTTTGGAAAGCTGCTCTCGCGAGGCGGAGCTGTTGGTGCAATGGCTCCGGAATGACCACATTTGCCTTGCGGGTCGGCGAGGGAATGTGCGTGGCCCGCCCGTCATTCGAGCCGACCTGCTGTGATTGGTGGCAGCCGACGAAGCGCGTATGGAATCGTCGATAAATAGACCGTGCGAATGGGAACCACGCGAGAGCCTTAGTGTGTCGCCGCGGTTCTACACCGCGCAACTGCGTGCAAGAATATCTTTGCATTAGATTTCTTGTTTCCAGTAGCAAGACTGAATGCCTGCGCGCGTGATTTGGGTTCGACTTGGTTGAAGCGATAATCAAGCCATATTGATTGAACGCCGGGTGACGGCAGATCAGACGGGCAAGGATGACTTGTGAATCTCATCGTCGTGTCGAACCGGGTTGACAGCGGCGACGCCAAACAACCCAAGATAGGCGGCCTTGCGGCTGCGCTACTCCCTGTGGTCGAACAATCCGGAGCAATCTGGGTGGGATCCTCGGGCCAATTGGGCGATGGTTGTCGTAAAGCGCCGCCTGTCGAGACGCTCGGCGCAGGCAAGCTTGTGACGCTGAATGTGCCTGCCGTGCATTATCGGCGTTACTATGAGGGCTTTGCCAACTCGGCACTATGGCCGGCCTTGCATTCGCGCACCGACCTGATCGACGCCTCGGCGTTAGACTATCTCAGCTATCGCGAGATCAACACGGTGATGGCAAAAAGACTGCTCCGGTTCGATGAGCCGACCGCGTTCTGGGTGCATGATTATCATTTCCTCCCGCTCGGCACTGAGCTGCGTAAGGTCGGCATCAAGCAGCCGATCGGTTTCTTCCTGCACACGCCATGGCCGCTGCCAGCCATGATGCGGAGTGTGCCGCGTCATCGCGAACTGATCGAGGCGATGTTGGCTTACGACCTGATCGGCTTTCAGACCGAGGAGGACCGGAGGAATTTCATCGCCTATGTCAGCACCGATCTCAGGCATCTCAGGCTTACCATCGAGGACTGTGTTGTAACCTCGGGTCATGGCCAAACGCGATCCCAAGTGTTTCCGATCGGCATCGATCCGGTCAAGTTCGCGGAATTGAGCGCCGACGCGGCCTCGGAGCCCTGGATCTCGTGGATACGGCGCGGTCTTAATAGCGAGAAGATTGCTATCAGCGTCGATCGGATCGATTACTCCAAGGGTATCGACAAACGCCTCCACGCTTTAAACCGCCTGTGGACCGAACGGCCGCATCTCGCGCACAGCATCTCGCTATTGCAGATCGCCACCCCGTCGCGCAGCGGCATTGAGGCCTACAGCAATCTGCAGAAAGATGTCGCCCGCCTTGTCTGCGATATCAATAACCGCCATCGTAGGGGCGACTGGACCCCGATTAGTCATTTCGAGGAGGGCTTCAGTCAGGCCGACCTCGCAATTCTTTACCGCGCAGCGAAAGTTGCCGTGGTAACGCCGTTGCGTGACGGCATGAATCTGGTGGCGAAAGAATATGTCGCTGCGCAAGATCCGAACGATCCCGGTGTGCTGATATTGTCTAAATTTGCCGGCGCGGCCAAAGAGCTGAAGGAGGCGCTGCTCGTCGATCCGAACAACATTGATGACATAGCAGACAAGATTTCGGCCGCAATTTCGATGTCGCTTGCCGAGCGCATCTCGCGCTGGCAAGACATGGTGGGGACGCTTCGAGCGTATCCCATCCAGCGATGGACCGCGGACTTCGTTGCGGAGTTGGAGAAAATTCGGACCGAGAAACTCGCGGGACAGTTCAGTCCGCGGAATGTGGGGGAGCCTAGCGGCTCGAAAGGGAAAGTCGAGGGGAAATTAGCCGGCGTGGCAAGCCATTTGGACCTGCCGCGGCGGTTGTCACGCCCGGCGTTCGATGTACGGGCTAGGAGATTAGATGATGATTTCACGCACATCGTAGGCTCGGGCTGGAACCACGGTCCCCAACTGGCCCCGGACGTCCTGCTCGGCGTGCTGAATAGAGTAGACGCCTTCCCGAGGCCGTTCCAGCCGACGACAAATTTTTACATCCATGGTCATCCCTACATGGCGCAGTTGGCTGCAGGGTTGAGGGAGGTGACCCCTAACAATCCGCTGGGCGTCAACGTTATTCTCATACCTCGGCTTAAGGGCGGCTGAACAACCGCGCGTGGGTTGTAATCGGCACCTCTTGCTCGAACCGTCGATTATCAAAGGCCTTCGGTCATAGATGTCGTCATATTTGCCGCCGCCTGCCGAGGTCCAAGTTGAGGACGGTCACCGGATCGAGGCCGTCATCGTCGTTGAGAACATTGTAATGCATCGCGCCGCCATCCTTCATAAATCGGCACCTCCAGTGCGGCGGCATTAACGCGGTGGCCGAGCAGACCGGCGGCAGAGTGCGCATCTCGGGCACGCTGGCGCTCAACAGCACCGGCAACGAATTTGTTGATGCCGGCCACTACTACGCGATCCGCGCCAATCGGTCACCGACTGACTCAAGATGTGCAGACCCTCGCTGAGCCGATTCGCTGTCAACCCATTTCAGTAACGACAGTTCGGCCGAGAACCCTGGTCCGAACGCAGCTAGGATTCCGTATGATCCTGGCGCCTGCTCCTCATGCTCAAGCACGTGATCCAAAACGAATAGTACAGTTGCGCTCGACATATTTCCATGACGTCGAAGAGTTTCATAGCTGGAAAAGAAGTTTTCAGACGATCTCCCAAGGCCCTGCTCACAAACCTCCAATACTTTTCTCCCGCCGGGATGAAAGATTAAGCTCTTCGCTTGGTTAGAATGGATGCCATCCTCCGCTACAACGACCGCAGTGCATGTGGCATCAATTCGCTAATCATTGATGGAATGCGCTCAGAGACTACGACTTCAAATCCGGAGTCGCCAAAATGCCAGCCCATTAAAGAAGTCGAGTCGGGGTAAAGCAAACTCGTATTTGTTACGATATCCAGTTTGCCAGAGCCGCTTTCAGCTGGGCCGATTAGGAGCGCGGCAGCGCCATTCCCAAAGAGGCTTGAAGCAACAACGTTCTTCGGGGTGAGATCATTCGGCTAGAATGTAAGGGATGTCAGCTCCACAGCAATGAGGAGAACGCGTTCGCTCGTTGCGCGGCAAATCGCTCCTGCCAAGCTAACTCCCGATGCTCCTCCGGCACATCCGAGGCCGAATATGGGCGTCCGTCGTACATTTGTTCGCAGTCCGACCTTCGAGATCACATCCACATCGAGACTGGGGGTAGCTATCCCGCTCGACGAGACAAATATAATCCGATCGACGTGTTCGGGCTTCACGCCGGCCCTGTTGAGACAGAGCACGGTCGCTTTGCATGCGAGCTCCTTTGCACATTCCAAGTATATCTGGTTTGTCTCACTTATGCGATGCTCGCTGAGAAGCCATTCGGGCGCTACACAAAAGAAACGCTGATCGACTAGCGCATTATCGAATACTGTAAGAGACCTCTTCAGCTTCTCCATTCTAGATCCGAAGTGGCGACCCGCTAGTACATTGGCCTCGGTTTGCGAAATTCGGAATGGTGGCAAAGCCGTCCCAACAGCCAAAATTCTGGACATCAGTTCCTCTTGTTGTTCGCCTCGAACCAAAGCGTCGATCAAAGACGTCCGCGACGTCCCAGCGTTAGTTCACGTGGACCAAACCGATGCCGATGTCCTGCCCAATGCGGGCAGTTCCTGCGAGGCCGCCCGCTGGAAAAGCCCGCGATCCCGGTTGAAAAGAAGTCCACGTTCCGAGGGCCAATGAACAGGCAATCGTACTCAGCGCCGACGGTTATTGAAAAAAGCGCTCAAGGTCCGCCCCTACTGTACCGCCCCGCCGGGTTTCGCTACCGTCGGTGAGGGGCAGCCCAGTCGCAAATTCGGAGAGTTGATATTTATCGCGGGCGACCGCAGCGCCGCCTTTCACATACAGCAGCACGTCAGTCCAGGCGTAGCCAAGCAGGCCCGTGAGCAGGCCGAATGCATCAACCCTGGTTTCATCCTGGAGGCCTACGAAAGTGAGGTTAGCGTTGGAGTCCTTGAAATCAGCGCAGTTGCCGTTCGCCCGGATGCCGAACACCGAGTTGGCTATCTGCCAGCGGAAGCGGATTTCGCCGCCGAGCGGGCCTCCTGTCGCACTATGGCCCCTGATGGCAAGGGGCGGAGCGCGGACCACAACGCCAGCGTTGACGAGATGCCAGCATCGACGCGCGGGGCCGCCACCGCTATTGATACCGATGTAGGAACCGCTTCGCTCGGAGAGCCGCGCGGCCAGATCAGCGGCAGAGGCGGCCAGCACCACCAGGGCTACCGTGCCCAGCAGGATTCTTTTCATCCTTCTTGACCCAATTCCGATGCAACTTTCTTGACGGTGTCCATGGATCACGGTTGCCATGTACCTGTCTTCTCCATCAATTGATAGGGTTGGTAGTTGACTGGTAAGATCGTGTCCGCCTCTGCCAATGAATCGCTCGCCTTCTTCGACGCGGGCCGCGCGAGTTCGTCGCGCCCCAGACGTTTTGCCATCGTCGATAGGCCTGACGCCGCCAGACACATCGACTGGGTCTCGCGGCAGGTCGACATGTCGGACGAAGCTGGCTCGGTCGTCGCCGAGCATCTCGGCGATGTCCGCGACGAGCTTCTCGCCTCCGAGGCGAGCTATGAGTGAGCGTCACATGACGGTGTCCCGGCCGCGACCTGACTGAGGTCGGCGCGGCCGTGACTGCCGTCGGTGACGCGCTCACCGAACTGCGAGTTGCACTACCAGCTCTTCGCCTTCATGTCGCGGCCCGCCCAAGGGCGTCGAGTTCGCGGCCTCCGAGGAGCAAGTCATCCGCAACGCCATCGCGGCGGCGCTCGGCGCCGGCCCCGAAGGCGCACACTAAAGGGCATTCTCAACCTTGCTGCCGGGTGCAGTTCAGCGGTCATCGCGCAGCTTGGCTTTGACGCGCCGCTTGGGCGTTTTGTTGCGCAGTTGCAGGCCCAACTCGCGGTAGACGCGCCGGGTCTTGTTCTGGCCGTGGCGCCATCCTTCACGACGAAGCAGGACGTGAACGCGGCGATAGGCCGAAGAAGCGTATGGCGCCGACGATCAGTGACAAAGCTGCCCGGACAGCGGTAGCGGAGCTAAACAAAGAGCCGAAACGGCGTGATGTCGAGCGCCGGCGCGAAGAGGCCGCGGCGGCCAGGAACGTGAGCGACGCGAGAAGGCGGTCGAAGGCGCAGGCGGCTCTCGACAGGGCCGTGCAGAATCGTGAGGCTCCTGCCATCGGGCGCGAAATTCTGCATCGACCGCCAGCGACTGATAGAGAGCGCGACCATGCGCCTTGCCGTGTGCTTGCGAAATCGCAATCCAGGCGCGCGCGATATCGCCATCGGCTGCCAATCCGAGACGCGCGACGATCGCTTGAATCTGTGCCTTGTGACTCAACCGCGGCTGCAGTTCCTTGGCGGCGCGATTGATCGTCGTTGAAGCCGGCTGCGTGCAAGTGTTTCCTGGTGGCTTCGACTTTTGCGAGATCGTCCGGTGTGACGTCGGCGGCAATCTTCATCGGCCCCGCCAAGGTCTGCCGCAGAACCGATTCAAGCTCCCGCAAGGCGTGGGCCGCGAGCGGAATGGATACCCGGAGCGGAAGCGCGCCAGCCGACAGCCGGCAGAAGTCGACATAGCGGTCGGCCATGCTCCTTCCGAGCAATTGCCGGATCAGGGCCGCCGTATTCTGCTGCTGAGCTATCGCCAATTTTTGGTGACGGCCGGGCCGGTCAGGCGGCGGCGGTTATGG
>NZ_LLYA01000202.1 GCF_001440415.1 Bradyrhizobium retamae
ATGCGGTGACGCTGGAGGATGCCAGGAAGGCGGCGCAGCGGCTGTGGGGCCAGGGCCTGCTCACCGTCATCGTCGGCCGTTCCCCGCAGGCCGCAGCCCGGTCGACCACCGCGCCATCAGCCACGACGCCGCCGCCAGCGGCAGTACAGCCAGGCGCCGCGCCATCCGCCGCAACGCCGGCAACACCCAATTAACTTTGTGTTCGTGAGGTGACATGCGCTCTGAACTTCTTTTTTGCGGCCGCGACAGCTGCGGTCGCGGCAAGCGATGCTGTCAATGCGACGGAAACGTCCGCAGGAGGTGTTTTCAAAAACCTCTGCCGGTTGGGAACCGGAAGCCTGCGGGGATATCTGCGTCGTCTCAGCCAGGATGTCCTGTCCGCGCCGACTGCCTGACCAGATCTCTTAAAGTGACACATAATTAATTGACCGCGTACAATCATCTTGGCGCGAGGCCAACATAGCCTAGCCAAGATAATCGACGCCGGCACAGAAGGGACGCTGCCAAGTGCTCCTGCCACCGGCGGCATCCCAAAGGTCTGTTTTAGCGGGGAGGGGCATGGCTCTGCCGCAAGCTGGGCTGTGGAAACGCCTACCCGGTGGGGGAATCCTCACCCGAGTATCCAGGCTAGAGGCTAGGGTCAAGCGACGGGTTGAGACGAACAAAACCTCTTCTCGCCATTCGGCTGTGTGGGGCACAGCTAGGATAGAGAAAGTTGTCGGTGAGTCCTTGCTCGGCATGAGTCCGACGGTTCTTAGCATGTTGAGCTGGGCGTTCGAGGCCGTTTGGGGACAGAAGACCCAGTACTCGCTGGCGCGACGTCCGTTTTCCATGACGAAATTTCCGAGTTGCAGTGGCGCATCCCCCGTGGACGACGATGGCCCGGCTTGTGATGGCGCGGCATGCGATGGCCCGGCCTGTAACAGCCTGGGTTCGAGCTCCTCCCAAACCGGGTCCTTATCGGGGGCTTCCGCCAGCGACTGAGCAGGCGGCTGCTGCGAGCTGGGCCCGTTTGCCGGCGGCCGAGGATGGCTCGGCTTGCATTGGACCGGGTTCGACGTTCTGCCAAATCAGGTCCTGATCGAAATCTAGGGCTTCCGCCAGCGATGGAGCAATCGTCCGGCCGGTAATGGCCCAGGGGGGGCCGCAGCCGGCGTACGCAGATCATCGTCCAACTCAAATGTGACGAATAGGGATGCTCGGCCTCCAAATATGGCGAATAGGCTTCCCCCTGCGGCACTGGCGACCACGCAGCATATGGCGGGGGACTATCTTGCAACTCGCTCAGCTGGTGCTCAAAGCCCGTTGGATCCGCGGGCGGTGGCGGTGAGGCGGGCTGTGGGTCCGTGTTCAGTGGGTCGATTGAGTTGAAATCCATCCTGTTCCTCCTTCACATGGAGCGGCTCGAGCCATTCTTTGAAGAAGGCCACTTGCATCGCGACTACGGAGAACCACTGAGAACTCTCGCCTTGAGCTGCAGCCTCCAATCTGCCGGCAACAATGGCGCCAACCAGGTTTGCGGTTATTCCGAGCATCGGGTGCCCCGACGTTGCATGACGGTGGATAGACGGCATCGCCGTCGAGATATCCGCGCTCTGATGCTAGGAGGATGAGCTTTCGAGAAGCTGACGAGCATCAGAAGGATTCAAAATGAGCCAATGGAGACGGCATTGACTTCCGCCGAAAGCTGCCGCGCATTCTAAATTTCATCTCTGGCCCGGCGCAGGCTCGCGCACGATGCTGTCCTGACGCGGCGCGTCGGAAGAATAGGGGGCTTCCGGTCGTCCATCGCGAACGACCGTGGTTGAGGAGCCACGAAATAACTTCAGCACCGATTCCCGAGACTGCTTTTCGACCGCAGCGTGCGGCCGCGCCTGCGCCTCCGCTACAAGGCCGTTGAGCGTTTGGTCCAAGAGCGCGATGAAGCGTGGTGGACCTGAAACCAAGACGAGGCCATCTCCTGGTGCCGGTCTCACAAGATAGCGCTCGTCGGAGATGTTGAGTGCATCGAGGGCCGCTTTGAATGCATCGAAGCTGATCGGCTTCAACACAAGCAGACGACTTTGCGCCTCATTTGCAGCAGATACATACAGCACGAGCCCATCATAGTACCATTGAAGATTGTAGAGATTGGTCAAACGGTCCAGGAACTCGCGCGGTGGCAGATCTGGCATGCGCCCGCGAATCCGACCCTTCACCTCCGCGCTGACGTTCACTCTGATATTGAGGTTGTTACCGAATTCCAGCAGTGCGGCAGACAGGTCCTGATCCAGAACCGTGTAACTATAAGGTGCCGAAGGCAGCGAGAGCGGAGCCCCAAACGCCGTGAGTACCCCGGAGCAAAGGAAAACTCCTGCGCCCGCAACGCGGTTCAAAATGTTCAGGATCGTGCGTCGGCTTAGCATTCCCAAGTCCCTTCGGCCGGAGAACAAGTATTAAGACTTCGCCCAAATTGGAAGCCAAGCGTGATCTTTAAAATGGCCTTATGGCTCGCGTGTTCGTCAGCTTGCGGTCAGCTGGCCTCTTTACGGTATTGATCATCAATTCTCAACAAGGGCGTGTCTCATCGCACCCCAAACCAATGACACCTTCTATCATGCTAGGCGCCACGCCAATCTCTCTGAACCCTGCCGACGGTCTGTCCGGGCTCTGCCAGCCGGCAGCCATCGGCCAGCAGAGCCAGTTTCAGCAGACTCTTCTGCATGTTGCTTCGACATCAGACGCTGCCTCCTCAGTTACCGATAGAGCAGCGTCCGTTCCTGCGGTGTCAGAGGTTCAGCGTGCAGCAGTGCAGGCGAGCCCGCCTGGCGAGCGCGTGCTCCAGGCTCTCTCTTCGATGTATCGGAGCAATCCCGTTCCTTCTGCAACGAGCGGCGGTGTGACCGCCATTTCGAAGACCGTTCAACCTGGGCCGGCCGCTCAGCCGCTTTCGCGGTCGCAGCTAGTCGGGGCAAGCCCTGCGGGCAAGCCGGAAGGCGTGCTCGACTTCGACGCGATGGTTGCGGGTCTGCGGGACGTTTACAAGGGTGTCGTCGAGGTTTCGCTTGTGTCCAAGAGCACCAGCGCCGTCAGCTCATCTTTGAACAAATTGCTATCGGCGGGCTGAGTTCGTTGAGGTCTGCTTTCATCTACGGACAAAACGGCCATGCCCGCCTATCCGGTCAGTGGTTGCGTGTTTTTGCCGTGCTATCGCTTCTCCTCCCCTTGATTGGCTGTAAGGCCGATCTCTACACCAAAGTGCAGGAGCGCGATGCCAATGAGATGCTTGCTCTCCTGCTTAGCAAGGGCGTCGATGCGGTCCGTGTTACTGCCAAGGACGGGACCAGCACGATCCAGGTCGAAGAGAAGCAGCTAGCCTTTTCGATTGAGCTGCTAAATCTCGAAGGGTTGCCGCGCCACCCTTTCAAGAACCTCGGCGAGGTGTTCAAAGGATCGGGCCTGGTTGCCTCGCCGATCGAGGAGCGCGCCCGCTACGTTTATGCCCTGAGCGAAGAATTGTCGCGCACGATTAGCGATATCGACGGCGTCATATCCGCGCGTGTCCACGTTGTTTTGCCAAAAAATGATCTATTGCGCCAGGACACGGTGCCGTCCTCAGCGTCGGTGTTCATTCGACATAACTCCAATGCAAAGCTCTCGCTCCTGCTACCGCAGATCAAGATGCTGGTCGCCAACAGCATCGAGGGCCTATCCTATGACAAGGTGGCGGTGGTCTTTGTGCCGGTTGAGCGGGCTCCGCTTGAGCAGCCTGCCCCGCGAGCTGCGTCCGCTCAGTCGACCAAATCCATTTCAGACCCGCTACTTGCGGCCGGTATCGGAGGGGGCGGCGCTGCGATTGGCCTTCTGTGCTACATATTCCTGGGCTCTCGTATGCATCAGCGCGCCCAGCCGTCGCGCGCGCGATCCAGACTTGGCAACCGTTCGAACACGCCCGCTATTCCGCCACCCGGTAAAAAGATCACCTCCGACAAGGCATAAGAGTGCGCAGATGCCCATACCGCTGCCATCCTCCGGTTCTCATACGTGGTCCAAATCGACCTCTGAGGGGCTGCGCGAGCTTGCTGCCTCGACCCATCTGACCCGATTTGCTGCCCGTCTTGACGGGCGGCTGTCGGCTTCGACTTTGGTCCGGCTACAGAAGAGCTCAAGGCTGCAGGTAAGACTTGCTGAAATGCTGCTTGGTAATGAAATGGACTCCAATGGCCGTAACTGGGGAACTGATCTTCTGCTCGGCCATGATCCGAATAGGGCTGCTTTGCTTGCCGGCAGTATCTGGCATGCTCGCTCGCTCCTAAAGCTCGTCTCAAAGCAGCATCTCGCGATTCTGCTCGGGCGTATCGGGGCAGAAGCGCACGCTTTCGGTATCCGGAACTTGGCCAGCGCGGTCGCAATCACCGCTACCGCTGATCCGGAGCAACTTTCGCAACAGATTGAACACGATGGCCATGCCTGCCTAGGTGCTTGGCTCGACGAAGCCTCGGCACTTGATCGCACGCGCGTGCTGTTACGCTTGCCCATGGGCACTGCTGCCGAGAATCCAGCGGCCGAACACCGCAATGCCGCGGGCCCAGTGCTTTCCTTGGTGATAACCCATTTGTCGAGGGAGACGCCACGGCATGACAGCTGATGACCCAGCGCTGCCGGTGGCCCCCGAGATACGGCCGCTCGGGCCTCTCATATCGGCGGCCGAGATCGGGATCTGGTGCGATGCCGTAGAAGCGCGCGCGGCTGCCGAGCGGCATCTGCAACGCGTTCGCGGCTGGGGACGGACAGCTTATAAGCGGGAGCAGGCGCGCGGCCGTGCGGATGGCTTCAAGAGCGGCGCCGAGGAAATGTCTCGGCTGATTGCGCAGGCTGCTTCCGCACTTGCGCAGCGAAAAGCCATTCTGGAGCAGGAGTTGCCGCAGCTCGTCATGGAGATCGTGAGCGATCTGCTGGGCGGGTTTGATCCAGGCGAGATGTTGGTGAGGACCGTTCGTAACGCGATCGAGAAAAAATATGGTAGCGCGGAAATTTGCCTTCATGTCTCTCCTCTGAAAGCCGATGCGCTAGCGCGCGAGTTCGCTACGTGCGATGGACAGGAGGGCCGGCCGAAAGTGCGGGTTGCTCCGGATCCGGCTCTAACGACAGAGCAGTGCGTGTTGTGGAGCGAATTTGGCAATGTAGACATTGGAGTTGCCGCGCAGCTGCGGGCTCTACGCCTTGGCCTGGGTTTGCCATCAAAGGAAGATGGGCCATGACCACATCAGCCACCGACGCGGCGGGAGAGAGGAATCTGCACGCCGCGCTATCGTCTCTGAAATCTACAGCAAAGCATATCGACACGCGTGCTGTACGAGGGCGGATCACACGGGCGGTCGGCACCTTGCTCCATGCCGTCTTGCCAGAGGCGCGTATAGGGGAGCTTTGCCTGTTGCAGGATCCCCGCACCGGATGGTCGCTCGAGGCCGAGGTGATCGGCCTATCGCAAGATGGGGTATTGCTCACTCCCATTGGTGACATGGCGGGCTTATCCAGCCGAGCAGAAGTGGTCGCGACCGGACGAATGCATGAAGTTCCGGTCGGCCACGATTTGCTTGGCCGGGTCATCGACAGCTTCGGCCGTCCGATCGACGGAAAGGGTCCAATCAGCGCCGCTCAAACTCGTCCGCTGCGCGGCAAGGCTCCCAACCCCATGACAAGGCGCGGTATCGAGCGAACATTCCCACTCGGCGTCCGTGTCTTGGATGGGCTTCTAACATGTGGCGAGGGGCAGCGGATCGGCATCTACGGAGACCCAGGGTGCGGTAAGTCGACGCTCCTGTCGCAGATCGTAAAAGGCGCGGCTGCCGACGCCACCATAGTCGCGTTGATCGGTGAGCGCGGTCGTGAAGTGCGGGAATTCATCGAGCAGCACCTCGGTGAGGTAGCGCTTCGCCGCACCGTCGTTGTAGTTGAGACCTCCGACCGCTCGGCAATGGAACGAGCGCAATGCGCTCACATGGCGACGGCACTCGCCGAATATTTTCGTGATGAAGGACTTCGCGTCGTCCTGATGATGGACTCATTGACGCGCTTTAGCCGCGCCATGCGCGAAATTGGCCTTGCGGCAGGAGAGCCGCCGACGCGGCGCGGCTTTCCGCCATCGGTTTTTGCGATGCTTCCTGGCCTGTTGGAGCGTGCCGGCATGGGCGAGCGCGGCTCGATCACGGCCTTCTATACTGTGCTTGTCGAAGGCGACGGCTCGGGTGATCCAATCGCCGAAGAATCACGAGGCATTCTTGATGGCCACGTTGTTCTCTCACGCCTTTTGGCTGCGCGCGAGCATTTTCCAGCTATTGACGTATTGTCAAGCCGCAGCCGCGTGATGAATGCGGTCGTCTCTGTGTCGCATCGAAAGGCGGCTTCCTTCTTCCGTGATCTGCTCTCCCGCTACGCCGAGGCCGAGTTCTTGGTGAAGGTTGGCGAATATAAGCAAGGCAGTGATCCTCTGACAGACCGGGCAATTAATTCGATCGAGGAGTTGCGGAAATTCCTGCGCCAGGGCGGAGACGAGGCGTCAAGCTTTGAGGAGACCGTCACATGGATGTCGCGTCTGACCGCGTGAATCGCGTCCATGCCTCGAAATTGCGGCTAGTGAAGGACATGAGACAGCGGAGCGCCCTTCGTGAGGTGTACAACATGGAGGCCAAGCGCCGCGCCGCGCTTCAAGCGGTGGAACAAGCTGTCCGGGATCTTGCAACGGCCGAGAAAAACCAAGCGGCGCTAGAAGCGGAGCTTTACCGAGAACTGGCATCTTTTGATTCGCTCTCTGTCGAAGAGCTCGATCGTCGCTGTCACATCGTCATTGGACGGCTCAAAACTGAGATCGCAGGAGCACGCCGAACGCTTGAGGAAGCGCGCGCCGCTCAAGAGCGGGCCGAGACGGCGGTCTTCGAGGCGCGGACCACTTTGACAAAGTGCTCGGCGGCGAGTCACAAATGGCAGAGAATTGAAGGCGACGTTCAGCGCGCGAGTGATGCCCATTCAGAGGCGGAAGCCGAGATGGAGGCCGATGATGAGGTTTTGCTTCGGTATCGCAGTGGTTTGCGTACTCACACGGCTAGCGACTGAATCTGATGGCTTCTTCTATGCTAGGGAAAGCGCCTTGTCTTGTGGACGCGCCTGTGACCATGGCTACGGGTGAACAATCGGGATTTGCACCGGCGCTAACCCTGTCCCCTGCGGTCGTCTCTTGGCTCAACGAGATCGCTGCTGCCCGCAAGCCTCTGCAAAGCCGTCTCCGCGATAAGCCGCTATCCGTACGGATGGAACGGCTTGTCTGGGAGCCGGAGCCGTGTGTCGTATCGATGCTCGACTGCGTTTGGGCCATCGGACATGAAACAATCATCTTATCGTTGGCCCGTCCGGTTGTAGAAGGGCTGATCGCGACGGTGCAAAGTGAGCTTGGCCTACCTGCCGAGCCCACTCGTTCGCTCCTCGTCGAATTTGCACTCGATCCGTTGCTCGATCAACTAGAGGGGCTGACTCAACAGAAGTTGCAGCTGATCTGTTTGAGCGAAGCAACGGCTCGGGGTCCTTATCTGGAGCTCGAAATCACCTACCGCCCATTCAAGGGAAAAGCGCGCCTGTTCCTGTTCTCACCTCTCGATGGTTCAGTTCCACCCGCGTTTCGGGCGTTAGGCGGACTGCTCAGGCAGCTGCCGCGAGAGGCACGCCAGCTTCCCCCAGAATTGCCTGTCATCGTTAAGGGAGAGATCGGTTCGCTCCGTGCGACGCTTGCGCTGCTAGGGAAAGCAAATGCAGG
This sequence comes from Bradyrhizobium retamae, assembly GCF_001440415.1. Lineage (GTDB taxonomy): Bacteria > Pseudomonadota > Alphaproteobacteria > Rhizobiales > Xanthobacteraceae > Bradyrhizobium > Bradyrhizobium retamae. Next base: position 7,787 of record NZ_LLYA01000202.1, read on the forward strand.
AGACGCTCTATTGCCGGACGTAATCCCCTTGGCCCGTGGCCAAGCCATCCTCAACGCGGGAACCTTGTGGGCTCCGGCACATGTTGCAGAGGATCGCTTGATCGTGCGAGGGGCATTCCGCCTCCAACCACATCCCCTGGAGTGTGCACATATGATGACTCAATCCGAAAAACCCCGGCCGCCCTCTGAAAGTGATCTCGACAACATCGAGATTACTCTTGTTTTCGAATGCGGCCGCTGGACTGTCGCACTCGGAGCCTTGAGGGATATCAGCGAGGGACATGTGTTCGAACTTGGCCGACCGCTCGACGGACCGGTTGATATCCTTGCTAACGGCCGTCGCATAGGCCGCGGGGACATCGTAAGCATCGGCGGGGAGCTTGGCGTCAGGTTGCGGGGCAGGCTGGCCGTCAATGACTGACATTCAACCGGGAATCCTTGGACTCCTTGCGATCACAGCCGGCCTTGGCCTGCTGGCGTTCCTAGTCGTAACAAGCACAGCGTTCATAAAGGTGTCCGTCGTGCTCTTCCTCGTTCGCAACGCGCTCGGAACTCAATCTATCCCACCGAACCTCGTTCTATATGGCGCGGCGCTGATCCTGACAGTTTTCATTAGCGCGCCAGTGATTGAACAGACCTATAATCGCCTTTCTGCGCCACAACTCCGCTACCAAACGGTCGATGATTGGCTGAGCGCCGCAAAGGAGGCGCAGGAGCCGCTGCGCGGGCATCTGAAGAAGTTCACCGCTGACGAGCAGCGCCGTTTCTTCTTGGCTTCAACCGAACAGGTCTGGCCCGAGGACATGCGCGGCAACGTGAGCGCCGATGACCTGGTCATTCTGGTGCCATCTTTCCTAATTTCAGAACTCAAGCGTGGCTTCGAAATTGGTTTTCTTCTCTATCTGCCCTTTATCACCATCGATCTGATTGTAACGACCATCTTGATGGCTATGGGTATGTCGATGGTTTCGCCAACGGTGATATCCGTGCCGTTTAAGCTGTTTCTATTCGTCTCAATCGACGGCTGGTCGCGGCTCATGCACGGGCTGGTGCTCAGCTACACAACGCCGGGAGGCTGAGCATGGATGAGGCGAGCATTCTCACTCATATGAGCCGGTCACTTGTGCTCTTCATGATCTGGGTTCTGCCACCGCTTATCGCGGCGGTCGTTGTCGGCTTGGTCGTCGGCATCATCCAGGCGGCAACGCAGCTTCAGGATCAAACTTTGCCACTGACTGTGAAGCTTCTTGTCGTTGTCGCGGTGATCGCTTTGTTCTCTCCAGTGCTCAGCGCCGCGCTGATCAAGGAAGCAGAGCAGGTATTTACCGACTTTCCCGCACTCACAGCAAGTATTAGCCGACGTTAGATGAACGTCCCCTCACTCACCGAGACGCAAACTCTGATCCAGGAGGCGCTCGAACTCGTGCTTGCAGCCGGGCTCGCGGCAGCCCGCGCCCTTGGCATTATGTTGGTCCTTCCCGTATTTACGCTGCCGCGCATTAGCGGGCTGATCCGCGGCTGCGTGACCTTTGCGATGGGACTGCCATGCCTGTTGCAGATCAGGCACGGATTGCAGTCGCTGGATGAGGGCTCACGACTGATCAGTGTCACGTTGCTCGGTTTGAAGGAGGTGTTCGTCGGCCTGCTCATCGGCTTCTTGCTCAGTATTCCGTTATGGAGCATCCAGGCAGTGGGTGAGATCATCGATACCCAACGGGGGATTACGAACCCTGTTGCTTCCGATGATCCAGCCACGCGCGGCCAGGCTTCGGCGACAGCGGTTTTACTCGGTACCACTGCGATTGCGATTTTCGTTCTAGCCGGGGGATTGGAGAATATGATTAGGGGCCTTTATGGCAGCTATTTGATCTGGCCCGTGTATCGGCTGATGCCTAGCTTGACCGTGCAAGGCGCGATGGCATTTCTGGGACTTCTCGGTCACATCATGTATACGGCGCTACTGGTCTCTGGCCCCGTGTTGGCATTCCTGCTGCTACTCGATGTATCGGTCATGATACTCGGGCGGTTTGCGCCGCAACTCAAACTGAACGATGTCTCTCCCACCATGAAGAATCTGGCGTATGGGTTAATCATGGTAAGTTACGCCACCTTCCTCGTCGAATATATGGGATCGGAAATCAGTCAGTCCAACACCGTGCTCGAGTTGTTCAAGAACCTCCTTAAATGAGTGGCTCGAGCGAAGAGAAGAAGCTCCCTCCCACTCCCAAGAAGCTAAAAGATGCGCGCAACAAAGGGCAGAGTCCGCGCAGCACCGATTTGGTCAGCGCAGTCAGTGTTTGCGCCGGTTTCGGCTGCCTCTGGTTAAGAGCCGGCCTCATTGAGACCAAGTGGTATGAGACGGTACGGCTAATCGACAAACTGCAGGGGCAGCCGTTCACAAGCGCGGTCCAGCAGGCGCTGGGCGGCTTGATCGAACTGTTTCTTGCGGCCGTTGGTCCATTCCTCGCGGCCGGTGTTGCCGCTGGTATTCTAGCGGGGGTCCTGGCCAATGGTGGATTAAACGTCTCTTTCGAGCCCTTAAAGCCGAAATTCGAGAAATTGGATCCCATGAAGGGGCTCAAGCGGATTGCGTCTAAGCGGTCGCTCATTGAACTCTCGAAGTCGCTTCTTAAGGTGTGCGTTCTCGGCGCAAGCTTGCTACTCACGGTTATCGCAAGTTGGAAGGCGCTGGTATACTTGCCAACCTGCGGTAGGGGGTGTTTCAACTTCGTGTTCACTGAGATCAAATTGCTGACCGAAATTGCTGCCGGTGCTTTTCTGATCGCCGGATTGGCCGATCTTCTTATCCAGCGCTGGTTGTTTTTACAGGACATGCGCATGACGGAGACCGAGGCCAAGCGCGAGACCAAAGAACAGCAGGGCAATCCGCAGGTCAAACGAGAACACCGTCGCCTTCGTCAGGAGACGGCGAACGAGCCTCCGCTTGGCGTGCATCGCGCTACATTGATAGTGACAGGAGAAGCGATCTTGATTGGGCTTCGCTACATTCGTGGCGAGACCGGCGTGCCGATCGTGGTTTGCCGTGGTGAGGGCGAACTTGCCTCACGACTGCTTGTTGAGGCGCAGTCGCTGCGCCTCAGCATTGTCCAGGATCCAGCCCTGGCGCGGCAGCTCATCCGGAATGCCAGGCTGGGCAACGTCGTTCCTGGGGAGTACTTTGAAGGGGTTGCGAGAGCACTCTATTCCGCCGGGCTGGTCTAGACATTGCTTATGGCAGCAATATTGCGCCATCCGGCGCGCTATCGAGGCGACTGTATATCCCTCGTCGCCGTTGACCCGGCTTCTGGCGAGGACCTGTTGCCACTTCCATCTTCCAAGTCGCTCTTGTTGCGTCGCCCCATGGACCCATATGTGGCAACAGGAATGGCGGCACGATCGCCTTTTGTTGCCATGACAGCTCTATTGTCCAGCAGGTCGCCCGGATCGTTGACCATGACTCCCAGATTGTTGCGGATTGAGCAGCCTAGCGTCTGGTCGAACGAATTATCGTTAACCGAAGGACCAATGATCGAAAGGGACGGACATATGGGAGGACGTGCTTCATAGACAATTGCCTCGATTCGTACCGCGAAGCCGACAGGCCGGTCGATGCGAGAGCCGAACAGGCGGACGTTGTAAGGCGCGACGCCCATTGCGCGGGCCTCGCTGGCTACCTGCGCGGCGAGCCGGGGCGAGCCGGTGATATCGAGATGGAGCGCATCAAACCGACCGCGACTGGCGCCGGCAATGAAATCCCTCAGTCGATACCGCTCGAGGCCACGAAGGCTCTTCAGCACCAAGACACTGTTCTGCTGCTGCACCATGATTGCTTGTTCAGCCGGCCCAGTGTTGATCAGCGCAGTGCTTGTGCAGCCGCCTAGGCTCGCCATCAGAACCAACAGATGGGGCAGGGCTCGTAAAGTCATTCGACGATCCTCATTCGATAATAAAGCCGGCGCCGCCTGTCGCGCCTGGTACACTGGTGCGCGGAGCGTCGCGGCCTCGCGGCGGACTTGCCAACGTATTCGTCAAGGTGCGCCCCATATCTGAGGGCGGTCCGACGCGGTCGGAGGGGGCGCTCATCCGGTTCGGGTTCGATGCTGGCCGCACGATGTAAGGCGTGACAATAATAACGAGCTCCGTCTCCTGCTTTTGAAAGGACGAAGAGCGAAACAGCGCACCGAGAATGGGCAGGTCGCCTAACCAAGGAAAAGTACTGATATCCGTGCTGAAGTTACGCCGGATTAGCCCGCCTATTACGAAGCTTTGTCCGCTCCCAAGCTCGATAACGGTCTCCGCACGCCTCGTAGAGAGGGCAGGCACGGCCATACCGTTCACTTTGACCTCACCTACTTTCGAAATCTCGCTGACCTCAGGTTTCACGCGGACATTGATTTGATTGTTGTTAAGAACAGTCGGGACGAAGTCGAGGCTCACTCCATAGTGACGAAATTGGATCGAAACCTGTCGGTTGTCCTGCATGACCGGAATTGGAAATTCGCCGCCCGCCAGGAAGCGCGCGGACTCACCGGACATTGCGGTGAGATTCGGTTCAGCCAGTACGGAAGCGAGGTGCTCGCTGGCGAGCGCGTCGAGAACAGCGCCGACGTTGATACTACCGGCGCTGAAGCCGATACCTGCCTTGCCGCCGCCGCTAGCCGTGCCGGAACCAGCACCTTTGCCGCTGCTAAAGAAAAAAGTGCCATTCAAAGCAGAGAGATTGATGCCGAGCTCCTTCATGGCGCTGCGTGAGACCTCCGCTACGCGAACGCTCAGATTGACCTGTAACGACCCGGCGACCTGAATTTTATTGAAGACCAGCGCACCCGGACCGAGAAACTGCTCTGTGACCCTCACGGCAGTGGCGACGACATCGGCATTGGGAGCCGTACCGTTAAGGATCGCGCCGCGGGGGGTATAGCTGACTTGGATCGGATAGTCGCCGACCTGGGCCTTCAGCATGGCACGCAGATCCTCGATCGGGTCCTTGACGATAACACGAAACTCGCCGAGAGCTTCCCCATTGTCGTTCAAAGCGAACAGGCTGGTCCGTCCGGACTTCTTGCCAAAGACGAAGATGGTCGTGTTCGATGGCGCTTGATAATCCGCGATCGTCGGGTCGGCAACAAAGATGCTCGCCGCCGGCCCGGGCAGATGAATTGTCTTGCCGAGCGAGGAGGAAAGGACCAGCGTCCCATTGATGCTGCTAGGAGCCGCGCGCGGCGGCCCCCCTCTAGCGTCCCGCGTCGTCTGAGCTGCGGCAGTTAGTGGCGATAGCAAAGCGACCGCGCACAGGAGGTGGGAAATAGAAGGACAAACGGCAGACCACAGGGCGCTAGCGACGATCGAGCGTCGATCGCTGCCACCCTCATTATCAAGAGCGATCTTCAAGGTAGTCTTTGCTTTCAAGTTCGATCGACTACGCGGCCGATGCCGCGCTGTTCAATTCAAGGATATAGCCGACGCCGCGTGCGGTCGTGATCCGTAGCGTCGCACCAGACTGATTCAAATGACCGCGCAAGCGATAGATTGCGACTTCAAGTGCATTAGCAGAGACCTCGTTGTCAAACGCATAGAGGCTATCCTCCAGCGACGCGCGTGGCACGGCGCGGCCTGCGCGGCTGAGCAGATGCTCAAGAATGCACACTTCGCGGCGTGCAATCTTTAGCGGCCGACCACCAACTGAAACTTGCCGGGCGATCGGATCGAATTTTAGATTACCAAACACAACGACGGGGGCTGTCATTTGCGTTGATCGCCTCAGAATGGCTCGCATCCGAGCGATGAGTTCATCAGTAGACACGGGCTTGGGCAGAAAATCGTCTGCACCACCATTGAAAATGGCGATCCGCCTACCGAGATCATTGCGGCTGCTCATCACCATGGCAGGCATCAAATGTCCGTCGCGTCTCAACCGCTTCAGCCAGTCCAGGCCGTTTCCATCCGGTAGGGCTAACTCGAGCAGGAGAATGTCGTACTTGGCGTAGTCGAGAGCGGTCGCCGCCTCATCCAGCGTGCCCGCCACATCAACGGCGAAACCGCAATCCGAGAGCGCTTCTTGCACAGCGCGCGCAAGGTCCGCATCATGATCAACCAGTAGCGTTCGCATTTCATTGCCTCTTCATGCCAAAACTACAAAGCAGATCACCGTCGACCATGAAGTCGGGCGAAATTGAGTTCTCCAGCTTCAACGTAAACGTCGGGAGACGGTACCGACTAAGAAGAGCAATGTTGCCAACGGCCAACATCGCTCCGCCCATTGCCTGTCGATTAGCAATTTCGGCCGTTTGCTGTGGATCGCATGCGTCCTTGACAGTCAACGTGGTCTTGATGTCGGGAACCAGACCAGAATCAGTCAGAGCATTGAGCGCTGTGGCAGGACCCTCGTGCATCTTCGCGCCAATCTCGGCAGTGCTTCCGGTCATCGGCTCGGCGAGCGCATTGCCAGCACGCGCAATCGAAACCAAAGCACAAGAGAGAATGGCTGGATTGGCATCCGAACTGATACGAGACATTTGGAAGCTCCCCATGTTGCCCTGACTCTGCGGTGAGTCTTGCTATGCCATCGACCTGTGAGGTCGTTTGGTCATAGCAAATGCAACCTTGAACGCGTGAAGACAGATCGCACCCCCGCAGCGGGCCGATGCTCTAGATGCCGCTAGCGTGGGACGAAACAACCAATGCGCCGCGGGCTATGAAAAGATTGGCTCGGTGGGCGGTGACGTGCATCGGGAGCGCGAGAAAACCCGGCATTTAGACAGATCCAACGCGCCCGCTTGGCTGCGGCCCATCTGGCACACCGAAGAATGGCGAATCCGTCCCCGCAGCGGCGTTATCAGGCATGTGGTTCGGGTGGTTCCGCCGCCTGCATTCCACCTCACGGGAAGAACGGCGGCGAATGCCGAACTTGGACTCAACTTCATTTCCCCTCCGACAACGGGTACGCGACGACAGCGAGTACTGCTCTTGAGCTCCTCGTGCTGTTGCCGCCTCAACTTGGCCGGCGCGGGTACCCCGTCCGGCGCGTAGGCTACGTTGCCAACAGGCTTTCGAGTGTACTGATCGAGGAGCGTGACGGGGTCGAGCGGTGTGGCCCTACGGGTTAGAGACATTCGCAATTCTTGCTACCTGTCAGAAAGTGTTGCACGCGACGCATTGTCGCGACTGATGTCTGAAACCCTACAGTCTGACGCTACGTGCGATTCAAGTCCCTTCGAGAGCTCGTGCATAATTATTTAAAAAAATCGCAGGCTTGCTGAGGCAGCCACCATGGGAAATTGGATAAAAAGCACCGCGACGCATCAAAGCAGCAAAGCATCTTACGGGAACCAGAGGGCCTTCGCTGGCGCCGAGACTCACCATTCGTTGTCATCTGGACGGAAGACCGGCGCCTGTCATGATGGGCGACAGGTTCCGCACGGCTGATCATTCCAAGACGTCAATTGCAAGATGAAGACTGCATTACTTGGCATCGTGATGATGCGACTACAATCTCAGCAACAACCTGGTACCCGCGAATTCAGTTCAATTCGCTCCAAACCTGGGCAATAAGTCAAAAAGCAAGTTTCCCGCTCCATCAATGCCCATATCTCTTGGAGTGAGCAGCCAAGCTCCCCTGACGGTAAAATTTATACATTCGGAAGCCATGCGCATCGCAGTGATGCGGAGTGCGTTCGGGCAGCCTCTGGGTCTCCCCATCGACGCACGCCGCTGGCGGGCTATCGGTCTGCTCGGGGAGGGCTGCCGAAGTCGAGCGGTTCGACCCCTTACGGGTTTGAGACATCTCGCAATTCCTTCCCCGGAGGATTCGACAATGAGAAAGCAGTGTCGTGCGCAAATGGATCTGTTCCTTCCCGTGACCCGGCCCGGCGATAGGAGTGGCGCCGAACGCCAGAAGGCGGTGGCGCTTCTGCGAGTATTGCTAACGGAAGCTGCGGCGAAGCCGCCAACGAGCCTCAGGCCAACGGCAAAAATGGAGCAGGCAATGAGTAAGATCACGCTCGCGCACCTGGCCCGTGCCGCTTTCGTGTACATCCGCCAATCCACAGCGTATCAGGTCGTCAACAATCTCGAGAGCCAACGACGCCAGTATGGCTTGGTCGAACGCGCGCGGGAGCTTGGCTGGGAAGACGTCCAGCTTGTCGATGATGATCTCGGCCGATCCGGTGGCGGAGGAGGCCCAGCTCGAGACCCTCAAACAGACGCATGCTCCAGTCTTTCCGCCGCGGATCGCGCGAGGTGGATGACTCTCGGCCAGGATTTGACCAAGGCGTGGAACAGTCCCGTGGCGTCCATCGAGACACGCAAGAAGATCATCAGACTATTTGTCAAAGAAATCATCGTCGATGTCGTGGGCGATACATTGGCGCTCATCATTCACTCGCAAGGCGGCGACCACACCCAGTTGACGGTCAAAAAGAACAAAATCGGACAGACCCGCTGGACGGTCGAAGCCGATGTCCTCGATCTCGTTCGCGCATTGGCGAGGCAATTATCGGACACGGCAATCGCTGCGATCCTCAATCGGTCCGGCAAGCTGACTGCACATGGTGCGAGTTGGACACGATCCCACGTTTGCAGTCTCCGGAACACCAACGGCATTCCTGTCTACCGCGAAGGTGAACGAGCCGAGCGCGCCGAAGTGACGTTGGATGAAGCCGCCGACATTCTGAAGGTGAGCCGCACGACCGCCTATCGGATGGTCAGCAGTGGCGCCCTTCCGGCCCGGCAGCTGTGCGGCGGGGCGCCCTGGATTATCCGGATCGCCGACCTGCAGCGAGGCGCTGTGTGCCGCGAAGCCGATGCCAGACGATCGCGTCGTCCGATATCTCGAGATCCGCAGCAAAATCTCCTTCCTTTATAAGGGCATCACCAGATGAGTAGTATGACGCGCCAACGTCATGACCGGCGAAGAGCGCGTTTTTTCTGGTCAAGCAGATCGGCCGGATCGCGTTTTCGACCGGATTGGTGTCGAGCTCGAGACGCCCGTCATCGAGGAAGCGCGTCAGTCCCGGCCAATGATTGAGTGGTAGCGGATGTCCTCGGCGAGCGTCGAGCCGCTCGAGATCATCGACAGCTGTTTCTCGAACCATGGCTTCAACGCGGCGACGATGGGTAGCGAATGCTCCTTGCGTGCGGCCAGCCGGATGTCCGGGGATAGACCGCGGACCGTGGCTTCGATGGCGTAAAGCTGTGCGATCTGCCGCACCGCGGCCTCGGCGATCGGCGATTTGCTGTTGCGCGCCAGCTTGACGAAGCGCCGGCGCAGATGGCTTCAGCAATTCACGAGCGTCCACGACCCTTGCGGGCGAGCGAGCTCGGCGAGCCGATCGTAGCCCTTGTACCCGTCACATTGCAGGAAGCGCCCGTTAAAACCGCCCAGGAACTGCTCGGCGAAAGCGCCGCTGCGTCCGGACGCATATCGGAACAGCACGATCGGCGGACTTGGGCCGCTATGGCCGCGGTCGTCGGAGCGATCGCCCAGAAGAAGCCTTTCTTGGTCTGGCCGCGTCGCGGTCGAGCATCGGCGCCGTGGTTTCATCCATGAACAGGCGATCTGCCATCGCCAGATGGCGGCGGCATGTGATCGCCGACAGGCTGGAGATGGAAGCAGGCGCGACCGGACCAGTTGCCCAGCGTCGCCCGGTCGATCCGGATCCCTTGCACTTTGATGCGCAAGCAGTTCGCTTGTCACATGACCGAGCGCATCGAGCCCTTCCACTGTATCGACCGGGTTGACACAGTTGCGCCCTTCACCTAGCGCATGTCCGAAGATCGCCGCACGAACTCGACATTCCATGCATTCCAGCGCTTACCCATGGTCAGCCCATCAGCCATTTGGTCGCCCCGAGGATCGCTGCGATGTTGCTGCCGATAACCGTCCCGAGCGCCGGACCGACGCGCCTGAAGATACCAGTCCAATCCTTGCCGAACAGGATCAGCACCGCAACGAACAGGCCGCCGATATCAGGCGGGCGTCGATGACGCCGAAGTAGAACACACCATCGTTGAGTACCGGTCCCATGGTCAGCTCCCCTTGCACACGCCGGGTTCGCAAGGTTCGGGCAAAGGCATGAATTCGATCTCACTTCGCTGGCCAAAAGGGCAGATGTGACAAGGCCACTCCCCCCGCCTGTCAAAGCCGTGTTCAACCCAGGATCAGCACGATGAACCACACGCCTTGTAAGCGCCTTCACATAGCAGATCAGTATGCCTGCGCTCCGCAATCATCCGCCCCTTGTCTAAGACGACGATCTTGCCGGCAACCACAGATAGTGCTGTGTCGGTGAGAGATGACCACGATGGTTTTGCCGGCGCGGCGCAAGTCCTCAACCAGCCGCTCGAACCACACGGCGACTGCCAAATACTTCCTTGATGCAGGTGAGGGGCAGCCTCACGCGGTTGCTGCGCCTGAAGCGAAGGAGATCGCCCAGCGCAAGGCGAACCCGCTTTCTCGACACCTGCACAACCTCAAGCAGCCTCGCCAGAGCCGTCAGGGCTTGAACCGTACGTGGCGTGAGGTTGTAACCTTAGACCGAACGTGCGCCCAAATTCCAAATTGAAGCCGGAGTAGGACGGGTTGTTCGAGATGAAAGCGGACGTCTTGCGTCTACTCGGGCCAAGTTCAATCCCGACGTGCCGCACCGCTCTTTCAAAAGGAGGGGGCAGGTAATGAGCGAACTGGGAGAAGGGGTACGACTGTCGTTCTGTGGCTTTGTTCTGATTGTCGACCTCAGCGATCGGCTTTCTCAAGCTGGATCCTCTGAGTCCAGCTTAGCTCCGGGTCAGCTATGAAGATTTACCTCATATAAGGAGAGTGATGTGGAGCACAACTATAACGGATGGCTCAATACGGACGCTTGGATACATCAGTACGCTGCCCTGCAAGAGCAGCAGCGGACGAGGCAAGAGTCGGACCACATGCCTGCGGATCAAGCTGGCTTTGAGCAGCAGCTGAGCGACCTGCAACTCAGTTCCTCTGATGAGAGCTCGGCTGAGCTGAGTTCGCCCGACACTCGACCCGCAAAGGCGCATGACAGTATCCAGCGCACTGACGTTGGCGGTTCGATGCGGATGCCGCCGCAGTCCAATCTTCGGGGCAACTCGATCAACAGCACGCGCTACAGCGTAGATCTGCCTCGCTCTCACCTTGGTGGCTCACCTGCTGGGGCATCGCAGTCTGACTTGCGTGACAGGCTATTGAGCAGCACGCGCTATACAGCACCATCGGAACCGGAGCCCGTCGCGCGGACAAGGGATAAGAAGAGCGGAGGACTGTTTTCTCGCGTTAAATCAGGGCTCGGCAAAGTCTTCGGAGGAAGTCGCGGTGAAAGCTCGTTCGGCGGCCCGGCGTCGGATGTGGTCTATTCAGAGCTTCGTATCGATTACTACAAGCGCAGCCGCGCGTCCGAAGAGGACGCGGCCCTCCTTTCCGAGTTCGCGCGCGCGGCTGCAGGCAGTTATGCTTCCAGTAGCATTCAGAAGATGGTGGGACATCTGGGCAGGTTCAGCGACTTCCTCAAGTCTAAAAACTTGACACTGGCCAGCCTGGTTGAAAACCCTGTTCAGTTGAAAGCCCGTGCGGATGAATTTGTGGAGGCGGGAGGCGTCAAGCAAGTGCATACGGCATTGAAAGCGCTTCGGAAGTCCCGCGCCGGCGAGTTGTTGCCTCCGCCATCTCCTCCTTCTCCGCCGCCTCCTGCCGGAGACGCGCTGCTCATTCGACAGTTCGCGGCAGCAGCCCGGGCACATAAGGTGCCCGAAAAAACTATCAGGCCTCATACGGAGGTTCTTAAGGACTTTGCTGAGTGGCTCACGGCCAAACAGAAGCCATCCATGACCTCTCGGTTTCGAACCGACGAATTAGCCGAGGACCTCATGGCATACGGCGAGGAGAATGACCCCGAGGGCCGCCTATTTACGGCGCTCAATCATCTCCGAAGGCTTCGGCCTGACGGGGGAGGGTTTGAATCACTCGGACCCGGGCCCCGCGTCATGGGGCGCCGTACTTTGAGCGCTTATGAGAGCGACGCCGGCATCATCGACGGCGCGAGTAAGGAAGCCTTGCGTAAGCTTGGACCCGAAGCGACTGCCAAAGAGAGAGCGCCTATCCTCAAAATCGCTAGTAATCAGCGCAAGCTTAGTGAGTGGCTGAAAAGAGAGGACAGGGAGAGCATAGAGAGTCGACTCAACGGCAATGAGCAGCAGGAAAAACAATTGCAGAAAGATATCTCGGAGTTCAAGCGAGCCATTGGCCAACCGGACATCGGCTTGGGGATCAACAAGCTTCGGCAGTACCTAGGCAGCGAGCTCCAACACGGGCTTCATCCTTATGACGACGACGCCAGCATCATCGATGGCCTGGCCAAGGAACAGCTAAGCAAGCTCGGATCCGACCCGGCTTCCCAATCGAAAAAGAAAACTGTCCGGAATGCTGCTTCGGCGCAACGTAGGTTCAGTGATTGGCTCCGAACCACGGGTAGAGAGAGCATAGTGAGTCGAATCAACGGCAATGATCAGCAGCAACTGTCGTTGAACGTAGATTACCGGGAATTCACGACAGCCAAAGGGAACATCGGCCTCAGGAACAAGCAACTCAACCAGCTTGGGGCGTACCTACGAGTCGTCGAAGCAAACAGAGCGCTGGGTGTGGCCTTCCCTGAGCGGCCGAGTCAGGAATCGCGGCTTGCCGGGTCGAGCTTATCGTGGTCGCCACGAGTGCCGTCCGACTTCGACCCGAGTGAGTGGCCGACGCCGCAAGGCCCGGCTGGGTCGAGCTCAACCTGGTCGCCGCGAGTGCCGTCCGACTTCGACCCAAGTGAGTGGCCGACGCCGCAAGGCCCGGCTGGGTCGAGCTCAACCTGGTCGCCGAA
>NZ_LLYA01000203.1 GCF_001440415.1 Bradyrhizobium retamae
ATAGCTTGAATCACAACCAAGCCCGGATGAGAATCCTGAATCCCAACAGACCCTAGAACGACGGCAGTCTCGGAATGAGCCATTTCGCGGCGAATGTCGTGTAGAGGCGAATCTTAAGCGGCTCGGCTTTTCCGGTGGCCGTGATGCTGGCGGTCGCGTTGGCGATGATCCGGAAGGCCGGAGCGATCTGGCGCTGAAATTCCTCCCCCTCCGACGTGAGGCGCAGTCCGTGCTTGTCGCGCTCGAACAGCCGTACGCCGAGAAAGCTCTCGAGCGTGTTGATCTGCCGACTGATCGCCGGCTGCGTAACCCGGAGCTCTGCCGCCGCGCTTGTGAAATTCAGATGCCGGGCGGCGACGTCGAAGACGTGCAGCGGGTTCAGGGGAGGCAGCATGGACCAACCATAACATTAAGTAATAGACCTATAACCGATGTTCAGTTGCAGGTCAAAGCCCGGGTTGGGAAACAGGGCGCACATTCCAGCAGGTGCGCCAGACAGATGAATTTCGAACTGAACGAAGAGCAGCAGGCATTCGCCGACTCGGTCCGCCGTTTCGCCGAGGCCAATCTGAAGGATGGCGCTCTGGAACGTGCGCACGATCCGCAATTCCCTCGCGATGTGGCGCAGCTGCTCGGCAAGCAGGGTTTGATGGGAATCGCGTTCGACCCCGAGGACGGTGGGCAGGGTGGCACACTGTTCGACAGTGTGATCGCCATCGAGCAGATCGCGTCCGTGTGTCCGCGCAGCGCGGACGTGGTGCAGGCCGGCAACTTCGGTCCGATCCGCACGTTCGTGGAATACGCGACGCCGGAGCAAAAGGAGCGGTGGCTTCCTGATCTTCTCGCCGGCAACATCTGCATCAGCCTTGGCATGAGCGAGTCCGACGCGGGATCCGCCGTCACCGAACTGAAGACCTCTGCGACCCCGGACGGCGACGACTACCTCATCAACGGCAGCAAGGTGTTCGGTACCCACAGTCCTGATGCCGCGATCTATCTCGTCTACGTGCGGTTCGGGCCCGGCGTGAACGGCATCGGCTCCGTCATCATCGAACGGGATGCGCCGGGCTTCACCATCGGCAAGCCGACGCCGTTCATGAGCGGCGAGCAGTGGAGCCAGCTCTATTTCGAGAACTGCCGCATCCCGGGGAAGAACGTGCTGCTAGGCCCGGGCGGGTTCAAGAAGCAGATCTCCGGCTTCAACGTGGAGCGCCTCGGCAATTCTTCGCGCGCCCTTGCGGTGGGCCGCTACGCCTTCAACCTTGCCCGCGAGCATGCGTTGATCCGGAAGCAGTTCGGTCGCGCGCTGTGCGAATTCCAGGGTCTGCAGTGGAAGTTCGCCGACATGACGCTGAAGCTGGAATCCGCCCAGATGCTGCTGTACCGCGCCGCCAGCGTCACCGAAGGACTGCCGTCGCCCTATCAGACGGCGATCGCCAAGCTTGCCTGCAATCAGGCCGGTTTCGACGTCGCAAACGAGGCCGTCCAGATCATGGGCGGTCTCGGCTACAGCCAGGATTCGCTCGCCGAATACTGCATGCGCCGGACACGCGGCTGGATGATCGCCGGCGGCTCGACCGAGATCCTCAAGAACCGTATCGCGGAGGACGTGTTCGAACGTCGCTTCGACCAACGTGGACAGGCAGCACGTGCAAGCTGACATGAAAAGACCGTCGCTCGGACAGGCGCTGCTCGCCCCGCGCAGCATCGCGCTCGTCGGCGCGTCCGACGACGTCTCGAAGACGTCGGCGCGTCCGCTGCGGTATCTGCGGAGCGCCGGATACGAAGGCACGATCTATCCGATCAATCCGCGTCGCGCGACGGTCCTGGGCGAACAGGCATGGCCGTCGCTGGCCGACCTGCCGTCGGCGCCGGACCACGCCTTCATCCTGACGCCCACCGAGGGAGTGATGGAAGCCGCTTCCGAATGCGCGCGCCTCGGCGTGCCGGTGGCGACGATCCTGGCCTCTGGTTTCTCGGAAGGTGGCGAAGAGGGGCTGAGGCTGGTGGCCGAGCTGCAGAAACTCTGCGCGGAGACCGGGATGCGAATTCTCGGACCATCCAGCCTCGGCGCCATCAACCTGCGCCACAAGACCATCATCACGGCCAACGCCGCGTTCGCCGAGCCCGACCCGCCGACCGGCGGCATCTTCGTCGCGTCGCACAGCGGAAGCCTGCTCGGAGCCCTGATCTCGCGCGGCAAGACCCGCAATGTCGGCTTCGCCGGGCTCGTCTCCGTCGGCAACGAGATCGACCTGTCTCTCGGAGAAATCTGTTCGGCGACGCTCGATGATCCCGAGATCACGGGCTACATACTGTTCCTCGAGAGCATCCGTCATGCACGGGATCTCCGGACCTTCGCGCTCGCCGCCGCCGAACGCGGCAAACCGGTCGTCGCCTACAAGCTCGGCCGTTCCGACGCCGCCGCCGAACTCGCGCTGTCGCACACCGGCGCCCTTGCCGGCGAAGACGATGTCGCTGCCGCCTTCCTGGCCGACTGCGGCATCGCGCGCGTGTTCAATTTCGAGACCCTCCTCGAAACCCTGCCGCTGCTGCAGCGCATGCCCGCGCGCGTAGCGGGCGCTCGCAGCAAGCGCGTTGGTGTCGTCACAACGACCGGGGGCGGGGCGGCCATGGTCGTGGACGAGCTTTCGGTGCGCGGCATCGATGTCGTGAAGCCGAGCGACGAGACGTTTGAGCGGCTCGCCGCGGCGGGCGTCAAGGCCAACCATGAACGCATCACGGACCTCACGCTGGCGGGGACGCGCTACGACATCATGAAGGCCTCGCTGGACATCATGCTGTCCGCGCCGGAATTCGACATCGTGGTCGCGGTCATCGGCTCGTCGGCGCGTTTCAAACCCGAGCTCGCCGTGAAGCCCGCCATCGACAGCGCCGCTTCGTCTAAGCCGTTGGTGACGTTCCTGGTGCCGGACGCTCCAAGTGCGCTGGCCATGCTTACGGCCGCTGGCGTGCCGAACTTCCGGACGCCGGAATCCTGCGCCGACGCTGTCGCTGCCGCGCTGCTGCGGCGCCGGCCGGTGATCGCATCGACCACGCGGCACGATACGACTGTCGCGGCGACCCGGCAGTTGGACGAACTCGCGGCATACGAACTTTTCGAGAAGGTGGGTGTGCCGCACGCGCCGGCTGTGGCGGTCGCGGTGGATGCGGTCACGATCACGCTGCCTTTCGCGTATCCCGTAGCCGTCAAGCTTCTTTCCGCGGAGATCGCCCACAAGACCGAGGTCGGCGGAGTGATCCTCAACGTCCGAACCGAGGCCGAACTCAAGGCGGCGGTGACCAAGATCTCGGACAACGTGAGGTCGCATCGCCCCGACGCGCAGGTGTCGAAGGTGCTCGTACAGCCGATGACTTCGGGTCTCGGCGAGATGCTGCTGGGTTACCGCGTCGATCCGGAGGCCGGTCCGATGGTCCTGCTCGCCGCCGGCGGCATCTACACGGAGATCTACCGCGATCGCAGCATCCGGCTCGCGCCTGTCGACGTGGATGGGGCCCGGAGCATGATCTCCGAGTTGTCGATCACGAAGGTCTTCCAGGGCTTCCGGAACAAGCCTCATGGGGACCTGGAGGCGCTCGCGCATGCCATCGTCGCGATGTCGCAGCTTGCGCATGAGAGCACGGTCGTGGTGGATGCCGAGATCAATCCACTGATCATAAATCGGGTGGGCGAGGGCGTCGTCGCGGTCGACGCGCTGATCGCGATAGCCTGAAGGGAGAAGACGCCATGATCGAAGTCCTGAAGAACAAGGTCAATGCCGACGAGACGCTAGTGAGACGCGGTCGATGGCTGTCGACTACGTTTCTGCTGGAGGTGGGCACGACGGCCTGGCTTATCAACATCGTCGAAGGCCGGGTCGTGTCGATCGTGAAGGGACCGTTCGTCATGCCGTCCTGGACCTTCGCGCTGCGCGCTTCGGAGGACGAGTGGACGAAGTTCTGGAGTCCGCCTCGGCCGGGCTCGCACGATCTGATGGCGCTGATCAAGCGTCGCGTTCTGAAGGCCGAGGGCGACCTCCAGCCGTTCATGGCCAATCTCAGGTACTTCAAGGAAGCGCTTGTCAAGCTGCGCAAGGGAGAGGCCGCATGAGCCCCCGTTTCGAACCCACCATCGGCCGCTATCTCCACCTCGAACTGTTCGAGCGCGAGCACCGCATCTACGTCGAGGAGGCCGGTCAGGGCACGCCGTTGCTGTGCCTGCACACCGCAGGCGCCGACGGGCGGCAGTACCGCGCGCTGATGAACGACGAGCGCGTCACGTTGAAGCACCGCGTCATCGCTTTCGACATGCCCTGGCACGGCAAATCATCGCCACCGGTCGGATGGCACAACGAGGAATACCGGCTCACGTCGGCTCAGTTCACGACCATGATCCTCGAAGTCATGACCGCGCTCGAGCTCGACAAGCCGATCGTGATGGGCTGCTCGATCGGTGGCCGCATCGTCCTGCATCTTGCGCTGGAGCATCCGGAGCGCTTCCGCGCCATCATCGGCCTGCAGGCCGGCGCCCACGTCGACCCGTACTACGACCTGAACTTCCTGCACCGGCCGGACGTGCACGGCGGCGAGACTTGTGCTGCGATCGTGTCGGGCCTCGTCGGACCTGACGCATCTGACGCGCACCGTTGGGAGACGCTCTGGCACTACATGCAGGGCGGTCCCGGCGTGTTCAAGGGCGACCTCTACTTCTACAAGGTCGACGGGGACATCCGCGCCCGGGTGGCGCAGATCGACACGTCGAAGTGCCCGCTATTCCTGTTGTCCGGCGAGTACGACTACTCCTGCGCGCCTGAGGAGACGCTCGCCGTCGCCAACAGCGTCAAGGGCAGCCACGTCACCATCATGAAGGATCTCGGCCATTTTCCGATGAGCGAGGATCCCGACAAGTTTCTGAGCCACCTTCTTCCGGTGCTCGAGAAGATCAACTGAACCAAACTTAACAACAAATCGAAAGGGAAAACGCGCATGAAGATCAACAAGTTGCTAGTCACCGCCGCGGTGCTGTCGTTTGTGACGGCCGCTTCAGCTGAGATCTCCAACGGCACTGTCAAGATCGGCGTGCTCACGGATATGTCCGGCCCCTATGCCGACAATGTCGGTCCTGGTTCGGTTCTGGCTGCGAAGATGGCGGTCGAGGACTACGGTGGGAAGGTCGCTGGAATGCCGATCGAGGTGATCTCGGCCGACCACCAGAACAAGGCGGATATCGGCCTTGCTTTGGCGCGCAAGTGGTACGACACCGAAGGCGTCGACGCGATCACCGAAGTTGTCTCGTCGGGCGTCGCGCTGGCGGTGCAGCAGCTGTCGCGGGAAAAGGACAAGGTGCTTCTGGCAACCGGCCCCGGCACGCCCGATCTCACCGGCAAAGCCTGCTCGCCCAACGGCGTGCACTGGGCATACGACAACTACGCGCTCGCCAACGTCGCGACCGCGCCGCTTGTCCAGAAAAGTCTCAAGAGCTGGTACTTCCTGACTGCGGATTACAGTTTCGGTTTGGCTCTGGAATCCGAGGCGGCCAAGGTCGTAATCGCCAACGGCGGGAAGGTGCTCGGCTCGTCGAAACATCCGCTGAATACGTCGGACTTCTCGTCGTTCCTTTTGCAGGCGCAGGCGTCCAAGGCCCAGGTCGTCGGCCTCGCGAATGCCGGCGCCGACATGATGACCGCCTTGAAGCAGGCCAACGAGTTCGGGCTCACCGCCGGAGGGCAAAGCATAGCCGCCTTGCTGGTGAATCTTCCGGATGTCCACGCGCTCGGCCTCGGCAGCGCCAAGGACCTGATGTTCGCCGACAGCTTCTACTGGGACGCCAACGACAAGACCCGCGAATGGAGCAAGCGCTTCATGGCCCGTTTCAACGGCAAGGCGCCGGGCAGCCTCCAGGCTGCGGTCTACGGCGCGGTGACGCACTACCTGAAGGCCGTCGAAGCTACCAAGAGCGACGTCGGTTCGGTTGTCGTTCCGGAAATGAAGAAGCTACCGATCAACGACTTCTACTCGGCCAACGCTTCCATCCGAGAGGACGGGCGGGTCATCCGCGACATGTACCTGCTGCAGGTCAAGCAGCCCTCGGAGTCCAAGTATCCTTGGGACTACTACAAGATCCTTGACACCATTGCTGGTGAAAAGGCGTTTCGGCCCCTCAAGGACGGCAACTGCCCCTTCGTCAGCGCCGCCAAGTAGGCGGCTGTTGCGGAGGCACCAACACCCGGGCACGGCATCGTCGTGCCCGTTTTTGCTCCCGACGGAGGACGCCTGTGATCGACTATCCTGCGCTCAGGCTTTTCATAGACGGTAAGTGGCGGACGGGCGAAGGCCGCGATACGCAGCCGGTCCTCAATCCGGCGACAGAAGCGGTACTCGGTGAACAGCCGCATGCCGGCGAGGCCGATCTCGACGAGGCTTTGGCGTCGTCCGCGCTTGGCTATGAGCAGTGGCGGAAGGTGCCGCCGCTCGACCGCGGCCGGGTTCTTCTGAAAGCAGCGGCGTTGATCCGGGAACGCAGCGATCATATCGCTGGACTAATCACGCTGGAGCTCGGTAAACCGATTGCCGAATCTCGCCTCGAGGTTGAGACGGCCGCCGGGATGTTCGACTGGAACGCGGAGGAGGGCCGTAGGGCCTATGGTCGCGTGATTCCTTCGCGCAATCGCTCTATCCAGCAGATTGCGGTGCGCGAGCCGCTGGGTCCGATCGCAGCGTTCGCACCCTGGAACGCTCCGGCGATCACTCCCGCCCGCAAGATTTCGAGCGCGCTGGCGGCCGGTTGCTCCGTCATCATCAAGCCTGCCGAAGAGACCCCGGCGACGGTGCTCGCCCTAGCCGAAGCTCTCGCGGATGCAGGCTTGCCAACCGGCGTGCTCAACGTCGTGTTCGGCAATCCCGCACTAGTGTCTGGTAAGCTGCTGGAATCTCCGATCACCCGCGGGTTGACTTTCACGGGCTCCACCCAAGTCGGCAAGCAACTCGGTGCGCTCGCCGTGCAGACGATGAAGAAGATGACGCTCGAACTCGGCGGACACGCGCCAGTGCTCGTGTTCGGCGATGTCGATCCGGAGGCCGCCGCTGCCTCGGCGGTGGCGGCTAAATTTCGCAATTCCGGCCAGGTCTGCACGTCGCCGACGCGTTTCTTCGTGCATGATTCGATCCACGACCGGTTCGCCGCGAAGCTCTCGGAACTCGCCGACAAGATCGTCGTCGGCGACGGTTTCGATGCGGCCGCTGAGATGGGTCCGTTGGCGCATGCGCGGCGCGTGGAATCCATAGAGCGCTTCGTCGAGGATGCGCGGACGCGCAACATAGCGGTGTCGGCGGGCGGCGAACGGTGCGGCAACCGGGGCTTCTTCTACCGCCCGACGGTGCTGTCGAACGCCGACGACGACTGTATGGCGTCCAACGTCGAGCCCTTCGGTCCGCTTGCGACCACCGCTCCGTTCTCGGGATTGGGCGACGCCATTAGACTCGCAAACAGGCTTCCTTTCGGTCTGGCGTCCTACGTGATGACCCATGACATGCGCAACGCTTCCGCGGTCTCCGAAGCGATCCAGAGCGGCAACGTCGTCGTCAACCATTGGCAGGCGTCACTGCCGGAGACCCCCTTCGGCGGCTACAAGGACTCAGGGATCGGCTCCGAAGGCGGGATCGAGGGACTCCAGGAATTTCAGACCGTAAAGTACATCAGCCAGTCGGTGGCCTGAGTCGTGCTTGGACCTTGGCGGACGAAGGGCTTCGATTCGGCGGTCTTCCGGTGGACTGCCCCTGGCATAGGTCATGGCACTAACACCGCTGGCAAACTCACCATCATGCCACTTCGCTCTGGAAATGTCCGCTCTGAGTCACAAGCTGGCGCTCGAGGACACCGAGGACTTCATGAAGGCGCTGGTCGCCGCCAACCCCGACCGGCTGGCCTGGGGCAGCGACCGGCCGCATGTCGCTACACGCCGAAGACGCCGTTCCGAAGGAGTCCGTGCTGATGGATCTGTTCAGGCGCTGCGTGCCCGACAAGGCCGTCCGCAGGAAAATCCTGATCGACAATCCGGTCCGGCTCTACGGCTTCTGAGAGCCAGAGGCCGCGAAGGAATCACGCTGGGCTCGCCACGGCGGGACTCTTGGGCCGTAGGGCCGCTGTCGAACTTGCCGTTGCGATGAGCACGTCGTTGGCGTCTCGCAGCTCGGCCTCCAGGAAGCCGATGCTACGGCCCTGTCGAACGACCTTGCCATAAGTGCGGTACAGGCCGGGATGCGCCGGAAGCAGGAATGCGACCTTGATCTCCAGGCTCGCGACCGTAATCAGGTATTCTCCGCGCAGCAGGCTCGCGGTCGCCATCGCCGCATCGAGCCAGCCCGTGACGATTCCACCCTGCACGATGCCGCCCTTGGGATGCCCTTCGGTGGAATGGCAATGCCGAGGCTCGGCATGCCATTCGACCACGACGCGATCGCGCGTCGGATCGTAGGCGACGGCGCCGACGCCGAGCAACTCCCACGCCGCCGGCCGTCGCGCCACGGTGTGCTTGATCAAGTCTTCGTAGGACATGTCTGGTGATGGCTCGCAATTGCTGGATGTTCACGAGGCGAGCCACAGCACGCCTCGCAAACAAGCCAGTAGCCCATTTGGGGCGGGACCGCGCTGAAGTCGGATCGACGCCGAGCTTCTGTGCCGCATCCATTGCCCAGTTCGGGTTAGATGAACTCTCGGCCGACGGCGACGAGGTCTGCCTTCTTGTCCTAAAGGATCGCTTCGGCTTTGGCTCGTCCATGAGGGCCTGGAGATCAGGACTTCTTCATCAGTGAGCACCTGCTTTGTGCGCGAAGAATATTGGCATCTTCGGCCGGGACGGTTGCGACCACGTCATAGAAGTCCCACGGTCCCTTCGACTGCTCCACCGTCTTTGCGCGCAGTAGATAGTAATCGTGGATGTGCATGCCGTCCTCGCGAACGTAACCCCTCTCCGAGAAGAAGTCATTCACGGGCATGGAACGGAATTTCGTCAGCACGGCAGCCGTGTCGAGCGTGCCAGCAGCTTCAACGGCCTTCAAGTAGTGCATGGTTGCCGAGTACATTCCGGCCTGGACCATCGTGGGCATGCGGCCGACCTTGTCGAAGAAGCGTTTCCCGAACGCGCGCGAGCCGTCGTTCCGATTCCAGTAGAAGGCCTCCGAGGTGTACAGCCCCTGCAGGTTGGGGAGGCCCACCGACTTGGCATCCGTGATCTGGAACAGCAGGGCGGCGACTCGCATCTTGCTCTTCTGGCCGAGCAGGCCGAACTCGTGAGCTTGCAACAGCGAGTTGGTGGTGTCACCGCCGGCATTGGCGAGAGCCAGCACGTTGGCGCTCGAGTTCTGGGCCTGCAGCAGAAACGACGAGAAATCGCTGGTGTTGAAGGGGTGCCGCACCGAGCCGGCTACCTTGCCGCCGGATTCCTTGAGCACGGCAGACGCATCGGACTCGAAGGCTTGTCCGAAGGCATAATCGGCCGTCAGGAAGTACCATTCATTGCCGCCTTGGCCCATCAGCGCCTTCGCTGTGCTGCGCGCCAGCGTGTAGGTGTTGTAGGTCCACTGGAATGTGTTGGGCGAGCATTTCTCGTTTGTGATGGCGGATGCGCCGGCCGACGACACGATCATCACCTTGTTCTTGTCCCGGACCAGATCGGCCAAAGCCAACGCGACTGCGGAGTTTCCGATATCGAGAATGACATCCACGCCTTCCGTGTCGATCCATCGCCTCGCAATGCCAGAGGCGATATCAGTCTTGTTCTGGTGGTCGGCGAATACGAGTTCGATCGGGTGGCCCAGCAGCTTGCCGCCGAAGTCGGCGATCGCCATCTTTGCGACTTCAACGGCGGCAGGACCCGCGGCATCCGCATACTGGCCCGACTGATCGTTGAGCACGCCGAGCTTGACCTGCTTCGACGCAGGCGCCTGCGCATGAGCCGAAGCAAGACTCAGGAAGACCATCGACGCGGCCAGCACATTTCTCATTTTTCACTCCCTTTGGAAAATTTGATGCTTGAAGTCAGGATTGATCTTGCGACTCTATCCGAGCGGGTGAGGCTCTATTCGGCCGCCTCGCGGTATCGCTCCACCCCGTCCAGGCTTTCGCCATTGGCACGAAGGGCGCCGCCCCATTTGGCAAGCCACCAGCCATATTGCTCGGGCCACTTCTCGAAATTGCCGGTCAGCCCGAAATGCTCTGCGGCGTGAAGCGCCCAGAACGGATCGTAGAGCATCTGGCGCGCCAGGAAGATCAGGTCGGCGCGGCCATCCTGCAGAATCGTCTCGGCGAGGTCAGGCGTGCGGATCATGCCGACCGCGCCCGTGGCGATGCCGGCCTCGTGGCGAATCCGTTCGGCGAACGGCACCTGGTAGCCGGGGCCGCGGCCGAGATTGGCGTTGGTCGATCCGGCGCGCAGGTTGCCGCCGGTCGAACAGTCGACGAGATCGACGCCGAGTTCCTTCAATTTGCGGGAGAAGATGATGCTGTCTTCGATCTCCCATCCGCCGTCGATCCAGTCCGTGGCCGAGATGCGCACGAACAGCGGCGTGGCCGAGGGCAGCGCGGCTCTCACGGCGCGCGTCACCTCGAGCGGAAAGCGCATCCGGCTTTCCAGGCTGCCGCCATATTCGTCGGTGCGGAAATTGGCGAGCGGCGAGAGGAAGGATTGCAACAGATAGCCGTGGGCCATGTGCAGTTCGATGACGTCGAACCCGGCCAGCACCGCGCGGCGCGCCGTCGCAACGAAGGCATCGCGCACGCCGATCAGGCCTTCCTTGCTGAGTGGAACGGGGGTCTGAAAACCGTCGGAGAACGGGACATCCGACGGGCCTGAAGGTACCCAGCTCTCTTCTCCCATTTCGATATCGCGATCCGTCAGATGGCTGTTGCCCCTGAACGCGCGCTGCTGGCTGGATTTCCTTCCCCCGTGATTGATCTGGATCGCGGCTTTGGCACCGTGCGATTTGATGACATGGACGACCTGGCGCATGCCGTCGATCTGGCCGTCTTCCCACAGGCCGGGATCGCCATTGGTAATGCGCCCCTTTCGGCTGATCGAGGTCTGCTCG
Source organism: Bradyrhizobium retamae (assembly GCF_001440415.1). GTDB lineage: Bacteria > Pseudomonadota > Alphaproteobacteria > Rhizobiales > Xanthobacteraceae > Bradyrhizobium > Bradyrhizobium retamae. The sequence goes on from NZ_LLYA01000203.1 coordinate 11,086, forward strand.
ACGAAGACGAGCCCAGCCCCGCCCATGGCGAACTTGCCGTAGTGGACCAGATGGAACGGCGTGACGTAGCCGTTCTCGGCCGAATACATCCCCATCGGCGAGACGACGATCCGGTTGCTGAACTCGACGCCGCGGAATGCAATGCTTTCAAACAACTTGACCATCTTGAGCTTCCTCAGCTAGCGGACCTGAAAATTTGTGGATCGATGTTCGGCATGGGCTTGCTCAGGCCTGTGCGATGGCGCCCGCGTGGCGGAGCGCATCGATCTCGCCACTGGACAGGCCGAGATATTCCGACAGCACCTCGCCATTGTGCTGTCCGAGGCGCGCGGACGGGATGTATTCCGGCACGGCCGCATCGTGCAGCAGCAGCGGACTGCGATGAACGAGAATGTCGCCATATTCCGGATGCTCGATCTCGCGCAACATGCCCCGGGCGTGGAGATGATTGTCCTCAATCACCTCGCGCAAGTCGCGAACCGCGGCGCAGGGCACCCGGTTGGCACGGCAAAGGTCCGTGATCTCACGCCGCATCAGCTGCGACGACCACTCGGAGACGATCTGATCCGTCAGATCGATGTGCTTGATGCGGTCAAGGACCGTCCTGAAGCGTGCATCGTCGGCCAGTTCCGGCCGGCCCATCGCGCGCGTCAATCCGGTCCAATGCGATTCGTTGACGCTGATGATGGCGACATGCCCGTCGGAGGCGGGATAGACATTATAGGGCGCCTCCGCGAGGCCGCCGTGACGGTTGCCCGTGCGAGGGGCTGCCGCTTTTCGGTTGAAGATATCGGCCAAATTTGAGGCCATCGCAGGATAGACGGTCTCGACCATCGCGATCTCGACCAGCCGGCCGCGGCCGCTTTTCTCCCGATCGTAAAGCGCGGTGAGAATACCAGCATAGAGATGAACGCCGCTGATGAAATCGGTGATGGCCGGCCCGGCCTTGACCGGAGGACCATCGGCAAAGCCGGTCACGCTCATGATGCCCGACGCCGCCTGGACCGTCAGGTCCATCGCCAGATTATCCCGGTCGGGGCCCGACAGGCCGTAGCCGGTGGCCGAGCCGTAGATAAGGCGCGGATTGATGGCGCTGAGCGCGGCATAGCCGACGCCCAACCGGTCGAGCACATCAGGTGCGTAGTTCTCGATCAGCACGTCGGCCTTTGCCGCGAGTTCTTTCAGGACTTTCATGCCTTCCGGCGATTTCAGGTTCAGGCTGATATTGCGCTTGTTGGCATTGAGCATTGCGAACGGGACGGCATTGCCCTTGCTGATACGGGCGCGATGCCGCACCGGTTCGCCGTTCGGCGGCTCGACCTTAATGACGGTCGCGCCGGCCTGCGCCATCAGGAAGCCGGCATAGGGTCCCTGGTACACCTGGCCGAGATCGAGAACGATGACGCCTTCAAGCGGCAGTTTCTTGTTGTTGTCCAATTTCTTGTTGTTCAAGGCTTACTCGGTCATGTCAGAAATTATAGAGCCGCGCCGGATTGGCGATCAGGATCTTGCGACGAGTGGCCTCGTCCGGGACGCATTCGTGCAGCAAGCGAAGCAGAACTTGATGATCGGGCCTCGTCTCGGCGCTGTGGCCGACATGCGGCCAATCGCTGCCCCACACCACCTGATCAGGCGCCGCCTGAACGATGGCGCGCATGAAGGGCGCGGTGTCCGCGTAAGGACTGCCGATACGCGTGTTGCGGTCGGCCCCTGAAATCTTGGTCCAGTAGCGGCCGGTCTTCAGCCGTTCCGTGAAAGCGCGAAAGTCGGGATGTTCGTGGCCCTTGTCGGCCATGGTCCGCGACATGTGGTCGATGACAAAATTCAGCGGAAGCTTTTCGAGTTCGGCCGCAGCGGCCGCGAGATCCGAGCTTTCGATCCAGAGCTGGGCATGCCAACCGCGCTCCGCGATGCGCGGCGCGAGCTTGACCAGATCGTCGTAGCTGGTGCCGAGCGTCGAGACCGGCTTGCCATCCTGCCGGATCATGGTGACGCGCACCGCCTTGAAACCGGCATCGGTGAGTTCATCGAGCCGGCGATCGGAGACGTCGGGCTTCAAGATCGCAACAGCGCGCAGCCTGTCAGGGTAGCGACGCAACGCGTCATAGGTGACGGCGTTGTCTTCTCCCGAGCCCACCGCGTGGACGATCACGCCGCGGGTGACGCCGAGCCTGTTCCAGAGCGCGAAAGCGTCCTCGATCGTGAACGGCCGCGCGGCCGTGAAGCGCCCCTCGGTTGCGGGCGGGAAGCGATCGAAGGGGCCGTAGATATGGAAATGACAATCGCAGCCACCCTCGGGCAAACGGATTTCCGACTGCATAACGCCTCCCTGTCATCCCGTTTGTTTTCTTGAACGGCTGCTGCACGAACGCGCGACAGCCATTGAGCGAGGAGACTATGCGGGGCTTCTTTCGGAGTCTATCCTGTTACTTATATGTAGTTCTATTTCTATGTATGTGTAAAATAAGGAAAGCCTTAACGGCTATGAGTTAAATCTTGGCCAACGATGGGTTTGACGTCGCCGAAGACACGCCTTATGGTCCAAACATCCATTACACATATATGTAAATGTCGTCAGAAGCGATCAAATCGGCCAGACGCATCTTCGAAGTCCTTGAGTATTTCGAGGATGTGAAACGGCCCGTTTCGCTGAAGGAGGTCGCAACGAAGTGCGACTATCCGACGTCCAGCGCCGCCGCCCTGCTGAAGAGCATGGCGATGCTGGGGTACCTGTTTTACGACAGCTACAATCGCACCTACATGCCGACGATGCGCATCGCCCAGATGGGCCGGTGGCTGGATGCCGGGCTGTTCGGCGACAGTGCCATCCTTGCGCTGGTCGACTTCGTTCACAAGGAACTGGACGAACTCGTCAACATCAGCACGCAGTCCGATTTGCACGCGCAGTACATTCACTGCCTGCAAACCAGCAAGCGCCTGCGCTTTGAAGTAAAGCCCGGCGAAGTCCGCCCGCTGGCGATCAGCGGCATTGGCCGCACCTTGCTCAGCGGCCATACCGACGTCGAGATCGCCCGGCTGCTGCGCCGTATCAATGCCGTCTGCCCGCCGGAAGAACACATGGAGCTGAATGCTCTGATGAAGATCGTCAACGGCATCCGGCGCGACGGCTATATGTTCTCAAAGCATATCGTCGTCCAGGACGCCGGCGTGATCGCCGTCCTGCTGCCCAAGCGCGATTTCGGACGCGACCTCGTGCTCGGCGTCGGCGGGCCGGTGTCTCGTCTTGAGGAACGGCAGGACGAAATCCTCGCTTGTATCCGAGAAGCTATCGCCAGATTCCTGCCGTGACCCGACACCTTTGATAAGAAAGAGCTGGATCCAAACCCGCAGATAAAAGCCGGTCGGCTTTATGACCGATTGCGCCGGGAGGGAAGCACCATTTGCACATCGAGTCAGGTTTGGGTCTTGGTTGTGTGCAAAACAGATGGGCCGGTCCGCGATGTGGTCGCCAATCCCTGTAGGCGGCCGATGTCTCGCGTCGGATCGTCTAATGACCGGTTAAGGTAAGTATCGCGACGCGGTATTGCGCTTTTGGAGGGACTTTCTGGCCTTCAGGCTGCGCGGGTGGCTGCAATCAGGCTCGGTTTGCCGGCGATGTTCATCACCCGTGTGAGGTTACGGGGATCGTATCATTCCGGTGGATCAAGCCGTCGTTGAAGTATGAACGCGCCTGATTGGCGGGAAGAACAAGGATCGCCGGGACCTCGCGCTCGCCGCGACGGCGCAGGTCCATGGCCTCTACGGTGCAGTGACGCATTATCTCAAAGCAGTAGAAGTACGCTGATCCAGTTGGACGAGCTGGGCTGTGCATGTCTGCGGTCCGGGTGGTCCGTTACCTTGCGCCGCGGCAACCCGCCTGCTCGCGATCATCGTAAGAATTTCTCGCAGCACTCACAGAAGTCGTGGCTCTATGCGGAGATCAATTACGACATATACGTTAGCGGAAATGAGCTGTTCCTGACAATGACGATGCGATTCGAAAGTCAGAGGAAAGCCCCGTCAATGGGCAGCGCAACGCCGGAGATGTAGCTTGCATCATCGGAAGCGAGAAACTCAATGGCTGCGGCGACCTCGTCTGCCGTGGCTGGTCGCTTGAACGGAGAAAGGCTGAGCTGTCTCTCGCGAGCCTCAGCCGACATCGCCATGAAGGCAAGATAAGCTGCCTGATTCGAATTCGGAGCGATTGTGAGCCAGGGAAGAATGGCATTGACGGTGATTCCCTCCGAACCAAGGTCTTTGGCCAGTTGTGAAGTGAAGCCAAGCACGCCGGCTTTCGCAGCTGCATAGGGCAGGCGCGCGGCAGAAGTATCTTGGGATCCCGTTCGACCTCTCGCGAGAGTGGAAGAAGTGTTGATGATGCGCCCAAATTTCTGCTCGCGCATCATCGGTACGACGAATTTGCAGAACATAAACGTACTGCGGAGATTGGCGTTCATAACGCGATCCCAATCTTCACCCGAAAAATCCTCAACCCTGCCGCCTTTTACTCCTACCGATCCGCCGGCAATATTGGCAAGAATGTCGATTCGACCGAATTCGCCTTTCGCGCTTGAGACCGCCCCTTCAACGGCCTTGTCGTCCGTGATATCGCAAACGAAAAAGCTCGTCCGAACCGTCTTGGAAAGTTCTTGCGCGATTGTTTGTAAGGCTTCGCCTTGCCTATCCACCAGAAGGAGGTTGACGTTCTTCGCGGCGAGACGTCGGGCACAGGCGGCGCCGATGCCGCTGGCCGATCCAGTGATCAAAGCTACACGCTGAACTGCGCTCATGTTTCCTATCTCATACATTTGTTTTTGCCGGCCCCTAATGCACGGCCGAATTCATTGCCATCGCGGACAGATACTCGGAATGTTTGCCAGCATCGCAAATTCCTTCTGTTTAGTCCGACATGTCATTTTGGAATAGGACACGATCAAGCTGACTAGCCTGACGACCCGTGTACCACTTCAACGATCGTAAGTTGAAGAACCCACTATGTAAATTTGATGGTTACACAGCGATCCGAGAGTCGGTCCGCAAAGCGACGACACGCTGAAGGCTGCGGAGAAATATACCTGATAGCGGCCACGCTCTCGCGGCGATACCAGATCCGACACGGTCGACATCGCCACCGCGCGCAGACCGCCCGCGCCCAATCCCTGAACGATGCGGCAGGCGATCAGCGCCTGCATCGACATGAGATCGCGCAAAGGATCGACCCGCTGACGTAAAGCAGGCTGAGAATCAGCAATAGCCTGCGCCGGCCAAAGAGGTCGCTGAGTCTGCCGGCAATGGGGATCGCAACGATCGAGGAGATTAGATAGCCGCTGACGAGCCAGCTGGCCACGGACCAGTTATTGAGGTCCGCGGCGATGCTCGACAGCGAGCCAGCCAAAATGGTCTGGTCGAGGCTCGAGACGAAAACAGCGACGACGAGACCCGAGATTATCAGCCGTATCTCGCCGGGCGTGGACACCCACTTCGCATGTTCGGCGGGAATGGGCTTGGGGTTGCTCAATGATAAACCGAGCCGCCGTCGGCAGAATAGGCGGAGCCGGTCGTGAACGAAGAATCAGGACCCGTGAGGAAGAGGGCGAGCTTGGCGATCTCCTCGACGGTGCCAAAGCGCTTCATGCCCTGCCGTTCGAAATATTGCGCGGTTCTCTGCTTCCGGTCCGTCGATCCCGACAGCGTGCGCTCGACCATCGGGGTATAGATCACTCCCGGGCAAATGGAGTTCGCCCGGATATTGAGGCCGACGAGTTCTGCAGCCAGCACCTTGGTCATCATGACCAGGGCGGCCTTGGATGTGCAATAGGCGCCAAAATTGGGCGTCTGTCTGAAGGCTGCGCCTGAGGCGATGTTGACGATCGTGCCTCGGCCGGCTTTCTTCAACTCGGCTATGACCGCCTTGCAAACGTGAAATGGTCCGTCGAGATTGATCGACATCACGTTCCGCCACTCGTCGTGGGATGTCTCCTCGAGGGATCGCCACAAACTGATCCCAGCGGCATTGACTACGCCGTCGATGCCGCCCATGGATTTCGCTGCCGAGGCGACCGCAGCTTCGACAGCCGAGGGGTCGCGGACGTCCGCTAGTACGGTCGACGACTGACTTCCGATCTGCTGCGCGGCGCGATCGAGTCCCTCTGCAGAGCGATCGAGAAGCGCGACCTGGGCGCCCTCCACCGCAAAACTGCCCGCGATGCCAAGACCAATACCAGACGCCCCCCCTGTGATGAGGATACGTCGCCCCGACAACAGATCAGTCATGTCGTACACTCCCGATTGCCGTCGATCATGACGCCGACCGCGATGCCATCTGGCGATGTCTCCTGCAAATCCACAAGCGTTGTGCGCACGCCGGTCTTCGCGATGCATTTGTCGGCGGTTGAGGCCACCCCTTGGGCAGCTTCCCGTCATCGCGTCCGCCAACGTTGCCTTTTCTTCATGAAAATTGCCTTCGCCTTATGTCGACTTCGGCGAGCGGGTTAAGTACTGCGATCATACGAGGGTTGCGACAAAGTGGCTGCTTCCAAAATGTCATGCTGTCATCGCAATTGGGAAGTTGTTCTGTTGCCCCGACAACGTCAGCTTGCTAACGCGCGACGAGGGTCTGGTCGCGGGGGGCACTGGTGACGGAGCTAGGGTCATGCGACTGAAATTGCTTTTCGCGGCGCTGCTACTTTCGGCGTCCGCTGTCACGCCGGTTGCGGCGCAAGACAAGACGCTTAAGATCGTCCTGGACACCGAGCTGCAGGTGCTGGATCCGATTGCCACCACCTCCTACGTAACCAGAACATTCGCCTACATGGTATTCGACACGCTGGTGTCGATGGACAGCAAGGGCGAGTATCGTCCTCAAATGCTGGAGTCGTGGGAAGTGAGCCCCGACAAGATGTCGTACACATTCAGGCTTCGACCGGGCCTGAAGTGGCACGACGGCACGGACGTGACGGCAGAAGACTGCGTCGCATCGCTCAAGCGCTGGGGGGCCCGTGACGGGCTGGGGCGGCAGATGTTCGCTGCCACCAAGGAAATCAAGGCCGTCGATGCTTCCACCTTCACCCTGGTGCTCAGCAAGCCATTCGGATTGGTGATCGACTCTATCGGTAAGCCGAGCAGCAACGTTCCTGTCATGATGCCTGCGCGGTTGGCCGCTACCGATCCGACCAAGCCGATTCCGGAAGTGATCGGCTCCGGTCCCTTCACGTTCGATTCCAAGAGCTGGCGACCGGGCAATATCGCCGTCTTCCTCAAGTTCAAGGACTACAAGTCCCGCCCGGAGCCCTCCGACGGGCTCGCCGGCGGCAGACTTTGCTGCCGGTCACCTCAGCCGATCGCTTGAAGGTTCGGTGCCGGCATACGGGAACGACGCCGTGAAGTGCATCGTGATTGCGGATGATCATGAAGTCGTGCGTTCCGGGCTTCGCGCGATCGTTGAAGCGCGCTCCAACTGGATCGTAACCGGGGAAGCGACCAATGGCGAGCAGGCCGTCGCGTTGACCCTGGAAACCCGGCCGGACATTGTGATTGCCGACTACTCCATGCCTATCATGAACGGATTGGAGGTGAGTCGCCGCCTCAGGGCGCTCCATCTGCGCACTGAAGTGTTGATCCTGACGATGCACGAAAGCGAGGAACTGCTGACGGAAGCCATTCTGGCGGGCGTCCGTGGCTTCCTGTTCAAGTCGGATGCCCGGAAGCATCTTATTTCTGCGATCGAAGCCTTGCTCGACGGCAGGCCCTACTTCACCAGCGTCCTGCTGGAGAAGCTGCTCCACGACTACCAGGTCAACAAGCAGAATAAATCGGACATGCTGCTGACGTCGCGCGAGCAGAGCGTGGTTCAGTTGATTGCGGAAGGGCACACCAACAGGTCCATCAGCGCAATACTGAAGCTGAGTGTGAAGACCGTCGAAACCCATCGTGCTTCGGCAATGCGCAAGCTCGGCATGTCGTCGACGGCCGAGTTAGTCCGCTATGCCATCCGTAAGAAATTGGTTGCGCCCTGAGATACTCCTCAAGGATTTCCACTATCTTGATCCGGATAGACGGTGTGAAGATCCATAATCTGCTCAAGATGGAGATTTGTCATGCTCTACGTCGACATTCCGACTCCCGTCGATCTGAAATCACTGATCTCCCATCGCGATGACATCTGCCTGTCGATCTATCTGCGAACCTCGCCACTGACGCAGGAGACCGCAGGAGATCGGATCGAGCTGAAGAATCTGGCAAAGCAGGGCATCCATCAGCTCGAAGCGGCGGGCACCGACAAGCGCCGCGTTGCTGCATTGGCCGAACATCTGGACGATCTTATCGACGATGACGAGTTCTGGCGATTCCAGGCGCGCAGCCTCGCTGTGTTAGCCACGCCCGACAACATCCGGACTTTTCGTCTACCAAACACGCTGGAGCCCGTTGTTGAGGTGTCCGATCGCTTCTTTTTGAAGCCGCTGCTGCGCGCTGTCACGTTTCCCCACACCTGTTATGTGCTGGCGCTGTCGGAAGCAGTGGTCCGCGTGATCGAGGTCCCCGCTGATTTGCCTGCGACACTTGTCAAGGTCGAGGGCATGCCGAAGCCTGCTGCCAGCGCAGTGGGCCGCTCGACCCTGAACGATCGATCACCGAGCGGTCGCATCCAAGGCGCCGAAGGCCAGAAGGTGAGGTTGCGCCAGTTCGCACGGCAGGTGGACAGTTCACTGCGCGCACTGCTTGCCGGCATCGATATCCCGCTGGTGCTGGCCGCGCTTCAGCCTCTCGCATCGATCTATCGATCTGTGAATACCTATGCGCATCTGGCACCGATAGGGATCGACGGCAGCCCTGATGCGCTCACCGACGCTGAACTTGCGGCGCGGGCCCGCTCAGTGCTTGACGATCTTTATCGTGACGAGATCGCGGCCTTCGCCAGCCGCTTCGAGGCCCGCGAGAACCAAGGGCGCGCGACCACCGATATCGCCCAGGCGGCTCGCGCAGCCACCTATGGAGCGGTTGAAACTCTGCTGGTTGACATTGATGAGGTCGTTCCCGGAAAGGTGTCCGAGGTAGATGGCAGCACGACGTTTGCTGACAGGCCGAGCGCGGGCAGCTATGGCGTGGTCGACGAAATCGCGCGGCGGGTTATCCATGCAGGTGGCCGCGTTCTCGGTGTTCGCAATCGACATCCCCGGAGGTAAGTCACTCGCCGCTGTCTTGCGCTATCCCATATAGACCGCGTCAGTCGACGGCTCAGTAGCTCGCAAGCTTGAGCGCGCTCGAGATCTCGCCCAACATGGCCTTTTCACTATCACCTACCGCAAAGCCGCCGCCGCCGAGAAATCCACCCTCAGTCGAGGCTTCGACCGCCCTCTGGCCGATCTGACGCAGCCAATTCTCAGACGCGGCAGCGTCAGCGGGCGCTTTTGAAGAAATTTGTCGGCCTTTTGATCTTTATCGCACCGGGCTTCTCGGCGGTCAGCGCTGCGGAGTGAGGCACCGAACGTGGCTCGGCAACGTTGATGGGGCATCGTTGGATAGCAGCGCTCAAGAGTCCGTCTCCGCGGCCGCTGGTGTTGGAACAGCGCCGCGGACTACGGCTTGGAGAGATGCCGCTTCAGCCGCGTGATCTGTTCCGGGGACCAGTCGCGAACTTCCGTCATCTCGATCCATGCGTCGATGTAGTGCGCCGGGGCGTAGACATGGCCGAAGCCGATCGGCGCGTCCGTCGCCATGAACATGTCCAGAGCCAGTTGAAGAAGGGTTACGACCGGGTACCAGCGCAATTGCGGCGACACGTCCGGGCCGCGCGGCGCCAGCATCCAGTCCGGCTCGCGATAGAGGCTGCGATAGTCGAAAAAGGTCGCCGGGTCGCTCGCGTATTGCAGGTAAACGAACCGCATCGGCCCCCAGGTGGCACTCGGACCCGAGGCCGGGTCGGCAGCCTCTCCGTGCTGGTTCATGAACCGCACGAACGATCCGTCACGAAACCGGGGAAGCCAAGCCGGCGATCCGGGATTGCGACGGTCGGTGAGCCAGCGCCAGAGCTTGCTCGAGTAAGGCGGCCCGCTCCAGAGTGCGCCGGCGAACGGGTCGCCCATGACTTCGATCAGGTCGATCGATTGTTCGGAATTCGTGGCACCAAGACTGATCCCGTGCAGATAAAGCTTTGGCCGGCTGTCCTTGGGAAGCGTGATCCAGTATCCGTAGATCTCCTTGAAGAGGGCGCGTGCGACATCGGCGCCATAGCCGGGCTCCACAAGCAGGTACAGCCAACTGGCGAGATAGGAATATTGCAGGGCAACGCTCGCGATGGCGCCGTCGTGCAGATATTCGACGCTGTCCATCGCAGCCGGGTCGACCCAGCCGGTGCCAGTCGGCGTCACCACGACAAGCATGGATCGCTCGAACCCGCCGACGCGCTTTAGTTCTTCCAGTGCAAGCTTGGCGCGCAGTTGCGGCGTGTCCGCCGATCGTAGTCCGACATAGACGCGAACAGGTTCGAGCGCTTCCCTACCCGAAAAGGTGCCTATGTCGTCACGGGTCGGCCCCGAGGAGATGAACTCCCGTCCCGCCCGTCCGAGTTTGTCCCAGGCGAGCAGGGAAGCCTTACTACCGGTCTTCAGAGGGTTCGTCGGCGGCTGAGTTACCGGTGCGATCAGCTTGTCGTATTCTCGGAAGGACGCGTCTGCGACACGCAGGGCGGCCCGGAAGAGAACTCCATCGATGACCAACCAGAACAGCACCGCTGCCGCGATGACGCCGATGGCGTTGGACAGCCGCCTTGGCAGGAAGCGGTTGGCTCTTGTCGCCACGAAGCGGAGCGTCAGTCGGAACAGCCGCGCGAGCCCGATCAGGATTGCGAACACCGCCAGCGCAATGAGGCAGACCTCGACTGGATGCACCGTGTCGACCGGATCGAGTTCCATCAACTCACGGATAGAATTCTGCCATCCCGCCGCCTGCCGGAGGGAGACGACCGCAACGATCGCGCAGCCGGTCGCAGCGGCAAGTTTCGCGACGCGCAAGAAGCGGCCCTTGAGCCGCAGGAGCTCCATGTAGACCCAAAGCCAACCGCCGAACACGCCGATGCCGTATCCGGCCGCCAGAGAACATCCCGAGAGCATGCCCTGAGTCAAAAAATTCCGCGGCAACAGCGTCGGCGTCAGAGAGGCGGCAAAAAGGAGCGTTCCGAGGAGAAGGCCGCCGATAGAGAATGAATGCCATAGCCTCATACGGCCGCACCTCTCAATTCCAGGCAAGTGTCAGCGTCGTCCGGCAGCTTGTTGCGAACGACCTGATGGCGCAAGCCGCGGGGACGAAGCGCACTGCACTAGCCCAACGATCGGCTCCATCCAACCTTACGCTAAGATCGGCGTGCTCTACCAGAATGACGACTTCGGCAAGGATTATCTGAACGGCATCAAATCGGGGCTCGGCGACAAGGCCGCTAAAATGGTGGTCGCGGAGTTTTCCTACGAAGTGGCCGAGCCAACCGTCGATTCGCAAATCCTCAAGATCAAGGATGTTGGCGCGGACCTATTTTTTAGTGCCGCCACGCCGAAGCCTACGGCGCAAGCGATCAAGAAAATCGCTGAGGTCGGTTGGAAGCCAGTGCAGATCGTCAGTATGAAGGCTACATCGATTGGCAGTGCGATAAAGCCGGCTGGGCTCGAAGACGCTAAGGGCGTCATCAGCACCAATTACGGCAAGGAGCCCCTCGATCCGGAATGGAAAGACGATCCGGGTGTGAAGAAATACCTCGCGTTTATGGAAAAGTATTATCCGGAGGGAGACAAGTACTCGAACTTCAACACCTATGCCTACGGCGCGGCACAGCTTCTGGTTTATGTGCTGGAGCAGTGCGGCGACGACCTGACGCGCGAGAACGTCTTGAAGCAGGCGACCTCGATCAAGGATTACCAAGCTGACTTCTCGCTACCCGGGATCAAATTTAGCACCTCGCCTACAGACTATCGCCTCCGCAAGCAGTTCAGGATGATGCGGTTTAACGGCGAACGCTGGGAGATGTTCGGTCCAATCGTGGAAGATGCAGGGCCTGCGGGTTAGCTGCTGAACTTTGCGGTCCAATCGGCGGCCTGTGGGCCGCCGATTTTTTTAGAGGCGTCTACGTCGGGATCTCCCCAAAGGTCTTGCCGACCTGCAGCACCGCCAAGAGCGCGAAAGCACTTATTCGCGATGAACCGACGAGTGGCCTCGACCTGAGCGCGTCGCACGAGTTCACCGTTTTTGCTACGAGCGGTGCCGCCGTGCTGATGGCGACCCACGATCTCTTTTACGCCAAGCAAGTCGCAAGTCGGATCGGCATCGTCCGTCACGGCAGGCTCGTACCTGCGCGGCAGCGCCCGCAATACCAGTCGGCGGCCCAGGCGTTGTCGAGCCTGACGTCATACTGCCCACATTTGTGCATCATCGAAGTGGAAGTCGCGTCGGCCGGTGCCCATTTTGCTACGGGCACAACGTGTTGCAATATTAGATTGGAGAAGTCATCTGTCGTTTACTGGTCACCACTTGGCGGACCCCGCAACGATGCTCAAATCGCTTATTACCCTTTTGGTACGACAAGGCCGCCAATTCTACGATAGCGGCGCTGCCCGATCGATCGCCGCACAAACGGTGGTTCTCGGCAGACCATCCAGACGCCACGTCTTGAGTTGGGCTTCCCCTTCGATAGCGCTAGCGTCATAAACACTGCCTACGCTCCGTACGCGAGTGGCGAGGAAGAACGTTGAGAGCTCGACCACTTCAAACGCGGCCGGCGACATTGTCGAGATCAGGCGCGCACTCGTCGAGCTCCGCCAAAATCGATCCGCTTCCAGCACGAGATGCACAAGCGTCCTATCACACGAGCTTGTCACGGATCGAACTGGGCAACATTAAGCACGCCTAACGATAGGTGAATCAGGGCCGCGCGCCTCCCTTAATCGGCATCACCTTCTTGGGATCGAGCCAGTGGTCGATCCGGTCAGCCCAATGTTGCATCAGCTTCGTGCGCGAGCCGATCAGCGCGAGCGGTCCGTGCTTCTTGTAGAGCCCTTCCACAGTAGAATTATCGAGATGCGCGAGCTGCAGCTCGACGACATCGCCATCCCATGCCTTGGCGTCCTTGATCTCTTCGTGGTGAGACAGGGTCGAGAAGGTCGTCCGGAATCCGTGGGCACAATGATCAGTCTTGGTGTCAATTCCAAGCAGCCGCAAGCGCTTGTTCAGCGTATTGTTTGAAAGTGGAGCGTCCTTCGAGCAGGAAAACACGTGCCGGCGATGGCCAGTCAGCTTCTGAACGCTGCGCAGGATTGCGAGTGCTTGCCGTGACAAAGGCACGACATGGTCCCAACCGGTCTTCATCTTGGCGGCTGGAGTAGTCCAGCGTTCGGCATCCCAATCGACCTCGCTCCACTCCATTTCATTGACCATGCCGGGGCGAGGAATAGTTAGCGCATCGAAGCGCAAGGCAAGGCCAACAACGTCACCAAACCTCGCTCTCGTCCAGGGGGCACTGATGAGCTTGAAGACGCGCGTCACGTCACGTGGTTCGGTGACGCCCGGACGCGGCGTCGAAATGTTGGCAATCATCTGCCCATTCAGGTTGCGGAAGGGATTGTAGCCATCGCCTTCGACATCGGCATAGTTGCAGATTTGCTCACCGATGCTGCGCACGCGGTCGCGCGTTTCCAGCTTTCCCTCGGCTTCGTATGAGCGCATGAAAGCGAGTACGTCCGGACGCTTGATGTCCTGCCTGCACAGCTTGCCGAAGCGATCCTTGACATAGCCAACGCGGAGCTCAAGCACTTCGATGGTCTTGGGGTCGCGCACCGCGACGATCCTGCCGCGTTTGACTTTCTCCACCTTCTTCTTCGCAAGCCACTCATCGGCCCATTGCTCGAAAGGCCGAGCGGCAGCCTGCCTGTGCTTGTCAAGTTGCTTCTCGGTGCTCGGGTCTTTGCCCTCCTTGAGCAAGTCCTTGGCCTTGTCGCGCTCGCGCCGGGCGTCGGCGAGCGAGAAGGTGCCGTCCTTGCCGTTGCCGTAAGGGCCGATTGAGTAGGTTTTCTGACGGCTGTGGAACCGGTAGCCCATCCGCCAGAGCTTGGAGGCAGCGTTGCCAGGCTTGTTCTTGTCCGGCGTGATGAAGAGATAGAGACCGAGGCCGGTCACGTCGGAAATCTTGGCGGGGCTCCACGTGCCATTGTCGAATTTCGGTCGGGCGGCGCGGCAGTCGACGTCGGTTCTGATCTGCTTGGGGTTGGCGCACGCGCCGTCGTTCTTGCGGGCCATCTGCTCAATTCCTTCGTTCGGAATAGCGAAAGTCACCGTGAACGTTTGTTCTCCCGATACCAACACGATACCAACAAATCGGACGGCTGGGATCGGATGAGAACAAACGGTGACGAACACCGATGTACGCGGAAAGGCCTATTTTTCAAGGGTTTCCGTACAGTGCGCGAACGGTTGCGGACGCTTTAGAACGGGCTTGAACAGCCTAGTTGGTGCCCCTGGCCGGAATCGAACCAGCACTCCTTGCGGAACTCGATTTTGAGTCGAGCGCGTCTACCAGTTCCGCCACAGGGGCCTTCGGACGCGAGGCTGGGATGCCGGTGCGGCGAAGCCGGCGGAATATAGCGGGCGGCGCTTCCGGGTCAACCCGCGTGGAAGTGATTGTGGGTGTCTCGACACCTGGGCGGTGGCGGGATAGGAGGCTGAAGCCTATTTTGAGCATGGACCCATGCTCCGGAGAACATCCGTGACGTCAGATGCCCTCCATTCGTCGCACGCTCGCCATCCCGCGGATCCGGTCGTCGTCGCGGCGCTGGCGATCGCGGTCGTCGCCGCGGCGACGCTGGCAGGCGCCTGGTTCTTCCAGCTCGTGCTGGATATCCGCCCCTGTCCGCTCTGCCTCGAACAGCGCTACGCTTATTATCTGGCGGTCCCGCTCGGGCTTTTGGTTGCCTTTGCCGCCTCGCGCGGGGCGCCGCGGCCGGTAGCGCTGGCCGGGTTTGCGGTGCTGCTGCTCGCGGCGCTCGCCAATGCCTGGCTCGGTGGTTACCACGCCGGCGTCGAATGGCAATTCTGGCAGGGACCGACCGATTGCTCCGGCCCGCTGGCCGATCTCGGCAGCGCCGGCACGCTGCTGCAGCGTCTCGACACGGTGAAGGTGATCCGCTGCGACGAGGTGCAGTGGCGCTTCCTCGGGCTCTCGCTTGCCGGCTACAATGTGCTGATCTCGCTGGTGATGGCGACGATCGCCATGTTGGGCATCGTGTCGGCCAAGCGGGCAGCCGCGTAGCGCCATAGGGTGGGCAAAGGCGCGATAGCGCCGTGCCCACCATTCCAACGTTCGGTGCAAGTGATGGTGGGCACGCTTCCGCTTTGCCCGCCTACCAACCGCAAGCTGATTGCCTAGCCGCAAGCGCAATCTCGATGCGCTGCTGCGACAAGGTAACGCGACGGGGCAAATCACTTCTGATTTTCAGAAATCGTGTCAAGCCCAGGAAACAAAAAGAATCAAAAACATTCCGCTTTCGTTCTCACCCAAATCAGTCGCATAACTCCGCTTGTCTCACGGCGGATGAGGGGCGAAGCTGCGCACCCGTTTTGGGTCGACGATCCGAACTTCGATGCGGGCGTCACGCAGTGCCTTGGCCCAGTCCCGTTCGTAGCCGCCGGAAGCCTCCATGACTGCCTTGCCGACCTTGTGCTTGCGAAGCCAGCGGATCAGTGCGCGCTGCCCCTCCGCGGTGCTCGGGAACGTCTGCCGTTGAGACAACGAGCGAATGCACGCATCCACCTTGTCCTTGGCCACGTCAATACCGACGACAACGACCTCATTTTGTGCCATCATCCACTCCCTTCCTTGCTCGGTCCGGGCTCGCAGCCCATGCAACTGTTCGGGTTGAGGAAGACACCGGATCTGTCCCTCGCTTCCCGACAGGCTCTCAAGGCCTTGGAGCACGAACGGGCTCAGATCCAGCGACGGGCGGTTGGTCAGAACCGCCCGTTCGCACATTCTGGCAGATCTTGCGGACACAAGAGCACGAAGTAAGCCGTAAAGCCATTGCGCAGGGAAGGCCGGGATGCTCCCGCTGTACCTGTATGCTCGTGTGCGTTTTCTTTTGCGCACTTTGCACACGAGACCGCGGGTGCGGCGCGCACCCGGTCTTCCCCGCGCCCTCTAATTTCGAGGAGCGCAAACGAAATTGCAAACCTCGGGCAGTTCATGGCGCGAGAATGCCGCGTCATATCCATCTGTCATCGTCCGCGAATGCGGACGATCCAGCATCCAAGAGACAGCAGTGATTGCACGGAGAAGCCGCGGCGTACTGGATCCCCGCCTTCGCGGGGGGATGACAGCCGGGAGGAGGTCGCAGTCACCGCCATCCCGAACGGCTCGCCCACCGGCCGCCCCGCAACCTCCGGGAGGGCCTGGAACCCGGCCCGTTGCCCCCGTAACCGCCCGGCCGCACTGGACTTCCGGCAGTGGAATTCTCTATTGGTAACCGAAAGTTAACCAAGCTTAGCGTCTGGTTAGGGACGGAATGACGCGCTGGCAGCCCTCGTTTTGACATGTTGGCAGGGGAAGCAATGCCCGGCTTTCGGCGGGCCCCCCATGCGACAGGAAACAGGCTCTCGCGCTGGCGCAAATCGCCGCGCCCGACGCGCGGCTGTGAAACCGGCGGCCATTTGCTCCCGGAGGAATTAGGGACACTTGCGTTGAGAGGATACTGCTCATGAATCCCGCCGACGTGGCTCCGTCAGCTCTGCCGCTCGTCTCGGCCGACGTGTCGCTGATCGCGCTATTCTGGCAGGCCCACTGGGTCGTGAAGTCGGTCATGATGGGCCTGCTCGCCTGCTCGGTCTGGGTCTGGGCGATCGCGATCGACAAGATTTTCCTCTATTCGCGCACCAAGCGCGCGATGGACCGCTTCGAACAGGCGTTCTGGTCGGGACAATCGATCGAGGAGCTCTATCGCGCGCTTTCGGCGAAACCGACGCAATCGATGGCGGCGTGCTTCGTGGCGGCCATGCGCGAGTGGAAGCGCTCGTTCGAGAGCCAGTCGCGTTCCTTTGCCGGATTGCAGATGCGGATCGAGAAGGTGATGAACGTCTCGATCGCCCGCGAGGTCGAGCGGCTGGAGCGGCGGCTCCTGGTGTTGGCAACCGTCGGCTCCGCCGGCCCGTTCGTCGGCCTGTTCGGAACCGTCTGGGGCATCATGTCGAGCTTCCAGTCGATCGCGGCCTCGAAAAACACCTCGCTCGCGGTCGTTGCGCCCGGCATTGCGGAGGCGCTGTTTGCGACCGCTATCGGTCTTATCGCCGCCATCCCGGCGACGATTTTCTACAATAAGTTCACGTCCGAGGTGAACCGGCAGGCGCAGCGGCTGGAGGGTTTTGCCGACGAGTTTTCAGCCATCCTGTCCCGCCAGATCGACGAACGTGCGTGAGGGCGGCCAATGACGAGCACACCGTGAGATCAAGATCATGGCGATGAACATGGCAGGTTCGGCGGGCGGCGGTGGCGGTGGACGCCGCGGCCGGCGTCGTGCCGCCGTGATGGCGGAGATCAACGTCACGCCGATGGTCGACGTGATGCTGGTGCTGCTCATCATCTTCATGGTGGCGGCACCTTTGATGACCTCGACCATCGATATCGACCTGCCCGTCGCCGGCGGCGGAAAGCAACTGCAAGCCAACGCGCCGCCGCTGACCTTGTCGGTCAAGCGCACCGGCGGGGCCTGCAATTCCAACGTCGAGCTCTATCTCGGGGATACGCTGATTCCGGCCAATGAGCTCCTGCCCAAGATCACGGCGATCAAGGAGACCCGGTCGGAGGCCGAGAGGGTGGTATACCTGCGGGGGGACAAGGACGTCTGTTACACGGATATGATGAAATTATTGGGGTATATTCGGACGGCGGGGTTCAAAGCGAATATCGTCATCGTGCCGGAGCAGGGCTCCTGAGCCATGCAGCGTCGCGCGGTGATTGACGGCGGAGCGGAAAAGCGCAGGTGAAGATCAAGGTCGACAAGACGGTGATGGCATCGGTTGCCCTGCACGTCCTCGTGCTGGGGTGGGTGATGCTGTCGTTCTCGACCAAAGCGCTCGAAATGCCCCCCGAAGAGTCGGTGGCGGTCGATGTCGTTTCGTCCGACCAGCTTGCCAAGGTGATGGCCGGCATGAAGACCGGCAAGAAGGAAAACCCGAAGCCGCTGGTCGAGAAAGTCGCCGAAGCCAAGCCGGTCGATGATGCCGTCGGCAAGATCACCGAGAAAGCGCCCGTTGTGACCGAGACCGCGGCGCCTCCGCAGCCGAAGATCGAGGAAAAGCCGGTCGAGAAGAAACCCGATCCGCCGAAGGTCGTCGAGAAGCCGAAGGAAGAGCCGAAGCAGGTCGAGCAAAAGCCCGATCCGCCGAAGGTCGATCCAATCGGCGACACCCTCAAGAAGGAAGAGAAGAAGCCGCCGCCGAAGCCGCCGGTGCAGGCCGCCAAGCCGCCAGAGCCGCAGAAGCAGAGGATCGTGGAACGTCACTTCGACCAGAACCAGATCGCGGCCCTGCTCGACAAGCGTGATCCGTCGCGCCAGGCCACGACCGGCGACACGCTGAATTCGAACGCGGCCCTCGGCACGGCCAAGGGCGCAGCCGCGGATAATTCCGCAACCTGGGGTTCGATGTTCCAGCGGCAGGTCGAGCGATGCTGGAAGAAGCCCTATGGCGGGATAGAATCGCAGAAGCCTGAAGTCGCGTTTGCTATCCGTCTGAAGCGCGACGGCACGCTCGAAGGCGCGCCGGTTCCGGAAGGCGTTCCGGCGACGCCGTTCCTGCGGGTCTATCAGGAGAGCGCGTTGCGCGCGATCATCGAATGCCAGCCGTACAAGCTGCCTGCGGCGTTTTATGAGGAATGGAAATATTTCGCGCCGGTGTTCAAAGAAAAAGTCTGATTGCGCTCGCCCGTTGGCGATCACACATGAGCAAGTATCGAAGTGATGACTGACAAAGATGGATTGCCAAAAATGCCGTTCCGCCTGAACCGCCGGCAGATCATTACCGGAATGGCTGCGCTTGGCGCGGTCGCCGGCGGTCGCAATGCCTTCGCACAGGCGCCGAAGCGGATCCCCATTCCCGAAGGTGAGTTCGTTCCGCTGCCGATCGCGATCCCGAATTTCGTGGCGGGCACGCCCGGCGATGCCGAGGTTGGCGTCGGCGTGGCGCAGGTCATCACCAACAATCTCAAGCGCAGCGGGCTGTTCGCGCCGATCGATCAGGCTGCTCATATCGAGCGCATCACCAATATCGATACCGCGCCGCAATTCCAGAGCTGGAAGCAGATCAACGCGCAGGCGCTGGTGACGGGACGGATGACGCGGCAGGGTGACGGCCGCCTGAAAGCGGAATTCCGCCTCTGGGACGTCAACACCAACCAGCAACTCACCGGTCAGCAATATTTCACCTCGCCGGAATACTGGCGGCGCATCGCGCACATCATCTCCGATCAGATCTATGAACGGCTGACCGGCGAGAAGGGCTATTTCGACAGCCGCGTTGTGTTCGTCGACGAGACGGGCTCGAAGGAGCGCCGCGTCAAGCGGCTGGCGCTGATGGATCAGGACGGCGCCAATGTCAGGTATTTGACGAGGGGCTCCGATCTGGTACTGACGCCGCGCTTCTCGCCGTCGACGCAAGAGATCACCTACATGGAATTCGGCCAGGGCGATCCGCGCGTCTATCTGTTCAACGTCGAGACCGGGCAGCGCGAGATCGTCGGCAACTTCCCCGGCATGTCGTTCTCACCGCGCTTCTCGCCGGACGGCCAGCGCATCATCATGAGCCTGCAGCAGGGCGGCAACTCCAATCTGTTCGTGATGGATTTGCGCTCGAAATCGACGACGCGGCTGACCGATACGCCGGCGATCGACACCTCGCCGTCCTATTCGCCCGACGGCAGCCGGATCTGTTTCGAATCCGACCGCGGCGGCAAGCCGCAGATCTACGTGATGCCGGCCACCGGCGGTGGGGCGCAGCGCATCTCGTTCGGCGAGGGCAGCTATTCGACGCCGGTGTG
The DNA here is from genome assembly GCF_001440415.1 of Bradyrhizobium retamae. Lineage (GTDB taxonomy): Bacteria > Pseudomonadota > Alphaproteobacteria > Rhizobiales > Xanthobacteraceae > Bradyrhizobium > Bradyrhizobium retamae. The sequence goes on from NZ_LLYA01000203.1 coordinate 31,142, forward strand.
GTCGCCGCGCGGCGACTATATCGCCTTCACCAAGCAGGGCGGCGGCGCCTTCGCCATCGGCATCATGAAGACCGACGGTTCGGGTGAACGAATTCTTACTTCCGGCTTCCACAACGAAGGTCCGACCTTTTCGCCGAATGGCCGGGTCGTCATGTTCTTCCGCGACCCCGGCGGCAGCGGCGGGCCGTCGCTGTACACGGTCGATATCTCCGGTCGCAACGAATTGCGCGTACCAACGCCCGGTTTCGCCTCCGATCCGGCGTGGTCTCCGCTGTTGTCGTAATGGAACACGGCCGCGCGGGCGGCCTATCGTTACCCGGCAAGCATTGCCTAGCCTGCTGATTTTTCAGGCAGATTCCCACAATTGTAAACGATGGCAACATCTCGGTAACGATGTTCCCTCAGAAAGACTTCATCTCCAGAGGGTAAAACTACGCATCCGACAGGACGCCAGTACACCCCCCATGCAGTTCGCAAATCAGAGCGGAGAGCCCAATCAACAAACGTCGCCGTATCTTCGAGCGGCATTGATCGATTCGCTCTTCGAAACTTCCGCTCCGATGCTGACGGGCCTCGTCTTCGGAGCCGGCGCGGCAGCCATGACCGCGCTGAAGACGGGTGAAACCCTCATCTGGGCGTGTGTCGCGCTTCTCGTCTTCGCAGGCGTCGTCCGCGCGTTCGTCCTGCAGCGCTACCACGCGCGCAAATCGACCCCGACCGTTGAGGAAGCTGCGCTGTGGAAGAGGCGCCATCAGATTGGAGCGATGATCCAGGCGGCTGCGCTCGGCATATGGTGCTCCGCCACGCTGTTGGTCAGTAACGATGCTCTGGCCCATATGATTTGCTTGTCCGTCACCACCGGGATCCTGGCGTTAGGTGCGGGTAGGGCCTATGGACGGCAGTGGATATTCCAGTTGCAGGCCGCACTCATCTTCGGTCCAACGGTGATCGCGCTGGCGTTGCGTGGCACGCCCTATTACATGGCCATGTCAGTCGTGTGCGCCGCATTTCTCGTGGCTGTCCTGCAAATTTCGGCCAATTTGCACAGAATATTTATGCAGGCGCTTGTGGCACGCGAGCGCGAGGCGGCGCTGGCCGGTCAGTTCGATGCCGCGCTGAACAACATGCCACACGGGCTGTGCATGTTTCGCGCCGATGGCCGGCTTGCGGTGATGAATCATCGTTTCGCCGAGATCATGAACCTGTCCGACAAACTCTTGCAAGGCGGTGCCAGCGCGCACGACATCGTCTCCGCCTGCGTTGCCTCCGGCGCGATCTCGGCGGCGAGCGCCAGCCTCATTCTGCAGGAAGTCGAGGACTCCCGGGCCACTGATATCATCACGGCAGATCCGGACTTCAGCAAGAACCGGTCGCTGTCCTGGACGTTCCAGCCGATGGCCGACGGCGGCACCGTCATGCTGGTGGAGGACATCACCGAGCGCAAGGACGCGGAGGCCCGGATCAGCCATCTGGCCCGCTACGATGAACTCACCGAACTCCCCAACCGGGTCAACTTCCGCGACGAGATCGGACATCTTCTGGCAGCCCAGCAGGGCGCCGAACAGTTGTCGGCGCTGCTGTTCGTCGACCTCGACCAGTTCAAGCAGGTCAATGACACGCTCGGCCATCCCTGCGGCGACCAGTTGCTGTGCGCGGTGGCCGCTCGCCTGCGCGAGATGCTGCGGCCCGAGGATTTCGTGGCGCGCTTCGGCGGCGACGAGTTCGTGGTGTTCCAGCAGAACATCCAGTCCGCCGACGACGCCGCCGGTCTCGCGCGGCGCATCGTCGATCGCCTGAGCGAGCGCTACAAAATCGACAACCATCTGGTCGAGATCGGCGCCAGCGTCGGCATTGCCGTGAGCTCGCGCGGCGTCAGCGCCGACACACTGCTCAAGAATGCCGACATGGCGCTCTATCGCGCCAAGGCCGACGGCCGCGGCACCTTTTGCTTCTTCCGGGAGGAGATGGCGCAAATCGTCGAGTCCCGCCGTATCCTCGAACTGGACCTGCGCAAGGCGCTGGCCAACGAGGAGTTCGAGCTGTTCTTCCAACCGCTGGTCAACCTCAAGTCGGGCCGGATATCGACCTGCGAGGCGCTGATACGTTGGAATCATCCAGTCCGCGGCACGGTGTCGCCGACAGATATCATTCCGATCGCCGAGGACATGGGCCTGATTGTCGATCTCGGCCGCTGGATTTTGCGCAAGGCCTGCATGGAATGCATGAAATGGCCCGACGCCGTCAGCGTTGCCGTCAACTTCTCGCCGCAGCAGTTCCACCAGCGCGATGTGCTCAGCGAAGTCCGCTATGCACTCGAGGTCTCCGGCCTGCCGGCGAACCGGCTCGAAATCGAGATCACCGAATCCTCGCTGCTGCGTAACACGCAGTTGACCCACGACGTGCTGTCGCAATTGCATTCGCTCGGCGTGCGGATCTCGCTCGACGATTTCGGCACCGGCTATTCGAGCCTCAGCTATCTGCACAACTTCCCATTGCAGAAGGTGAAGATCGACCGCTCCTTCCTGGAAGGGATCGATAGCGATCGTCCGCTGACGCTGCTGCGCGGCGTGGCGCGGCTGTCAGCCGATCTTGGAATGTCGGTGGTGGTCGAGGGCATCGAGACCAACGAGCAACTCGAATTGATCAGCGCCGACGGGGCGGTAACGGAAGCGCAGGGCTATCTGTTCAGCCCGCCGGTCCCGGCCGTGCGCGTCCGGCAGTTACTCAATGCGTCGCACGGTCGCCGCATGCCTGACGACCAGCTCATCGCTGTTTCTTCGCGATCGATCGCCTGACTTCAGCGTAATCAGTCCCACTATGTTCGTGCTCTCGACGCGGCTACTCCGGGGTTTTTGCGGACTGCAAGGTTAACCCTAACGTGTCTAAGCCTTTGCAATTTTGTTAAGGAGCCGTTAATCTTTCGCACTCGTTGAAGTTGTTGTGGAAGGTTAGGAGTACAGATGAAGGCCGGAGCCGAACCGCGCACTTCGCTCTTTGGGCCGGAGTCAGGGTTGTCTGATCGTGTCGATTACCGGCTCATGGAAACTCCCGAGGAAAAAGATTGCATCTATTTGATGCGTTACAAAGCCTATCTGCATGGCGGAGTAACCGCGCCGTCAGAGTCTCAGCGCGTCAGCGATCGTTACGACGATGCGCCCAACGCCTGGATTTTCGGAATCTATGTTGACGGAGAACTCTGTAGTTCTATCCGCCTCAACGTCGTGACGTCAGAATGTCGGATTTCCGGTTCGGCCGACTTGTTCGGCGATGTTCTTCACCCGCGCCTCGATCGAGGCGAAGTTTTCATCGATCCGCTTCGCTTGGCTGCGGACCCCGAAAAAGCGAGGCAATTCCCTGATCTTCCGTATCTGACGGTGCGGCTGGCCTATCTGGCATGCGAGCATTTCAACGCCGATACCGGGCTCGCGCTCGTTCGTGCCGAGCACCAGGCGTTCTATCGCCGGGTTTTCATGTCCGAGGTCATCGCCGAACCGCGTTCGTTTCCGGGCTTTTTGCCAAAGGTGTCGTTGCTGGCATCCGATTACCGCACCGTGCGGGAAAAGGTCATGACCCGTTTCCCCATCATGCGTTCGACGTCCGTCGAGCGGCGGATGCTGTTCCAGCGCGCCGGCGAACGCCATTCCTCGCTGCGCGGAGTCGTCACATCCTTCGACCGGGCCTCGATCGTTCCGATTTCCTGAACCGGCCGGACAACGACGAACCAGACCATCCGGCGCCATAGGGCTCCTATCCGAATTCCCCAACTCGTCATTCCTGGGGCCACCGTTGCCTAAACACCGCAATCCGGTGATTTCGGCCCATGCGCGCTTGCCTTCACCCTCGCGCCACATTTACAAACCATTAACTATCGCGGTCGCTTTTCACGGTTTGTCGGCATTTGATCGGGTCTGGCAAGGTTCCATCAAGGTTGACGGAACGTTCGCTTAACCATCGACCTGTAGACCGGATAACAGTCGAAAAACGTGAGCGTTGGAGGCTCCGGAATGAAATACCAGATGCGTATCCTCCAGGGATGGAAGCTGGCGGCTGTGGTCGCTGTGGCGCTGTCGATGGGCGCCTGCGCCAAGAACAACGTCGGCGCCGATGGCGCGATGGCCAGCGCGGCAAGCCCGGGTAGCCAGCAGGATTTCGTGGTTAATGTCGGCGACCGTGTGTTCTTCGAGAGCGACCAGACCGATCTGAGCCCGCAGGCGATCGCCACGCTGGAGAAGCAGGCGCAGTGGCTGCAGACCTACAACCGCTACTCCTTCACCATCGAAGGCCATGCCGACGAGCGCGGCACCCGCGAGTACAACATCGCGCTCGGCGCACGCCGCGCCCAATCGGTGCGCAGCTATCTCGCCTCGCGCGGCATCGATCCGAACCGCATGCGCACGATCTCCTACGGCAAGGAGCGCCCGGTGGCGGTCTGTAACGACATCTCCTGCTGGTCGCAGAACCGCCGCGCCGTCACGGTGCTGAACGCCGGAGCTTAAGCCTTCGGCCTTCGCAGAATTCCTCGCAGAAATAGAAATTTCTGAACCGGCGCCTTTGGGCGCCGGTTTTTATTTTGGGCGGGCGATGAAGTCCCGGATCACCGCCATCGCCCGTTCAGGCGCATCCGGCACCACGGCATGGCCGCAGTTCGCAAACCGTTCGAACTGCACCAGATGGGCCGGCAGGGCGGCCGCGATATCCGCCTGGCTTTCGATCGGATGCATTGGATCGTCTTCGCCGCCCATCACAAGGGTCGGGCATTGAATGCGGTAGAGGTCGGGGAACATGTTGAAGGTGTGGCTCTCACCGCCCGGTTTTGCGGAAAAGTGCAGCCCCACCGCCGGCTTTCCGACCGTACGGCTTCCGAGATTCGGGTCGCGCGGCGTCCGCGTATAGATGGGGAAGGCGAGCTTTCGCCAAGCGTCGACCGCGGCCTGATCTCTCGGGCTGTCGACGTCCAGGAACCTGCTGCGCGCGAGCGCTCCCACTTCGAGCCCGCCGAAGCGCTCGAATAGCGCCACGCGCCGGTCAAGATAGGTGTCTCCAGCGGCTTCGGTGCTGATTAGCACCAGCTTTGACGGGTGATCCGGATGCCGCGTGGCATAGGCCAGCGCGACCATCCCGCCGAAGGATGCGCCGAGCACGATCGGGTCGATGATGCCCAGCGCCTCGCAGAACGCGTGCACGTCATCGCCCCATTGCGCCAAGTTCCAGCGCTCGCGCGGGCCGTCCTCGCTGCGGCCGTTGCCGCGATGGTCGAGATAGACGATCTGGGCGACATCGGCCAAGGCGGAGTAGGCAGGCTTGTAAATCGTATGGTCGAAGCCGGGGCCGCCATGAAGCAGGAGGAGCGTCGGCTTTTCCCGCATCGCCGGGCCGTCGGGGACGAATTTCGCGCCCTCGACATCGAAGAACAGCCGCACGCCGTTCACAGACACGTGCATGAGCAGGCCTCCCTCGATTTGTGAACGGTCCGCCGGACCGGGCGGCTTGTCTTGAAGCGGATACTAAACCATACCGGAATTCCACGAGGCGAATCGGAACGGCCAGTCACAATTCTGGCGTACTCCCTCTCTCAATGTGTTCTGCTTTCGTTTGACACGTGATTTTCGTCGTCAGGGCAAAATGTCACTCAGATTCCTCAATGCTGCCGGCGCCGCGGCGATTGCCGTGATGCTGGCTTTGTCTGTGCAGCCCTCGGCCGCACAGATCACGTTCCCGTGGGAGCGTTCTCCGCAAGGCTCCCCGCAGGTCCAGGCGCAATCTGACGACGCCGATCTGGAGATGCGGATCCAGCGGCTGGAAAACCAGCTCCGGCAACTGACCGGCCAGAACGAGGAACTGCAATACCGCAACCGGCAGCTCGAAGAGCGGCTGCGCCAGCTCGGCGCCGCTCCGCCGGCACCGGGCGGCCAGCCCCAGGTTGCGCAACCCAACATGGCCGCAGCGCCGCCTCCAGTTCAGCCTGGCCCGCCGCAGCAACAGGGCTATCCCCAACAAGCCTATCCGCAGCAGGGCGCTCGCCAGCCGCAGGGCTATCCGCAGGCCCAACCCGGCTATGACCCGCAACCGCAGATCGCCTCGCCGGCGCCCATCGTGCAGGAGCCGGCCCCGGCGGTCGGCGGCCGCCGCCGCGGCGATGCGTTCGACCCCAGCCAGAATCCCAACGCTCCCGGTGCGCCGCGTGCACTCGGCGGCGGCCAATTGCCGATCGGAAATGAAGCTTCGGTCGGCGCGCCCGGCGGACGCGGCCCCGGTGAGCCGCTCAATCTCGGCGGTCCGCGCGATCCCGGTGGCGCCTTACCGCCGCCCGCTGCAGCCGCACCGCCGCCCCGGGGCCCGGGGCCCGGCGCCAGCGCCGCGCTGACCCCGTTGCCGCCCTCGGCCACGCCGAAGGACGAGTTCGATCTCGGCATCGGCTACATGCAGCGCAAGGATTATGCGCTGGCCGAAGAAACCATGAAGAACTTTGCGCAGAAATATCCGAGCGATCCGCTGATTGGGGATGCGCAATACTGGCTCGGCGAAAGTCATTTCCAGCGCCAGCAATATCGCGACGCCGCCGAAGCGTTCCTCGGCGTGACCACCAAGTTCGACAAATCAGGCAAGGCGCCAGACGCGCTCTTGCGGCTCGGGCAGTCGCTGGCGGCGCTGAAGGAAAAGGAAGCCGCCTGCGCGGCGCTCGGCGAGGTGACGCGGAAATATCCGCGCGCATCTGCCGGCGTCAAAGCCGCCGTCGATCGTGAGCAAAAGCGGGTCAAGTGCTAACAGCGTCTCTGCTGCGGCCCCGGTGGCCAAAGCAGAGACCAGTTGCAACTTGCTGTTATTGTTCGGCTCGCTCGATCGCAGCCGGCATCTTCGCCACCGACATCAGCGACCGCGCCACTTGGTTGAGCAGCTGATCCGAATTTTCTTCTTCGGCGAGCGACTTGGACAACAGGGCGACGACCGCGCTGTGGCGTAATTGCTGGGCGAGATTCTTCGCTGTTGTGTAGGCGGAGATCTCGTAGTGCTCTACGCGCTGAGCGGCACCGATCAGCGCCAGATCGGCCGCGACGTTTTCCTTTTCCTCGCCCTCGGCCATGACCTCCTGACCTTCCTCGACAAGCCCCATCATCCCTTTGCAGGGTTTCGCACGGGCTGTCTTGCCGAGCAGGTCGAAGCACTCGTTGATGCGTTCAACCTGGTTCTCGGTCTCAGCGAGATGCTGCTCGAACAGCTCGCGCAATTGATCGAAGCGCGCCGCTTCGGCCATTTTCGGAAGCGCCTTGGTGAGCTGTTTCTCAGCATGCAGGATGTCTCGGAGTTCATCGATCAAGAGATCCTCGAGTCCGGCCTCATCGACCGGCGGCGAACTTTCCGTGACGATGACGGTTCCGGCGCCCGGTTCGGCCTGAATGGCCGGAGATTCCGTGAACACCCACCCGTTGCCCTCGTTCCAGGGGCCACGCGTGTCGATTTCGCCATGCTCGCCGGTGCCGGTGGAATCGTTGAAGAACTGGTCGACCAATCCCGGCGTTGGCGCAATGCGGCCGACGCTGAAGACCGGCTTGTTCATGCTTTCGAGCGCCAGGGCGAACGCTTTCATGTGGGTGATCTCGCGGGTCATCAGGAACTGCAGGGCGTCCTTCGTGCCGGCATCGTCGCAGAAATTGATTAGCCGCTCGTAGACGATCTTGGCGCGCGCCTCGGCCGCGATGTTGCTGCGCAGGTCAACATCGAGTTCGCCGGTGATCTTCAAATAATCGGCCGTCCACGGGTTACCTTGCGAGTTGAACAGGTTGACCCCGCCACCGCCCGCAATCGCGATGAGCGGATCGGCTTCGGCGGCCTGGCGGTCGAATTTCGCCGGCTTGAGATGCATCCGCGCCAGGGTGCCGACGACTTCGAGGTGACTCAGTTCCTCGGTGCCGATGTCCATCAGCAGGTCCTTGCGATCCGGATCCTCGCAATTGAGTCCCTGTATCGAATACTGCATTGCGGCGGCAAGTTCGCCATTGGCACCGCCGAACTGCTCGAGGAGCATGTTGCCAAAGCGTGGATCGGGTTCGTCCACCCGAACGGTGAACATCAGTTTTTTGACGTGGTGATACATGGAGGGCCTCGACGGTTAGGATGAAGAATCCCGAACGGCACGCTCCGCGCTTTGTTCCTAAACTAATGCGTGTGGCCGCAGCGACGCGCCAGCTCAATCGGAACTTCACTTGGCAGCAGCTGCTTGGCACCAGTTTCCTGGCAGCAGTTTGATGCGCGTGCGAAGCGCCTTGCGGTAATCGGTAGATCGCTCCAAACATAAGGTTTTCACGGCGCCGGCAGGGCTATGCCTGATTTCGACCTATCCCCCATTTCCGCGAGAGAGGCGAAACGCCTGTTCGCGCAGTGGAAGGCCGCGCCCGCGCTCGTGCTGGCGGTGTCCGGCGGACCCGATTCCCTTGCCCTCATGTGGCTTGCCGCCCGCTGGCGCCGTGCGCTCTCCCGCGGGCCGCGCCTGATCGCTGTCACCGTCGACCACGGCTTGCGGCCGGAGGCCGCGCGCGAGGCGCGCGAGGTCAAGCGTCTCGCCGGCTCGCTCGATCTGCCCCATCGCACGCTGCGCTGGACCGGGGCCAAGCCGAAAACCGGCTTGCCGGCCGCAGCGCGGGAGGCGCGCTATCGCCTGCTGGCGAAAGCTGCGCGGGCGAGCGGCGCGACGCACATCCTCACCGCGCATACCCGCGACGACCAGGCTGAGACACTGTTGATGCGGATGCTGCGCGGCAGCGGCATCGCCGGTCTCGCGGCGATGGCGCGCGAGAGCGAGCGAGAGGGCGTGTGGCTGGCGCGGCCGTTGCTGGACGTCCCGAAGTCCCGGCTCGTTGCGACGTTGGACAAGGCAAAGATCGCTTTTGCCGACGATCCCACCAATCGCGACATGAGCTTCACACGGTCGCGGCTGCGTGCATTGATGCCGGCTTTGGCGGAGGAGGGCGGTGACAGCCGAAATCTTGCGCGGCTGGCGTCAAGGCTGGCGCGGGCGAATGCCGCGATTGAAGTGCTGGCCGACGGCGCAGAGCGCTATCTTGCGGTGAGAGATCATGATGACGCCACGCGCTTCGGGTTCGATGCCCAGGCGTTTGCCGGTCTGCCCGAGGAAATCCGGCTTCGGCTGCTAAAGCGCGCGATTGACCGGGCCGGTCACGAAGGACCCGCGGAACTCGGCAAGGTCGAGGCGCTACTGGCAGTGCTGGACAACGCCATTGCGAACGGCCAAAAGCAATCAAGACTGAAACAGACGCTTGCCGGGGCCGCGATCAGCCTTACCGGAGGCCGAATTTATGTCGATGCAGCGCCGCCGCGGGGTAGCCGGGCGTGATAAGCGTTCCTATCTCCCAATATCTGCAATGTCGGGACGGAGAGCCTTAACCACCCCGGAAAGACACTGGCCTTTTGCGCCATTTTTTGACCGGGAATCGCGTTAAGATGCGTTAAATAGTCCCGTGTGGTTCCCTTGGCATTGACCCGGGCGCCACCTAGATTGGGTGCAGTGGACCGGGGATTCTCGCCTCACTACCCAAAGAATATTCTAGGGTTACTACCAAGGACATAGGGCGCGATCCGCGCGACCACGAAGGAAGATCAATGAACGCCAATCTGCGCAACTTCGCCCTCTGGGTCATCATTGTATTGCTGCTGTTGGCATTGTTCACGCTTTTCCAGAATCCGGGTCAGCGCACGTCTTCGCAGGACATCACGTTTTCGCAGTTGTTGAGCGAAGTCGATCAGAACCGCGTGCGCGACGTCGTGATCCAGGGGCCGGAAATCCACGGCACCTTTACCAACGGCTCCTCGTTCCAGACCTATGCGCCGAATGATCCGACGCTGGTGAAGCGTCTCTATGACGGCAAGGTCTCGATCACCGCCAAGCCGCCCGGCGACAACGTGCCGTGGTTCGTGTCGCTGCTCGTTTCCTGGCTGCCCTTTATCGCGCTGATCGGCGTCTGGATCTTCCTGTCCCGCCAGATGCAGGGCGGCGCCGGCAAGGCGATGGGCTTTGGCAAGTCCCGCGCCAAGATGCTGACGGAGGCCCATGGCCGCGTCACTTTCGAAGACGTCGCCGGTGTCGACGAAGCGAAGCAGGACCTGCAGGAGATCGTCGAATTCCTGCGCGACCCCGGAAAATTCCAACGTCTCGGCGGACGCATTCCGCGCGGCGTGCTGCTGGTCGGCCCTCCCGGCACCGGCAAGACGCTCATCGCGCGGGCGGTCGCGGGCGAAGCCAACGTGCCGTTCTTCACCATTTCCGGTTCTGACTTCGTCGAAATGTTCGTCGGCGTCGGCGCTTCCCGCGTTCGTGACATGTTCGAGCAGGCCAAGAAGAACGCGCCCTGCATCATCTTCATCGACGAAATCGACGCGGTCGGCCGTCATCGCGGCGCGGGCTTGGGCGGCGGCAATGACGAGCGCGAACAGACGCTCAACCAGTTGCTGGTCGAGATGGACGGTTTTGAAGCCAATGAAGGCGTGATCCTGATCGCCGCGACCAACCGACCCGACGTGCTGGATCCCGCGCTGCTGCGTCCCGGCCGTTTCGACCGCCAGGTGGTGGTGCCGAACCCGGACGTCGTCGGCCGCGAGCAGATCCTGAAAGTTCACGTTCGCAAGGTGCCGCTGGCGCCCGATATCAACCTCAAGACCATCGCGCGCGGCACGCCGGGCTTCTCCGGCGCCGACCTGATGAACCTCGTCAACGAGGCGGCGCTGACGGCTGCCCGCCGCAACAAGCGGATGGTGACGCAGGCCGAGTTCGAAGAGGCCAAGGACAAGGTGATGATGGGTGCCGAGCGCAAGTCGCTCGTCATGACCGAGGAAGAGAAGCTCTTGACGGCCTATCACGAGGGCGGCCATGCCATCGTCGGCCTGAACGTCGTCGCGACCGATCCGATCCACAAGGCGACGATCATTCCACGCGGCCGCGCGCTGGGCATGGTGATGCAGCTTCCCGAGCGCGACAAGCTGTCGATGTCGCTCGAGCAGATGACCTCGCGCCTCGCCATCATGATGGGCGGCCGCGTCGCCGAAGAACTGATCTTCGGCCGCGAGAAGGTTACTTCGGGCGCGGCCTCCGACATCGAGCAGGCGACACGGCTGGCGCGCATGATGGTGACGCGATGGGGCCTGTCGGAAGAGCTCGGCACCGTGTCCTACGGCGAAAACCAGGACGAGGTGTTTTTGGGCATGTCGGTGTCGCGCACGCAGAACGCCTCGGAAGCGACCGTCCAGAAGATCGACAAGGAAATCAAGCGGCTGGTCGAGGAAGGCTACAACGAGGCCACCAAGATCCTCACCGAGAAGCGCCAGGATCTCGAGACACTGGCCAAGGGCCTGCTCGAATTCGAGACGCTGAGCGGCGACGAGATCATCGACCTCTTGAAGGGCAAGAAGCCCAACCGCGAATCGGTCTTGGAGCCGAGCACGCCACGCGCTTCCGCCGTACCCCCGGCCGGCAAGCCGCGCCCGCGTCCCGACCCGGACCCGGGTCTGGAGCCGCAGCCCCAGGCGTGAGCGGCGCTTAATTCTGAACGACGAAAACGCGGCGGTGACGCCGCGTTTTTTTGTGCTTGTGACCGGCCCCTTTGTCGCGAATAGACGCTGGGCCATGACAAGAGCATCCGGGACGCAGCGGCAACGCCCGCGTCCTTACACTGGTGCCTTGCCGGTTCATGCGTTTCAACGGCAAGCCTGGAAACGTTTTGGCGATTGCAGACCGGGATTGATTTCGAACCTTTATGGCGCCGCGGCCGGCGCCCCAAGGTGTACGGCCAGAATGTGTTCCGGCGTCTCGACCACTTCGACCTTCTGCCCATCGCCGCCGACAAAGGCGAGCACCGTGCGCTCGCCGTCGCGCCACATGCTGCCGACGAGGGCAATGTTGATGTGGGTAGATTGCCCCGTCTCAAATCGCGTGCATTCGATCCAGAAGCGCATGACGTCCTCCTTGAATTGCCTTGATGAGAGACGGGGCGGGTAGGTTACGCCATCGCCCGCAGTTCGCGGGCGGCGGCCACCATGTTGGCGAGCGCGGGTCGGACCTCCTCCCATTTGCGGGTCTTCAGTCCGCAATCCGGATTGATCCAGATCTGGGTGTCGGAGAGCCGCTGTCGCGCCAGCTTGAGCAGGCCGGTCATCTCGCCGATCTCGGGGACGCGCGGCGAATGGATGTCGTAGACGCCGGGGCCGATTTCGTTCGGATAGCGGTAATCCCTGAACGCATCGAGCAGCTCCATCTTCGAGCGCGAGGTCTCGATCGAGATCACGTCGGCGTCCATCGCGCCGATCGCGCCGATAATATCGTTGAACTCCGAGTAGCACATGTGGGTATGGATCTGCGTTTCGTCGCGCACGCCGGACGAACAGAGGCGGAAGGCGTCGACGGCCCAGTCGAGATAGGCCTGCCATTCGGATTTGCGCAGCGGCAGGCCCTCCCGCAACGCGGCCTCGTCGATCTGGATCATGCCGGCGCCGGCCGCTTCGAGATCAGCGACCTCGTCGCGGATCGCGAGCGCGATCTGCCGGCAGGCTTCGCTGCGCGGAATGTCATCGCGGACGAATGACCAGTTCAGAATGGTGACGGGGCCGGTGAGCATCGCCTTCATCGGCTTTTTCGTCAGCGACTGGGCATATTGCCACCACTCGACCGTCATCGGCTTTGGGCGCGAGACGTCGCCGAACAGCACAGGCGGGCGAACGTAGCGCGATCCGTAGGATTGCACCCAGCCGTGCGCGGTGAAGGCAAAGCCTGCGAGCTGTTCGCCGAAATACTGCACCATGTCGTTGCGCTCGAACTCGCCATGCACGAGCACGTCGAGCCCGATATTTTCCTGCCAGCGCACGGTGCGGGCGGTCTGGTTCTGCAGATAGAGCTTATAGGCTTCGTCCGTCAGAGCGCCCCTGGCGTGCGCGGAGCGGGCGTTCCTGACGTCGGCGGTTTGTGGGAACGAGCCGATGGTGGTGGTCGGGAACGCCGGCAGGTTGAAGCGCTCGCGCTGAACGGTGGCGCGTTCAGCGAAGATGCTGGAGCGGAAGCGCATCGGTTCATTGACGCCGGCAACGCGTGCCGCGACCTTCGCATCGTGAATGCGCGGCGAGGCCTTGCGGGAGGTCGCCGCCCGGTCCGATGCCTTCAGGTTGGCTTCGACTGCTCTGCGGCCATCGGCGAGTGCCGTTCCGAGCGTGGCCAGTTCCTCGAGCTTCTGCACCGAAAACGCGAGCCAGCTCTTGATTTCGGGATCGAGCTCGGTCTCCAGCGCCAGATCGATCGGGACGTGCAGCAGCGAGCAGGAGGGGGCGATCTGCACACGATGCTTGCCGAGTTTGGCGATTGCGGGCTCGAGCCGGTCGAGAAGCCGGCTCAAATCCGCGCGCCAGATGTTACGGCCATCGATCATTCCGAGCGACAGCACGCGGTTATCAGGAACTCCGGCGAGGTCGTCGATCTGCTCCGGCGCGCGCACGAGGTCGAGATGCAGGCCGGCGACGGGCAGGGATAGCGCGGTGTCGCGGTTGGCGCCGAGACCGCCGAAATAGGTCGTCAGCATGATCTTGAGCTGCGGCACTGCGCTCGCGATCTCCGCATAGGCATAATGCAACGCCTGCTGGGCGACGATATCGAGGTCGAGCACGAGACATGGCTCGTCGATCTGCACCCATTCCGCGCCCCGGTAGGCAAGTTCGCGCAGCACCTCGATGTAAACCGGCAGCAAGCGATCAAGCAGGGACAGCGGATTGAAGCCGGCATCCTTGCTCTTGGCGAGTTTGAGAAACGTGACCGGCCCGACCAGCACGGGGCGGGTTTGATAGCCCAGCGCCTTGGCTTCCTCGTATTCCTCGATCGGCTTGCGTGAGGCGAGGATGAATTTCTGATCCTTCGTCAGTTCGGGCACCATGTAGTGGTAGTTGGTGTCGAACCATTTTGTCATTTCCAGCGCCGGCACGCCGTGCGCATCGTCATGCCCGTGACTGGCATGGCCGCAACTCGCCTCATGCGGCTTGCCTTGCGCGCCGCGGGCCATCGCGAAGTAAGTCGCAAGCGAGACCGGCCCGCCGTTCCAGCGATAGATTTCCGGGATTGCGCCGACCATCACGGATGTGTCGAGCACCTGGTCGTAGAACGAGAAATCGTTCGACGGAATCACGGTGACGCCGAGCTTTTTCTGGCGCGCCCAGTTTGCGGCGCGAAGCCCGACGCCGGCTTCGATCAGCGCCTTCTCGTCGGTTGCGCCCGACCAGAAACTCTCCAGCGCGAATTTCAACTCACGGCGCGGACCGATGCGCGGCGTGCCGAGTGAAGCAACGCGAAGTGAAGAAGTGGAGATGGTGGAAGTAGACGTAGCTTTGGAAGAAGACATTGGCTTAACCCCAAAAGTTGGGGGCAAAGGCCGAAGTGACACGTCTGGATTTTCGCGAACGGCAGAGCGCGCGCGGAAAATCGCAACCGCACCACCGGGACACCCCGCCCGTGGACGTGTATGTTGTCGAGGCAGGTCTCCTGGCTCGCGGGTCAGTGCTGCTGTCCGGCCTTCCCGAAACCTCGTGAGGTCTCAGTGGCTTTGTTGGACAGCGCTCGCCGCTTACAGTTGCGGGGGCAGCTCCGGCTTTGGCTTTGCGGCCGCACCGGCTTCCCTCTTAGCTTCGGAAGAACGTCTCCCGAAGAACCACGACGGGTCCACATATCGGCAACGCGGCAGGCGCGTCAACTCGGCGACATTCACCGGCGCGTTGTCATTGTTGTTCACAGCCGCGGGGTTCCGTCGCCGAAATTCTTGCACATCGCCCGCTCCCCCATTGACAGCCGCATCCGAATAACACCAGATATAGCCGTCACGGTCCGCCATGGCCCAACACATGGTGGCTAAGAGGGAAGCCGGTGTATCGCGCGAAAGCCGCGAAAATCCGGCGCTGCCCCCGCAACTGTAAGCAGTGAGTTGTTTCCGAATCTTACGTCACTGATGCGGCATCGCATTGGGAAGACACGGGGATAATTGCGACCTGCGAGCCAGGAGACCTGCCGCGACACCGAAAAAAAACGTCCACGGGCGGGGTGTCCCGGGGGCGCTTGCAGATTCATGCCCGCGTTTTCGCGTGGGCTAAAGCTGTAGCGTCCTCTGACATCCGGCCCCAACACCATTACGGGGTCTTTTGATGTCACTCTCTCTCGATCGCGAAGCCAACGCCGCTCCATTCATTCGACTGCGCCCCGAATCGGTTGCCGCCTCGGAAGCGCAGCCGCCGATGCAGGTGATTCGCCGCAACGGCACGGTTTCGAAATTCGACGCGAGCAAGATTTCGGTCGCGATGACCAAGGCGTTTCTCGCGGTCGAGGGGCATGGCGCGGCGGCCTCCCGCCGCGTGCATGAAGTCGTCGAGCAACTGACCGCCGAAGTCGCCGGCGCGCTGTCGCGCCGGATGAGCGAGGGCCGCACCTTTCATATCGAGGACGTGCAGGACCAGGTCGAACTTGCCTTGATGCGCAGCGAGCACCACAAGGTCGCGCGCGCTTATGTGCTCTATCGCGAGGAACGCACGCGCCATCGTGCCGGACAGGGCGTGAAGGCCGCCCAGCCATCGGAAAAGCCCTCGTTACGTGTCACGCTGGCCAGTGGCGCGCAGGTCCCGCTCGACATCGCGCGGCTGACGCTGATCATCGAAGAAGCCTGCGGCGGTCTCGAGGGCGTCGGCGCCACGGCGGTGCTCGCCGAGACACAGCGCAATCTCTATGACGGCATCAGCGAGGACGAACTGGCGCTGGCGTCGGTGATGGCCGCGCGCACACTGGTGGAGCAGGAGCCGAACTACGCCTATGTCAGCGCGCGGCTCTTGCTCGACAAGCTGCGCACCGAAGTGCTGTCTTTCGTGCATGATACGCCGACCAGCGCGTCGCAGGCCGAGATGGCCGAGCGCTACGGCGAATATTTTCCGGCCTATATCAAGGCCGGCATCAAGGCCGAACTGCTCGATCCCGATCTGGCGCGCTTCGACCTGAAAAAGCTTGCCGCGGCGCTGAAGCCGGAACGCGACCTGGCGTTCCAGTTTCTGGGTCTGCAGACGCTGTACGACCGCTATTTCCTGCATGTGCACGGCGATCGCATCGAGCTGCCGCAGGCGTTCTTCATGCGCGTCGCGATGGGGCTGGCGATGCGTGAGATCGACCGCGAGGCGCGCGCGATCGAGTTCTACGATCTCTTATCATCGTTCGACTTCATGGCCTCGACCCCGACACTGTTCAATTCCGGCACGCTGCGGCCGCAATTGTCGTCCTGCTTCCTCACCACCATCGCGGACGATCTCGACGGCATCTTCAAGTCGGTCAAGGACAATGCGCTGCTCGCAAAATACTCCGGCGGGCTCGGCAACGACTGGACCCGCGTGCGTGGGCTCGGCGCGCACATCAAGGGCACCAATGGCGAAAGCCAGGGCGTGGTGCCGTTTCTAAAGGTGGCCAATGACACCGCGATCGCCGTCAACCAGGGCGGCAAGCGCAAAGGCGCGGTCTGCGCCTATCTCGAAACCTGGCACATCGACATCGAGGAATTTTTGGACCTGCGCAAGAACACCGGCGACGATCGCCGCCGCACCCACGACATGAACACCGCGAACTGGGTGCCCGACCTGTTCATGCAGCGCGTCGAGGCCGACGGCGAATGGACTCTGTTCTCGCCGGACGAGACGCCCGATCTGCATGACCTCTACGGCAACGCATTCGCCGAACGTTACGCAGCTTACGAAGCAAAGGCGGCGCGGGGTGAGATCCGCGTGTTCAAGCAGATCCGCGCCACCGATCTCTGGCGCAGGATGCTGACCATGCTGTTCGAGACTGGACATCCCTGGATCACGTTCAAGGATCCCTGCAATCTGCGCTCGCCGCAGCGCCATGCCGGCGTGATTCATTCCTCGAACCTCTGCACCGAGATCACGCTTAATACCTCCGACGACGAGACCGCCGTCTGCAATCTCGGCTCCATCAATCTGCTCAATCACGTGCGGGAAGGCCGGCTGGACCAGGCGCGGCTGCGACGCAGTGTGACGACGGCAATGCGGATGCTCGACAACGTCATCGACATCAATTTCTACACCATCCCCGAAGCGCGCCGTTCGAACCTGCGGCACCGCCCGGTCGGTCTCGGGCTGATGGGTTTCCAGGACGCGCTGCAGGCGATACGGATTGCGATGGCTTCCGATGCGGCGGTAACGTTCGCCGATACCAGCATGGAGATGATTTCCTATTACGCCATTTCGGCCTCCGTCGATCTGGCGGCCGAGCGCGGGCGATACCCGTCGTTTGACGGCTCGCTGTGGAGCCGCGGCATCTTGCCGATCGATTCGATCGAACTGCTGGCGGAAACCCGCGGCCGTCTCGCGATGGACCGCGGCATGACGCTCGACTGGGATAGCTTGCGAGAGCGCGTCAAGGCGACCGGCATGCGTAATTCCAACGTGATGGCGATCGCGCCGACCGCGACGATTTCCAACATCTGCGGCGTCGCGCAGTCGATCGAGCCCGCTTACCAGAACCTCTACGTCAAATCCAACATGTCCGGCGACTTCACCGTGGTGAACGAATTTCTGGTGCGCGACCTCAAGGCGCGCGGGCTGTGGGACGAGGTGATGGTCAACGACCTCAAATATTTCGATGGCAGCTTGGGGGCCATCGATCGCATTCCCGGCGACCTCAAGGCGCTCTATGCCACCGCGTTCGAGATCGACAGCGCCTGGCTGATCGAGGCAGCGTCGCGGCGGCAGAAATGGATCGACCAGTCGCAGTCGCTCAACCTCTATATTGCCAACCCTAGCGGCAAGAAGCTCGATGCGCTCTATCGGCTGGCATGGGCGCGCGGGTTGAAGACGACCTATTACCTGCGCTCGCGCAGCGCGACGCATGTCGAAAAGTCCACGCTCCGGGGGACCGACGGCAAGCTCAACAGCGTCGCGTCCGCGGCGATGATGGCTCCAGGCCCGATCATCGTCGCGCCGGCCGCCACCGCGCCGGATTTAACCGGTGCGGTGGCGTGCTCGATCGATAATCCCGAATGCGAAGCCTGCCAGTAAGCAGCAAGAACAAAAGGAAACCACAATGCTCGACTGGTCCGAACCATCCGCATCCCCGCGTCAGACGCCGCCGCCCGTCGTGGTGCAATCCGTTGCCCCGGCCGAACAAACCGGCCTCGGCATGATAGATCGTCGCGGCGGACGCGTATCTGTCGACGACAAGCGGATGATCAACTGCCGCGCCGACGTCAATCAATTGCTGCCGCTGAAGTACAAATGGGCCTGGGAGAAATATCTCGCCGGTTGCAACAATCACTGGATGCCTACCGAAGTTTCTATGCAGGCCGACATCGCGCTGTGGAAATCGCGCGATGGGCTGACGGAAGACGAGCGCCGCGCCATCAAGCGCAACCTTGGTTTCTTCGCGGCCTCCGAAAGCCTGGTCGCCAATAACATCGTGCTGGCGATCTACCGCCATCTGACCAATCCGGAGTGCCGGCAATATCTGCTGCGGCAATCGTTCGAGGAGGCGGTTCATACCCACACCTTTCAATATATCGTCGAAAGCTTAGGGTTGGACGAGGGCGAGCTGTTCAACATGTATCGCGAGGTGCCGTCGATTACCGACAAAGCAGCCTGGGCGCTGAAGCACACGCAGCATCTCGACGATCCCGATTTCAAGACCGGGACGCCGCAAGCCGACCAGGCGTTCCTGCGCGATCTCGTCGCCTTCTACGTCATCTTCGAGGGGATGTGGTTCTACACGGGCTTCGCGCAGATCCTCTCGCTCGGCCGCCGCAACAAGATGGTCGGCATTGCCGAGCAGTACCAGTACATCCTGCGCGACGAGTCCATTCACCTGAATTTCGGCATCGATGTCATCAACCAGATCAAGATCGAAAACCCGCATCTATGGACCAAGGCGTTCCAGGACGAAGTCCGCGCCATGGTGCGCGAGGCGGCCGAGCTGGAAGCGGCCTACGGGCGAGACACCATGCCGCGCGGCTTTCTCGGGCTGAATGCGGCGCTGTGCGAGAGCTACATGCACTTCATTGCCAACCGCCGCTGCGCGCAGCTCGGGCTGCAGCGGGTGTTCGACGAGACCGAGAATCCGTTTCCCTGGATGTCGGAAGCGATGGACCTGAAGAAAGAGAAGAATTTCTTCGAGACGCGGGTGATCGAGTACCAGAACGGCGGTGCGCTGAGTTGGGAGTAGGGGAAGCCATACTCTCCCAACACGTCGTCCCCGCGAACGCGGGACCCAGGCCGGCCATAGCGCGCGACAAGCGTCAGATCATCAACCGCTACTTGATGAATGCCGCCCAGAGAGCGGCGTTGGCAAGCGTGCCGATCTCGTTCATGTGACAAGCGTCGGAGGCGTTGCGTCCGTCATTTCCGATCGTATCGGTATCGGGCCCTTGGCGGATGTTGAGCGCGTTATCGACAGCAGAGAGTTGACCGGCACGTACCGCAGCCGTGTTCTTCGGCTCGGCTACGCCGCATTTAGTGCTGCGTGACAGATAGAAGGGCGCATCGAACCCAGCCGCTCGAAATCGCTTTACGAGCTGATGCAACAGCGAGGCATATTGTTCTGCTGATATCGTTGACCGCGCGTCGGTTTCACCTTGCTGAAACAGAAAATGCGTCGGCGTCAGGCCCGCCGCCTTCAACTTCGAGATGGCGTTTGTGATCCAATCCGCCCGCTCATTGTTCAGAACCGAAAGCGAGGCGCTGCCAATGGCAAGGGGTACGACGATCACGCGATCGTAGCGCCCGGCCTGGATCAGGATGTCGCCGAGCCGCGTTGCAAAGCTGCCGCCTATGCCATCGGCGCCCAGCAGGGGATCGGCGGCAGCAAAGCATTTGCCTGTGAGCGGGTCGAAATTGTCGACGGCTTCGCGCGCGGTATGTCGGGCGCTTCCCCAATTGCCCGCATTGCTCTGGCCGTGCACGACAATGATTGCCGTGTTGCCGGACGTGTGGGCGCAGGACCGTTCGACACGCGCCGGCGGCGCAACCGCAGCCGAACCGGCCTGGTGGGCACTCGACGTCAGCACCTTGCCGGCAACCGTGCCGATCAGAAGACCACCAATCAGGAACGCAACAGGGCGCAACAATGGAATGCTCTCCAAGAGAGTTCAGCTTCATCGCGGGAGCACGCAGTACGTCCGCTCATCGCAAGATGGCGTGCATCAGACGGCGCTTACCGATCAGGGCCGAACTCGACCGATCTGAGGCTGCCCAACTCGGCGCATGCTAACCGGCTAGCGTTGAGAGCTTGTTAATGGTTCGCAAGCCCCGCCGGCAAAACCTCTCCCGATATCCGCGTTACAAAACCGTCTTGTCATCAGCCGTGAATAGTTGTTCACTTCTTCGAGCGATAGCGCTTTTTATCGCTCAAGACATTGAATGTGTGCGCGTTCTGGCAGGCTCCGCGGGGCTTAAGGGCGCGCCGGGGACGGAAAACGCGCCATGGTCTATCGGCGAACCCATCAGGTCGTAAAGAGACTGGCGGCGCGGCGTAGCGCCATCCTGGCGGCGGCGCGGGATACTGCGGCCGAAGGCGGTATGGCGGCGGTGCAGATCGCCCCGGTTGCGGTCCGCGCCAATGTCGCGGCCGGCACCGTCTATCGTTACTTTCCCTCCAAGGCCGAACTGATTTCCGAACTGATCGCCGAGGTCTCGCGGGATGAGCTGGCCGCGATCCGCCGTGCGGCGGATGCGGCGCCGGGACCGTCCTCGGCGCTCGCCGCCGCCGTCACCACGGTTGCCGTGCATGTGCTGTCGCAGCGCAAGCTCGCCTGGGGCATTCTGGCCGAACCTGTCGACGTCGACGTCTCGGTGTCGCGGCTTGCCAGCCGCCGCGAAATCTCCGGCGAGATCGCTGCCAGAATTGACGCCGCGGTGCGTGCCGGCCATCTGCCGGCGCAGGATACCGCGCTCGCCGCCACCGCGCTGCTCGGTGCGCTGCATGAATCGCTGGTTGGCCCGCTGGCGCCCGAGAATCTGGATGACCCCGCGAAGCTGCGCGACGCCGTGCAAACGGTCACACTTTTGGCGCTACGCGCCGTTGGCGTGATGGATGCCCGCGCCCGCGGCCTCGTGGTGCAGGCGGTGCTGCCGGCCAAGGCGCTGGTCGGGGCCTAGAAACTTCCCCCTTTGCGACGCGCCTTTGTCGCAACTATTTGCCACGCTGCGGTTTATCGACGGTCCAACCCGCGATCAGGAGCATGCAATGAGCACGACATCAGGGTCCGCCAAATGGCAGGGCGGCATCAAGGACGGCAAGGGCGCGATCTCGACCAAAAGCGGCGCGCTGAACGATTATCCTTACGGATTTTCGAGCCGCTTCGAGGGTAAGCCTGGCTCCAATCCGGAAGAATTGATCGGTGCGGCGCACGCCGCGTGCTTCACCATGGCGCTGTCGCTGATTCTGGGTGAAGCCAAGCTCACCGCCGAGCACATGGAAACCAAGGCCGACGTGACGCTGGAAAAACAGGGCGATGGTTTTGCCATCACCTCGATTCATCTGACGCTGAATGCGAAGATTCCGGGCGCCGACAAGGCAAAGTTCGAGGAGCTGGCTGGTAAAGCGAAGGCCGGCTGCCCGGTGTCGAAACTGCTGAATGCCAAGATCACGCTGGACGCGACGCTGCAGTAGTTTTGCTGCAGTTGCTCTTTCGTCATTCCGGGTTCGTCGTTTCGCGCCGCCCCGGAATGACGGAGGCCGGTCAGTTCTCCGGCTTGCCTTCCCCACCGACAGTGGCGATGCGCACCATGTTGGTGGTGCCGGGGATGCGAAGCGGCACGCCGGCGACGATGATCACGCGCTGGCCTGCGTTGGCGAAGCCGTCACGAAACGCGATCGAGCCGGCGCGGTCGACCATGTCGTCCTGGTCGTGCGCATCTTCCGCCACCACGCAATGCACGCCCCAGACGACCGACAATTTGCGGCCGGTCGCAAGGTTCGGCGTGATCGCCACCACCGGCAGCTTCGGCCGCTCCCGGGCCACGCGGATCGCCGTGGAGCCCGATGAGGTCCAGCAGATGATCGCGGATAATTCCAGCGTCTCGGCGATCTGCCGCGCGGCGTCCGCGATGGCGTCGCCGACCGTATTCTCCGGTTCGGCCCGCTGCGCCGACAGTACCGAGCGATAGGTTGGATCGCGCTCCACCTCTTCGCCGATGCGATTCATGGTCGAAACCGCTTCGACCGGGAATTTGCCGGCGGCGGACTCCGCTGACAGCATGATGGCGTCGGCGCCTTCATAGACGGCGGTTGCGACGTCAGAGACTTCCGCGCGGGTCGGCACCGGCGCCTGGATCATCGATTCCAGCATCTGGGTTGCGATCACCACCGGCTTGCCGGCGCGGCGCGCCATCCGCGTCATCTGTTTCTGCAGGCTCGGCACTCGCTCCAGCGGCAGCTCGACGCCGAGGTCGCCGCGCGCCACCATCAGCGCGTCGGAAGCATCGATGATCTCGGCGAGCCGGTCGATCGCCTGCGGCTTTTCGATCTTGGCCATGACAGCGGCGCGGCCCCGGATCATCCGCTTGGCTTCATGGACGTCCTCGGCGCGCTGCACGAAGGAGAGCGCGATCCAGTCGACACCGGTCACCAGGGCTGCTTCGAGATCGGCCCGATCTTTCGGCGTCATCGCCGACACCGGCAGGTCGGTATCGGGCAGGCTGACGCCCTTGCGGTCCGACATCTTGCCGCCGATCACCACGCGCGTTACCGCGCGTTCGGAGGAGGTCTCCTCGGCGATCAGCCGCACCTTGCCGTCGTCGAGCAGCAGCGCATGGCCCGGCCGAAGGGCGGCGAGGATTTCCGGATGCGGCAACTGCACGCGGTTGTTGTCTCCCGGCGCTTTGTCGGAATCGAGTACAAAACTCTGGCCGTTCTTCAACTGGGTCGAACCTTCGGTGAACGCGCCGAGCCGCAGCTTCGGTCCCTGCAGGTCGACGAGGATACCGATCGGACGGCCGTAGCTGCTCTCGACGTTGCGGATGGTATTGACCAGCTCGCGCATCTTGTCGTGCGGCGTGTGGCTCATGTTAATGCGGAACACGTCCGCACCCGCCTCGAACAGCTTCCGGATCATCGCGCTGTCGGACGACGCCGGGCCGAGGGTTGCGAGAATCTTGATGCGACGGAGCCGTCTCATTGCTTCGGCGCCGGGGCTGGTGGCAGACCCGGTCCGCCCGGCGGATTCGACAGGCCGGGAACCCCGCCGGGCCCCCCCGGTCCCATCGTTCCTGGAATTCCCGGCACGCGCTGCGCGGGCTGCTCGTTGGCTTCTGTCAGTTGCACGGTCCACGCTCGCTGTTCGCCTGTATCGACCTCGAAGAACCCGGTGCGGTCATAGCCGCGCGCCAGGCAGTTCTCGGTGCCCTTGATGGTGAATTCCTTGTCACGCGAACACATGAAGGCCTGCCCCGACCATTCACCGCCGCGGTCATAGTCGAGCGCGTAGATGTAATAGTAGCGCGCAACAAGAGTTCCGCGCAGCAGTGTCTCGCAACTGCGTGACGACACGTTCCACCACCCTTCAGTGGTCCAGCCCTCGGCATCCTTGTAGCCCAGCGCGATGCCGACCCGGCTGGACGTGTTGTTGCAGAGCCGGAAATCGGCCGCCGCTGGACTGCTCCACAGACACGCCACCGCAAGCAGCGGCGCAAGGCCGGCGGCGGTCACGCGAGCGGGGAGGGGAAACAAGCAGCGCGAATCTTTTCCGATCATGCAGCGAAGCTATATCAAATCATTGACGATTTCGCGTGACCCGGCAGGGCCTGTCAACGGCCGGGAACGCCTTTCCCGCGCTATGGGAAACCGGGGCTCCTTGTGAGATCGCCAATTTTGCGCGCACATATGGCAAAATCTGTGACAATTCCCACCTGATATCAATATGCTCGGCACATGTGACGCGGGATCCAAGACCATGACGATTGACGACAAAACCAGAACAGAACTGGAAGCCGCCGTTTTCCGGCGCCTGGTCGGCCACCTGCGTGCTCGCACCGACGTCCAGAATATCGATCTGATGAATCTGGCCGGCTTCTGCCGTAACTGCCTGTCCAACTGGATGAAGGAAGAGGCCGACGCCAAAGGGGTCGCCGTCACCAAGGACGAGAGCCGCAAGGCGGTCTACGGCATGCCCTATGAGGAGTGGAAGGAAAAATATCAGGGCACCGCCACGCCCGAGCAGCTAGCCGCGGCAAAGAAGGTCCATCCCGGGCATTGAGTCCTATCGCGCCGTTCAACTTACACTAGTGAGCTGGTCATTCCGGGATGGTGCGCTAGCACCAGACCTCAGATGCGCAACTGCGCATCGGGGAATCTCGAGATTCTCAGGTGCGCAATTGCGCACCATGGTTCGATGCTTCGCATCGCCCGGGAAGGACGGCATGCCCCCTTCTCCTGTGGGCGCGCTGTGGATGAGCGCGATGCTGCCTTGACGCGAGGCCCCCCGATCTTGAGGGTCATCTGCGCAAAAGCGCCGTGCGGTAACGCGTGCGGCGCTTGATCTTCGAGCATCACGATCAGTTCCACTCAGGAGTACCCGATGGCCACCTCCGCCGCCGCCGTCCAGGACGAGCCCGCGACTAGATTCGCCAAAGACCAGCTCAAGGCCATCATCGAGCGCATCGAGCGTCTGGAAGAAGAGAAGAAGACGATCTCCGACGACATCCGTGACGTCTATGCCGAAGCCAAGGGCAACGGCTTCGACACCAAGGCGCTGCGCACCATCGTGCGGATGCGCAAGCAGGATGCCAACGAGCGCGCCGAGCAGGAAACCATTTTGGAAACCTACATGCAGGCGCTCGGGATGCTGTGAGTTTCCGCTGTCCCGG
Organism: Bradyrhizobium retamae; assembly: GCF_001440415.1. GTDB lineage: Bacteria > Pseudomonadota > Alphaproteobacteria > Rhizobiales > Xanthobacteraceae > Bradyrhizobium > Bradyrhizobium retamae. Next base: position 56,015 of record NZ_LLYA01000203.1, read on the forward strand.
CCAAGCGAACGAAGTGAGCGCGAGCCGGGACCCCATAACCACAAATGGTAATGTTGTGCAAAGCTGGGGCCAAAGCCGGCTCTAACGCGCACGTTCGGATTATGGGTCCTCGCGTTCGCGAGGATGACGGCGAATTTTGCGGAAAGGGCGCCTAGCGCAGCGCGGCGGTGCGCAGCACGAACGACTGCGTCGGCAGTTGCGCGGTTGCCGATCCCGTGAAGCGATCGCAGGTCATGCCCATCATCGGATCTTCCGAGAAAGTCATGGAGACCGCGGCATGCGGCTTGACGAAGTGGGCGCGCATCTGGGTCATCTCGGTGTCGCCGAGCACGGTCGTCGACATCGCGCTGCTGGCACTCGGCGCCAGCATCACCACCCGCATCCAGATATTGTTGCCCTGCGCGGCGGCAAGGCGGGTCGAGGTGGCGACCATGCTGTCCTGACCCTGGGCGCCTTTGGCGACAACGGTGTTGATTTCGGTCGCTGCGGCGCCGGCGTTGCGTGCCGGGCGGGCAGGGCGCGGGATAGCCGCGGAGGCGGCAACGACGTTGGCGCGATCGACCGGCGAAGAAGCGGCCGGCGCATAGGCCATTGCCTTGTTGAACGCGTCGCTGACGCTGGCGGTCGGCTGCGGATCGGTGGCGGCGGCGAGCGCCTGGCGGGCGCGGAGAGCCGCGACCTGCGCCGGGGTCGCCTGGTTCGCCGCGGTCGGTACGTCGTCCCAGAAGCCGCGGGAGTTGATGATATCGGCCGGCGTTTGCGGCCTTGGCTCGGCCTTGTCGGCGGACGCCTGCGCAACCTGCTTTGTCTCAGGCTTGGGCTCGGCTCGAGCTTTGGGCGCCGACACGATCTGGGCGTCGGCCGAGGCGAGCTGGATCGTCGCACCGACCGGCTTTGCGCGCGGGGTCGGGACCGGTTCGGCGGATTTCACAGCAGCCACACTGGTCGGTGCGGGCTTCTCGTTCTTGACGGGGGCGCCGCCGCCCTCGTCATCCTCTTCAGTCGACTTGCCGCTCCTGAACAGCGCCGCGAACAGGTTCGGCATCTTGATGGTTGCGGCACTGTCGCCGTTGCCGCGGCGTTCGATGTCGGCTCGGGCCAGTTCATAGCCCTTCATCGGACCGCCATTGGACGGCAGGTGCACCGTGCGTCCGTCCGGGAATACCCTGGCAAGCTGATCGTGGGTCATGCGCGGCCAGTGACGAACGCTGCCAGTATCGAGGTGGACGAAAGGCGATCCGGAGGTCGGGTAGAAGCCGACGCCGCCGCGCTGCAAGCGGAGGCCGGCGGCGCGGATCTGCTCCAGCGGCACGTCCGGAATGTAGAAGTCCATGGCGTGGCCGAGCATGTGCTGGCTGAAACGCGCCACGCCGGAGGAGCGGCGGCGGAGCATGGAGTTGGTGGCGGGGGAGCGATAGGCGGAGATGATCTGGATCGGCTTCTTGCCGTCGACGTCGCGGTAGACTTCCCAGATGATATCGAACAGGTGCCGATCCATCGTGGTGGATTCTTGGCTGCGCCAGTCGCGGAGGAGGTGATTGAGCTTCTTCAGCGCCTCTTCGTCGTAGCGCCCGTCGCGCTTGAAGGTGACGGTGAGATCTTCGCCGGAATGGGTATGGTGGAAGGAGAGGGTGCGGGTTTCGTTCAGCGCCGTCGCATCATGCACCGTGCCGGCACCGGCCAGCAGCAAAAGCGACGTCAAGCCGATCCGACATCCGGCCTTTGGCAGAGCAAGCGGATTGAATTGGCGCGCGAAACCAGCCAGCACGTATGAGCCCACCCAGTCGACCAGCGTTCACGGTGTTTCTTTTGCAGACCCCCGGCAAAAGACGGTGAACGCTTTCTTAAAGCAGGAGGGTTAACCGAGGTTTACCGTCCTGCCCCCAAGCAAGCCTTAACCTAACGCGGGGACTGTGGCGAAAACGTGCCCGGTGTCGAATCCGGATGGATAGTAGTTAACGTAAACAATCTCTCCGGCGAGGAGAGATTGTTGATCATGTTCGGAAATTCTGCCTTCGGGCGGTAGTGCTCCGGATTACCGGGTGAACCGCGGTTGAGGTCGCCGGCCGATCGGTGCCGGCGGTGTCACGGTCGATGGACCGCCGAACAGGCGCTCGAAGAATGACGGGCCGGAGGAGAAAGTGTTGTCGCTGGCGAAGTTGACGCCGGCCGGCAGGCTCGAGCCGGACGGGCGCGAATAATTCGGTTGGGCATGGGAGACCATGACCTCCAGGTCCCGATTGCGGTTGTTCTTGAGCAGCGCGATCATCGTGGCGTCGCGGCCATAGACGTCCTTGCGAAACTGCAACTTGCCGGCGTCATCCACGAATGCGGTCTGGTAGGTGATGTGTACCGGTATCGGCGTCGGGAATTTCAGGTCGATCTCGCTGCGGCCGTACATGCTGCGGATTCTTTCCGGCGTGTAGCGGTCGTTCGGCATCACGATGCCGAGCAGAGTCGCGGCGTATTGGTCCGGGTTCTGCACCCGCATGCAGCCATGGCTGAACGCACGCTCTTCCTTTGCGAACAGATGCTTGTCCGGGGTGTCGTGCTGATAGACCAGAAACTTGTTCGGGAAGTTGAAGCGGATGCGGCCGAGCGCATTGGCTTCACCGGGCGGCTGCGAAATGTGGATGCTGCCGTCGCGGCGGCGCTCGAGCCTCAGACCCATGCGATCCAGCACGGTCGGATCCTGCTGCAGGGCCGGCAGATACTCGTTGTAGATGATCGACGGCGGTACGTTCCAGGTCGGGTTGACGGTGATGAACTTCATCGTCTCCGTCAGCATCGGCGTCGCATGTCTTCCCGGCTTTCCGGTCACCACGCGTGTGGTCCACACTGGGGCCCCGTTCTGCATCACTTTCAGCGTGAAGTCGGGCACATTGAGAATGACATAGGCATTGCCGAGCGAGGCCGCGCCGAGTTGACGCGGCAGCCAGCGCAGGCGCTCCATGTTGACGAGTACTACGTCGATCTGCCGGTCGCGCTTCGGGCTGTTGATCGCCTTCACCGTGCGGTCGTCGAGCACACCGGTCTGCTTGAGACCGACGCTCTCCTGGAATTTGCGTACGGCGGCAGCAACCTTGGCGTCGTAATGCGTGCCGTCGGGTTTTTCGGTGACACCGAGCTTGGCGCGCAGTTGCGGCACGCGCGGGTCTTCCGGCGCGACCTCACCCTGCTTCTTGGTGGCGGCCTTGTACGCCAGCGCCGGACCCTCGGCGATGTGGATCATCGGTCCGTCGCCCTGGCCGCGCAGCTCGGCGAGCTTGGCCTTAAGGTCCTTGTAAAGCTTGTGCGGCGGGTTGTAGCCGTCGAGCGCGGCGGAAGCGTCCTTGGCGGTCGAGATGTTGGCGAGCACTTCGGCCGGATCGGTCGGGTGCTCGGGATAGAGGATGTCGCCAGCGACCTGCGACCAGTGCATCCGGCCGCTCTGGGCCTGTCGCGCATAGTCGAGCATGCTCGCGGTCAGTTTCAGTTCGGCTTCGGCGAGCTGGTCCGGCGAGGTGGCGGCGGCAAAATCCGGAACCGGATAGTCGGCCGGATTGAGGCCTTCGGCGGCGGCGTCCTTCAGGCGGGCGATCACGCCCTTGCCGCTGTCGGTCAATTTGCCGGCTTGCGTCCATTGCGGCGCATAGTCCCGCGCCGAGTAGAACTTCTCGACGGCAGCGCGCTCGTTCTTGCGGTCGAAATCGCGCAGCGATTTGGCGCCGAGCATATCGCGCAACCGGTCGGCGACCGGCTGGTCGGCCGGTGCGACGGTGCTGACCTTCACCGGCTCCTTGGCGGGTTCGGGGGCGGGCGCGGTGGCTGTCGCAGCCGGAGGCGTGGTTGTGGCGGCGTCGCTCGGCTTGGCCGCTGGCGCGGTGACGTTCTCCGTCGGCTTGATATCCGTCTTGGGTTCAGCTGCCTTCGGGGCCGTCCCCGATTCGGCCGGCTTCTCTGTGGCCTTGGCCGCATCGGGCACTGCGCCGGTCGAGTCCATCTTGAAATCGCCGATGGTGGGAGGCGGAACGTTGGCGGGCTCGGGACGGGGAATGGCTGCGTCGATCGCGAGTTCGGCAGCACTGGCGCGCGGCGTATCCGACGGAGCCGCCAGTGCTGAGGTCACGGATACCGTGAGGAAGGTTGCCGCGACGGCCATCAGCACGCGGTCAAATCCTGCACGATTCGAACAGTCACGCATCGTCACACCCCCTTGGGCGAAACTGCCCCGGCATGGAACAGTCGTTGGCATTGTTCATAGCTTGCGCGGGAAAGCGCCGGCTTCGATCGGTTTTTCAGTCGTACGCCTGCACGTCAGGATTCAAACGCAGACGATACATGTGCCCCTTTCATGCAGCCAGCGCCATGCGGGACAACTCACGACAAACTGACCTCAAACTACCCGTTTGCATTCGGGTCACGCGGTTTTGCCACGCCACCCGCCATTTGTCTGTCACCGCCAAGCCACGGTTCAAAAGCTTCCGAACGACCGATGTCCTTGGTTTGCCACGATCTTTGCCACGCGGGCGCCGTAATCGCGTAAGCGCCGTTGCTTGCGTCTCAACTGGCGTCCTGCGCGCCGCCTTCGGCCGGGTCGCTGGCGGCAGCTTCGTCGAGCTTACGATAGAGCGTGGAACGACCGATCTTAAGCCGACGCGCGACTTCCGACATCTGGCCGCGATAATGCGAGATCGCGAAACGGATGATTTCGTTTTCCATGTCTTCGAGCGGCCGCACCTCGCCGGTGGCGGTCAGTATCGAAAGGCTGCCGGCAATGGCGAGCGGGGCAATTGGTATTTCGCTACCTGACACCATGGCAGGTGCCGTCGACGGCGCGACGACCAGCGGCTCGCTGTGCGTTAGCTGGCCGTCCGGCACGACCTGGCCGAGGACTTGCGGGAAATCAGACAGGCCGAGTTGATCGCTCTCGCTCATGACGACGGCGCGATACACCGTGTTTTCGAGTTGGCGGATGTTGCCGGGCCAATCGAGCTGCGCGAGATGGGTCACGGCCTCGCCGCTGATGCCGGTGATGGTGCGGTTCTCCTCGGCGGCAAAGCGCGCCAGGAAATGCCGCAACAGATACGGGATGTCTTCGCGCCGCATCCGCAGTGGCGGGATGGTCAGTGGCAGCACGTGCAGCCGGTAGAACAGGTCCTCGCGGAACGCGCCGCTCTTCACGAGGTCGAGCAGCTTGCGGTTGGTGGCGGAAATGATGCGGACGTCGACCTTCACCGGCTTGCGGCCCCCAACCGCCTCGACGGTTCCTTCCTGCAGCGCGCGCAAAAGCTTTACTTGCGCTGCCAGCGGGAGCTCGCCGACCTCGTCGAGAAACAGCGTGCCGCCGGAAGCTTCGACGAACTTGCCCATGTGGCGTTCGGTGGCGCCGGTGAAGGCACCCTTCTCATGGCCGAACAGGATTGATTCCACGAGATTGTCGGGAATGGCGCCGCAATTGACCGCGACGAAGGGCTTTGCCTTGCGTTCGCCGGAACCGTGAATGGCGCGGGCGAACAATTCCTTGCCGACGCCGGATTCGCCTTCGATCAGAACAGGAATGCTGGAAGCTGCCGCCTTCTGCGCGGTGTGCAGCACGGCTGCCATGGTTTCGCTGCGCGTGATGATGTCCGCAAAGGTCAGCCGTCCCTCGCGGCTGTGGCGGATGCGCTGCAATTCGCCCTTGAGCGCCGAGGTGTTGAGCGCGTTGCGCAGCGACACCTGCAGCCGTTCGAAGCCGACCGGCTTGACCACGAAATCCTGCGCGCCCGCGCGCATCGCCGAAACCACATTGTCGATGCCGCCATGCGCGGTCTGCACGATGACGGGGATGCTCAGGCCTGCTTCGCGCATTTTTGCGAGCACGCCGAGCCCGTCGAGACCGGGCATTACGAGGTCGAGCACGACCGCGTCGATCGCCTGCGCATCCGGAGCCGTCAGCAAGACCACGGCCGCATCGCCGCTATCGACGACCAGGGGCTCATAGCCGCACTTCTGCACCATGTTTTCAACCAAACGGCGCTGCACGGCGTCGTCGTCGGCAATCAAAATGGTGGCAGCCATGGCTCTCCCCGCACGCTACTGAATTGTACCGAATCGGGGCAAATTTCGCCGATGCCGATTAACGTTCTCTTAAACGTTGAAAACGGCCTTGTTGAGAAGCGGCTAGAGGTTGAGGTGCGGCCACACCTCGATCGCGCCGCGATAGCACATGTCGAGAGCCACATAGAGGATGATGGCGAGGCCGACATAGGCGATCCAGCGCTGCTTCTCCAGCAGGCGCGCGATGAAGTTGGCGGCAAGCCCCATCAGCGCGATGGAGAGCGCCAAGCCGAAGATCAGAATCATCGGATGCTCGCGCGCTGCGCCCGCGACGGCGAGCACGTTGTCGAGCGACATCGACACGTCGGCGAGCGTGATCTGCCAGATCGCCTGGCCAAGCGTCTTTTGATGACCCGCTGGGGCTGATGCATCGACCGTCCCGGCAGCCGACAGATCATTCAATTTCGGCTCATGATGATGCGATGAACGCAACTCGCGCCACATCTTCCAGCAAACCCAGAGCAGGAGAATGCCGCCGGCGAGCAGCAATCCAATGATCTGCAGCAATTGGACGGTGATGGAGGCGAAGCCGATCCGCAGGCCCGTGGCGGCCAATATGCCCACCACAATCGCCTTCCTGCGCTGGGCATCGGGCAGTCCAGCGGCTGCAAGCCCGATGACGATCGCATTGTCGCCGGCGAGCACCAGATCGATCATCACGACCTGGAAAAACGCTGTCAGGGCTTCTGAGGAGATCATTTCAAACATGCGGGCCACTCCGTGAATTGGTCCAATCCGACATCGCAGTTCGCTTGAACTGCCAGAGGGGCCCGGGCTTGGACACACTAGTTAGAAAGACGCAGTCAAACTGCGAAAAAACTCATCCCGTTATTCCGGTTAGGCAAAGAGCCTGACCAACTGGTCCGGCTCTATCAGAACGCAGAACACAGCGATGAGCTGCGCTCTCTTATTCAGATCAGGTGGTTCAGTAATCATGAAACGATCAAAATATCAAGACGTTCCCGCTGAGAGCTTCAATGCAAGGCTGCGCCGGAATCCCGGCAGTACCGAAAGGCCGGAGATTGGTTCAAGGAGCGCAGGGCGGATGCCGGTCGTCGTAGGCCGATCCTGGCGCGTGGCTGGCTCTGAACTTGCGCGTTCACCTCACAGGTCGAGAAGGATTCAGTCGCATTCCGATTGACAAGCGGAACTTGGTCCAACGAACTGGGTCTTGAACCGGCGGCGTTCGCTAGGCATCTGTTAACGTACTGCGAGCCGGAAATGCACCGGCTGCTGTTCGGAGCCGAAAGCACCGCCACGCGAATTTGATCGTCACGCAATTTGAAAGTATTCATGACTGCGAAATCTGCGACATCCCGAGCCAGCAAGACGTCCCGCAAAGCCGCAATGCGCAAGGTAGCCGCGGTCCGCAAGCCGAGCGCAGCCAAATCGAAAACCGGCAAGCTGCCGGAATGGAATCTGGCCGATCTCTATTCCGGCATCGATGCGCCCGAAGTCGCGCGCGATTTGCAGCAGATGGACGCAGACTGCGTCGCGTTTGAGGCCGACTATAAGGGCAAGCTGGCGGACGGCGTCGCCCGGGACGATGGCGGCCGCTGGCTCGCCGAAGCGGTCAGGCGCTACGAGGCGATTGACGATCTGGCCGGCCGGCTCGGCTCCTATGCTGGCCTCGTTCATGCCGGCGACAGCGTCGATCCCGTGATTTCCAAATTCTACGGCGACGTCTCCGAGCGGCTGACGGCGGCCTCGCTGCATCTGCTGTTCTTCGCGCTCGAACTCAACCGCATCGAAGACGCCGTGATCGAACGCGCGATGCAGACGCCCGAGCTCGCGCATTACCGGCCGTGGATCGAGGATCTGCGCAAGGACAAGCCGTATCAGCTCGAAGATCGCGTCGAGCAGTTGTTTCACGAAAAATCCCAGAGCGGCTATGCCGCCTGGAATCGGCTGTTCGACCAGACCATCTCCGGCCTGCGCTTCAAGGTCGGGACCAAGGCGCTCGCGATCGAGCCGACGCTCAATCTGCTGCAGGACCGCGCGCCGGAAAAGCGCAAGGCCGCCGCGCAGGCGCTGGCGAAAACGTTCAAGGATAATGAGCGGACCTTTGCCCTCGTCACCAACACGCTCGCCAAGGACAAGGAAATTTCCGATCGCTGGCGTGGCTTCCAGGACGTTGCGGATTCGCGCCACCTGAATAACCGCGTCGAACGCGAGGTCGTCGATGCGCTGGTCGGCTCGGTTCGCGCGGCCTATCCGCGGCTGTCGCACCGCTACTACAATCTGAAGGCCGGCTGGTTCAAAAAGAAGAAGCTGGCGCATTGGGACCGCAACGCGCCGCTGCCGTTCGCGGCGGCTGGCACGATCGCCTGGCCCGAGGCGCAGAAGATGGTGCTGACGGCCTATCGCGGCTTCTCCGCCGAGATGGCTGATATCGCGGAACGTTTCTTCACCGACCGCTGGATTGATGCGCCGGTGCGGCCGGGCAAGGTGCCGGGCGCGTTCTCGCACCCGACCACGCCCTCGGCGCATCCGTATGTGCTGATGAATTACCAGGGCAAGCCGCGCGACGTGATGACGCTGGCGCATGAGCTCGGCCATGGCGTGCACCAGGTGCTGGCGGCGAAGAACGGCGCGCTGATGGCGCCGACGCCGCTGACGCTTGCGGAGACGGCAAGCGTGTTCGGCGAAATGCTGACCTTCAAGCGGCTGCTGTCGCAGACCAAAAACGCCAAGCAGCGCCAGGCGCTGCTGGCCGGCAAGGTCGAGGACATGATCAACACCGTGGTGCGGCAGATCGCGTTCTATTCGTTCGAACGCGCCGTGCACACCGAGCGCAAGAACGGCGAACTGACCGCCGAGCGCATCGGCCAGATCTGGCTCAGCGTGCAGGGTGAAAGCCTCGGGCCGGCCATCGATATCCGTCCCGGCTACGAAAATTTCTGGATGTACATTCCGCACTTCATCCATTCGCCGTTCTACGTCTACGCCTATGCGTTCGGCGATTGCCTGGTGAACTCGCTTTACGCCGTCTACGAAAACGCCGCCGAGGGTTTCGCCGAGCGCTATCTCGCCATGCTCGCAGCCGGCGGCACCAAGCATTATTCCGAACTGCTCAAGCCGTTCGAGCTCGATGCCCGGGATCCCAAATTCTGGGACGGCGGGCTGTCGGTCATCGCAGGCATGATCGACGAACTGGAAGCGATGGGCTGACCGGGGCGCCGGCGGCCACCAAACGGATTTGTGATGGGCCGCGGACACAATTTTTGCCGCCGTCGCCCTACATGATGTCGGTGACGACAGAAGGGGAGTGCCCCATGATCGACACCCCGACGCGGCGCGTTGTACTTGGAGCGGGCGTCTTCGCAGCCGGTTCGCTGCTCATGGTCGATGGCAGCATGGCTCAGGCCCCGCTTGCACCCACGCCGGAATGCCACGATGGCGAGGCGGCAACGCTGCCGCAAACCGAAGGGCCATTTTTCAAGCCATCATCGCCTGAGCGGATCGAACTGCTCGAAGAAGGCATGGCCGGGCAGCCGATCGAACTGGTCGGCTTCGTTCTTACCCGTGCCTGCAAACCGATCGCCGGAGCCTTGCTGGATTTCTGGCAGGCCGACGACAAGGGCCGATATGACAATTACGGTTTTCGCTTGCGCGGTCACCAGTTCTCCGATGCGGAAGGGCGCTACCGGTTGCGCAGCATCGTGCCCGGTGCCTATGTCGGCCGCACACGCCATATCCACGTGAAGGTGCAGCCGCGCGGCGGCCGCGTGCTGACCGCTCAGCTCTATTTCCCAGGCGAAGCGCTGAACCGCACTGACGGCCTGTTTCGCAAGGAATTGCTGGTGCGCACGGCCAAGAACGCCGGCTGGCTCGCCGGGCGCTTCGATTTCGTGGTCGGATAGAGCATTTTCAGGCGAAGCCGGTACCGGTTCGCGCGAACAAAGCGCGTCAACCGAGCGACGGCTCACCTTCGGCCGGAGGCAGTAGGCCCAATGAGGATGGGCCGTAAAACATTTGTTGAACCGGCTAATGGCGCATGTTATACATATTGTATAACGGAGCCTAACATGAATAAAACCCCTCCCGGCAAGAACGGGGCCTCTCGCGAATACAAGCTGGAGGACACCGCCCTTCAAATTCGGAAGATTGGCAATTCGGTTGGTGTGATCCTGCCGAAAGAGCTTCTTGCCCGGCTCAATCTCAAGGAGGGAGACAAGTTCTATCCGGTCGAGCACCCGGATGGCAGTCTGCGGCTTTCGCCCTTTAATCCCAAGCATGCGCGGACCATGGAAATCGCCCGCCAGGTCATGCACGAATATCGCGACACGTTTGCCGCGCTTGCAAAATGAGCGAACCCATCCGGCTCGATGTCGACGAAGTCATCGACATGCATGCCGAGCAACTGGCGATATTCGGCGGACCGGAAGGCATTCGAGACCGTGGCCTTCTCGAGTCGGCGATTTTGCAGCCAGTGAACCAATGGAATTGCGGGCAGACCGATATGGCAGCGCTCGCCGCAGCCTATGCGTTCGGTCTTGCCCGTAACCATGCGTTCGCGGACGGCAACAAACGCATCGCGTTCCACGCCATGATGGTTTTCCTGCGCGTCAATGACATACACTTTGCGCCCGACCCGGCGCATGCGACGGCCATCATCCTCTCCCTCGCCGCAGGCGAGGTCAGCGAAGAAAGCCTGGCCCGCTGGATCCGGGATAATTGGCCTTCCGAATGACCCGATAGGCAAGGGGCCGTTGCCCTCCCAAACGCTTTGCGGTAATTGCACGCGAGAAACGCGGATTTTGACTGAGGATACCGATGGCAGACCATAACGAAGTGGCCTACACGACCGCTGACGGCAACGACTATCAGGCCCATGAGCAGACCTATGAAGGGTTCATCATGTTGGTCAAATACGGCACCATCGCCGTCGTAATCATTGTCGCCCTGATGGGCTATTTCCTGACCTGACGCGTCGTGCCTGCACCGCCGGCCCCGGCGGTGGCCAGAAAATTCGCACGCATGCCGGTTGCGAAACCGGTATCCAACTAAGCGAAAAAAACGCTAGTTTGCTTGCGCGCGCCCGCCGCGCCGGGGAGGCCTCATGAAAATTGCCGTTGCCAAGGAAATCGATCCGTCCGAACCGCGGGTTGCCGCTTCCCCGGACACAATCAAGAAGTTCAAGGCGCTGGGCGCCGAAGTTGCGATCGAACCGGGTGCGGGCATCAAGTCGGGCCTGCCGGATTCCGAATTCACCGCCGTCGGCGCCACCGTCAGCGCGGACGCGTTGAAGGACGCCGACATCATCATCAAGGTGAAACGGCCGGAGGCCTCAGAACTCGCCAAGTACAAGCGCGGCGCGCTGGTCATCGCCATCATGGACCCTTACGGCAATGAGGCGGCGCTGAAGACGATCGCGGATGCCGGCGTCTCGGCGTTTGCGATGGAGCTGATGCCGCGCATTACCCGCGCACAAGTCATGGACGTTCTGTCCTCGCAGGCAAATCTCGCCGGCTATCGCGCGGTGATCGAGGCGGCCGAGTCCTTTGGCCGCGCGTTCCCGATGATGATGACGGCGGCCGGCACCGTGCCGGCGGCGAAGGTATTCGTGATGGGCGTCGGCGTCGCCGGCCTGCAGGCAATCGCGACCGCGCGCCGGCTCGGTGCCGTCGTTACTGCAACCGACGTGCGTCCGGCCACCAAAGAGCAGGTCGAATCGCTCGGCGCCAAATTCCTCGCGGTCGAGGACGAAGAGTTCAAGAACGCCCAGACCGCCGGTGGCTACGCCAAGGAAATGTCGAAAGAGTATCAGGCAAAGCAGGCCGCACTCACCGCCGAGCACGTCAAGAAGCAGGACATCGTGATCACGACCGCGCTGATCCCGGGCCGCCCCGCGCCAAGGCTAGTCAGCGCCGAGATGGTCAAATCGATGAAGCCGGGTTCGGTGCTGGTCGATCTCGCCGTCGAGCGCGGTGGCAACGTCGAAGGCGCGAAGGCGGGCGAGGTCGTCGATCTCGATGGCATCAAGATCGTCGGCTACACCAATGTCGCCGGCCGCGTGGCGCAATCGGCCTCGAGCCTTTACGCCCGCAACCTATTCTCGTTCATCGAGACGCTGGTCGACAAGGCGAACAAGGCGCTCGCGGTCAATTGGGAAGACGAACTGGTGAAAGCCACCGCGCTGACCAAGGACGGCGCCGTCATCCATCCGAACTTCCAGCCGAAAGCCTAAGGAGAGAAGCCATGGAGCATGTCGCCCAAGTCGTCGACCCCTTCGTATTTCGGCTGTCGATTTTTGTCCTCGCCGTCTTCGTCGGCTACTTCGTGGTCTGGTCGGTGACGCCGGCGCTGCATACGCCTTTGATGTCGGTGACCAATGCGATCTCCTCCGTGATCGTGGTCGGCGCGCTGCTCGCGGTCGGCGTGCCGATGATCTCGAGCGGCAGCGGCTGGGCGCGCGGCTTCGGCTTCGTCGCGCTGATCTTCGCCTGCGTGAACATATTCGGCGGCTTCCTTGTCACCCAGCGCATGCTGGCGATGTACAAGAAGAAGGTGAAGTGAGTGGCGTGCACCTCGTGGTGACAAAGTCAAATGGGGACCTGAGATGAACGCCAATCTGGCAGCAGTTCTTTATCTCGTGGCGGGTGTGCTGTTCATCCTGTCGCTGCGCGGACTGTCCAGCCCCGCGACGTCACGCCAGGGCAATCTGTTCGGCATGATCGGCATGGCGATCGCGATTGGCACGACGCTCGCGAGCCATCCGCCGGCGGACGGCGTGGCTTGGCTACTGGTCGTGCTCGGCATCGCCATTGGCGGCGGCATCGGCGCTGTCATCGCGCGGCGCGTGCCGATGACCTCGATGCCGGAACTGGTCGCAGCCTTCCACTCGCTGGTCGGCATGGCCGCGGTGCTGGTCGCCGCCGGCGCGTTCTACGCGCCCGAAGCCTTCGATATCGGCAAGCCCGGCGCCATTCACGCCTCCAGCCTGGTCGAAATGTCGCTCGGCGTCGCGATCGGCGCGCTGACCTTCACCGGTTCGGTGATCGCGTTTCTGAAGCTTTCCGCGCGCATGAGCGGCGCGCCGATCATCCTGCCCGGCCGGCACATCATCAACATCGCGCTCGCGTTGGCGCTGGTGTTCTTCATTTTCGGCCTGGTCCGGTCCGGCAGCGCGATCGACTTCTGGCTGATCACGATCATCGCGCTGGTGCTCGGCGTGCTCATGATCATCCCGATCGGTGGCGCCGATATGCCGGTCGTGATCTCGATGCTGAACTCCTATTCGGGGTGGGCCGCGGCCGGCATCGGATTTACGCTCGGCAATTCCGCGCTGATCATCACCGGCGCGCTGGTCGGCTCCTCGGGCGCGATCCTGTCCTACATCATGTGCCACGCGATGAACCGCTCGTTCATCTCGGTCATCCTTGGCGGCTTCGGCGGCGAAACGGCGGTCGCGGGCGGCGGCTCCGGCGAACAGAAGCCCGCCAAGCTCGGCTCGGCCGACGACGCCGCCTTCATCATGAAGAACGCCTCCAAGGTCATCATCGTGCCCGGCTACGGCATGGCAGTGGCACAGGCCCAGCACGCGCTGCGCGAAATGGCCGACGTTTTGAAGAAGGAAGGCGTCGAGGTGAAGTACGCCATTCACCCGGTCGCGGGCCGCATGCCCGGCCACATGAACGTGCTGCTCGCCGAAGCCAATGTGCCCTATGACGAGGTGTTCGAGCTCGAGGACATCAACTCCGAATTCGCCCAGGCCGACATCGCCTTCGTGATCGGCGCCAATGACGTCACCAACCCGGCGGCGGAAGAAGACAAGACCTCGCCGATCTACGGTATGCCGGTGCTGCAGGTCTGGAAGGCCGGCACCGTGATGTTCATCAAGCGCTCGCTGGCATCGGGCTATGCCGGCATCGACAATCCGCTGTTCTACCGCGACAACACCATGATGCTGCTCGGTGACGCCAAGAAGGTCACCGAGAACATCGTCAAGGGGATGTAACGCGATCGCAGGAAATTCATGACCGGGCTGAAATGGCTACTGATCATCGTTTCGGCGGGTTATATCTGTGGTCTGCTCGCGATGTTCTTCGCGCAGCGCGCCGTGCTATTTCCTGCCCCGACAAGCGTGCGCACGCCGCCGCAAGCGGCTGGCTTTCCCGAAGCAGAAGAACATGTCCTGGCCACAGCCGACGGTGAGAAGGTCATCGTCTGGCATGTTCCGGCCAAGCCGGGGCGTCCGGTCGTCCTCTACTTCCACGGCAATGGCGATTATCTCGCTGGCTTCTTCGGCCGGTTTCGCGGCCTGATCGCCGACGGGACAGGAATCGTCGCGCTCTCCTATCGCGGCTATGCCGGCTCGAGCGGGCAGCCGAGCGAGCAGGGACTGCTGCAGGATGCCGCGGCGGCCTATGCTTTCACGGCAGCGCGATACAGCGCGGACAGAATCGTTGCGTGGGGATTCTCGCTTGGCACCGGCGTCGCAGTTGCGCTGGCGGGCGAGCAGCCGGTCGGAAAGCTGATCCTGGAATCGCCTTTTACTTCCATTGTGGACGTCGCCGCGTCCGCGTTCTGGTTCGCGCCGGTGCGGCTGTTGATGCGCGATCAATTCCACTCCGACCGGCGCATCGGCCGGATCAGGGTTCCGCTGCTCATGATGCATGGCGCGCTCGATCCCACGATACCCGTCGCCTTTGGCGAACGGCTGTTCGCGCTGGCGAACGAGCCGAAACGGTTTGTCCGCCTTGCCAGGGGAGGGCATAACGATCTCGATAATTTCGGCGCGATTGAAATCGCGCGGAATTTTATCAACCTTGCGCAGGGATGGTCGCAGCATGGACGGGCGTATCTTCCGTCCACAAACCGGTTGGGAACTTGACCGCATGAGCGCACATGGGTCGATGCCGCGATCCGCCTGGACATTCCCGGCGCTGGCAATTCTGCTGTTTGGCGCGGCCACCGGCCTTGAGCTCAGCTTTACTCCCTCAGTTGGTGGGTTTTTGTTCGCGGCCACGCTGCTGGTGATCCTGTTCGGTACCGTGTTCGCAGCCGTGCATCATGCCGAGGTGATCGCCGAGCGGATCGGCGAGCCTTACGGCACGCTATTGTTGACGCTCGCCGTCACCATCATCGAAGTCGCGCTGATCGCCACCATCATGCTCGGCGAAAAGCCGCAGCCGGCGCTGGCGCGCGACACCGTGTTTGCGGTGGTGATGATCGTGTGCAACGGCCTGGTGGGCCTGTGTATCTTCATCGGGGGCCTGCGCTACCGCGAGCAGGATTTCCAAGTCTCCGGCGCCAACCTTTATCTCAGCATGCTGTTCGTGCTGTCGACCATTACGCTGATCATGCCCAATTATACGCTGACGGCGCCGGGGCCGATCTATTCGGCGGCACAGCTTGGCTTTGTGGATCTGGTCACGCTCATGCTCTACGGCGTGTTCCTCTATACCCAGACGATCCGGCACAGTGATTATTTCATCAAGGGCGGCGACGGTGCCGCCACCGAAACGTCATCCCTGTCGAACCGGATGCTGGCGCTCAGCATCGCGCTGCTGCTTATCTCCCTACTCGCCGTGGTGCTTCTAGCCAAGAAATTTTCGGTGGTGGTCGATGTCGTGACCGCGATGATCGGCGCCCCACCGGCGTTCGCCGGCGTGCTGGTCGCGATCCTCATCCTGCTCCCGGAGGGGGTCACCGCTTTCGCAGCGGCGCGCAACAACGATCTGCAGAAGAGCATCAATCTCGCGCTCGGATCATCGCTGGCGACCATCGGGCTAACTATTCCCGCCGTCGGCCTGGCCACGTACGTGCTCGACAAGGAGCTCGTGCTTGGGCTCGACGGTCAGGGCATGGTGTTGCTGCTGCTCACATTCTTCCTGAGCATTCTCACCTTCGGCACCGGCCGCACCAACATCCTGTTCGGGCTGGTCCACATGGTGGTGTTTGCCGTGTTCGTGTTTATGGTGTTCGTGCCGTAATCGGAGAAGAATGAAATGCTTGCCGCCAAGTCCGATGTTCAGGTCGACACATCAGAAGTCCGCGTTACCGAGTGGCGGCTGGCGCCGGGCAGCGCCACCGGCCACCACACCCATGAAATGGATTACGTGATCGTGCCGGTGACCTCGGGCGAGATGACCATCGTCGCGCCGAACGGCGAACGCACCAAGGCGCAGCTCGCCTCCGGCAAATCCTATTTCCGGAAGGCCGGGGTCCAGCACGACGTGCTGAACGAGACCGCAAGCGAGATTGTGTTTCTGGAGGTCGAGCTGAAGCCCTGACCGCTCCACCTCGGTTTTCAGGTTTGCTTCCCCGGGCAGGGACCACCCGTTGTGCGTGCCGCGCTGCGGCCTGGAGAAGCAGGCAGTTTTGATCGACTCTAGCCTGTTTCGCTGGGCCTGCACGGGAACTGCTGAATTGCCACCGATCTGTCGCAGTTGATCCCTCAATGTGCCTCAAAGTTCCGGCAATTGGAGGACCGCGGGGAGTGGCCGGAATGCTGAATTACGTGAAGAAATTTGCGGTGGACATCTTCCCTTCGGTGGCCGCGACGGTCATCGGGGCGTACATCGTCAACCACTACATCGTGACCAAGCCCAGCGCGGACGCTCCCGCGGCGGCGTCGTCGGCCGCCAATCCCGGCAAGGCTGAAGCCAGTTCCGGTGCCAGGACGTCCGATTCCAAGACTTCCGATGCCAAGACGTCCGAGACCACGGCCAGCGTGAGCAACCTTCCGGCCGCAGGCGTCAAAGCGAGGGGTATCTCCGAGAAGGCCATCATGGAGAAGACCGCTGCCGAACGGGCGGCGGTGGCTGATAAGGCCCAAGCGAAAGCCGAAGAAAAGTCCGAAGCGAAGGCTGACGCCAAAGCCGATGCCAAATCTTCAGATGCCAAATCCTCCGACTCCAAGTCTTCCGATCCTAAGTCCGACGTAAAATCAGCCGAGAACCCGGCCGACGCCGCCAGCAATCCGGCCGACCAGCGCCGTCATGCAGCGCTGCCGCGTGAAAAGGAAAAGATCAGGGTCGTGCTGCCGTCGCCCGTGCAGCCTGTGGCGTCCCAGGCCACTCCGGTTGCGGCGGCTGCGCCCCCGGTCGAGACTGCGGTTACTCCGGATGAACGGCGCGATGCCAACGATCTGGCGCGCGCCGCGATTGAACGCCTGCGCGCCAACGGCGAAACGTCTCCGCGCGCCCCCGAGACGGCCCGCGCGCCCGAAGCACCCAGGGTCGCAAATGCGCCTGCTGCCGTGAATGCGCCCGCGCTTCGTCCGCTGCCGCCGCCGGTCATGGTCTCAGGCTCTCCCGCTGGGGAACCCAATGGTCAGGTTTCGCCGCAGGCACGGCCGCCTTATGCTGAGGCCACCGACCCGAACCGCCCAGTCCCGCCGGCCGAAATTCCGGTCTCGCGGCCGCTCGATCTGCGTGCCGAAGTTACCGAGCCTTCCGTCCGCGAACGCGCCACGGCGGCTGCCGAGGACGCGCTGTCGACCGCCAAGTCGATCTTCCACGCGGTGCTGCCGAAATAGTCTGCGGTCTTCGACAGAAAGCCTCTAGCCGCCGGTACGCGCGAGCCCGCTTCGGGCGGCGTCGTCCTTGGGGCGGAGCGCGAGCGCACGGCCGTAGGATGTGAACGCCTTGGCCTTGTCGCCCAGGCGCTCATAGGTGACGCCGCGTGCCGACCAGGCTTGCGCGCTGTTGGGATCGGCCTGCACCGCTTCGTCCAGATCGGAAGCAGCTTCCTTTGTCTTGTCGATGGCAAGATAGCTGCTCGCCCGCGCCAGCAGCGGCTCGACCCGTTGCGGCGTCAGGCCATTGGCCGCTGTGAAATCTGCGATCGCCTGCTCATGCTGCTTGTCGGCCTGATAGATCAGGCCGCGGCCGTACAGGGCCTGCACGTTGTAGGGATCGAGTACGAGCGCGCGGTCGAATTCCGCGAGCGCTTCCTCGGCCTTGCCGGATTTGGCGAGCGTCTGGCCGCGTGTTGCGTGGCTCTGGGCATCGCTGACGCTTTGCCCGCTGATCGTGCCGGTCGGTTTCTGTTCGACGGCCTGCGGCTTTTCCTTGTCCGATCCCCACGATCCCAAGTCGAACGAACAGCCGCCGAGGGGCAGGCCGAGAACAATCGCGAGCAGCACGATGGATGCGGCCGTGAAGCGCGAAGCGCAGGGAAGTGTATTGCGGTCGGTAACGGCCATGCGGCGGAATACTCGCGCGTCGAACAGGGCATAGGTAACCCGATGGCTCGCAAAATGCATCGGTCAAAATGGCCGCAATGGCGTCGACGGCGATGTGGGTGATCGAGCAGGCCGGCGCGCGCCGATTTTCCGTCGCGCCCGAATTCTGAGGAACAAGATCGCGAAAAACAAAACGCGGACCCAAGGTCCGCGTTTTTCATTCAAATCTAGCGAACTGCTTAGCGCGGTCCGCGCGGACCTGCGCCCGGCCCACGGCCGCCAGCGCCACCACGGTCGCCACCGGGACCGGCGCCGAACACCGGCTTGGGCTTCATCGGCAGCAAGCCTTCACGCTGCAGCTTCTTGCGGGCCAGCTTGCGCGCGCGGCGCACGGCTTCGGCCTTTTCACGGGCCTTCTTCTCGGACGGCTTTTCGTAATGGCCGCGGAGCTTCATCTCGCGGAAGATACCCTCGCGCTGCATCTTCTTCTTCAGCGCCTTGAGGGCTTGATCGACATTGTTATCGCGGACGAGAACCTGCACGCGGCATCCTCTTCAATTGATCGGATAGGAATTCTGGTAAAGCGAAGGGCCGGCGAAAGGCCTGGTCCTCAACCCTGAGCGCGGGCATGTAGCAGACAAAACCGCAGATGTCCACCTGAGAAGGCGGTTTCCGGCCCCGGAAAGCTGCGAAAATCGGCGATACGAGCCCGTTTCCTCAAATAACGAGCCCTTCACGGGCCCTCCCTAACATCGAGCGGCGCAAAAACATGCGGGAGGCGACTATGAATACCAAAAAATATACCGCTGAAGCGATCGGCACGTTTTGGCTCACTTTTGCGGGATGCGGCAGCGCGGTCATCGCCGCCGGTTTTCCGGAGGTCGGTATAGGCTTGGTCGGTGTGTCCCTGGCATTCGGCCTGAGCGTCGTGACCATGGCCTATGCGATCGGCCACATCTCCGGCTGTCATCTCAATCCCGCCGTCACGATCGGTCTCGCGGCCGGCGGACGGTTTCCTGCGCAGCAGATCGTTCCTTACGTGATCGCGCAGGTGATCGGCGCTGTCGCTGCCGCGGCGTTGCTCTATGTGATCGCAACCGGCGCGCCCGGCTTCGATCTGGCCAAGGGCTTCGCCTCCAACGGCTATGACGCGCATTCGCCGGGTCAGTACAGCATGGTGGCCTGCTTCATCACCGAAGTTGTGATGACCATGATGTTCCTGTTCATCATCATGGGCGCCACCCACGGCAAGGCGCCTGCCGGCTTTGCGCCGCTCGCCATCGGATTGGCGCTGGTGATGATCCATCTCGTGAGTATCCCCGTCACCAACACGTCGGTGAATCCCGCGCGCAGCACCGGGCCCGCGCTGTTCGTCGGCGGCTGGGCGCTGACGCAGCTCTGGCTGTTCTGGGTTGCGCCCTTGATCGGCGGTGCGCTCGGCGGCGCGATCTATCGCTGGCTCAGCGAGGAGCCGGCCGGCGTCGTGGAAGGCTTGAAGACGGCCTGATCTGCAAACGCGCTCGGCGGCGAGCTACTTCTTGCTTGCCGGAGCCACCTCAGTGACATGGCCCATCTTGCGGCCCGGCCGCGGCGTGCCCTTGCCGTAGAGATGAACCGTGGCGCCGGGAACCGTCAGCCACTGCTCATAGTCGAGGATATCGTCGCCGATCAGATTGGTCATGGTGACCTGGCCGTGACGAATCGGCTTGCCGAGCGGCCAGCCGGCAATCGCCCGGATGTGCTGCTCGAACTGGGAGACCGACGCGCCGTCGAGCGTCCAGTGCCCGGAATTATGCACCCGCGGCGCGACCTCGTTGACCAACACGTGCGGTCCGCCGTTTCCGGCAACGACGAACAGCTCGACCGCGAGCACGCCGACATAGTCGAGCGCATGGGCGATCTTCTCGGCAACGGCTCGCGCCTGTGCGGCCAGCTCATCCGATATCGCGGCCGGCACGCGCGAGAATTTCAGGATGTGATCGCGATGCTCGTTTTCGGTGACGTCGTAGCATTCGACATGGCCATCCGCCGATCGCGCGGCGATCACGGAGATCTCGCGTTCGAATGAAACGAAGGCTTCGAGGATCGCGGATTTGGTGCCGAGTTCTTCCCAAATGCGGACGGGGTCGTCACCCTCACGAATGATCGCCTGGCCCTTGCCGTCATAGCCGAAGCGGCGGGTCTTGATCACGGCGGGAAGGCCGATGCGGGCAATGGCGCTTTGCAGGGTTTCCGCCGACGACACGTCGGCATAGTCCGCGGTGTCGATGCCGAGTCGCTTGACGAAATTCTTCTCGATCAGCCGGTCCTGCGTGGTTTCGAGAATTTTCTGCGCCGGCAACACTGGACGGCGCGCAGCCAGCACCATGGCGGTGGCGGCCGGCACGTTCTCGAATTCATAGGTGATGACGTCGACATCGTTGGCGAACAATTCGAGCGCCTCGACGTCGGCATATTCGGCGCAGGTTGCGTTCAGCACCACGTCGAAGGCGGGCGAGTCCGGGTCCGGCGAAAACACCTGGCATTTGAGGCCGAGGCGCGCCGCGGCCATGGCCAGCATCCGGCCCAATTGTCCGCCGCCGAGAATCCCGATGGTGTCGCCCGGCTTCAGCTTCACCTTGTCTGAAACCGTCACGCCGAACCCTCCGGGCGCTCCTTGACCGCATCCGTCTGCTGCTTGCGCCAGGCGGCCAATCGCGTCGCCAGCGCCGGGTCATTCAGAGCGAGCACGCTTGCTGCGAGCAGTGCGGCGTTGATGGCGCCGGCCTTGCCGATCGCCAGCGTGCCGACGGGAACGCCGGCCGGCATCTGCACGATCGAGTATAGCGAATCGATCCCCAACAGCGCCTTGGATTCGACGGGAACGCCGAACACGGGGAGTTCCGTCAATGCCGCCGCCATGCCGGGCAGGTGCGCCGCGCCACCGGCTCCGGCAATGATGACCTTGAAGCCTTGAGCCTTGGCGCCCTTGGCGAAGGCGAACAGCCGGTCCGGGGTCCGATGGGCCGAGACGATGCGTTTTTCGCAGTCGATCCCGAGCGCCGCCAAGGTCTCGGCGGCGTGGCGCATGGTCTCCCAGTCGGACTGGCTGCCCATAATGATGGCGATCGGTGCGGTCATCTCGTCAATTCTGTTCGGGAATCCAGAAACATAGGCCGATTATAGGGTCGGCCCGGGGCTCATCCAAGGCGTGGCAAGGGATTAGGAATGGACTATCCTGTCTTGGTGAATCCCGGCAAGCCTTCATAAGCGTGCCTGCACAGGGAAGGCCATGAAGAAGAAAACCAGGGCGACCGCCTCCAGGGCCGGAAAACGCCCCAAAAACGCGGCTTCCGGGCGAAAATCCGCACCACGGCGATCGCCGCCACCAGCATCTCGGCCGCCGGCAGCTTCCAACGAAACCAAGACGACGATTCGCCGGCTAAAAGCGGAGCTCGCCCGGACTCAGGCGCAGATCGAGGAACTTCAGGCCTCCGCCGATACCGACTTCCTGTTAGGCATCCCGAACCGGCGCGGTTTCGAGCGCGAGCTCAGGCGCGCGATCGCCTATATGAAGCGCTATCGCGCCTCCGGTGCCCTGGTCGTGCTCGATGTCGATCGGCTGAAGCCGATCAACGACGCCTTCGGACATGCCGCGGGCGACCAGGTGCTCAAGGCCGTTGCCGCGGCGCTGCTGGCGCAGGTGCGCTCTTCCGACATGGTGGGCCGGCTCGGCGGCGACGAGTTCGCGCTGCTGTTGTGGAATCTCAGCGAAACCGACGCCAGGGCCAAGGCGGCCGCGCTGGAGGAGGCGATCGATCGCCTCAGCTTCGTGTTCGATGGCCGCACCACTACCGCGGGCGCTTCCGCGGGCGTCTCGGTGCTCGATACCCACTCCGAAGCCGGTCGTGCGCTGGAAGCGGCCGACAGCGCCATGTATGTGCGCAAGGCGCTGCGGCGGCATGAGGCAAAGGCGTAGAGTAGGCAAAGGCGCGCTTCGCGCCGTGCCCACCATCGGACGAGCATGGAAGAAAAGTTGGTGGGCACGCTTGCGCTTTGCCCATCCTTCAAAAAATTCCGATCGACGATCTGGCTAAAGCCCGCTGAGGTCGTCCGGCACGTTGCCGAACTTGCGCAGCAGTTTCGCATCGCCGAATTCACCCATCATCGGATCGCCGCTGCGGCTGAAGGCAACGGCGCCAATGCTGCCGGCCATCCGCGACATCGTCTCGGCGCGCCGCAACGCGGTGGTCGGGCTTTGGCATTCTTCCGCGGCGCCCGCCACCGGCGAGCCGCTATCGTCCTGCAGGAATGGCATTGCGACGTAATAGGTGACATCGGCCATTGTATCGCTCCAGTGTGATCGCTCCGGATCAGGCCGCGTTGCTACTCGCACGTGGTCTTTGTTTTGACGCGTTTTCTGCCGCAGATAAGTCTACGCAATCTGCGCAAGCTTGATTGCTATGCGAACCGGTATCCACTTCGCTCGAAAACGCTTTCGCCGGTACACAGCCGGCTGCTATCGCGGCCTGCAGAGCCTCCAGTTCGATTTCCAGATACTCGTTCGCCATGATCAGCGCCTTGATGGTCGAGCGCAGATTACCGTCGCACATCGCAATCGCCTGATCGCAGGCCTGCTCGTAACGGTTGTTGTCGGACAGGGACGGTTTGGTGGACATGGCTGTACTCCCGAGGCTGGCAGACGGATATGTTCTCTTTTTGTTCTAGTCGAGTCAAGCCGCATTCGCCAACCGCGAGGCCCTTTTTGCTGGCCGACTGGCAAGCCATCGCGCCGCGGCGTGTGGATGTCGGGGAAAAGAATCTGCGAAGGCGGACTGGTTGCGCGCCGAACTAGCCGGAGCACGGCAAGCGCAACGATCAGGCGATGATGTCGGGCGTGATCTGGTCTTCGATGAAGGCGATGCGGTCGCGCAACTGCAGCTTGCGTTTCTTCAGCCGCTGCAGCCGCAACAAGTCCGGCGCCGGCGACTGATGCAGCGCGTCGATCGCCGCATCGAGATCGCGATGCTCCTGCTGCAGCCTGGCGAGCTCGGTTTCAAGCTCGCGCTCATCATCGTCGGTCATGGTCTACGTTAGCTGAAAGCGCGATCAGGTTGCGAACGGATTCTTCGGAAGCTGGCGGTGAATATCGTCCCTGCGAGGCCGCTCCGCAAGCCGATCGGGTTCCATAGTCACGATTGGTTACAGATAAATCCGAAAATATGAGAGGCCCCGATTCCGGATACCCATCGACAGATTCGGCGGCTGGTGTACACTCCCGCGTCCGGATCGAATCTGAGGTTTCACCCACCGAGGAGATTTCGTATGGCACTACAGGCGCATCTTGTTGAACTTGAACGTAAGCACAAGATTCTCGAGAATGAATTGCACGAAGCGCTCGTGCACCTTTCCACAGACGACCTGCAAATTGTCGAGTTGAAGCGCCGCAAGTTGATGGTCAAGGATCAGATCGAGCGGTTGAAGCAAACCGCCGACGAAACCCTCCACTAAGTGTCCAGCAAAGTATCGAAAATCCCCACACGGCCGGATGGGCGCCGATGCGCTCGTCCGCCTGTCGGTGATGTTTCGGCCTTCGTCACAGCTCTGCCAGCGCGCCGACGTGATCGGCGATCGCGAGCGATGACGTCAATCCCGGCGATTCGATGCCGAACAGGTTGATCAGCCCGGCGATGCCGTGATCGGCAGGACCCTGGATGAGAAAATCCTGCGTGGCGACGGCCGGCGGCACGATTTTCGGCCGGATTCCGGAATAGCTCGGCATCAGCGCGCCGTCCGGCAGCGTCGGCCAATAGCGCCGGATCGCGGGATAGAATCGCTCGGCGCGGGCGGGGTCCACCGCATAGTCGATGCTCTCGACCCATTCGACGTCGGGGCCGAACCGGGCCTGTCCGGCCATGTCGAGGGTGAGGTGCACGCCCAGCCCACCGGGCTCGGGCACCGGATAGATCAGGCGCGAAAATGGAGCCCGCGCACTGCAGCTAAAATAATTGCCCTTGGCGAGATAAGCGCAGGGAATCATTTCGATCGGCATACCCTCGATGTTGCGCGCCACCGCAGGCGCGCCCAATCCGGCCGAATTGACGAGCAGGTTGCACGCAAGGGTCATCGGCGCATCGCCGCCGGCTTCGATTTCAATATGACCGGCGTTGGTTCGCGCGTGCAGCAGCGGGGTGTGGAATGCGAAAGCCGCGCCGGCTTCTTCCGCATCGCCCCGCAGCGCCAGCATATAGGCGTGGCTGTCGATGATGCCGGTGGACGGCGACAACAGCGCCGCGTCGCAATTCAACGCCGGCTCCAGTTCGCGCGCCGCTTTGCCGGTCAGCAACTGCATGTCGTCGACGCCATTGGCCTCGGCATGCGCCCGGATCGATTGCAGCTTCTCGGTTTCCTTCGGCGTCGTCGCCACGATCAGCTTGCCGCAATTGCGATGCGGAATGCCGTGGTCGCTGCAGTATCGATAGAGCGCGCGCTTGCCGCTGACGCACATCTGCGCCATCAGGCTGCCGGCACGGTAATAGATGCCGGCATGAATCACCTCGCTGTTGCGCGAGGAGGTGACGGTACCGATGCCCTCGGCGGCCTCGAGCACGACCACTTCGCGGCCCGCCTGGGCCAGGCGCCGTGCGATCGCGAGCCCGATCACCCCCGCTCCAATGACGACGCAATCGACCTTGTCCATGTCAGCTTCAGGCCTGGAAATCTGGCGCAGGAATCGGCGCTTGCCGCGCTCGGCAATCATCGTTCCGTTCGGTGGAGCTCTCGAACAACCCGTTGGTTTGCCTCGAAATACGCAGTAAACGCAGTCCCGTTAGCGAAGCATTAATCATGTCGGGCCAATTGCCGTAATTTGGGTCATATTTTAGAATTGTGCGGGTAGTCGTTTACCCGATCCAAACCCGTCAAGCCAGACACTCCGCCCGCAAACCTCGGGTGGGTAATGGCTGACAGCAACCGGCAGGCAGGACGGAAGAATTCGGTTCCGGCGCAGGCCCTCGTCTGTCTGCTCGCCATTGCTGCGCCGTGCGGGCTGGCATGGGCGGCCGCATCCTCGAGCGGCTTTGCGCCGGCGAGCCATATCGGCGAATTCGATCCCACGATGGTCTGGGAGTTCCTGATCGGCGGGATCGTCGTCGCCTCCTTCCTGGCTGCGATCGGTATCTGGATTTTGTCGGCGCTGCGCAGGGCGAAGCGCGCGCAATTGCAGCGCAGCGCGTTCATCAGTTCGGCGCTCAACAACCTCAACCAGGGCGTGATGATGACCAACGCGCAAAACCGCGTGGTCTTCTGCAACGACCGTTTCCTCGAAATGTACGGGCTGAGCCGCATCGAGATTTCGAGCAACATGACCGGCCGCGAACTGCTTGAACTGCGGCGCGAACGGGGACTGCTCAATCTCACCGTCGAAGAGTTCGGCAAGCTTGCCCGCCGCCCGGAAGGTGTCGTCACCGAACTGCCTGGCGGCCGATCGGTGTTGTCGAAGATCTTCAGCCTGCCCAATGGCGGGACGATCGGAACGCACGAGGATTGCACCGAGCAGCGCCAATTGTCGCGCAAACTGGCATCGACCACCAAATTTCTGGAATCGGTGCTCGACAACGTTCCGGTCTGCGTCGCCGCCAAGAACATCGAGGACGGCCGCTATATTTTCGCCAACCGTGCGTTCGAGCGATTCTCGCGCTTCTCCCGCGACCACATCATCGGCAAGCGCGCCGACGAAATCTTCACGCCCGAAACCGCAAAGAGCATCGAGGCGGCGGACCAGGGGGCGCTGAACGCGCCGGAAGGTTACCAGCGCAGCGAATACATCGTCGAACGGGGCGATGACAAACGCGTTCTCTCCTCCAACCGCGTGGTCGCGCGCAACGAGAACAACAAGCCCGAATTCCTTATCGCGCTGTTCGACGACGTCACCGACCGCCGGTCACTATCGCGCGAACTCGAAAGCACCAAGAAGTTCCTCGAACTGGTGGTCGACAATATCCCGGTATCGCTGATCGTGGAGCGCGTTAGCGATGGGCGCTACCTGCTCGCCAACCGCAGCGCCGAGACCATTCTCAATCGTCGCCGCGAGGATGCCACAGGCTTGACGGCCGCCGACATCTTCAATCCGCGCGAAGCCAAGCTGATCATCGCGCGCGACGAGGCCGCGATCAAGAAACGCGGCCTGCTCACCGAAGAGCACCCGATATCCACCAAGGACGGGCTGCGGCTGTTCCTGACCCGCCGCATGACGGTGCTCGACGAGGTCGGCGAGCCGCAATATCTGATCAAGACCCATGAGGACGTCACCGATCGCCGCCAGACCGAGTCGCGGATGGCGCACATGGCCTACCATGACGGCCTGACGGATTTGCCGAACCGCGCCGCCTTCCTGCAGGCGTTGGCCCAGATGATCGAGGCCTGTGCCGGCACGGACGAGGAATTCGCGGTGCTGTGCGTCGACCTCGACGGCTTGAAGGAAATCAACGACGTGTTCGGCCACGCAATGGGCGACAAGCTCCTGATCGAGGTTGCGGGGCGCGTCCAGGCCTGCGCCCGGGGTGGCGTGGTGGCCCGGCTCTCCGGCGACGAGTTCGGCCTGATCATCGACGGCAAGCAGCCGGAGGCGGGCAAGGCGCTTGCCGAAAAACTCGCGCAGACGATGTCGGACGAGTTCGTGATCGACGGCAAGTCGGTGCGGACCGGGGTGACGACCGGCATCTCGGTATTTCCGCATAATGGTTCGGATGCGGCTTCGCTGCTGGCCAATTCCGGCGCGGCGCTGTTTCGCGCCAAGCAGAAGTCGCGTGGCTCGATCAGCATTTTCGAACCGGAGATGGACCAGCAGATCCGCGACCGCCGCGTGCTGCACCAGGACCTCTCGATGGCGATCAGGAACGGCGAATTGTCGCTGTACTACCAGCCGCAGGCCGCGGCGGGCGCGACGATCGCTAACAGCAAGGTCATCGGCTTCGAGGCGCTGGCGCGCTGGATTCATCCGGTGCGCGGCTTCGTGTCGCCCGGCGATTTCATTCCACTTGCCGAAGAAAGCGGCCTGATCGTCGAAATGGGCGTCTGGATCCTGCGCGAAGCCTGCCGGGAGGCTGCCTCCTGGCCGGTGCCGATGCAGATCGCCGTCAACCTGTCGCCGGCGCAATTCATGCATGGCGATTTGGTCAGCCTGGTGCATTCGATCCTGCTCGAGACTGGCCTCGCGCCCGACCGGCTCGAGCTCGAAATCACCGAAGGCGTGCTGATCGAGGATTTTGACCGCGGTCTGGCACTGCTACGGCGGCTGAAGGCGCTCGGCGTGCGCATCTCGATGGACGATTTCGGTTCCGGCTATTCCTCGCTGAGCTATCTGCAGGCCTTCCCGTTCGACAAGATCAAGATCGACCGCGCCTTCGTCATGAATCTCGGGCGCAATCCGCAATCGGCGGCGATCGTGCGCGCCGTCATCGATCTCGGCCACGGCCTCGAAATGTCGATCGTTGCAGAAGGCGTGGAGACCCAGGAACAGCTCAGCTTCCTCGCCGACGAGGGCTGCGACGCGGTGCAGGGCTATTTCCTCGGCAAGCCCCAGCCTATCGGGCACTACGCCGGGCTGGTCGGCCGCAGTGCCGCAAATGCCGTCGAGACTGCACGCAAGCTCGCCAGCGCCTGATTTCGCGAAGCTGCCTCATCCTGCTCTCACGACCGATCATGCCAATGGCTGCGTGACCTCGCGGCCTGTTCGGATGTGAGCTTCGACCGCGCCCCGGCTTGCCTTCCATTGCGGCCCTGGCTATTTTCGCAGCCCATCTGAATCGAGAAAGGAGGGCTGCGCGGTGACGAAATTTCTCCGGCACTATCGCCAGCGTGGCCCCGTCAACGCCCTGCAAATGCGTTTGCAGGGCTGACCAGAGACCTTTCGCAAATCTCTTCCTGGTCTGCCCCGTCGCAATGCGGCGTCGAACGTCTGCTCGCTCGCGCCTGCATTTTCGGTAACTCGCCGCGCTCCGACACCAACATCCGGTGATGGCTGCATGCCCCGGACGTCGTGATCGCCGGCAAGACCAAGGATAGATCATGACCGTCATCAACATCCGCAATCTCGGCGTGACGCTGAATGCTCCGCTGTTTTCCCGACTGAACCTTGTCGTTAATGCCGGTGACCGTATCGGGCTCGTCGCAGCCAATGGCCGCGGCAAATCCACGCTGCTGCGCTGTATTGCCGGCCTGATGGAGCCAGGGGAAGGCGAGGTCACCAGATCGCGAGGACTGACCATCGGGTATGTCGAGCAGGAGGTGCCGTCGATGCTGATGGATACGCCGTTTGATGCGGCGGTGCTTGAGGCGCTGCCCGTCGACCGACGGGCAAGTGAAAGCTGGCGAGTCGAAATGGCCCTGGAGTCGCTGGAGGTGCCTGAGGCGCTGCGGCGGAGGCCGCTGAAGCAACTGAGCGGCGGCTGGCAGCGGCTTGCCTTGCTTGCCCGCGTCGTCGTGACCGAGGTCGACGTGTTGTTGCTCGACGAGCCAACCAACCATCTGGACCTCGCCCGAATCCGTCAGCTTGAAAACTGGCTGAACGCGCTGCCGCGCGACTTGCCGTTCGTGATATCGAGCCATGACCGTGCCTTTCTCGACGCGACCACGAACCGCACGGTATTTTTGCGACCCGAGCAGTCACAAATATTTTCGTTGCCCTATACTCGGGCCCGCGCCGCGCTCAGCGAGGTGGATGCATCGGATGAGCGGCGCTACCAACGTGACGTAAAGGCGGCCCAGCAGCTTCGCCAGCGCGCTGCAAAGCTCAACAATATCGGGGTCAATTCCGGTAGCGACCTCCTGTTGCAAAAGACGAAGCAACTGAAGCAGCAGGCCGAGAAGCTAGAAGATTCAGCAAAGCCCGCGCACCTGGAGCGATCCGCAGGGACTATCAAGCTGGCCAATCGCGGAACGCATGCCAAGGTTTTGATTGCGCTGGACGATGCCGCCGTCGCCGCCCCGGACGGCAGGTTGCTGTTCAAGACCGGCAAGCAGTTCGTCTGCAAGGGAGACCGGATCGTCCTTTTGGGATCGAACGGGGCGGGCAAGACCCGGCTTGTCGCGATGCTGCGCCAGGCGATCGAAAGCCCGGAAGCCATGCAGGCCGGTATCAAGGTTACGCAGTCGCTTGCTCTCGGCTATTGCGGCCAGGATCTTGCCGATCTTGCTGATGCAGACACGCCGATGCGCACGATCGTCAGCCGATTTGACGTTGGTGATCAGCGGGCACGCGCATTGCTCGCCGGCGCAGGCCTGTCGGTTGCGATGCAGAGCCGTCCGATCGGCCGGCTTTCCGGCGGACAGAAGGCGCGTCTCGGCATGCTGTTGCTGCGGCTTGCCCAGCCAAACTTCTACCTGCTCGATGAGCCTACCAATCACCTGGATATCGAGGGACAGGAGGCGCTGGAAGACGAATTGCTGGAGCATCAGGCAAGCTGCCTGCTGGTTTCACATGATCGCAACTTCATGCGAACGGTCGGAAACCGGTTCTGGCTGATCGAAAAAAAGAAGCTGGTGGAACTGGAAGGGCCGGAGCGCTTCTTCGCATCGATCGGCGCAACCGGCTGAGCGGCGCTTGATTCATTTCGAGGAGCGGCATCTACTTTTGGCCATCATGACCGAGTGTAGTGAAATCGGCTTCTCTCCAGTCACCCATAGCGTATGGCGGACTACGATCTCGCGATCATTGGCGGCGGGTTGAACGGCGTCAGCATCGCGCGGGACGCCGCCGGTCGCGGCTTGCGCGTCATCCTGCTGGAGCAGGGCGATCTCGCCGCGGGCGCCTCGTCGGCCTCGCCGCGGCTGATTCACGGCGATCTGGCAAGCCTTGAGCGCAGGCACTTCCTGCGGGTTCGCACAGCGCTCGCCGAGCGCGATATCTGGCTCAGGATCGCGCCGCATCTGGTGCGCCCGATGCGCTTTGCGATTCCCGCCCATTCGGATGAACGCCCGGACTGGCAGTTGCGCTCATGGCTTCTGTTGTACGACCGGCTGGCCTCGCGCAGCGGTCTGCCGGCCTCGGCGACTGTCGACGTCACGCATCATCCGATCGGCAACGCGCTGAAGCGGCCGTTCGGCACCGCCTTTGAGTATTCAGACTGTGTCGTGGACGATTCCCGGCTGGTGGTGCTCACGGCCGTCGATGCCGCGGCGCGCGGCGCGGTGATTCGCACCGGCGCGCGCTGCACCCGGGCCGAACGGGGCAATGAATGGCGACTGGTGACGATCGATCGCGGCTTTCGCCAGGTGATCACGGCAAGGGCGATCGTCAACGCCAGCGGCGCCTGGGCGTCGTCCGTCGCCGAGACGGTGTTGCGCGTGCCGCCGCCGAAGGTTGCCGCCGAGCAGATGGACCAGATCGTGGTCCGCCGTCTGTTCGACAGCGACAATATCTATGTATTCCAGAACCGCGATGGACGGCTGATTTTCGCCAGCCCCTATGAGCGCGATTTTACCCTGATCGGCACCGCCAGCCATGCTTTCAAGGGCGATCCCGCCATCGTTGCGATGGCGGCCGGTGACGTCGCCTATCTTTGCGATGCGGCGAACCGCTATTTCCGCGAGCGCATCGAGACGGTGGACGTGGTGCGTACGCTTTCCGGGGCCAACATGGTGCGGAACGCCGCGAGCGGACGCGACGGGGCGATGACGCTCGACAACGGCCGCGGAAAAGCGCCGCTGCTCACGGTGTTCGGCGGCGACGTCACGACGTCGCGGCTGCGCGCAGAGCAGGCGGTCTCGAAGCTGACGCCGTTCTATCCGATGTCGCCGCGCTGGACCGCAACGGCGCCGCTGCCCGGCGGTGATTTTGCCTGGGACCGCTTCGACAACGAAGTCGACGAAGTGCGCGAGCGCTGGCGGTTTCTCGGCGAGGATCAAGCGCGGCGCCTGGTCGCGGCCTACGGCTCGAACGTCAAGGCGATCCTGGGCGACGCCAAAGAGCGCGGCGAACTCGGCCTTGCTTTCGGACCGGAATTGACGGGCGCAGAGGTCCGCTATCTCATGCAACGGGAATGGGCGCGCTTTCCGGACGATGTCTTGTGGCGGCGCACGAAGCTTGGCCTCACCATGCTGCCGGAGGACCGTGACGCGCTGGCGGCGTTCATGGCAGCGGCCGTCTGACGAATGGGTGGGACATGCGGGGCGTGATCAGGCCAACCGTTTTCCTGGCGATCATCGGCTTGCTCGGGGGAATAGCCTATCGCTATTTCATCGACGATCCGATCGAAGCAACGCCGTCGTACTATCTCCGGAGCAGCCTGCACGGGATGGGCATAACGCTGGCCGCCTGGGGCGTTCATCTCTACTTCACGTCGCGACGAAGTGAGTGGATCAGCAAATGGCCGTTGCTGATGGATCTGGCGGTGCGCTCCGCGACCATGGCCATCGTCGTCGCGAGCGCGGCGCTGGTCTTGCAGGTAACGCTGTACTGGGAATGGATCGAGACGAACTGGCTGACGGAGAAGTTTCCCATTGTCGTTGCGTTTAGCTTCTTCGCGTCGCTGCTCGTGCTGTCAACCTTCGAACTGACACGGCTGGTCCGGCAGCCGCGTGCTGTTCAACGTAGCGCTCGGCCGATACCGAAGTCCGGTACGGGAAGCGCGCGTGCTGATGTTTCTCGATCTCGCAGGTTCGACCTCGCTCGCGGAGACGATGGGCGAATTGCGCGTGCAGGGCCTGCTCACCCGCTTCTTCTTCGACATCGATGGTGCGATCGTCGCGCATGGCGGCGAGGTTCACGCCTATGTCGGCGATGAGGTCATCGTGACGTGGCCGCTCGATGACAGGATGTCGGGGGGACGCTGCATCGAATGCTTCTTCGCGATTGCCGACAGCATAGCGGACAAAGCTGACTCTTATCGGCAAGAGTTCGGCATAGTGCCGAGCTTCCGCGCCGGCCTGCATGCCGGTTACGTGGTGATCAGCGAGTGCGGCAGCTCACGCCGCCAGCTTGCCTATTTCGGCGATACCGTGAACGTGACGGCGCGGCTGCAGGAGCACTGCAAGGAGGTTGGCCGGAACTTGCTGGTGTCTTCCGACCTGCTGCGCCACATGAAGCTGAAGCCGGTTTTCGCCGTCGAAGCGCTTGGAGAGGTTCGCTTGCGGGGGCGGGCGGCGGCAATCGAGGTGTTTGCCGTCGAGCGACGTGGCTGATCGTCGCGACCTGCTTGACCTCGCCTAGTTTCGCTGCGCTTGCCGCGACCAGGCCTCGTCACGCGCCGAAGGCCTACGGTCAAGCCGGGCCGAGACGCGGCTCGCGGCCGCTTCGCCGCGACCGGCGCGAAGGTACGCCACGATCAGCGTGTCCTCCCACAATTCACGCTGGGCGTGGCTGCCGCCGATCCGCGTCAACTCGGCAAGGGCCGGTTCGAGCAGGCGGATCGCCGCCGCATTGTCGCCTTCCGCAAACGCCCGGATCCCGCGGCAAAGGTCGATGGCGGCCTGCCCCGGCAACAGCTTGCCGTCGGCTGCGCGTGCTTCGAGCTGCGCCAGTCGCGTCTCCAGCGCATCGCTGCCGGTCATTGCGGTGGCCAGCGCAAAATGAGCGTCGGCAAAATGCGCGCCGGCTTGCGGAAAGTACTTTTCGCCGTACGCGGCGATATCCCGCCAATGTGCCTCCAGCCCGGTCTGGCCGGCCAGCGCAAGCCGCCACAGCAGCGAGGCACCGTCGGTGAAGATGTTCAGCGGCGGATACGGCCGGCCCGCCGGCTTGATATGCTGCTCGTAGA
The DNA here is from genome assembly GCF_001440415.1 of Bradyrhizobium retamae. Classification (GTDB taxonomy): domain Bacteria; phylum Pseudomonadota; class Alphaproteobacteria; order Rhizobiales; family Xanthobacteraceae; genus Bradyrhizobium; species Bradyrhizobium retamae. The sequence continues at coordinate 88,964 of NZ_LLYA01000203.1, forward strand.
TCCCACGCGCGCCGTCGAGATCGCCGGCGTCGAGCAATGTCAACGCGACGTGCCAGGCCAAGTGCCCATGCAGAAAGCTCTGGCGGTCATGCGCGGGCATCCATTGCGAAAGGAAGCCGCGGCCGGCCTCCATGTCGCCCTGCTCGAACATCGCATGCGAGAGGCCATGTGCCGCGTTGGCGTTGGCCGATCGCAGCTCCATCGCGCGCTCGGACAGGCTCCGGCCGGTGGAGAGATTTCCCGCCTCGGTGTGCGACCAGCCGAGGTAGCTGACAAACCACCAGTCCTCGCCATAATGGCGTGCGTGGCGTTCGCAGATCGCGAGCTTGGCCGCGTCGTGATCGGGACGGCCCGAGAACGCGTAGAGACCGAACGCGCCGAGCAGGATCGACAGCACCTGCGCATCGCGCGGATATTCGTCGAGATGCGCCTCGGCGCCGGTCACCGCGATCTTCGGCTTGCCCTCGATCACGGCGGCCATGATCTCGACATGGCTTTTTTCGCGCGGGGTGGCGCCGGCGGCCAGTTCGCGGGCTTGCACCGCGACCGCACGCGCCTTGCTGCCCTCCATGTTGAGCTGATGCAGCCGGGCGCGGCCGATATGCGCCAGCGCAAAGCCGGGATCTTCCGCAATCGCCTTGTCGAAGGCGTCCTCGGCACCATGCCACGCCGACAGCATGCAGTCGACGCCGTCGCGATAATGCGCCGCGGCGCGATCCGAGGCGGTTGTCAGCGGGAGGTCATATCTGTCGCGGTTCATCGTTTTTGTCCTGGGCGCGCGCGATGACATCGTCAGGTCTAGAAATCGAGCTTGTCGCGTATGGCATCGATGCCTGCCTTGGCGCAGGCTTCGTCCGCGTCGCCGCCGGGAGCCCGGAGACGCCTACAGCGCCCACCAGTGAACCTGCCGCTTCGACCGTCAGCCCGCCGCCGATGATGACGGCGCCCGGCAGATCACGGATTCCGGACTGCATCATTCCGGGCTGGCTGTTGGCAACGAGTTCGGTTGTGCTGGTGCGGAAGCTGACGGCCGTCCACGCCTTGCCTGAGGCGGTCGAAACCGTATGTGCGCCTGCAAAGCGGTCGCGCAGCAGTACTTGCGTCACGCCGAAGCGATCGACGACGGCGACCGTCACCTGAAAGCCGCGCTTGCGGCAATCCGCCAGCGTCGCGCGCGCCAGATCGAGCGCCACCTCGGGGCTCAGCGATTTGTAGGTGACGAGGGCTTCCTGGGCGGCGGCCGAGCTGGCGAGCAGGCAAGAGATCGCCGTCGCTGCCACCAAATTCCAAACGGTCATCAATCTCTCCCGATCATTCCCATCGTGCGCGGCGGCCGAGTTTCTGCGAATTTCGAACCTTACCAGAGACGGGAGCTGCATCCAGAATATTGTGGCTGCTTGTTCCGGGCCGGTTGAGCGGATAGCGATCCGCCGCTAGCGTGCGGCCATGACGGCGCAGGCAAATGACATGAGCGGGCAATCGCCTGAGATCGACACAGCGAAAATCAACACGGCCGTGGCGCAGGCGACGGCGCCGGCCAACGACACGCCGTTGCTCCGCGTCGAAGGCGTATCAAAGAAATTCGGCGATTTCCGCGCGGTGGACCGGCTCTCGCTCGACATCAAGGCAGGCGAGTTCTTTGCGCTATTGGGCCCGAGCGGCTGCGGCAAGACCACGCTGCTCAGGATGCTTGCCGGGTTCGAGACCCCAGACGAGGGCCGCATCCTGCTCGGTGGCCGCGATATCGCGCCGGTGCTGCCGCATGAGCGGCCCGTCAACATGATGTTCCAGAACTATGCGCTGTTTCCGCATCTCTCGGTCCGGGACAACATCGCGTTCGGCCTGAAGCGCGCCGGGATGGCGGGCGCCGCCATTGATACCCGCGTGGGCGAGATGGTCGCGTTGGTCAAGCTCGAAGGCATGGAGAAGCGCAGGCCGGATCAGCTTTCCGGCGGCCAGAAGCAGCGCGTGGCGCTGGCGCGCTCGTTGGCGCGGCGGCCCAAGGTCCTGCTGCTTGACGAGCCGTTGGCCGCGCTCGACAAGAAGCTGCGCGAAAGCACGCAGCTCGAATTGATGGAACTGCAACGCCGCCTCGGCATGACTTTCATTGTCGTCACCCACGACCAGGAAGAGGCGATGACGATGGCGAATCGGATCGGCGTCATGGATGCCGGCCGGCTCGAACAGGTCGCCACGCCGCGCGATCTCTACGAGGCGCCAGCCTCGCGCTGGGTCGCCCAGTTCGTCGGCGACGTCAATTTGTTCGACGGCGAGGTCACCTCGCAGGAAGACCATCGCCTGACGATTGCGACCCGCGACGGCGGAAGCATCGTGGTCGCCGAGCCGCGCGATCTCATCGGCAAGACGATGGTCTCGGTCGCGATACGCCCCGAGAAGGTTAGGCTGTCGCGCCGCGACCCGGCATCGGATGCGGGCACCTTGCAAGCGGTCAACCGGCTGGAAGGCGTCGTGACCGATGTCAGCTATCTCGGCGGCTCGACCGTCTACAAGATCAAACTCGATTCCGGCGCGGTGGTGCGCTCCTCGATCGCCAATACGGCGCGGCTTGATATCGACACGTTGAGCGCGGGTCGGCGCGTGGTGGCGTGGTTCACGCCCGACGATTGCATGGTGCTGGAGAAATGAGCGCGCGCCGCATCTTCGCGCAGCCGGCGCGGTATGCCGCCATCGCGCCCTATTTGTGGATGGTGCTGTTCTTCCTGGTGCCGTTCGGGTTCGTGCTGAAGATCAGCCTGTCGCAGACCGCGATCGCGCAGCCGCCCTATGTGCCCGTGTTCGATTTCTCCGAAGGATGGGCTACGATCAACGCGGCCTTCGCGCAGTTGTCCTTCGATAATTTCAGGCTGCTGATCTCGGACAGTCTCTACATCAGCTCCTATTTGCGCAGCGTCGTTGTTGCCGTAACCTCGACATTGATCCTGCTATTGATTGGCTATCCGATCGCCTATGGCATGGCGCGGCTGCCGCAGCGCTGGCAGCCGATCGCGATGATGCTGGTGATCGTGCCGTTCTGGACCTCGTTCCTGATCCGCATCTATGCCTGGATCAATATTTTGCAGCATGACGGGCTGCTCAATAAAATTCTGCTCGCGCTGCATCTGGTTTCGTCGCCGGTGGTGTGGCTCTCGACCGATACTGCGATGTATCTCGGCATCGTCTATTCCTATCTGCCGTTCATGATCCTGCCGCTGTACGCGACGCTTTCGAAGATGGACCCCTCGCTCTTGGAAGCCGCAAGCGATCTCGGTTCGTCGCCGCTTCAGGCGTTCTGGCTGGTGACGTTCCCGCTGTCCTTGCCTGGGGTCGGCGCCGGCGCGCTGCTGTGCTTCATCCCTATCATCGGCGAATTCGTGATCCCCGATCTTTTGGCCGGCTCCGGCTCGATGATGATCGGCCAGACGCTGTGGCTCGAATTCTTCACCAACAAGGACTGGCCGGTCGCCGCCGCCGCCGCGGTCGCCTTGCTGGTGCTACTGGTGCCGCCGCTGTTGCTCTATGACCGGCTGCAGCGCCGCACGTTGGAGGGTGCGAAGTGATGGCGCGACGTGTCGGCAGGATCTCGCCGTTTAACATCACCGCGCTCGCGCTGGGGATGGCGTTTCTGTATCTGCCGATCGTGATCCTCGTGATCTATTCCTTCAACGCCTCGCGGCTGGTCACGGTGTGGGGCGGCTGGTCGCTGCGCTGGTATCATGAGTTCTTCAACGACCGCGCCATGCTGGATGCGGCATGGATGAGCCTTCGCGTTGCCGCGGTATCGGCCACGATCGCAACGTTGCTCGGCACGCTCGCGGCAGTCGGGCTGGTTCGCGGCGAACGCTTCAGGGGGCGGACGCTGTTTTCCGGCATGCTCTACGCGCCGCTGGTGATGCCCGAGGTGATCTCAGGGCTGTCGCTGCTGCTGTTGTTCGTGGCGCTCAACGCCGAGCGCGGCTTCTGGACCGTGACGATCGCGCACACCACGCTGACGATGTGCTTCGTCACCGTGGTGGTGCAGTCGCGCCTTGCCTCGCTCGACCGCAGCCTGGAAGAGGCCGCGATGGATCTCGGCTGCGATCCGGTGCAGGCGTTCGTTCGGGTGACGCTACCACTGATCCTGCCTGCCATTGCCGCAGGCTGGATGCTCGCCTTCACGCTCTCGCTCGACGATGTCGTGATCGCAAGTTTCACCACCGGTCCCGGCTCGGCAACGCTGCCGATCCGGATCTATTCCGAGGTGCGGCTGGGGGTGAAGCCGGAGATCAACGCGATCTGCACCATGGTGATCGCGCTGATCGCGGTGCTGATCGTGATCGCTTCGCTCGCTGCGAAGCTGTCGAGTTCGGAGGCTAAGAGCGCGGCGCCGCTGTAGTCACGACTTCACCGCGCCCGCCGTCAGCCCGCCCACCATATACCGCCTGAACGCGTAATAGATCGCAGCCGGCGGCAGCGCGTAGATGAAGCCGGTGGTCATCAAGAGTTCCCACGGCGAGTCGTCCGCGGCCAGGAAGTTGCCAAGCGCCACGGGGAGCGTGATCTCGGTATCCCTCGACAGCAGCAGAAACGCGTAGAGATATTCGTTCCAGGCGAGCAGGATCGCGTAGGTGCCGATCGCAACCAGCGAGGGCATCATCAGCGGCACATACACTAGCCGGAATAGCTGCAGCGTGGTGGCGCCGTCCATGGTGGCGGCTTCATCCAGTTCGACCGGCAGCTTGTCGGACGCCTGTTTCAGAACCCAAATCGCGTAAGGGGAGGCGATCGTCACCATCGCGAGAATCAGCGACCAGTGATTGTTGAGGAGGCCGTAATTGCCCATGGTGCGGTACATCGGCACGGCAAGGAATGCCGCCGGGATGAAGTAGGTGAACAGCGCCAGATTCATCACCCAGCGCCCGCCGGGGACGCGCAGCCGTGAGATCGAGAAAGCGGCTGCGGTTGCTATCATCAGGGTGAGTGCGCCGGCAGACAGCGCGATCACCACCGAATTGAAGAACTGGATCCAGAAATCGCGCAGGAAGTAGTGCTCCTGGTAGAACACGATCTTGAAGTTATTCAGCGTCGGATGTGCGGGCCACAGCTTGCCCGAAAACGCGTCTTCCTTCGGTGAGATCGCGAACAGGAACATGTGATAGATCGGCACCAGCGTCCAGATCAGCACGGGAATGCCGATCAGAAGCAGTTTCGCCTCGTTGCCGATTTCTTTGAGAGAGGGCAGCTTCATCGCGACAACCGTTTCATCATGAAGTAGACCAGCGGCAGCACGAACGGCAGCGCGCAGACGATGGAGGCCATCGCTAGCGAGAGTTGGTCGAGCCGGAGATAGCGGATACCGAGCGTGGCGAGCACATGGGTGAGGTCGGCAGGGCCGCCGCCGGTGAGCAGATACACGCTGTTGAAGTCGCCCAACGTCCAGATCATCGAGAGCAGCGTGCAGGTGATGTAGAGCGTCTGCATCGACGGCCAGGTGATGTAGCGGAACTTCTGCGACCAGCTTGCGCCGTCGACCTCGGCGGCCTCATACAAATCGTGCGAGATCGCGAGTCGCCCGGTCATCAGGATCAACGTCCAGAACGGCAGCGATTTCCAGATGTGCACGCCGATCGCCATGGCGAGGGCGACGCTCGGGTCGTTCAGCCAGTTCGGGCCGTCCTCGGCGGTAAACTTGAAGATCAGTTGGTTAATCACGCCCCATTCCGGATTGAGCATGAAGCGCACGGAAAGAATTGTCGGGATCGACGGCACCGCCCAGGGCAGGATGAACAGCACCGACAGCCATTTGATCCAGCTGCGCTGCTGGGCGAAGAAGCCGGACAGGAACAGCGCGATCGCCATTTTCAGATTGATGCCGACCAGGAGGAAGATCAGCGTATTGACGGCGGCGCGCGCGAAGATCGGGTCGTGATAGAGCGCGACATAGCTCGCCGGATGCCGCGCCAGCCACAGCCCGTAGCCGACGGGGTAGACCACGAAGGCCAGGAACACCAGCAGATAGGGGGCGATCATCACGATGCCCCAGACCTGCGGCGTGGTCAGCCGTGCCGATAGCGGCGGGCTTGGTATCGCGTGATCGCCCGAAAGCGTGATTGCCATGGTCGTCCGTACTTACAAAAGTGAGGCGGCCGCAAGCTGCGGCCGGTGTGTTCGTTAACCCCGCCCTGCTTGCGGGGAGAGGTCGAAGCCGAGGGCTTCGGGTGAGGGGGGACCGGACTCACCCCAACCCTCTTCCCGCGAAGGGCGGGGAGAGGGAGGCGTGGCCCTGTGCTCTTCGTATTAGCCGGCGACCTGCTTGATGCGGGCGATCAGTTCGTCGACGGCCTTGTCGACCGGCACCTTCTCGCTCACCACGCGGTTCATCGCCTTGGCCCAGACGTTCTCGTTGTTCAGGATCGTGAACTTCCAGTTCTTGGTGAAGTCGAACGGCGTGGTGCCGCCCGTGAACTGATTGTACACCGCCTTGCGATGCCGGTCAGCCTGCCAGAACGGGCTCTGCTGGCTGGCCGTCGTCACCGGGAACCAGCGGCCGAGCGCGCCTTCGATATAGGGCCGCACGTTCTCTTCCTGCAGCAGGAACTTGATGAACTCCTTGCCCTCGGCCTTGTTCTTGGCGACCGTGAACATCAGGCCGGTCTTGACGTCGGAGCGATACTTGATCGGCGTGCCGTCAGGCTTGTTGGGGAAGGACGCCGTGATGATGGTCTCATCATAGTTCTTCTTGCCGAGCGCGCGCTGCTCCGGCGTCAGCGCCGGGTTGTTGGCGTCGTCGAGCCATTTCGCCGCGATCGAGATCGTGAAGTTGTGCGTCATCACGATCGTCTTGTTGTGGAAGGCGACGTTGTTGTCCGGATCCTTCCAGGTGGTGGAGGAGGGCGGCGTGCAGCCCTTGATGTAGGTGTCGGTGTAGTCCTTCATCGCCTTGATCAGGTTTTCCCGCACCTTGGGATCGTCGATCAGGAGCTTGCCGTCGTCATCGACCAGCTTGACGTTGTAGGCGTCCATGAAGGTGTAGAACGACTGGAACGAATCGGTGGATTCCACGCCCATCGGCTGGCCGACGGCATAGACGCGCTGACCGGTGGCCTTGCGGCTGGCGGCCTGCACCTTGTTGCACCAGAACGACCAGTAGTCTTCCCATTTGGTCGGGATGTCGCTTTCCTTGAAGCCGGCCTGTTCCAGCATGTCCTTCCAGATCTGGACGTGCATGCTCTGCTGCTTCAGCGGAAAGCCGTAATAGCCCTTCTTCTTTGTCTGATCGTTGTAGAGAAAGGTGGTTTCCAGCGTGTTCGGCGCGAATGCCGACTTCATCGGCAGCAGGATATCGGAGAGATCCTCGAGCTTGCCCTCATATGCCCACTTGCCCTGCGCCTGCACGTCATAGCTGTCGGAATAGGCGACATCAGGCACGGTGCCCGAATCCAGCGCCGCCACCGTCTTCGGAATCATATCCTGGATGGCGTATTGCGAAAGCTCGACCTTGATGCCGGTCTTGGCCTCGAATTTCTTGATCGCCTCTAAGAGCGCATCGTCCTCGGACTTGTAAAAGCCCTTGCCGAACCAGACCGTGATGGTCTTCTGCTGGGCGAGCGCGGGCGCCGTGGCGTAAAACAGGCCGACGGCTGCGACCGCGAGCGAAACTGATCTCCTGGATATCACATTGTTCTCCCTGAAAACGCCGGCTTGTTAACCGGTTGGATAAAAGACTAGCCCATGCGCGCGACGCGATCCAGATGGGGCAGTGCAAACTTCTGTAGGGGGATGTTCGCGGCGCAAATGCGGCAAAAGATGTCTGCGCACGCGTGGGCGTTTTGATTCAACCATTTTGGTTCAATCATTTGCGTCCTTGCCGGGGAGCATGGCCGACCGACGTTTTAGCGCGGCGCCACTTGGCATCGAAGACGCTAGCTGGGTTCAGCGGCGAGTAGCCCGCATGAGCGCAGCGATATGCGGGGAAAATGAAAGCCCCGGATGTCGCGGCGCTCATCTGGGCCACGCCTGCTGGGCTGATTTTCTGCTTTTTATCGTTATCAGAAAACCCCGATCTGCGGCTTGGCGATCATCAACCACATTATGATCGCCACCGCAGTGAACGCCGGAATGCCAAACGCGAACCATAGCCAAAAAATCCGGTGATATTCTTTCGGCAGCGGCTTGCCCTCTGCCGTTGCGATCACGGCGAGGTCGCGCAGGCGCATTTGCATCCACACCACCGGCAGCCACAGCGCGCCGGTGAGGACGTACAGCACGATCGACCAGACGATCCATCCGTCCCAGAACGAATAGCCGACGTTCAGCACAAGCAGCGTGCCGGTGATGGGCTGCACGACGACGGCGGTCGCCGTGAAGATGAAGTCGGCAATCACGACGATGCGGGCGACGCCGGCGATCACGGCCGGCTTGCCGCCGAGGTGAGCCGCCAGCATGAAAAAGGCGATGCCCGCGCCCGTGCCGAGCAGCACAGCGGCGCCGACGACATGGAGATATTTGAGGACGAAATACAGCATCACCGGTCCTCGAGCACGGCCAGCGCTGCGAAATGCAACACGATGATCGGCCAGATCTTCAGCATCGGCCCCAGCGGATCGGCCCAGAGCCGCGGCACCAGGATGGTGCCGATGATCGCGTAGGCGAAGGAAATGGCGATGGCCGCATAGAGGCCGTAGCGGCTCGTTGGCCTGTAGGCGATCGCAAGTCCAATGACCAGATCGGCCAGGGCGCCCGCGATCACGGTAAGCACGGCAGCCGTTCCTTCCACGCCGCCTTCGCCCATCAGGCCCATGCCATAACCCCAACCCGGCCCCAGCGAGACAAACGCGGTCGAGAGCCAGAACAGGGATAGGACGACAAAGATCGCGGGCTTGACCAGGTACATGCCGGCAAACCAGCGTTCCTGCACGGACGCCGGCTCAGCGGCGAAAAATTCCGGAAGGCTTTTTGGATGAAGCCCGAGCCGCTGCATGTCTTCGAGATTGCCAATGGCGCCGCGCACCATCTCGCGCTCGGCCGTGCTTCTTACAGGAGGCCGCCAGCCGAGATACGAAATCATGTCGCCAAGCTTGTACATGAGGCTTGAAGCGAACTGCGGTAGGCGTATCTCCCGTGCCGATGGCCAGCGGCACCAACGGCGGATCAGCGCAACGACCGCGCCGAATGAATAGCGATGCGGGCCGACCAGCTCGATAATCTGTCGCGTGGGCGCGGCGGGGTCGAGAAAATGCTCCACAGTCCGTACCACGTCCTCAAGCAGGACGATCTGGAGCTGTCCGGTGTTCGGCATCACAGGAACGGCGGGCAGCGCCGCCAGTCCTCGCATCAGCGCGCTGGCGCCATAGGCCGCGCGGCCGATCACCACGGAAGGCCGCAAGATGACCCAATCGAGATCGCGCTCCATCAGCGCCTTGTCGCCGGCCAATTTGGATCGGGAAAAATCGCTCGGGGTTTCGCGGTCGACGCCGATGGCGGAAAAATGGATGACGCGACGGATCTCGAGCTGCTCGCAAGCGGCAAAGAGGTTTGCGATGCCGCGATGATGCACCATTGAGGTGGAATCGCCGGGGCTGTCCTGGAGCACCCCTGCGCAATTCACGACCGCCTCGATGCCATCGAGATGCGGCAGCCAATATGCGGGCGACTTCGCCTCGGAGATATCGACGTTGCCGCTTCTGCTCATCGAAACGACGGAATGACCGCGCGAGGACAGATGAGCCACGATTGCCGATCCGATCAGTCCGGTCCCTCCTATCACGGCAATTTTCATGACATGCTCCGCATTAAGAAGTCACGCCCGCTTACGCCAACGTAAGCCCCGAACGAATTCCTCCAGAAAAGGAAGCGCCTCAAATAGCACGGAGGCAGCCAGGAAACCGGCGACGAATTGCCAGGGCAGCGGATTCCGCTTGAGGACTAGGTCGAAGCGGGCAGCCTCCGGACCAAGTCCCCATAGGCTGAGAAATTGCGGCCAGTTCAGCGCAATGACGATGAGCATGGCAGTGAGAGGCATCAGCTCGAGAAAACTATGGACATGCTGTTCGATGGGCGTGATGGACCGCCTGTGACTGGCGAATGTCGTGTCCCACAAGGCCGTCAACTGGTGCAGAACGAAACAGACAATCATGGTTGCGATGATGAGCGCATTGATCTCAAAGAACATCGCCGCCAGGAGGGGAATGCCTATCTCTGCCAACATCAGCAGATGAAGAAGCGATTCCTTGTAGCCGCTCGTCACTTCGATCCGCGAAGCGCGATGACAGAGGTAATCGGCAAAGCCGGCCACTAGCCACACCGGCAGGACGAAATACAACAATATCGTTTCGGCTGCAGCGGGATGAGACATCGGCTTTTCCGGCCAAGCAGTTCCCGTTTACAGCGTGTCGGGGGTGCGGACGGGCGAGGATTTGTCCTCATTCCGCAGCTCCTGCTCAGCCAGACGCCAGAATTCGTGCTCTTTGCCTTCGGGCCTGCCATTGCGCTCCCAGATCTCATAGGCGCGCTTTTTAATTTCCTGTTCGGTTGGCTCGGTCATCGATGTCTCCTCCATCCATCTCTGTACGATAGGCGTCGCATCGCCGCTCTCGGCGGCCGGAGATGTCACGTCGGAGCTTTCGCCTGTCGCCAGGCGGCGATCCCTTTTCCTCGCAGTGGAGTCAGGACATCGCGCCTGCACGCGGCACCGCGTGACGGCTTTCGTTCATTGAGGGATAAGCACGCAGCGAAGAGCAATGTTCCTGGATCAAACGGGCTTAGGTCGGTTTTGGATTGAAGGCGGCACGTCGATTTGAGCTGTGGCGGCGCTCCATGTCCCTTCGTCCCGTACAGGGGGACCGGGCAGGCGGCTCAGAACGAATTCGCCAGTTCGATCTCCGCCTTCAGCGCGGCAATCCGCCGCCCGGCTTCCCTGGCCGTCAGGTTCCTCTCGAATAGTTTGGGCTGATAGGCCTCGGCGCTGAGCGTGCGCAGCGTCGCCAATTGGCGCGGCGTCATCGGTGCATCCACCTGGTCCGGTAGCTGGGACATCTGAAACCCCAAAGAATCTTCGATTCGATCCGAACTCTTAACTTGAAATTTGTTCTTTATTTGTTCTTATGGAGTTCTACCGCAGCGAGGTGGCCCATGGACAACAAATTGAATGAAATTCGCAGAAAAATCAGGTTCTTACGGTCGGAGATGCTGAGCGCGGAGGATAACATCCGTAAACAGCTCAACCGCGATGAGGACTGTTCGGAAGCAGCAATGCGTCTGATGGCCATGCGGGTCACCATGGTCGGCCTCATCGGCGAACGGAACCGGCTTGGCGGCGAAGAGCGGCTGCTCAATGTCGATGAGCGGCTGAAGCTGGATGCCCGCTCGGTCGGCAGGAAGCCTGCGATCGGGGCGTCAGAGCGTTTTCCAGCGAAGTGGGAACCGGTTCGCGGCAAGAAAACGCGTCAAATAGAAAATCCAGAGCCCCGTTCCGATTCAATCGGAGCGGAGAAGGCTCGAGGCCGCCGTGAGCGATGACGCCATTCAAGCCCCTGCGCCGGCGGATTGCCGAACTGGATCAGCTTGCTCGTCAGCTCAATCAATCCGGCCTGGATAACGCGCGGGCGCAGCTCCTGCTCGCGCGCAAGCGGGCGGAGTTGGAAGATTTCATCAACAGAGGCCGGCGATGTCAGGACCGCTCAGATGGTACGACCCCAACGCAGATAACCCGCCGTGGCTAAAAGCCCTGGCGGAGGTTCGGATCCGGGCGACGCGGGAAGGATGGTGCCATGCCCATGTCCAGGCGATCGTTGTCGCCATCGATCAATATGCCGAGGCGGCGCTGGGCAATCGGGATTACTTTCTCAACAAGCCGCATAGCATCGGTGGTCGCAGCAGCAACAACAACGTTCCCTGAAGGTCGCTTGCGATGGAATTGAGCGTAATAATTGGAGGAGGTTGGATGTTTGAGCGATGCGGCTCCTTCACGCGTTCACGTTGGTGATCGCCGTTGCAGCGGGAGCTGCCGCATTGGTCGATGTCGTCGCTATGTTTTCTAGCTACCAAGGCCAGTAGATGGGGTAACGTTAGTTCGCCTTGGCCGGTGCATTGGCCGGTGCGTCCGCCGCCGCCTCCGGCACCGCCTGCCGCGATCCTCCACCGGTAAACCGCTCGATCACCGAGCGCACCGCATCGCGCGTCTTGCGATCCTTCACTGCATCGAGCAGGGGCGCTGCGCCCGGCGAGCGGCGGATCAGGCTCTCCGGATCGGGAAACACCAGCGGATCATCCCACGGGCCCTGCACGACGAAGGGCAGTTCGAATCCCTTATCGCCGGCGCCGGCCGACGTCAGGCTGGCGATGCCCTTGAGGTCGTATTCGCGTGATGGCACCGAAGCGGTGCCGGTCAGCGTCAGGCGCGTGGTCGGTCCGTTGACGCGGATTTCTTCGACGGTGGCGATGCCGTCGTTGAAGTGCACCGAAACGGTGAGGTTGTCGTAGGGTGTCGTGCCGGAGCGGAAATTGCCGCCGCCGGATAGCGGCCGCCGCTCCAGCCGCTTCAGCAACTGCTCGACATTGAAGCCGGCGATCGCGCCGTCATGACCGGTGAGCGTCGCGGTGCCGTCGAGCGAGGAGGCGAGGCCGAACGGGCTCGAGCCGGATGCCATCAACGAGACGCCGAGATTGCCGCGGCCGGAAAGCTTCGTGATGCCGAACAATTCACTGGCGCAGGCCTGCAGATCGACATCGGTGAACTGGAACTGCGCCTTGACGTCGGCGATCGCATCCGAACGCGCAATGCCGAACGAGCCCTTGGCGATGCCGCCATACATCTGCGCTTCGCCGATCGAGAGCGCCAGCGCGCCGCCGCGCAGATTGGCGCCGAACGCGGTGCGACCGAGTCTCGTCGGGCCGACCGTCACCCTCGCCGCCGACAGACGCATATCGAGGTCGGTGGCGGAGAGCGAGGTGAGGTCGAACAATTGCCGGTTCCAGTCGCGCGCGCCGCTCGCAAGCAGGCGGACGGTCGAGATATAGGGCGTGAAATCCAGGTTGCCCGCGGCGAGCGTCGCCTGCAGCGTCTGGCGGCCGTTGTTGGCAACCGTCATCACGCCCTCGGCGACGTTGCCGTCGAGTTCGACATTCACATTCGTCAGCGCAACCGAGGCGCCGACGACATTGGCGCGGGCCCTCAGCGCGAAGCGGCCGAACCCGCCGCTGCCGGGCACCGGCTGCCCCATCCAGCGCAACGCGTTGCGCAGCGACACGCTGTCGACGGTCACCGTGCCGTCCATCATCAGGCTGGTGCGGTTGGCCAACGAGCCGTCGAAGGCGAGTTTCAGGGGCGCGCTGACCAGCCGCGCCTTCAGACCCGAGCGATCGCCCGAGAGCATCGCGACGAAGTCGCTGGCCGAGATCGAGCCGTCGACGCGTTCGCCGCGCCAGTCGAATTGTCCGGTCGCCGCGAACGAGCGCGAGATCGACGGCCAGGCCAGCGAGAGATCGATGTCGCTGAGCTGTTCGGTGACACGGTTGGCGGCATCCTCGTATTTGAGCACGCCGTCCTGAATCCTGATTTCCGAGAACGATACCTGGTTTTCGGCGCCGGGCTTCATCGTGCGCGCGATGCGTTCGACGAACGGCGTCCAGTTGCTCTGGCCGCCGACCTCTCTGACGACGCGGATATGCGGCCGCAACATCATGACGTCCGCGATTTCGAAGCGGCGCAGCAGCAATGGCAGCAGGCGCAGATTTGCGGTCAAAACCTCGACCTGCAGCGCGGGGTCGGTGGTGCCGCCGCCCTTCAGCCCGACATTGTGGAACGAGACATGACTGCCCGGAAACACCGATACGTCGATCGCGCCGGTGACGACCAGATCGAGCCCGGTGACGGCTCGGATCTGCGCCTCGACCGCCTGCCGCAGCGCGTCGCGGTTGATGAACCAGGAGGTTCCGATCAGGGCGAGCACGGCCAGGCCGAACAGCGTCGCAACCGGTATCCCGAGGCGCTTCATTCCTTGGGCCATCGTCAGTGACATATCCGGATCTGGTTAAGCCGAACTCGGGTTGCTGCTAAAGGATCTCAGTTGATTAGGGCAGGCGGCGCAAACGTTAACCCCGTGCCAACCCACACAACTTGAAGGCTTTTCTTGACGCTTTCAAGGCCGACATGGCGTTCGGTGGGCAGTTCGGCGGCATAATCCACCCGTCATTGACGCACCGCGAAGAATTCGCCTAATAATCCGAAGATAATGCCGGCATTCGGCCGTTCCCTCCATCAGGTCAAACATCCATGAACAAGGTTTACCCCGACGCCAGATCGGCACTCGACGGCGTTCTCAAGGACGGCATGATGATCATGTCCGGCGGTTTCGGTCTGTGTGGTATTGCCGAGACCCTGTCGGACGCGATCCGCGATTCCGGCGTCAAGAATCTGACGGTGGTTTCCAACAATGCCGGCGTCGACGGCATCGGGCTGAGCCGGCTGCTGGAGACGCGCCAGATTAAAAAGATGATCTCGTCCTATGTCGGCGAGAACAAGCTGTTCGCGCAGCAATACCTCGCCGGTGAACTGGAACTCGAGTTCAATCCGCAGGGCACGCTGGCCGAACGCATCCGCGCCGGCGGCGCCGGCATTCCGGCGTTCTACACCAAGACCGGCGTCGGCACGTTGATCGCCGAGGGCAAGGAAGTGAAGGAGTTCGACGGCGAGAAATACATCATGGAGCGCGGCCTGTTCGCCGATCTCGCCATCGTCCACGCCTGGAAGGGCGACACCGCCGGCAACCTGATCTACCGCAAGACCGCGCGCAATTTTAACCCGATGATGGCGACCGCCGCGAAGATCACGGTGGCGGAGGTCGAGCACCTGGTTCCGGCCGGCGAACTCAATCCCGACCACATCCACACGCCCGGCATTTTCGTCAAACGCATCATCGAGGTCGGCACGGCCAAGAAGCGCATTGAGTTCCGCAACACCCGCCCGCGCCCATCGAGCGCGTCCGCGGCGGCAACGGGAGTAGAAATCTGATGGCCTGGACCCGCGAACAGATGGCGGCGCGCGCCGCGAAGGAACTGCGCGACGGCTATTACGTCAATCTCGGTATCGGCATTCCGACGCTGGTTTCGAACTACATCCCTGCAGGCATCGACGTCAGCCTGCAGAGTGAGAACGGCATGCTCGGCATGGGCCCGTTCCCCTATGAGGACGAGGTGGACGCCGACCTGATCAACGCCGGCAAGCAGACGGTCAGCGAATTGCCGTCGACCAGCTATTTCTCGTCGGCCGATTCGTTCGGCATGGTGCGCGGCGGCCATATCGATCTCTCGATCCTCGGTGCGATGCAGGTGGCGCAGAACGGCGATCTCGCCAACTGGATGATCCCCGGCAAGATGGTGAAGGGCATGGGCGGCGCGATGGACCTCGTCGCCGGCGTCAAGCGCGTCGTCGTGGTGATGGAGCATTCCGCCAAGGACGGCCCGAAGCTCTTGAAGAAATGCAACCTGCCGCTGACCGGCGAGCGCGTGGTCGACATGGTGGTGACCGATCTTGCGGTCTTCACCATCGACAAGCACGGCAAGGACGGCATGGCGCTGATCGAGCTCGCCGACGGCGTCACGCTGGACGAGGTGAAGGCCAAGACCGAAGCCGAGTTCCGCGTCGCGTTGAAAAACGTCTGACGTGATGGCGGGGCGGTCGCAACCTGCGATCCGTCCCGCGCGTCCCGAAGACGCAAGCTTCATTGCCCGCAACATCCTGTCGTCGCAGCGCGGCCCGTTCCCGCGCGGCTGGTTCGACATCGCGCTTGGCTGGGACGAGCCGCAATGCCTTGCGTTCGTCGAATGCATCGCGATCGCGCCAACGCAATCGTGGTGGCACATCACCCAGTTCATCGTCGCTGAGGTCGAGGGTGAGCCGGCGGCATCGCTCTGCGCGCTGCCCGCGGCCGGTACCGAGGCCGCTGCGCGGGCGGTGATCAAGGAGGTGGCGGCCGCGATAGCGCTGAGTGCCACCGATCCGACGGTGGTCTTCCGGCGTGGCGCCTATGGAGCGAATTGCTGGGTGCAGGGCGGTGAGGGCGACTGGCTGATCGAGCATGTCGCCACGCTGCCGGAATATCGCGGGCGCGGGCTGGTGCAGGCGCTGATCGGGCATGCACTCGCGGCCGGAAGGGCTGCAGGATTCGCGCACGCATCGATCTCGTTTCTGATCGGTAACGAGGCGGCAGAGCGATGCTATACGAAAGCGGGTTTTTCCTTTGCCGAAGAAAGACGCGATCCGGCGTTCGAAGCGTTGACCGGTTCGCCGGGCTTCCGTCGCTTTACGCGCGGAATTTAGGCATGTGTCGTCCGTGCGTTCGCAGGGACAACGAGAGTGTTGCTCGACCTACGCCGGCCCGGCCGGTACGTCCGAAAATCGCGTCAGCCACGCCACCGGACCGATACTGGCGGCGACGATCAGGAGCGCGGCGAGCGCGCCTTCCTCGAAGCTGCCGCGGCTGGCGTACTGGTAAATCGAGGTCGCCAGCGTTTCGACGTTGAGCGGCCGCAACAGCAGCGTCGCCGGCAATTCTTTCAGGCAATCCACGAATACGACGATGACCGCGCCGAGCATGGCGGGGCGCAAGAGCGGCAGATGGATCAGCCGCATCGTCGTGGTCTGGCCGGCGCCGGCGGCGCGCGCGCTGTCGTCGTAGTCGTGCGGGATCCGCTCGAACCCAGCCTTGATGAATCCGGTCGGCACCGCCAGAAACCGGATCACATAGGCGATCACCACGGCAGCACCTGAGCCGACCACGATCAATCCCGGCAGCGATTGTCCAAGCCATCCGGCGAGCGCGTTCAGCCCGTTGTCGATGGCGAGCACCGGCGCGAGCAGGCCGAGCGCCAGCACCAGCCCCGGCAGCGTGTAGCCGGTCTGCGCGATGTTCATTGCGACGAAGCGCAACCCATTCGGCCGCCAGCGCCACGCGAGAATGGTCGCAAAGCCGAGCAGCAGCGCGGTCAACGTGGCTATGCTTGCGAAGGCGACCGAGTTGAATGCATCGCGCCACAGCGCTGCGTCGAAATTGGCAAAAAGCCCGCGCTTGAAACTCTGCTGCGCGAGATACAGGAGCGGCACGAGGAATCCCAGCACCACCGGCAGCAGGCAGGCCGCGAATGCATATCCGCCCTTGATGCCGGTGAGTGGGGTGCGCGGCGTGAGCCGCGGGCTTTCGGCGGAAAACTCCGTCGTGACATTGCGGCGTCCGTAACGTTCGACCGCGATCAGGCCGGCCACGATCGCCAGCATGAAGCAGGACAACTGCGCGGCGCCGGCGAGGCTGCCGCGGTTGAGCCAGGTCGTGAACACCGACACCGTGAGGGTACGGACACCCAGATATTCGCTGGCGCCGATGTCGTTCAGCGTTTCCAGCGATACCAGCGCGACGCCGACCGCCAGCGCGGGACGTGCCATCGGCAGCGAGATACGCCAGAAGGTGGTCCAGCGGCTGGCGCCGAGCGTCTTTGCGGCCTCGGCGAATTCCGCGCTCTGGTACTGGAACATCGTGCGCGCCGAAAGATAGACGTAGGGGTAAAGCACCAGCGCGATCACAACGACCGCGCCCGGCAGCGAGCGCAAATTCGGAAGCATGCGCACCGCGTCCTGCAGCGGAAGCCAGTGCGCGAGTGTCTTGTGGACCAGGCCCAGCGGCTCGAAAAGGTCGACATAGACGTAAGCGGCGAGATAGGTCGGGATCGAAAGCGGCAACGGCAGCAGCCACAGCAGCATTTTCCGGCCGCGGAATTCATGCAGCGAAACCGTCCACGCCGTGCCGGTGCCGATCGCAAGCGACAGGGCAGCGACGCCGCCGAGCAGGAGCGCGGTGTCGAGGATGGTGGCCGGTAGCACGTAGTCGATCAGGTGCTGCCAGACGTCAGGCGCCGGCTGCAGCGCGAGCGCAATGATCGAGATGACGGGAGCTGCAACGAGGATGGCGGTCGCAACCGCAATCGCTGCCGCGATGCGGCCCGAGCGCGTGACCGGATTCACGTCTGCACACGCTGGTGGAATGGGCCGAGATGAATCCGCTTGTGGATGTGGGCTCCCTCCCGCCTTGCGGGGGAGGGCGGGGGAGAGGGGTAGCCACGAGCGATGCTGCCCGTGTGGCTTACCCCTCTCCCTAACCCTCCCCCGCAAGGGGGAAGGGGACGCAGTCGTGCCAGGCGAGAGATCACAATTTTAATCCTTCGCCCACCCAGCCGTTCAATTATCGAATCCGACCTTGTCCACCAAAGTCGCGGCCGCCTTGCGGTTGGCGGCGATCTTGGCGATCGGCAGCGGGTCGGCTGTGAGCTTGCCGTAGCCTGCAATCGTCGGATTGACGGCGACGCCGGCGCGAACCGGATACTCGTAGTTTGAATCGGCGTAGATCTTTTGCGCCTTTTCACCGACCAGCCATTCGATCAGCTTGACGCCGTTGGCCTTGTTGGGCGCCTGCTTGGCCAGCAGCACGCCGGAGAGGTTGACGTGGGTGCCGCCGCCTTCGAAGGTCGGCAGGACCACCTTCGTTGCTTCCGCCCACGGCTTCTTCTCGGGATCGTTGTTCATCATCAGCGCCCAATAGTAGGTGTTGGCGACGCCGATGTCGCATTTGCCGGCCGCGATATCGCGCGCGACTTCGCGGTCGCCGCCGGACGGCTTCTGCGCCAGGTTGGCCTTGACGCCGCGCAGCCATTCCTCGGCTTTGGCCTCGCCGTATTTGGCGGTATACGCCGCGAACAGCCCGTTGTTGTAGATGTGCTGGCCGGAGCGGATGCAGATCTTGCCCTTCCACTTGGGATCGGCGAGCTCTTCATAGGTGAGCTTGTCCTGCTTGACGCGGTCCTTCGAGGCGTAGATCACCCGCGCGCGCATCGAAATGCCGGCCCAGTGGCCGTCCGGATCGCGATACTGCGCCGGCACGGTCTCGTCGATCACCACCGACTTGATCGGCTGGGTGACGCCGGCCTGCACGGCCTCGTCGATGCGGCCGATGTCTACCGTCAGCAGCACGTCGGCGGGGCTGTTGGCGCCTTCCGCCTTCATGCGCTGCTCGAGACCAGAGCTTGCGGAGACCACATTGACCTTGATGCCGGTGTCCTTGGTGAAGGCATCGAACAGAGGCTGGATCAGCTTGGTTTCGCGGTAGGTGTAGACGTTGACCTCGCCGTCGGCGGACGCCGTCGAGGCTCCGAACGCGGTAAAACAAAGCAACGCTGCGGTTGCGGTGGTAGCACGAATATTGATCATGGGGCTGCCCGACAATTCTGATGAAGATGCCCGTCTCAGTAGCGCAGCGGCCATGGTGCCGTCAGCGACCGGATGTCGCGAACGGCTCGATTTAGAAGGATTCCACGCTGTAATTTAGAGCGATTCCAAACATGGCGAGCCGTCGCATCATGCGACCCGTGAAGTCCGGCGGGGACGCAGATAACCGGGGCACGACCTATCGGCTGTCAGCAGCAAGATCGAAATCGACAGTGTTGCCGCCGCTGATAACGACTGCAATGCGTTCGCCGGCGGCGGGCTTGTAGGCGCCCGACACGATCGCGGAGAACGCTGCTGCGCCGCCCGGCTCTGCAACGATGCGCAAGGCGCGCCAAAGCGTCGCCTGTGCGTCGGCGATCGCGGCGTCGGAAACCAGTACGGTCTGTCGCGCGTATTTCCGGACGATCGGGAAGACCCGTTCACCCACACGCCGCGGCGCAAGCGAATCCGCAGCCAGCCCGCCGGCCTCGGCATCAACGGGATGGCCGGCTTCAAGGGCCCTGGTCAACGTGGGCGATGCATGCGGCTCGACGCCGACCACCTTGATGCGGCCGGCATACCATGCCGCGATCCCGGCGATCAGCCCGCCGCCGCCCACGGATGCGAGCAGGGTATCGATATCCGGTGCCTGCTCCGAGAGCTCAAGGCCGATCGTTCCCTGTCCTGTGATGGTTTCGTTCTGGTCGAAGGCCGGCACCGGCAGTGCGCCGGTTTGCTGCGCCCATGCCTCGCTGGCGGCGAGCGCATCGGCATAACGCTCGCCCTCGATCGTGAGGTCGGCGCCGTAGTCCCTGATACGCTGTACCTTCGCCGGCGAAGAGACGCTAGGCACGAAGATCTTGGCCGGCTTGCCGAGCTTCATCGCCGCATAGGCGACGGCCGCGCCGTGGTTGCCGCCGGACGCCGCCACCACGCCGGCCTGCGGCACATCGCGGGTCAATAGATTGGCAAAAGCGCCGCGCGCCTTGAACGAGCCGGAGTGCTGCAGGAGCTCGAGCTTGAGCGTCAGCGTATGGCCGGGAAGCCCGAACTCGGCGCCATCGACGTCGACCATTGGAGTCCGTCGGATAAAGGGCCGGATCAGCCGCTCGCATTGGACGATCATTTCCGACGTTACGGCATCTACCGGCGCGTCCATAAGGCACTCCCACTCATTGACAGGAATTAGTCATTTAGCTAATTAGCAATATGCCTTCTTTGCAAGACGACGTCGAGTCTGCTTTTCGCGCGCTCGCCAACGATCGGCGGCTTTTGATCCTGGAGTGGCTGAAACGCCCCCGGGCGCATTTTCGCGAGCAGGTCGACGGCGATCTCGTCAAAGACGGCGTGTGCGGAGTGTTGATTGCCGAAAAGCTCGGCGTCAGCCAACCCACCGTTAGCGAGCACCTGAAAATACTGTCGCTGGCGGGATTGGTAAGCGCCAAGCGCGTCAAGCAGTGGACGTTCTACAAGCGCGATGAAGCGCGCATCGCTAAGCTGAAAGCGGCCATGCTCGAAAAGATATGATGTTCGGTCGTGAGCCGCGTCCGTGCGTGCCGCCGCCGACTTTCCGTGCCAACATTTTGAGCAGCGAAGCGCACGTTATCCGTTCGACCTTGGCATCATCAGTGCCTAGCCTTGGCTGGAGCGGAGATGATGCCAATGCGCGCGGTAGTGGACTATTGCACCGGAGGAGCGAAGCGAGAGGTATCGGCAGGCACGCTCGTCCTTCATGAAGGCAGCAAGACCGGACATCTGTTCGTCCTGCTCGAGGGAAGGCTCGAAGTCGTCAAGGGCGACAGCGTCGTGGCCGTCCTCAGCGAGCCGGGGGCGATGCTCGGGGAAATGTCGGTGCTGCTCGAGCAGCCCCATACGGCAACCGTGCGCGCCGCTTCCGATTCGGTGGTCTACGAGTTCGACGACGCCGAGGCGTTCCTGCGCGACCAGCCGGCGGTGGCGCTGTTGATCGCGCGGTTGCTTGCACAGCGCCTCAATGTCGCGACCACCTATCTCGCCGATCTCATGCATCAGTATGGCGACCACGGTAACCATCTCTCGATGGTCGGCGAACTCCTGCAGAGCATGATCAACCTGCCGCCGACGCAGGTCTCGCCAGGCTCGGATCGGCAATCCGACCCAAGGATGTAAGCCAGGCCGGCGGAATCTCGATCGGCGCCGCCGGCCGCAGCAAGGGCGCGCGCAGGTCGATGCGTTGCGCCTCGCCGGCCGCAATCCAGAACGCCCTCATCGAAGTCGAGCACGATGAAGACCGGCGGACGGCCGTGCTGCAGGCCGGCGAACGACGCTAAGTGCCAAGACCGGACGTCGCGATTGTCTTTCCGCATCGCCGCGCCGGACCCTATGTAACTTCCAAGGTGCATACGACGGCTCGTTTCCCTGCGCCCGCTCCACTATTTATCCGCAATTATAGGGCAGCTTAGCAGCGTCCTGATCCAGGACGACCGCAGCACGTACCGGTCGCGCTTAGGGGCTCGCCGGCGAACGGTCTGGGAGGTATTGTACCTCAAGAGCGGCCCGAGCAGGTCAAGCGCCGGCAGGGCAGCTCAAAGCGGCTCTAGGCCCAATGGTCGACGCATCTAACTTGCATTCCATGCTTTCCACGGCTGAGTTGCGCCGGCGTCCGTCGCGTGCTCCCGACCATGAAGCCGAGAGCAACGCCCTAATCGCCTTGGCGGAGTCGATGACCTCGTCGCCTCAAGGCATCTTGCAGAAGCTCGCGGATACCGCCCTTACCCTGTGCCGTGCGCACTCCGCCGGGCTCAGCCTGTTGGAGGAGGGCGACCAGAAGAGAAATTTTCACTGGCGCGCTATCGCCGGACAGTGGGCTTCTCACATTGACGGAGGAACACCGCGCGACTTCGGCCCGTGCGGCACGGTCCTTGACCAAAACGTCGCGATGGTATGCTCACATCCCGAACTCGACTTTCCCTATTGGACATCCATCAAGCCTGTCCTTGAGGAAGGATTGCTGATTCCCTTCTACATCAAGGGTGAGGCGGTCGGCACAATCTGGATCGTCGCACACGACACGAGTCGTCGCTTCGACGCAGAAGACCTGCGCGTGTTGACCAGCCTAGGCATCTTCGCAGGGGCCGCCTATCAGACCTTGTTGTCCCTAAACGCGACGCAGCGGATTGCCTCCATCGTGGAATCCTCTGACGATGCCATCGTCAGCAAGGACATCAACGGCGTAATCGTCACGTGGAACAAGAGCGCCGAACAAATCTTCGGCTATACGGCCGAGGAAGTGATAGGCAAACCGATCACAATTCTAATCCCGCCGGATCGGCATGACGAGGAGCCCGCAATTCTCGAACGTATCCGAGGTGGTGAGCGCATCGAGCACTATGAAACAGTTCGTATGCGCAAGGATGGAAGCCCGATCGATATTTCGCTGACCGTTTCGCCCATCAAGAATGCGGAAGGCAAAATCATCGGCGCGTCGAAAATCGCCCGCGATATTACCGAGCGCAAGCGCAGCGAAGCGCAAATCATTGTTCTCGCTCGCGAAGCCGAACACCGAGCCAAAAACGTGTTGGCTACTGTGCAGGCGATCGTGAATCTTTCCGACTCCGAAACACCCGAAGGTCTCAAACACACAATAACGGGTCGCATCCGGGCGCTCGCGAACGTCCACACGTTGTTCGTGGAATCTCGCTGGACCGGAGCCGAGCTTCACAGTCTGGTCAAGGAGGAGCTTGCCGCCTATTGTCGAGAGAGCGAGGGTCGCGCGCGCGTTGATGGTCCTAACGTAGTTATGCGGCCGGACATCGCTCAGACAGTTGCGGTTGCCCTGCACGAGCTTGCGACCAACGCGGCCAAATACGGGGCTCTGTCAGTAGCCGAAGGAAATGTTCAGGTCGAGTGGTCGTGCGCGTCAGATGGATGCCTCGTTCTTCGCTGGACCGAGGCGGGTGGCCCGCCGGTCAAGCCACCGATGCGTCATGGCTTCGGCACGCGCGTGATGGACAGCATGATCCGAGGCCAACTGAAGGGTGAGATGCGCTTCGACTGGCGCGCCGAAGGACTCGTGTGCGAAATCGCTCTTCCGACGTGAGGCAGAGCGCCCAACTCCTCTGGCCTCGCCGACGGACCAGCGAGCGGAGCCACGCGATGCCGACTTATCCGGGTTGATAGGCCATGAGTTTCGTTGATGAAGCTCCGGCAGCCTGATGACCGGTTTAGGTCATTCGCTACAGGTGCGACCCAGCGGCAAGTCCAGCCATGTCCGCTGTGACGCCGAAAGCGGAAGTCAATTCAAACTCGCCTCAATTCGAATTTGGCGGCGCGCTAATGAGTCCACGCCCTAGTCTTCGCTCGCCCTGAACCGACCGAGCCCCTTCAGCACGAACGGCGCTACCAGCGCGATCAGCGCAATGCCGAGCAGGGTCGCCGACATCGGGCTCTGCAGCAGCACGATTGGATCGCCGAGGCTGATGGCCAGCGCGCGGCGCAACTGGCTTTCGGCGATGGGTCCTAAGATGAGACCGACGACGACAGGTGCGATCGGGAAGTCGAACCGGCGCATCAGAAAGCCCAACACGCCGAAGGCTGCCAGCATCGACAGCTCGACCACCGAAGGTTTTGCGGCGATGGTGCCCATGGTCGCGAACACGAGAATGCCGGCGTACAGCCACGGCTGCGGGATCGCGAGCAGTCGTACCCATAGCCCGACCAGCGGCAGGTTGAGAATCAGCAGCATCACGTTGGCGATGAAGAGGCTCGCGATCAGGCCCCATACCAGATCGGGCCGCTCGGCGAACAGCAGCGGCCCCGGGTTCAGCCCGTATTGCTGAAAGCCCGCCAGCATCATCGCCGCCGTCGCCGAGGTCGGAAGCCCCAGCGTCAGCAACGGCACAAGGGTGCCGGCGGCGGAGGCGTTGTTGGCAGCTTCCGGCCCCGCGACGCCTTCGATCGCGCCCTTGCCGAATTCCTCCGGATGCTTCGACAGCCGCTTCTCGGTCGAGTAGGACAGGAATGTCGGAATTTCCGCGCCACCGGCGGGCAATGCGCCGATCGGAAAGCCGAACATCGTCCCGCGTAGCCACGGTTTCCACGACCGCATCCAGTCCTGCTTCGTCATCCACAGCGAGCCGCGCACCGGCTCGATCTTTTCCTCGGCGTGATGGCGGCGCGATGCGACGTAGAGCGCTTCGCCGACGGCGAACAGGCCGACCGCCAGCGTCGTCACCTCGACGCCGTCGAGCAGTTCGGGCATGCCGAATGCGAGCCGCGCCTGGCCGGTGAGCTTGTCGATGCCGATCAGCCCGAGCGTCAGCCCGATGAACAGGCTGGTCAGCCCGCGGATCGGCGAATCGCCGAAGGTCGCAGACACCGTCACGAAGGCCACGCACATCAGCGCGAAATAATCTTCAGGCCCGAAGCGCACGGCAAAATCCACCAGCCACGGTGCGAGAAAAGCCAGGCCGATGGTGGCAATGGTGCCCGCGACGAACGAGCCGATCGCCGATGTCGCCAGTGCCGGACCGCCGCGACCGGCCTTGGCCATCTTGTTGCCCTCGAGCGCGGTCGCCATCGACGCGCTCTCGCCGGGCGTGTTGATCAGGATGGCGGTGGTCGAGCCGCCATACATGCCGCCGTAATAGATACCGGCGAACATGATCAGCGAGCCGCCGGGATCGAGCTTGTAGGTCACCGGCAACAGCAACGCGACGGTGAGCGCCGGTCCGATGCCGGGCAGCACGCCCACGGCAGTGCCGAGGAACACGCCGATCAGCGCATAAAGCAGGTTCATCGGCTGGACGGCGACGGCCATGCCATGCGCAAGCGCAGCGAAGGTTTCCATTACAGCAGTCTTTCCAGAGGGCCGGCAGGCAGGCTCAACGTCAACAGCCGATCGAAGGCGAGATAGATCAGCGTGGTCATCACGAGCGCGATGACGAGGTCGGCGAGGATGGCGCGGCGCCCGAACGCCGCCGAGGTGGTGACGAACAGCGCCGACGTCGCCAGGATGAAGCCGCCGCCGAGCCCGATGATGGCGATCAGCAGCGCAAGTCCGCCGAGGATCAGCAGCACGGGCTTGGGATCGGCGCTCTCGCGCGGCGGCAGGTTGCCGCGCAAGGCGTCGATCAGGTTGGCGCTCGCGAGAATGCCGAGCCCGACTGCTACGACGACCGGCATCGCCTCGGGCCCCATGCCGTACATCGAAGTGGATGACAGACGGCTTGCGTCCCATACCAGCACCGCAGCCAGCACCGCGAGGGCCGCGGCAATGACCAGACCGGCGGGATCGATGCGCCGCGAGGCCGGCCGCTGCGGAAGATCGCTGGACGCGCCGTCCGTCATGATTTGACGAGGCCGACCGATTTCAGCACGTCGGTGACCCGCGTCGTTTCCTTCTTCAGGAAGTCGGCGAACGCATCGCCGGATAGATAGGCGTCATCCCAGCCCTTCTGCTTGAGGATGTCCTTCCAGGCGTCGGACTTGACCATCTTCTCGACCGTTTCGCTCAACGTCTTGCGCTGTTCCGGCGTGATGCCGGGTGGCGCAACCACCGAACGCCAGTTGGCGAGCACGAGGTCGATCCCTTGTTCCTTGAAGGTCGGGATGTCGATCCCGGCGATACGCTTCTCCGAGGTCACGCCGAGTGCGCGCAATTTGCCGGATTTGATCTGTCCTTCGTATTCGCTCAGGCCCGAAATGCCCGCGGTGACCTTGCCGCCGAGAATGGCCGCGAGCGACTCGCCGCCGCCGGAGAACGGAATGTAATTGATCTTCTTGGCGTCGGCGCCGATCGTTCCCGCAAACAACGCCGCCATCACATGATCGACGCCGCCGGCCGAGCCGCCGGCAAAGGTCACCTTGGCGATGTCGGCCTTCACGGCCGTGGCAAGATCCTGCGCCGTCTTGAGCGGCGAATTCGCCGGCACCACGATCACCTGGATTTCCTCGGTGAGGCGCGCAATCGGCGTCACCTGTTCGAGCGTCACCGGCGACTTGTTCATGGCGAGCGCGCCGACCATGACGAAGCCGTTCACCATCATCTGGTTGCCGTCACCCTTGGCGCCATTGACGAACTGCGCGATGCCGATGCTGCCGCCGGCGCCGGCCACGTTGGTGACCTGGACGCTACGGGCGATCTTGGCGGCGACCAAAGCCTGCTGCATCGCGCGGGCGGTCTGATCCCAGCCGCCGCCGGGCGCTGCGGGCGCCATGATCTTGAGCTCGAGCTGCTGCGAGAGGGCAGGCGCTGTGGCTGCAAGCGTCAACGCGACGACCGCGCCGAACAGGCGCGCATGAAACGGCATCATGGGATTTCCTCCGGGCTCACGCGGAGCCGCTGTGTGTCAATTCGTCGCATATCAGCCGGAAAACCCGCCGCTGTCCAGAAGGACCTTTGCGTGAGCGGACCGGATCTTTCAGATTTCGCTACCGCTTTGCGGCGCGTGCGCCCTTGGCCTTCGGCATTTGCCTTGACCGAAAGTGAAGCGCCAATTGCTCGGCACACGTTCGGAGCGGGACCGTGCTTTGCTGTGCCTTGGCCTGGGCTATGGCGCCTGAATAAGACGCGATGACGAAGGTGGCCAAGGCCTCCGCATCGAACGCGCCGGCGAAATCCGCGCGCAGTTTGTCTGCAATGACCTTGCGCCAATTGTCATAGATATTCTCGATCGCCTCCCGAAATTCGGAATCTGCCGCGCAAAGTTCGAGCGCCAGATTGTTGAGCGGGCATCCCAGAATGATCCTGGACCGGTCCAGGGCTGAGGCGATCTGCTCGAATGCCGTGCGTATTCCTTCCTCCGCGCCACGTGCTGACCTGACCGGCTCGAGCCAATGCTTGTCGACGGCTTGCGCAACGCGCTCCTGGATCACGTCAAGCGCGAGAACCTTCTTCGTCGGGAAATGATGGTGGAGGGCGCCCGCCGTCACACCGGCCGCTTGAACGATGTCGTGCGTGCTGGTCGAACGGTAGCCACGCTTCTGAAAAGCGTCCGCCGTTGCATCCAGGATGCGTTTTCTGACTCCGGCGGGATCATTCGTTCGCGAGCGGGTGCTGGCTGGCTTTTTGCTCATGAAACGACTCCCGCGGTGCTGTCGAAATCGTGAGCGGTCTATCGGATTGACAAAAACAGGGCAACCTGTTTGTTTTTGGGCGCTGGTCGGTGTGAGGCAAGAAATTGATGCCCGAGAACGTTCAATCCCGTCGAGAAGCGGCTCGAAGCAGCGACCGCAAGATGCGGCTGTTCTCTGGTCCCCTGAGCATGTTCGGCGCCAAGGTTCAGATCGCAGCGCACGAGAAGAACATCGATTTCGAACTGGTCATGGTCCCCTTCACCATGAAGGAGGGGTACGCGCCAAAGCATCCGGAAGTCCTGCGTATCAATCCGAAGCGCCAGGTCCCGGTGCTGATCGACGGTGACCTCGAGATTTTCGATTCCACTCAAATCTTCGAGTACCTGGAAGACATCAAGCCTCATCCTGCGCTGTGGCCCGCTGCTCCTGCGGCGCGGGCGTGGTCTCGCCGCCTTGAGCACGAATCGGACGAGGTCTACTTCCCTCACATCATCAAGTTGATGCAGCTCTGGAAGACGCCGCAAGATCCCGCCGCGGAGCTCGCGCGCGAGGGTGCCGCCGCCTATTATCGAACCATGGAGAGTGTGTTAGGCGATCGCGAATTTCTCGGCGGCACGTATTCCTTTGCCGACATAGCGTTCTATATGGCCCAGCTCTTCGGCGCCCGGATGGGTGCCGACATGACAAAAGAAACGCCGAGACTTCTGCAATGGCGGCAGCGCATGACGGCAAGGCCGGCCGTCATCAAGGTCGTCGGACCGATGGCCGATTACTTGCGTGGCCAAGGCCTCAGTGTACCCGCGTTTCTTCCGTCACAAGCGACGTGATCAACGCTGCGGCTACTGTTCGTCTCCGGCTACGCCCGCACCACCGCGGGCGGAAACACGATCTCGATCAGCGTGCCGGAACGGCCGCCGGTCTTGATCTGGAATTTGGCGCGGTTGGCTTCGACGAGCGCCTTGGTGAGCGACAGGCTGACAGCCGCACTCTCGGACTGATCTGACGGCGCCCGCGTGCGGAACGGCTCGAGGGCTGCGGCAACCTCATTGTCGTTGAGGCCGTGGCCGGTGTCGCGGACCCGCAGCATCACCTCGCCGAAATCGGACAGCGCCGTCGAGACGATGACTTGGCCGCCGGCATTGGCGAGATGGATCGAATTGCCGATCAGGTTCAGCGTGATCTGGCGCAACGCCTGCGCGTCCGCGATCACAGGCGGCAGCGTGTGCGCGAGCGAAGTGCGGATGATGATGCGCTCGCGATTGGCCTGCGGCTGCATCGCCGCCACGCAGCTCTCGACCAGCTCGTTGAGATTCTGGTTGGTGAAGGCGAGGTCGAGTTTGCCGGCTTCGATCCGGCTGAGATCGAGCAGGTCGTTGACGATGGCGATGACGTGTTCGCCGGCGGCGCGGATGTCCTTCATGTATTCGCGGTACCGCTCGTTGCCGAGCGCGCCGAAACGCTCCCCGATCATCACTTCGGCAAAGCCGATGATGGCGTTCAGCGGCGTTCGCACCTCGTGGCTGATCCGGGCCAGCACGTCGGCCTTGGCGTTGGCGGCGCGTTCCGCCAGCCGCCGCGCCTCCCGCAACTCACTCTCGGTCTTCTTGGCCTGCGAGAGATCGCGGAACACCGCGAAGAAATTCGGGCCGTCCGGGCGGGTACGGCCGATGGTCATCGACAGCGGAATGATGCCGCCCTTGCTTTCGCGGCCGAGCACCTCGCGGCCGTGATCGAGCAGGCTTTCGACGCCGGAGGCCTTGATGCCGGCGAGATATTCGAACACGCCGTGCTGGCTTTCGGGCGCAAAGAGATCGGCGAGATTGCGTTGGACCAGTTCGTCGCCGTCATAGCCGAACAGTGCTTCGGCGCTGCGGTTGGCCGCATGGATGTTGCCTTCGGCATCGAACATCAGGAGGCCTTCGGCTGTGGTGTCGAGGATGGCGGCGAGTTCTTCGGCATTGGCATGGCCGACATCGGACGGTCCGGGAATGTCCAACTCCGCTGCCGGCTCGGCTTGCGAGATGGCAGCCGCGATCGCCGCGCCCTCATGGCGCGTGGTCGAGAAGATCAGGGCCAGCGCCGAATCGCCGTCCCATGAAATCGTGTGGAGGCGGGCCTCGGCCGCCGATGATGGCGCATCTGCATTCGCAGGCCCGCTCGCGGAAATAGTCACCGGCCTGCCGGTGTCCGACGTCGAGGACGCATTCGACGTGCCGGATTCGACATAGAGTGCGTCGAGGCCGCCGGCATCTTCCAGCGCATGCAGGCTGGCATAGCCCATCTGCGTCAGGAAGGCGGGGTTGGCATATAGCAGGCGGTCGAGCCGGTAGATCAGGATGCCGACGGGTAAGAGATCGAGTAGCGCCTTGTCGCGCGCGGCTTCGCCATGCGCGGGCGGTTCGGGCGGCGCCAGCCATTCGGGCGGCTCGCCGGCTGGTTCGCGCGCGAACGATGCGACGGTTGGTTCAAAGATCGTTTCACCGGTGACGTTCGGCACCGTCTCGTTGCCATTCTCGGTGTCGAGCCGCGCCGACAATTGCCGCGCGAGTTCGTCGAAGGCGCTGTTTTCGACCGGCGTCAGCGATAGCGGCTTCGCCTCGCCGGGGGCGCGGAATGGCACGACGTTGGGAGCGTCCGCGGGCAATTCCATCACGGTGTCCTTCACGGCTTCGTTGGCGCTTTCCTTGACGCTTTGCTCGACGCTTTCCTCGGGAGGTTCCACGGGGGTTTCCAAATCGTTTTGATGTGAAGTCTCGGCGGCAATCGGTTCGGGCAACTCGTCGACCAAGGGCGGTGCAACGCCCGTCGGGCTGGGCAATTCCGGGGCGGGCGGTTCTTGCAGCATTGCCGTCTCGCCGGACAATTCCACCAGGCGCAGGGCGGCGAGCCGGGCCAGCGCATCGAAATCGCGGCAGACGCCAAAGCCGCGATAACCGATGAAATTCCGCTGCCCATCGAAAATCGGCAAACCGGACAGTTCAACCGGCAGCGTGCCGCCGCCATCGACCGGCCAGTTCAGCAAGATGCCGCTCCAGGTCGCGCATGTGGCGAACGCCTTCATCACCCGCCCGTCGGGATCGAGCGCAAATCTCTCGGCGATCTCGCGCCATGGCCGCCCGAAGCCGGCCGTGGTGCGCGGGCCGATCAGGCCGGTGAATTCGTCGGTGCCGAGCGTGAAGCGGCCTTCCCGATCCATCTGCCAGGTGAAGCGCAGCGGCAGGCGGCGCGTCGGCTGGCCGGCGAATGCGTCGAGCGCCGGGAATGGCGTGCGTGGAGGAGGCTCAGTCGCAGCCGGCTCCTCCGCGGCGGCAGGCTCGGCAAACGCATCGAACAATGCAAACTCGGCGGGCGCTTCGCCCGATTGCGCGGGCTGTTCGTAATCGGGAGCCGGCTGCGGCGCTTGCTCCGTGACGGGCGCGCTCTGCTGCGGGGCTGGCATTGACGCTGTGGCCTCGGGCTGCATCTCGTTCTCGGGCTGCTCATGCGCCCGCGCCGGTCGCGGCGCGATCAGCGCGATGTCGCCGGCTGCGATCAGAACACCATGGCTGCCATTGGGAAAGTCGAACCGCGAACAGCCGCAGGTCGCAAGCATGCCGGGCGCTGCGCCAAACCCCTGTAACCGCTCCAGGCGGATGGCGCCGTTGGCGAGCAGCCGCCCTGCGAGCCGCGCGATCTGCCGCCGGTGCCGGTCGGCCGGTCCGAAGGTCTTCTCTGTAAAGGCTGCGGCGCTGGCGGCGCCGAACAGGCGGGCGCCGGCCGGATTGGCCCACAGGATCCGCCTGCCGTCGGCCGTCCACAGCCATGCAGGCAGGCGGCTCGCCGCATAGGCCGCCAATCGCGGATCGCTCTGCGTCCGCCACTGAAATTCCGCGTCCTTCATCGCAACTACAAGACCGTTCGGCGTCACGATCGGCAGCCAGAATGCCGACAGCGTTAAGGAATCGTTACTATCGCAAGCCGGCGGCGGCAGGTCCACGGCCCGGCGGGCCGGCGGTAATCTAAGCGGCGGATAACCTTAACCCCGGCTGGACCCTTCGGCTGGTCGCCGCGTTGGGTGGTTGCAGACGGCCGTCAAGGGTTCAACGGGGAACCTTCCCGGCGCCGCATCCGTTCCCGGAGCGGCCCCTGACAGTATCCGGACGCAATCCCAGCCAATGCAAAGGAACGCACCATGAGTGACGACGTGCGAGACCGTTTCGAGATACCCAAGGAAATGCGATCGATGGCGGAAGCGAGCCTGGAGCAGGCCCGCAAGACGTTTGAGAAATTCGTCGCCGCCGCGCAGACCACCGCCGATACCATCGAGGAGCGCAATGCCTCGATGCGCGAGGGCGCCAAGGACGTCAGGCAGAAGGCTGTCGCCAATGCCGAGAAGAACGTGCAGGGCTCGCTCGATTACGCGCAGTCACTTCTGAAGGCCAAGGATCTGGCCGAGGTAACGCGGCTGCACAGCGAATATGTGCAGGGGCAAATGCGTGCGCTGGCGGAGCAGGCCAGTGAAATGAGCCAGATCGTCGGCAAGGCCGCCCTGGATGCGGCGAAGCCGAAAGCCTGACACCGCCCGCAGCAGCAGTATTGCAGCCGCGAAATGGACCGGATGGAAAGCGCATCCGGTGCGGGTTGCCGATGTGGCGTCGCACCAGAAATTGCAGTGCGCTGCACAAATTTGACACGATATGGGTGCTTATTGGGCGAGCCCGTGGATGGGCAACTTCCGTGAGTGCGTGTGTACGTGATCCCTTTCGGCGTTCCGGTCATCCGCCCGGCACCGCCAGGGGAACATCGATTAACCCCATTGTGAAGGATGCAAGCCGTGACCAGCTCCACCGATCCCTTCTCCGCCGCCATCATTCCCTTTGAAGTTCCCGAGCAGATGCGCGCACTCGCCGAAAAGGGCGTTTCGCAGGCCCGCGACAGCTACGCCAAGTTCAAGGATGCAGCCGAAACCCATAACGGCACCATCGAGGCCGTGTTCACCACCGCCAGCAAGGGCGCCGGCGAGTACAACGCCAAGCTGATCGAGTTCTTCAAGGCCAACACCTCGTCCTCGCTCGATTTCGCGCAGGAGCTGCTCGGCGTGAAGACGCCGGCAGCAGCGCTTGAGTTGTGGACCGCGCACGCCAAGAAGCAGTACGAGACCTTCACCGCGCAGGCCAAGGAGCTTGCCGAGCTTGGCCAGAAGGTTGCGACCGAGACCGTCGAGCCGATCAAGGCCTCCGCCTCGAAGTACTACAAGCCCGCCGCCTGATCGGCCCGCATCGCCGACGAAAAGCCCGGGCGAAAGCGGCCCGGGCTTTTTGCTGTCACGGGGACCATTTTGCGGGCCCGGCGCGATCCGCGTTTGAACGCAACACGCGCCCAAAACGACTATAATGAGACGCTTCCCGGCCTTGCCAAAGGCCGGCGTTGCACCTAGTTTCCGGCCCATTCGCGCCCCCTTTTTGGGGCCCCGCAAAGGATGCAGTTGTAGCTCAGTTGGTTAGAGCGCCTGTCTGTGGAACAGGAGGTCGGTGGTTCGAGCCCACCCAACTGTACCAGCCTTCACTCCCCTGAATTGCCGCCGGCCCGCCGCGACACTTGTGCTGTGGCGCGTTGTCCAGCCGTGCTTGCCAAGCCCCACCCGTTCACCCACTATTTCGGGAATCGTTACGGCTTGGGGGAATTCATGGCGATCTTTCGGATCGAAAATTTTCAGCTCGGATTGTTGCTTGCCGCCGCACTCGCGGTTTCGATCTCGCCCGCCGTCAGTCAGACCTACACACCCGAACAGGAGCAGGCTTGCACTGGCGATGCATTCCGGCTCTGCAGTTCGGACATCCCGGATGTCAGCCGCGTCACCGCCTGCATGGTGCGCAACAAGTCGCAGCTCTCGCCGGCTTGTCGGGCGCACTTCCGTCCCGAGTCCGATGAAATCACGGCCCGGCCGGTGGGCCGGCCGACCATCATCCGGCCGGCAGCCCCGCGCAAGGCCGCTGCCGCCAAGCCGCGCAACGTCAAAAAGCCGAAAAAACCCGCGCTTTGACGGCGGCGCACCGTTTCAAGGCCTCTTTTCGCGACAGACTGACGCTTGCTAGCGGCCGATTCAGTGAACATCTCCCATGGGGAAGAGGAGAGGGTTCATTGATAAATCACGGTAAAGAACTCGACCGGCATTTTGCCTGGTTCGAGAGGAAGCTGCCGCCGGGGCCGGCGAAGTTCGTCGGCTGGGTGCGCAAGCCGTCGTCGATCTACGTCCGAGTACCGCTCGCCATACTGCTGGTCGCCGGCGGCTTTCTCAGCTTCCTGCCGGTGCTCGGCCTCTGGATGCTGCCGCTCGGACTCCTTTTGTTCGCGCAGGACATCCCGCCGCTGCAGAAGCCGTTGTCGCTGGGGCTTGGATGGATCGAACGCAAATGGCTCGAACGGCAGCGCGCAAAGCTTGAACGCGAGCGCACAAAAGGCGCGCAGTGAGCCAGGCAAAGCGGGCTTTTCCGATTCCTTCTCGCGTCACCGGGGCTGCACGGTGTGACTCAAAAACCAGCCTTATGGGCAATTAAGTGGCTTCATCGCGGCGGGTGATAAATTTTTCTTTCACGAATCACCGCGCTGATTCATTTTCGGCTTCTGGGGTCAACTGGAGGCCAAGGTATGAACGTAATTGTTTTCGCATCACGTAAGGGGGGCTCGGGAAAGAGTACCCTGGCTGCTCACCTCGCTGCCCATGTTCACAAGGCAACGAAGCCCATCCTGCTCGTCGATGCCGATCCGCAGGGCTCACTTACGCTCTGGCACAAATTGCGCGGCACCAACGAGCCGCCGATCAAGCCCGCGGTGAATTCCGTCAGCGGCATCGTCGCTGCCGCCAAGCGCGACGGCATCGAATGGGTATTCATCGACACCCCGCCGAATTTGTCTGCCGTCGTCGACGATGCGATCCGTAACGCCACCATGGTGATCATTCCGGCGCGGCCCGGCGTGTTCGACGTAAACGCGGTGCAGGAAACCATTCAGACCTGCCGTTCGGCGCGCAAGCCCTACGCGGTTGTGATCAACGGTGCGCCTGCCGAACGCGACGGCGCCGAGAGCCGCATCGTCAGCATCGCGCGTGAAGCGCTGGCGAAATTCCGCGCGCCGGTGTGGAGCGGTCAGATCACCAACCGCGCCGATCTGATCATGGCGCTGAGCCAAGGCGAAGGCGCCCGCGAATACTACGCGGAAGGCCGGGCGGCTGCGGAGATCAGCAGGCTGTGGGGCGCGATCGAACGTTCGATCAAGGCGATTCGCGGGACGGCGTCGGCATCGGGCGCCATGCACAAGCAGGCGGCGTAACAACGCCGCTCTCGATCTGCCGGCTGATAAAGAACGCGCGGGCTCCGCGCGTTTTTCTTTTTGATGGTTCGTCGTCATTCCGGGATGGTGCGTTAGCACCAGACACGGAATTACAGTCTGTTACGCCACCATCAGCACGTAGAACACGACGACCGGCGACAGCGTCAGGATCACCGACCAGACGCCGACGGCCCACAGAATGTCCTCGGTTGAAAAGCCCTGTTCAGGAATGCCGTTGTTCTCGAAATGCACGACGCGGCCCCGCGTTTTCTGTTGTATGGGGATGTTGAATACGGGAACGGCTTTAAGAAGCCGGTTGCGATTTCGCTTGCATTTGACCGCACCTGCTACCGCCGATTAACCACCGCCATGTCTGGTTAACATTCCGTGACCGCATGGCGTCAAAGTCGATCGAACCCTCGCCCGTAGCGTTGGATTTTATGCGTATGGATCTCCCGCTCAGAAAAACGACGGGGGAAAAGCGATGAGCGCTCACGAAAAGAAATTTCCGATTGCCGAGTACGCCCAGAGCATGCACGACGTTTTTCTGGTGTCGTCATTCGCCTCCTGGGCGATGCTGCTCGGCTTCGCGCCCGTGATGGCCTATCGCCTGCTGGTCAGCTAATTCCATTTCTCCCTCTCGCCATCGGGCGAGAGGGAGCCGATGCCATCCTTAAGCCCGCCGCAAAAGCTGTGGGCTCCGCCGCTCGATCTCCTCGTCGAGCAACGCTGCCAGCTCTGCGCTTATCTCCACCATCGGCAGGCGAACCTCGGCGCTGTCGATCAGTCCGTTGCGCGCCAGCCAGTATTTTGCGGGCGCCGGGCTCGGCTCGGCAAACAACAGCCGGCTCAGCCGGGAGAGTTCCTTCCAGCACGCCCGCGCGCCGTCGCGGTCGCCCTGCGCGAGCAGCGTGCGCAGCGATGCGAAGGCTTCGGTCTCCAGATGCGCCGACAACAGGATCGCGCCATCGGCTCCGTCGGCGAGCGCGTCGTGATACTCCGCGTCTTCGCCGGTCAGCACGCGAAAGCCTGCTGGCCGTCTCGCCAGAAAGTCAATCGACTGCGCGCGGTCGGCGCCGCAATCCTTCATGCCGACGATATTTGGATGCAAGGCAAGCTGCAGCAGCGTCTCGTTGGTGAGGCTGACGCCTGTCCGGTAGGGAATGTTGTAGAGCACGATCGGCCATGAAGCGTGATCGGCGAGCGCGATGAAGTGCTGCACGAGGCCGCGCTGCGACGGCCGGATGTAATAGGGGCTCGCGATCAGATAGCCGTCGATCGGCCAGGTCGCCGTCTCATCCAGCGCATCGAGCATCTTCGCGGTGGAGGCGCCGGACAGGCCGAGCAGGATCGGCAAGTGGCGCCGGCTGGCGGAGAACTCGCTCTGCGTCAGCGTCACCAGCCGCTCCAGTTCGCCTGCGCGGAGCGACATGCCTTCGCCCGACGTCGCCGCGAGAATGAAGCCGTCGACGGGGCCAGCCGCATAGTGTCGGACGAGCCGGCGCAGCGACGCCTCGTCGAGTTCGCCGTCGCGAAATGGCGTGATCAGCGGCAGCCACAGGCCCTGCAGCCGGCTTGCCAGGTCGTTGCTTGCCAGGTCGTGGGTCGAAGGGGCAGTCATCGTTCCATCTCCTTGTGGATAAGCGCCGGAGACGGGACCAACAAAAAACCCCGTCCAGACGGCGGGGTTCGGGATCGTGGGTTCGCTACAGACTAGCGCGCGCGTCGATCTCGGGCCCCCGGATGGGGACCTTTTTTCGACGACAGTGCTGCGCACGAACTCGTGATCATGTGCGGATGATGGAGGCCGAGAACCTCAATGTCAATCTGTGCGGGAACATGACGCTGACGCGAAAAAAAGCCGGGCCCAAAAGAGCCCGGCTTGAGGTATTGGCCACGTGAGGCCGACACAATCACCTTCCAAGAGGGATTACTGAACCGCCGCGTCACTGGAGGAGGGGGACATATGCGCGACGCGACCGCTCAGCGTTTAAGCACTATGATCCTCATCAGTGCCCTGCAGCAACCATCCAAGCCGCATGTCAGTCATGCGGAGAGCGGGGCCTCTATAAAATAGGCTAATCCGGAAAGCGGAAGAACGAGCGCCACCGTTTTTACGAGGGCCAGCGCTGCGCCTTGCTCACCACGAAGTCGCGAAACACCTGCACGCGTGCGACCGTCTTCAGTTCCTCAGGGTAAACGAAATACGTATCCACCGCGATCGAATCGGTTTCGCCGAACAACTGCACCAGGCGGTTGTTCTCCTCGACCAGATAGTCGGGCAGGGCGGCGATGCCGAGCCCCTGCTGGCAGGCGCGAACGAGCCCCAAGATGTTGTTCACCTTGAAGTAGGCCTCGCGCGGGCCCGAGCCGTTGCGGCCGGCGTCGATCAGCCAGCTTCGGTTCTGCAGATGCGGCGGCACCTGCGCGTCGCCAAGCATGATGATGCGGTGCGAGTCGAGGTCGTCCAGCGTCCGCGGCGTACCGAAGCGCTTGATGTATTCCGGCGAGCAATAAGCATGGAAGCCGATAGAGAACAGCTTGCGCTGGATCAGGTCGGGCTGGGTCGGCTTTCGGGTCCGGATCGCGACGTCGGCCTCGCGCATCGACAGGTCGAGATCCTCGTCGGTGACGATCAGCGAGATGCGGATATCAGGATAAAGCGCGGTGAATTCATCGAGCCGCGGGATCAGCCAGTTGATGCCGAGCGCGGGCGGCGTCGTGATCTTGAGGTCACCGCTCGGCCGCTCGCGGCTGTCGGTGAGTTTTGCGCGCGCCGCCTGCAACTGCATGAAGACATCATGCGCCGTGCGGAACAAAAGATCGCCCTGCTCGGTGAGGATGAGCCCGCGCGCGTGGCGGTGGAATAGCGACACCGCAAGCTCCTGCTCCAGCGCGCTCACCTGCCGCGATACCGCGGATTGCGAGAGCCCCAATTGCTCGCCGGCATGGGTAAAGCTTCCCGCTTCCGCCGCCGCGTGAAAGACCTTCAGCTTGTCCCAGTCCATGTCAAATCCGTCTCGTGTTCTAGGCATGACTATTCAGCCGCCGCGCGATCGCTCGCGCGCAAAGCCAGGAAGCGTTCGGCCTCAAGGGCTGCCATGCAGCCGAGGCCGGCAGCCGTAACCGCCTGGCGGTAGGTTTCGTCAGCCACGTCGCCGGCGGCGAATAGGCCGGGGATCGAGGTTGCGGTCGAGTTCGGCGCCACCTCGACATAGCCTGATGGCCTCAGCTTGATCTGGCCTTTGACAAGGTCGGTTGCCGGCGCATGCCCGATGGCGATGAAGACGCCGTCGGCCGCAACACTCGTGAGTGTGCCGGTCTTGACGTTCTTCAGGCGCACATGGGTGACCTTGCTCGGGTTCTCGGCGCCGCAGATCTCGTCGATCGCCGAGTCCCACACCACCTTGATCTTCGGATTCTTGAACAGCCGGTCCTGCAGGATGCGCTCGGCGCGGAAATGATCGCGGCGATGCACGATCGTGACCTGCGAGGCGAAGTTGGTCAGGTACATCGCTTCCTCGACCGCGGTATTGCCGCCGCCGACCACGATCACCTCCTTGCCGCGGTAGAAGAAGCCGTCGCAGGTCGCGCAGGCCGAGACGCCAAAACCCTTGAACTTTTCTTCCGAGGGAATGCCGAGCCAGCGCGCCTGCGCGCCAGTGGCGAGGACCACGGTTTCCGCCAGATAGACATCGCCGCTATCGCAGGTCAGGCGGAACGGCCGCTGCGCCAGTTCGAGTTTGTTGACGAAATCGGTGACGATTTTGGTGCCGACATGGGCCGCCTGCTTCTCCATCTGCTCCATCAGCCAGGGGCCCTGGATGACGTCGGCAAAGCCCGGATAGTTTTCCACGTCGGTGGTGATGGTGAGTTGTCCGCCGGGCTGGATGCCCTGAATCAGCACCGGCTCCAGCATCGCGCGCGCCGCGTAGATCGCCGCGGTGTAGCCGGCGGGGCCGGAACCGATAATGACGACCTTGGCATGAATAGGCGCAGGCATCGGCGGATCCCTCTCTTATTCGGGGGTTTGTTTTGACTTTGAGCAGAAGCGCCTGGAAGGAGGTCGACGGCGCTGAAAGTGTCAAATCCAAGTCTAAGATATCTGGGTAGCTATGCAAGAATTGCAATTCATCCCAGCGAATTTTCCCCGGAACTGAAGTAACAATCGCGAAATATGGCGTCGCGCGCGCAATAAAATTGCGCAAGCTGCTCGGCGTGCGCTAAGAGAGTTGCCAGTAGGCCAGCCCACGCGGCCAGAATTAGGGAACCCGACGCGCGTGTCGAAGAATCTTGACGAAATCGACCTTCGAATCCTTGCCGAAATCCAGGCCGACGGCCGAATCACCAACGTGGAACTGGCCAAGCGCGTCGGTATCTCGCCGCCGCCCTGCCTGCGCCGGGTTCGCACGTTGGAGGAAGAAGGCTACATCCAGGGCTACCGGGGCCTGTTGGATCCGCGTCGGCTAGGCTTCGACGTCACCGTGTTTGCTTCGGTCCATTTGTCCAGCCAGGCGGATGCGGATTTGCGCGCGTTCGAGGATTTTGTCCGCGCCGAGCCGCTGGTGCGGGAATGCTGGATGCTGTCGGGCGAAGTCGACTTCATCCTCAAATGCGTCGCGCCCGACATGGCGACGTTTCAGGATTTCGTCACGCACCTGACGGGCGCGCCGCATGTGCGCAACGTCAGGACGTCGCTGGTGCTGCACAATTCGAAATATGAAGCGGCCGTGCCGCTCGATGTGAAGGTGGCGGGGTGAGATTGAGAGTCATTCCGGGTTCGCGTCTTTAACGCGCCCCGGAATGACGTGCTTAGGAAACTGCGCTCAGCTTTTATTTCTTCCGCATCGCATCGACGCTGTACGGGCCGCCGCCTGCAGTGGAAAGATAAAGGCAGGCGAAGCAGAACAGGATCGCGAGCGTGCCGCCGTTGATGAGCGGAAAAAAGCTCCTCGGCGCATGACCGATGAAATAGGCAAAGGCCATCTCGCCGGCGAGAATGAAGGCGACGGGCTGCGTGAACAGTCCGAGCAGCAAGAGCCCGCCTAGAATCAACTCAATCGCACCGGCGGCTCCCGATAGCGACATCAATTGCACCTTGTTGAGGAAGGCGTAAGCGTTACCCTCCGGAATTGTCGGAAACTTCAGAATCTTCGCGACACCGTACTGAAACAGCAATAGCCCGGTGATGAAGCGAAACAGGCTCAGCGCCGGCGGTTGCCATTTCGCGAGCATCTTGTCGATTTGTTCCATGTCATAGTCCCCCTTTGTTTGACGCGCTAAAACTTAGCGCCACGAGATTACACGGTCTTGTCGGATCGCGTGTGATGCCGACACAACACCCCTGAGATTGAATCATTCCCCTTCACCGCGCCGCTTCGCGACATTGTTGCGATTGCAGCGCAGCGCGATGCCGCCTCGGCAACAGCCTGCAGCTCATCGCCGCGGATGCTTCGCAACGCCGGCATGCTCCGGTCTAGTTAGTTATAATCTATAAACATTGTCCGGGATTCGGATATTCTGAAATCCGCCGCACCACTACTCACATTCCTGTCAGTACAGCAGCAACAAAAAAGCCGCGTGGAAAACGCGGCTTTGTCGCAACAGTAACTTGCAGGTGACTACAGCATGATCCGGAAACGTGGATATCGGATTTCCGAAGAGATCATGCTCTAGCGCCACTCGACCTTGGTGATCTCGTAGGCCTTGGCGCCGCCGGGAGCCACGACCTCTACGGTCGAGCCCTTCTTCTTGCCGATCAGGGCGCGAGCCAGCGGCGAGGTGATCGAGATGCGGCCCTTCTTGGCGTCGGCTTCCGGTTCGCCGACGATCTGCCACACCGCTTTCTTTTCGGTGTCCTCGTCGACCAGTGTGACGGTCGCGCCGAACTTGACGGTGTCGCCGGACAGCTTCGAGATGTCGATGATGTCGGCGCGCGCGAGCTTGTCCTCGAGCTCGGCGATGCGGCCTTCGTTGTGCGACTGCTCTTCCTTGGCCGCGTGATATTCCGCGTTCTCGGAGAGATCGCCATGCGAGCGCGCCTCGGCGATATGCTCGATGATGCGCGGACGCTCCACCGACTGGCGCTGCTTCAATTCGACCTCCAGGGCGGCATACCCGCTAGCAGTCATCGGAACCTTGTCCATCATCTCTTTCCGTCCTTCCCTCGTGCGAGCCGCCAGAAGTTGCGCGCACGAGCCATGCTTTCGATTTCGATCAGGAACTCGACACACAAACCCGCCAGCCCGTTGATTTTAGGCCCCGTCAGGGGCCTTACAACATCAAACGGGCGGTGGGTTCCAGCCATGCCGGCTTATTGCCGATCGTTTCGCGGGCATTTTCGCCCGGCAAACGATCAGTTTTCGGAAAAATAGCTCTGTAGCGTGCGGACCTCAAGGTCCCCGCCCAGATAGGCGCGGATGCCCTGGGCGGCCGCAACAGCACCCGAAAGAGTGGTGTAATACGGCACTTTATGCAAGAGGGCAGCCCGCCGCAGCGAACGGCTGTCGGCCAGCGCCTGCGGTCCTTCGGTGGTGTTGAAAACGAGCTGAATGTCGCCATTGGTGATGGCATCGACGATGTGCGGCCGCCCTTCCAGCACCTTGTTTACCTTCTCGGTCGGAATGCCCTTGTCGGCGAGGAAGCGCTGGGTGCCCGATGTGCCCATCACCTTGAAGCCGAGCGAGTGCAGAAGCCGGACCGCCTCGGCGATACGGGTCTTGTCGGTCTCGCGCACCGAGACGAAGACGGTGCCCTTGCGCGGCACGCGGGTGCCGCCGCCGAGCTGGCTCTTGGCAAAGGCAATCTCGAACGAGCGGTCGATGCCCATCACCTCGCCGGTCGAGCGCATCTCCGGACCGAGCACGGTATCGACGCCGGGGAAGCGCGCGAAGGGGAAGACCGACTCTTTGACGCCGACATGTCCGAGCTGCTTCTTCTTCAGCTTGAAATCGGCGAGCTTCTCGCCGGCCATGATCCGTGCCGCGATTTTCGCCACCGGCGTGCCGACGACCTTGGCGACGAACGGAACGGTGCGCGACGCCCGCGGATTGACCTCGAGCACGTAGATCTCGCCGTCCTTGATCGCATATTGCACGTTCATCAGCCCGACCACGTCGAGGCCGAGCGCGAGCTCGCGGGTTTGCCGCTCGAGCTCCTCGATCATCTTCGCATCCAGCGAATGCGGCGGCAGCGAACAGGCGGAATCGCCGGAGTGAATGCCGGCTTCCTCGATATGTTCCATGATGCCGACGATGAAGGTGTCGTTGCCGTCGCAGAGGCAATCGACGTCGATCTCGGTGGCATCGGACAAATAGCGGTCGAACAGCAGTGGGTTCTTGCCGAGCACGGTATTGATCTGCCCGGTCTTGTCGTTGGGGTAGCGTGCCTTGACGTCGGCCGGCACCAGCTCGGGCAGCGTCCCGAGCAGGTAATCGTCGAGCTGGGTTTCCTCACGGATGATCTGCATCGCGCGGCCGCCCAGCACGTAGGACGGGCGCACCACCAGCGGCAGGCCGAGATCAGCCGACACCAGCCGCGCCTGCTCGACCGAATAGGCGATGCCGTTCTTCGGCTGCTTTAGTTTCAGTTTGTCGAGCACGCGCTTGAAACGGTCGCGGTCCTCGGCGAGGTCGATGGCGTCGGGCGAGGTGCCGAGGATCGGCACGTCTGCGGCTTCCAGCGCGCGCGCCAACTTCAGTGGGGTCTGGCCGCCGAACTGCACGATCACGCCGTGCAGCGTGCCGTTCTGCCGCTCGGTGGCGACGATTTCCAGCACGTCCTCGGCAGTGAGCGGCTCGAAATACAGCCGGTCGGCGGTGTCGTAGTCGGTCGACACCGTCTCCGGATTGCAGTTGATCATGATGGTTTCATACCCGGCATCGTCGAGCGCGAAGCAGGCGTGGCAGCAGCAATAGTCGAATTCGATGCCCTGGCCGATCCGGTTCGGGCCACCGCCGAGAATGATGACCTTCTTGCGGTCGGAGGGCGCGCTCTCGTCGGCCAGCGTGCCCGCAAACGGCGCTTCATAGCTCGAATACATGTAGGCGGTGGGGGAGGCGAATTCGGCGGCGCAGGTGTCGATGCGCTTGAAAGCGGGGCGTACGCCGAGCGCGTGACGCTTCGCGGTGATCTCGGCTTCGGTGGACTCGGACAGTACGGCAAGCCGTGCGTCGGAAAAGCCCATCGCCTTCAGCATGCGCATGCCATAGCCGTTCGGCGGCAGGCCGTGCGTCCTGATCTTCGTTTCCATGTCGATGATGCCGCGCATCTCGGCGAGGAACCACGGATCGATCTTGCACGAATTGAAGATGTCTTCGTTCGACCAGCCGAGCCGCATCGCCTGCGCCACCTGCAGGATGCGGTTCGGCGTCGGCGTGCCCAACGCGGCGCGGATCGCGTTCTTGTCGTCGCCGCGGCCGAGCCCCTCGATCTCGATCTCGTCGAGCCCGGTCAGTCCGGTCTCGAGGCCGCGCAACGCTTTCTGCAGGCTCTCCTGGAACGTGCGGCCGATCGCCATGACTTCGCCGACCGACTTCATCGAGGTCGTCAGCGTGGTGGAAGCGCCGGGAAACTTTTCGAACGCAAAGCGGGGGATCTTGGTCACCACATAGTCGATGGTCGGCTCGAACGAGGCGGGCGTCGCGCCGCCGGTGATGTCGTTGGCGATTTCATCGAGCGTGTAGCCGACCGCGAGCTTGGCGGCGACTTTTGCGATCGGAAAGCCGGTGGCTTTTGATGCGAGCGCCGAGGAGCGCGACACGCGCGGGTTCATCTCGATCACCACCATGCGGCCGTCGTCGGGGTTGACGCCGAACTGCACGTTGGATCCGCCGGTCTCGACGCCGATTTCGCGCAGCACCGCGATCGAGGCATCGCGCATGATCTGGTATTCTTTGTCGGTCAGCGTCAGCGCCGGCGCCACGGTGATGGAATCGCCGGTGTGCACGCCCATTGGATCGAGGTTCTCGATCGAGCAGACGATGATGCAATTGTCCTTCTTGTCGCGCACCACCTCCATCTCGAACTCTTTCCAGCCGAGCACGGATTCCTCGATCAGCACTTCGTTGGTCGGGGAGGCGTCGAGGCCGCGTTCGATGATGTCGAGGAATTCTTCCTTGTTGTAGGCGATGCCGCCGCCGGTGCCGCCCATGGTGAAGGAGGGGCGGATGATCGCCGGCAGCCCGATTTCGGACAGCGCCATCAGCGCCTCGCCGAGCGCATGCTCCTGGTAGCGCTTGCGGCGCTCGTTTTCGCCGAGCGTCCATTGCCGTTCGAGCTCATCTAGCGCGTCGCCGGATAGCTTCTCGCGTTCGGCGAGGTATTTGTCGCGATAGGACTTTTTCAGCGCCGAGGCATTGGCGAGCCGCGATTTCGGCGTCTGAAGACCGATCTTCTCCATCGCGTTGCGGAAAAGCTGGCGGTCTTCTGCCTTGTCGATCGCGTCAGCGGTGGCGCCGATCATCTCGACGTCGAATTTGTCGAGCGTGCCCTGACGCCGCAGCGACAGCGCACAGTTCAGCGCGGTCTGGCCGCCCATGGTCGGCAACAGCGCAAAGCCGCCGGGGATGACGTAGCGCTCCTTCTCGATGATCTTGGCGACGATTTCGGGCGTGATCGGCTCGATATAAGTTGCATCAGCCAATTCCGGATCGGTCATGATGGTGGCCGGATTGGAGTTGACGAGGACGATACGGTAGCCCTCTTCCTTCAGCGTCTTCACCGCCTGGGTGCCGGAATAATCGAATTCGCAGGCTTGGCCGATCACGATGGGACCGGCGCCGATGATCAGGATGGTGGAGATATCTGTTCTTTTGGGCATCAGCTCTCAGACTGGATTTTGGGCACAAAAAAAGGGCGCGCAGCCGCGCGTCCCCTAAGCCAAGAGCGCGGGTCACCCTCGCGCGCGGGTGGTCTTTAGACCAGATTCCGCACCCGCGAAACCCCCAAAAACGGGCCATCAACGGAGAATTCAGGGATTGGCGCTCGGTCCGTCTTCGC
The DNA here is from genome assembly GCF_001440415.1 of Bradyrhizobium retamae. Classification (GTDB taxonomy): domain Bacteria; phylum Pseudomonadota; class Alphaproteobacteria; order Rhizobiales; family Xanthobacteraceae; genus Bradyrhizobium; species Bradyrhizobium retamae. The sequence goes on from NZ_LLYA01000203.1 coordinate 133,551, forward strand.
TCTACGGGGGGCCCAGTCCGTCTACGCTTTCGCTTTGCTCAAGCTACGCCGGACACGCTTTGCCCCGCCGGTCTCCGGCGTGGCTGCGCCACGCGTAGCCCGTCAGGGCGAAGCGTGGAGGCCCGGCCTGGATTTGAACCAGGATAAAGAGCATTGCACTGCTCCCGCGTCGACGCTTCCGCCACCGGGCCGTAGCAATCATTGCCCATCACGGCGCGGTGAACCATACCTTACCGCGCTTTAGGGTTAACAACCTTAACGCGCGTGGAACTCAATTGCGTTGGAATGCGTGCCGCGCGACGAACGTCATCCGCCACGGGTTGTGGCCGATGTTCTGATGCGCGCGGGAGGCGGTGAAGCCTGAGGCGGCGAGCTTCTCGATCATCTCGTCCTCGCTGTAGCGCTGCAGCCCGACGCGCGTGCGCAGTTGGCGGTAGTCAGACAGCGCCGTGCTCGCAAGGCCATAAAGCGCGTCTTTCAGGAAGCCGTGCGCGGCGGCGAATTTCAAGAGCGCCAGCACGTCTTTGGCCATGCCGACTTCCGGCCGCAGGATGTCGCCGAGCACCAGGCGACCGTTGGGCTTCAACAACCGGCGAATGACGGCAAGCGCCGAATCCAGCTCCCCTGGCGTCATGTATTGCGCGACCGAATTCATGACGACGAGGTCGACCGAGCTTTCCGCCATTCGCGTGAGATCCTCGAGCGAGCGGACGCGGATCTTGGTGTTCGGTGCAAAACGCGCGATCAGCCGGCCGCGGACGCCGGGCGCCGGTTCGGCCAGATAGAGTTTTGCGCAGGCGTCCGCCACCTTGGCAGCCGACAGCGCTTCGCCGCAGGCATAGTCCAGCACGACCGCGTCGGGCGAAGCGATATAGCCGATGATATCGCGCGCGATGACCTGGAAATGCAGGTCGCGATGCAGCCTGCTCGCATAAATCGTATGCGTGGAATCGTAGTAGTCGATCCATTCGTCCATCGCAGTCGGGTCCGGCAAAACTGGGGGTTCCGGTTAGGAACCGGTACTTAGGTGGGGCGTTAGACGGTCCGGCGCTCCCTGCCAATGCCGTCGTGTCCAATTCCTAACAGGAAGGTTCAACGTGAGCAAAACCAGCAATAAATCCGACAAGGTATCCGCCGACCTCGATACGCCGACCGACCTGCCGCCGGCCGCCGTGGACAAGATCTCGGCCTCGCTCAATACGCTGCTGGCGGACGCGTTTGCGCTCTATCTGAAGACCAAGAACTTTCACTGGCACGTCAGTGGCCGTCATTTCCGCGACTATCACCTTATGCTGGACGAGCAGTCGGAAGCGATCTTCGCCACCACCGACCAACTCGCTGAACGGGTCCGCAAGCTTGGCGGCACCACGCTGCGTTCGGTCGGGCAGGTCGCCAAGCTGCAGACCATCCAGGACAATAACGAGGACTACGTGCCGCCCCGCGAAATGCTGCGCGAGCTGATGGAAGACAACAAGCATGTGGCGGCGGCGATGCGCAAGGCGCACAAGCTCGCCGACGAGCACGAGGATTCCGGCACTGCGGGCCTGCTCGAGACCTTCATCGACGAGACCGAGCGCCGCACCTGGTTCCTGTTCGAGGCCAGCCGCCAGGAAGGCGCCAACGTGGCGTGAGCGGCTGGAGTAGGGCGGGTTAGCGGAAGCGTAACCCGCCATGTCCCCACAGCGCGGCGGATTACGTCGCGCTAATCCACGTGCGCAAAGAACGTGCTGCTGCGCGATTCCGATAATTAATTTAAGCGGGCCTGCGCGAGAGTGCCTCTATGCTGTATAGCGGCCGGCGAATTGGATGTCCGGCGACATAAAGACACCTTTAAAGAGCAAGCTGTAAATTTGGAATCCAGCGATGATGCAGAAAATTGTCGAATTCCGTGACGCGGCATCGTCCAGCCGTCGTGTTGGCCCATCCGGCCAGCGGGCCGGCGATATGCCGGGCGGGCGATCGACGCCGCCGTCGATCGAGCCGATCTGGGCGGTGGTCGATTCATTGTCCCGCACACTCGAATGCATCAAGACCATGTGCGCGACCGAGCCGCACGGGCCGATCCGCGACAAGCTGGAGATCGAACGAACAAATCTCGTCATCGGGCTTTTTGTCGCGCGGATCGCGGCGATGCGGGTTTCGTCGAGCGAACCGATGCCGGAGGCTCTGTCCGAACCTAATGCCCCGATTGCCAGGCGCGGATGACGGCGCTCCGTTTCATCGCGTGCCGCGCTTCCACAGCCGGACCAGCGGCCCGTCTTCGCCCAGCACCGGATCGGTCTTCGGCAGCTTCACTTCCGGGATCGTCTTCAGCGCCTTGGCGTGGTTCTCCGGCGTCGGGCGCGTGATCTGCATCGGCGGTCCCGGCGGATAGGCGCCGACCACGCAGAAATCGGGGCTGGCGAACATGCATTGATGCCCGGTGCCGGCGGGAAGGATCGCGACATCGCCGGGCGTGATTTCGAGCTCCTTGCCGCTGATACCACCGAAGCGGACGCGGGCCCGGCCGCGGGCGACGCCGAGCGCCTCATGCACCGTGGCGTGGTAGTGCACATAGTCGTAGACACCGTTGCGCCACATCGCGCCCCAGCCATTGCCGCCGAACAGCGCCTCGATGGTCTTTTCGGGGTGATCGTTGGCGACATAGACCGCACCCTTGTAAACCAGCAGCGGCAAAGGATTGTTGGGCACGAGGCCGTCATCCTCGAACACGAAGGTGAGCGGCTCGACATCGGCGCTGACGACGGACATGGTTGTTCTCCACAAATCGCCGCAGATCGTAGAGTGGGCAAAGGAGCGTTAGCGACGTGCCCACCATTTCGAGCGCGGACGTGAATGGTGGGCACGGCGCAAGTGCGCCTTTGCCGACCCTACAATTCAAAACCGCCCGCCGCGCTTCACGTTCCCTTCGGAATCTCGAAAACCAGACACGTCGTCGTCGCATGCGCGAGCAGGCGGCCGTTGGCGTCGGTGATCCGCGCCTCCGCGGTGGCGGCGCGGCGGCCGACATTGAGTGTCTTGCCCTCGGTGCGGACAGGCCCGGTATCCTTTGTTATGCCCTTGATGAATGAGATCTTGAATTCCAGCGTGGTGTAGCCGGTGCCGGCGGGAAGGGCGGTATGCACCGCAAGGCCCATCGCGGAATCCAGCAGGATCGCGGCATAGCCGCCATGCACCGAGCCGATCGGATTGTAATGCCGGAAGCCGGGCACGCTGTGAAATACGACGTGACCCTTTTCGGCGGTGGAATTGAACGGCTCGACATTCTGCATGATGGGCGGCGTTGGCAGCTTGCCGTCGAAGATGGCGCGCACGAAATCGAGGCCGGACATCGAGGCCATGACGTGCGTCGGTGCCACGCCGTATTCGACATTGGTGGCGGCGGATTTGTCGCCCATTGAGAACGCGTCCTGTAATTTATAATGATAGTCATCATAATAAACCGCGCCGGAAGTCATAGCGCTTTCGGCACATACCAGCCGTCATTGCCGGGCTTGACCCGGGCGTCCATCGCTCTTCAAGAAGATGGATTGCCGGGTCAAGCCCGGCAATGACAAGTGGCCGGCTTACGCCCGCTTCTTCTCTCGCATTAGATCCGCAAACCGCTTGAACAGGTAATGCGAGTCGCGCGGCCCCGGCGAGGCTTCCGGGTGATACTGCACGGAGAACACCGGCTTGCCCTTGAGCTCGATGCCGCAATTGGAGCCGTCGAACAGCGAGATGTGGGTCTGCATCGCGCCCTCAGGCAGCGTAGCCTGGTCGACGGCAAAACCGTGGTTCATCGAGGTAATCTCCACCTTGCCGGTGGTTTCGTCCTTGACCGGATGATTGGCGCCGTGATGGCCCTGGTGCATTTTTTTGGTCTTGGCGCCGACGGCCAGGCCCAGCATCTGATGACCCAGGCAAATACCGAACGTCGGCGTGCCGGACTGGATCACCTGCTGAATCACCGGCACTGCATATTTGCCGGTCGCGGCCGGGTCACCCGGGCCGTTGGAAAGAAACACGCCGTCCGGCTTCATCGCCAGAATGTCTTCGGCCGAGGTCGTCGCCGGCACCACCGTGACCTTGCAGCCTTCGCCGGCCAAGAGCCGCAAAATGTTGCGCTTGACGCCGTAGTCGATCGCGACCACGTTGAACTCAGGTTTGCTCTGCCGGCCAAAGCCGTTCTGCCAGGCCCACGGCGTCTCGTCCCAGGTAAAGCGCTGGCCCGACGTCACCATCGGCACCAGATCCATGCCTTCCAGGCCGGGCCATTCGCGCGCCTCTTCCTTCAGGCCGTGCAGGTCGAACACGCCGTTCTTGGCATGCGCAATCACCGCGTTCGGCATGCCCTTTGAGCGGATCAGCGCAGTCAGCGCCCTTGTATCGATGCCCGACAGTCCGATGATGCCGCGGGCGCGCAGCCACTGGTCGAGATGGCGCGTGGCGCGGTAGTTCGAGGGATTGGTGATGGCCGTGCGCAGGATAACGCCGCGCGCGCCTGGCGTCGCCGCCATGTTCACCGTCTCGATATCCTCGTCGTTGGTGCCGACATTGCCGATATGCGGGAAGGTGAAGGTGATGAGCTGCCCGGCATAGGAGGGGTCGGTGAGGATCTCCTCATAACCGGTCATCGCGGTGTTGAAGCAGACTTCGCCGACGGCGTGGCCTTCCGCGCCGAGGCCAAATCCCTCCAGCACGGTACCATCGGCAAGCACGAGGAGCGCGGTCGGTTTATGGTCCGGCCAGGCTGAAGCGTTTTCAGATGTTGTCATGAGCGCACTTCATAGTCGCAAGCACCCCCGCGCGTCAAAGCCGGAAGGCCAAGAAAAGCCAAAGAAACCGGCTATTCACATGCGTTTGCCGCATATTTGACAGCCGGTTCTGTGGACTTGAGCCGGGTTTTCCGGTTTTTCACCAAATCCGGTCGAATCTGGAACCGGCAGGGCAATTCGACTGCCGATCCTGGTCGTTCCCGTCCTATATAGGGGGAATCGTTACATACCCGGCATCTTCCGGCGGCACCATTTTTAGTGAGGCAACCATGCTGCGCGACGACATCAACAATGCGGTCAAGGACGCCATGAGGGCGAAGGACGAGCGCAAGCTCTCGACGCTGCGCATGGTCAATTCGACCATCAAGAATGCCGACATCGATGCGCGCGGGCAGGGCAAGCCGCCGCTGTCGGACGCCGACGTGCTCGGCGTGCTGCAGAAGATGATCAAGCAGCGCCAGGAATCGGTCGAGCTCTACGACAAGGGCGGCCGCGCCGAGCTCGCCGCGCAGGAGCGCGAGGAGATCGCGGTGATCTCCGCCTATCTGCCGAAGCAGATGTCGGATGACGAGGTGAAGGCCGCGATCTCGGCTGCCATCGCCGAGACCGGCGCCGCCAGCATGAAGGACATGGGCAAGGTGATCGGCGTGCTGCGTGCGAAATTCGCCGGGCAGATGGATTTCGGCAAGGCCAGCGGTTTGGTGAAGGCGGCGCTGACTGGATAAATTTTTTACGCTCGGGAACCTTCGCGCTGATGAAACATCGAATGAGTTCAAACTCGGAGTGATGACGTAGCGCAACGAGAGCGGAGGAAGGCATGGCTGATCAGCAAGCTCTGCCCGCTGGTCCCGATCTGTCAAAGGGCGTAGCCCCGTCCGAGTTCGCAGGGGATATGTTGCTCGGCCATGTCGGCGACGATGAAGTGCTGCTGGTGCGTTCGGGCTCGGAGCTCTTCGCGATCGGTGCGCATTGCACCCATTATCACGGGCCGCTCGCGGAGGGCCTCGTCACAGGCGAGGGCATCCGTTGCCCCTGGCACCACGCCTGTTTCGATTTGCGCACCGGCGAGGCCGTCCGGGCGCCGGCGCTCAGTCCGGTCGCGGTGTGGAAGGTCGAGCAGCAAGACGGTCGCATCTTCGTTCGGGAGAAGCGTGAACAGCCCAAGCCACAGGTGAAAGGCGTCACCGATGCGCCCAGCCGGATCGTGATCATAGGTGGTGGCGCGGCGGGCTTTGCCGCCGCCGAGATGCTGCGGCGGCAGGATTATCACGGCAGCATCGTGATGCTGAGCCATGACGCGGCGGCACCGGTAGACCGGCCGAACCTGTCAAAAGACTATCTCGCCGGCAGCGCGCCGGAGGACTGGGTGCCGCTGCGGCCGAATGATTTCTACGCCGAGGCGAAGATCGACCTGCGGCTCAACACCGAGGTCACATCAATCGATCCCAACGCGCGCCATGTCGTCACATCAGGCGGCGAGACCATCCCCTACGACCGCTTGCTGCTGGCGACCGGCGCGGAGCCGGTGCGCCTGCCGATACCGGGCGCAGATCAGCCAAACGTCCACGTGCTGCGCTCGCTGGCCGATTCCCGCGCCATCATTGCATCGGCCGGCGGCGCGCGACGCGCGGTCGTGATCGGCGCGAGCTTTATCGGGCTCGAAGTCGCGGCGTCGCTGCGCGCCAGAAATATCGAGGTTCATGTCGTAGGCCTCGAGCAGCGGCCGATGGAGCGCGTGCTGGGGTCGGAGATGGGCGACTTCGTTCGTGCCCTGCATGAAGAGCACGGCGTCATCTTCCATCTCGGCGACACCGTAACCGGGATCGACGGCAAGCGCGCGACGCTGAAAAGCGGCGGCGCGATCGACGCCGATATCGTGATAGTCGGCGTCGGCGTGCGTCCGCGCCTTGAATTGGCCGAGCAGGCCGGGCTGGCGGTCGATCGCGGCGTCACGGTCAATGCCTACCTGGAAACCAGCGTCCCCGGCATCTATGCCGCGGGCGACATTGCGCGCTGGCCCGATCCGCATTCCCTTGAGACCATTCGTGTCGAACATTGGGTAGTGGCCGAGCGTCAGGGCCAGACCGCGGCACGAAACATGCTCGGGCAGCGCGAGCCGTTCCATGCGGTGCCGTTTTTCTGGAGCCAGCACTACGATGTGCCGATCAATTATATCGGTTACGCCGAGAAGTGGGACGAAATCACCGTCGACGGCGACATCCCCCGCAAGGATTGCCTGCTGCAGTACAAGCGCAACGGCCGCGTGCTCGCCGTCGCCTCGATCTATCGGGACGTCGCAAGCCTCGAGGCAGAGCTTGCGATGGAGAAGGCGCGGGCGCCATAAGTCAGGGCTGCAAAACCTCGCTCCGCGTCATGCCCGGGCTTGTGCCGGGCATCCACGCCTTTAAACTCGCGGCAAGCAAGAACGTTGATGGCCGGCAACAAGCCGGTCCATGATGGACGTTAGGGATGGGTCGCCCAACATGCTCACCGAAGCCTCAACCTACGACGAGCTCTACCGCAACTTCCGCTGGGACATTCCCGCTCGCTTCAACATGGCAACCGCGTGCTGTGACCGGCATGCCGATGGCTCAGGCCGGCTGGCGCTGATCTATGTCGACGAGGGCGGCGCCACGACGCGCACATCCTTCGACGAGGTCGCCGAGCAGTCGCGCCGTTTTGCCAACGTGCTGAAGGCCGACGGCCTGTCGCGCGGCGACCGCGTGGCGGTGTTCCTGTCGCAATCGCTTGAATTGCCGATCGCGCATTTCGCCGCGTTTCGCTCCGGCATGATCTCGATCCCGCTGTTCGCGCTGTTCGGCGAGGACGCGCTCGAGTTCCGCCTGTCGAATTCCGAGGCCAAGGCTGTCGTTACCGACGAGGCCGGCTGGGAGAAGCTTGCGAAAATCCGCGATCGTCTTCCCGAGCTAAAGAACGTTTACGTCATCGGCGACCGCGCGCCTGCCGGCACAAAGCCGTTCTGGTCCTCGCTGAAGGCCGCGTCGCCGGATTTTGCCTCCGTGGATACCGCAGCCGACGATCCCGCCTTGATCATCTACACCTCCGGCACCACAGGCAATCCGAAGGGCGCGCTGCATGCGCATCGCGTGGTGCTCGGCCATCTGCCGAATGTCGAGATGTGCCACAACTTCTTGCCGCGGCCCGGCGACCTGATGTGGACACCGGCCGACTGGGCCTGGATCGGCGGGCTGATCAACGGCCTGCTGGCGTTCTGGTATCACGGCATTCCCCTGGTCGGCCATCGCGCGCGCAAATTCGAGCCGCAGGCAGCGATGGCGATGATGGCGGACTTAAGCATCCGCAACACGTTCCTGCCGCCGACCGCGCTGAAACTGATGCGGCAGGCCGGCGTGAAAAATTCCGGCGTAAAACTGCGCAGCATTTTTACCGGCGGTGAATCGCTCGGCGGCGAATTGCTCGGCTGGGTGCGCGAAACTTTCGGCATCGACGCGCATGAAGTGTTCGGCCAGACCGAATGCAACCTCGTGATCGGCAGCAACTCGAACCTGTTTCCGATCCGCCCCGGCTCGATGGGCAAGGCGACACCCGGCTTCGACGTCCGCATCGTCAACGATCGCGGCGAGGAATTGCCCAGGGGTGAGCGCGGCGTCATCGGCGTGCGCCAGCCGTGCCCCTGCACCATGCTCGAATATTGGAAGAATCCGGACGCGACCGCGAAGAAATATGCCGGCGAATTTTTGCTGACCGGCGATCTCGGCGTGCAGGATGAGGACGGCTATTTCTGGTACGTCAGCCGCGAGGACGACGTGATTACCACCGCCGGCTATCGCGTCGGCCCTTCCGAGATCGAACATACGCTGATGAAGCATCCGGCCGTGGCGATGTCGGCGGTGGTCGGCATACCCGATCCGATCCGTACCGAATCCATCAAGGCCTGGATCGTACTGCGCCCGGGCTTTGCCGCGAGCGATGCGCTGGCGCGCGAAATCCAGGAGTTCGTGAAAGTGCAACTCGCCGCCCACGAATACCCGCGCTTCGTGCAGTTCGCCGACACGCTGCCGATGACTGCGACGGGAAAGGTGCTGCGGCGCGAGTTGCGGGCGCTGGGATGATTTCGGCTTCGAGGGACGAATGAAGAAAGCCGCTAAGCGCGCTGCGGGCCTGCATCGCGCCTCGCTCACGAAGCTCCACGATTTGGACGCTGCGCTCGAGCTCATGTATTACGGCTGGCGCGGCATGACGCTCACGGCCGACCAGTATCTCGCGACGCTTGGCCTGTCGCGCCCGCATCACCGCATTCTCTATGTCGTTGCGCGACAGCCAGACATCTCGATCGGCTCGCTGATTGAGATCCTCGGCATATCCAAGCAAGCCGTGAACCGGCCGCTCAACCTGTTGCTGCAGCGTAAACTGCTGACATCGAAGCGGTCGCCCGAACAGCATCGCTCCAAATTGCTGCGGTTGACGGAAGCAGGAAAACAAATTGAGCAACGGGCGTCGGGCTACGAGCGCAAGGTCCTGCGCGAAGCGTTTGATCGTGTCGGCCCGCCTGGCGCTGCCGCGTGGATGGCCGTCATGGGTGTCATCGCCGACAATAACTGATCGGCTCTCAGGTCAATATAGTTGACGTTAGAATTGCCCTGTGCCATCTTCCCGGCAGTACGCCGAGGGAGGGCGCGAGCATGAGCGGACAGGTAATGGACCGGGCGGCCGTGGCACGTTTCGTCGAGGCGTGGTGTACGAACTGGTGCAACGTCGATATCGACGCTGTCGTCTCGCACTTCGCCGAGGACGCAGAGATGCGCAGCCCCTTGGCGCTCAAACTGACGGAGTCGCCGGTGGTCGCGGGCGCCGAGAACATTCGCGCCTACTGGCAGAAGGCTTACGGCGGCATCAAGAGCGCCGATCTGAAAATTTTGAACTGGAGCTGGGACGATACGATCGCGCGCCTGACGGTCTGGTGGCAACTTGGCGACACGCGCGCCAGCGAGTTCATGGATTTCGACGGTACCGGTCGTGTGGTGCGTAGCGAGGCCTTCTACGGAAAGTAGCCATGCGATTTTCGGATTTCGCCCTGCTCCTCAACACGCTGTGGTTCGGCGCCGCATTCATCCAGTTCAGCATTGCCCAAGGCAATACGCTGAAGATACTGGTGCCCCGGGAGGAGCGCGGAAATCCGATCGCGCCGACCTTGTCGGCCAGCGTGGCGTTTCTGGGCGGGATCAATCTGCCGATCGGCCTTCTGTCGTTGTATCTGCTGCTGTTGCGGCCGCCCTTCTTTCAGGCGCATGACGCGCAGCTGGCGTTGTTCCTGTTCTTCGCCGCGTGTCACTTCAGCCAGTTCGCCTACAACCTTCCGGTCCTGGTGCGCGGTGGACGCGTCGGGGTGGCATATTGGCCGGTGTTGAAAGGCCCGATGCTCAGAATTTTTGTCATTGATGCGTTGCTGTTCGTGACGAATCTTGTCGTGGCCCTTCTGCTGGTGTCCCGATCCTGACCAGCGAAACCGCCGCTGCCGTCCGCTGGTGTCGTTTCCGCTGCTGCTCGACCGCGACGTCGAATTCGTCGCCGCGATGATCACGAGCGTGCGCGCGGTGGTGACCAGTCCGGTACCGATGATCGGCTGGGCAGCCCTCATCGTGGTGCTGCTGGCGGTATCGGCGATGCCGTACTTCCTCGGCCTCGTGGTGACGCTGCCGGTGCTCGGCCACACTACGTGGCACCTCCACCGCCGTATCATCGCGCCGGTGGCAGCGTAGGGCAGCGATCAACTCGCCTTCAAAACCGAACGCAGCACCGATGCCAGATCGTGCCGGCGGTAGGGCTTGTTGAGGATCCGCACGTCGCGGCCGCTGCCGTCCGTCGCCTCGACGGGATGTTCGCTATGGTCGGAAGTCAGGAGGATCTTCAAGTGAGGCCGCAGGCGGGCTGCTTGCTTCGCAAGCTCGGTTCCGAACATGCCGCCGGGCATCACGACATCCGTGAACAGAAGATGTATGTTCTCCGGGCTGCGCAATATTTCGAGCGTCGCGCGCATTGGGCGTGACGATGACGCGATAGCCGAGCGCTTTCAATTCACCTTCAACATAGCGGCGCACCATGTCGTCGTCCTCGACGACGAGAATGGTCTCGCTGCCGGTTGCCGCGGCCGGCTGTCCGGCGGACGGCGCGGCGGTCGTCTGGATTGTCCCAACGCGGGGGAAGAACAGCTTGACCGCGGTGCCGTGCCCCGGTTCGGACCGCATCTGCATCGATTCGCCGGATTGCTGGGCGAATCCGTAGACCATGCTCAGGCCGAGACCCGTGCCTTTGCCCACCTCCTTGGTGGTGAAGAACGGCTCGAAGGCGCGGCTGGCGACTTCGGCCGTCATGCCGGTGCCGGTGACGGCGATCATCACATAATCGCCGGGATGCGCCTCGCCGTTGACGTCCACGTCGGATTCACCGAGTGACGTATTCTGCACCTCGACCGTCAGCTTGCCGCCGAGCGGGGGACGACGAAAAGCTGATGACGAGCCTACGGCGTCCCGATCCCCAATTCCTTCAGCGCGGCCAGCATCCGCTCCGGCGGCTCCATCTTTATTGTCAGCGCGTTGCCGGTCTCCAGCAGGCTCTTCAGGCTCGACAGGATTGCGGGCCAGCCTGTACGTCCGCCGGACAGGATGTCGTCGCTGATCTCCCGGTCATGCGATTGTAGCATCGTCAGTTTGACCACATCGCCGGCCTGCTCGATCTCGTAGGTGACGAGCGTCGGCCCGAGCTTTTCGAGCAGCGCCGGCCAGTTGACGTTGAAGGTGACGGTGAGCTTCCTCAGCGGTTCGCACTCGATCACCTCGCCCGAGATATGCAGCGCGCCGTCCGGCGTGCGCATGATGAAAGCGCCGCCGACCCTGAGATCGACCTCGACCGCCTGGCCGGAGAAGTACTGCCTGGAAAACTCCGCTTGCGTCAGCGCCTCCCACACTTTCTCCGGCGTCGAGGCGATGTAGATGGTGTAGACAATGGCAGGCTTGAAGTTCTTGACGTTCATGACACACCTTCGATGCCGAGAGCGGAAACCGGAATTTCGAGCGCAGTGCCGGATTCCAACAGGCTCTTGAGGCTGGACATAATGGCCGGCCATCCCTTGGAGATGCCGTCCAACAGCTTGCTGCCCTCTGCAAAACCTTCATGCGTGAGCGTGAGCTTCACGAACCTGCCGTGCTGCTCGATGGTGAAGACCACCTTCGTAGCCTTCTCGTTGCGATACGCCTCGTTGGTCACGTGCTTGAAAGTGTAGGAGAGCCGCCGCGGCCGATCGACCTCGAGAATCTCCCCGGTATCGGTCGTGGTGCCGTTCATGACCAGCGCCAGCGACGAACCAACCTTCCAGTCGGATTTCAGCTCGGTGCCGAACCAGTAGCGTTTGGAGAACTCGCTGGACGTCAGTGCCTCCCACAATTTCTCCGGCGTGGTCTCGATATAGATGACGTAGACGAATTCCGGCTTACTCATCACGCTTCTCCAACCGTCGTTTCAACTCAGAGAGCGCGGTGAGTTTCCCGCGCTCGAATTTCTTGATCCAGCGTTCGCCGATCTGATGGATCGGAACCGGATTGAGGTAGTGCAGTTTCTCGCGGCCGTGCCTCAGCGTGGTGACGAGGTTAGCCGCTTCGAGAACCCCAAGGTGTTTTGTAACCGCCTGCCTTGTCATGGCGAGGCCGTCACAGAGCTCGTTCAGCGTCTGTCCGTTTTTGGCGTGAAGCCTGTCGAGCAGCGAGCGCCGCGACGCATCGGCAAGCGCTTTGAAGACTTCATCCATGGCTTGGATAATAGGCAACCAAATGGTTGCATGTCAAGAGCGTGTGTTGGGCGCGGACCACAGCCTATGTTATCGTGCAAGCAGCCAGCGCAGATTGGCCGTGAACAGTCGGGGTGGAACATGAGCGGTCGCCTCAAACTCGCAGCCTTGTTCTCGATTTATCTCCTTGCAGGCTCAGGCATTGCGAATGCGCAGCAGCAAGTGATCGGCGCGCCTCCCGAAGCGCTCAACATGAAGCTGGTTGGAGCCAGCGATCTGCAGGCGCGTAGCGCCTATCAGCCGACCATTCATCATCAGGGCGACCGCTGGATCGCCTATATCGGCCATCACGGCGGCAGCGACGAGATTCCAGCGCCGGTCAATCCGCAGACCGGCAACGCCGAGCCGAACGGCACGTCGGTCGTCGATGTCACCGATCCATCGCAACCCAAATATTTGCGCCACCTGCCGGGCCAGGAAGGCAAGTATGAAGCGGGCGGCGCACAGATGGTGCGGATTTGCGACGGCAAGGCCCTGCCAAAGGGCGATCGCAATGCGGTCTATATGCTGCGGACCTTCGGCGGCGCGGCACATGAGATCTGGAACGTCGCCGATCCCGCCAATCCCGTGCTGGTCACGCGGATTGCGGGATTAAAGGACACGCACAAGAACTGGTGGGAGTGCGACACCGGCATTGCTTTCCTGGTGTCGGGCGCGCCGGACTGGCGAACGCGCCGCATGACGCAAGTCTATGATCTCTCCGATCCCGCGAACCCGCAGAAGATCCGTGATTTCGGCCTTCCCGGCCAGGAGCCCGGCTCGACGGGCGCGGTGCCGACCGAACTGCACGGGCCGATCTCGACGGGGCCTTCCGGCAACCGGGTCTATTTCGGCTACGGCACCAACAAGGGCGGAATCCTGCAGATCGTCGATCGCGAGAAACTGCTGCGCGGCCCCAAGGAGCCGACCCCAGGCAATCTGCGTTCGCCGGAAATTGGGCGACTGTCGACGTCGGCTTTCAACGGCGCCCACACGACGTTTCCGATGCCGGGCATGCCGATTGCGGAATTCGCGAAAGACAAAGACGGCAAGACCCGCGACATCGTCATGATCGTCAATGAGGCGATCCTGAACGAATGCAATGAGCCGCGGCAGATGGTGTGGTTTGCCGATATCACGGTCGAGAACCGGCCGATGATGATCTCGAACTATACGGTGCCGGAGGCGAGCGGATCGTTCTGCTCGCGAGGCGGGCGGTTCGGCGCGCATTCCTCCAACGAGAGCATGGCGCCGGTTTTCTACAAGAAGATGGCCTTCATCGCCTTCTTTAATGCCGGCGTTCGCGCGCTCGACATTCGCGATCCCTATCATCCCAGTGAGCTCGGCTATTTCATCCCGTCAATCACGGCCGCGACCGACAAGCGCTGCGTCAAGATCGACGACAAGGATCGCTGCAAGGTCGCGATCCAGACCAACAATGTCGAAACCGACGCGCGCGGCTACATCTACATCGTCGATCGCGCCAATACCGGCCTGCACATCCTGGAACTGACCGGCCCGGCGCGCGCCGTCGCCGGCCTGCCGTGATGAGACGGTGATGCGTCGATGGCCTGTCATCGTTGTTGCGGCCGCCGCGCTCGGCGCGTTGTCGGGCGCCGCGGCCTACCAGCACATCGTGCCGCGCCAAGGCGAACAGAAAGGCTCGTGGCAGGAGATCGCCTGGTCGTTCCCGCGCGATGGCTGGCCCGCGGGACGCGCCTTTCGTTGCCGCGGCGCGTCGTGCGGCGATGGCATCGAGGTATACGTTCGGCCGAAAATCGGCTTCTGCAATTGCGACCGCGGCGTCGCCGACGACGACGAAGTCGACCGCGTCGCGGATGTTGATTTGATCAGCGAACACTTTACGCCGATCCAAGCGGGCGATGTGATCAGTGTCGCCGATATGCCGGGACGTAGCCGCGCCTATGACCTCAAAATGACCGGTGGCACGCGGCATGCCGCCATCGGCATCGCGGTGTCGCGCCGCTGCGACCTGCTTGTCGCAGTCGCGCATGGCAAGGGCAACGCGGTGAGAGTGCGGCGGGAGGCGCTGGCGTTGCTTGGCGAAACTGAAATGACGCGGTGGATGATGGCCGCGATGGAGGGACGGTAGCGCCGCGCATTCTCGTCCCCGCGAAGAGCGGGGAGAGGGAGCAGAAGCGCGGCTTCCATCTTTCGCGCCCGCATGCATAATGACGTAACCGCTCACCCACCGAGTTCCCTCATGTCCCTTCAGGTCTATCTCGCCTTCGTCGCCGCCTGCATTGCGCTCGCGCTGTTGCCGGGTCCCGTCGTCACGCTGCTGATCGCGAACGGCCTGCGGCACGGCACGCGCGCGGCGCTGATCAATTGCGCCGGTGCGCAAACGGGCCTTGCCATCGTGATCGGCATCGTCGCGGTCGGGCTGACGTCGCTGATGGCGACAATGGGCTACTGGTTCGACTGGGTGCGCTTTGCCGGCGCCGCCTATCTGATATGGCTCGGCATCAAGATGATCTGGCAGCCTGCGGAAGGCGTCAACGCCGACGAGCCGCCACCGCCGCCGCGCGGCGGATTTTTCCTGCAGGGCCTTCTGGTGCTGCTGTCCAATCCGAAGGTGCTGGTGTTCTTCGGCGCGTTCATTCCGCAGTTCATGGACATGGAGAAGGACCATTTCCCGCAAGTGGCGCTGCTCGGCATCACCTTCATGGTGATCGCCGCCTCGACCGACGCCGTCTACGCGCTATTGGCCGGCCGCGCGCGAATGTTCTTCTCCAAGCAGCGGACGCGGCTGGTGTCGCGCGTCTCCGGCGGCTTCATGATCGGCGGCGGCATCTGGCTAGCGCTGACGCGGGCGCGGTAAGCTCGCGATTTATGTGATGTAGCTAGTCCCGATCGGCCGCGAGCTGCAAGGGAACGCGACCATTGCCTTGGCGAGACGCGATCAATTGCTGCTTGCGCAACATCTCCTCGACCTCCCCCAGAATCCGCGCCAACCGCTCCGCCCAGGCTTTCTCGCCGGCGGGATCCGAGATCAAATCCTGACGGATTTCGATCCCTGTATTCATCAGCCCGCGCGCCTCGCCATGCACGGGGATCGTGTAGTCGGTCTCGTCGCTGACCGCATAAGGCTCGTTGTCGCCGACCACCAGATCGCCCTCGGCGCGCAACGCTTGCAGCAAGCGCGGCGGCAGATGCTTGTCGCGGTGGTAGAGCGTGCCGATGTGCCAGGGCCGTACAATCCCGGCATAGACGGGCGTGAAACTATGCAGCGCCACCAGCACCGTCGGCATGGCAGCGTTTCCGCGCTGGTCGATGATTTCGTCGATGCGCCGGTGGTAGGGATCGAACATCTGCGCGCGCCGTATCGCGGCGGCCTCGCGCGAAATGCCTTCATTGCCGGGGATCGTGGTCGCCTCGCTGATGCGCGGGATCGAACTTGCGACGTGCGGCGGGCGGTTGCAGTCGATGACAAGCCGTGAGTAACGCTGCACGATCAGATGGGCATCGAGATGTCTTGAGAGCGCTTCCGCGACGCCGGCAATGCCGATGTCCCAGGCGATATGGCGTGTCAGTTCGCGCTCGGGCAGGCCGAGGTCACCGAGCACGCGCGGAATGAGTCTTCCATAATGATCGCATGTGAGCAGAAAGGGCGAGCGGCCGGCGGCGTTAAATTCATGGACCGGAGGAACGTCCTCGGCGCTGAGGAGCAAAGCGGGGCCGGCGGCGTCGTTCAACGTAGTTCCCTCGGAGAGCGTTGCTGCTCGATGAGACGTATCAGAATCGATGATCGTTGACGATGCGCTCCGGATGCTTCCCCACAACGCCGTTTCGGTGACAGGCCGCCCGGCGGATTGCATCGCTTCGCGCGCAATGACATAGAAATTCCATGATTTCAGATCGACTGTTCGTCTACGGCACGCTGATGCGCGGCTTCGACCATCCGATGGCGCAGCTATTGTCGCGCAGTGCGGATTTTTTGGGCACCGCCACCTGCCGTGGCCGGCTCTATCTCATCAAGCATTATCCGGGGCTGGTGCTGTCGGATGACGCCAACGACGTCGTGTTCGGCGAACTCTATCGTTTGCGCGATCGCGACGCGTTGCTGGCTGAGTTCGACATGTATGAGGCCTGCGGCGCCGGGTTTCCGGAGCCGACCGAATACATCCGCCGCATGCTGCCGCTGTCGCTGCAAGACGGCACTGCCGGCGAGGCGTGGACCTATGTCTACAACTGGCCGGTCGCCGGCCTGCCGCGCATCGCCTCGGGGAAATTTCTGGAGAACTAGGACGAGTCAGCCCGCATCAAGCCGCTCGCGCTCCAGTCTGATATCGACCTCGCGCTCGACATAGCGCCATTCCTCGGTCGCGCGCAGCATGCGGACCAACTCCTCGAACGCGTCGGCATCCCCGGGCGCGTATTCGAACCAGGTCAGGAAGTCGAAGGGCTCGCCGAGGTCGCGGCTGTGATAGAGTTGGCGGGCAATCGCCGGCAGGTATTTCAGGCTGTCGGCGATGTGGTGGGATCGGTCCTCAAAGATCTGCCGCCGCTCCTCCTGCGTCAGCTCCCACCACGCCGCCGATTTCTTGATCGGGATCAGCGCCGCAAAAGTCGCCTCAGGTCGGCCGATCTCGGCCCGCACGGCGTCAAGCTGCGTCTTCTCGGCGCGCTCGGTATAGCGCAGATGGCTGGCGAAGCCGGCGAGCCGCCACGAGGTCGGCGAGGGCAGGATCGGTAGCGTGATCGACAGCGAATGCACGACCGATAACGAAGGCGTCGGCGAAAGCGACGCGCCCTTGACCGGCGCAAACCGCGTCACCCGCCACGCCCCGCTCCTGCCACCCCGGAAGATCGTGAACATGCGGACATGGAAGCGCGGAACTGGCGGCGATTCAAGCGCCGTCGCGGGCCGCACACTCCGTCATGCCCGGGCTTGTCCCGGGCATCCACGTCTTTCTTGCCACTGGTGAGCAAAGACGTGGATGGCCGAGACAAGCCCGGCCATGACGAGGAGAGATTTGCCGAATTCGGTCCTGTGAATAGCGGGCGCGAATCCCGACAAACTTCGTATTTTAGCGGCCCGGCCCTATATCCATGGTCGGTTGGCACGGCCCTGCGATTCGGCAAAAACTCCATCCATGCGCTTCACGCCCCAATTTCTCGAAGAACTGCGCGCCCGGCTTCCGGTTTCGGAAGTCGTGGGCCGGCGCGTCAAGCTGAAGAGGGCAGGGCGGGAGTTTAAGGGGTTGTCGCCGTTCCAGCAGGAGAAGACACCCTCCTTCACGGTCAACGACCAGAAGCAGTTTTACCACGACTTCTCGACCGGCAAGCACGGCAACATTTTCGACTTCGTCATGGAGACGGAAGGCGTCTCGTTTCCCGAGGCTGTCGAGCGCCTCGCCGCCATGGCCGGCCTGCCGCTGCCGGCGGCAACGCCAGATGCCGCGCGCCACGAGCAGCGCCGCAAGACGCTGCATGACGTGATGGAACTCGCGGCAAAATTCTTTGCCGATACGCTGGCCTCGCGAAACGGTGCCAAGGCGCGCGGCTATCTCGGCGACCGCGGCATTTCGTCGGCGACGCAATTGCAGTTTCGCCTCGGCTATGCCCCGGGCGAGCGCTTTGCGCTGAAGGAGCATCTGGGCGCGCAGGGCATTTCCACCGAGGACATGGTGGAAGCGGGGCTATTGATCGGCGGCGATGATATTCCCGTTCCTTACGACCGCTTCCGCGACCGCGTGATGTTTCCGATCGCCGACGCCAGAGGCCGCGTTATCGCCTTCGGTGGCCGTGCGCTGGAAAAGGACGTTCCGGCAAAATATTTGAACTCGCCGGAAACCCCGCTGTTTCACAAGGGCGACAATCTCTACAACCTTGGCCCCGCGCGACAGGCGGCGCATGACGGCTCGCCGCTGATCGTGGTCGAAGGCTATGTCGACGTCATCGCCATGGTCACCGCGGGCTTTGCTGGTGCGGTGGCGCCGCTTGGTACGGCCTTGACCGAAAACCAGCTCGCGCTGCTCTGGAAGATGGCGGACGAGCCGATCCTCTGCTTCGACGGCGACCGCGCCGGGCAAAAAGCAGCGTACCGCGCCGCCGACCTCGCGCTGCCCAATCTCGCGCCCGGCAAAAGCCTGCGCTTCGCGCTGCTGCCGGAGGGGCAGGACCCCGACGACCTCGCCCGCACCGGGGGCCGGGTCGCAGTCGAGGAGGTGATCGGTGCCGCGCGCGGGCTCGCCGACATGATCTGGTCGCGCGAGATCGAGGGCGGCACGTTTGCGACTCCCGAACGGCGCGCCGCGCTGGAAGCGCGTATCAACGAACTCTCTAACGGTATCCGCGACGAGGTCGTGCGCCGCTATTACCGCCAGGATCTCGCCGAGCGCCTGCAGCGCACCTTTGCGCCCGATGCCGGCCGGGGCGGTTACGGCCGGGGTAATTTCCGGACCGGCCGCCCCGAATCACCCCGCACGTTTGCCCCGCGCGGGGCGGGCTCGGCCGGCCGATTCGCCCCCCGCGGCCGCCCGCTGGGGATAGCTTCAGGAATTGCCCCCGGCCCCTACCAGGCGGCGAGCCCCCAGCTTGCGACCAGCCCGATCATGCGCGGCCAGCGCAGCGCGATGTCCCGCCGCGAGGCCTTGATCCTGCAATCCCTGATTAACCATCCCTGGCTGCTGCACGATCATCTGGAGGAAGTGGCCGCCCTGGAACTGGCGCATCCCGAAGCCAACAAGCTCCGCGCCGGCATTATCGCCGCCTTCGCCAACGACCATCACCATTCTCCCGACGTCGAGGAGCAGGCCGAAAAAATGCGCGCCGATCTCGAGGCCCGAGGATTAGGCGAGGTTCTTCAACGAGTTGAGCGGGCGATCACGACGGTGGCGGTGTGGGCCGCGAGGCCCGGCGCGGCCCGCGAGGACGTTTTGGCCACTTGGCAGCAACTCGTTGTCTTGCATCAGAAAACGCACGCCCTACTTAGGGAGAAGAAAGATGCCGAACTGGCATTGGCCGAGGAGACCAGCGAGGCCAATCTGGCGTGGCTGAAGGATGTCGGCGCCCGGCTGGACTCCCTCGACGGCACCGAGGCCCTGATTGAGGGTTTTGGCGAGCTTTCGGGCCGGTTCCGCAAAAGCGTTTGACGATTGAAAAAATGATGCGGACGGCCTTGGCTGAGCCCGCGAAAAGACTCGCCAAATCCATGATTTGGCGGCAAAAACAGGGTTAAGCAAAGCTTAAGGGCGTTCGGGCTACGAAAGACAGAACCGGTGATGCGGAAGGCAGGGGTGGCGACGGTCTGCGCCGCCCTTTGCGCGTCGTAACCATGGTGCGGAAAAGCGGGTGCCGCTTTCGACCGATCATGCGAAGGCGAATGAACAGAGCGAGATGACGATCGAACGACGTCATCTCGAACGAATTGAGTTGAAGAGCGCGGGCGGCGACGCACGCCCGCATGAAGCGCGTTTCGGGAGCTTGATGAATGGCCACCAAGGCAAAGACGCTGCAGGTTAAGGACAAGGAAAAAGACGACAAGGCAGCGGACGCCCCTGAGAAGGATAGCCCCGATGCGCCGTCGCCGTTGCTCGACCTGACGGATGCCGCGGTCAAGAAGATGATCAAGCAGGCCAAGAAGCGCGGCTTCGTGACCTTCGATCAGCTCAACGAAGTATTGCCCTCCGACACCACCTCGCCCGAGCAGATCGAGGACATCATGTCGATGCTCTCGGACATGGGCATCAACGTCTCCGAGGCCGAGGAGGCCGACGAGGAGGCCGAGAAGGAAGAGGCCGACGACGACACCGACAACGAGCTTGTCGAGGTCACGGCGAAGGCTGTCACCGAAGTCAAGAAGTCCGAGCCCGGCGAGCGCACCGACGATCCCGTCCGCATGTATCTGCGCGAGATGGGCACGGTCGAACTCTTGTCGCGCGAAGGCGAAATCGCGATCGCCAAGCGCATCGAGGCCGGCCGCGAGGCGATGATTGCGGGTCTCTGCGAGAGCCCCTTGACCTTCCAGGCCATCATCATCTGGCGCGACGAGCTCAACGAAGGAAAGATCTTCCTTCGCGACATCATCGATCTCGAAGCCACCTACGCCGGCCCTGACGCCAAGAACAACATGAACCCGGCGATGATCGCCGCCCCCGCAGGCGACGGCCAGGCCGCCAACGGCGAGGCCGCGCCCGCGCATGTCGCGCCGCCGGCAGCGCCCCCCGCGCCGACCCCGTTCCGTACAGCCCCTGCGGGCGATGCGGAGACCGAGGAGAAGGATCCCGCGGAAGCTGCCGCCGAAGGCGACATGGACGACGACGAGTTCGAAAACCAGATGTCGCTGGCTGCCATCGAGGCCGAGCTGAAGCCGAAGGTGGTCGAGACCTTCGACAAGATCGCCTCCGAATACAAGAAGCTGCGCCGCCTGCAGGAGCAGGATATCGCCAACCAGCTTCAGAGCGAGTCGCTCTCGCCCTCGCAGGAGCGCAAGTACAAGAAGCTGAAGGACGAGATCATCGTCGAGGTGAAGTCGCTGCGGCTGAACCAGGCCCGCATCGATTCCCTCGTCGAGCAGCTCTACGACATCAACAAGAAGCTGGTCTCGTTCGAGGGCCGCCTCTTGCGCCTCGGCGACAGCCACGGCGTCGCGCGCGAGGACTTTTTGCGCAACTACCAGGGCTCGGAGCTCGATCCGCGCTGGCTCAACCGTGTCTCGAAATTATCGGCCAAGGGCTGGAAGAATTTCGTCCATCACGAGAAGGACCGCATCAAGGAGCTGCGCCACGAGATTCAGTCGCTGGCGGCGCTGACGGGTCTTGAGATCGGCGAATTCCGCAAGATCGTGCACGGCGTGCAGAAGGGCGAGCGCGAGGCGCGCCAGGCCAAGAAGGAAATGGTCGAGGCCAATCTCCGCCTCGTGATCTCGATCGCCAAGAAGTACACCAACCGCGGCCTGCAGTTCCTCGACCTGATCCAGGAAGGCAACATCGGGTTGATGAAGGCGGTTGATAAATTCGAGTATCGCCGCGGCTACAAGTTCTCGACCTACGCCACGTGGTGGATCCGGCAGGCGATCACGCGCTCGATCGCCGATCAGGCCCGCACCATCCGCATCCCCGTGCACATGATCGAGACCATCAACAAGATCGTGCGCACCAGCCGCCAGATGCTCAACGAGATCGGCCGCGAGCCGACCCCGGAAGAGCTCGCCGAAAAGCTCGGCATGCCCCTGGAGAAGGTCCGCAAGGTTCTGAAGATCGCCAAGGAGCCGCTCTCGCTGGAGACGCCCGTTGGTGATGAAGAAGATTCACACCTCGGCGATTTCATCGAGGACAAGAATGCGATCCTGCCCATCGATGCCGCGATCCAGTCCAACCTGCGCGAAACCACCACGCGGGTGCTGGCCTCGCTCACCCCGCGCGAAGAACGCGTGCTCCGCATGCGCTTCGGCATCGGCATGAACACCGACCACACGTTGGAAGAAGTCGGCCAGCAGTTCTCGGTAACGAGAGAGCGTATTCGTCAGATCGAGGCGAAGGCGCTGCGCAAGCTGAAGCATCCGTCCAGGAGCCGGAAGCTGCGGTCGTTCCTCGATAACTAATCGATCATGACGGGGCATCGCCTTGTTGTCTGGTACAACACGCGCTGCCCCGTCTGCGACGCCGGCATCGACTGGCAACGCAACAAGCTGCTTCAGGCCGTCCGCGCCGGCCACATCTCCTTCGAGGATATCAACGAGTAACCCGACGCGCTCGTAGCATACGGCGCGTCGCTCGACGACGTGCGTCGCCGCCTGCATGCGAGGGATGAGACCGGCCGCCCGATCGTCGGCGCCGATGTCGCGATCGCGACTTGGCGGATAACGCCGGGCGAGAGATGGCTGGCCTCGCTGTTCGGCATCGCCTGTTGCTGCCGGTCACGCGGTTTATCTATGACCGGTTTGCCGACCTGCTGTTTGCCTGGAACAAGCGGAAGGGGCGTTGGTGAGCGCCGCCGTTGCTCCCGAATGGCCTAGGCCGCGGCGCCCTACTTCTTCTTCGCCCCGACCCGGCTGATGCTCTTGATCGCCAGTGGCGTGCGGCCGGATTTCTCGGCGATTTCGCGGTCCTGCTCCATGATGTAGCCGCGCGCCGGCTCGTCGCCATCGAGCCCGCCGAGCAATTCGGCAGGCACGCGTCGGTTGGAGCGTTGCGAGTCATCCTCATAGACGACATTGAAAAAGGCGAACTCGCCTTTGGGATTGGTCCCGGGTTTCTTGGCCATGCGGGCTTGTCCTCGATAGAGCCGCCGCTGTCAAAGCAAATCACCCTCGCTGCGCGCCGATCTGGGCCCTGCGGCCACGCCGGTGAGGCGATTTGTCTATAACCGCCTTGCCGGCATACTGTTCGCCTGGAATAAGCGGAGGAGGCATTGGTGATGCCGGCAGCCTTCAACACCAAGAGCGACCTCGGACCGGTGCTGATAGCCTGCTGCCTTGCCATGCTGGCGGTGGGCGACAACAGCACGGCGATCATGGCCGGGCTGCCCGAAATGAAAGCCAGCCTGCAACTTGGTCCGGCGGAGGTCGAATGGGTGGTCAATGCCTATCTCCTGACCGCCGCGATATTCATCATCGTCGGCGGCGGCGCGGCGGATCGGCTTGGGGCACGAAGGTCCTCGATTGCCGGCATTGTCTTGTTCGCTCTCGCCTCGCTGATCATTGCGCTTGCACCAGCCGGATTCGTGGTGGTCGGCGCACGTGCGCTGCAAGGGCTGGGAGCCGCGTTCGCCGTGGCCGGCACACTTGCCGCGCTGACCGAAGCCGCGCCCGACTCGCGGCGGGCGGAGGCGATCGGCGCCTGGACCGGCTTCCTGATGCTCGGCTTCAGCATCGGTCCGCTCGTCGGCGGGGCCGTGACGCATTACGCCGGCTGGCGCTTTATCTTCTGGTTGAACGTCGCCGCCATGGTGCCCGCAGCGCTGATGTTGCTACGGCATCCCGGCGCGCAAGGCGGTCGCACGATTTCGATGGACTGGATGGGCCTTGGCATTCTCGCCGTCTTCATGGTGACGCTGATATCGGGGTTGCAGGCGTTGGCGCATATCCGCGTCCACCCGCAAGCCGCAATGGTCCCGCTCGCGCTGGCGGTGATTGCGTTCGGTGGACTGATCTGGACCGAGACGCGGCGCCGTCAGCCGCTGGTCGACTTCGGCCTGTTCTCGAACCGCAGTTTTGCGATCGCCGCCGGCCTCCTGTTTCTCGTGATGTTCGACATCATGACGCTGCTGCTCTACTACAACCTCTTTGCACAATCCGCAGGCGGACCCGGCATGTCCGCCGTTGCGGCTGGCCTTTCGCTGCTGCCGCTCTCGGTTGCGCTGTTTGCCTTCGCGCGAGCGGCTCCCTCCATTGGAATGCGGATCGGCGTGCGGCGCATGCTGACGGGTGGATCGCTCCTGCTTGCGCTCGGCTGCGCGATCATCTGGTCGTCGTTTCAGATCGAAGCAAGATTCGCTCTTCTGATGCCCGGTCTCTTTGTCGCCGGCGCTGGAATCGCGCTCACTTACGCCTCGGCGCCGCGGCTCGGACTTGCAACGCTGCCCCAATCGCAGGCGGGAAAAGGCTCTGGACTACTCAATTCGTGCAGCTTTCTCGGCGGCACGGTCGGGGTGACCTTTGGCGGTATCGTCTTCGCGCTCACCGGATTTCCCGGCGTGCTGGTGCTGGTGGGAGTTTCAGCGCTGGCCAGCGCGGTGCTCTGCTTTCGGCTGCACGTGGATTGAAAGTCCATTTGTACGGCCGGCATCCGCAAGAGGTTCAAGCGCATGCCGGGTTTCTCGCATCCGCGACCGTGAGGAAAGCAATCGTGGCCGGCGCGATCTCGATCGAACCCGGCGGCGATGTCACCGCGGCGAGCCGCGGAAGATCGTCATTTGGGCCGAGCTCCAAAACCCTTCCATTCAGGGTCACGTCGGCGCTTTGCAGATGATCCGCCGACAGCGTGTACCGCTCGCTGGCCGCGGGCAATCGCAGCATTGCGGCGTTCGTCCTGTCCGTATTGATGGCGAGCAGCGTGACGGCGCCACGCACGCCTCGTCGGCAATGCGCGTAGAGGTGAATCCCCTTATGCACGCCGGCGTCGAGAACGGTCGTTCCCATCAGCCTGCGCCAAAGCAGCGCCGCCCAGTAGTTTGGCCGCGGCCGCAACGTCGTCTCGTCAAGCAGGCCGTAATCGCTGGCAGCCAGCGTGTTGTGCGCCACCATCTGGACGCCAGCCCTGGCAAGTCGGCCAAGTTGATCGAGATATCGGAACGTATCGAGGAAAGTGGAAGCCCAGGGATTGCCGCCGCAGGCGGCCTCGGCGGTTTCGGTCAGCCACATCGGCTTGTCAGGCGCAAACTCGTCCCTCAGCGATTGGTAAAACGCGAGGGTCTGCTCGGTGCTCGCCAGCCAGCCTTCCGAAAGCGCGGCCTCTGGTGTGGTCTGGCCCGGAATCCCGGAGCATCGCTGCGAGAGGGCGCCGTAGTGATGATAGGAAAAGGCGTCGATGCCGGGGCCGGATGCGGCAAGCAGATCCCGCGTACGGAGAAAATCGGAGCTGGATTGCGGGGGTGATTGCGACGCAGTTGTCTCGCCGATCGAACCAGGGCCCAGAACAATCACATCTGGTTGGCTGTTCCTGATGAACGCAACAAAGGCTTTGAAGTCCCGTCCATAAGCTGCCGCGTCGTATCCTTTCGGTGCGCCGCCCATGGCCGCCAGCGTCGGCTCATTCATGAATTCGGCGGCGGCAATCCTGCCGCCGATGGATTTGGTGTAGGCAAACAGCCGACGCGCCTGATCGCTCCGCCAAAGACCTGCTGCGTCGCGGACGCCGGGGCTTATCGCCATCGACGTCACGATCTCTGCGCCGGCCGCGCGGGCAAAGTCGATGACGCCTTTCCAGCGCTCGCGGCTTAATACCGCACGGAAGCCGTTGGGCGGCGTCGAGGGCTCATCGCTTTCTGCAAAGTAAGTGCTATTGGCCCAGGTGCCGCTAACGCGCAGATAGGCTGGGGCCAGCGCCGCGGCCAATATACGCAGCCGGCGGGTCGACAGGTCGATCGGCTCTCGATACGCGTAGAGGTCGGGGTTCGCACTCGCCGGCATATTTTCGGCGTTATCGGCGCCGCGAGCCGATGGCGCTGAGGCACTCGACCTGTAGGGTTTCCAGAAGCGTCCGCCCGTGACCTTAACCATTTCCACATTGTACGATTGAAAGCGCTCGTCGATGGTGCCGAGACGGGGCAATCGTGAAGGATCGACGGAAAGCGTTGGCGCCTGGGCGGCCGCCTTCGGGATTGCCGCGAGCGCGGCGATCACAATGCCCATTCCGACTTTGAAACCACTGGACCTGGTCATGGCGTGTCCCTGGAGGAGCGCCCGGCGAGCAACTCGTAAGGCACGCGCCGGTGGGCGATGCCGACCCCCGCAGCATTCTCTTCCGCGGAGCGAAGGGAACAATTGCAGTTGGCTCATTGCCAAAGAAACTGGAAGCCACTTGCGAAATGATCAAATAATAGCCATGTATAGTCAATCGAGTTTCGGCCGAACGACTTGGCCTTGCCGCTCATAGCGCCTGACTGACGACCCTCCCCCAAACCTCGAAAACTAGCCTGCTGCGTTCTCGAGCGCGGTTCCAAACATACATTTATCTTGAAGGACGATCTCCCATGAATACGGGAACTGTGAAGTGGTTTAACAGCCAAAAGGGTTTCGGTTTCATTCAGCCGGACCAGGGAGGCCCAGATGTTTTCGTTCATATCAGCGCTGTCGAACGCGCCGGCATGAGTGCCCTCAACGAGGGACAGAAGGTTTCCTTTGACGTCGTTGCAGATCGCCGGACCGGTAAATCTGCCGCGGAAAATCTGCGCGCCGCGTAAGCTGCCGCAATCGACGCCATGCTGCTTTGACCACGGATGTACTGGCAGAGCCTTTGGCTTTCGCGACTCCGCGCCGGGTTTACCGGCCGCGGAGTTCTTTTTTTGAATATCGCGGGCAATGCCGCCAAGGCTCGGCCTTCAAGACTCGGCCTTCAAGACTTGGCCTTCAAGACTTGGCCTTGAGCAGTCTGTTGGCGGTGACCTGCCCGTTGAAACAACTGAGGTTGGGAACGTGCCTACCAATATCAATCCAGATCAGGAACATGATGACATCATGTACCCGCAGGTCCTTCCGTTTCTTTTGGTCCACGCAGGGTGTGTCGCGGCGTTCTGGTCGGGCATCACATGGCAAGCGACTGCAATCTGCGTCGTTTTATATTGGCTGCGTATGTTTGCGATCGGTGCCGGGTATCATCGGTATTTCTCACACCGAGCCTACTCGACAAGCCGGGTGTTTCAATTCATCCTTGCATTCCTTGCCCAAAGCAGCGCTCAGAAAAGCGTGCTTTGGTGGGCTGCGAAACACCGGCATCACCATCTTCATTCAGATTCCGAGCTAGATGTGCATTCACCCCGGCACAAAGGCTTCGTGCACAGTCATGTCGGCTGGATCTTCTATCGACAGCACGATGCAACCGATCTGGTAAAGGTTTCGGATTTTGCATCGTATCCCGAGTTGATGTGGCTGCATAAATTCGAGGTTTTGCCAGCGGTCATGATCGCTGGCCTCTGCTTCCTCATTGCCGGATGGCCGGGCTTGGTGGTCGGCTTCCTCTGGAGCACCGTCGTTCTGTATCATGCAACGTTTTGCATCAATTCCCTGGCACATGTTCACGGACGCAAGCGGTATGTTACGGGCGATGATTCCCGCAACAATTGGCTGCTGGCTCTCGTTACGATGGGTGAGGGCTGGCACAACAATCATCACGCCTACCAGAGCAGCGCTCGGCAGGGCTTCCGTTGGTGGGAGATTGATGTGACCTATTATGTTCTGGTGGGCTTGTCCTGGCTCGGGATCGTCTGG
This sequence comes from Bradyrhizobium retamae, assembly GCF_001440415.1. Lineage (GTDB taxonomy): Bacteria > Pseudomonadota > Alphaproteobacteria > Rhizobiales > Xanthobacteraceae > Bradyrhizobium > Bradyrhizobium retamae. Next base: position 161,002 of record NZ_LLYA01000203.1, read on the forward strand.
GATCTAAAGAGGCCGCCGGAGCCGGTTCTGCGCAATGAGCAGCGATTGGGATCACGAATACTAAGCCGAACGGCTGAGCAGCTCGCTAGACGCTTCAACCCCGAACACATCGCGCAGGCTATCAAGTCATCAGTCCACGAGACCGAATTGTCGTCGGTGCGGGACGCGCTGCTTCTATTGCAGCAGCGGGCCGATCTGCGTTGGAATCTGCATCCGCCTCACATGCCAACTCGTGACCAGCTACTCGCTGCAGCCCAGGAGATGTTCGCGAAGACTAGATTTTTGGACGACATCGTCGAGCGTGCATATGGGGTCCTGATCGAATCTGTCGGATCTCTATTGATCAGTCCACCTCGGTTGGCAGTGGCAAATTCGAAATCGCAAGCGAGCATGAATAGCGGACACCCGTCCTCAAACGGCTGATGTCTCTATTCTTGTGTAACAATTTTCATAAGGAGCTAGTGTATGCGCAAACTTCCCAAACCTACCGAACAAGAGATCAATGAGGGACCCCAAACTGTATCTTTTCAGATTGCGAATGGAAACGCGCGGCAGGGCTGCATACTGCAAACCAGCTTTCCTACGAAGGCACGGGCGCAGAAGTACCTTCTCGCGAATTGGCCGACCATCGAAAAGATGGCTCGCGACGCTCTCGCGACGGGGACCGTTGAAGGTGGCCAGCTCAAGCTCACCATGATCTAAACAGCCTATGCGGACGGAGCAGGCACCGTTACGTCGCTATCATGATCGATCTTGATTCATAACTGGCCTCGTGGGTAAAACCGACATGTGGCCGCACGCGCCATACCCGGATTTATGAGTAGACGCCCTAGACCGCCGCCAACCTTCCGTTAAGCTGGCCGCGCGAGCGAAAGTCGGTAAGCCGAGGAACTCCGGATGTCCAAGAGCAAGAGACTTACGACGGCCACTTTCCTGACCTTGGCTATCTTCGCATCTGCAGGACCCTACGCTCACGCCGCCCAATGCGGCACCTCCGCCGCCGGCTATGAGTCCTGGAAGCAGCAATTCGCCGGCGAGGCCCGCGCCAAAGGCATCAGCGCCTCGACCATCCAGGCCCTGATGGCGACGAACTATGCGCAGGCGACCATCAATGCCGACCGCGGCCAGCGCAGTTTCAAACTCTCGCTCGATCAGTTTCTCGCCAAGCGCGGCGCCACAACCATCGTCGCCAGGGGGCGCCAGCTCAAGCAATCGCAGGCCGCGCTGTTCGCCTCCATTCAGAGCCGCTACGGCGTGCCGCCGGGGCCGCTGCTCGCGATCTGGGGGATGGAGACCGGGTTCGGCAGCCAGCGCGGCAATCAGAACATGCTCGCCTCGATCGCGACGCTCGCCTATGACTGCCGGCGCTCGGAGTATTTTACGGAGCATCTCTACGCGGCGCTGCAATTGATCGATCGCGGCGCGCTTCCTGCCAGCCAGCGCGGCTCGATGCATGGTGAGGTTGGCCAGACGCAGTTCATGCCAAAAGCCATTTTGGCTTACGGTACCGGAAATCTCGAAAACGCGGCCAACGCGCTGATGTCGACCGCGAACTTTTTGAAGGCGCATGGCTGGCGCGCGGGCGCCGGCTATCAGCCGGGCGAGCCGAATTTCGCCGCCATCCAGGCCTGGAATGCCGCCGGCGTCTACCAGAAGGCGATCGCGCTGATGGGCCGCCAGATTGATGGTGGGGAGTAGCGAGTAGGGGGCATTCCCGTCGTCCACGCGAACGCAGGGACCCATAGCCACTGGAATCAATTGTTGAAGCGAGATCATCGACCAGTCCGCTCTAACAAGATCGGCCGCGGCGTATGGCTCCCGGCGTGCGCGGGGACGACGAGGTCTCGACGAAATCCGCGCAAGCACCTGCCGCGCGGCATCTTCCCATGGCATAACGGACGCGGGAATGAACAAGGGATTCGCATGCGCATATTTCGTTGGGCCATTTTTCTCGTCGCCGTCATCTTCTCCACCCCCACTTATGCCGCCCGCTGTGGCGGCGATTTCAACACCTTCGTCTCGGCGATGGCGGCAGAGGCGCAGGCGGCCGGCGTGTCGCAAGCGGTGATCGGCCAGGCCTTTGCCGGCATCACGCAGGATCCGGCGGTGCTCGCTTTCGACCGCCGCCAGCGCGGCACCTTCAACAAGACGTTCGAGCAATATGTCTCCACCCGCGTCGGCCCCGGACGCATCAACATCGGGCGGCAGATGCTGCTGAGGCACGCGTCACTGCTGGCGCGCATTGAGCAGAAGTTCGGTGTGCCGCCGCAGATCATCGTCGCGATCTGGGGGCTGGAGAGCGATTACGGCAAGGGCGACATCGGCAAGATGCCGGTGATCCGCACGCTGATGACCATGGCGCATGATTGCCGCCGCACCGAATTGTTTCAGGGCGAATTGCTGGCTGCGCTGAAAATCGTGCAGCGCGGCGATCTCCCGCTGCGCGACCTGACCGGCGCTTTCGCCGGCGAGATCGGCCAGACGCAGTTCCTGCCGTCGTCCTACATCAAATACGGCATCGATTTCGACGGCAACGGCCATGTCGACCTGCGCCACAGCGTGCCCGACGTGCTCGCTTCCACCGCGAACCTGCTGCACGTTTCGGGCTTCAAGAATGGCGCGCCATACGGCGAGGGCACTGCGAATTTCGAAGCCATGCGGGAGTGGAACAGGGCGACGATCTACCGCAAGACGATTGGCTACTTCGCGGACCGGCTGGTGGGGCGTTGATCTGATCTGTCGCCACACGAACGGTGTGCTCCCTCCCCCCCTGCGGGGCGCCGCAAGAGGAGGGAGCCGACCACCTGAGCGTCGACAGTGTCACGCGAGAATGAAATCACTTTCCCGCCTGCGCGCCCATCTTCTCGATCCGCTTCGCCAACACCGCCCAATAAGTCGCCGGGCGAAACCGCTGCAAGAGGTCCATGAACTTTGCGTCGTTGCCGATCAGAATGCGCGGCTGGTTTTTCTCGATGCCGAGAATGATGCGTTGCGCCGCGGCCGGCGGCGTGGTCCTGGCGATCGCGTCGAAACGCTCGATCGATTCGGCGCGGCGCGCATTGTCGGCGATGCCGTTTCCGGTGCGGGAGTTGCGCACGATGTTGGTCAGGACTCCGCCGGGATGCACCACCGAGAGCTTCACCGGGCTGTTCGCCATCGCAAGCTCATGCCGCAGGCTTTCCGAAAATCCGCGCACCGCGAACTTGGCGGCGCAATAGGCGGTCTGGCCGGGCGGAGCGACGATGCCGAAGATCGAGGAGAGGTTGACGATATGCGCCTCCGGCCTCGTCGAAAGATGCGGCAGGAAGGCGCGCGTGCCGTGCACCACGCCCCAGAAATTGATGTTGATCAGCCATTCCATCTGCGCCTGATCGACCTCGTTGAAGGCGCCGAGCAGCGCGACGCCGGCATTGTTGATGACGATGTTCAGCTCCGGATGCGCGGCGATCGCGTCGGCAAACTCCTGGATCCGGGCGGGCTCGCCGACATCGACGCGGTGGATCGTTACCTTGCGCTTGTTCGCTTTTCCGATCTCGGCGGCCACCTGCTGCAGCCCGGCCTCGTCGCGGTCGGCGAGCGCGAGATCGCAGCCGCGCGCGGCCAGTTCCAGCGCCAGCGCGCGGCCGATGCCGCTGGCGGCGCCGGTCACGGCGGCCGCGCTTCCGGATATCGCAGTCATGTCGGATCGAACTCCTTGCAGGTCGAAAAACAGGTGGGTTCCTGCAAACTTTCGCAAATTGGAACTGAACCATAAAGCGGTTTCCGCGCTTAGTGTCGAATACCCGACAGAGGCGGCGACGCGATTCTGAGAGGAGATTCACATGGGACAATCCAAACCCCATCGCGCAACGGCCCTCATTGTCGAGGACGACCCGATGCAGCGGAACATGATCTGCCTGCTGCTGGAGGAGAGTGAGGTCGATGTCATCGAATGCGAGAGCGCCGAGGCCGCTGAGCTGGTGCTGGAGCGCGCGGCCGGCAATCTGGTCTTGATGATGACCGACGTGCAGCTTGCCGGCAACATGGATGGTGTCGAACTCGCGCACATCGCAAGGAAATACAATCCCGAGATGGGCGTGATCGTCACCTCGGGCAAGCCGCTGTATCAGGAATTGCCCGACGGCGTGCAGTTCTGGGCCAAGCCTTGGGCGCCGCTCGACGTGATCCGCGAGGCGGAGCGCATGGTCTATGCACGGGAGCACGGCGGCGAACCGCGCCCGTGAGCGCCGCCGCCCTGCTTTCGCGCCAAATGTCGTCGTGTTAATAGTAGGGCATGACCCTGTCGTTCCTGTTGACCTCGCTGATCGTGGTCGCTTCCCCCGGCACCGGCGTGCTCTACACGCTGGCGGTGGCGCTGACACTGGGTGCACGGCCCGGTATCGCGGCGGCCTTCGGCTGTACCCTCGGCATCGTGCCGCATATGCTGGCCGCCATGCTCGGGCTCGCCGCCGTGCTGCACACCAGCGCTCTGGCTTTTGCCGCGCTGAAATGGTGCGGCGTGGCGTATCTGCTTTACATGGCCTGGCAGGCGTTGCGCGAGACCGGCGCGCTCGCGATCGACACGCGCCCGGCCGCGAAAGTGCGCTCCAGCCGGCGCGTCATCGCGACTGCCGTCCTGGTCAACATCCTCAATCCAAAGCTCTCGATCTTCTTCCTGGCCTTCCTGCCGCAATTCGTCGCGGTCGACGAGCCGCATCCCTTGGCGCGGATGCTGGAATTGAGCGCAGCGTTCATGGCGATGACGTTTGCGGTGTTCGCGCTCTATGGCCTGTTCGCGGCCGCGATGCGCGACCGTGTCATCACCCGGCCGAAGGTGATGGCCTGGCTGCGCCGCAGCTTTGCAGCGGGATTTGCCGCGCTCGGGGCGAAGCTGGCGCTTGCGGAGCGCTAGATTTTTCGCGCGACCGTCATTGCAGGCGCGGCCAACGCGATCGATATCGAGTTCGCCGCGCGCGCAAATAAAAAGGCGGACCCGCGGCCCGCCATTTTCCAAAATTCACCCGGAGTTGGGAGCCCGGGCGGAGCTGAGCACTCCACCCGGGCCGAAATTCACTTCTTCTTCGACTTCTTGGCTTTCTTGGCCTTCGCCTTTTTCGCCTTCTTCGCTTTCTTAGCCATAGTATCCTCTCAAGGTTTTCATGGATTGAAACGCGACACCGAGGCATGCTTGGCGGAGGGCCAGCCTCGCAACATCCTCACACACGATCCCAGCAGATTCGCAGGCCGCTGCCGCGTGCCGTCATGGCGGTGTCATCACGTTATCCACAGTTGTTATGCATTTTGATGCGATTTTTGCCGAAATGAGCGTCGCCGCCGCCGCTCGCATGCGTGCGCATCATGCTTAACGATGTCCGAACGCGCGCGATCTTCATCAATTCAAAACCACGGCTTGGATTGACCGGCGGCCATCAGGGTCCGTTAAGGGCGCAGATGCACTTTGTCCCGTAAGACGACGGGGATTGTCGCGGGTGAAGGCTCTGGGCGCGCGCGCGGAAGTCCCAGGCGGTCGTTAGACAACAGGGGAGACGGGACGCGTGCGTGTCTTGAGTTCACGATGCTGAGCGTTCCGACGCTGTGGACGGTGTTCGTCATCAATTTTCTCGCGCTAGGCCTGATCTGGGCCTACGTCATGCGCTGTTATCCGTCGTTCGAGGCCGCGCGGTTCTGGACCGGCTCGGCGTTCACGGCGGCGGCGGGCGCTGCGATGGCGACGCTGCGCGTAGTCTTCCCGGACTCTCTCGTGCCGTTGCTGTTCGCCGGCACCACGCTGGTACTGGCGATCTGCCTTGCCACGATGGGAATTCAGAGATTCTTCACCCGGCCGGTTTCGTGGCTTCGTACCGCCTTGACCACCGGCTTTGCCTTTGTCGGTCTGTCCTTTTTCATCTTCGTCTACGACAGCGTGCCAGCGCGGATGACCGTCTTTACGATCGCCCAAGTGCTGCCCATGGCGATGGGCCTGAAGCTGTTGCTGACCCCGCACGAAGGGCGCATCAATCCGGGCGCCCGGCTGGCCGGCGTCGTCACCATTATCATCATGACCATTCTCGCGGTTCGGTTGACCGGCGCGGTCACCGGCATGGGGCCCGGCTTCTCCTACATGCATTTCACCCCGGCGCAGTCGGTCGTCATCCTGGTGCTGGTGTTCCTGTCGATGTCGCTGAATTTCGGCTTCCTGCTGATGGCGATGGACCGGCTGCGCAACGAGGTCGCGGATCTGGCGCTGCTCGACGACCTTACCGGCGTCGGCAATCGCCGCTATCTGGTGCAGCGGCTCACGGAAGAATGCGCGCGCTCCGAACGCAGCGGTCAGCCCTTCGCGCTGTTGGTGATCGATCTCGACGGCTTCAAGGGCATCAACGATACCTATGGTCACGCCGCGGGCGACGCCTGCCTGCAGCACTTCACCCTGATGGCGCAAACCCGGCTGCGGCCCGGCGACATGCTGGCACGCACCGGCGGCGACGAATTCTGCATCGTGTTGCCGTCCTCGACGCTGCGCGAGGGCGCGATGATCGCGCGCCGCGTGCTGGAGGTCTGCCGCGCGGACGCCGAACAATGCACCGGCAACGACATTCCGATCGCAGTCTCGATCGGCGTCGCACAATGGACCCGCGAGATGGGCGGCTTCCCCGATCGCCTGATCGCCGCCGCCGACCACGCGCTGTACGACGTCAAGAAGGCCGGCCGCAACGGCTTTGCTGTCTACGATCCGGCGCCGCCGCTGGTGCCCGAGGCCGAAGCGGCAGCGGACGTGGCCCTCCGCAAGCAGGCCTGAGGCGTGCTACTAAAGGTTCGTCACTGGACCTCGGTCATGAATTTTCGGGTCATGAATTTTCGCCTCGTCGCGGCGGCACTGTTCGCTCTCTCGCTTCCTGCTTGCGCCTGCGCGCAATCGCCCGACCTCGCCGCGATCGCGCGTTCGTCGGGCACGCCGGATATTCCCGGCTTGAAGATGGTCTGGCTGGCGCCATGGGGCGATCTCGCAAAGGCCCATCCGTGGCGCAACATCATCGTGCATCAGACCGAGGGGCCGGCGGGCTCCGCGCGCGGCGGCGCGCTGGCGCAGTCGAAGAACCCGACGCGGCGCGGCGTCATGGTCTGGGTCGAAACCGACGGCACGGTGTACTGGGCGGTCGGCGAACATCTCGTTCCGACGCATGGCGACGGCGCCAACCGCAACGACAACAAGTATATCGACAATGGATCGACCTATCGTCAGGTGATCGGCAGCAATTCGGTCGGCGTCGAATTCGCCGGCAATTTTCCTGATGTGACGCGGGGCCCGACGGATGCGCAGATCGCGGCGTGGCGAATCCTGGTAAAGGTGCTGCGCGCGCGTTACGGCATTCCGCTCGACCGCGTCTATGCGCACAACTGGATCGACTTCAAGGACGCGCGCTATTGCGAAGGCTGCGCCCTGGCCAAGATGGCGCGGGATTGGGCCGAGTAGATCGCCGCTGTCATCGTCCGGCTTGACCTTGCGATCCAATATTCCAGAGACCGTAGTTATTGCACGCCGTCTCACGACCGCCGCAGCGTACTGGGTCCCCCGCTTTCGCGGAGGACGACAGCGGAGTCGGTGGAGAACAGCGTCCACAAGACAAAAAGCCGGCGTTGCCGCCGGCTTTCGTTACTTGATACCTCTGCCGCGATTAGTGCGCGGCTTCGAGTTCGGCTTCGGCTTCCTGCCGGGCAATCGTGCCCTTGACGGCCGACTGCACCTTTTCGAAAGCGCGCACCTCGATCTGCCGCACGCGTTCGCGCGAGACCCCGAATTCGGCGGCGAGGTCTTCCAGCGTCATCGGCTCTTCCGCCAGGCGCCGCGCCTCGAAGATGCGGCGTTCGCGCGGGTTGAGCACGCCGATGGCGCCGTTCAACGCCCGACGGCGATGATCGAACTCCTCGTGCTCAGCCATCACGGCTTCCTGGTTGGGCGAGTTGTCGACCAGCCAGTCCTGCCATTCGCCGGCTTCGCCGTCGTCGCGGATCGGCGCGTTGAGCGACGCGTCGCCGCCGAGACGGCGGTTCATGTCGATCACGTCCTGATCCGTCACGCCGAGACGCTTGGCGATCAGCTTTACCTGATCGGGGTGGAGATCACCCTCGTCCAGCGCGGAGATCTTGCTCTTCGCCTTGCGCAGGTTGAAGAAGAGCTTCTTCTGGTTCGCGGTGGTTCCCATTTTCACGAGCGACCACGAACGCAGAATGTACTCTTGAATCGAGGCCTTGATCCACCACATGGCGTAGGTGGCGAGACGAAAACCCTTCTCGGGCTCGAACCGCTTGACCGCCTGCATCAGGCCGACATTGCCCTCTGAGACGACCTCAGAGATCGGCAAGCCGTAGCCGCGATAGCCCATGGCGATCTTGGCCACGAGCCGGAGATGGCTGGTGACAAGGTGATGCGCCGCGTCGCGATCGTCATGCTCGCGCCAGCGTTTGGCGAGCATGTATTCCTGCTGGGGTTCCAGCATCGGAAATTTGCGGATCTCGGCGAGGTATCTAGACAGACCGGATTCTCCATTGAGAACCGGCAAGGTAGCTGTACGGGCCATTTGAGCGCCCTCCAGTGGTTCAGGCCCCCGACAGCGGCGGGCCCGGCAGGTGATCGCTGTGTTAAAGCCAATCACGCTGCGATGTTCCGCGTTGGATATTCAACGCATATGCAACATAGCAAAAAACGAACAAATAGGGAAGGAATGCTGACGTCACGTCCCCGTGTGGCAGCTATAACCAATTGGTATGTCTTAAGTTTCCTGAAAAGCCTGCGTCATAGGGCCGCTTCCAGGGCGCCTTGCAGAAGGATGAGATCCTCCGGCAGGGGCGCCTCCCAATGCAAAAGTTCTCCCGTTCGGGGGTGTTCCAGGGCAAGCAGATAAGCGTGCAGCGCCTGCCGGCCGAGGGCGGCTAGCGCCGCCTGGCCCTCGGGGCCGAGGTGGCGGGCCTTGGTCTTGAAATGCGGGCCATAGACCGCATCGCCCATCAGGGGGTGGCCGACATGGGCGAGATGCACCCGGATCTGATGGGTCCGTCCGGTCTCGAGCTGGCAAGCGAGGAGGGAAGCGACCGGCTTGCCGTCGCGCCCCTGGTAGGCTGCTTGCAATACCCAGTGGGTGACGGCCTCGCGACCGCTTTGGCGCACCGCCATTTTTTCGCGCGCATAGGGGTGCCGGTCGATTGGGGCTGCGACCGTGCCGCGCTGGCGGTTGGGTACGCCCCAGATGAAGGCCATGTAGCCGCGCTGCATCGGACCGGTGCGGCCGTGATCGGCGAATTGCGCGGTCAGCGATTGATGGGCGTGGTCGTTCTTGGCGACCACCATCAGGCCGGTGGTGTCCTTATCTAACCGGTGCACGATGCCCGGCCGCCGTACGCCGCCGATGCCGGAAAGGCTGGCGCCGCAATGCGCGATCAAGGCATTTACCAGCGTGCCGCTCTCGTGGCCGGCGGCCGGATGCACGACCAGCCCCTTCGGCTTGTCGATGACGATGATGTCGTCGTCCTCATAGACGATATCGAGCGCGATATCTTCGCCCAGAGGCTCCGGCGGCGCGGCCTCGGGGACATCGATTGTGATCGTATCGCCAGCCGCGACATGATAAGCGGGGTCGCGGATGGGGGTGCCCTTGGCGGTAACGGAACCGGCCAGGATCAGCGCTTTCAGCCGCGAGCGCGACAGTTCCGGGCGAAGCACCGCGAGCACGCGATCGAGGCGGGGCGATCCCTCGTCGCCGCCGACAATAACCTCCAGCCTTTGCCCGCCGTTCGATAATCCCTGTTCCAAGCTAGAGCCTTGCATGACCGATACCGTTGCGCCCGAACCGACCCCCGAGCAGGCCGCGCTGATCGCGCGTGTCAGGCGGATGATGCTGATCGCGGGCCTGACCTCGGCGCTCGCGGTGGCCGTGGTCCTGATCGCCGTCGGGTACCGCCTTTACCGCGGCGAGGGAAGCCCCACCCCTGGCACGACGGACATCACTGAAACCCTGCCCGGGGGCGCCCGCATCGTCGCGACGGCGGTGGCCGGCGAGCGGCTGGTGCTGACGCTGGATATAAGCGGGGTGATCGAAATCCGCACTTTTGACGCGAAGACCCTGAAACCCGCAGGAAAGCTCAGATTCGTCAGCGAACCCTGAGGCAGGGCGGATCGGGTGTGCACCGGGTCGGCCCGAGGACCCGAAGCAACAGGGTTAACCACCCGTGCGAAGGCTTCAGACTTGCCTTGCCGACCGCACATTTCGAGGCTATTCCCTGAAGCACACGCTCCCTTCGTCTAGCGGTTAGGACGCGGCCCTCTCAAGGCTGAAACAGGGGTTCGATTCCCCTAGGGAGCGCCAGCGGGCTCCGTCGGCGCGACGGGTTAGTTTGGCCCACATGTTCAGGCCTCGAACGGACAACTTTTACTGAGCGTCGTGTGCTCGAACTTCGTCCTCAATCTGAGAAACGAACTCATCTAACTGCGCCTCTTCAAACACCTCAGGGCTGTTGGGCGCTTGGCTCAGTATCTTCTTAGCCACCTCGTAGGCAGCATTCAGGCGGGGATCAGATGGCGCCCCTACGAAGAAATGTGGCTTGAAAGCTTCTGTCTTACCGTCCGCAACGACGGCGGCTAGGTGCCCGAGCCATTCCCGAGCCTTTCCCTTAATACTATCTGCCTCGGCTAGGTCGAAGGAGACCGGTTCATAAACGTGCCACTGTCCGTTTTTCCAAGCGTGCTTGAACGTGACGTCATCCAACGATCCGGTGATTACCTTTTCGTGCAGCTTCGCCGCCAAGTTTCGCTCTTCTAGCTTGGCGAGCACGGGGCGCCATATCTCGTCGTCCGTTCGACGGTGCGACGACTTGTGGTCATACCGAGCGACAAACTGATTGTAGAGACGATCAAAGGTCTCCTGAGTGTTCCCAGTAACGCCGCCCCCAACGGGGGACCACTGTAGCGAACTGTCATCGTGGGGTACCGCTTCTTTGGCGATCGCCAGCACGGAGTCATGCGACTTGAATAGACCCGCCGTGGACTTGCGCTTGGCGATCTTTTGAAAACCACGTCTGACGCTCGACATGGCCGAATTGAACGCGGCGCGGTCCAAATCGGGGAAGACGCCACGAAGGCGCCCCATCGTGTTTCTGGTCTTCGCGATAACCCGACCTTCGGAGGGAACGTACATGACAACGCCGACGTTGATAAACTCAGCCGTCAGCACGTCGTGAACGTAGCGAAGGATCACGAAGCTGTATTGCTGCTTGTCCTTCATGAGAGCACCCTTCGAATTTCCGTTATACACGCGTCGATGTTGTCTCGAGCATCTCGAATGAGCGTCAACGCGGATTCTAGGTCGGCCGTTACGTGAGCCCACTCATATGGAATTGCTGCTCGATACTCGCCCAGCCGATTATCGGCAAGGGCACTCCAACGCTGCCGAATTGGAGCAAAATCCAAAGCAGAACGCTTCAAATCGGCCAGAAAAATATGACTTCCTTTTCTCTCCAACCAGTTAAGCCCTCCCGGCACCCAGGGAGGTCTCCACCCTAGTACAACTCGATGGGCGAAGGCCAGTTCATGGTCGATAATCCGGATATCCTCGCCCCGGACAAGGCAATTTGGGTTAGTGGTACGACGATCCGGGTTTTGGATAATTGCGTCAAAGGCGAACACGGCGGTGGCCGTGTCGTACATCGCCTCCTTGATCCTTGTTTCCGGGGTCCAGGCCGAAAAGCCACCCGTCGTCAGCGTTGAGCCGAAGGCTATGGGGCTACTTGCCGCCACCCGCGCCCGCAAGGACGGGTCCGGGACGATATCACTCCAGCCAGCCGGGATTTCGATGAGCATAGGTTCGGGCACTGGCAAACCGAGGTCGCCGGCCAAACAAGCCCCGACAATCTCCCGCGCCAAATGGATTTCGCGCTGGTCGCAGAAGTCAGAAAACTTGGCAACGACGGAGACAACCGACCCGTCCGGCTTCTCGCAATTGACCATCAGTGGGCATGTACGGCCGGCGCCCATCTGACGCACGTACTCTAGGGCTACTACTCTTCCCAGCATAGAATCCCCCCGACCTGATCTTGCCGATAGCCGCGGGAGGAGTCCATCCAGGATGGATCATTGGTTGTGCGGCTCGCCGGGCGGAGTTCATGCTTGTCGAGAGCCCAAATCCCGGACTGGTTGAGATACAACGAAATCCCCGGTCCCTAGGGAGCGCCAAACCGAAGGGATCTCTCATCCCGACGGCTGAGATGTTTTTGGATGCCTCGTATTGCTCCAGGCTCCCTATTTAGGAAACAATAGTCGAACGATGGCGTCTCTGGTTGCGGCTATTTCTGTTCGGACTAATTGATACTCCTCCGAAATCTGATCTTGGCTTTTATTTGCTAGGAAAAAGAGCTTCGATGATGCGGACTCAACGAGTTTGGCGAGATCGGAATCTGCCTCGATTCCGTTCGATGTAATCCAGCGATCGATAGCTTTGCGCGACAAACCCAAGAGAGGTTCAGCTTTCCAATCTACATAGTTTATAGCGCGCAGGATTGCACGCTGCGCCGCTATTCGATCGTTAAATTCGCTGGTCATGGCTCTTAACTTCCTCCAGAAGGCGCTCCATCCAGGCTTGAATGCGTGGAAGCTCCTTCATCGCCGCGTCTGCTTCTGATTTGTTGATCTGCGGGCCGATTGCCCGCGTGCAAAGGATTCGTGATCGTTCAAGTATTTCGAACGCGGTCTGCGGTATCGAGAGGCTATGGTTACCTATCTTAATGGCCGACCTACGTGAGAAGTCAGCTTGATCAAGTAGGCCCAAAGAGAAGCAAGTTGCGAAATTTCGAATTGCTAGGAAGATCATCGAAAGATCAAAGGTCGTTGTCGTTGTGGTCGTCTCGGCAGATTGTCGAGCCTCCATGAACAGAGCTAAAAATTTCTGACAATCCTGTACGACCCTTTGGTACGGCGCCGGCGCTGCAAGCGATTTCGAGAAGTCGGATTGATCAGATGTGAATAACAGCTTCGACTCAGAAGCGAGATGCCAAGCGAAAGGATCGCCTTCGCGCCATATTTCTCGAATGCGGCGATACGAGTAAATCGAGTAGTCATTCGGATTGAGCCGTTCGTCGTATTGATCGACGATCGCAAGAAGGTCGATGTCCGACGTGCGCGATACGTCGCCACGACACACCGAGCCGAAAGCGTAAATATGCATCGTCAGCGCCGGTTGAAGCGTTTGATGATGATAGACAGAAAAAATCCAACGAGGACAAGGCGTACGACGGTGACAAAGGCTAAGTAGAAGTGCGGATAATCTTCTGGCGCCCAAGTCCCAAAGAAAATCGCGAATGATTTAACTGTGCTGGTCCAGTAACTTCCGATCCTTCCTGGGTCGCCGCTGTGATAGATGGTGTCGTAGGTGGCCATCGCGGCCAAAACGATTGCAACAAATCGAAAGAGGCGCCATACGTTTTCGCCGTTGCCCCAGATAAAGTCTAAGACTCTGAAGAGCAGCCACTCTAAAATGATCGTCAGTCTCGCCCATCCAGCATAGTGTTTTCGGTAATAAGCTTCGTTTGACCATGCGGCTTTCCACAAATGGGTTGCGGTCGCATCCAGTTCCACGTTCATTGCTTTGTTGGCAGAAGCCGCATCGCCGAGTTGTTGAAAGTTAGTGCGTAGTGTTCGCGCGAACCGGAGTTTTAGGTTTTCAAAGCCCGGGCATTCAGTATCCAGAATTGCCGGTTCGACCTGCGTTTTCTCGAAATAGACGTAGTCGAATTTGCACCCGGAGAATTTGCTTCCGGCAAGATTTGTGTTTGTGAATCGGCAGCCGGTAAAATCGCAAGAGTCAAAGTGACAGTCTCTCAGATAACTATGCTCGAAGAACGAATATCTAAAGTTCACCTTTGAACGAGTCTGGTGAACAGATAATTGGTATACTTTCCTTCGTTGACATCGGCGTTAAATTTCTTGTCCACGGAAATGGTCTTCCCGCTTTCAGTCAGCATTTCTTCCATGGGAGTTCCGGCAAACATAATCGGTTAAGCGCAGTAGTTGCAGTTTAGGCGTATGCTCGCCGCTTCCCAAGCTCTTTCTTTGCGTGTTCGCACTACGATTGCACATCATTTCATCCATCGCAGAAACTTCCGCGCTTCACCCAACAACGCCCGTATCCGCCTTCGCTCGGCGATCGCATCTCTGGTGAACAGGCCGTGCGTGCGCGCGTTCTGGTTTGCCTTTGGCTCGCCGGATCCCTGTGCACCGCCGGCGAGCGGCACGCGCCGCCGCAACGGGTTTTGGCGCCACAACGCGGGCTCGCCAGCATCGGGCCGGTATTTCTGATGTGATCGCTCATGCCTGCGCTTCCCGCTTGGCGGCAGCGGAATCGCGCCGTCGTCTGCAGCCCGACGTCTTCGGCGCCCCCGCGGATGCCGGGCTCTTGTCGGCAACGTCACGCAGCATGCGCGCGTGATCGTTGCCGACAATGGCCTTGCCGCCATCCCCGACACGTTCTGCACGGTGATGGCGGGCTCGCCATGGCTCCGGTAGCGGTTGAGCGCCTCGATCTGCGCACGAAACGCGCGGGCGAGCCTGTCCAATGCGCGGGCGGCCCTGTCGTGCTGGGCGAGATCGTCCGCATTCGCGAGGTGTATGACGGCGGCCTAGCTCACCGCTGTTTGCTTCTTGGAGATGTTGCCATTCCAAGGAACACGAGCAATGCCTGATTGAGGCGCAAGACATCCTCATCGTCCAGGCGCCCGACGCGCGTCCCGATCCTGGATTTCGGAACGGTGGTTATCTTGTCCACCATGAGACGGCAAGGCGCGCGTAATCCGTTGCGCTCATTCGGTACGACAGGGAGCCGGAACAGTGGTGCATCGGTCTCGTCCGTCGTGAACGCGCAGATCGTGATGGAAGCGGTTGCGTCGAAACTGTCGTCCTGAACGATGACGACGAGCCTCGCCTCGCCTGCATACCCCTTGCCGCCGGCGACGGTCCAGATGTCGCCGCGCTTCATTCATCTCAATCCACGTCATCGTTGAATGCAGAGACGGAATCGATAAACGCCTGATCGTCGCGGCCATGAGAACTGGCGGCAACGGCAAGCGACTGACGATGCGCAGCCGACCGGAACGCCGGCGCACGTACGTCGGGACCCAAATCTGGATCGGGCGCAGTCCTTGCCTGCGCAGCCTTTCACGATGCCCGTACCTTCACGCGGGAAGGCTCGCCCGGGAAGACCTTGGCTTCGATGCCGACGCCATGACAAATTCCCTGAATGGTTACATGTAACCCATACGTGATTGCGCGGAATCTGCGAAGCCATCTTTTGCGAACCCCAATCACTTCATCTCCTCCAGCAGCTTCCGCGCGTCACCCAACAGCGCCCGTATCTGCCTTCGCTCGGCGATCGCATCCCTGGTGAACAGGCCGTGCTTGCGCGCGTTCTGGTTTGCCTTTGGCGCGCCGGATCCCTGTGCGCCGCCGTGCATGCGGCAGCGCTTCCTGCCGTGCACGGCCGGTGAGCGGCACGCGCCGCCGGAACGGGTTTTGGCGCCACAACGTGGGCTCGCCAGCATCGGGCCGGCCTTTCTGATGTGATCGCTCATGCCTGTGCTTCCCGCTTGGCGTCAGCGGAAGCGGGCCCTCGCCTGGAGCCTGCGGCCTTCGGGGCCTTCCGCGACGCGGAGGCCGGGCTTTTGTCCGATACGATGACACTCGCATGCTGCGTGACGTTGCCGACAATGGCCTTGCCGCCATCCCCGACCGACACGTTCTGCACGGTGATGGCGGGCTCGCCATGGCTGCGGTAGCGGTTGAGCGCCTCGATCTGGGCAGGAAACGTACGGGTGAGCCTGCCCAATGCGCGCGCGGCGCTGTCGTGCCGGGCGAGGTCTTCCGCATTCGCGAGGTGATGGGCACATCGCATCGCCATCACATGAACAGAAACCATCTGCGCCACCAGCATGGCCTCGACAGAATCCCTCGGCTTGATGCTCTTCACCATCGAAATCATGAAAGAGACGTTGACCTCGTCGGGAATCCCGCCGCTCACGCTGGCCCTGACCAATTGCCGGAGGATGCCATCCATCGATTCGCGGTCGGCTGCCCCCAGCGCGTTCGCCATGAGCTGTTCGCCGAGCTCTTGATCTGGATGGTCGATGGAGAATCCGTGCGACAGAAGCTTTATCCGCGGCGCTGCGGCAGCTTTGGTCTGGTCTGTTGTGGCGATCGCTGCTGGCACAGCGAGGTCCGGAGCGGTGTTCATGTCGAGATTCCCTGGCGCGCGCGCTTGCCGCGCGCGCGGTTCGGCCACGCGCAGGCGATCGCTCGCCGCGGCGGTCCGGTGCTTCAATTGTGGGTGAGGACTTTTGGGCTGCAATCGCAACGGACGCGCCCGCTATTGCGGGGCGACGGGCGCATACAAGATTTCGGAATACTGCAAGGATGCCCCTGATTTGCCCGACGCGTCAAGTTGCTTTGTCGAATGCCGGCGGCCGCCTGCTACTTTGCATGGGGTTGTTGTCGATATTTTGGGAGCGCGCCGACGGGTGATGGATTTCGCAAAAGTTCAACCCGTCCTGCGCGCTCCTATTCTCAGTCGTCATTCTCGATCCTATGTATCTATCGACAAGCACCAGCCCGGCGGTAACCGCGACATTGTTCGCGGGGACCAGCGATGCTGGTGAAACCAACGACCAGGGAGTTGATCGATGAGGTCCTTTCTGCTGCTTACGGCCGGTGGTCCATTGCTGGTCCTCACGTCCCACGAAACGCTGCGCGATCCGAAGTTCCTGAGCAGGCTCAAGGCCAAGGGTATCGGCAAGTTTGTCGCCTTCGACGTGCCGCTTGATCTCGCGAAGGCGCGCTATGGCGGACATTTCCACGCGGTCGAGAGCGATTTGCACGAAACAGACGATCTGAGGATACTCGATTTCAATGGCCAGCGGATCTATCAACTGTTTCGTTTCGACGAACTCGGTGCCGCGATATTGCAAGAACAAGCCTGAGGCACGTTTGATCGCGCAAGATATGAATGAGGCGCTAGTCTAGCTCGCGCACACGATCGGCTCATTCCCGCTCCATGATCTCGGCGATCGCCTTGATGCGGCTTCTGGCGTATTTCGGCAGGCCGGCGCTCAACGAATCGCCGCTGTTGAAGGAGCTGTTGCCCATGAGCAGTTGCGCCGGCACGAGGTTTCGCAGCATGGGTGTATTGCTGTATTCCTTTTGCTTGTTCAGTACGTCGTTCCTGACCGCAATCACGATGTAGACCGTCGCGATGGCGGCTTCCCGCTCGGTCGGATGCTGTTGCAGAACCGCAAGCAGCTTGCCGAACTGGATGACCTGGTTGACCCAAAAGATGTTCTGCTCGAGCCCGCTGGCGACTGTGGAGTCGAGCCCGGTCAGGCTCGGCAACTCGGCAAGGTGCGGCTGCGCGACCAGCATGATCTCACTCTGGAACTCGATGAAATCCGGAATCGGCTTTTTGCTCTCCTCGCGCAGCTTGTTGGCAAGCTGAATCCCTGCCGGAATTTTGCCTTCGAACATGTACCGGGACTGCACGCAGATTGCGTTGGCGTCCTCGCACCAGCGGCGATTCGGCGGACGGTTGTGCGCGGCACCCGCGTCCTTGTTGGGAACAGCATCGCTCGCCGTGATCGGCCGGTGCTTGACTGCCGGATCGATCTGCTCGAGGAACGCGACATTCGCATACCGCGACAGATCCAATGCCGCTGCCGGTTTTGGAAGTCGAAACCGCGCCTCCGCCTGGTAGACCGAGAGCTTCAGCTTCGTTTGTTGCTTGAGCGTGGGCTCAACGAAGCTCGGGAAGAGCGAGAGGAAGCGCCGCTGAACCGGGCGTGAGCGGGCCCAATCGTCGAAAGGAATGAGCCCGGTCGAGGAATCGGCGAGCTTGTCGTTGCGTTGGTCGGCGAAGATGACCGTGCGCGGCTTGATCTGTGCGATCGGAACGCTGGCGGCTGCGGGCACGTCCTCCACCTGGAATTCCTGCGCGGCCGCGCTCGTGCAAGTGGCCACGCAGGCGGCGATGAGGACAGCGGCACGGTGGAGGCTCATGTCAATGCTCAATTCAGCCGCCGCCAGAAATAATCGGAATCGACTCGGAGCGGCGGTCGCGGGAGGCGGTCCTCGTCATCGGGATATTCGCGCCAGGAGGGATATCCGCGCGGACCAAGACGCCAGGTTGGGAATGGAAAGGGCAGCCGGTTATCGCCGTAAAGGCGATTGCCGTCGGACCACTGCTGGAATGGCCCGTCGTCTTCGTCAGAACCGCCGCGATAGGCGTAGCTCTCTGCACGCGAGACAATGCGAAATTGCGAATCGTCGATTCTGCCCGCCGGATCCCTCTTGAAGTACTCGGTGAAAGCGCGCCCGGAGCCGGCCGGTACAGGATCGCCGGTATAAGGATCGATCGACAGAGTAGCGAGCTGGCGCATGGCTTCGCGTGAAGGGCCGTTCAACGCCGTTTTGGGAGCGTGCAGCTCCCAGGCTGCCTGCATGATCGGCTCGAACATCGGCAGCGCCACTTTCCCCCCGGTCTGGCCGCGCCCTAGGGTGCGGCGCTCGCCGTCGCTGTTGTCGTAGCCGACCCAGATGGCGACGGTGACGTCATTTGTGAAACCGACGAACCAGGCATCGGCCGAATTATCAGTGGTACCAGTCTTGCCGCCGACATAGGGCGAGAGATGCTTCACCGCGCGCGCGGTTCCGCGCGCGAGCACGCCCTGCAGCATTGATTTCAACTGGTAAAACGATGCGCGGTCGGCGGAGCCGATCCAGTCCACCGCATGCGGATCGTGCCGGTAGATTGGCCGGCCGTCCTGTTCGATCGTTTCGATCGCATGGGGCTTGGGCCGTGCGCCTTCGTTGGCGATCGCCGCATAGAACGCCGCAAGGTCGATGAGCCGCACAGTTTGGGCACCGAGCACGAACGGATAGTAGCGCATGCAGTCCTTGTAGAGCTGCGCTTCCATCGCGAGCTCGCAGACTCGGTCGAGGCCTCGCTCGGCGCTGTCGTCGAGGCCGGTCGCGAGCAGTTGTGCGGTGGCGAGATTCCGGGAGTTTTCCAGCGCTCGCCGCAGTGTAATGGCGCCCGAAGCGCCGCCGTCGTAGTTCTTCGGCGACCAGAAACCGCGCTGGCGCGCGTAGCCCGTCGCGCCGATCGGTGCCAACGTAATGGGTTCGTCCATCACCAGCGTGTTGGGCTGCAATCCCTTCCGAAGGGCGGCGAGGTAGGTCAGCGGCTTCAGGGTCGAGCCGGGTTGCCGCAGGCTCTGGACGACGCGGTTGAGCTGGCTTGCCGGATACGAAAAGCCGCCCGCCATCGCGAGAATGCGGCCGGTTTCGTTCCCGAGTACGAGCGCCGCTCCCTGCACGGTCGGTCGAATCCGCAGATCGGCACGCGCCGCTTGCTTACCCTTGGCTTCGCGCACATGCACATAGACCACATCGTACGGCTTGAGACCGCGCCCGATCGCGGCGCTCCAGGTGTTCAGCGGCAGGATGCTTCCGTCGGTCAGACCGACGTTGATCGCATGGCTGCGCTTGCCACGTGTATTTTCCAGGACGACCGCCGATTGCCAGTGAACGTCATAGAGAGGCAGCCGCGTGTTCTTCAGCGCCACCAGCCAAGCTGGCTCCGTGCTCCTCAGGTCAGCCGCCCTCAGACGGACAGCATCGGAAATGTTCGCCTCGGGTCCCTCAAATTTGTAACGACCGGTGTTCAGCTCGTATCGCGCCAGCCCCTCCTGCAATGTCGCTTCGACTACGCGCTGCAAGGCTGAGTTGACGGTCGAGCGCACCGTGTAGGAGGAATTGGTGAGATTATCGAGGCCTGCGACCGCCTTTGCCTCGCGGGCTATGTGATCGACGAAGTGAAAGCCGAAGTCCCGCCGCGTCGGCCGGTACTCGACGAGCTGCGGTAGTACTGCTTGCGCCGCGGCGGCGTCGATCATGGCGTCGTCCTGCATGCGGCCCAGCACGTAGGCAAGGCGCTCGCGCGCGCGCTCAGGGTGGTGGTCGGGATTGAAGTAGTTCGGTCCCTTGGCGAGCCCGGCGAGTAGCGCGCCCTCGACCGCGGAGAGCGCCTTGGCCGGTTTGCCGAAATAGCTGCGCGCCGCCATCTCGATACCCCACGCTCCGCGACCGAGATAAATCGAGTTGAGATAGAGCTCGAGGATCTCCTCCTTGGTCAGGGCCCGCTCCATCCGCGACGCAACGATCATCTCACGCAATTTTCTTTCGTAAGTGACGTCGTTGCCCACCAGCAGGTTCTTGGCGACCTGCTGCGTAATGGTCGAGCCACCCTGCGGCCGACCCGGCTTCGTGAAGTTGCTGATGAAGGCGCGGACCAGTCCGCGCTCGTCAAGGCCGCTGTGTTGGAAGAAGCGCTTGTCCTCGGCGGCGATGAATGCGTTGCGCACCGCTTCCGGGATATCCGCAAGCTTGACCCAGATGCGGCGATTGTTCGGCGCGTAAATCTCGGCAACGCGCTCGCTCTTGTTATCGAGAATTACGCTCGTGCCGGGAAGCCTGAGCTGTTTAAGCTGCTCGGCGTCGGGCAGATCCCTGGCCGCGCTGTTGTAGAAAGCGATGACCTGACCGAGATCGACCGGAGATCCCTCCACTTTTTCGACTTTGCAGAACTCCCGGTAGGCCACGTGGAGGTCGGCCAGATTCAGTCCTTTGAGCGCCTTGATCTCGCCGCTCAACGCTTCCTTGTCATCCATGGCGGTGGCAATCAGATCGTCCAGGTTGATGTCTTCGATGTCGAAAGCCTTGCGCATGTGAGCGCAGCCGGCACTCAAAAGCTGCGCCACCTCGGAGCGGTCGCGCACCGCATCGAACTCCGTCTTGACCCCATCCGGCCGGGTAGTGACCTGGCTGAAGGCAAGCGCCGTGGCGAAGATCTTGATAAGAATCGAGTCCATGACCTGCCGACGATCGAAAGCACCGCCTCCGTAAGGTCCTTCTTTGTAGGACGGTATTAAACAAGGCTGTTTTGAGGAAAAAGTTCCCGCTAGCTCGCTTTGGCCGCGGTGAGATGCCGGTCATTCAGCGGGAAGACAATGGGGCTCTCTGGTACGCCGGTGCATGGCGATGCGAATGTCGGGATTAGACCTTCGAGCTACCTCGACAGCATCCGGTCGGGCCAAACCCTTGCCGCCGACGGCTTCGCCAACGAAGAGATCATCTACGGCTGAGCGCAGCCGTGCGATGGCGCGCCCGCCGCTTCTCCGGCCATGCGGAACCAACGCTGTGCCCAATGCGTTTTAGAAGCACAGCATTGGCAGTGCACTCATGATTGCCCTTTTCCCGGTCGTGCTTGCCGCGGCGCTGCTCAGCGCCACGATCGCCACGATGCCTGCGGATGCTGCTCCTCGAAAAAAGAAGGCCGCCGTCCCACCTGCAGCTAGCGTCGCTCAGCCGCCCACGGACAGATTTTTGGCTTGCGACGTTCGGGTGCGAGACTATCTTCGCGAAGGCGGAGCCGTGCTACGGGTCACCAAGATCGAAGTGGATGATGCCCGACTGCAGTTGAACATTCATCATGAGTACGGCGAGGCGGGTAAGTCGTCTCGAAAATATCTGCGCGGCGACAGTGAAGAGGAAATGCGCAAAAATCTGCGCGGAATATTGGATGAGTTCGCGGCGGCTGCGAAGGCCGCAGCGGCTGGCCGCGCGTGGTATGTGATCGCTGCTCGCAAGGTCATGCCGGACCTCCGCGACGGTTCGGGCGAGAACACGAGCCCGTGGACGGCCATTGTCCTCGCGGATTTCAACGGAAAATGCAGACCCATCACGTTCTATCAGTCTGTCGACCGAAGCAAGCTCGATCCTGAAGTAAGCAAGAAATTGGATGAGTGAAGTCGTGATCCTCCGCCGCTAAGGTCGTCTGCAGGTCGCGAGATGCGCCGATATTCCGAAAGTAAGCCCATCGGCCGTGAGATAGCGAGCGAAGACTGTTTCCGCCTCTGCCAGGATGCGATCGATCTGCGGCTCTGGCAGCACAATTCCCATGACGGGCAGCCACCCCCTGAGCTCCGCCTCTACGAATTCGCGTATGTTGGGGAAGCGTGCTGTGCCGTTACAGGTCGTGAGATCTACCACGCCGGCTCCGGCGCTCTTGAACAACACGGCGAGCCCCTGCCTGTCACCCAGCACAAACGGTGCGCGAAGCGCGTCACCGGCGGGCTTTCCGGCGACGTGATCCAGCAGGTCCACGAGGGCAGCGAATGCGGGGGCGTGCTCGATGACATCCCAAACTGCGACCGCGCACCTGCCGCCAGGCACCATCACGCGCAGCATCTCCCGGACCGCTTTGTCGCGATCCGAAAAAAACATCAGGCCGAATTGGCACACAACGACATCAAACGAACGGTCAGGAAACGGCAGCGCCTCGGCCGCTCCATCGCGCCAGTCGATGCCGGGCGCGAGGCCTCGCGCCACGGCCAGCATTCCTGCGTTGGGATCGAGTCCGGCGACACGACCTGAGCTTTCGGTCCGCCTTGCCGCCTCGCGCGCCAGAACTCCGGTGCCGCAGGCAATGTCCAGAACGCGATCGCCGCTCTCAATCCTGGCAGCATCTGCCACCATCGGCGCCCATTGCTGAAAGAGTGCCGGAACGAACAGTGCCTCGTAGGCCCTCGCTGCGTCGATCAAGGTTTGCGAAACAGGTGAGGTCATCGTGTCACCTCGCGCAAAAGCAAACTGGTGAAACGCTTCATGGTCGGGCAAGCTGATGCCTTGATCCGGGAGCCTTTTACAACCCGGTATCGGGTTCGCTTGCGACCAAGCTTCGACATCCTCGCGGAAGTTGTTCGACATCCTCGCGGAAGTTGTTCGACATCCTCGCGGAAGTCGAAGGGATCGGCAAGCACGATGGCGTGATCGAGCCTCGGAGGGTTCCGCTCCCGGTCGCCGGCTTTCCCTGTAAGGGCACCGTGGCAGTCGGCTAAGCCGCGCGTCCGGCAGCGATCGCTTTCAACTTTTCGGACGTCAACCTCTCTCCGCCGATCGCCCAGTCGCCGCTGGCAACCTCGTCGATCTTGACCCATGTGACGCCACGCATGTCTCGCCCTCCACGGCGGCTGGACAGGCTGTCGCGCATCTCGATGGGGCTTCGCGCCACATGGTCACGGGAATAGGTGGACGAGCCCGATGCTCATGCCCAGCAGGAGGAGCAGCGACAGCGTGACGGCGGCGGTGACCCTTCCGCCCACGGTCGAGAGCACGCGCACGTCAACGCCAAGGCCAAGCGCAGCCATCGAGAGGACGGTCAGGACAGCCGCCGTCTTCGTCACCGGTGCGACCACAAGATCCGGCACGAGCTGGAGCGAGCGCATTGCCGCGAGTACCAGAAAGCCGATGATAAACCAGGGCACCAGCTTGAATGGGCTGACGGCTGCGACCTTCGTTTGATCGGCGTGGAGCTTGCGGCGGCGCGCCGCAACCAGCGAGAGGGCAACCACGATCGGCCCCAGCATCAGCACGCGCACAAGCTTGACCAGCGTGCCAATTTGCGTGCTGATGATGCCCGCGGGCACGGTCGCCGCCAAAACCTGCGGAACGGCATAGACGGTGAGGCCCGCCAGGATGCCGTATTGTGTCGCCGAAAGGCCCAGCAACGGGATCAGGAGCGGCAAGCCCAGCACCATCAACACGCCGAGAATGGCGGTGAAGGAGATCGACGAGGCGACATCGTCGCTATTGGCTCCGATCACCGGCGCGACGGCGGCGATTGCCGAGTTGCCGCAGATCGAATTGCCGCAGGCGATCAGGATCGACATTTTCGTAGGAAGCCCGAGCATGCGGCTGAGGCCGAAGCTCACCGCGAGCATCACCGCGACGGTGGCGACGATTGCGCCGATCAAGAGATAGCCGGAGGCCGCGATCGCGCCAAAGCTGACGGACGCACCGAGCAGCATGACCGCGACCTCGAGCAGTTGCTTGGCGCTGAAGGCTATGCCGGAACGCCAGCGTTGGGATGGTTGCCAGACGGTGCGAATCGCCATTCCGAGCAGGATCGCGATGACCAGTGCCTCGACGTAAGGATGGACGAAGACGTGCTCTTCGAGGCGTTGCGCGCCCAGCGAAACGGCGGTGATGATGCCGCAAAGCGCGACCCCTGGAATGAGGGCCGTGCCGCGGCCGAGCATGCCGGGTCGTGGCTTTGCGTCGTCAGAACTGCTTTGGGGTGGCGGCACGTATCCTCCTTGGAGAATAATTTATGCGCCGGACTGCGCGGGCTCGCTAGTACATTTTCGGATTGTGCCCATACAGAGAAGTTATATCCTCAACCTGCATTTGCAGGCGTCGGCATGGCCATCGTTCCGGTGGCGACCAACGACGATCAGATCAACTCGCAGTTCAAGGTAATCCTGCCGCGGTCGCGCTCGAACAGATAATTGGATTGAGACGTCGGGGCAACCCAACCCGTACAGCACATGCCGGCAAGATATTAAAGCGAGGCGAGCAAGCCCTGCGCCCACGCGACGGCGCGCTCGAAGCTGAGATCGCCCGGTTCGAAATAGACCGCGCGCGCCAGCACGATGACGCCGACAAGCCCCCAAAACAGGCCGATGCCGGCCGACTTCAGCCATTTGGACGCGCCGACGGGCGCAGTCAAAGGATCGACCGCCGGGACCGGCTCTCCAAAGGGATCGAATGCGGGCTGGCTCATGGTAGCTTCCGTTTCGCTGAAGCTAATGTCGCCAATAGCTGCGCGGAAGCAAGGGTAGAGGAATGCCTTTTGTGGCAGCGGCGTGGAAGCTCGTTTTCCGCTGCAGCCCCGGGTTAGGGTTTTCTTCTACCGCCCTCAGCCCGCGAGAAATCCGCCATCAACGGCGACAACCGTGCCGGTCGCATATTGCGACGCCGGCATGCAGAGAAATGCAACCGCGCCGGCGATGTCCTCCGGCTGTCCCCACCTTTTGAACGCCGTACGATCGGCAATGCGCTGGTAGTGCGCGCGATCGGATCGTCCTGCTGCATTGATCGCCGTCTCGATGTAGCCCGGCGCGACCGCGTTGACGCGGATGCCTTCTTCCGCCCAGGCCAGTGCCAGCGCCTTGGTCAGCATGACGACGCCGCCCTTGCTGGCGCAGTAGGCGGGAATGCGCGGCAGCGCGAGCGTTGCGTTCATCGATGCAATGTTCACGATCGAGCCTTTG
The DNA here is from genome assembly GCF_001440415.1 of Bradyrhizobium retamae. Taxonomy (GTDB): domain Bacteria; phylum Pseudomonadota; class Alphaproteobacteria; order Rhizobiales; family Xanthobacteraceae; genus Bradyrhizobium; species Bradyrhizobium retamae. Next base: position 186,175 of record NZ_LLYA01000203.1, read on the forward strand.
GTGCCGGCAAGCGCGGCCCGAAAGGCCATGCAGGTGCGGAACGTGCCGACGAGGTTGACATCGAGCACCTTTGTAAAGGTCTCGATCTCAAATTCCTTGTCGCGCGCCAATATGCCGGCGCAGTTGACCAGCGCATCGACGCGTGCCTGTCGGCCTGCAAACGATGCGACTGCTTCATCATTGGTGATATCCAGGGGAGCCAACTGCAATCCCGGCCGGGGCCGTAGCACGGTGCGCGCGATATCGGCCTCGTCGACGCCGGTGGCGGTTACCGTCGCGCCGAGATCGTAGAACAGATTGGCAATGGCAGCGCCGATGTCGCCCGCGCCGCCAATCACCACGGCGTGGAATCCCGGAGCCAGCGCGAAGGGTGCGTTCATCGGATTGTTCCTTGGGATTGTTCCTAGCTATTTGGATGATCGCGTCGGCGATGCAGTGGACTCCCGGACGATCAGCGAATAGTCGACTTCGTGATGCATGATGGTCTGCTCGCCCGCGAGGTGACGCACGAGATACTCGCCGGCGCGCTGCCAGGTATCTCCGGTCGGTACATGGATGGTCGTGAGGCTGGGGCGCAAATGCCGGCTCCAGTCGAGATCGTCGAATCCAACCACCGACAGATCGTCGGGCACCGAAAATCCGCTGCGTTCGGCCTCCAGCAGCACGCCATAGGCGATAACGTCATTGCCGCAGACCACCGCCGTCGGCCGGTCCTTGAGGCCAAGCAGGTAGCGGGCGGCTTCGCGCGCATCGTCCAGCGTATAGGGCACCTCGACATGCCATTGCGGGGGCATCTTGATGCCGTGTTCGGCCATCGCGCGGCGAAAGCCGGCGACGCGGGCGCTCGCCCGATCGTTGTTGCGCTGGAGTGCGGAGACGATTCCGATTCGCCGATGGCCGAGTTCGATCACATGCAAGGCTGCACGGTGCGCAGCGGCTTCATTGTCGGTGCCGACACAGGGATAGGGCCGGTCGGGACGATAGATGCCGACATTGATGAAGGGCACGGAATAGTCGGCAAGCATCTTGCGCAAGCCGTCGTGATGGCAGTCGCCGCGCAGCACGAGGCCGTCGACGCCGCGGCTGACGAGGTTGCGCGCCTGCTCCAGTTCAGCGTCGAGGTCGTAACCGCTCGTAGTCAGGAACAGCATGTAGCCGACGGAAGAGAGATATTTCTGCAGGGAGGCGATGCCGCGCGCGAACATGGTGTTGTCGATAGTCGGGACGATCGCGCCGAGCGTGCGCGAGCGGCGTGACGCCAGCTCACGTGCCGGCGCGTGCGGAATATAGCCGACCGTCTCGACGGCGCGCGCGATCCGCGCCCGCAGCGGCGCGCTTACCGAGTCAGGGTTGTTGAGGGCGCGGGATACCGAGGCGGTCGACACGCCGGCCTCGGCCGCCACCGCGCGAATTCCCTGCTTTGCGGATCTTTCCATCACCACGTCGATCGATCGAATGTAACGTTACAAGCGCAAGGATGGCGGATGGCCGATGGGAAGTCCATCGGTATTTTCCTTACAAATTGTATTTTGCGCAAACTTGACAGCCAATTTCATCGGCCTAGTATGTAACCGTTTTCAAGAAATTCGGTTGAGCCGGAAAACGAGGGCGTCAGCCCCATCAGGGAGGAGACCAATGAAAGCCAAAGCCTTTGCGGCGCGCCTTGCGCTTGCTCTTGTCGCGGCCGGTAATGCTGCCTCGGTGGCCTGCGCCGCTGATTTCGACTGGAAGAAATTCCAGGGCAAGACCGTTACTTTCCTCGCCAATAACAATCCGGTGGCGCAGGCGCTGCTGGCGCACAAGGCCGACTTCGAGAAGCTCACTGGTATCACGCTGAAGGTCGACGGCTATCAGGAGCAGCAGATGCGCCAGCGCCTGGTGACCGTGATGAACGCACGCAGCGACGAGGTCGACGTGTTCATGTCCTTGCCGTCGCGCGAAGGCCCACAATTTGCTGCTGCCGGCTGGTACGCCGATCTGACGCCCATGACCAAGGGCGCGGTTGCCGGCGACTACGACTATGCAGGCCTCAGCCAGGCGCTATTGAAGGCGGGGACCTTCGACGGCAAACTCACCAGCATGCCGATGAATATCGAAGGGCCGATCCTCTATTATCGGACTGACATTCTGAAGAAATGCGGCGTCGAACCGCCCGCGACCATCAAGGACATCGAGCCGGCGGCGAAGAAGCTGAAGGCGTGCGACGCCAGTATCACGCCATTCGTCTCGCGCGGCCTCAAGCCTGCGATCGCCTATACCTTCAGCAACATGCTGCACAACATCGGCGGCAACTACATCGCCAACGGCAAATCCAACCTCTGCTCGGCCAAGGGCAAGGAAGCCCTCGAGACCTACAGCGGCCTGCTCAGGGATTACGGACCGCCCGGCGTCGTCAATTACAGCTTCCAGCAGATCTCGGCGCTCTATCGCAGCGGCCGCGCGGCGATGTCGTTCGAATCCTCGAACGAACTGCGCACCGTGATGGATGGCGGCGAGCGGCTGAAGGACACTGCGCTTGTGCCGTTCCCGGCCGGCGATGCGGGCCAGGTCCCGACAGCGATCGGCTGGGGTTTGGCCGTCTCCGCCCACAGTAAGCAGCCCGAGGCCGCTTGGTATTTCGTACAATGGGCAACGAGCCCGGAGATTCAAAAGCGCATGGCGCTGCAGGGGATTGCGCCGCCGCGCTCTGCAGTTGCCAACGATCCCGCGTATCGCAAGTGGATTGAGGAAGAGCCGGTGCGCAAGCAGTGGCAGGCCGCCCTCGATGTCCTGGCTGCGAAAGGCTCGTCTGAGGTCGGTTATCCAATTGTTGCCAATCCGGAGTCGCGCGAATTCATTGGTCAGGCCGTGCAGGATCTGATCCTCAAGCAAAAGACCGTCGATCAGGCCTGCGCCGACGCCGACAAGGGGCTCGATGCCCTGATCGCACAGAAATAGCGCATGAGGCGTCGACGGCATTTGCTGCGGTCGACGCCTTTCCGTTCCAGATTTAATCCGGGAAAAATGCAGGCATGTCCAAGGCTGCCGCCACATTTGCTGAAGATCGGCAGAGGTTAGAGCTGGCCGCACTTTCGGCGCCGGCGGTGATCTTCACCGTTGCGATGATTGCATTCCCGGTCGTCTATACGGTCTGGCTCGGGCTGCACAGCTTTTCCTCCACCGGCAAGCAGTCGTTTGTTGGGCTAGCGAACTATTCAAGGCTGCTCGCCGATGCCGAATTCTGGCACGGACTATGGGTGACGATTGCGCTCTATGTCCTCTCGCTGGTGCTGCAACTCGTGCTCGGTGTGTGGCTGGCGCTGGTTCTTTTTCACGCCAAACGCCTTCCGGGCATCGTACGCTCGCTCTTCATCTCCCCATTCATGATGCCGCCGGTGGTCGCCGGCATGATGTGGCTGGTCATCCTCGATCCGTCACTCGGCGCAGCCAACTACATCCTGCAATCCCTAGGGTTGCCGCCGTCGGAGTGGCTGGCATCGCCGGTCTGGGTGATCCCGACGGTTGCGCTTATCGACACCTGGCAATGGACGCCCTATGTCGCGCTGATCGTGCTCGGCGGTCTGCAGTCGCTTCCGCCGAGCGTTTACGAGGCGGCGCAAATCGATGGCGCCTCGGCGTTCAAGACGTTCCAGCGCATCACGTTGCCGCTGCTGTTGCCGACGATCGTCACAGCAACGATCCTGCGCAGCGTCGATCTGCTGCGCTTCTTCGACATCATCTACATCACGACCCAGGGTGGCCCCGGCAATGCGTCGAACACGCTCAACATCTACGGCTTCCGGGTCGGCTTCGAGTTCTTCAACATTGGCTATGCGAGCGCGCTGATGTTGACGTTGACCGCGATCGTGTTCGGCGCGGTGCTGGCATTCAACCGCCTGCGTGGCGCAGTGGCCTGGTGAGGTGAAGCCATGACCGACGCACCGATCACCGATGCCTGGATCCGCCGCCTCAACCTGCTTCAGCTCGTGGTCGCCGGCATCATCGTGCTGACGCCGACGCTCTGGATGGTGCTGTCCTCGCTGAAGCCGTCATTCGAGGTGACCGCCTATCCGCCGACCCTGATATTCGCGCCGACGCTCGAGAACTATGCGCAGCTCACAAAAACGACGCCCTTCCTGAGCTACGCGATCAACAGCCTGATCGTCACCATCGGCTCAACCGCCCTCGGCCTGCTGTTCGGAATTCCCGCGGCGTTTGCCGTATCGTGGACGCGCATTTCATGGCCGGCGATACTGACGCTGGCGGCACGTATGGCGCCCGGAACGCTGTTCCTGCTGCCGTGGTACGTGATGTTCCGCCAGGTCGGCATGATCGGTTCCTACACCGCGCTCATCCTGAGCCATGCCGTCATCACGCTTCCGATCGTCATATGGGTGCTGTTACCGTCGTTCGACGGCATCCCGCGCAGCGTCTTTGAAGCAGCGCAAGTCGATGGCTGCAGCGTCACGCGCATTCTCTGGCGGATTGCGCTGCCGCTGGTGGCCTCCGGCGTCGCGGTGGCATCCATCCTGGCCTTCGTGTTTTCCTGGAACTACTTCCTGTTTGCGCTGGTGCTCTCGAACGGCGACAGCAAGACGCTGATTGCAGCCGCATTCAATTTCATCGGTGAGGGATCGACGCAATGGGGCGCGTTGATGGCCGCCGCGACACTGATCGCGCTGCCGCCGCTGATTCTGGCCGCGCTGGTTCAGCGCTGGCTGGTATCCGGACTGACGCTTGGCGCGGTGAAAGGCTAGGGATTTTGGATGAACGTCGTTCCGCTACCGAATTCGATCATGCAGGCCGCCGTGTTCCACGGCGGCGACCGCATCACCATCGAGCGCATCGCAATGCCGGAGGTGGCGATCGGTGAGGTGCTGGTGCGAGTCTCGCGAACCGCGCTGTGCGGCTCCGATCTGAAGCTCTGGCACAAGGGCGCCGAGTTTACCGCCGGCCATGAGATCTTCGGTGTGGTCGAGCAGCCCGGCCATCCGATGCACGGCAAACGTTGCGCCGTCTACATCCCGCTGCATTGCGACCGCTGTGCGGCCTGCCAACGCGGCGATACGCAGATGTGCCTTGAGATATCGAGCCTGATTGGCTGGAACAGGCCGGGCGGTTATGCCGAATACGTGCCGGTGCCGGAAAATTGCCTGCTGCCGGTACCTGACGACATCGAAGACAGCCTGGCGCCGCTTTTGCTCGACGTGATCGGCACGTCAGGTCATGCCGTGCGTTTCGTCTGCCGTATTGTGCCGCCGCAAGAGGAGGGGCCGGTTCTGGTGATGGGCGCCGGGCCTGTTGGGCTCGGCGTGGTACTGGCGCTCCGCAGTCTCGGCTATCGCGACATTCATGTCGCCGATCCCAATGCGGCGCGCCTCAAGATCGCGCAGTCCTTCGGCGCAAGGGCGCACCCGGTCGGTGATACGTCGAGGCGCTTCGCGCTGATCATGGAATGTTCGGGCGCGCACGCGGCCCGTAATCTCGGCATCGAGCTCGTCTTGCCGCGCGGAGCACTGGTGCTGGTCGGTGAGAACGCCGCGCCCTGGACGATCGAGGAAGGCAAGGTATTCCGGCGCAAGGACTTCTACATGATTCGCACGTTCTACTTCCCGATCAGCGATTTCGAGCCCAACCTGGCCTTGCTGCGCCAGTTCAAGGAGGAATATCGCGTCCTGGTCGACGGCGAATTCGGGCTCTCGGCACTGCCGGAGAATTTTGCGCGATTCGCCCAGGGTGAACTGATCAAGCCCGTGCTGGCGCTGGGCTAGCGGTCATGGCCTCGATCTCGATCCGCAATATCGTCAAACGTTACGGCAGCTTTACCGTCATTCCCGATCTCAATCTCGAGATTGCGGACCACGAGTTTGTCGTCTTCGTCGGCCCGTCCGGATGCGGCAAGTCGACCTTGCTGCGGATCATCGCCGGTCTTGAGCCGATCAGCTCCGGCGAGCTCTATATCGGCGACAATCGTGTTAACGGCGTTCCTGCCGCCCAGCGCGATATCGCCATGGTGTTCCAGGACTACGCGCTCTATCCGCACATGCGCGTCTACGAGAACATGTCCTTTGCGCTCGAGCTGCGCGGTACGCCGAAGGCCGAGATCGATGCGCGGGTCAAGCGCGCTGCGGCCTTGCTGCACATCGAGCCCTATCTCGACCGCAAGCCGAAGGAATTGTCTGGCGGCCAGCGGCAACGTGTGGCGATGGGGCGCGCGATCGTGCGCAATCCAAAGGCCTTTCTATTCGACGAGCCGTTATCCAACCTCGACGCCAAACTGCGCGGGCAGGTGCGCGCCGAAATCAAGGCGCTGTCGCAACAGCTCAAGACCACGATGGTCTTTGTCACGCACGACCAGATCGAAGCCATGACCATGGCTGACCGCATCGTGGTGATGCAGAGTGGCACGGTTCAGCAATATGACACGCCGGAAGCGGTCTATGAGCGACCGTCCAACCAGTTCGTCGCGGGCTTCATTGGTTCGCCGGCGATGAATTTCTTTCCGGTCGAACTACGGGGAGAGCAGATCGTCTTTTCGCAGGATGGCACTGACGTGCCGCTCGACGCGAAGAGCCGCGATCTCTTGCGCAAAGCCGGCCATGGCGTATTCGGAATCCGTCCTGAGCATTTTTCGGTGACGGCAGATGCTGCCGGAGCCGTGGCGGTGACGGTGAGGCTGGTCGAGCCGCTTGGCTCGGACACGCTGATTCATTTCGATCTGGCCGGCGCGTCGGCGATCGCGCGGGTCGATCCCTCGCTGCGGCCGAAGGTCGGCGATCGTCTTAACCTGCGTCCGCAGCCCGGCAGGGCGCATCTGTTCGACGGCAGCAATGGCCAGGTGCTGCGGTGAACGAGCGCGCCAATCCCGCGTCGCGGACGAGGTTGGCCGACATGGCCTCCAAAGCAAAGCGCGCGCGCGTGATCTGCCTCGGCCTCTCGGCGCTTGATCAGATCTGGCGCGTCGACCAAAGATTTTCAGGCGAAAGCGAAAAGATCAGGAGTCTCGACTATTCCACACTGGGCGGCGGCATGGCCGCAAACGCTGCGGTCGCCATCGCGCGCCTCGGCGGCTCCGCTGCTTTCTGGGGCCGTGGCGGCGATGACGCCGCCGGGCATGAGATGCGGTCAGCGCTATCAGCCGAAGGCATTGATGTTGCGAATTTCAAATTGTTTCCCGAAGGCCGCTCGTCGGTTTCTGGCGTGATCGTCGACAAGTCCGGTGAACGGCAGATCGTAAATTTTCGAGGGTCGTATCCCGAGCGAGCCGATTGGCTGCCGCTTGATGCCGTTGCGGGCGCTTCCGCCGTGCTTGCCGATCCGCGCTGGCCGGAGGGAGCTGTTGCGCTGTTCGGCAAGGCGCGCGCATTGGGTATTCCGACCGTCCTCGACGGCGATGTCGCCGAAGCCGCCATATTCGAGCGCCTGCTTCCGCTCACCGATCACGCGGTATTCTCCGAACCCGCACTGGCAGCCTTCATGGGGTCGGCCGACGGCGCGTCGCTGGCCAAAATTGCGCGCTTCAATTGCCGCATCGTCGCGGTCACCCGCGGACACGAAGGGGTGAGTTGGTACGAAAATGGCAGCCTGCAAAAGCAGGCCGCATTCCGCGTCAGGGTCGTGGACACGACGGGTGCGGGCGACGTCTTTCACGGTGCCTACGCCTTTGCGGTCGGTATGGGTCTCGCCGTGCGCGATGCGATGAAGTTCGCTGCCGCCACGGCGGCGTTGAAATGTGAGCATTCGGGCGGACGCGCCGGAATTCCCTCGATCGAAAATTGTCTTGCATTCATGAGGATGAACCAATGAGAACAATTGGAAAGAACCGCGGGCTTGCGCGTCTGGCCGATGCGGATGGGAACTTTCGCATGGTCGCGCTCGACCAGCGGCCGCCGCTGTTTGATGCCATCGCCCAGGCCAAAGGCATCACCAGGGACCAGGTCGAGTATGCCGATGTAACTGCGGCCAAGCGGCTTCTGGTGGAGACGCTGGCGCCACACTGCAGCTCGATGCTGTTTGATCCGAATTTTGCGGTGCCTGCGGCCATCGACCTATTGCCGGCTCGCTGCGGCCTCATCATGACGCTCGAGGAGCACCGCGTCGAGGAAACTCCGGGTGGCCGCAAGTCGCGGGCCATCACCGATTGGAGCGTGGAGAAGATCCGCGCGATCGGCGGCGATGCGGTGAAGGTGCTCGCCTGGTACCGGCCAGATGCAGATCCTGCCGTCAACGAACATCAGAAGCGCTTCGTGCGGTCGGTCGGCGAGGACTGCGCCCATCACGACATCCCTTATGTGCTCGAGCTGCTGGTATACCCCTTCCTCGGGAGCGCCAACCACACCGCCGACTATGTGGAATCGCCGGGCAAGCTGCCGAAGCTTGTCATCGACAGCGTGCAGGAGTTTGCGAAGCCCGAATACGGCGTCGATCTGCTGAAGCTCGAAAGTCCGCTTGCGGCCAACAGCCTGCCGCCCCGCGATGGAAGCGCTGCGTCCAAAGCTGCGCAGAAGGAGTTCGAGGCGATCGGCGACATCTGTCGCCAACGCAACATCCCCTGGGTGCTGCTGTCAGGCGGTGCGGCACCGGAAAAATTCGAGCGCGTGCTGGACTTCGCCTACGCCGCCGGCGCCGGTGGCTTTCTGGCCGGCCGCACGATTTGGCTGGATGCCGTGCGCAGCCATTTCCCTGATCGCGCCGCAGTCGCCGCCAGCCTTCGCAAGGACGGGGTCGGCGTGCTCGAACGGCTCAACACGCTGACCAAGGCCAAGGCAAAGGCCTGGACAGCGCGCTTTCCCGCCTTCAGCGAAATCAGGCAGGAAGGTGATTTCGCGCGAGCGTATTGATTTTCCGAGGCCTGACATGACGTCGCAACCATTCACCGTCCGTAGCGTGCAGGCCTTCTGCTATCGTTACCCATTGTCGACGCCGGTTGTTACCTCCTTCGGCAAGATGCTTGACAGGCCGGCAGTATTCGTTCGTGTGGAAGACGCTGACGGCAATGCCGGCTGGGGCGAGATTTGGTCAAACTTTCCATCGGTCGGAGCCGAACATCGAACGCGACTCGTCAACGAGGTGCTGGCGCCCGCGACATGCGGACGCACGGTCGGCGCCCCCCAGGAAATCTTTGAGGCCCTCTCACAGGGCACCGCCGTGCTGGCGCTGCAATCCGGCGAGCCCGGTCCGTTCGCGCAGGCGATAGCCGGAATTGATCTTGCAATTTGGGATCTGTTCGCGCGGCGGCGGAGGCTGCCACTGTGGCGGTTGCTTGGTGGCAACGGCAAGACGATAAGGGTCTATGCCAGCGGAATTAACCCGACCGGTTCGCGGCAAGTGGCGGAAGCGGCCATCAAGCGTGGGCATCGCGCACTGAAACTGAAGATCGGCTTTGAACTGGCGACGGATCGCGCCAATCTGGCGTCGCTACGCGATCTGGTGGGCGACGGCGTGCTCGCAGCGGATGCCAATCAGGGCTGGTCGTTGGCCCGTGCGCTGGAGATTGCGCCGCATCTGCGCGAGTTCGATCTAGCCTGGCTGGAAGAGCCGATCCGTGCCGATCGGCCGTGGCGGGAATGGCAAGAGTTGCGTGAAAATGTCGGCATCCCGCTGGCGGCCGGAGAGAACATCGCGAGCCGCGCGGGGTTTGAGCAAGCGCTCGGTGACAACGTATTGCGCGTCGTGCAGCCCGACATCGCCAAATGGGGTGGCCTGACCATGTGCGCAGGTGTCGCGCGCGACATCCTGGCGTCGGGAAAGACCTTCTGCCCGCACTATCTCGGCGGCGGAATTGGTCTGCTCGCATCGGCGCATCTGCTTGCCGGGATCGGTGGCGATGGTCTGCTGGAAGTCGATTCAAACGACAATGTGCTGCGCGACCGACTTTGCGGACCGCTCATCGACGTGACGAACGGAACCGTGACTCTGGGCGAAGAGCCGGGATCGGGAATCGAGCCCGATCTGAGCCTGATCGAGCAGTACCGGACCGCTTGATCCGACGGGTGCGCTCCGTTGTCACTATCCTCGGAATGACTTACGCCGGTAACTTCGCTGCCCACTTCTTCGCCCAAACACCAAGAGGAACAAGGAGGGCATAAAGTTCATGTCCGGTCGGTGTAGCGCGATAACCCTCGTGCGAATGCTCGACCAAGCCTGCTTCACGCAGTTCTTTCAGACGCGAATTAAGAACGGTAGGCGAGATCGATTCGCAACGTTCTTGCAGTTCCCGGAATGTACAAGGTCCGCCTTTGCTGAGGTTCCACAGAACGCCCAATGTCCAGCGTCGCCCCAACAGGTCCAGGAGCGCCATGACAGGGACGCCTGTCCGCGAGCCTCGGACAGGTCTCCCGGGTTTTGGTGTCTGGCTCATAGGCATTCTCGCTACTAAATAGGTAGCGTCCCCTCTGTCAAGCGTTAGGGATGTCATTACTCCATCGCGAGTACACAGCATCATTGCGCTCGCCGCAGCACTCTGCGCTTCCTTGTGTTGGCGGTCGGCTCCGCGGCGTTCATCTGCCTGGCCTCTACTCCTGCAACCGCCAGGGCTTTCACCAGCGGCACGTAGCGCCCGACGACGTCTGAGCGGTCGAGCGCTGAGGTGAAATAGGTCATGCCGACAGTAACGAGCACGCGGCGGTTGACGATGACGGGGAGCGCGATCGTGTTCGACGAGCGCGGTTCGACCATCGGGTCGCGTTCGGCAAAACCTTGCTTGCGGATCGTGGCCAGCAAAACCAATGCCCGCTTTCGTTCGGTGGCGAGCTTGTCTTCGGCCTCCTGCGAGCGGGCCAGCATGTCGAGCAGCATCGATCGCTCGCTGACCGGACAGAACGCCAGATAGGCGCGCCCCAGCGCCCGCCCGAGCAGGCTGAGTTGCATGTTGAGCGTACCATGAAAGGGAGAGACCGGGCTGTCGGGAATGGTGCTGAAGCGGACCACGACTGAACTCCGGTCGAGGACGGCGATGGCGATCGGCCAGTGATATTGCCGCGTGAAGGCGAGCGCCCACGGGCGCGCAGCCTCCACCACCAGGTCGCCTCCAAAGTCGCGCCGGCGCTCGCAACCGGCTGCACGGTCGTCCTGAAACCCAGCCAGATCGCGCCGCTCAGCGCGATGCTGTTCGCCGAGATCGTCGACGCCGCCAGCGTGCCGGCGGGCGTCTTCAATCTCGTCAACGGCGACGGTCCCACGGTGGGCGAGGCGATCGCCGTCCATCCCGATCAACATGGTGTCGTTCACCGGATCGACGGCGGCCAACGTCAGAGTGGCCAAGCTTGCGGCGGATACGGTCAAGCGCGTCGCGCAGGAACTGGGCGGCAAGTCCGCCAACATCACCGATGCCGATCTGAAGGCGGCTGTGATCCAGGGCGTTCACGCCTGTTACACGAACGCCGGCCAGAACTGCCAATCTCCCACGCGCATGCTGATTCCGCGCGCGCAGCGGGATGCGGCATTCGAGGCTGCGCGCCAGGCGGTCGACAGTATTCGTCTGGGAGACCCGCTCGACCCTGCATCCACGATGGGACCGCTGGTGAGCCAGGCGCAATTTCAGAAAGTTCAGGATCTTATTCAGTCCGGCGTTGATGAGGGGGCGACGCTGGTGGCGGGCGGAACGGGTCGGCCTGCCGAAATCAACCGCGGCTACTATGTTCGTCCGACCGTCTTCGGTGACGTGACGCCGCAGATGAAGATTGCACGTGAGGAGATCTTCGGCCCGGTGCTGTCGATCATGAGTTATGATAGCGAGGAGGAGGCGATCGAAATCGCCAATGACACGCCGTTCGGCTTGGCGGGCTTCGTGCAGTCCAGGGACGTGGACCGCGCCCGCGCCGTCGCCAACCGCATCCGCGCGGAGCGCGTTTACCTCAACGGTGCTCCGTTCGACCGCAGCCTGCCGTTTGGCGGCTACAAGCCCCTGAGGGATCGAGCCTTTCGTTTGACCGTGGCGTCCATGGCTGGCATCTCACCCAAGCTAGATGGAAATCGACCCGATGCTGGCTCCGCCGCAGACGTAAAGCGTCTGCCCGGTGATGAAGTCGGCATCCGGTGAACTGAAGAAACTGACCGCGCGGGCGACATCGGTGGATTTGCCGAGTCGGCCGAGCGGAATCGACTGTGCCAGCTTCTTGGCGCGTTCGGATTCCGGCGACATCACGCTCTCGAACATCTCGGTATCGCCGATCGGGCCCGGCGCGACGACATTGACGGTGCTTCCGAAGGGAGCAAGCTCAAGTGCCCAGGTCCGCGCCATGCCGATGATGCCCGCCTTGGTGGCCGAATAGACGTGCGCGTGGCGGCGCCGAGCGCGGCGCGGGAGGACGAAAGCACGATGCGGCCGAAGCGGGCTTTCTTCATGTTGGGTAGCGCCGCCTGCGCCAGCGCAATCCCGGCGCCGAAATGGAGTTGCGCCAAGGCGCCGACGTCTTCGTCGTCCACCTCTTCCAGAGGCTTAGGCCGAATAGCGCCGGCATTGTGCACGACATGGTTGATCGCAAAACTCGCGGCGATTTCTGTCGCCACCTGGCGCGTTGCCATCGCATCGAGCAGGTCGACCTCGCGCGAGGAGAGTTTTGGATGGCTCCAGTCCGGCTTGCGCCGCGACAGCGAGATCACGTCATATCCCTCGGCGAGCAGGCCGCGCGCGATCGCAGCGCCAATGCCGGTATTACCGCCGCTCACGATCGCCGTGTGGTGGACCACGTTCATCCTCCCTCACATGAAGAGCTGGATGTTGCCGAAGGCAGCATCGCAATTGATCAGGTCGACACGCCTGAGCTTGATCTTCAGCCTGCCGTTCTCGACGCTGAGATGATGCGTGGCCCAGGCCGCATAGAGTGTCTGCTCGTCCATGCGGGTCTCGATGTGATGCATCGGGGTCCAGGTGACATAGTTGTTGGCGGCAGGATTCCGCGAATCCACCTGCGGCGTCTGCAGCACGTGATGGCAGCGGCTTGTCGGCTTCTGGCTGAACGTCCGCGCGCCCTTGAGCCGTTCGACCCGGATCGAGAGCAAGAGCTTGTCCTCATACATCAGCGAGCAGGTCAGCCGCGGATCGGTTTGATCCCATTCCAGCGGCGTCCAGTAGAAAGCGTCGTCGGCGTAGAGATCGAGCCATTCGTCGAAACGCTGCTGATCGATCAGCCGCGCCTCGCGAACCATGAAATCGATCATTTCCTGATCGGTGGGAACCGCATTTTTCAGTTGAGCCTCAGCGACCATGCTCATGTTACATCCCCATCGTCATGAACTTGGTCCACGCACGGTACTGGTGACGCATCGGCCACTCGCTGGTGCCGTTGACTGCTACGTTGGTCTGCCCGGCTTCGTCGGGGCTGTAGAGACGCTGGAGGTTTACCCATTCATTGCCGTTCGAGTGCAGGCCCTCCTGCGCGCGTTCATACATTTCGAGATCATCATGGCCGACGATCGAGGTCGGCCGGTTGTACATCAGCGTGCGCTCGAGCAGCATGTCGGGCGCATCGACGAGTTGGAACGTCCAGGATTCGACCAGCGTCTTGTTAGCCGCGATCGGCTTGAAGTGCCGCAATAACTGGATCGGCCCCTTGATCATGATGTTGGGGAAATAGACCGTGTTGTGCCGGTTCTCGCCGAGGATCGCCTTGGCGCGTTCTTCGCCATAGGCCGCTTTCATCTTGTCGAAATAGCCGGGCACTGCCGAATAGTCGGAATGGATCGAGTGGTGCACGCCGGTGTGGCCGTGGCCGTTGTCCCAGATCCGGATGCCCATGTTCTCGAAGAATTCGTAGGGGCTCATGAAGGGAGCGATGATCTCGACCGCCATCGGCTTCTTGGTGACGGGCGGCGCTTTCTTCCAGACCTCGACCACCGTCCCGGCGGAGGACTCATGCGCGACCATCGGATGGCAAGTGTCGGTCTGGTTTTCCACGCGCATCTTCCAATTGCAATTGTGCATATAGCGCAGCACGCCGCCGGCGACCTTGAGCTGGCCGGCCGGCGAGCGGTCGATCATGTTATCGAAGCTCGATAGGCTTTCGCCGAAGAACTCCTCGAAATCTAGGCCGCCGTCATTGATCTTGGCGAACACGAAGCCGCGGTAGTTGCGGACATGGCGGACCGGAGCCATGCCGCTCGCCGCATGGCTCTGTTCGAAGCCGGTGTTCTCGTAGCCCTTCTTCAAGGGGATAGCGAGCAGCGAGCCGTCGGTCCCGAAACTCCAGGCATGATAGGGGCAGCGGAAGAATTTTCCGGCATTGCCGCAGGTCTCGGATGTGATGCGCGTGCCCTTATGCGGCAGCGGTTGTGCAGCACCTTTACCGTCCCGTCAGTGTGGCGGACCGATCACCGTTGTCTGGCAGATGCCGCAAATCGCCACGCTTGCAGTCATGCATTGGGTCTTCGCTGGCCTCGATCAGCACGTCGAGGATGGTCTTGTTGGCGGGAATCTCATAGACACGTCCGCTACTCTTGAGTTCGACCTCGAAGGCGACCGGGTCGTACGCGATGCGGACGGCCACTATCGCTTCATCGACCGAATGAAAGGTTCGATCCGCCGGCGCGGCGAGAATGTTTCGTCCTGGGAGGTGGAGCAGGTGCTGCTCAAGCATCAGGCAATCGCTGCCTGCGCGATCTATCCGCTGCCGTCCGAACTCGGCGAGGACGAGGTTGCGGCGGCCGTCCAGCTTGAACCTGGCCAGGCGCTTGATCCTGTCGAGATCATCAGCCACTGCGAGGGCAAGATGGCCTATTTCGCGATTCCGCGTTTTGTCCGCATCGTCACCGAGATGCAGTTGACCGAGAACGGCAAAATACGCAAGGTCGCGCTGCGCGAGGCTGGGAAGACTCCGGACACCTGGGACCGCGATGCCGTCGGATACAAGTTGCGCCCTTAAGGTCAGGCGCGGGCTTGGTCCGTCGCGGCGTTCTTCAGATCGGTTGTCCCGAAGGAACTCCCAATGCGCGTATTGGCTTGCACGATTCTGACGCTCGGAGCGGTCTTGTCGCCCGCGCTCGCATGCGCCCAGACCTATGATCCAAACTACCCGGTTTGCCTGCAGATCTATGCCATCGGCGGCGGCCATATCGACTGCAGCTTTGCTTCGCTGGGGCAGTGCGCCGCGTCCGCGTCGGGCCGCGCGGCCCAATGTTTGAACAATCCGTACTTTGCGCAAGGCGTCAGGAAACCGCCCCGGCAGCGCGGCGTTTACTAAAGGTGGCATCGGATTGCGTTGCAGACTTGACGCCCGATTTTGCCCAAGCCAACGCTTGCACCTATAATCCGGCGAAACCGCCATTCCGTGAGGTCATGTGACTGCCCCCAATCCCGCTGCCGGCAAACCGCTCGATTCCGCCTCACTCGTCAACGTACCGCGGTTGATAACGGCCTATTTTGCATCGAAACCGGATCCGTCCGATCCCACCCAACGCGTTGCGTTCGGCACCTCAGGCCATCGCGGGACATCGTTGAAGAACTCGTTCAATGAAAATCATATCCTGGCAACGACACAGGCGATCTGCGACTATCGCCGCGAGACCGGACTGACTGGTCCGCTATTCATCGGCATCGATACCCATGCGCTGGCCGAGCCGGCGCTGGCGAGCGCGGTAGAGGTGTTTGCCGCCAACGGGGTCGACATCATGATTGACGACGGCGGCGGCTATACGCCGACGCCCGTCATCTCGCATGCAATCCTGACTTACAACAAGGGGCGAACGAGTGGACTTGCCGATGGCGTTGTCATCACGCCCTCGCACAATCCGCCAGACGATGGCGGGTACAAATATAACCCGCCGCATGGCGGCCCGGCCGATACCGACGTAACGGCCAAGGTTGAGAAGGCTGCCAATACCTACATCGAAGCCGACATGAAGGGCGTTGCGCGGATGCCGTATGAGCGCGCCCGCAAGGCACCATCGACGCATCTGCACGACTATATCCGTCCCTATGTCGCCGATCTCGGTAATGCCGTGGATATGGCGCTGATCAAATCATCCGGCGTGAGAATCGGAATCGATCCGCTGGGCGGCGCCGCCGTTCACTACTGGCAGCCGCTGATCGAGCATTACGGGATCAACGCAACTGTCGTAAACGACGCCGTCGACCCGACGTTTCGTTTTATGACGGCGGACTGGGATGGAAAGATCCGGATGGATTGTTCCTCTCCGTTCGCGATGGCAGGTCTGATCCAGATGCGCGACAGATTTGACGTTGCCTTCGCCAACGATACCGACGCCGATCGGCACGGCATCGTGACCCGCACCGGCGGGCTGATGAATCCGAACCATTTTCTCGCGACGGCGATCGCGTACCTGTTCGCGCATCGGCCGCAATGGAGCAGCAAGGCCGCGATCGGCAAGACCATCGTCTCCAGTTCGATCATCGACCGTGTCGCGAAAAAGCTGAACCGAAAGCTGGTCGAAACCCCGGTCGGTTTCAAATGGTTCGTCGAAGGCCTTGGCACGGGCGGCTTCGGATTCGCGGGCGAGGAAAGCGCCGGCGCATCGTTCCTCAAGCGCGATGGCTCGGTCTGGACGACCGACAAGGACGGCATGGTGATGGGGCTGCTCGCCGCCGAAATGCTCGGTCGCACCGGCCGCGATCCGAGCCAGCAGTTTGCGGCCCTGACCGCCGAACTCGGCGTGTCCTTCTATGAGCGGATCGACGTGCCGGCGACGCCCAAACAGAAGAGCGCGCTAAAGGCACTCGGGCCGGAGCAGCTCAACATGCACCAGCTTGCCGGTGAACCGGTCAGCGCGATTCGGACCCGGGCGCCGGGTAACGATCAATCGTTCGGTGGCATCAAGGTGGAGTCCGAGGTGGGATGGTTCGCCGCGCGGCCATCTGGCACCGAAGATGTCTACAAGATCTATGCCGAGAGTTTTCGGGACCAGAAACACCTGAAGACGATTCAGCAGGATGCAAAGCGGGCCATCGCAAAGGCTTTCTGACTGCGGCGCCGTGAGGCGGCTGGGACATATCCCGTACCGCCGCCGAACGGCGGCAGAATATTGCATATTGCGGCCCAAGGCTGCACTAGTTCGGCGCAGCCTGGAACCTGGCAACTGAATTTCAGGTCACCGTTGCGCTTGCGATCACGCTGAAATCACGAGAGCCCGCGCAATGTTAAGCTCGGGAGTTAGCTGCCAGAAAGCCGTACCGAACGGGCGGCCTATGAGCTATCGCGAGGTACCGGGGGATGAAATGAGTGCGGAATCGGTTGTCCACTATCTGAATCGCGTGCCGGAGAGCGATCCGAATGACCAAACCGAATGGCTTGTAACGGCGTTGGGACAGTATACCGGCGCGGAATTGCGCGAGCTGCTCTATGTAGCGGAGGAGCCTGGCTTCTTTGAATTAATGCGCGGGCTGTTTGCGCTGTCGGATGAAAGCCGTGCCGCCCTGCAGCATTTCCTCGAAACCGGTCACCCGTCGGCCATGAAGGCGGCGATCGACCCGAAGGGCCGGTTGACAATCGAGCACGTCACCGAGGAGAAGCGGATAAAATTGCTTCCCAGGATCGCAAATTAGCGCCTGCGTCTTCCTGAGGTTGTGCTAAGGTCCCCCAGCTTTGTTAGCTGGGGAGCCTGCCGATGGCGACGAGGAAGTCTGGCCCGCTCGACGCGATGGTGGGCGCCAGGATTCGCATGTTTCGCGTCGACCGCGGCATCAGCCAAACCATGCTTGCGGAACGCATTGGCGTGACTTTTCAACAGGTGCAGAAATACGAGCGGGGCGCCGACCGGGTTGGCGCCAGCCGATTGGCGCAAATCGCTTCGGTGCTCGGCGTTTCGGTCGGTGAGTTGTTCGAATCTTCCCGGCCCGGATCTTCCGGCTTGAATTCACCGGTTCATTTGCTCGCAGAGCCGGGCGCCTTGCGCGTTCTCAAGGCCTTGCACGAATGATCAGCCTGCGCGTGCGACGTTGCGTCGCCAAGCTGGTTGAAGAGCATCGGCGATCGAACGGCGGGCGAAGGCCACGGTTGCGCGGCTGAGTACTGTCGATCGCGGTGATCGGCGGAGGTTTCCCTCGCGGCGATAGTCTTCCGTAAAAGGCGTGCGGCAACCTGGTGCCGCCCCGTTTCTGCCGCTAGAGCGTTTTTCCAGCGAAAGCCTGCCCTGGACTTGATCCGGGGTGGATACCTGTTCGCGTTAAGAAAATGTGTCATCTAGTCCGATCTCGGCTTCAGCCGGTAGCGCGAATCGCAAACCGCTCCGGCGGCCTGCTGCCGGGAATGAATTCGCCGATCCAGTCACGGCGCGTTGCTTCGATATGCCAGGACATCGCCTCAGCCGAATAGGGGGCCGGATCGGGAATGTCCTTGCGGATCTCCTTGCCGTCGAGCCAGCCGCAGCTATGCGAATAGCGCGTCTTGCAGACGAGATGGACATCGCCGTGATCCTGCAGCAGCACGTATCCGTCGGCGGGAAAAAACGTGCCGGCAAGCTCGATCGCAGCAGGCAACTGGCGCACCAGCAGGAATGTGCTGCTGGCTTGCGTCTCCGATTCGGAAACCAGCACGCCGACCAGGCTGTGGATTGGCGCGATCGCCTGCGGTGCAACCAATGCGAGAGGCTCCGTGATCGGGCCGGCTGTCGCAATCGAAAGATACTCACCCTCCGGCCCCCAACGGCAGGCGATCAGCCACTCACGGCTGCGGCTACGAATCAAGGTCGGCTTGGCGTAATCTGATCGAGCAATATCTGCTGCCATGGCTATGACGAAGGCTTTCGCGAGCATAAGTTTCCTCCAGGGCGAGGGCGGACTGACCTCGCGTCCGGAGTCTGCACGTCAAGTCGTGAGGTCACCGTGAGCGGTACCGATAATTCGATGCAGGAATTGTTCGCGCGCGCTGCATCGTTGCTTCTTGGCAACGATGTGGACGCGGCCGGCGATCACGACGCCAGACTCATCCTTCAGGCGCTGGAATACGCCGAGGAATCCAGCAACGGGATTGATTCGCAGCTCGCCAATCGCGCTCATTTGCTGATCGCTGCTTCCCGATTCGCGCGCGTGTTCGAACTGGGCTCGCCCGATGCGCCCGGCCTGATCAGCTTTGGCGCGCAATTCGATCCAGCGCTTGCCGATCCCTTGCATGAGGAAAGCCCGGTAGTCGGAGTTTCCGGCGTCGGTCTCACGTTGCGGGACGCATTTCAGGGCTGCATCGGCGAGGGCATCGAGTACCTCTCTCAATTGCAGACCGGAACCGACCTGTTGCTCAAACCCGGCGTCGGCGATTGGGCCGGAAAACTCGGTCCGAAGGCGCTGGAGTTGGTCGCGGCCCTTTCGGAACGTCGCATGCAACCGGAGCGAGCGCTTTCCTGGTGTCGCGCAACGCGACTGACCGACGGCGGCGAGGTGTTGCTCCCGGCGGACATCTGCCTGCGTCGGCCGCCAGCGCAACGCGAGTTCGCGCCGCCGTTCCCGCTGAGCATCGGATCGGCCGCCGGTCCGTCACGTTACGCCGCAGCGCTCCATGGCCTCTTGGAGTTGATCGAGCGCGATGCAGCTAGCCTGTGGTGGCGAGGCGGTCAGTTGCCGCGATCGATTCCGCCGCAGCATGAAGCGGGTATCGCGGCGGAAGGTTTGTTGCGGCAACTCCGGCATGGCGCAGCGGCGCCGCGCCGGACATGGCTGCTCGACATTACGACGGATATCGGCGTGCCCTGCGTCGCGGCGGTCTCCTGCCGGGCGGACGGTTCTGGCTTTGCCTTCGGCCTCGCCGCGCGGCCAGCGCTCGAGACCGCGGTCCGCTCCGCGATTCTGGAAATGTGCCAGCTTGAACTGGCCGACGCCGTCGTCGCCACCAAACGCAGCGAGCGCGGCGATGACGCGCTCAACGCACAGGATCGCATCCACCTGCAGCGCGCGGCGATCGATGCCGGTCAGTGCAGACTGCTGCAGCCCGTCGCGGAGTACGCGGCCCATCTGCTCATTCACGCAACTGAAGCGAGTGTCATATTTGGATTGATCGTACAGCGTTTGGAACGAATGGGAATCGAGACGTTCTGCCTCGATCTCACGCGCCAGCGCTTCGCCGTTCCGGTGGTCCGCGTGATTGCCCCGGGCCTGCAACTCGAGCCGTCCGAGATCGTCACGGCCAGGCTGCAGGATGCGATGGCGCGAACCGGCGGCGGCGCAACCTATACCGGGGGTGTTTCTTTGATATAGACTGGCGGGAATTAACCAACCGGTTCCGGAAACCGTTGCATGCCGGTCAGCGCAAACGCCATGACAGCAGACAAGGCCACGGTGGCGCCCGAAAGCGCCCCGCGCCTGTCGGTATCGCTGGTTGGGCGGCTCGGCGTGCGGTTCAACGGCCGGCCTATCGAACTGCGAACCCGCAAGGCCGGCGCGGTTCTGAGTTATCTGGCGTTGTTGGAGTCGAAGCAGGAGAGCCGCGAGCGGCTGGTCGGCCTGCTCTGGAGTCGTTCGGACGAGGAAAAGGCGCGCGCCTCGCTGCGCCAGGTCGTGCGCGAACTGCGGTCGATGCTCGAGGAGGCCGGATATGACGGCTTCGTCGCGGAACGGCTGATGATCGGCCTCGACGTCGGACGAATCGAAGTCGACATCGAAAGCGTTATCCAACTCGCTGAAGGTGGACGCGTTCACCCGCTGCTGCTTAATACGCCGCAGCTTGACGGGCGGTTGCTCGAAGGAATGGACGATCTCGACCCGTCATTCCGGGTTTGGGTGCTGGCCAAGCGGCAGACCATCCACGAACGGCTGATGCGAAATCTCGACGAAGGCTTGACCTCCGCAAGCGTTCCCGCCGACGCCAAAAAGAGGATCGCCGCTGCGATCGTCAATCTCGATCCGACCCATGAATATGCCTGCCGCTATCTGATGCGGGCGCATGCGGAGGAAGGCGATGTCGCCGGCGCGTTGCGCATCTACAAGGCTCTGTGGGATCTTTTGGATCGCGACTACGCCATGGAGCCGTCGTCGGCGACCGAAGAGCTCGTCGCGAACATCAAGCTCGGCATTCTGGAGCGCGCGCCCGCCGATCGGGCCGCATCGGCAGCGAATGACGAATTCGCCGTCAGGATGGTCAGGGGGGCCGCTCTCCAGCCGGTGGACCCGATGTCGCCACCGGCCAATGCGCCTACCAAGACGCGCCTGGTGTTGCGGCCCTTTGCGATGCACGGTGTCGATGAGGATCACAGCCATCTGGTGCAAGGGTTCTCCCAGCATCTCGCGGCCTGTCTTGTGCGCTTCCGGGAATGGAGCGTCGTCGATCGTCCTCCGGCGGCCCTCGTGCTTCCGGCGGGTACGGCTCCGCAATACTGCATCGAGACCACCGCCTATCAGGCGGGTGCCGAAATCAACATCGTGATGGTGCTCCGGGACGATACCAGCGGGATTTACGTCTGGAGCGAAAGCTTCCGGCTCGGCCTCGGCAACTGGTTCGAAACACAGCAGCGTATCATCCGCCGGATCGCCACCTCGCTGAACGTGCAGCTCTCGGCCGAACGGTTGATGCGGTTGGCTGGCGAGCCCGACGTGTCGCTCGATCTGCATGACCGCTGGCTGCGCGGACAGAACCTCATTTCGAAGTTCGATCCCGAAAGCTGGCGGCGGGCAGTCGCCATCTTCCGCGATGCGATCCGCGACAATCCGGGCTTCTCGCCCTGCTACAGCAGCCTCGTGCAGATGAACAACATCGAGCATCTGGTGCATCCCGGGATATTTCGCGATCTCGAGAAGGCCAAGGCCACCCTTGAACTGGCGAAGACCGCCGTTCAACTGGACCCGGTCGATTCCAGGGCGCATCTGTGCTGCGGCTGGTCCTATGTGATGGCGCTTCGGGAAGCCGAAGCTGCGCCGCACATGGCGCTTGCCTGCGAGCTCAATGACAACGACCCGTGGACGTTGCTGTCGAGCGCTCACTATGAGGTCTTTTGCGGATCTATCGAGCAGGCCCGGCTCAGGGCCGATCAAGCGCTGACGCTCTCACCTGCGCCTTCCTATCTTGAATGGGCTTACCACAGCACTGTGCGCTTCTTCTGCGGCGACTATGAGGGAACTATCGAAGCGTGTGATCGCGCGCAAGGCATCAATAAGGTCCTGCCGGCATGGCGGGCCGCCGCACTATTTCAGCTCGGGGAACGCGCGCTGGCGCAGCAGGAAGTTCAGCGCTTTGTGAACGGCCTGCGTTCATTTTGGGTCGGATCTTCTCCTCCGACTGATGAAGCGGCGGCGCGCTGGGTCATGCAAGCACATCCCATCACCGTGAAGGAGCGATGGGAAGCCCTGCGCCAAAGTTTGCGTGGCGGAGGGCTTCCTGTCGACGGCATCGTTCACCTAGCGCGGAGCTAGATCATCAAGCGCAGTAGCTGATGGTGTAGTCGCCGATCCGCTCGGCGTGGACCTTGAACTTTTCAGCTTCCGGAATCATCGGATCCATCCCGTTGAACAGACGCTTGTAGAACGGCGGAAGCGGATAGGTCGCGCCCGGCTTGCTGAGCTTCTCTTCGGAATCCGCGATCGCCACGGCGGGCGGCAAGCGCACCACGATCGTGTCTAGCTCCTGCTCGACGAACTTTACCTTCTTGAACCGATCCGGCACCGTCATGAACACCTGCGCCCTGGCGAGTTGTTCCTTGAATTCCTCGACGGTGGTCGGTATCGGATATTCGTTGTCGTCATCAAGATAGTTCTTGCCCGTCGACCAGGTCTTTACGAGGTTGCCCCAGCGCTCATGGTTGGTCACTTGCATTCTTTCGAGGGCCATAGCTTCTACTCCTCCGGGTTGCGCGAGACGGAACAATTCCGCTCACAGAAATGCGGGCACGGCCTGCCGCAGCTCGGCAATTTCGGTGGTCAACTCCACCAACTGCGCCATGTTTGATATCTCTGGAATGTCCTGAAGCACGTTTGTCAGGTAAAATTCGCGGGCAACGAGATCCAGTTGATCGGCGAGCGAACCGCCGCAGGCCGATTGCGGGTCGCTTGAGAGCGCCCCGAATATCACTTCCGATACGATGATCGAACCGAGCAGTCCGAGTTGCAGGCCCTTCGTCTGTTGCATTGCCTCGAACAGGATGAAGAACGGCAGCGGCGGATCGTTTGAAAGGGTTTCGATGTCGTCATCAGTCAGGGCGCCGTATGCCCGCCCGGCGGACAGCCATTCGCGAAGCTCATTGACGCGGTAGTCGCGATCCTCCAGCAGGCGCGACATCGCGATGAAATTCGGTCCGCGATTCCCAACCGCTGCAATCAGGGAGTCAACAGACCACATGCCCGCCAGCCCGGCGCCGAGCAGGTCCCGATAGAGCAGGCCGACCCGCTCCGTCTCGTCGAACGCCGGAAAGATCTGGTCATTGCCGAGCCCATCGCTGAGATGGGGTCCGATGCGGCGGCTGAAATTCGGCGTCGAACCGTTGATCTCGAAAAAGCGCGACCATTGCACCATCCACGTCTCGTCGAGCGGCATGTTGGCCGGGTCATTTACCGAGCTCTTTTCGAGCGTGTTGTTGAGGTCGTGGAGGGAGAGGTCGTTGATCTGGTACTCGGGTCGCACCATGGCGTGGCCGAAACGGAATGCGCCATGCGAGAACTCCAGCGGTATTTCCCAATTGCCGATCGCGGCTTTCCTTGCGAGATCGGTGCGGTCGATGAACTGCGGGGCCGGACCGCAGTAGCTCGCGTAGATCGCCGGATGAATCACCCGTCGCATCAGGTCGTTGCGGATGATGTTGTGATAGATCGCCGTCAATGCGCCGCGGGCGCACAGGAAGCGCTTGTAGGCGGCGCCGAACTGGCCGTTTGGCCCCGCATTGCCTTCGCGGCGGCGAATGATATCGACGAGCCCATTGTGCAGCAGCGCAAACAGCGCGGTGAGCTGGGACATCACGGCGTGATCGTCATTGCGTGGATCGGCAACCAGCGCTTCGGTGAGGGCAACGCGGACACCCGCAATGCTGCGATCGATGCCCGTCACGTTCTCGGCGGGGGTGCGTGCAATATCGCGAAATGGGCAGCCGCTCGCCGACTGCTTTTCCTTCCAGCGCA
Source organism: Bradyrhizobium retamae (assembly GCF_001440415.1). GTDB lineage: Bacteria > Pseudomonadota > Alphaproteobacteria > Rhizobiales > Xanthobacteraceae > Bradyrhizobium > Bradyrhizobium retamae. Next base: position 210,134 of record NZ_LLYA01000203.1, read on the forward strand.
TTCGCCCGAGCCGCAGCTTGGTGCGCCGGTCGTCGCTCGGTGCGTCCAGCGCATAGATGTGCGGCGATCCGACCGGGCCGCTGCCATACAGCGTCTCCAGCCGAAGCGGCGTGCGGCGGGCGTTTGTGGTGCCTCGGCCAAGCCCGCCCGCCACCGAAAGCGGAATCGCCGAGTGAACCAGATCATGCGCAATGAACTGCAGCAGATAGGTATAGCCCGAGGGGATGGAGGGATTTTCCCAATGTTCCAACGATCGAACCTGATGTGACGGCCATTTTATGGCGGCATCCATTCGCCGTGACAGGCGATGCATCAATCCGCGAAGCTTTGCATGGTGTGACGGCGACTCAAGCGGATCGATACCGAAGGCGCGGAAGCGCTGCGACGGAGCGGGCGTGCCGAAGAAATGACGAAAGCCGGGAGTCGTTGCCGACGAAATAGAGTCGCGCGTATCGAGTTCTGAAGCTCGGAACGAGGAGGCGTCGGCGACCTTCTGCGCAACCATCAGAACTGCTCTCGCTTGATCAATGCGGCGAGATTGGAAAGAAAGTCGTGAAATAATCGTGAGCTAAATCGTTAGAACCTGTGGACATCTGTGGACATCTTTTGGTCATTCTGCGGGCCGCTCACGCCTGTTTCACGATGGGTGACGCCGCGGCATGACCATCACGTAGTAGCGGCTGGCATAGAAGCGCGTGTGAAGCTGATTGACGCAGCATCCTTGGCGCGCCATTTCGGCCAATGCTCGCGGTGATGACTGTGGTATCAGGAGCGGTGTGCGCTGCCGCGATCGATTCAGCATCAAAGCACGCAAGTGAAGGCAAACCCGGCGTGATGTTTGCGAAACGTTGCCTTGGACCGGCATTCCGGATAGCCATGGCATATACTTCCCGCTTGAGGCGCTTCCTTCCATGGCTGACTTCCACGGCGTCTTTCCCTATCTCGTGTCACCGATCGATGCTTCCGGCGAAATTCGTACCGAGGTGCTGCGCCGATTGTGCGACGACCTTATCAAGGCAGGCGTGCATGGGCTGACGCCGCTAGGATCGACTGGTGAGTTCGCCTATCTCAACCAGGCGCAGCGTGTCAGCGTCGTGCAGGCCGCGATCGAAGCCGCGAACGGCCGCCTGCCGGTGATCGCCGGCGTCGCCTCGACATCGACGGCGGATGCGGTGGCGCAGGCGAAGGCGTATCAAAAGCTCGGCGCCGACGGAATTCTTGCGATCATGGAGGCTTACTTCCCGGTCGCCGACGCGCAGGTCGAATCCTATTTCCGGGCCATTGCCGACGCGGTCGACATTCCCGTCGTGATCTACACCAATCCGCAATTCCAGCGCTCCGATCTCACGCTCGACGTGATCGCGCGGCTCGCGACCCATCCGCGCATCGGCTACATCAAGGACGCCTCCACCAATACCGGCCGGCTGCTGTCGATCATGAATCGCTGTGGGAAGGCGATCCGCGTGTTCTCCGCATCCGCCCATATCCCGGCGGCGGTGATGCTGATCGGTGGGGTGGGCTGGATGGCCGGTCCTGCCTGCATCATCCCGCGGCAGAGCGTCGAGCTCTACAATCTCTGCAAGGCGGCGCGCTGGGATGAGGCGATGGCGCTGCAGCGCAAGCTGTGGCGCATCAACGAGGCTTTTGCGCGGTTCAACCTCGCCGCCTGCATCAAGGCCGGACTCGACATCCAGGGTTACGCGGTCGGCGATCCAATCCCGCCGCAAGCGGCGCTGACGGCCGAGCAGCGCAAGGTGGTCGAGGCGGCGCTGCGCGACCTCGGATAAGCGCAGCCCGCGATATCTTGTAGGGTGGGCAAAGGCGCGTAGCGCCGTACCCACCGTCACGCTCACCGTCAGGATTGGTGGGCACGCTTCGCTTTGCCCACCCTTGCAATTTCCGGCGTAGCTTAGATCGCCCGCAGCGCCTCCTTCGGCGTTTCGCGCATCAGCGCTTCGAGGTCGCTCTGCTCCAGGGTTTCCTTCTCCAGCAATTTCTTCGCCGCGCGATCCAGGATCGCGCGGCGCGCCTTCAGGATGCCCTGCGCGCGGTCGAACACCCGATCGACGATCGCGCGAACCTCCTCGTCGACTGCCGCAGCGGTTTCGTCGGCATAATCGCGCTCGCGCATGGGGAAGGGCCGATCGGCGCCGGCCAGGAAATTGCCGGGATCGCGCTCGTAGGCGACGCCGCCGAGTTTTTCGGACATGCCGTAGCGCGTCACCATGCTGCGCGCGATGTCGGTGACGCGGCGAAGATCGTCGGCGGCGCCGGTGGACAGGTGGCTGAACACGATCAACTCCGCCGCCCGGCCGCCGAGCAGCACCGCCATCTTGTTCTCCAGTTCCTCCTTGGTCATCAGGAAGCGATCCTCGATCGGGCGCTGGATGGTATAGCCGAGCGCGCCGACGCCGCGCGGGATGATCGATACCTTGTGCACGGGATCGACACCCGGCAGCGACAGCGCGATCAAGGCGTGCCCCATCTCGTGATAGGCAACGATCTCGCGCTCCTTCGGATTAAGCAACCGGTTTCGCTTCTCCAGCCCGGCGACCATGCGCTCGACCGCGTTGTTGAAATCGGTCATTGCGACGGCAGTGGCGCCGCGCCGTGTCGCCAGCAGCGCGGCTTCGTTGACCAGATTGGCAAGGTCGGCGCCGGTGAAACCGGGCGTCAGTGCAGCGACCGCCTCGGCATCAACGCTGGAGTCGAGCTGCACCTTCTTCATATGAACTTTAAGAATTTCAGTGCGGCCCTTCTTGTCGGGGCGGTCGACCAGCACCTGGCGGTCGAAGCGACCGGCGCGCAGAAGCGCCGGATCGAGGATTTCCGGCCGGTTGGTGGCGGCGAGGATAACGAGACCGGAGCGCGAGTCAAAGCCGTCGAGTTCGACCAGAAGCTGATTGAGCGTTTGCTCCTTCTCGTCGTGGCCGCCCGCAAACGGCCCGATGCCGCGGGCGCGGCCGAGCGCATCGAGTTCGTCGATGAAGATGATGGCAGGCGCTTTCTGATGTGCCTGCTGAAACAGGTCGCGCACCCGCGCCGCGCCGACGCCGACGAACATCTCGACGAATTCCGAACCTGAAATCGAGAAGAACGGCACCTTGGCCTCGCCGGCCACCGCCTTGGCCAGCAGCGTCTTGCCGGTGCCGGGCGGACCGACCAGCAGCACGCCCTTGGGCATGCGCCCTCCGAGCCGTCCGTAGTCGGTCCGATTTTTCAGGAAGTCGACGACCTCGCGCAGTTCGTCCTTGGCTTCGTCGACACCGGCGACATCGGAAAAATTCACGCCGGTATTGGACTCGACATAGATCTTGGCCTTGCTCTTGCCGATCGCCATCAGCCCGCCGCCAAGGCCGCCGCCTTCTGCAGCGCGTCTGGCGATGTACCACCACAGGCCAAAGAACAGCAGCACCGGCATGACCCAAGACAGCAGGTCACGCAGGAAAGTGCTCTCGATCTGGCCGGTGAATTTTACGTTGTATTTCTCGAGCTCCTGCGCGGTCTCCTGATCGACGCGCGTGGTGACGAACTGCTTTTGTCCGCCGGACAGCGGCTCCTTCAAGGTGCCCTGCACGGTGCGGTCGGAGATGCCGACGGTCGCGACCTTTCCCTGCTTCAGCAATTGCTGATATTCGCTGTAGGGAATGATGGCGATCTGGCTCGCCGTGGAAACGAAATATTGGATGATCAAGACAGCAAAGATCGCGGCGATCGCATATCCGATATTGAAGCGCGTCTTGTTGTTCATCTCGCAACTCCGGACGCCTTGTCGCAGGAAGCCGCATCGGGACCTTGCCTGATGGCCATGCCAAGCGCCCGATCAGGACCCGGCGGCGCAATGACGGACAGCGGCTCCAGAACAATTATAATGGCAGGATTTGGTTTCAAGCGCAGGCCGCGCTGCTTGCGCGACAAACCGTCATGCATAAATCACGTCAACCGGTCGATTCTTGCCGTATGATTAAGTCTCTGAAAGTTCAGAAACTTTAGTCCGGCAAGGACGTTTGGTGGGTGATGATGCCCGGCCTGGCCTGCTTACCTTCCGCATCGCGCTTTGCGCGATATCAAGTGAGTGATCGATGAATCGTCGCTTCGCGCTGTCATTAGCCGCCATCGCAGCCGTACTGGTGGCGCTTACCCTCTCCAATATCCGCTACAGCCCGTGGACCAATACAGTCGCCCGCAGCGTCGACCAGCGGGGCCCACTGTCTGACGCCGAGCGCGCAAACATCGAGCTTTTCGAGCGGGTCTCGCCGTCTGTCGTGCAGGTCGCGGCACGATCCGCGATGGCCAATCCCTTCGCCGAAGACGAAAGCCCGGCAACCTCGGGCCCGGCAGCCTCCGGCACCGGCTTTGTCTGGGACAGTAGCGGTCATGTGGTCACCAACAATCACGTCGTGCAGAATGGCCGCGAGGTGGCCGTTCGCTTCGCCTCAGGCGAGGTGGCCCAAGCTTCAATCGTCGGCGTTGCACCGAACTACGACCTGGCGGTGCTGCGGATCAGGAATCCGCGCCAGTTGCCGCCGCCGGTGGCGCTTGGCAGTTCTAACGACCTCAAGGTAGGCCAAATTGCATTTGCGATCGGCAACCCATTCGGACTAGATCAATCGCTGACGAGCGGAATCATCAGCGCGCTCAAGCGGCGGCTGCCGACCAGCAGCGGTCGCGAGATCGCCAACGTGATCCAGACCGACACCGCGATCAATCCCGGCAATTCCGGTGGCCCCCTTTTGGACTCGGCGGGACGATTGATCGGCGTCAACACGGCCATCATCTCGCCCTCCGGCTCCAGCGCCGGCATCGGCTTCGCCATTCCGGCCGATATCGTCAATCGTATCGTGCCCGAACTCATCAAGAATGGTCGGGTGCCGACCCCGGGAATCGGGATCGTAGCCGCCGGCGAAGCCGTTGCGACGCGCATGGGCGTCGAAGGGGTGATCGTCGTGCGTACCGCGCCCGGAAGTCCGGCCGAACGGGCTGGCATCCGCGGCGTCGATTTCAACTCGGGCGCGCTCGGCGACGTGATCGTTCAAGCCGATGGTAAGCCGGTTCACCGGCTCTCCGACCTGACCGACCAGATCGAGCAGGTCGGTGCAGGCAAGAGCGTCCGCATCACACTGAAACGCGGTTCGGAAACGCGCGATGTCAACGTCGATATCGTGGATATCAGCCGCGGCTAATAGTCCCCCTCTGAAGGCAGAATCTTACCCCCGCTGCGGTGCTCGCGCCGCCGCAGCGCTGGCTCTCTAGTTGCAGCGGGCTGAATAGTTGTCTCGCGGCGAAAAGCCGCTAAAACCCCGCTCAATCCGAACAAGCTAAGGACAAACTGATGAACATTCTTCCCGGCAATATGCGTTTCGGTGCGGGCCAGCCGGTCAAGCGTTTGGAAGACCAGAGACTGCTCACCGGGAAGGGGCAGTTCATCGACGACAAGCCCGAGGAGGGCGCGCTGTGGCTCTACGTGCTGCGCTCGCCCCATGCCCACGCCAAAATCGTCTCAATCGATACGACTGATGCCGCCGGGATGCCGGGCGTCCAGGCGATCTATACCGGCACCGAGCTGATCAAGGACGATGTCGGCACCATCCCGACGCTTGCGATCTTCAAGCGGCCCGATGGATCGCCGATGACGGTGCCGCCGCGACGTCTGCTTGCGCATGAAATCGTGCGGTATGCCGGCGAAGCCGTGGCCGCCGTGGTCGCGACGTCGCGCGTGCTGGCGCAGACCGCGGCCGAAGCGATCGTGGTCGATTACGAGGTGTTGCCCTCGGTAGTCGACCCTGTCGAGGCGGTAAAGCCCGGCGCACCCGTCGTATGGCCCGAGGCGCCCGACAACGTCGTGGCTGCCATGAGCTACGGCGACGCCGCCAAGGTCGAGGAAGCCTTTGACAAGGCTGCGCATGTGGTCTCGCTCGACCTGGTCAGCCAGCGGCTGGTGCCCTCCGCCATGGAGCCTCGCTCGACGATTGCCGAGATCGAGAAGAAGACCGGCCGGTTGATCCTGCACGTGCAGTCGCAAACGCCCGGCTCGACCCGGGACCTGCTCGCGGAATCCATTCTGAAGCGGCCGAAGGACAGCGTCCGCGTGCTGGTCGGCGACATCGGCGGCGGCTTCGGCCAGAAGACCAGCCTTTATCCCGAAGACGGCATCGTTGCTTACGCCGCGACCAAGCTGAACAAGAAGATCCGCTGGCGCGGCGACCGCACCGACGAATTCGTCGGCGGCACTCATGGCCGAGATCTTACCTCGACCGGCGAATTCGCGCTCGACGCAAAGGGCCGCGTGCTCGCTTACCGCGTGCGTTCGATCGGAGGCACCGGCGCGTACTCGTCGGGGACCGCGAACATCATTCCGCTGGTGCTCGGGCCCTTCGTGCAGACTGGCGTCTACGATCTGCCGCTGGTGCATTTTGAGGTGAAATCGGTGATGACCCACACCGCACCGGTCGGCGCTTATCGCGGCGCCGGGCGGCCGGAAGCCGTGTTCATCGTCGAGCGGCTAATGGATGCCGCGGCACGGCAGATCGGCATGGACCCGCGCACCATTCGCAAGGTCAACTACATCAAGCCGGCGCAGCTTCCCTACACCAATGCGGTCGGGCAGGTGTACGACTCCGGCGCTTTCGCGCACATGCTGTCGCGCGCCTCCGAGCTTTCGGACTGGGACGGCTTTAACGCGCGCAAGAAGGCGGCGAAGAAGAAGGGCCTGCTCTACGGTCGCGGCCTTACCAGCTATATCGAATGGACCGGCGGGCGCGCGCATACCGAAAAGGTCAGCCTGCACGCGACCGCGGAAGGCCGCATTATCCTGCATTCCGGCACCATGGCGATGGGGCAGGGCCTGCAGACCACTTACACGCAAATGGTGTCCGATACGCTCGGAGTTCCCATGGACAAGATCGACGTCGTGCAGGGCGATACTGATCTCGCCACCGGCTTTGGCAGCGTCGGTTCGCGCTCGTTGTTTGTCGGCGGCACGGCAGTTGCGGTTTCGAGCAACGACATGATCCAGAAGGCGCGCGAGAAGGCCTCGAACGTGCTGGAAACGTCCATCGAGGATATCGAATACCGCGACGGCTGGCTGACGGTGGTCGGCACCGACAAGCGCATCAGCCTGTTCGAGATCGCGAAGAACGAAGATGGCGCGCGGCTCTCCGTCGATTCCGAAGGCGAAGTCGACGGCCCGAGCTGGCCGAACGGCACTCACATTTGCGAAGTCGAGATCGATCCGGAAACCGGCGTCAGCAAGGTAGTGCGTTACACCACGGTCGACGACGTCGGCATTGCCGTCAACCCGATGCTGGTGACCGGCCAGGTGCACGGCGGCGTCGCCCAAGGCATCGGGCAGGCGCTCTATGAGGGCGTCGCCTACAGCGAGGAAGGGCAGCTATTGACCGCGAGTTACCAGGACTACTGCGTGCCGCGCGCCGACGACATTCCGCCGATCGCGGTTGCGCTGGACGATTCCGCGCCGTGTCGCACCAACCCGCTCGGCGCCAAGGGCTGCGGCGAATCCGGCGCCATCGGCGGCCCGCCCTGCGTCACCAACGGCGTGATGGATGCGTTGAGCGAGCTTGGCATCAAGCAGCTCACCACGCCGCTGACGCCGGCGAAGGTCTGGCAGGCGATCCAGGATGCGAAGGCGGCGGTGGCTTAGACGCGTTCTCTCAACCCGTCATTCCGGGGCGCGCCGAAGACGCGAACTACATAGTTCGATGCTTCGCATCGCCCCGGAACGACAGCCTCAAAGCCCCAACACCATCTTCGCGACGATATCGCGCTGGATCTCCGACGAGCCGCCGAAAATCGTATAGGCCCGGCCGTTGAGATATTCCGGCACGACGGGAAGCAACTCCTCGGGGATTCCCGGCGCCTCGTTGAGCCGGTAGAGCGGCCGCATCGGCTCGACATAGAGCCCGTCATTGCCGATCACGTCGACGCCGAGCCGCGTCACCGCCTGGCGGATTTCGCTGACGCGCAGCTTTAAGAGCGACGACACCGCGCCGGGATTTTGCCCGGTCTGCAGCGCCGACAGCACGCGCAGCTCGGTCATCTCGAGCGCGTCGATATCGACCTCGATCTCCGACATCCGCACCGCGATATCGGGATCGCCGATGGCGCGGCCGGTCGCGTCAGATTCGGCAAGCTCCGAAATCGTCTTCAGCGCATCGCGCAGCTTAGCCGAGGCGATGCCGGAGCCGCGCTCGAACTCGAGCAGATATTTGCCGTAAGTCCAGCCCTTGCCCTCCTCGCCGACGCGGTTGGCGACGGGGACGCGCACGTCGTCGAAAAACACCTGGTTGACCTCATGATCGCCGCCGATGGTCAGAATCGGCCGCGTCGTAATGCCCGGGGTCTTCATGTCGATCAGGAGAAAGGAGATGCCGTCCTGCTGCCGCTCGGTCTCGTTGGTGCGCACCAGCGCGAACATCCGGTTGGCGTGGTGGGCGTGCGTGGTCCAGATCTTGGTGCCGTTGATGATGTAGTCGTCGCCGTCGCGCGCGGCTCGGGTCTTCAGCGAGGCGAGGTCGGAGCCGGAGCCCGGCTCGGAATAGCCCTGGCACCAGTAATCCTCGCCCGAGAGAATCCGCGGCAGATAAAAGTTCTTCTGCTCGGGCGAGCCGAAGCCGATGATGACCGGGCCGACCATCTTGACGCCCATCACGTTCACATTGGGCACGCCGGCGCGGGCGCACTCGGACTCAAAAATCCAGCGTTGCGCCGGCGTCCAGTCCGGCCCGCCATATTCCACCGGCCAGCCCGGCGCGCCCCAGCCCTTCTTGTGCAGTGCGCGCTGCCAGGCCATGCCGATATCAGGATCGGAGAACACCGAAGGCGTCAGCGCGGTGGCGCGCTTCATCTCCGGCGTCAGGTTGGCCGCGATGAAGTCGCGCACTTCCTGTTCGAAGGCGCGCTCTTCGGCGCTGAAGGTGAGATCCATGGGTATGTTCCTTTCAGGCCTCAACGGCTCGTCCACCGAGGGCGGCGTGGCGGCGATAATGATGGGCGCTGCCGCCGAACAGCATCTCGAAGGCGAGCAGCCGCTTGAAGTAGGAGCCAATGTCCAGTTCTTCGGTAACGCCCATCGCGCCGTGAAGCTGGACGGATTGTTCGGCGACGAAGCGCGCGCATTTACCGATCTTGGCTTTGGCGCCCGAGGCGGCGCGGCTGCGCGCGACCGGTTCGGCATCGGCCATCAGCGCGGCGCGTAGAGCCATCGAGCGCGCCTCGTCGCATTGCATCGCCATGTCGGCGAGGCGATGACGGATCACCTGGTTGGCAGACAGCGGCCGGCCGAACTGTTTTCGGAATTTGGTGTGTTCCAGCGTCTGGTCGAGCAGGGTCTGCATGATGCCGACGGCTTCGGCACCGAGCGCAGCCACGGCGCGGTCGACCGCGTGCTCGATCGCCGTCAGCGCGTCGCTGCCGTCGCCGAGCAGCGCTTCGGCGGGAAGCTGCACATCCCTGAGCTCGAGGTTGCAGGCCCGGCCGCTACCAAGCCGCGGGAAATCATGTGAGGTGAGGCCGGCCGCGCCTTGCGGCACCATGAACAGACCGATCTTGCCGTCATCAATTCGCGCCGAGACGACGATCTGCGCGGCGGCGCTGCCATCGAGGACGGTTGTCTTCTGTCCGTCGATACGCCAACCGTCAGGTGTTCTCTTCGCTGTCGTAGCCACTTTGACAAGGTCATAGCGCGCCTGGCGTTCGGAATGAGCGAATGCCAGAATCAGTGAACCATCGGCAACTTTCGGCAATAGCGCCTGCTTCTGCATTTCCGTGCCGCACTCCGAGATCAGCGAAGTGCCGATGACGACGGTGGAGAGATAAGGTTCGGAGACAAGGCCACGCCCGAACGCTTCCATCAGGATGCCGATCTCGATCGCGCCGCCACCGAGGCCGCCATGGGCCTCCGGGATCGGCAGCGCCAGCCAGCCGAGATCGGCGAACTGCTTCCAGATATCCATGCTGAAGCCGATCGGATCGTTCGCGATCGTGCGGCGGTGATCGGCGGTGTAAGTCTCGTTGACGAAGCGGTCGGCACTTTCGCGCAGCAATCGCTGCTCGTCGCTCAGGTTGAGGTCCATCTGATTTGCTTTTGCCTTTTCTTAGCTGGCCTGCGCCGGCTTTCGGACGGACGGGTGAAGGCCCGCGGGATCCACGATCATTCCGAATTCCTGAAGATTGTGTGCGTGGCAGAGCTGATGCAGCGCGAATGCTTGCTCGATGGCCGCGGGCTGTCCCATCACATCGACCGAGCGATTGACCGCTTCCTTCGTCAGCTTCAGGGCGAAGGAAGGTTTTGCCGCGATCCTTTCAGCAAGCTTCATCACGAAGGGGGAAAGCTCGTCCCGCGGCACCACGTGGTTGACCATGCCGAGCCGGTGCGCTTCCTGCGCACTCCAGACGTCGGCGGTGAACAGCAATTCCTTGGCCTTGCGCGGGCCCAACTCCCAGGGATGCACGAACCATTCGACGCCGCAGACGCCCATGGTGACCACGGGATCGCAGAACTCGGCATCATCGCTTGCGACGATGAGGTCGCAGGCCCACGCCAGCATCAATCCGCCGGCGATGCATTTGCCATGCACTTCGGCAATCGTCGGCTTTGCGAGATTGCGCCAGCGCCGCGTGATCTGCAGATAGATTTCCTGCTCGCGCGCAAAGCGGCCGTGGGCGTTGGGTTCGGCAAATCCGCCCCAATTTCCAACCGGCGGAAAATCCACGCCGGCAGTATTCTTAGCCCCGGGGCGCAGGTCATGCCCTGACGAAAAATGCGGGCCGTTGCCGGCGAGAACGATGACCTTGACCGCGTCGTCCTGCACCGCCTGATCAAAGGCGGTGTTGAGATCGTAAGTCATCTGCAGGTTCTGCGCGTTGCGGGCCTCGGGCCGGTTCATCACGATCCGCGCGATGCGCGGCTCCGGCCGCTCCACGACGATGGTTTCGAAAGCGGTCAATCGGCCCTCCCTCAATTATTGTTATCGGGCCATGTTGTTATTTCGGCGAATGATAGGCAAGGGCAATCGGGCTGCAAAATGAACCTGAAGCAGGCTCGCGCCTTGCATGCCAGACGCAACCAATCAGATGGGTTGGCGTTGAACTTTCCTTTGGGAGAATTCGATGCGCAGAGTTTGGACTGTACTGGCGGCGCTGGCGACGCTGAGCCTGACCAATTGCGGCTACAACGCCATCCAGACCAATGACGAGCGGGTCAAGTCGGGGTGGTCAGAAGTGGTCAACCAGTACCAGCGCCGGGCCGATCTGGTGCCCAATCTCGTCAATTCCGTAAAAGGCTTTGCGCAGCAGGAGAAAGACGTGCTGCTCGGCGTCACCAATGCCCGTGCCAAGGTCGGCAGCGTTCAGGTCACCCCAGAGGTGCTGAACGATCCCGCTGCGTTCCAGAAATTCCAGTCCGCCCAAAGCGAACTCACGAGCGCGCTGTCGCGGCTACTGGTCGTCACCGAAAATTATCCGCAGCTCAAATCGGATGCGCTGTTTCGCGACCTGATGGCGCAGCTCGAAGGCACCGAGAACCGCATCACGGTGGCGCGCAACCGCTACATCAAGGCGGTGCAGGACTACAACGTCGGCATCCGCACCTTCCCGAACAATCTGACGGCGATGGCGTTCGGCTACAAGGAAAAGCCGGCTTTTGCGGTTGAGAACGAGAAGGCGATCTCGACGGCGCCGAAGGTGGACTTCAACCCGACGCCGGCGCCCGCCAAGTAGCGGCTGAAAAGGCCACTGCGATGAACGCTGCGAGAGCGTCCCTTCTTGCGCTACTGCTGTGCTGGGCTACTGCAGCCTTGGCGCTCGTCGCGGTGCCGCCCTTGAGCGGGCGGGTTGTTGACCAGACCGGTACGCTCGCTGCCGGCGACGTCGCGTCGCTGACGCAGCAGCTTGGGGATCTCGAGGCGCGAAAGGGCAGCCAGATTGCGGTGCTGATCGTGCCGACGACGGACGGTGAGGCAATCGAGCAATTCACGCTCCGCGTCGCGGAAGCCTGGAAGATCGGCCGCAAGAAAATCGACGACGGCGCGCTTCTCGTGATCGCCAAGAACGATCGCCGCTTGCGGATCGAGGTCGGCTACGGCCTCGAGGGCGCGCTGACCGACGCCACCACCAAGCGCATCATCGACGAGGACATCACGCCAAAATTCAAGAGCGGCGATTTCGCCGGTGGTGTTTCGGCGGGCGTCAACCGGATGATCGCGGTCGCCAATGGCGAGAAACTGCCGGAGCCGGAACCGCCACACTGGCAAAGTCCCGGCCTGTCCAACTATGTCGACCCGTTCAATCCATTTATCCTTGTCTTCGTTTTCATTGTGGGCGGTGTGCTGAGGGCGGTGCTCGGCCGATTCATCGGCGCGGCGGCGACCGGCGGCATCGCAGGCGTCTTCGGCTGGTTCATTGCGGGATCGTTCGCAGCGGCGATCCTCATCGGCTTTATCGCGTTCGTCGTAAGTTTCCTCGTCCAGAACATGGGCTCGATGGGCCCAAGCGTGGGACGCCGCGGCAGGGACAGTGGATGGGTCGGTGGCAGCGGCGGTTCCTGGTCCGGCGGTAGCAGCTCCAGCGACAGCGGGTTTCGCGGTGGCGGTGGCAGCTTTGGCGGCGGCGGTGCATCGGGGAGCTGGTAGACATGAGCATCGGACGTATCATCAGGCATCTTCTCCAGCATCACTGGCGCCGCCGCCGTGATTTCCCGCCAGCCGTCTTGGCGAGGATCGAACAGGCGATCAAAGCGGGCGAGGCAACTCATTCCGGGCAGGTCCGTTTCGTGGTCGAAGGCGCGCTCGACGGCGCGCCGCTGTTTCGCAACCAGCCGGCGCGAGAACGGGCGCTGGACGTCTTTTCGCATTTGCGGATATGGGATACCGCCGACAATAACGGCGTGCTGATCTATCTCTTGCTCGCTGATCACGACGTCGAGATCGTCGCCGACCGCGGCATCAACGCCAAGGTCGGCGCGGCCGGCTGGGAGACGATCTGCAAGGAAATGGAAGCGGATTTCAGGGCAGGGGATTTCGAGCGCGGTGTGATCAAGGGTGTCGCGGCGGTGTCGCGCGAACTGGCGACGCATTTTCCGAAGGTGGGCGGCGGGGCGAATGAACTCCCGGATGCGCCGGTGGTGATGTAACTCACGCCCACTGCCCTAAACCAATGGATAGTCGGCTCCATCCTTCTCCATAGTGTGAGCCTACCTCGGGACGGCCTGGCCATACCTGCGTGCAATGGCATCAGCCGGCACTGGGTGGTACCGATCAGGTAGATGCAGTAAGCGCAATGCAAAGCAACGGAACCGGACCCGTGAGCCGGCAGTTGCAAGACAAGGTCGGCGGCGTAACGCCCGCCGGCCTTTCTCTGAGCGGTGAGCGACCGTCTAGACACCGCGCGATGCGTGACGTCAACGCACGCGATCAAGCTGCGCTTCCCAAGTCTGAACGGCAATGGGTTACGCCTTCGTCGAAGGACGCTCTCCCACACGCGCCCTCCAGGCCACGATATTGGTGTTCGCGGTATCGAGCGGCTGGCCGACCTGACCGGCGAAATCGAGCCAGCCATAGAGCAGGATATCGGCCAGCGTGAAGCGCTTGCCGCAGATATATTGCCGGCCATCGGCCATATGGCCGTTAAGCCATTGCAGGCGATTGGCGGCGATCATCTTGAGGCCGGGCGAGGCTTCGGGCGCGCAGGGAATTCGCTTCTCGAAGAACTTGAGGCCTTCGCCGAAGCGAAAGCCGTTGCCTAGATGCTCGCAGATGTTGAGATCGATACGCCGCGTCCACATCCGGCATTCGGCGCGCTCTTCCGGCGTGGCGCCGATCAGCGGCGGGTTCGGATGCTTCTCTTCGAGATACTCGCAGATCGCGGTGATCTCCGACAGATAGCTGCCGTCGTCGAGTTCGAGCGTCGGCATCTGGCCATGCGGATTGCGTTTCAAATGCTCGGCCTCGCGGTTCTCGCCCTTGCGCAGATCGACGGTCTGCTTCGGCATCTCGATGTCCTTTTCCGCCATGAACATGCGGACGATGCGCGGGTTCGGTCCGACCGAATCGTAAAATTTCATGTTGCTGTCTCTCTCGATATTTTTTTGCAGGCTTCGTTGTTGAGAGCTGTTCAACAGGCCACCGTTCCATTTGTCAAATGGGCGGATCACATTCGACACTGCGGAAAATCCTGCGGGCGGCCGGCCTAACTGTCGTCGAGCTTGTTGAGGTCGCGCACCGACTGCATGATCGGCTCGAAATTCGCTCGCGCATCCAGCGCGTCGAACAATTGCGCGGTGTCCGACAGCAATCCATGCGAGCGCTGGATCGCGATCCGCACATCCTCCTGCGGCGTGTCGGACAGCCGTCCGTGGCCCGACAGCAGGATCTTTGAGTTCAGCCCCTTCAGCCGCTCCAGCGACTGGATGTAATCGGCAATGCTGCCCGAGCCGAACACCCCGCCCATCACGCCGCCCGGCATCAACGTATCGGAGGCGAACAACAGTCCCTTGTCCTGGTCGAACAGCGTGATGCAGGCCGAGGTATGGCCTGGCGTGTACATCACGTTGAGGCGGAAATTGCCGAGGTCGATCAGATTGCCTTCCTCGAGCCATAGATCGATGTTGATCGGCGCGTTCGGCTCGTTGAACATCTTGCGCAGCATCGAGAAGTCGTCGCGCAGCATGATCTTGTTGGCGGCGAGCCTGTGCGCGGCGATGAAGGCGCGGCCGTGGAAATGATAGGCCGCGCCGATGTGGTCGAGATGCTCGTGGCTCAGCACCACCATATCGATATCGTCGGGCTTCACTCCGATGTGATTGAGAGACGTCAGCAGGTGCGGATAGTTCGAGGACAGCCCGACATCGATCAGGATGGTGCGCGAGCTCCCGCGCACAAGATAGGCGTTTGCCGCACGGTTCTTGAAGCGGATCTGATAGACATCTTCGGCGGCCTGGATCAGCGTACAGAATTCGCTCTCGAGCAGCGTCTTGAACGGGCTTGGTCTGCGCTCGCTCATGAACTGCCCGCGGTTCGGAAGGCGACCGTGTTGGAGGCCCGCAGGCGCTTGCTGAGCGCATCCATGATCATCAGCGCAAAGGCAGGCTGCTGGCTCACCAGGTAGACGAAGCGGGCGTGATTTATGCGCATCACACGGGTGTGTGGGGTGGCCGCAATGGCCGTTGCCGAACGCGCCGAGCCGTCGATGACCGCCATCTCGCCGAAGAACTCGCCCTTGCCGAGCGTGACGATTACGGTCTTGCTGGCACCGTTCATCTTGGCGATCTCGACCTTGCCGTCGAGCACGACGAACAGTTCCCGGCCGGTCGAGCCTTCCTCAAAAATGACGTCATCTACATCAAACTCGTTGATGCATTTCTCGATGGTCATGGTGGCCCCCTGCCTTTCTGGCTGGTCGGTTGCGTCCATGTTAGTCGGGAAAAGAGCCGGCGCAAACGGAACCACGATGCCGCAGGGCAGCATAGGAGAGGCTGGACCGGGATGGCTGACGTGTATCAGGCCAAAACCGGACCGGATGAGTTCCTAAATTTTCGGTAAGGCCCGAGCCGGTAAGAGTTTGGCAAGCAATAAAGGTTACCAAATGGTCAATCAATTCTGGAGAATCCAACTGTGAACGATCAGCAATCCCAGCCCACCAGCGGTGAAACCGGAACCCTTGAGGCCGGGCCAGCCGCGCCGGACAAGCCGGCGGCCAGCGAGCCGGTAGCCGTCGTGGCTGAGGTCAAGCCCGTGAAACTGGCGCCCGAGCAGGAAGAGACCTCACCGAAGCCTGACGCGCCCAAGGTGGAAGCTGTCGGCACGGAAGCGCCAAAGGTCGACGGGCCAAAGGTTGACGCTCCAAAGATCGATGCTCCTAAGGTTGATGCTCTTAAGGTTGATACCGCCAAAATCGACGCCGTAAAGCCGGAAGCGCCGAGCTTCCCCCGCAATGTGGCGATCATGTCGCCTGGCGACCGCGTCGGCACTGAGGCGAAGGCTGCGCCGGCGGAGGTATCGTCCGGCAAGCGCAGGATCGGGGCCATGGCCGCCGTTGTGGCGCTGGCGACCGTGGCCGGTGCGCTCGGTGGCGCCTTGGCGACCACAGGAATTGGAAAGTTGGTAGCCGGAGATTCGGCGGTGGCGTCGGCGAAGGACAGCGCCCTCGAAGCCTCGGTGGCGAGGCTCGACGCCGAGATCGGTGCACTGAAAGCCAGCCTGGAGCATACTTCCAAAACGACGGCAGGCCAGCTCAACAAGGCCAGCGATCGCCTCGACAAGGTCGAGAAGGCGCAGGCTGAGCCCGCCGCCAAACTCGCCAAGCTTAGCGAGACCGTCGACAAGCTCCGCGCCGCCCAGGCCTCGGCAACGACCGCTGCGGCCGCGCCGGCCCCTGCGAAGGAAGTGACCGGCTCGGTGCCGCAGCAGGTTGCCGCCGTAGCGCCCGCGGCTCCGCCCAAGTCTGAAGTCGCCCGGCTGCCGACCGTCGAAGGCTGGGTGTTGCGCGATGTCGGCAATGGCAGCGCACTGATCGAGGGCCGCCGCGGCATGTATGAGGTCTATGCTGGCGATCCCGTGCCCGGTCTCGGCCGGGTCGACGCCATTCGCAAGCAGGACGGCCGCTGGGTGGTCGTGACCAGCAAGGGCCTGATCGTCGCGCGATAACAACGAACAGCAAGGCGCTTCACGGCGACGTGAAGCGCCTTTTTTCTTGAATAGACCTCTTTGCGCGGTGTTAGTTGCGACATGAGCCGCGCGCCACGATTTCTCGCCATTTTGCTTGCTCTGCTGTGTGGCGCTTTGTCGGCGCACGCGGCACAAGATGCGGCGCTTGAGCGCGGCGCCGCCATCACCGATCCCGCGACGTTGCGCGAACTCGACGCCGGAAAATTTCGCCTCGATCGCATGCTGGTTTCGGAGCGGTCGGCGGACATCCCGCTTGCGAACACCGAGTTGTTCGCCCTGCCATCGATGGCGGCGGTCCGGCAGGCGATCGACGGCGAGTTCGATCGCTATATCGCGCGGCATCACGCGAGCCATTCAAAGGAAACGATCGGCGTCGGCGAGGGCTTCGATTTCCAATTGTTCGACCGCACGCTGCTCTATTCGGCAGAGACGCGGTTCGTGCTGGCCGGCATCGTCAATCGTATGGACCGCGCTTACGCCGCGGAAGCAAGCTGCGGCGAGGTGCGCCTGATTTACCGCCTGACGTGGATCAACAAGGCAGCGGGTGACGAAGCGTCGCCGCCGCGGCTGCCCATGACGCTGAACCTCGTGCTGAAGGCAAGAGGTGACGGAGCGGCGATCGCATGTTCCGAAATTGCCACGCGCTGGCTCGGCGAAGCGCCGTCGGCGAGCGACGGCCCGCTCGATCTGATCGACTATCAGAATATCGACCGCATCGAGACCAATCTCCAGATCACGCACGCGCCGAAATCCTCGGTTCGCGACTTCCGTACCGATTATCTGCTGAAGGTGTTTCGCTACGACCGGCAAGCGCGCGCGTTCGTGGAATCGCCGATGGAGAACCAGATCGACCGTGCGCGCCTTCTGGCGGATGATGGCCTCAAGCGCGAGTTCAGGGCATGGCTGCTCGATCCCGTCAATCTCGTTGCGTTCGATCGCGGCACCGTGCTGATCCCGGAAAAATTCCTCGCGAGCGGCGCGATTGCGCCAACGCCGGTCGGATCCGATCCGTCAGATCTGGAGCCGGAATTCGGGCTGGTGCAAGGAGAGGGCGCCGTATTCAGCGAGGCTGACGTGGTGACGGCGTTAAGGAAGGCCCCGGAAAGCGGCGCGAAGTTGCAGAATATCCGCTCGCTTGCCGGATTCGAACGGCGCCTCAACGACGTGACCTGCTCCGGCTGCCATCAGACGCGCGGCATCGGTGGCTTTCATTTCCCCGGCGTTGACTGGATGGCTGACAAGCCTTCGAATACAACCGTCGTGCCGGCATCGCCGCATTTCTTCGGCGACCAGGTCCGCCGCCGCGATATTCTCGCAGCACTTCGCGACGGCAAGCCGCCGGATTATTCGCGCGGCTTCGCGAGCCGTCCGCAGTTGCGCGGCAGCACCGAACTCGCCGGCACCAACTACTACGACGGCTGGGGCGCGCATTGCTATGTTCGGGGCAAGCCAGCCGCCAACAATGACACGAGTTTCCGCGACTGGACCTGCGCCGAAGGGCTGACCTGTCAAGCCGCCGGCAAGATCTCGCGCATCGGCATGTGCTTCGTCAAAAGCCGCTAAAGCTACGCGTACTGAGCATCGAGGGTCATTTGGCGTAGTGCGTCAGGCGCTTGCCGGGTAGCAGATCATATGCTGATTTCCAGCCGGGCAGTTGCGCCATCCGCCCGAGCCAGGCGTTGATCGCGGGATGGCTCACCGCCCAATCATACCCGGTCTCGTCTGCGGGATAATGCAGATAGGCCATCATCGATATGTCGGCCACCGTCGGCCGTTCGCCGATTGCAAATGAATTCTTCTGCACGTGCTGTTCGAGGATCGACAGGAAATCGTCGAGCCGCCTGCGGAAATGTTTCAGCACGTGTTCGTCCGGCGACGGCGTGAAGGTTCGGAAATAGCGATACGTCGCCATGTAGCCGGTGAGCTTGTGGTTGTCCCAGAAAAGCCAGCGCAACAATTCGAACTGTTCCTGCTCGGTCTCGCCGCCGAACCGGCTGAATTGCTTTGCCAGCTTGAGCAGGATCGGCGCGGTTTGGGTAAGCCGTTCGCCGTCGACCTCGAGCACGGGAATTTCACCCATCGCGTTGACGTCGCGCCGCCATTCCGGCGTGCGCGTGACGCCACCGCCGAAATCGGTCCAGACCGGCTCGAATGTCTGCCCGCACAGAGTGAGCATCAGCGCGAGCTTGTAGCTGTTTCCCGACTCGGGGAAGTAATGCAGGCGGTAGCTGGGCATGACTAGTTGCCTCACGCCACCGCGCCGGCGGCGCGCAGCTTGCCGATTGCCGCCTCGTCATAGCCGGCGTCACGCAAAATTTCGTCGCTGTGCTCGCCGACGCCGGGCGGCTTGCGCGGCTGGACCTTGCGGCTGCCGTCGACCCAGATCGGACTGTTGATCGTGAGCATGGTGTCGTTTTCGAACGGCACCAGCACCTCGTTCTCGATCATCTGCCTGTCATTCGGAATATCGTCGAGGATGCCGACCACGCCGAATACAAGGCCGTTGCCGTCGAGGATCTTGCGCCATTCCGCAAGGTCCTTGGTCACAAACGTCTCGTCGAAAATCTTGATCAACTCGATCGACCGCGCATGACGGTCCTTCTTGGTCGCGAAGCAGGGATCGGTGACGAGATCCTCGCGGCCAAGGCAGCGCGCCAGCGTCGGCCATTGCCGGTCCTCGTTGAGCAGGGAGAGGATCAGCCAGCGTCCATCCTTGCACTGGTAGTGGTTGGTCACCGCGTTCAGCGCGCGCTCGCGCGGGCGGCGTTCGCCGAACTTCGCGCCGACCAGTTTGGCTTGCGCCAGCACTGAAGCGGCCCAGACGCCGTTGGCCATCAGGTTGGAGCTGACATGCGATCCCTTGCCGGTGCGCTCGCGCTTGTAGAGCGCTGTGACGATCGCGCCGTAAAACGCCATCGCGCATGGGTGGTCGCCCATGCCGGCAATCGAGCGTGCCGGCGTCGTATGTTCGTCCGCCCGCACCAGGTCCATCAGGCCGGAGCGCGCCCAATAGGCATTGGAGTCGAAGCCGGGCTTGTTGGCTTCCTCGCCTTTCTCGCCATAGCCGGTGAACGAGGCGTAGATCAGGCGCTCGTTGTGGGGTGCCAGATGCTCGTGGGTGATGCCGAGCCGTTGACGCACCTGCGGCGGGTAGTTGGTGATGAAGACGTCAGCCTGGGCGGCGAGGCGATGCAGCACCGCCTGTCCCTCGGGCTTTGAGAGATCGAGCGCAAGGCTCCGCTTGTTGCGCGCCTCCAGCATCCACGCAAAATTTTGCTCGCTGTGCGGGTAACCCGGCAAATTCGGCAGGTTGCGATAGGGATCGCCGGCGCCGGGCGGCTCGATCTTGATCACGTCGGCGCCGAAATCCGACAGCACGGTGGCGGCCGCGGGCGCAGCGATGAAGCTCGCGCAATCCAGAACCTTGAGGCCGTCGAAGATACTCTTTTCCATAGTGCCGCCGCTCCGTGTGGCTTGTTGATTTTTTTTCGTGGGTCGGAATTACCGCCAGCGAAAGCTGGAATTCGGATGCCATTTGACCCATGTGGGGTGGGCGATGCAACTACTCGCCGCCAGACATCAGCGCTGCATTTCCGCCGGCAGCCGCCGTGTTGATGGTCACCGTCTGCTCGGTTGCAAAACGCGCCAGATAATGCGGCCCGCCGGCCTTGGGCCCGGTGCCGGATAGCCCGTGGCCGCCGAACGGCTGCACGCCGACGACGGCGCCGATCATGTTACGGTTGACATAGATGTTGCCGACCTGCAGGCGCTCGATCGTGTCTTCCACTGTATCGTCGATCCGGGAATGGATGCCGAGGGTGAGCCCATAGCCGGAGCGCTCGACCGATTGCAGCACCTCGTCAAATCGGTCGGCGCGATAGCGCACCACGTGCAGCACCGGGCCGAAGACTTCCTCCGTGAGCTGGCCAGCATCGGACAGTTCAAAAATATGCGGCGCGACGTAATTGCCTTGTGGTGCGTGACCCGCAAAGTGCACCCAGGCTTCTTTCTTCATCCTATCGATATGCGCGTCCAGCCGTTGCTTGGCCTCGGCATCGATCACCGGTCCGATATGCGTGGCCGGATCGCAGGGGTCGCCGATGACAAGTTCGCGCGCCGCGCCCGCGATCATCTCAATCACGCGGTCGGCGACGTCGTCCTGCAGGAACAGCAGACGCAGTGCCGAGCAGCGCTGGCCGGCGGAGCGGAAGGCCGAGGTCACGACGTCGTCGGCGACCTGTTCGGGCAGCGCGGTGGCATCGACGATCATCGCGTTGATGCCGCCGGTCTCGGCGATCAGCGGCACGATCGGCCCGTCCTTGGCGGCGAGCGCACGATTGATCGTGCGCGCGACCTCGGTTGAGCCGGTAAAGACGACACCGGCGATATCGGGATGCGCCACCAGCGCGCCGCCGATCCGGCCGTCGCCGGCCACCAGATGCAGCGCTGATGCCGGCACGCCGGCTTCGTGCAACAGCCTGATGGCTTCGGCCGCAATCAGCGGCGTCTGTTCGGCCGGCTTCGCAACGACCGCGTTGCCCGCCATCAATGCCGCCGTGACCTGTCCGAGGAAGATCGCGAGCGGAAAATTCCACGGCGAGATCGCGACGAAGACGCCGCGGCCGCGCAGATGGAGCATATTGCTCTCGCCGGTCGGCCCCGGCAGCGGCTTGCCTTCGCCAAACAGCTCGCGTCCCTGCGCCGCATAGTAGCGGCAGAAGTCCACGGCTTCGCGGACTTCCGATACCGAATCGTCCTGCGTCTTGCGGCCCTCCCGTTGCAGCAGTGCGATGAAATGC
Source organism: Bradyrhizobium retamae (assembly GCF_001440415.1). Lineage (GTDB taxonomy): Bacteria > Pseudomonadota > Alphaproteobacteria > Rhizobiales > Xanthobacteraceae > Bradyrhizobium > Bradyrhizobium retamae. The sequence continues at coordinate 231,612 of NZ_LLYA01000203.1, forward strand.
GCCGCGCGGGATTCCAACAGATCAGCGGCCGCTTTCAGCACCGCTGCGCGTGTCTTGGCCGGTGTTCTGCTCCAACTCGTGAAGCCGGCACGTGCGGCCGATACTGCTGCATTCGCCTCCATCTCCGTCGCGTCCGCAATGCTTCCGGACGCGGGCAGTCGTTCCGCGGCGATGGCCGAGACGAGTTTGCTCAACGCCGCTCGTTCACCGAATTCAATTCCGCGGGAGTTTTTTCGTTGCGGCCCAAAGAGGTCGCGCGGCAGCGGGATATTCGGATGTCTGGCATGGTCGGCGCTGCCGATGATATCAGCGGGGCGCCGCAGCAGTTGCGAGACCGGCACCGCCTCGTCGGCGGCGAGCGCGACAAAGGATGAGTTGGCGCCGTTCTCTAGTAGTCGCCGCACCAGATAGGCCAGGAGGTCGCGGTGGCTGCCGACCGGCGCATACGTGCGATGAGCGATATCGGGGCGGTCCTCGCCTAGCTTTGCGTAGAGAGCCTCGCCCATGCCGTGCAGGCGCTGGAATTCAAATCCGCTTTGCTCCGTTGCCAGTTCGAGGATGGTCGCGACCGTCAGTGCGTTGTGGGTGGCGAACTGCGGAAATATCCGCGGCCGCAGCGCCAGCAATTGTTTTGCGCAGGCAACGTAGTTCAGGTCCGTCATCGCCTTGCGGGTGAATACGGGATAGCCGTCGAGCCCGCGTTCCTGCGCGCGCTTGATCTCGGTATCCCAATAAGCGCCCTTGACCAGCCGCACCATCATTTTGCGGTCGAGGCCGCGTGCGAGACGATCGACGTGATCGATCACATCGGAAGCGCGCTTCTGATAGGCCTGGATCGCCAGCCCAAATCCGTCCCAGCCGGCAAGCGACGGATTGGCGAAGGCGGCCGCTATCACGTCGAGCGACAATTCCAGCCGGTCCGCTTCCTCGGCATCAACCGTGAAATTGAGATCATAGGCTTTGGCTTGCCTGGCGAGGTCGATCAGCCGCGGGACAAGTTCGTCCATCACCCGCGCTTGGCTCACCGCCTCGAAGCGGGGATGTAGTGCCGAGAGCTTGACTGAGATGCCGGGCCGGTCGGGCAGGGGACGGTCATCGGCCGTGCGGCCGATCGCCTCGATGGCACTGGCATAGGAAGTGAAGTAGCGCGCGGCGTCGTCGGCGGTGCGGGCGCCTTCGCCGAGCATGTCGAAGGAGTAGCGTTGGTGGCGCGCGGAATGCGGTTGCGCGCGCGACAGCGCCGCCTCGATGGTCTCGCCGAGCACGAAATGATTGCCCATCAGTCGCATCGCCTGCCGCGTTGCCGCCCGCACCGCGGGCGCGCCCAGCCGCTTGGTCAGCCGCCCGATGGTGCCCTGCGGGGTCTCGCCGGGCTGGATCACGCGGGCCGACATGCCGAGCGCCCACGCCGAGGCGTTGACTAGGAAGGCGCTCGACCTGGTTTCATGATGGATGAAGTCGCCCTGGCCGAGCTTGTCCTCGATGAACTGGTCGGCGGTGCGGGCGTCCGGGACCCGCAACAGCGCTTCCGCCAGCACCATCAGCGCAAGCCCCTCCTTGGTCGACAGCGCGAACTCGCGCAGCATGTCCTCGACCCCGCCGAGCGGATCGTCATTGGCCCTGATGGCCTTGATCAGCGCAGTTGCTGCGCGATCGATGCGCCGCTCCTGCGCCGCGTCCAGCCGCGCCGCCTGGAGCAGGCGGGTGGCCATCGCGCGGTCATCGGGCGCGTAGGGCGCGCTGAAGGGTGGAAGCGGCGACGGAGGAATCAGCATGGGATTTCTAGCATGGGATTTCTCCTGGCTTCGGCCAGTCTAACGGGACCGGGATGGGCGGAACAGGCCCGCAAGTCCCCTCAATTGCGCCTAGGGTGGCGGCGCCGGCGGAACCGACTGGCGCATGGAGAACACAGCGGCCGGAATTTCCGCGGCATGATCCACAGATCGCGGGCTTGCTGGTTGGCAGCGTGCAGGAGCCGCGCTAATCGTCAGGCACGCCGTCGCTTGGGAACAGCAGGGATCATGAGAGGCGCCGCTCCGCCGATACAGGGAAGCCGAACGCGGACCAGCTTCGCGGCCGCGTTTGGCGTGCTCCTCGCCGCGCTGTTTGCAGCGCTGCCGGCGAGAGCGGTCGAGATGAGTGCGGAGATCGCCAACCTATACAGCTCGGTTTCGATCTATCCGCCCTCAGCCAAATCCATGACCGTGTGCTACGGCTTCGTCTGCCGGCGCCGCGAGATCCTCGATTTCACGGCCGGCGACCGCAGCGCGTTGACGCAGATCATGCAAGCGGGCCGCGCCTCGGCTGCGGCCGAACGGGCGGCGGTGCAGAAGGCGGTGGTGTGGTTCGATCGCCGCATGGGGCCGATCATCGGCACCAACAAGCGCGTGGCGAAAGCGGACTTCCGCTACTTCGACGACAAGCACAATTACGATTGCTGGGACACCACGCGCAATACCACCAGCCTTTTGCTGGTGCTGCAGGAGTGGGGTCTGTTGAAGCATCACGCGATCGGCGATCCGCGCTATCGCGGCAATACGCTGGCATTGCAGACGCCGCACAACACCGCGGTGCTGGTCGATCGCGCCACCAAGGTCGAATGGGTCGTCGATCTCTGGCCGCGCGGCTACCTGCAGCCACCCGACGTGATGACGGTTCAGAAGTGGGTCACGGAAGATTGAGCGGCCGGTTTTTCGCGCAACGATCTAGCCACCGTGCGTGCAGAAGCGGTGCCCGCTCCGCCGAACGCTCACAGTTTTTGAGAAGTTTTTAAGCCCTACTCCCGGATTGGAGTCCGAGAGTGCGCCGTTGCCGATTGCGTGGTCGCGCTAAACTTTGAGATTCTCGGCCGAAGTCTTGCCGCGATTGGCGATCTCTTCGTACTCGACGGTCTGCCCTTCATTGAGCGTCGAAAGACCAGCTTTCTCAACTGCCGAAATATGAACGAACACGTCCTTGCCGCCGCTTGAGGGTTGGATGAACCCGTATCCCTTGGTCGGGTTGAACCACTTCACCGTACCTTTAGCCATTCACGTCGTCTCCGCGGAATCAAAAAAATAAACGAGCCGCCGGTCCCCGCACTAACCGGCATGCCCGAGGCATGAGGATACGCGGGTTGGGGCAGGCTGGGTAGCGTAAACGGGCCGGCCGTTTCGGCAAAAATGCCCCCATTTCCAGCCGATTCCAGCCGTTTTGAGGGTTTCCGGCCCATTTGACGCGGCCGGGCGACCGGCAACTCCAATTTTTTGGCGAGTGGATCGATCCGCTGCGTTGACGCCATTCTTCCGCCTGGAGGATGGCGGCGGCGAGCCTTCGGCATGGCCGCGCTGCGCTTGGGCATGGCCGCGCCGCGTTCGCCGAAACTTTTCTGAACGATTATTCATGCGCCTCGAACCACCATTGCCGGCGTGATTTCACGCGGCGGCGCTTTGCTCTTCGTTGGCCAGCGCCGGCAGCATCCGCGCATCTGTCACGCTGCGCACGATCATCGGCTCGTTGCGTCCGCGGATCTCGACTTCATGCTGCGGCAATGCATCGGCGGCGAGGCCAGCGGTAGCGCGAACTTCATCCGAGATGACGACTTCGCATGCAAGGCTCTTGGTCATGTCCTGCAGGCGCGCCGCGACGTTGACGGCGTCGCCGAGCGCGGTGAACACCATGTGATCGCGGTAACCGATATCGCCGACGATCACTTCGCCGCCGTTGATGCCGATGCCGAAGCGGATCGGTTCGCGCAAATCATGTTCGAGAAATTTATTCAATTCGTCGATGTTGGCGGCGATCATCGCCGCCGCGTGCAACGCCTGGCGGCAGGCTTCCTGCCGGCTGGTCGAAAGCCCAAACAGCGCCAGCATGCCGTCGCCGACGAACTGGTTCGGCATGCCGCCGCTCGCGAGCACCGCCTGCGACACCGCGCCGAGGAACCGATTGACGATGAAGACGGTGTCGAACGGCAGACGCTTTTCCGCAAGCTTGGTCGAGCCGCGCATGTCCACGAACAGGCTGACGAGATAGCGCTCCTGACCAATCCGCGTCGGGTGCGACTCGTGACCGTCGGCGGAGGTGTGCGGCAGGAAGAGTTGAAAGAATGAGAGATCGGATGGCGGCCGTAACTGACAGGCGAGGCGGATGGATGGATCCGCTGTGCCGACCCGGCTAAGCACGAACGCCTCGCGCTGCGACGGCTCTGGCAGCGCAGAGCAGTCGCCGATGATGCGGATGCGGCAGGTCGAGCAGCGGGCGCGGCCGCCGCAGACGCTGGCATGCGGCACGTTGTTGCGCAGGCTCGCCTCGAGCACGCTGAGGCCCTTGGGAACGCGCACCGTTCGGCCGTTGCCGTAGGACAGGCTGATCATGCCGCGGCGGCGCTCGTTGATGGCGCGCACGCCTCTCGCCACCAGCGCAATGCCGATCAGGCCGAAATAGCCGAACAGGAAATAATCGGTGATGCGTTCGAGCGCTTGCGCCTCGGCTTGCGTGCCGATCTGGCGCTGCGACTGGGTTTCCGCCCGCCATTCGACGCTGTCATTGTCAATCACCATGCGCCCGCTCTGATAGAAGCCGAGCATGGAAAGCGTCGGAATAAGTACCGCCGCGGCGAGCAGGAACGGCGCGGCGCGCTTGTAGAACGCCCGCATCCGCAGCCACAGATACAGCCCGATGCAGCCATGCACCCAGGCGATGGTCATGACCGCGAGCATCATCCAGATCCGCCACGGCGCCCAGATCCAATACAGGAACAGCACCTGCGGATAGAGTTTTTCATGGCCATAAAGCGTCTGGCCGAGTCGGACGCCGACGATATGGGCGATGATCAGCATCGGCACGCTGAGGCCGAGCGCAAGCTGCAGCGGCTCGATCGCCTTCCAGCGGAATTGCCGGCGTTCATACAGCGCCCAGATTCCGAGCGCGGTGTGCACCAGGCATGCCGCGTAGAACAGGATCGTGACCGGCAGGAACTGCCAGAACGACATGTGGAGATAGACGCCGGTCGCCAGCGCCTCGAGCGAGATGTTACCGAGCGCGTGGTTGAGGAAATGGCTGACCAGATAGGCGAACAGGATCACGCCGGTGCCTAGGCGGACCTGCCGCAGGCTGATGCCGCGAAGGAAGGTCGTGATCTGGTCTCGGGAGAGGGCGGCCATGCGATCCATAGGGTCAATATTGGGCGATGGTAGCGATTAATTCACACGGTGAATACCATCTCCCGTCGTCCCTGCGAGCGGAGAGACGTATACTCCGCGGCCTCTCAGTGGCGCTGTGGCACATGCCGTTTTCCTTACCGTCGGCTGGTGGTTATGGGTCCCTGCGTTCACAGGGATCAACTTTTTCCCGTTGCGGCAGGTTGACACTCCAGGGGTGGTCGAAGAGAAAGCGCCGTGACCGTAGCCCCGCCCAATAACAGCCAAGCCAAACCGGACCGTTCTGCCACGCCGCCGTGGCTTGCCGTGGCGCTGCTGATCGCCGCGTTGACGGCGATGCGCCTCGTCTATGCTGGTGTGCTCGATCTGCGTACCGACGAGGCCTATTACTGGACCTGGTCGAAGGAGCGCGCGCTCGCTTTTCTCGATCATCCGCCCGGCATCGCCTGGCTGATCCAATTCGGCACCGCGATCTTCGGCGACACCAATCTCGGTGTGCGGTTCGGGGGCATCGTCGCCATGCTGGTCACGCAGCTCCTGCTCGCCGACATCGTCCGGCGCGTGACGCATGATGTTCGCGCCGTGATCTTCGCCGTGCTGCTGCCGGAAGCAGCGCTGTATTACGGGCTGCTGATGGCGAAGGTCGCGCCCGACACCGCGATGATCCCGTTTGCGGTCGCGATGCTGTGGGCGCTGGTGCGGCTCAACGAGAGCGGCAACCCGCGCTGGTGGCTTGCCGCGGGTCTGTTCGCAGGGTTGGCGCTGCTGTCGAAATTCACCGCGATCATGCTGCTGCCGGCGGTTGTGGCGTTCGTGCTGGTGCCGGACTGGCGCCGCCGCTGGCTGCTTACCCAGTATCCATGGCGGGCGGCGCTGATCGCAGCGATCGTGTTTTCGCCGGTACTGATCTGGAATGCGCAGCACGACTGGGCCTCGTTCCGTTTCCAGTTCGTGCGCGCGGTCGCGACCCATCAATTGTCGCTCCGCACCGTCGGTGAATTCATCGGCCTGCAGTTCGGTCTCGTCGGCTTCGTGCTGCTGCCGGTGGTGCTGTCCGGCGTCACGCTGACGGCCTGGCGCGGCTACCGTACGCGCGAGCCGGTCGCGATCCTGCTGTCGACCGCCGTGCTGGTGCCTTTCCTCTATTTCCTCTGGAAGTCGCTGACGCTCCGCGTTGGCGACACCTGGCCGATGTTCCTGTGGCCCGCCGGCTTTGCCGCGACCGCCATCAACCTCGTCATGCTGCCGCGCGAGGGTTTTTCGGAATGGATGGTCAAATCGACGTTCCGGTGGGCGAGGGTGGCCGTCATCTCCGGCATCGCCTTCGTCGTCGGCGTGTTCTTCTATTACGTCGCGGCGCCCTGGAATCTTATCGGCAGGACCGATCCCATCGGTGGTGAGGCCGGCTATGAGCAGGTCGCGGCGCGCGCGCGGGACCAGTTGCAGAAGACCGGCGCGACCTGGATCGCCACGTCGGACTATCGCACCTATGCAATGCTGCGCTGGCATTTTAAAGGGCAGGTGCCGGTCATCCAGATCAACGAGCGCGGACGGTTTCAAGGCTTTCGCGATCCCGGCATGAACCTGATCAAGGATCATCCCGGCCTCTACGTCGCCCGCGAGCCCGACCATCGGCTGCCGCTATGGGATCTCACCACGGCGAAGCGGCAGCCACTGGAGCGGGTCGAGCGCACCTGGCGCGGGATGGTGATGGATACCTACGCGCTGGAAAAACTCACCGGCTGGACGCCCGAACTTTCCCCACCGCCGGATTCGCCGCTGTTCCGCTGGCGCGTGCTGGCGGGGGATTTGGGGCGTGATGCTCGTCTTTCGTGAAATCGTCCTCCGCAAAGGCGGCGGATCGAGTGCGCTGCGACTTTTCCACGTCATTGCGAGCGAAGCGAAGCAATCCATGTCTCGGCGTGCGGCGCTATGGATTGCTTCGCTTCGCTCGCAATGACGGGCGGACATAGCCTCGCCTTCTCGCGGCGCATTTCGCCCGAGGTGTGCATCTTCTTTTCCCGCCCTCTCATTCAGAGGGCGCAGGGAAGACCGGGTGCTGGGATGCTGCTTTCGCAGGGACGACGATGAAGGTGGGCCAACAGGCGACCTACCGGCAAGGAAACGTTTTGAGCGGATGTAAACTGGTTCACATACCGCAAAGCGTCACTGCAATATTCTTCGCGTCGGTTCCGCAGCCGCTTTGAAGCAGCGTGCTGTTCTCAACATAGTCGTTCGAGAACTCAGATGCAGTGAGACCGAAACGCTTCGCTTTTGCATAACAAGCTTGCCCCGCTGCGAACCACTTCGCGCGGACGATACTGAAGGAATTGTTAGATTGCATTGCCGCGCATAATAGCATGCGCAGGTAGGTCGCTATGGACCGAACTGCTGCCAGGGAAAGCGGTTACCACGCCACACAAAGAGGTGGCATCCTCATTATTGCTATGCTTTGCACCGCGTGCATCGTCCTGTTCGCGAGCGAAGCCAGTGCTCGATGTACGGCGCGAGGCGTCCTGCAGAACCGCTTGACGCTCAAGCCAGCTCCCTCAGTTAAAACTCCGCCAGTTCTAGTCAAATCCGCCTTCGCCGTTCCTGTGTGGAGAACGATCACAATAGGGACGTTCGCAAATTCGTTTGCCCTCCTTAACGCATTGGATGCAGCAGGCTGTGGCATCGGAGGCTTGGCTGGGGAAATTCTCGTTCGACCGGCCTTTACCGTCGGCACTACGAAAACAAACGTGGAGCTTTTTGCGGTGTCGGCGGCCGAGCTCGGCTTTCAGACCGATACTGCACCGCTGGCAGACATTTATGCGCGCGCTCAGCAATTAGGTTTCGGACTTGCGGCGGCAGAGGTCGCTCCGCAGCTAAGGCTCCAATATTTTGACCAGCCGATGGGGGAGTTTGTCATCGGGATGGAGCCGATCAAAACGTGGACGGGCGAGCCTGTCATTCTAACCGTGGCTAATGGCGGAGCGGGATTAGTCCTCATCGGCCGAGATGGTAGCGCCGACGCAGAAATACCTGTGGCGTCCCGCTTTTTGTTCGTGCGATCCAATGAAGCTGCGTTGGCGAAGGCGGTTCATGGGAGTCAATGAGGCCGCAGCGGTCGCCACCACTCAGTTCCCGAAACCGAACGCGTCCGGGCGAATAGTTTCTAGCTCGGGGCGTCAAATACCAAAGTGTGCAACCGAGCGCCAGCCGACATAGCAAAACGCAAGCGTGCCCACCATCACTTGCACCGAACGCCGGAATGGTGGGCACGGCGCTAGTCGCGCCTTCGCCTATCCTACGAGCTCATGCCTCATCGTCGCGCTTGCTCAGCAAATCCTTGGCGAGATCGGAGAGCGCGGGTCGCGGCAGCGCGGTGAACGGCAAGGGGCGCGTGACGTCGATGGCGGCAAGGCCGAGCCTTGCCGTGAGCAGGCCGTTGAGCACGCCCTCGCCGAGCCGTTGCGAGAGTTTTGCCGCGATACCGTGGCCGAGCATCTGCTGCACCAGGCTGTCGCCGACGGCCATGCCGCCGGTGATGGCGAGATGACCGATGATTTGGCGCAAGAGGCTGATCATGCCGAGCGTGCCGGGGCGGCCGCCATAGAGCCGCGCCAGTTGCCGGATCAAGCGCATCGCGGCGACCAACACGAACAGCACGTCGATCAGCGCGCGTGGGCTTACCGCGGTCACGACCGAGACGCGCTGCGCAGCCGTCGAGACCAGCCGGCGCGCCTCCTCATCCAGCGGCGCCATCAGTTCGCGCTCGGCCAGCTTGATCATGTCGGCGCCGTCGATGATGTCGTTGGCGTGGCCTGCCAGCGTGGCGCGGGCGCGGGCGAGTTGCGGGTTTTGATGCGCGAGCTTGAGCAGTTCGTTGACGACGGCACGGCTCTCGGCGCGGTCGTCGCTGCGCAGCACCTCGGCGGCGCGCTGATGCAGCTTTTCGATCGCCGCCAGCCGCGCCAGCCCGAACGCTTCGCGCGCGATGACGACGGTCAGCGCCAGTCCGGCCGCCACCGCAAATGCCAGCGCGACGTAGCCCACTGTCTGGCTGCGCGCGAACAGGTCCTCGATCAGGTTGATGACGCCGAGCCCTGTGCCGAGCAGCACCAGCCCGCCGATAGCCGACCAGAACAGCGCGCCCCAGCGAAAGCCGCGGCGCACCGGGACCCTCGGTGCATCGAGCGGAACGGGCAGCAGCGCCGGATCCGCCTCCGGTGTGATCTGCACCGTGCCGCGGGCAGGGCGGCCGGTCTCGTCCGGGTCTATCACGATGACGCCGGGATCGCCGAGCTTGAACGTCGCCGGCCGCCGATGCGGCGTTTTCTCGCTCATTGCAGTCGGTCTCCGATCAGGAACTGAAGGGCGCGGTCGAGGCGGATGTGAGGCAGCGCGGGCTCGTCCTTGCCAGTGCGCTCCAGCAGCGGCGGCCGGAAGCGCAGGAAGCGGAAATCGGCGCCGTCGGACGGCATGCTGGAAAGGCCGCGAAAGCCGCCCTTGAACAGTTCTTCGGGATCGGCGGGGAGATCACCCGGAAAGGTCGCCACTTCGGTCTCGCCATCGAAGGCTTCACCATTGGCGGTCTCGCCGGGCGCGGGCGTGCCGAGGATCGACGGCAGCTTCTCCCGGCCGCGCGTAACCATTGCCTCGCGCGTGGCGCGTACCGCTGATAGCGCGACCACGTCGATGGCGGCGCCGGCATATTCGGCGCGGTTGGCTGCCTTGGCGGCGGCCCGCCGTAGCACGGCTTCGAGCCGGTCGTGGCTGGAATGGTGCAGATGATCGGCCTTGGTGGCGGCAAACAGAATCCGGTCGATCCGCGGACGAAACAAGCTGCTGAGGATCGTGCTGCGACCGATCCGGAAGCAATCGAGAATGCCGGCAAGCGCGGCTTCGAGATCGTGCAGCGCCTCGGGCCCGGCATTGAAGGCCGCGAGCGCATCGACCAGCACGATCTGGCGGTCGAGCCGCGCAAAATGATCGCGGAAGAACGGGCGCACCACGACGTCCTTGTAGGCTTCATAGCGCCGCCGCATCATCGCCCACAGCGAACCGTCGGGCGCGGCGCCATCAATGGCCACGTCGAGCGGGGCGAAGGTTAGCGCCGGCGATCCTGCGAGGTTGCCCGGCATCAGGAAACGTCCGGGCGGCAGCAGGCTCATGGCAAAACGTTCGTCGCGGCAGGCGCGCAAATAATCGGTGAAAAGTTTTGCGGCGGCGAGCGTCGCCTGTTCGTTCTCGCGGCTCTGGGGTTGAAGCGTCTTCAGATGCTCGTGCCAGGGGGCGGCGAGTGTTGCGCGCGGGCCTTCGCGCGACAGCGCAAGACTCTCGGCCGACCATTGCTCAAAACTCCTGTTGAGCAGCGGCAGGTCAAGCAGCCATTCGCCGGGGTAATCGACGATGTCGATGGTGAGCGTGCGGTCCGCGCCGCTCTGCCGCTGGTAATCGATGACGAGGCGCAATTCAGAGATGTCAGTGGTCGAGTTCGGCCAGCGCCGTTCCTCGATCAGGGTGCGGACATGGTTTTCATAATCGAAGCGCGGCACCGCGTCGTCCGGCTGCGGCTCGAGCCGGGCGCCTGCGATCCGGCCCGAGGCGTAGGGTTCGAACACCGGAAACCGGCCGCCGCGGGTCAGGCCGTGGATCAGCGCCGTGATGAACACGGTCTTGCCGGCGCGCGACAGGCCGGTGACGCCGAGCCGCACGGTGGGATTGAAAAAGCTGTCGCCGTAGTCCAGCAGCGCCCGCGCCGACAGGCGCGCTTCCTCGACGATATCTGAAAAACTGGGGGCCATACGGGGCGGAAAGCTCGAGAGAGGCGTTGGTGTGGAATTACCGGAGAAGTGGCGATTGGCGGGCCGAAATCAAGCGCCTGTGATCGTCTGGCGAGGGAATCCCCTCGGGATATCCGGCGGTTACCGGCTGCACGAAAATGCCACGGCGATGGGATACTGGCATCATTCGCGAAAGCGCATGACGACGGCCTTGGGGCTGGCGGCGTGAACGGTTCGTTGACCCCGGAAGACCGATATCCTAATCGCTCCCTCGCTACTTACTGCGGACCTGCATGACCATCTTCAGACTCAAACAGATCGCCTCGACATCCATCCATGCAGCGGCTGGCGCCATGCACTGGAATTACGACCGTGCCGAGCTGATCGCCGACGGCGTCGTGCATATCGTCGGCGTCTGTTTCGGGCTCATCGCCGCCACCGCCCTGATCGTGCTGACCGCCGTCTATGCCGGTGCGTTCGAGATTACCGTGGTATCGGTCTACGTCGCGGGCCTGCTCGCGATGCTGACACTGTCGGCGGTCTATAATCTCTGGCCGGTGTCGCGCGCCAAATGGGTGCTGCGGCGCTTCGATCATTCGGCGATCTATCTCTTGATCGCCGCGACCTATACCCCGTTCATCGTGGAGCTCAGGGACAGCTATCTCGCGATCGCGCTGTTGACCGGAGTGTGGTGCATCGCGATTGCCGGTGTCGTGCTGAAACTGGCGCTGCCGGGGCGATACGATCGTTTAGCGGTCGGCCTTTATCTCGCCTTGGGCTGGAGCGGCGTCATGCTTTACGACGCCGTGGTGAAGGCGGTACCGCCGCTGGCGCTGGGCTTTTTGGTGGCGGGCGGCGTGCTCTATAGCCTTGGGGTGATCTTCCATGCCTGGCAACGGTTGCGCTTCCAGAACGCGATCTGGCACGGCTTCGTGTTGCTCGGCGCCGCCTGCCATTATACGGCTATTCTCGATATGGTGGTCCTGACGTAGGATCATAACAAACGGGAGAGAGCGGCCATGCAGGTGACGGGCAAAGTCGTGGTTGTCACCGGTGGCGCCAATGGCATCGGCAAGGCGATGTGCGAGGCCTTTCATCGTGAAGGCGCCGCCAAGGTCGTTGTTGCCGATATCGATCCCGATGGCGCGCGAGCCGTCGCCACTCCGATCAGTGGGGCGGCCTTCAAATGCGATGTCGGAAAAGAGAAGGACGTCCTTCACGTCATCGAGGAGACCGAGCATCAATTCGGCCCGATTGCGTTGTTCTGCTCCAATGCCGGCATCGGCGGCGGCTTCGATCCACTATCGGTCAATGCCGGCGGAAACTCCGACGAACCGTGGCAGCGAAGCTGGGCCGTTCATGTGATGGCCCATGTCTATGCGGCGCGGCATTTGATCCCCCGCATGAAGGCGCGCGGCGGCGGCTATTTCCTCAACACGATCTCGGCGGCGGGACTATTGTCGCAGGTCGGCAGCCCGGCCTATTCGACCACCAAGCATGCCGCAGTCGGCTTTGCCGAGAATCTCGCGATCTCGCACAAGGCCGACAACATCAAGGTTTCGATCCTGTGCCCGCAGGGCGTCGACACCAACATGCTGCGTTCGATTCCGAAGGGCCCGCAATCGGGCGACGGCGATCTCTCGCCGGAGCAGGTAGCGCAGGACGTGCTGAAGGGGCTGGAAGAGGAAACCTTTGTGATCCTGCCGCACCCGCAGGTGCTCGGCTACATGCGCAAAAAGACCGAGAACTACGACCGCTGGATATCAGGGATGGCGAAGATCCAGGCGAAGATGCGGGAAGCTTACGGGAAATAGCGTAGCGAGAAGGGCGGCCGTCCGGCCGCCTTTCCCGATTACGTCGCTACTGGCACCTGTGCATCCGGCCATCGTCCAGGCGGACCATTGTGCCGGGCTGGCAGATTATGCCGTTGCGCGCCGCGTAGTCCTGGCTCCATACGCCCGGGCCGCCGTAATAGCCGTAGGGACTGCCACCGCCGTAATAGGCGTTGGGACCGTTGCCGCCGTAGTAGGCATAGGGGCCGCCGCCGTAGTAGGCGGCAGTCGCTCCGGCTGCAGCAGCACCGGCGCCCACGGCAGCCGCGCCGGCCGCAGCCCGCCGCGCCTGCCGCCGGGTAACGCCCGGCTCCGGGGTCAATGGATCACCCACCTGCGCTTGCGCGCGCTCGATAGATAGCGAAGCGCCCCTTTGTTCGCTCCAATCAAACGAGAGCATGGTCGCACATGTAAAGACGGAGATCGCGAGGGCAGCTTTTCTGAGGCTTGGCTGTTTCATGGCGTTCACTCCATGGTTGCCCCATACCTAATTCTCGCGCGAACGTAGAGCAACGTCAAGTAATGCCGCGTACGGAACTCGCGGGCGAATTGTCGAGCCTTTGAGTGAAATGAGGTCTCATGAGCCCCCCGCAAGCGGGAGAGGGAACTCAGCGCCGCCTCACCCCTTCTGCGCGTAGAGCAGCGGCACCGCCGAATCCACCATCACCTCGATCAGGCCGACGCCGTCACAAGAGAGCCCGTGCTTGAGCGCGCCCGCGAGTTCGGATGATTTCGTCACCCGCACGGCGTGGCAGCCCATGCCTTCCGCGAGTTTCACGAAATCGATGCCGGGCAGCTCGAGCCCCGGCACATTGCGCACCTGCATGACCTGGCTGAACGAGCGCATCGCGCCGTAGCCGGCGTTGTTGATGACCACGACGGTGAGCGGCAGCCTGCGCTGCGCCGCGGTCCACAGCGCCTGGATCGAATACATCGCCGAGCCGTCGCCGATCAGGCAGACGGTACGGACGCCGGGGCGTCCGAGCGCGATGCCGACGGCGGCAGGCAGGCTGTAGCCGAGCCCGCCGCTCGCCATGGTGTAAAAACTATCCTGGCCGCGCATCGGCATGAACTTTTGCATCGTTGGGCGGTGCGAGGGCGCTTCCTCCACCAGTGCTGCATTGTCGGGCATGGCTTGCGAGAGCTGATGCAGCAGGAATTCGACCGGAAGCGGATCGGCCGCCGCTGGCGCTGGCGGCAGCACGCGGCCCGCCGGCATCGCGCGCGCGGTTTCGGGCAAGAGGTCGAGCAACATCGAAAGCGCCGGCTTCATGGTCGCGATGATGCTGGCGCCTGACGGCGTGACCGCGGCGGCATCCGGATCGTCGGTGATCTGGAAGATCGTGGTGGCGCCGTCGAAGATCGGGGCATGGCCCTCGACATGGAAGGTGAACACCGGTGCACCGATCACGACCACGAGGTCATGCTCGCGCAGCGCGTCCGATAGCTGTCCCGGCGAGGCGTGCAGGAAGCCCGCAAACTGCGGATGGCCTTCCGGGAACGAGCAGCGCGCCGAGAACGGGCTAACCCAGACGGCGGCCTTTGCCTTCTCCGCCACCGTCACCATCAGATCGACGGCCCCGGCGCGGTCGACGGCCGGGCCGACGACGAGGGCGGGGCGCTTGCTGGCTGCGAGCGCTGTGACCAGCGCTCTCATCGCTTGGGGATCGGGGCCGAGCTCGCGGCTGACGTGGCGGGCCTCGACCGGCTGCGTGGGGCGCGTCCAGTCGTCGATCGGGATCGAGACGAAGGTCGGTCCGCAGGGCGGCTGCATCGCGACGTAATAGGCGCGCGCGATCGCGGCCGGCACATCTTCGGCGCGGGCCGGCTCGACGCTGTATTTGACATAGGGGCGCGGGAATTCGGAGGCGCGCTCGGCATAGAGGAAAGCCTGCAGCGGCAGGATCGAGCGCGCCTGCTGGCCTGCAGTGATGACCAGCGGGGTCTGGTTGCGGTGGGCGGTGTAGATATTGCCGAGCGCATTGCCGACGCCGGCGCCGGAATGCAAATTGACGAAGCCGGCATTGCGGGTCGCCTGCGCATAACCATCGGCCATGCCGACGACGGAAGCCTCCTGCAGGCCGAGCACGTAGTCGATGTCGTCCGGCCAGTCGCTGAGGAAGGGCAGTTCGGTGGAGCCGGGATTGCCGAACACGCGCTTGATGCCGAACGCGCGCAGCAGGCTGAAGGTGGCGTCCTTGACGGTGACAGCGGCGATGGCGGGTTTGGATGGTTTGCGGGACGACATTGGGACTCCGAGAGCTAACAGCTTACTCCGTCATTGCGAGGAGCAAAGCGACGAAGCAATCCATCTATCCCCGCGTTGAGGCTTGGATTGCTTCGCTTCGCTCGCAATGACGGTCAAATGTATATCACCACGTCGCCGTGCCCTTCATCGTCGGCTGTCCCTCCGCATTCGCGATCCAAAGCTCCATGCCGGCGTGGGTTTCATTGGCGTTGATCGAGAACTCACTGCCTTCGAACAGCGGCTGCACGCCGCGATAGATCAACTTCTTCGGGACGCTGTCGCCGTGAAGTTTTGCCGCGAATTCGACGATCAGCGCTGCCTGCAAGGGGCCGTGGAAGATCAGGCCCGGATAGCCCTCGACTTTGGTGACGTAGTCGCGATCGTAATGAATGCGGTGGCCGTTGAAGGTCAGCGCCGAGTAGCGAAACAGCAGCACGGGATCGCTGACATGGGTTTCGCGATGCCGTGCGACCGGCGGCGGAGCGGCTTTCGGCGGCGAAGCCGGGGCAGCGCTCTTGATGTCGCGATAGACGATGTCCTGCCGTTCGCGGATGGCAACCCCGCGCGGCGTCGTGATGGTGTGTTCGACGGAAACGAAGCACAGCACGCCCGTCGAGCCGGTCTTCGTCGTCACATCTGAGATGCGCGATGTGCGCGTCGATTCATCGCCGACGCGCAACGGTTGGAGGAATTCGATTTCGCCGCCGGCCCACATCCGGCGCGGCAGCGGCACCGGCGGCAGGAAGCCACCGCGGGTCGGGTGGCCGTCGGGACCGAGCTGCGACATCGGAAACACCGGCTGCGCCAGGCACCAATGCGTGGTCCACGGCGCGGCATCACCGGGCTGCGGGTCGCCGATGTCCTGGAACAGGGTTGCGCGCAGGCCCTTCACGAGTTGCGCGGTGACGATGTCGGAGGCTTCCGTGCTGCGGCCGATCCATTGGCGCAAATGATCGAGGTTGAGAGCGTCTGTCATGACTGGCGGCTCCTGACACGGGGAGCTTTGGGAAGTTCGGCATGGTCGCCGATGGCGGGCACCGCGCCATAGTGCCGTTCCTCGCCGACGAAGATCGCGGCGGGGGCAGCGTAACTCACCTTGCCGTTCGGCGTGTCGACCTCGATGCGGCGCAGATGCGGATGCACCGAGAGATCGGCCATGCTGTTGACCTCGGCGAAGGCGATGTCGGCGTCGTCGAGGCGCTTCAGGAGTTCGGCGCGCATCATCGCGGCAAAACTGTCGGCGACGACTTTATCGGTGAGCTGGCGGTTGCGCACGCGCTCGACCATGTTGGCAAAGCGCGGATCATTGGGCAGGTCGGGCTGATCGAGCACCTCGGCGCAGAGCTTCTTCCACTCGCGCTCGCTCTGGATCGAAATCAGAATGCCCTTGCCGTCCCTGGAATTGAACACGCCATAGGGCGCGATCGAGGGGTGGGCCAGCGCCATCCGCTTCGGCGGATTGCCGGCTTCCGAATTGATCAGCGGCACCGCCATCCAGTCCGCCATCACGTCGAACATCGATATCCGGATATCGGCACCCCGGCCCGTGCGTCCCCGCGCAATCAGCGCCTCGAGGATCGCGGCATGCGCGGTGGCGCCGGTCGCGATATCGACGACGGAGATGCCGACGCGCGACGGGCCCTCGGGGCCGCCGGTGATCGAGGCAAGTCCGCTCTCGGCCTGGATCAGCAGATCATAGGCCTTGCGGTCCGCGTAGGGGCCTTCGTCGCCATAGCCGGAGATGGTGCAGCAGATCAGCGCGGGATAATCCTTCTTCAGACGATCCAGCGAGAAGCCGAGCTTGTCCATCGAGCCCGGCTTGAGGTTCTGCAGCAGCACGTCGGCGCTTGCGATCAGCTCTTCGAGTTCAGCGCGGCCCTCTTCGGTGGCGAGGTCGATCACTTGCGAATTCTTGCCGCGGTTGAGCCAGACGAAATAGCTGCTCTGGCCCTTGGCGGCGGCGTCATAACCGCGAGCGAAATCGCCTTCGGGGCGTTCGACCTTGACGACATGCGCGCCGGCGTCCGCAAGCCTGGAGCTGCAGAACGGGGCTGCAACCGCCTGTTCGACGGAGACGACGATCAATCCTTCCAATGGCAGCATCTGACGTTCTCAGTAGGAGCGGGGCAGGCCGAGCACGTGCTCGGCGACGTAGGACAGGATCAGATTGGTCGAGATCGGCGCGACTTGATAGAGCCGCGTTTCGCGGAACTTGCGCTCGACGTCGTATTCTTCCGCAAAGCCGAACCCGCCATGGGTCTGCACGCAGGCGTTCGCCGCCTCCCACGACGCATCCGCCGCCAGCATCTTGGCCATGTTGGCTTCCGCGCCGCAATCGAGCCCGGCCTCGTATTTGCGGGTGGCTTCCTTCACCATCAGCTCCGCCGCACGCATCGCGGCGTAGGCCTTTGCAATCGGAAACTGGATGCCTTGGTTCTGGCCGATCGGACGGCCGAACACGGCGCGCTCCTTGGCATAGGCGGTGGCTTTTGCAATGAACCATTTGGCGTCGCCGATGCATTCGGCTGCAATGAGAATGCGCTCGGCGTTCATGCCGGAGAGGATGTAGCGAAAGCCCTTGCCCTCGTCGCCGATCAGGTTTTCCGCCGGCACCCGCATGTCCGTGAAGAACACTTCGGTCGTGGCGTGGTTCATCATGGTGCGGATCGGGCGGATTTCGAGGCCCTTGCCCTTGACCTCGCGCATGTCGACGATGAACACCGAAAGCCCGTCGGTGCGCTTCTTGGCCTGCTCCTTCGGTGTGGTGCGCGCGAGCAGGATCATCAGGTCGGAATGCTCGGCGCGGCTGGTCCAGATCTTCTGGCCGTTGACGATGTAGTGGTCGCCGTCGTGCCTGGCGACGGTCTTCAGCGAGGAGGTGTCGGTGCCGCTGGTCGGCTCGGTAACGCCGAACGCCTGCAGCCGCAATTTGCCGCTGGCGATCCCGGGCAGGTACTTCGCCTTCTGCGCGTCGTTGCCGTGCCGCAGCACGGTGCCCATCGTGTACATCTGGGCGTGGCAGCCGCCGCCGTTGCAGCCAGCACGCTGGATCTCTTCCAGGATCGCGGCTGCGGCCGACAGCTTCAGCCCGGAGCCGCCATATTCCTCGGGGACCAGCACCGAGAGGTACCCGGCCTCGGTGAGCGCATCGACGAACTCCTTCGGATACGCCATCTGGCGGTCGAGCTTGCGCCAGTATTCGCCGGGGAACTGGGCGCAGAGCTTTGCGACGGCGTCGCGGATGTCGTGGAATTCGTCTTGTTGTTCTTGTGCGGTCATTGGGTTTTCTGGCGATGGATGCGGGTTGATGTCAATTGCTTTAAGGATGCGGGCCGTTGTGAAACGACGGCAGGGCACCTATGCTGAATTGTTATAGCGTATGAACCTGCCTTCGAAGATTGGCAAGTAATGGATATCAGGCAGCTCAGGACCTTCAGCTGCGTGGCGGAACTCGGCAGCCTCAGCAAGGCCTCCGATACGCTGCGGGTGGCGCAGCCGGCGCTGAGCCGCCAGATCAAGCTGCTCGAGCATGAACTGCGGGCCGAGCTGTTCACGCGGAACGGCCGCGGCATGGTGCTGACGGACGCCGGCCGGCTGCTGCTGGCGCGCACCGCCGGCATCGTCCGGCAGATCGACCAGGTGCGCGATGAGATCCAGTCCGCCGGGGGCCCGCCCTCGGGCCGGGTGGTGCTTGGGCTGGTGCCGACAGTGAGCTACGTGATTTCGGCGCGGCTCGCCCGGCGCACCGTCGACAAATATCCGGGCATCTCGCTCTGCATCGTTGAGAGTTACAGCGGCCATCTGACCGAATGGCTGCACCGCGGCGAGATGGACCTGGCGCTGATCTACGGGCCGTCGAGCGACCTGCATCTTTCCGTGCAAAGCCTCGGCCGCGATCCCATTGTCGCCGTCGGACCGCGCGGCAGCGGGCTGTCGCAGAAGAAGCAGGTCGATATCGGCTGGCTGCTGAAACAGCGCCTCGTGCTGCCCAGTCATTCGCACGGGCTCCGGGCGCTGATCGAGCAGGCGGCGGCGAAAAAGAAAATCAAGCTCGACGTCAAGCTGGAGGCCGATTCCTTCCGCGTGCTGACCAGCCTTGTCGAGGAAGGGCTGGGGTACACGCTGCTGCCGCCGTCCTCGGTGCGCCAGGAAGTCACCAGCGGCCGGCTGGAAACAGCGGCGATATCAAAACCGTCGCCGATGCGCGAACTGACCCTTGCGTCTCCCATCGATCATCCCGGCTCGACTGCGATTGCGCTCGTGAGCGAGCTGCTCCGCGACGAACTGATCGCCTGCCACGAAGCGGGCCTCTGGGACATCAAGCTCGCCTGAGCCGATGTGCGGGCCTCAAGGCTTGGCTTAGAACAAAACGGCCGGGTGCGGCATTCTCATCTGGCTACTTCTGTCATGCCGCAATTGTATAGGGGGCGGCGTGTGTCGCAGGAGATTCACCCTGCTTGCCGATGCTATCGATTGGCTTCTTGAACTGCATCCAGTCGAGCGTTTCGTGACTGCATCAGCAGGCTCGCTACCAAGGGGCGCAAATGCGCTGGCGTGACGGGCTCCCGCAGCACGAACACGCGCAGGTACACCGCACCGATCAGGCCTTGCATGAGAGGCCAGGGATCGGTGTGGCGCGGCCATTCACCGCGTCCGGCGGCGCGCTCGAACACCTGCTTCAGCGTCCGAAAACGCAGCGCCCAATGTTCGTGCATCTCGCGGGTCAAGACTGGATCCTTTCGCGTCGCGAGCGCGAACTGCATGGCTGCATAGCCGAGCGGACTGCTGAGATGCCGCCCCGCTGCCACCATCAAACTCACCAGGTCGTCGATCAGTGAACCGCGATCCGGCAAGACAATCTTCTGCGCGAAGAGCGCAAAAGTTGCTTCCGTCACCAGACCTTCGCGCGTCTTCCAGCGCCGGTAGATCGACGTCTCATGCACTCCGGCGCGCGCCGCCACGGCGGCGATGTTCAGCTTGTCGTATCCCTGTTCCTGCAGTTCGGCCACGGTCGCAGCCACGACTGCCTCGCGGACGCGCGCGCTGCGGCCGCCCGGGCGTCGCTGCGTGTGTTGTTCTTCCGCGCCTGTCTTCATGTGTCGTGATCCTAGCGCAGGCGCGTCTTCGGGAAAACCCGTAAACTCAAAAAAAGTTGCGATAATTAACGCAGGAAAACTTGCGTTAGTGGAGAGCGAGCAGCATGATGGGCGGGCGGAGGATGGATTGGCCGTTCTCCATGCTTCGTATTTCAAATAAGAGGGCAAGATGCAGGGAGTGACGTTTTTCAAGGAAGGCAATCCAGTGAGCAGCGAGGCGCTCCTCAAATGGAGGTGCAGCGCGGGAGACACATGATAGCCACGTTGGCTCGCAAGCTGGACGCCCAAGCGATGGCAAACCTGTTCGCCGAAGAGATCGCAGCCTGCGACGCTGAGCAGTTAGAATGGCGCCGTGACGGCAAATTCGCCAAGTCGATGGTTGTCGTTCATGTCGCCGAAGGCAGCGCCGCCGAATTTATCGAGTGGTTCGTGGCCGGCTACATGCATGCGAATACGTCGGCAATGCTGCGAGCTCATCCCGAACACCTCGGGGTGCTGCTTCTCCCTGACGGGCGTGTTGGCATTCTGGAAGTGACTGGACATTCTCACGGGCCAAAGCTTTTGCGCGCGAGGCGCTTGGAGGACTGGACCGGCGTGCCGATCCCGCTCCAACCTGACATGCCCCATCGCATGATGCTGCGATGGTGAAGGGACATGTCGACCATTTGATGGTCGAGTTCTCTAACTGGTTCCAGATGTACCTGCAGACTCGCAAGCAACCGGCGGACCTCATGCCGGTGGCCCTGACTGTCAACACCTAGTCAGCCGATCATGGAAGGATAGCCTGCGGATGTTGATCGCCTGATCCTTAACCGGCGGCTGGTACGAATACAGCGCGCGAGAAGGCCTCGCGCGCGGTGAGCCAACGACACCGGATTGACGGGTGTGCTCACGAGTGCCGGGATCCGCCGCTACGTCTGTGGCGGAAATTGACGATCGAGCCAACGCCGCCAATCGGCCTCGACGTGATTGGCCACGGCGCGCCCGGCCTCTCCGTAGAGGTAGAGGCGGACCGTCAACAGGATCGGCCCTCCGATCGGCATGGCAAAGAGATGTGCGATGCCGGGTGCGGGGTGTTCGAGCCGCAATTGCAGTCCTGGCCACTGTGGAGGATTGACGTTTTCCACGATGCCGCGTAGCTCGGGCACTCCAGCCGGTGTCGCAAAGCGTGCGCCGGCGCTTGCGTCGGCCAATCCGAGCGGACCGACCAGGCGGCTCCAAGCATCGCTCTCGTTCGACATCGCGGACAGCGCCACGGTCGTCGACGGCTGCCCACGGAATTGCTCCAGATAGAGCCGCAGGTTCTGGAAGAATGCGATCCAGCCGTAGGTGTGCCCCTCGAACTGGTCATCCCAATCGTCCGTATTGGCGAACCAGCTATGAACGACCCGGACCACACAGGTGCCGCCGTCCTTGGCTTCGACGGTCCACTCGGTGGCTACCGTGCCAGGTCCTTCCTCTGTTTCGGCGACGAAACGCTTGGCCGGCTCCCAAGTGGTGATCTTGGCCTCGGAATCCATTCCCGGACCAAAGCTCGATTTGGTTTCGCCGCCGACTTTCTCGTCCAACGTCGTCGGCACAAACCACGACGAAATGCCGGGACCTGTCGCGATCGCCTGCCACACCTCTTCGGGTGTGCCGGGCACCTCAACCTTGGCTTCGACGCTGCGACGGCCAGACTGTTCCTTCTTCACGGGCATGGTCTGTCCTTTCAGTGAGACGTTTGAGGGAAGGGATGAGACACGATCACCAATCGATGATTACGGCCTCCCGAAGCGTTCGCATCGTGGTAGCGGCTGACCAGCTCGGTGATGGCTTGTGTCAGCTCACGCGTGAACGCGGCGCGGGCAGCGGGGGAGGCGAAGCGAATTTCTGCATCGATCGACAAGGTCGCAAGCTGCTTGTCGGCCTTCCGCGCACGTTTCCAGAGATCGCCGACTTCGCGAACGATACGGGCGCCGAGTGCGATCAGATAGCTGGCCGCGAGCTGATCCTTGCTGCGCTTCGGATCGGCTGCGACCGCGCCCAACGCCTCTGGCGAAACAACGAACGACTTGGCCGATAACACCAATAGCCGCTCGGTCAATCCGCCCCACTGCCGTTCGTCCGCGACCTCGACCAACCTGCAGGCTTCGAGCGCGCGCAAATGATAGTTCACCTTCTGACGAGGCAGTCCCAGGCGCGTCGCCAGGATCGCCGCCGACGCGGGCTCTGCGAGTTCGGCCAGCAACGCGCTTCGAATAGGGTCAAGGGCCGCAACTGCAACAGCCGGATCGCTGATTACTTCAATATCGATCATGGCAGTAGCGTAGCTTGACAAATTTTTTTGTCAAGGGAGCTCTTTTCGGCACAAAGGGGAATCGAATGCCGTCGGCGGCGATGTCGCATTCGAGGGTCGCGTAGACACAGGGCCGATGTTCGCTTGTGACCGACGCCGCGGCAAAACCTATGCAGCTACGCTGCGGCAGGCGATCCGAACCAAGTGGTTAGCGCCTCAGCGAGCCCGAGCTCAGTTTGCTCTCCAACCCAGGCGACATATCCGTCGGGCCTGATCAACACGGCGGTCGGCGCAGCGACCGCGCCTATTGCCGGCAGCTCCCACGCACCAGCATATTCAGCGCTGATGAGCTGGACCCGATCCGCCCACGGCGTGATATCGATGCGACCGGGGTGGCCGAGGTTGAGCAGCACTGGCCGGGCATCGTGCAGCAGGGTGAATACCCGCAGCGGACCGTTGGCGGTGACCAGGTCGAGGTCAGGCATACGGCGTCCGAGCAGCGGATGTCCTTCGCCGAGATCGTAGTGGGCGTCCAGGCCGGACATCATCGCGGCGAACCGTTTGCGGGGCTCGTCCATGCCGAGGAGTTCGGACATGGTGTCCTTCAAGGCTTTGAGGCGGTCGTCCGGGCGACGCATCAGCGCGACTTGTGCCATCGTATTGCGCAGCACGCGGGCAGCGACCGGGTGGCGCTCGGCGTGATAGGTATCCAGCAGGTTTTCCGGCGACGTGTGCTTGATGACCTGCGCCAGCTTCCATCCCAAATTCACGGCGTCGCACACCGATGTTGAGGCCCTGTCCGCCTGCGGGGTAATGCACGTGTGCGGCATCGCCGGCCAGCAGCACCCGGCCTCGACGGTACGACGCCGCCTGCCGGGTCATGTCGGTGAACCTGGATATCGAGGTCGGACTGTGGATGCCATAGTCGGTCCCGAAGGCGGCGATGAGCGCTTCGCTGAGATCGCGCAAGGTGGGTTCACTGGTGGATCCCACGTGCTGCTCGGTCACCATGACCCGCACCGGCCCGCCATCCTCCAGCCTGCTCAGGCCATGGATGCCGATGGCGTCGTGGCGGATGCCCCATTCCGGCTCCTTGGCAATCTCGACCTCGGCGATCAGGTGGCTGGTCGTCGGATCCCAGCCGGGGAAGTCGATGCCGGCTGCTTTCCGGACCAGACTGCGTCCGCCGTCGCACCCGACGAGATATTTCGCCCTCAGGGACTGGCCATCCGAGAGCGCGACGTCAACACCGGAGCGGTCCTGCGCGAAGCCAGTCACCTCACGTCCGCGATAGATCGGCACCGCCAGCTCGTCGACCCAGCCGGCGAGGATGCGCTCGATATGGTTCTGCCATAGCGCGAGCCCGTAATTGTGCCGGGTGGGGAAGTCGCTGATGTCCAAGCGGATCAAGGCGAACCCGGCGACCTGCGCCACCTGTCCCTGCGAGAGAAACCGGTCGGCAATTCCGCGCTGATCGAGAACCTCGATGGCGCGTGCGTGCAGACCACCCGCGCGCGAGCCGACGAGCTCCTGGTCAGGGCGCCGCTCGACGATGGCAACGTCGATATCAACCAACGCCAACTCGCCGGCCAACATCAGCCCCGTCGGACCTCCGCCGAGGATGACCACTGCATGCTCGGCCATCGCGACGCTCCGGTCGTTCGCGCCGCTGCGATCAACCCGGCCCTGCGCGACCGGCACGTCGACGACAAATCCACTCATTTCGTGACCCCGTAGGTTGTGGCTTCGGTCGGCGGTTCTACGGGATGACTGGGGCCTTGAAGCAAGCCCCTTGCGCGCCACATATTGAAGTGGGGAGATTGGTATTCTGCTTTTCAGATCTTTCCGGAAGACACAGCCCAGGCATCTCTGCCTGATCCACGATCATCAGGTTTCGAAATTGGAAGCCGCGTTGGGCGGCTTTTTCTTTTACGCCCTGTGGTGATCAGGTGGGTTGAGCTCGCGGCTCACCCGGGAATGCGTACCGGGAGCTGCTCGATGCCGCGCACGAAGCTCGAGTAGACCCGCTTCGGCTCGCCGACCACCTCGATGCGGTCGAAACGCCTCAGCATTTCTTCCCATACGATCTTGAGCTGCAGCTCGGCGAGCCGCATGCCGACGCAGCGATGAATGCCGAAGCCGAACGACAGATGGGTGCGGGGACGGGCGCGATCAATGATGAATTCATCAGGCCGCTCGATGCCTTCCTCGTCGCGGTTGCCGGAGACGTACCACATCACGACGCGGTCGCCTTTCCTGATCTTCTTGCCGCCGATTTCGGTATCGACCAGCGCGGTTCGCCGCATATGGGCGAGCGGCGTCTGCCAGCGGATCACTTCCGGCACCATGGAATCGATTAGCGCTGGATTGTCGCGCAGCTTCTGATACTGGTCGGGGTGCTCGTTCAGCGCCAGCACCGAACCGCTCATGGTGTTGCGGGTGGTGTCGTTGCCGCCGACGATCAACAGGATGATGTTGCCCATCAGATTGTCGGGGTCCATGTGTCGCGTCGCATCGCTATGCGCCATCATCGACAGCAGGTCGTTCTTCGGCGGCGCATTGACGCGCTCATTCCAGAGCTTTGAGAAATAGGCGTAGCATTCGTCCATCTCGCGGCGCCGCTGCTCCGGCGATTCCACGACGCCGCTCTTGGGCAGCGCGGTCGAGACGTCGGACCAGCGCGTCAGCTTGCGCCGCTCCTCCCAGGGGAAATCGAACAGCGTCGCCAGCATCTGCGTGGTCAGTTCGATCGAAACGCGCTCGACGAAGTTGAAGGTCTCATTGCGCGGCAGATTGTCCAGCACCTTTTGCGAGCGCTCGCGGATCAGTTTGGCCAATTCATCCAGATGCGTCGGCGTAAACATCGGCGACACCGTCTTGCGCTGCGCCGAGTGCCGCGGTTGGTCCATCGCGATGAAGCTCGGATAGTCATAGCCGGGCGGAACGTCGCGAATCGAGATGCCGCCGAGCGTGGAGTCGGAGGAGAAGATGCCGTGGTTGGTGTCGACATGCATGATGTCGTTGTACTTGGTCACCGACCAATAGGGTTCAATCGGCGCATTCTCGCAGTAATGTACCGGCTCTTCCTTGCGCAGCCGCTCGAACCACGGCCACAGCGTGTCGTTCTGGAAAAGTTTTGGCGCACCGGGATGAAAGTCCTTCAGCGGCGTCGAGTAGGCCTCCTCGCGCGCCGCGCGCAGCAGCTCTCGTTTGTCGGCTCTGATGGCAGTTTGAACGTTCATGATTCGATCATCCCGGGTGAGCGTGAGCGCGGCTAGGCGGCGATGCGGACCGGCAGGGTCTCGTAGCCCTTGACGAAACTCGAATATACCCGCTTCGGTTCGCCAATCACTTCAATATTATCGTACCGCTTGAGGATTTCTTCCCAGATAATCTTCAGTTGCAGTTCTGCCAGCCTGATCCCGACGCAACGGTGGATGCCGAAACCAAAGGAAAGGTGGGTGCGGGGGCGGGCGCGGTCAATGATGAACTCGTAGGGACGCTCGATCACCTCCTCGTCGCGGTTGCCCGAGACGTACCACATCACGACCTTGTCGCCCTTCCTGATTTGACGCCCGCGGAATTCGATGTCTTCGAGCGCGGTGCGGCGCATATGCGCCAGCGGCGTCTGCCAGCGGATCACTTCGGGGACGAAGCTATCGATCAGGTCAGGGTTGTCGCGCAGCTTGCGATACTGATCCGGATTCTTGTTCAACGCATAGACGCTGCCCGAGAGCGTGTTGCGGGTGGTGTCGTTGCCGCCGACGATCAGCAGGATCAGATTGCCGAGGAAGTTCTTCGGGTCCATGTCGCGCGTAGCATCGCTATGCGCCATCATCGACAACAGGTCGCTCTTCGGCGGCTGGTTGATGCGCTCCTTCCATAGTCTTGCGAAATAGGTCGCGCATTCCAACAACTCGGCCTGCCGCTGGTCCTCGGTCTCGACCAGACCGCCGGGATGCGGGATCGTGGTGGCGATATCGGACCAGCGCGTCAGCTTGCGGCGGTCTTCCCAGGGGAAGTCGAACAGCACGGCGAGCATCTGCGTGGTGAGCTCGATCGAAACCTGATCGACCCAGTCGAACGTTTCGTTCTTCGGAAGATTATCGAGGCATTCGGCGGAGCGCTTGCGGATGTTGATCGCGAGCTGGTCGAGATGCGTCGGCGTGAACATCGGCGCCACTGTCTTGCGTTGCGCGCTATGGCGGGGCTGGTCCATCGCGATGAAACTTTCGCGGCGCAGGTCCGGCGCGACGTCGCGAATGGTGATGCCGCCAAGCGACGACGCCGAGGAGAACACCGCGTGGTTGGTCTCGACGTCCATGATGTCGTTGTACTTGGTTATCGACCAGTACGGCCCGAACATGCTGTCCCTGCAGTAGTGCACCGGATCGTCCCGGCGCAGCCGGTCGAAATACGGCCAGAATGAGTCGTTCTGAAACAGTTCGGGATTACCGACATCGAAATCCGCCAGCGGCATTGACTGTGCCGTGTCGCGCGCGGCGCGCAGATGAGAATCTCCGGCGAGATCGATGGTTCCGTGCATGAGCCGCTCTCCCTGATTCCCCGTGCGCAGCATGCCGAACGGGCGATGTTTTACCCTATTACATCCCGAGCCGTGTCCCAGCGCAAGGGCGAGTTGCGCGCATTTGGCCGCATCGCAGTGCTGACCCATCTTGGACGCGCGCGTATTTCGCCGCGTGACAAGTGTAGGCCCGGGTACTAAGTCTGTTTGAAACAACGTTTAATTCGCCGGGAGGCGGCCATGATTCCCAACGCCCATCGGATGTTCAACTTCGATCTTGGCGAGACTGCGGACGCCATTCGCGAGACCGTGCATTCATTTTCGCAGAACGAGATCGCCCCGCGCGCCGCCGAAATCGACCGCAGCAATCAGT
>NZ_LLYA01000204.1 GCF_001440415.1 Bradyrhizobium retamae
GCAGATATCGACCGGCGACCGCACGATCCTCGGCAGTATATCAAGGCGCGGCAATCGCTACCTGCGCGCGCTGTTCGTGCAAGCCGCGTGGGTTGTGCTGGTCAAGATCAGGTGTTGGGAGCGCTATGGCCTCAACTCTTGGATCGAAGCCGCCAAGAAACGACTGCATCACAACGTGCTGGCGATTGCGCTTGCCAACTCGCCCGAATTGCCTGGGCGGTTCTCAGCAAGGGACGCGCCTTCGCGAGCGTCAAGACGGAGGAGACGGCGTCCCGACCTGCCTGACCCTCGCGCCGTGCGCGGGGCCGTCAAGACGCAGCCTGGCAGTGGTAGAGCAAGACGTCAGGACAGCACGACGGCCGGCCTTGACGCCCCTTGCGCGCGGCGCGTCTGCGCGCGTAGACCGGGACGAAGGAACGCACGCCCAGGCACGAACAAAGGAACCGCGCGAAGTGAGGAGCTATCGATGACGTAACAACACCCTTACCCGCCGAGGTCTGCGAGAAGATGAGACGACGATGGAGAATCGGTCTTCCCGGCGC
The DNA here is from genome assembly GCF_001440415.1 of Bradyrhizobium retamae. Taxonomy (GTDB): domain Bacteria; phylum Pseudomonadota; class Alphaproteobacteria; order Rhizobiales; family Xanthobacteraceae; genus Bradyrhizobium; species Bradyrhizobium retamae. Next base: position 543 of record NZ_LLYA01000204.1, read on the forward strand.
ATGCGAACACTGGTGACCCAAATGGCCCGGTCGAGGCCTGTCCGCTATCAGCTCGCATGCGCGCTGATATCCATGATGGCCCGGAGCACTGTGCTCTAAGCAGAGGCCGGATACATTGATGCAAGACCGCATCTTCCGGATCGTCGAAATCTTCTTGCACCGCACGGCCGGACCATACATCTGGGTCAGACCCGGAAGTCCAAATGTTCACGACTGGTTTCCCGGTTTGCCTCTGGCAGCCGACGTGGAAAGGGCCACTGCCTTTGTTTGGCTGAGGGCCAGATGCTGACTCCGATCAGCGCTCGACTTTGAAGTTCAACCCAGCATGCTCGACGAGCCTATTGATCAGCCTTTGCTGCATTGCTGCCCCTGGAGTCCAAATTCCTGCTGCGGTATCGGGCGCGTCGCGTAGCAGGCCGATCGCACATTCGCTAATCATTTTTTCTGTTGAGGCGTAACCCGGTTCGCAATCACCGGTGACGGCGGTGTGCAATTGTCGGCCGTCAGGCGCGAGTGCGACAAAGAGGATGTCGTAGGAGCCACTTTCACGCTCTTCTTTTGAGGGCCCCTCGCCAGGTTCGGAACGAACCACGCCTTCACGCTCAATCCTTCCCGTCTGATCAACAATACAGATCGCTGTTAGCCTCAGAGAAACGTCCAGTCCGACATAATGCTCCATTGCAGCTCTCCTGTCATTGCAGAGCCCAAGTGGTGAGCATCATAGATTCGTGGAGAGCTGATTCTGAGAGCTTCAATATGGCTCTGGCCCGGAATTACCCCATGTGTAAAAAATTTTACCGTCAACTTGCACGTAGAAACTTTGTCCCGATCACGTCGAATCGGAAAAGAAGAACGCTGGCCGCCACAGGCGATGGGGGCGCAAGGGAGAAGACAATTCTGCGCATTCTCCACTCGCGCACGTTTTCACACAGCCTGGACCCAAGTGAGACATCGGCGTTTGCTGACGTAGTTAAGCTTTTCAGAATATTTGACGCTTCGACCTTCGCGGCTCGTTTAGGCGTCCCTGGCCTCATCGAACTGAAAGTCGGATCGGGGGAGCGTTCATCATCGCGCCGGGATTTGTCCTGACTGCTTAAAGTAAATTTTGCGGTCGATGCTATCCAACAGCCTTTTTTTAGTCCGAACTAGTGCCGGAACGCTTCGGCCGGCTCGAGCGCGGCGGCGCGCGAGGCGGGGTAGACCCCAGACAGCAGACCAATCACGCCACCGACCGCTGGCGCGAGCAAGGGAGCGAGCGGGTCGAGCACCGGAGTCCAGACCTGATACGCCGAGACACCTACCACGATCAGCACGCCGACACTGGATCCGAGCAGTCCCCCCACGACACCCATGGACGCACTCTCAAGGAGGAACTGTGAAGCGATGTGGCGGCGAGTGGCGCCAATGGCACGGCGCAGTCCGATCTCCGCCGTTCGCTCCATCACGCCCACCAGGGTGATATTTGCAATGCCAAGCGCGCCGACCACGAGCGACAGGCCGCCCAGCAGCAGGAACATCATATTGAGATCGGTTTGCACGTCGTCGCGCACGCGCCGCGGCTCCTGCGGCAGTTGCACGCGAAGCGTGCGCGGGTCGTCCGGCCGCAGCGCCGCCCGCGCCTGCAGCGCGATCAGGGAAGCGGCGCCGATCTTCGTCTCCACGACCACCATGCCAGGCCCGAACAGACTGAAATGCCGTCGCGCCGTACCCTCGGGAATGATCACCGAACCAAGCAGTTCCGGCTTTCGCACCACATCACGGAGGATACCGATCACGAGATAGAGCTCGTCGCCGACATAGATCGCGGGCAGCCGCTCGACTCCAGTGATGCCCAGACGGCGCGCGGCATCGGGGCCGAGGATCGCAACTCGCTCGGCGCGGGCAGAATGCCCCCCGTCGATAAACCGTCCCGAGGCGAGGTCGGCGCGCACCGCGCGGAACAAATCCGGCGAGGCGGCACGCACCGCCAGTTTGAATGCGGTCTGATTGGCGGGATCCACCACCGGCGAGGCGCTGACGAGCATGTCGCGGATATTGACGTCGCTGAGCAGGCCCGCGGCCACGACACCGTTCAGCCGGACCAGCCGTTCCGGCGCGTCCCATGGAATGGCACGCGGATCAATCGTGCCGGTCGCCATTCCCGGCCGCGCCGTGATGAACAATTCCGTGGCTGCGAGTTGATCGAACTGGCTGATGATGCGGTTACCGGCGGTTCGAGTGAGGCCAATGGTGGCTACCAACGCCGACATGCCGATCACGATGCCAAGCACCGTCAGCGCCATGCGCGCCGGCCGCGCGATCGCCCCGGCGATGGCCTCGGACACAAGGTCGCGCGTTGTGATTCCCGAAGGCGCAATGCGCGCCCTGGATGGAGGTGGCAATGCCGTCTCGGTTCCACCAAAGAGCCGGCCATCCTTCATGTTGACCCGGCGCGAGCCCCGGCGCGCAACGTTCTCGTCGTGCGTGACAACGACGATCGTCATGCCCTCTTTGTTGAGCTCGGTGAAGAAATCCAGGATCGACTCGGTGTTTTTGGAATCGAGATTGCCGGTCGGCTCGTCGCACAAGAGCAGGCTCGGTGATCCCATCAGGGCGCGGGCGATCGCCACCCGCTGACGTTCGCCGCCGGACAATTTGGAAGGCAGGAAATTCGCGCGATGCTCGAGGCCGACGCGGCGAATTTCCTCCATCGCCCGCTCGCGCCGCCCGCGTCCGGTGTGCCGGCGGTATACTTCCGCCAGCATGACGTTCTCGAGGACAGTGCGATAGGGCAGCAGGTGGAATGACTGAAAGATGAATCCAACGCGGCGGCTGCGCAGCCCGGCCCGCTCATTCTCGCTCAGCTTTGTCGTTTCGATACCATCAAAAAGGTACTGTCCGCTGGTTGGCCGGTCGAGGCAACCGAGGATATTCAACAACGTGGATTTCCCCGAGCCGGATGGACCGGTTATCGACAGCCATTCGCCACGCCGCAACACGAGGTCGACATCGATCAACGCGTGGACGGCGGGATCGGTCCCGAATTGCTTACACACTTTACGCAGATCGAGCACATGGTCGGCATCGGCAGGAACTGCCTTGATCGGCACCTCCGGCCGCTTGTCTTCCATGAGCCTCATTTCGCTGCTGCCGGCTCGGCTGTTTTATACCCCACCACCACGAGTTGGCCGGGGGCAAGCCCCCCATCGGGGGTGTTGACCTCGACATAGCCGCCCGTCGAAAGCCCCGGTTGCACGGTGACGAATTCCTGCTTGCCGCCGCGATCGACCAGCACGCGCGACGTGCCGTCGGCGGCAAGCGATACTGCGCTGGTTGGCACCGCGGTGACCGCGCCCCTCGACGTCTCGATCGGGATAGTCAGACGGACGGAAAACCCTGCCAGCAGCACCGGCGTGGTCTCTACCTTGACCCCGAGATAGAAGTGATAGCCGTCCACGCCACGCGTGCCGGGCGTGTTCGCCACCGTCTCAACGATACCGGTCGCCTTGATCCCAAGCGCCTGCTCGTCGATCGCAACTTTCATCCCGGGCTTCACCAACGGCGCGGCTTCAAGCGGCAGTTGCGAGTCGATGCTGAGCTGGTTGTCGGTCATGCTCATGACCGGCCCGGAAGCATTGGCAGCGACCGCAGCAGTCACCTCGTGGACGCGGATCGGGAGCGACGGGATGAACACGACCTCGTCCGCCGGCACCTGCACGCCAAGCTTGGCACGCGCCGCCGCGAGCTCGCTGGCCAGCCGCTCTGCGCGTTCGGTTGCGACCCTGACGTCAAATTCGGCGAGCGACTGCTGTTCCTGCGCCGCGCGTATGCTGCGGTCGCCTTCCAGGCGGGCCGCCTTTACCGCTCCCTCGGCGACCTTGATCCGTTCGTCGACCAGAGCGGCCTCGCGCGCCGCGGTCTGTATCGCCAGATCGGCTTCCAGCTTCGCCTTGCGCTGCGCGGCACGCGCCACTTTCAGCTTGGCCTCAGCCGCGGCGCGTGCCGTTTCGGTCTGGCGCGGATCGAGCACGATCAGGGCACGATCCGCCATTTGCGTGGCGACATCGGCGGTGGCCGCAGTCGCGGAATGCGCGGCGCGCGCGCGCTCGGCTTCAAGCGCCAGCGATTTTCCAGATCGCGCGTCGGCGAGCTGGCGGCTGTCGCCAACCCGCGCCGCGTTGTCGAGCGTAGCCTGACGCGTGTTCTGCTCCGCGATGGCCCGCGCGGCGGCGACCGCTTTCAACGCGGTCTCGCGCGTGGCCTCGGCCGCAAGCTGGGCGCGCGCGGCATCCGTCCACTCTCGCTCGAGCGTGGCAACGGCCGCGCGCTGTTCGCGCGTCGGTGCGAACGGATCCCATCCGGCCTTCTTATACATGTGCTCGACCGCGGCGGATGTCTTTTGATCGTAACTGCCATCGACTGTTCCCGGACCGAAGCCAAGGCGGGCCAGAGCTTCTTCAAGCTGGCGGACGTCGCCGCCGCTCGTTCCCGGCGCCATGTCGCGAAAGGCGGGTGCCCCGCCCTGGAGGACAAAGACCGGACGGCCGGAGGCGGACAGAATCACCTCGCCCTCCTTGAAATTCGTATTTGGCCGCGGCAGCGACGAGATCAGCCCGGCACCGCCCTTGACCGTGGAAGGAGCGATCGAAACCTGCTGCGGCAGCCCGAAGCGGACCGTGCCGCGGGTGACGATATCGGAACTCAATACACGCGACTCCACAGGCACAAGGATCGCGGATGGCTCGGGCGCCGCGGTGCGCGCCGCCACCTCTGCAGGCGACTGGATCCTGGAGCCCATGTACCAGGCGCCAACCGCTATGCCGCCAACCACGCCCAAGATAGCCCAGAGAACGTTTACGCGCTTTGCGACCATGCCGTAGTCCCTCCCGCCACCGACAGCGTGCCGGCAATCTTCGCAGGAAGCGTTGTGTCCGCCTTCGTCATGCGATGCGCTGCCAGGAAAGGAGATTACTCATAGCCGCCGATTTGGGGAAGTACGGGAGTGCACATCCTAATTGGTCTATTGCACCTTGCGGGAGAACAGCTCCTCTTGGATCTTCTCCTCGATTGGCGTCAGCACCTCCTCATGCATTTTGTGGCTCTTGACCGAGATCAGGCGCTCGAAATCCTGTAGCTTCCGCAGCGCGGCTTTCTGGTCCTGCGACATCTTGGAAACCAATAGCTTGCCGCCCTCGGTCAGCGCGCTGAGCCGGTTCCGCAGGTCGGGTTCGATTTCGTCCGGATGGCCGTATTCGAAGCCGACCTTCTTCATCTCCCGCTGCCAGAACGCAATCGCGGCCTTCATCCGCGGGTCCTTGTTGATCAGCGCATCCTGGGGATTGTAGTGGCTGGCCTTTAGTTGATCGGGCTTGAAGTTTTCAGTGAGTGCCTTGCGCGTGCAACCGCCGGTTCGCGACAAATCCTCGGTCTCCAGAGCGACCGCCAGGGTGCTGAACACGTCATCGCCGAGCAATGCGCGATTGTAAGCCACCTGATCTGCGGGGGAAAGCTTGCGGAAAATCTGCACATTACGTTCGCCGAGACCGACGCGGGCGGGGCTGTAGCCGGTGGACAGCTGAGGCGGCAAACCCGTATAGAAGGTGGATACGCCAAAGCCATAACGACTGACGAACTCCTCCTCACTGAGGCCTGGAAGGCGCTTGTCCGCCGTCATGCCCGCCCGCACCGTGTTGTGGTCGGCGGCGATGTACTGGAAGCCTTGTTCGCGCATGCAGCGCGCGATCAGTTCCTCGGTCTTCTCGATCGCCTGAACCAGTTCGCGTGGCGACATGCCGAATTCCTCGGTGCCGAGGCCCTTCGGCGCCTGCACCTGTGCCGCGGCTATCGCCGGCGCGAGCAGGACGGCGAACAGACTCGCGCACATCGTCTTCTTCATGAAGCTACCCTTTCCGGTAAAGAACCACACAAATTTCGTGTTCCGTTTCTCCTGTCACCATTTCCGCGGCGACGCCCCTTCTCGCCGTGTTCCCTCGATCGATTGGCCTCGGCGCGCCGGAGTCACGCCGAGGCGACCGATCCATGTCATTCTGTACCGACGATCTTTCCGGACTCGATGTCGATGAAAACGTCCTTCTCACCGCGCGACGTCTGGATCTCGACCACGTAGACATTCTTGCCGAGCTTCCTCTCAATCTTCACGTCGGTGGCCTTTCCCGGCATTCGCTCAAGCGCGATCTTGGTGGCCTCGGCAGCCGAAATCTTCGCCACCGGAGACTTTTGCTTCAAAGGCTTGTCGCTTGCCTTTCCGACGGTTGAGACGTTGGACGCTGGATTGCTGGCTGGGAGCGCGTTGGAAATGACGAGCTTGCCGTCGGAGCTGTCGCTCACGACCCCCACATCTGGACACCAGACCTTGTCGGTGATTTCGTTCGGCTTGATCAGATCCTGCTCGCGGATCCGGGCGCAGCCTTTGAACGTCCCGGCCGGAACCCTTATTTCGATGCCGGCTTCCATGTTCTCGGAGCCACCAAAGGCCAAGCTCTTGCTGCCGGCGGCGATATAGCGATCACCGATCGTGAAATTGCCGGGCATCAACATGCCGGGCTCGGTGACGCCGTCGCCGTCAGGATCGCCCGCCCGCCAGGTACCAGCGAAAATCGGCTTGCCTTCCTTGATTTCCCAACTTAATCCGCCGAAGGAGTAGACGCTGTTGGTGGTTTTATCGAGGGCCAGCCAGTTGATCGCGCGCTGCGTCAGGACGCCATCGACACGTTCTTCTTCCTGCACAACCGCAGTCTTGAATTTGCCAATCCCGGGAATATCGAAATCCTCGGTGGTGTCGAGGACCACGGTCTCCTTGCGATACTTGCCGTCTGGGTGATCGGACCGTTCAAGCGCGTGCTTGTGGCCCGGCATGATCGGGTAATAGAGCGGGTTGACGCCGTGCGGGACGATATTCTCGCCCTTCAGATTCCAATCCTTCAGTGACGAGAAATCGTTGCCGCTCTTCCAGCGTGGCGGATCCTTGATCTCGCCGGCGGCAGCGCCGCCAGCGAGCGCGAACCCGGCCGCCGTCAGAACGGTGACCGCCAGGAGGGTGGTTCGCCAGTTGGTCGGCCGACCAGGTTGACCGCTCGCCGGCTTCATCTGTCGATCCAACCTTTGATTCTCGAACATCTCAATGCCCTCCAGTTACGGGCCGGCGGTCCGGCCAAACGTCGCCCAAGGTTGCAAATGTTTCATCCTCGTTTTGGCCGATGAGCGAGAGCATGCGCGGGTGCATCGCCGTTCCTGGACAGAAGGCAGGGCATCGCCTGTTCGACTCGGGCCAGTCTGACGTGCTCGGGTGGGCTTTGTTCATCGCGACCTCGCAGTGGTGAAGCCAGCTTCGATGATGGACCGATTGCCGTCCTTTGCGACGGTCCCGATCGCGAATTTGTAGGCCTTGCCAGCGCGCAAGAACCCTTCAGGCACCGTGAAGGATCTTGCCGAACCCGGTAGCAGTGCCCGGATTTCGTAGGCCGAGCCCGTTTGCTCGATCACGATAGCGCAGGCCTCGATCCCCTTCGGCGCGGACCATCGTAGGGTCAGCTCGGTGGCGGGTACGTCTCTTTGGTCAGGTCGCGGATATTCGAATGCCGCCGGTTTTGGGAACACGTGGCTCAACTGCGCCTCACCACGCAGGCTTGCCCCTTTGGTCGTCGTTCCCTCAAAACGATATGCGCCCGCTGGGAAATCAGCCCGCACAACCCCATCGTCAGCGGGCTCGGGCGATTCGAGCGCAAGACTCCGAACTCCTAATTTCGAGTCCGGCGTTCTGAGATCGATCACCGTACGCTCGCCCGGCGCCGATACCTTCAGCGCCGCCAGCCCATCCTCCGCGCCGGTTGCCTCGAACCGAATCTCGGCATCGTGATCTTGTATATTGCGTTCGAGGTAAACGGAGAGCTTTTGAAAACGGCCATCCTCAGCCGCGGCTCCCGTCACCGGATATGTAAAAGCAGATAGAGTCGCAACGGCGGCGACAATCCAGCCGTTGTGGCGACGCACGGTTTTCATGTCACGCACTCCCAGATACTCGTACCGATTCTGGAGCAGTCAGACGGCGGCGATCCCAAACAGGGATAGATCCCTAGCGAAATACTCACTGGCCTCTTGCATCAGTTGCACTTTTCATGAGTTCGGCGGGCGGTGTGCGACCATAAAGGTAGGCGCGCTTCTCTATTTCCAGGGCCTCCGCGCGTGCCTTCGCCAGCGCATCAGGGGTGAGCTTCACGATCTCGGCCAGCTCCAGGGTCTCTCGCAGCTTTTCACCCTTTCCCCTCCAACCAACTTTGATATAGCCCACACCGGGTGCGTAGTACTTGAGCTGCTGGGCGTCCGGACCCTCGTGCTTGCTGCTCTCCGCGATCACCAGAACGTCCTTGTAGCAGCCGGCCGGAACACAGGCCTTCTGACCGACTTTTTCTACGGCTCCGCGGTCCGCCCAGTTGAACGGGGGCGGCGCGTAGCCCTGAGAGTAGCTTGGTGTCCCCGGCCGCGGGTCTGCCTTCATCATGATTCCTGCATTCGAGCCATCCAGGCCAGCGAGCCATGCCCGACTGCCCACGAACTCCGCCTCGTCGTACACTTCACGCAGCTCACCCAGCAGCCAGACGTTGCCGTCCTTGGCTTGCGCGAAGAAAATGATCTCTGATTCCTTCACCTTGCCGTCCTTGTAGTCCACATCCCAGACGACGACGGTCCGCACGCCGTTGATTACCTTGGTGAGGTCCGTCACGGTCTGCACCACCCGAGCGGGAACGCGCTTCCCGTCCTCCTCGGTGAACCCCTTGTAGACCACCTGAGTCCCTGGCTGCAGCGGGAACCATTTGTTGTCGACGTTGGCGGAGTTATCGAAATTGTTGCGATCGAACGCTTCCAGCGCATCCTCGGGAGCTTTGCTCTTCTGCGCCATAACGCCGCCGCTGAACAGTCCGAGACAAATGAAAGTCACAAGCACAGCCAAGGCCATTGTTTCCTGACAAGATCTTATCGCTGCCTTTGCCATCGTAACCTCCTCCAAATTCATATTCATTTCAGACATTCCCGGAGACTCGTGCCGTTCCTGCAACAGTCAGACTGTCCGTCAGCGCGCCAGTACCGCGACCGAAGCGGAGATAAAATGCAGGCAAGATGAACAGGTTGAGCAATGTCGATGTCACGAGGCCGCCCAGAATGACGACCGCCATCGGATATTCGATCTCGTGGCCCGGCAGGTCGCCGAAAATAATCAGCGGCAGGATCGCAAGCCCCGCGGCGCCGGTCGTCATCAGGATCGGCCGTAACCGCTCGCTCGCGCCGCGAAGCACGAGCTTCATGCCGAACACCTCTCCCTCATGGCGTTCCAGATGCTGGAAGTGGTTGATCATGATGATCCCGTTGCGAGCGGCGATGCCAAGCACGGTCAGGAAACCGATCAACGAGCCGAGAGAAATTACGCCGCCCGCGAGCCACGCGGCGAGGACGCCGCCCACCAGCGCCGAAGGCAGGGTGAGGAAACTGAGCGTGGCCAGACGCCAGCTGTCGAAAGACTGCCGCAGAAGTATGAATATGCCGGCGAGCGCCAGCACGGCGAACAGTTGCAGCCGCTCGCGGGCGGTGCGCAGTTCCGCATACTCGCCTTGCAGGACCGCGTAATAGCCAAGTGGAAACGCCATCTTCTGCAGGCGCGACTGCACCTCCACGGCGACGGCGGCGAGATCGTGGCCCCGGACATTCGCCTGCACGTCGATCCGACGGGAGCTTGCCTCGCGCTTGATGGCATTTGGTGTCGGCTGAATGCTGACATCGGCTACTTCCGACAGCCGAACGCGCTGTCTGGTCGGAGTGTCGATCAGCATCTCTCGGACCGAGTCCATGCTGTGGCGGGCTTGCGGCGCGGTCCACACCTGCACGTCGTAGGTGCGTCCCTCGATGAAAATATCGCCGACCTCCTCTCCGGCCATGAAGGTCGCGGAGGCACGCCGGACATCGCCCGGCTTCAGGCCGTAGCGTTGTGCCTCCTCCAGCTTCACCGTCACCTGAATGTGCGGCACTTCGACCATCAACTCCTTGTGCAGGTTGACGAGGCCCGGAGTGTCCGCGAGTGCAGCGCGGACCTCCTCCGCCTTGTCCCGTAGAACGTCGAGGTCCGGGCCGAAGATGCGGACGACGATCGCCTCGCCAGCCCCGGTCAGGACCTCGCGAATGCGTTCCTTCAGATAGGTCTGCACATCGCGGTAGAGGCCGGGGTAGCCGTCCACCATTTCCTCGACGCTGGCATGCGTCTTGTCGTAGTCGGCGTCTTTGCTGATGCTGATCCAGTTCTCCCCGAAATGGACGCCGTAGACCTCATCGGCGGCGAAGGCCTGGCCAATATGCGCACCGAAGTTGCGCACCCCCGGAATGGCGCGCAGTTCCCTGCTCGCGCGGGTCGTGATGCGCAGCATCTCGGGAAGCGACGTGTCGGGGGTGGTAACCCAGTGCATCAGGAAGTCGCGCTCCTTGAACGAAGGCAGCAGCGAGTGCCCGAGCAGTGGCCAAACGCAGATCCCCACGAGCGTCACGACACCGACGGCGACATAGGCCGCGCGCGGCGTTCGGGTGGCCCGTTCCAGCAAGGGCGCGTAGCGGCGCTGCAGCCAGACGATGACAGGCGATTCGCGCCCTTCGAGCCGCGCGTTACGCAGCAGGAGGAGACAGAGCGCCGGCGTCACCGTCATCGCCACGACGAGCGAGGCCGCAATCGCGAGCACATAGGCCGTAATCAGCGGCTTGAAGAAGGATCCAGTCAGGCCTTCCATGAACAGCACGGGCACGACCGCGACGACCACGATGAGCGTAGCGTAGATGATCGGCGCCCGCACCTCGAGCGAAGCGTCCAGAATGATGCGCGCGGTGCTCCGCGCATCGCCCGCCCGTCGAGCGAGACGCAGGCGCCGCATGATGTTCTCGACGTCGATGATCGCGTCGTCGACGACGATCCCCAACGCGATCACGAAGCCCGCCAGCATCATTGTGTTGACGCTGGCGCCGGCCTGGAACAGGACGAGGCCCGCCGCGAGCAGCGACAGCGGAATGGCGACGATGCAGACGATCGCGGTGCGCAATTCGTAAAGGAAGACGAATATGATTCCCACGACCAGCACGCAGCCCAGCAATAACGCCCACGACAGATTGGCGATCGAGTCCTCGACGAAAGTCGCCGGCCGGAAGATTGTAGTGTCGATCTCAACCCCTGGAAGGCCGGGCTTCATCCTCTCCAGCGCCTCCTCCACCCCGCGGGTGACGGCGAGCGTGTTGCCCCAGGGGAATTTTTCGACGATGAGCATTAGGCCCGGGCCGTCGTTGATAACGGCATCGCCAATCATGCCCTGCGGTGCGTAGACAAGATTGGCCACGTCGCTCAGCAATAGCGGCGGCTTCCCGGCCGGTTTGGTCACCGGCACCTTGGCCAGCGTCTCCGGCGTAACGCCGACGCCGACGAAGCGGAGTTGAAAGCGCTGATTGGGTGTTTCGACGAAGCCGCCGGTGCCGATATGCGCGCCACGGGCATAGCGCAACAGGCCAACGTCGAGGGCATCGGAAACCGCCTCCTGCACCTGGTCGAGCGTGATATCCGCGGCGGCCATCCGCTTCGGGTCAACCATGACCTGGAGCATCTTGAGCTGCTCTCCCCAGATCGCGACGTTCGCAACGCCGGGTACCCCAAGCAGCCGCTGCCGGATGGTCCAATAGGCCAGCATCGACAGGTCCATCACGGACTTGTCGTTCGAGGTAATGCCGATCTTCATGATCCGGCTGGTCGAGGACAATGGCGGCATCATGAAGGGCGGCGCGGCCCAAGTCGGCAGGCTCTTGCTCGCGAGCGCCATCCGCTCGCTGACCAGTTGCCGCGCGCGGATTTCGTCGGCACCCGGCTTGAAGATAAGCAGGATCGACGACAGTTGCGGCACCGACTTCGACCGCATCACGTCGACGCCAGGGACGCCGTTCAGCGCGTTCTCCAGCGGCACGCTCACGAGTTGTTCAACTTCGGCGGATGAGAGCCCAAGACAGATTGTCTGGATCTCGACCCGTGGCGGCGCGAATTCCGGGAATACATCCACTGGCACGTCGCGCAGGCGCGCCAGGCCAAACCAGATCAGCACCACGCCAAGGGCGAGGACCAGATAACGAAAGCGCAGACTGGAAGCTACAATCAGCCTCATCATCGGAAAGCATCCCCCATTCAGGCCGACGCCGTTATGGAAAAACAACCTCGTCGCGCAGCTAGTGCCCTACCTTCACCTCTGTCCCGAAGATCTCCGGCACTCCGGCCGCAAGCACCTTCGTACCAACGGGAGGCCCGTCGCTCAGGTACACGTTGTCGCCCTTGATGGTGTCGATCTCCACGGCGCCGCGAACGAAGGTCAGCGGATCGGCGCTGATATAGACCCACGTCTTTCCGGTCAGGTCGTAGAGAACAGATGCGTATGGCACGATCCGGCGGCCCGACGGATCGGCGCGCACCTCGTCAATGAGGATGCCAAGCCGTTCCGCCGCTTTTGGCGTGAGCGTGATCTTTTTGATCTTTACATCATTCGTGGCCTCGACCCGCGCGGGCGCGCTCTTTTTGACGTCCGACTCCCCGGCCGGGGCTGAGACACACCACGCGGCGAGGCAGGTGGCGGACGCCGCGACCATCAATACGCTGAAGCGGGCCATGAGACGTTTCTCCCTTTCACAACGTTCGAAGTGAAGCGCGCGGCAGTCATGACGCGGTCTCCATTTCAAGATCGAGCCGGTCGGCGGTCCAGCCGGCGCCGAACCGCAGGTAAAGCGCCGGCAGCACGAACAACGTTCCGAGCGTCATGGTAACGACGCCGCCCAAGACCGAGAGCGCGAGCGGGTGCGCGATTTCAAGTCCGGCGACATCGCCCATGATCGCGAACGGAAGCACCAGAGCGAGCGTCGTCACCGATGAGGCGATGATGCGCGGGAACTGTTCCAGCACGCCGCGACGCACCAGCTGTTCGCCGAACGGCTCACCCTCGTTCAATTGCAGATGCTGGAAATGGGCGACCAGACCTATACCTTGCCGCACCATCAGCGCGAGCACCGCTGCCAGACCCAGCAGAGAACCAAGCGAGAAGTGACCGTCATTGATTGCGGCCGCCGCCAGGCCGCCGAGTGCAGCGACCGGTACGCCGAGCAGCGACAGGGCGCTGAGTGTCCAGCTGCGGAGCACCGCCTGCGTCAGCAGGAACATCAATACCGCCGCCGCCGCCATGTAGCTGTATATCGATCGCACGGCGGCTCGCTGTTCCTTGTATTCGCCGAGCACCTCGGCACGGTGCTCGAACGGGAATGCGATCTGCTTGACATTTCTGGCGACATCATCCGCCACATCACCAAGCGCCCGCTCATCCACTTTCGCGGAAACATCGATACGACGCGAGGACCCCTGTCGTTGGATGATGCTGGTGACCGGCGCGATGCGGACGTCCGCAACCTCAGCCAGGCGAACCTGAGACCCGCTCTCGCTATTGATCATCAGATTCCGCACGTCATCGATGTTGTCGCGCAACTCCGGGCGCCCCCAGACAACCACATCGAAAACCTTCTGGTCCTCGAACAGCGCACCGACGGTGATGCCGCCGACCATCGCCGAAGTCGCCCTGCGAACGTCGCCCGGCTTCAGGCCGTAACCGGCTGCGCGATCGACATCCACCTTGACTTCGATCGAGGGTTCTTCGACCTGTAATTCGACCCGGGGATTTTCAATGCCGGGGATCTTCGCCATCGCTGCGCGGATCTCCTCCGCCTTGGCGCGTATGATCTCAAGGCTGTTGCCATAGACACGGACAGTGAGGCTATCCGGGTCGCCGGTGAGCGCCTCGCGCAGCTTTGTGGACAGGTATGTCCCAAGCTTGCCACGCATCCCGGGATAAGCGGTGATGACAGCTTCGACGGCATCCACGGTTGTTTCGCGATCGGCCTTCGGATCGATGCTGACCCACACGTGCCCGGCGTTGACGTCCGTTGCGCGTTCGCAGTTACAAAGCACCGCCCGTCCGAGATTGGCGAAGGCGTTCTGCACTCCCGGGATCTGCCGCAGATCGCGGATCAGGTTCTCGGTCGATCGGGTCATTGCCTGCAGCGAGGTGCCTGGCGGCCCCTGCCATTCGATCATCAGATCCGTCTCTCTGAAGCTGGGCACCATATTGCGTTCGAGCGGGCTCCAGAGCGCGAAGCACGCGATCGCCGCCACGACGCAGGCGCCGATGCAGGCGAGCGGCGCGTGGATGACGCGGCCGACAATCCGATCGAAAGGCCTGGCCAACCTATTGATGTCCCAACCGCCCGTCGGGGTCAGTGGCGCATTGGCGAGCAGCACCGCGGCCAGCGCGGGCGTCACGATCAACGACACCAGCATCGAGATGGACACGGCGGCGATATAGGCCCAGGCCATCGGCGCGAAGAACGCGGCGGACCGACTCTGCATGAACAGAACTGGCAGCACCGCGAGCAAGACGATCAGCGATGCGTACAGCATCGGCCGGCGCGTTTCCAGCATCGCACGGACGACGACCATCAAGCCGGACCGACCTTCGCCTTCCGGTACACGCAAGCGGTGCAGCACATTCTCGACGTCGATAATGCTGTCATGCACGATTACGCCGGACGCCATCAGCAGGCCGCCGACGACTATCATGCTGAGCGGGATTCCGGCGGCCCTTAACAGAAGTTCAGCGCATACGAGCGACAAAGAGATCGCGGTCAGGGCGATAACCGCGGTCCTCCAGCTACTCATCAGAAGGCCAAGCACGACGGCGGCCAGGATGATCGAAATGAGCATGGCCTTGCCCAGATTGCTGGTCGCGCGTTCGATGAAGCTCGCGGGATGATAGATGGTCGTATTGATTTCGATGCCGGGCAGCCCCGGTGTCAGTTCGTTGAGCGCGCGCTCAACGCCGCGCGTCACGTCCAATGTGTTGAAGCCGGGGAACTTCTCGATCGCCACCATCAGGCCGGGGTTTTCGCCGACGATGGCGTCTCCGATCAGCGCCTGATGACCCTCCACGAGAAAGGCGACGTCGCCGACGCTCGTGGTCGTGCCGCTGAGCGGCACCTTGGCGAAGGTACCCACGGTGGAGATTGGCAGCTGGTGACGGATGCTGAGCCGCTGGTTCGGCGTTTCGATGAAGCCGCCGGTGCCGGGCGTGGATGAGTTCAGGTAGGTGAGCGGCGAGGACCACACCGCCTCACCGGTCGTCTTGATCACCTGGTCGAGCTTGACGCCCTTCTTATTCAGGTTTCGGGCATCGACAAGCACCTGCACCTGCCGCTCGCGCTGACCCCATATCGACACATTGGCCACCCCCGGAACCCCGGCGAGGCGCGGCGCGATATTCCAGCGCGCCTGAACGGACATGTCGATCAGTGAGACGGATTTCGAACTCAGGCCGATGTTCATCACTCGGCTGGCCGAGGAAACCGGCTGAAGCATGGTCGGCGGGCTGGAGACGTTTGGCAGCGCATGCGCCTGCGTCAGTCGTTCCTGCACCATCTGGCGCGCTTTCATCAGGTCGGTGCCAGGCGCGAAGATCATCTCGATCGTCGAAAGTCCCGCCATCGATTCCGACTGGATGACCTGCAGCCACGGCACACCGTTAAGCAGGTCCGCCTCCAGCGGCACAGTGATCAGCGATTCAACCTCGGCACTGGAGAGGCCAAGCGATTCCGTCTTCACAGTGAGCGAGGGGAGCGCCAATTCGGGGATGACGTCGAGCGGCTTGTTCTTGACATCGACGGCGCCGAGGATCAGCAGGCCCGCGGCGACAACTACAATGAGGGTGCGTAAACGCACAGTAGAGGATATGAGCCACGCCAACATTTCGACGCCCCCCTCTTTTGACCTCTGGTTGTCTTCGATCTGTGGCTGTAGTCGAACTCCGTTTGCGAGGACCCGTTGAATGCGGGATTTTCTGACCGCTGTGTCGCTCGTAGAGGCAACACAATTGTTCACCCAATATTATTCCCCACGAGTCCGAATTTTTGGTCGGCCTTGCGCCGGCTTTATTTCGGTCGTGCTAAAGCGCTAGTGAGGCTTCGCCGTAATCAAAGCTCCGCAATACTGCCTTTCCTGAAGCAGACCGAGAAACAGGTTAAGGCGAGTGAAAATCCTAAGTTGATGTTCTTATCGGCACAATCCACCCATTTGGATTACATTACTGGTTCCAACTAGGTCATGCGTATTTACGCACTTTGCGAGCTTAGGTGGCAAAAACCCTATCGCCACTTGAAGTTGACCGACAGCCGACAAGGCTGTTCGCGGCTTCTTCTGCACTCTAGGATGCGTCACTTTAGATATACCACTTCGTGGCGCTTGCGTATTTCGTCATCCGCGTCACTCTTACCCCAACTTTGCTGGGGGCTTCCGGCAATTATGTGCTCCGCGTTATTGAGCGGGCTCTTGTCTGTAGTCGGCCTGACGGATGAAACGCTGGCTGAGACAGTCTGATTGCCAGAGCGGAATCGTTATCAACGAGTTTGTTCGAGCATGTGAGTGACGTCGAACTGCGGTAGTGATGGGGCCGCGTATGATCTGGGGTAAGCGGGATGAGCGCGTCGCCGGATCTGGGCGACATTGGCTCGCTGCAGAAACTAGCACGGTAAGGTCAACTACGCGCGACTGGTACCGCGTCTGCTCCGTGTACCCATTTATCTTTCGCGCCGCGCCCGCATTGTTCAGCCTCGTTCTGCTCATTCCTTCCTATGCCGCCGCGGAAAACGAGGACATCGCAGCTCTCCGCCGTATGCTCGGAGAGCTCAAGGCGGAAAACCACAAACTTTCCGAACGTCTCAGCGCCCTGGAGGGGACATCGCCGGCGCGGCGGACCAAGCCCGTGGCGGAGCATCAACATCAGGCACCTGCCGTAATGGCAGCGAAGCCTGCGCCAGCGGCAGTGGTTGGGTCACCGCCCGTCGATCCGCCGGCACTGCCCGCTGCAGATTTGTCGGAAGCCGCAGCGAAGAGGCCGCTTAACGAGCGTATAAAAGAGCTGGAGATCGGCTGGGCGGCGAACGAGAACGCGACGCGCCAGATCATCCGGGACTCGCTTTCGAAGACCGGACCGAAAATTAATAGCTTCCTCTCGCTGAGCGGCGTGGTTGAAGGCCTGGCCTCGCGGACCGGCTCATTCACCGGCCCTCCCCAGGATAACCTGTCGCTGGGTACGGCGGAACTCGATTTCGATATCAGGTTGAGCGACTGGTTGACCGGTGCGCTGGTTCTGCACTTCGACAATGGCACTGGCGCAATATTCCCGACCGGGAATCAACCAGTGGTGCCGACCAACCTCCCCGGCATAGGCGTGGATCGCTTTACGCTTGATCGGACTCACGTCTCAGTCGGCGATCTGATGCAATTCCCGATCGCGGCCCGCTTCGGCGTGGAGGTTTTGCATTTCGGTACGTCCACGGGCGTGGCACGCCTGGATACGCTATCGATCGGCACTCCCCTGACAACCGAGGTGTTTGAAAACCGTCAGACGGCGGGAGGGCTGGAATTCGCCTGGCCAACCCCAGCGCGGCAGCCGCCGCCGGCGCCCGTCGTTGTTCCACGCGTTAGTCCGTTGGTCGTCGCACCGGCCGTGAGCCAACTCATGCGTTGGCTCGGCTACACCCCGCTGCCTGAGCGGCCGTTCCGGCCTACGCCAGTCACAGTCCCCTTCGACCCGCCGCCCTTCTACGGCTCAGTCATGACCTACAAAGGCAGCGACAGCATCATCCCCGGCCGGACGAAAATCGACGATTACAATGTCAGTCTCGGTTACCGGACAAGGGGCCATTGCGGCGTGCCCTATGACCAGCTGACGGATTCGCTGATTTGTCCATGGACCCTTGACTTTCATATCGACTATAGCACCTCCGTTTTCGAAAGCAGATTTCTGCACTCGTCCTACCTCCCATTCCTGAGCCAGATAGGGCAGATTCCCGGAATGGCTGCGAGCCTCAAAGCCAGCTTTGGCCCGTTCGCCTTCGTGGGCGAGGTAAATGCCGCAATTCAGGACGCCAGGTTTGTCGATGGGCTCGGCATTGCGCGGAACATGATGCCGATGACCTGGCAGGCCTCGATTGCTTACCAGTTCGACTGGAACCCATGGATAACGGAGATCGGCGCGCAGGGCGATTTCATCTCGGTGGGATATTCCGGCAGCAAAGACATGGCGGGCGCGACATTGCTGCAAAACGGTGCGCCAACCCGGATCGGCTTCGTCCCCCAGCACCGGCTTTTCCTTACCGGAGGCGAGTGGGTGATGGATGGGCTGAAGGTGGCCGTGGAATATTCAGCCAACTGGGACTACCCGGTGAGCAGCGGCGGTACGGGAAAGGTCGCGCATGGTGCATTCGGACTGATCCAGCTCAATTTTTGATCCGTCTGCGGCTGGCGCTATAAGGACGTGCGTGCCGAAATCTTGGAAGCGATTGAGAATATCCCCCGGGACGAGCAAGCCGCGTTAGTAGCAACGCGGATGGTCGCGTTTAGCGGGCCTGCGCGCGGGCAACACCGATCTCATCGCCCGGATATCAGACTGAGAGCGTTTCGGAGCACCAGAACCCGGTCGTCAGCGGTGGCGTTCCAGCGCCAATTGATCCTTTCCCCGGACGCACGCTGCTGCAAGGCGGACGTGCCAGCGGCGTCCAATCACTTCCGGAAATGGCCCAGGCTGTGTGAAAAGGCTCTGTTTGCTGTGATTCGCGCGATAAGATTCCCGGCGATTTTGCGGGGCATCTGATGAAGCGCTTTGTTGAAGGGTTGGATCGCGGGCAGAGCACACTGTTTCCGGCATCGCTCGACGACTATGTGGCCGAGGATAACCCGGTGCGAGCGGTCGACGTGTTTGTCGACGGTCTCGATCTCGACAAGCTCGGGTTTGTCGGTGTCCAGCCACTCGACATCGGCCGACCCAGCTATCACCCCGGTGTTATGCTCAAGCTCTACATCTACGGCTACCTCAATCGCGTGCCGTCGAGCCGGCGCCTGGAGCGGGAATGTCAGCGCAATATCGAGATGATCTGGCTGACCGGGCAGTTGGCGCCGGACTTCAAGACCATCGCAGATTTCCGCAAGGACAATGGCAAGGCCATTCGTGAGGTCTGCCGCGAGTTCGTCGCGCTGTGCCGCAAGCTTGATCTGCTTGTTGCAGCGAGCGTCGCCATCGATGGATCGAAGTTCAAGGCCGTCAATGCGCGGGACAAGAACTTCACCGAGGCGAAGATGAAGCGGCGCCTGGAGCGGATCGACGAGAGCATCGCCCGGTATCTCTCGCAGCTCGAGACCGCCGATCGGCACGGCGATGCAGTGCCAGAGGCGAAAGTTGCGAAGTTGAAGGGCAAGATCGAGAAGCTCAAGGAGGAGATTGTCCGGCTCAACGCGATCATGCGGAGATGATGAAGAGTGAGGACAGGCAGATCTCGCTGACCGATCCTGACGCGCGCTCGATGGCGACAAGTGGCAAGGACACCGGGATCGTTGGCTATAACGTGCAGATTGCAGTTGATACGCAGCATCATCTCATCGTGGCTCACGAGGTGACCAACGTAGGCACCGATCGTCACCAACTCGCCAACATGGCACCAGGCAGGCGCGCGACGAGATGGCTGTCGAGACGCTCGAAGTCGTGGCAGACCGCGGCTATTACGATGGGGAGGAGATCAAGGCCTGCGAGGAAGCCGAGATCACCGTGACGTTGCCGAAGCCGATGACTTTGGGCGCCAAAGCTGCCGGCCGCTTCGGCAAACAGGACTTCTTCTATGTCGCCGCCGACGATGTTTATCGCTGTCCCGCCGGCGAGCGGTTAACCTATCACTATACGAACGTAGAGGACGGAAAGACACTGTGAGCTGGTCCCGGTTGTCTGAACAGAATTTCCGCCTCGATAAGTGGAGCGTCT
>NZ_LLYA01000205.1 GCF_001440415.1 Bradyrhizobium retamae
TCCAGCGACGAGAAGAATTGTAGCTCGCCGGTATCGAACGACTTTTGCAAGGCGCGGAGAAATAGGCGCCGGAACAGACGGGAAAGCACGGCCACGGGAAGAAAGAAGCCGGGCCGGCACGCGATCCAGCGGCTGCCATCCGGGGACAGTCCTCCTCCAGGAACGACGCAATGGAGGTGGGGATGGTGAAGGAGGTTCTGGCCCCAAGTATGAAGGACAGAAAAGAACCCGATCTCGGCACCGAGGTGCTTGGGGTCGGCAGCGATAGTCCGCAAAGTCTCTGCAGCTGTGCGGAACATAATATCGTACACGGTGCCGGCATTCTGGAATGCGATCGCTGCGATTTGGTCGGGTATGGTGAAAACAACGTGAAAATACTGGGTATCGAGAAGCTCCGCTTGTCGGGCCTCGATCCATTCTGCCCGCGCGAGCGATTGGCACTTGGGGCAGTTGCGCGAGCGGCAGCTATTGTAGGAGATCCGCCGCTCTCCGCAGTGATCGCACTGGTCGACATGGCCACCGAGCGCGGCCGTTCGGCAGCGCTCGATCGCCGTCATTGCTGCACGTCGTTCGGTCGATAGGGACCTCCAGTGCTGCTCGCGCCAGGCAGCACCATAGCGGCGGAAGATATCCGCCACTTCCGGACCTGAGCGTCCCATGGGGCCGCCGTCAGAAATGTTCAGGCGGCGGCGGTGGTGGTGCCTTAGGGATTGGGCGCGGCAGCAGCTCCAGCGGGCTGGTCGCCGCGCAGACTTTGTTCGTGGCTATCCGGAGATATTGCCCGGTTGTGGACAGGCTCCGATGGCCAAGCAAGAGCTGGATGGTGCGAAGATCGGTGCCGGCCTCGAGTAGATGGACGGCGAAGGCATGCCGCAGCGAATGCGGCGTCACGGGCTTGGCAAGGCCCGTTAACCGATGCGCCTTGCTGCAGGCGTCCTGCACCGCGTTGGTCGATATCGGTTCGTTGGGGATACCGCCGGGAAACATCCACGTGCTCGGCCGGACGGCGCGCCAATAGTCGGTCAGTGTCTCCAGCAACCGTGCCGAGAGCATGACGTAACGGTCCTTCTTCCCCTTGCCTTGATCGACGCGTAGCACCATCCGCTGTCGGTCGATGGCCCCCGGCTTTAGGCGTACCGCTTCGGAAATGCGCAGACCGGCGGCGTAGCATGTTGTCAGGATCACCTGATGCTTGAGGCTCTCCACGCAGCCGAGGAAGTGCAGCACCTCTTCGGGGCTGAGGATGACGGCGAGTGTCTTGGCGCCTTTGGACACGGAATGATGAGGTCGAAATCCCATTCGAGGCCGAGCGTGACACGGTCCAAGAAACGGAGCGCTGAGACGGTCACGTGGATCGACTTCGGCGCCAACTTCTTCTCGTTCGTCAGATAGACTTGGTAGGCGCGGACATCTTCCGGCCCAAGCAAAGCCGGCGACTTCGCAAAATGGCGGGCGAACTGCGAAACCTGCAGCAGATAGGACTCCTGCGTGTGCGGTGACAGGTTGCGGATCTGCATGTCGTTTATCATGCGTAACCGAAGCGGGGTCATCGAAGGCTCCTTGGCAAAAAAAACGAAAACTGCCCGAGGGCAGCAACGCCATCTTGCTCGAAGCCAAGCCTATGAACGCTGCAAATTACGTCTCACCATGGCACGCCAAAGCAGTTACAGTTGCTTCAGCCGCATTCCTTCATCCGACGATGGGCCACCCTTGCCGAGTGTTCTGCCGCGGAGCGGCTTCGTCCAACAGCCGTTATGTTGCGGCCAGATTTATGTTGTCGCTGCTGGAGTGAGCCAAGGATTTCGCCAACCTCCTCGGCTCGCTCCGCAACATAAGAGTGTGACCTTTCGGCCTACAGGGCCTTCAGGAATGCCATCAACGAGGGGAGAGAGGGTTGCCGAGGTGGCGGCCTCAGGCTGCTGATATCGACCCTGGCTAACGCCTCTGCTTTCATCTCCAGGTCGACTTCAGCATAGATGTGCGTGGTGTCTAATGACACGTGGCCCAGCCAAGCACGGATCGTGTTGATGTCGACGCCGGCGCGCAGCAGGTGCACGGCCGTTGTGTGCCGAACCATATGTGGGCTCACGCGCTTCGTCGCCAACGTCGGCACCGTTTCGCGCGCCATAGCGGCATATTGCGTCACGAGATGGTGTATTCCGAAGCGCGTCAAAAGCTGGTTCGTCCGCCCGAGAAAGACCGCTTCACTTTTGCTCCGGTCGGCCACAAGACGAGTCAACGAGGTTGCCGTCGTTGACCACAATGGACAGATTCTGATCTTGTTTCCCTTGCCGTGAAGTCGCACTGACGGGGACGCGCCCAGTTGGAGATTGCCGACCGTCAATTTTGCTGCCTCATCGGCGCGAGCACCGCTGTTGTATAGGAAAAGCAGCAGAACATGGTCGCGCACCCCAAGACTCGTGCGTCGGTCAGGTTGGTTTAGCAACGCGTCCATCTCGGCCTTTTCGAGGTATCCAATCGCGGTCTTGGTCGTCTTCTTGAACGGCACTGCTCGTATCTCGGAACACCAGGCCAGGTGGACCGGCGAACGCGTCCCGATAAAGCGCGCAAGTGAATGGATGGTCGCCAGCCGCTGGTTGCGGGTAACCTCGCTGCACTGGCGATCGCGCTCCAGGTGGTCCAGGAACTTGCGGACGACTTCCGGCGTGAGATCTTCCACGGTCATGCGATCGATGGCGCAGCCTCCCTGCTTGCTGGCAAACGGCAGCAACAATGTCAGTGTGTCGCGGTAGCTGGCTTGGGTGTTGCGGGAAAGATTGCGCTCGGCAACCAGATGTTCCAGCAAGAACCGCCGGATCCACGGACCAAGCAGGCTCTTATCCTTCATGGTCAGCCTCCATCGCGTACAGAGCAAAGCGCTCGCTGGCCGCCTGGAGGAGATCAGGCGTCATCTGCAAATAGCGCTGGGTTGAACGGATATCGATGTGGCCAAGGTAGGTTGCGAGTTGCGGAAGCAGTCGCTGCACCTCCTGGCCGGAGCGATACCATGCGATCACCCGGTGCCCCGCGGCTGTGTGGCGAATATCGTGCAGCCGTGGAGGTCGAGGCTCGCCGACAGGGCAACTGATTCCGGCGGCTCGGCGGACATGCTGAAACCAGGAGATGACCCGCACATAGTGCCACGGTAGACTGCCGCGCGTAGTAAATAATGGAGATCCTTTCCCGCGCGGCAGAGGGAGCCGGCGACGGCGCTCGACGTACTCGACCAGTTCCTGGTTGAGCTTTGGTCCGATTGGCACGAGGCGCGTTTTGAAGAACTTCGTGTCACGGACGGTGATGACCTGATCAGTCAGATCCACGTCTTGCAAGACCAAACGAAGCGCCTCGCCAATACGCATGCCGCTTCCGTACAGCAACAAGAGGAGCGTACGGTACATAGCTGGCACGTGAGGGCGATGCCCAACCTTCAGGATCGAGGTCGCGTCCAACAGGCGGCGCAGTTCTTCCGTGGAATAAACATAGGGCGTTTGTTGCGGCGGCAGCTTTGGGGGAATGTCAGATATTTTGTGTAAGAGGCCTCTGTGAAGATTGAATTGCAGTCGTTTCTTGCATCAGCCGGACATTGTCATCGATCCCATGGTGGCTAACAGTGGCCGGGCAGCAAGCTCTGTCAAGGCCGCAGCCGCCGCAGGCGGGGGCCGCAGGCCCGCCTTTACAGAGCTTGCTGATCGGCCAAACTCGGGCCGCCGGATAAGACGGGTGATCGACACTTTGGTCATCGCGCTGATCCCGGAAAACGCGAGCCGAACTGAATGGCGAACTGGCCCATGGCGGCAGTCCACTCGACGCCTCGCCGCCACCTCAATCCGGCGTTCTTGATGGCGAGATAAAGCAGCTTCAACGCCGCGTCGTCGTTTGGAAAGCTGCCGCGGGTCTTGATGATCTTGCGCAAGCTACGGTGCAGCGCCTCGACTGCGTTGGTAGTGTAGATCATCTTGCGGACGCCAGGAGCGAACGCGATGAACGGCACGACGTGTTCCCAGGCGCGGCGCCAAGCCTGGCCGATCGCCGGATAGCGCTTGCCCCATTCGTCCTCGAACTCCTCGAGCCGGACCAGCGCCATGTCGGCATTCTCGGCCCGGTAGATTGCCTTGATGGCAGGCAGGATTGCCTTGCGATCCTTCCAGGCTACGAACGCCAGACTGTTGCGGATCAGGTGCACGATGGGGTCGTTGAAAAAGCCCGTTCTTTGAATTGACTCGCGTCCTTGCCAGATGTGGGCGCGCGGCTGGTTGGGCCTCAGGTTGAGGCGATCCTTTGAAAACGGATCCGATCATTAACGTGGGGAGCGAACACCAGCAAAATGGCGAAGAGTGCTGCAGCCAACCGCTTCAGATTGACAGCAGCGGCAGTCAGGAAAGCTTGGATGCGCATGTTGTCTCTGCCACGACGGATGGCGCGAGCGAGACCGTGCCAAGTCTTGGCTTCGCCATGCAGCCCCTCAACTCGCCAACGATGACGCCGATAGAAATGGTGTTCATGGTTTCCCCATCTGAGCCTCTTGCGCCGCGCTCGAAGCAACGACGGGTGGTTAATGTTGAATACGACCACACGCGCATGGCGGGAGGGGCTCACGCAACGTGGCCGCAGGGGACAGGCCCGACAGTCTTCGCGACTCGCATGGAAGTGTTGAAAAGAGCCCCGTTGCAGCTTGCCCTTGGGCCGTAGGATCTTGCCAGTTGGACAGCGCACCAGGTTGTGCTTGGCATCGAGCCTAAAGCGCCGCGTCGGTATGACTTTGCCAGGTCGCCGCTCGGCCTTGGCCGGTACGATGGCATCGATCTGGCGGTCCTCCAACGCCCGAAAAACCTTAGCATAGGCGTAGCCTGCATCCATGGTCGCCATCTTAATAGCGACACCGGTTGTCATGGCGATGGCATCGAGCTGAGCTTCTACGGCCATACCTTCGTTCTCTTCGCCTGTCGTCACCTCGACGTCGACAACGACGCCCTTCACATCATCGACAGCCGTATGTTGCTTGTAGGAGGGTTCGAGACGGCGGTTACGACCGTTCGTCGCCATAGTCGCATCGGGGTCGGTCGTGCAGATCTTCTTGTATTTGCCGCTCTGACGATCTTCCCATTCGAACTCGGATGGATTGGCCGCCTCTACGTCGGCAACATGGTGCCCTGCCAAAGCGTCCCAGCTCACATTCGCGCGGATCAGCGATGCATCGATATGAACGATCTCGCCGGTCGCAATCCTGGCTGCGATGCACGCCTTCACCGTGCGCTTGAAGATGTTGCGAAAGCGCTCGGCACCCCAGCGCTGGCGAATGCGCGTTAGCGACGAGTGGTCGGGCAGCACCTCGTGCAAACCGTAGCCCACGAACCAACGGATCGCGAGATTGACCTGCGCCTCGCGCAGCAGCCGTCGGTCATGGATGATTCCCAGCAGAAAGCCGGCAACCATAAGCCGAACAGCCACTTCCGGGTCGATCCCCGGGCGTCCGTTATCTGTGCAGTAGAGATCGGCGACCTCGTCACGCAGCCACGAGAGGTCCAACACGCGATCGACGCGAGCGAGGATGTGGTCGTCTGGAACGAGCTGTCGCAACGAACCGGTGATGAACAGCTCCAGCTGATCGCGCTCTTTCCGACCCAGCATCCTGCCCACCTCGCGAATCAAAGAGAACCGGCGGGATCAGTGAATCGACGACCGCAGACTTTTTCAACGACCCCACGATGCAGGTCTGCACCACGGTCTGCGGATAGACCGAGGCGATCGCCTCGGGAAAGCCCTTGAGCCCATCGACCACCGCGATCAGGATATCGTTGACGCCACGCGTCTTCAGGTCGTTGACGACCTTGAGCCAGAATTTGGCGCCTTCGGTCTGCTCAATCCACAGCCCCAGAACCTCCTTCTCGCCGTCCGGATTGAGCGCCAGCGCGACATAGACGGCCTTGTTCTTGACCATGCCTTCATCGCGAATCTTGACCCGCAGCGCGTCGAAAAACACCACCGGATAGACCGGGTCGAGCGGACGGGTTTGCCATTCTCGGACTTCGTCGAGAACCGCGTCGGTCACCCGGCTGATCAAATCCGGCGAGACCTCGGCCCCATAAAGTTCAGATAAATGCCCCTGGATCTCGCGCACCGTCATGCCGCGCGCGTAGAGGCTCAGGATTTTGTCGTCGAAGCCGTCGAAACGGGTCTGGCCCTTGGCGATCAATAGCGGCTCGAAGCTGCCGGCCCGGTCGCGTGGCACAGCTATGTCGATCTCGCCGTCCTCGGTCAGGATCGTCTTCGCGCTGGTCCCGTTGCGGCTATTGCCGCTGCCGCGGCCGGCCGGGTCCCCCTTCTCGTAGCCAAGATGGTCGCTCAGTTCCGCACCAAGCGCTCGCTCAATCAGCGCCTTCTTCAGCTGCTTGAAAAGCCCGTCCGCACCTGTGAGGTCTTCACGCTTTTCATAGTTAGCAAGCAGTTGATCCAGTAGTTCAGGTGTAATCGTCGTGTCGCTCGTCATGTGAGTCTCCTCGGTAAGGTAAACTCACAGAAACCTGCTTACACATTCTTTCTGACACCCTCAGCTTTTGGAAATGTTGTCGGCAGTGGGGAGGATGCCGCGTACCCGCGACTGATGGCGAATCTATAAAGGCCGCTCAAAACCCTATATCGCAGCATCCAGGTGGCACTGAGCGATCCTTTGCCTTGGAGGAACTCGGCTACCGCCTCTGGGGTGACTTCGCCGATATCCCGATTGCCCATCGCTCGGCAGAACCTGCGGAGCAGAACCTCAGCGGACTCGAAACGCGCCCCCAGTGACCGCTGTTTGGCCAGATAGGCGTCGACGACGTTGGTCAGCATCATTGGAGGCCTCCCAGGTCGAACGCTCCGACCTCGCGAAGCGCCTGCATGTTCACCTTGGCGTAGATGCTGGTTGACGCCGCGCTGCGATGTCCCAAATGGTCCCCGATCTCCTTTATCGACAGACCTTCGGCAAGAAGCCGGGAGGCGCAGGCGTGGCGCAACGCATGGCCACCGCGATGGGCAGCGTCGATTCCAAGTGCAACAAAATCTGCGGTTAGCGACATCATAGATGCTTTCTGCCTTCAACGGTCGACGGGGCGCGTGCATGCAGAGGAATACTTCCGAGCATGACGACGGCGGCCGCACCGTGTCGACGTAGCGGGCGAGTGCCTCAGCCGCAGAGGAAACCAGCGGGTAAATCTGCGGCTGGCGGCGCTTCAGGCGGAAGAGCCGTAGCGTCCTACCTTCCCAGTCGATCTGATCGAGACGCAATGCCGCCACCTCGCCGCTGCGCATTCCATAGACCGCAAGCAACAGCAAAATCGCACGATCACGGATGTCCCGGGGGTTGTCGGTCTCAGCATCGGCCAACATGCGCCGCACATCGAACCAATCTGGGGCATACGGCAGCGATTCCTGTTGATAGAGCCGAGGCCGGCAAATCGACGCCGCTATGCGGTCCGTGCACATTCCCTGCTTTGCCGCGTAGCGCAGAAATCCCCGCAAGGTCGAGGCTGTGTTGGCCACCGAGACGCGGGACCATCGTCCCGTCGCCTGGGTGACGAAATAGGCGTCAACGTCCTCAGGCTGAAGGTCCCTGAGTTGCCGGTTTGTCTGATCACACCAGCGTAGGAACCTGCCGATCATCCGATTCCATTGCTCCACCGTCGATGGCGTGAATCCGCGCTCATTGCGCATCCACGTCACATACTGGTCGAGTTGGCTCTGGTACTGGAACACGACGGTCGGTTCACGCCACCAACCGAGAAATCGAAGCCAAGGTCGTCCAATGTTGACCACTCTTTGCGCAGCTGTGACAGCCCCACGAAGGCGTTGCCGCTCGGTCGCGATCCGTTGGAGCGCCTCGATGTCGACGCCCGCCGAAGCATCTGGACCGAGATGCGCGGCAATCCACAACAGCTCTTTGCGCTTGATCTCAAGAGAAGCTGGAGTCGCACCGCCTTCTGCACAGTGGCGAAGGTACCGGTACCGCTCGTTAGCGAATGGCGCGTTATCACCATGGAGCACCGTCAAGCGGTCCGAATAAGTTGTCTGATTCATAGCGAACCTCCCTGGACAAAAGTTCGCTACTCAGACGTCAAATTATGTTGCGTGAATAATGCCGCAGCGTTCAGGATCCCCGCAAATATAGCTCCTTCCACAACATAAATCCGGTCGCAACATAACGGCTGTACCGATAGCCGTCCGGATGCTCTGCAATGTACTCGTCCCACAGCACCTGCAAGGTCACGTGCTTGCGCTTGAGCTCGCGGGCAATAACGGACCAGTCAGGCTCGGCCACCTTGCGGCGGCCCGGCTTCACGCCAGGCACCCCGTACAGCAGCTGCTCCAGCTCGGCGTCGCTTATCGCTTCCGGGACCGGCCATGCCAGACCCGCGCGCGCAAACCGCTTCAGCGTGTCACGTACCGTCGTCGGCCCGACGCCGACACGCCCGCCAACCACGCGCGTCGAGAGCCCAGCCTCAAGGCTCAACCTCACAATCTCGCGCACCTGGCGCATGATAACCCTCCTCGTCGGCATCCAATTCTCCAAGCTGTTTCCAGCCGGAGAAATGGCCCAACGATCAGGCCTCACACCATCCGAAACTGCGCGCCATCAAATCGGAATGCTGCGCGGAGAATGCTCGGAATGCTGCGCGTGATCATTTCGGAACCCTGCGCGCCATCAAATCGGTACGGTGCGCACCATCGTCTCGGAATCCGCAGTCAAGTGCGCCGTCGATCACCTACGGCTGGCATTTGCTTATTGTTGGGCACCCGCGGGCTGCGATTGAGGGTCGCACCGGCGGAAGCGATTGGGCTCATTGCCGAGCATCTCGCTGACTCTCCCCGCCGGGAAGGCCGCGTCAAACGGCGTTTGGCGCGTGCTGCACATGATCGTTGTGCTCCTAAGCCCGACGTGCGGCGTTGCGCGCCGCCGCGCAAAGCATTCAACGTCATGTCCGCCAGTTGCCGAGAAAACGTGTCTATCAAATCGCGATGGCGCAGGGGAACGACAAGATGTCGGGCTTCCAGTTCCGGATGCCATCCCAAGATGTTGGATCGCACCCACTCGAAGAAGGCACGGCTACTCCTCAGACTTAGCTGATTACTCTGAGTCGAAAACTCTCGTAAACGCGAGTTACTCGCCGAGTTCCTGCGTCTCCAGGCGGATTTTCGGCGACATTGGGCGTCTTCCCTTCTTACTATTGGCAATAGGGGTATGCGCGAATTCGACATCGGCTCGATGCGCTTGAAATTCCGAGCGATCAACGAAAGGGGAAAATGTCATGCAGAAGGATATTTCACGCCGCTCCGTCCTTATCGGGACGGCCGGAATCGTTGCTGCCCCGATTGTGCTCAGTGCCTCGCGCTCCGCGGCCAAGTCCGATTCAGTTACGATAGTTAGTTATGGCGGATCTTATCAAGATGCCACAGTCAAAGCCGTGTTCGATCCTTTCACCAAGGAAACGGGGATCAAGGTTCAGATCGTCCCTTATCCTGGACTGGATAAAGTCAAGGCCATGCTGCTCACTGGCAATATCGAAATAGACATTTATTTGAGCGCAGATGAGGAGTCCGCCGCCGGATCCAAGCAGGGCTTTTGGGAGAAGCTCGATCCTTCCCTGTTCGACCTCAAAGATTTGAAAGTTCAACCGGCAAGCGACTACGTTACGTATGAAATCTATAGCCGCGGCATATCATGGGATCCGAAGAAATTTGGCCCCGGTAAGCATCCGACAACTTTTGCCGAATTCTTCGATCTGCAGAAGTTTCCTGGGCGACGCGCCATGCGCGCGGCCGCTACCGGCACGCTGGAGACGGCGTTGGCCGCTGACGGCGTAGCACCGAAGGACATCTACCCGCTGGATTTGAATCGCGCTTTCAAGGCGCTCGACCGCATCAAGTCCCAGATCGTATGGTCAGCCAACACCCCGCAAGATGTCTCCTTGTTGCAAGTGGGCGAGGTTGATTTTAGCATCGCCACCGTCAATCGGGTAAAGGTGACGACCGAAGCGGGCGGCGGGGTACCTTTGGCGTATTCCTTCGAACAAAACCTCCATGGCGGAGTGACCCTCCAAGTTGTCAAGGGCGCGCGAAACAAAGAAAGTGCGATGAAGCTGATCGCCTACTACCTGCGACCAGAAGTGCAGACGAGATTATGTGACTTGGTGGGCAACGGTCCGGTATCTAAAAAAGGCTCCGCCATGTTGTCACCCAATGTGAGCAAATGGCAGCCAGATTTCAACAATCCCAAAAGCGTCTACTCCAATGGCACATACTGGGCGGAGAATCATGAGGCGGTAACGCGCCGTTTCCAGGAATGGAAACTAACATAATTGCTCTGTCGCCGCCGGGCGGGTCCCTTGAGGCCCCGCCCGGCGGCAAGCCAACGTTTCTTCTTGATCTCCAAATGGGAAATCTCTCGATTCCATGACCCCAACAAGTGGCCTGCGGGCGCAGACCATATTCATGTCACCGGGCACTATGATCGGGGTCGCGATCGTGGCGCCGTCGCTCTCATACGTCCTCTTCACCAGCGTCCACGGACCGGACTTCTCGCTGGCGGCGTTCGACGCGGTTTTGACCAGCGCGTTGTTTAGGCAATCGATGGTCACGACGTTGTATATTGCAGGCTTGTCGTCCCTGCTCAGTTTGCTTCTAGGATTCATCGTAGCGCTGCATCTTGCCGGTCAACCGGCGCGTCGCAGGGCGTTTTTGATGGTGCTCGTGCTGCTGCCGTTCTGGACCAGCGTCTTGGTCAAATGCTTCGCATTCACGGTTATCTTAGGGCGCGAGGGTATCATCAATTCTTTCCTGAGCTGGATATTCGCCACGAAGATTCAAATTCAGCTTATATTCAACCTAGTTGGGCTTCTTGTCGGAATGACCAGCTATCAAGTTCCGCTCATCGTTCTGCCGGTCCTTGCGAGCCTGCTCGCGATCGATGGCGCCATTTATCGCGCGGCCTCAATCATGGGCGCTAAGCCGGCCCGCATCTTCTGGACGGTGACCGTTCCCATGAGCCTACCCGGCGTCCTCGCCGGCCTAATGAGCATTTTCGTGATGTCTCTGGGCGCCTTCGTTATTCCCGCGCTACTAGGCGGGCCGCGCGATTTCATGCTGTCCAATCTGGTCGATTTCTATAACCGGCAGGTCTTGGACTGGCCCAAAGCCTCGGCCATCAGCGTGATACTGTTCGGCATAGTTATAGCTTTCGCCACGCCCGCTGCGCTTTGGCGCCGGCGCAAGTTCTAGGGTGGTATTCTTGTCCGAAATCATTCACGATCCGCTGCTGCGTCGCTACCGGAGCATGGGAACCGGGTTGGCTGTGATAGTTTATCTATACCTCCTTCTCCCGATCCTGGTGACGATCCCCATGGCATTTGGGCCGACTAATGCGTTGACGTTCCCGCCGGAAAGCTATTCCTTCGCCCTATTCGAGATTTTCTTTAGCTCTGCCGACTGGCTAAATCCGCTGTTCCAGAGCCTTAAGGTCGCGGTCGCCACAGCTGCGTTGGCGATGTTAGCCGGCGTCCCGGCTGGCTACTGGATTGCTCGCCATGAATTCGCTGGTAAAGGCCTCGTCACCGGTCTGATCATGGGCCCGATGATCGTGCCCCATATCGTGACAGCCCTCGGCCTTTATCTGTACTTCTCGTATTTTCGCATTAGTGGAACGACGCTCTCCATTGTGCTCGGCCACGTTATGGTCACCTTGCCCTTTGTGATCGTCATCATCGTTGCCGGCGTAAACAAATTGGACCGTAATCTCGAATTCGGCGCCGAGCTGATGGGTGCCGGACCCATGCGGATGTTCCTGACGGTCGTTATACCACAACTCGTTCCCTCCCTCGTGAGTGCTGCGTTCTTTGCTTTTCTGCTGTCCTTCGATGAAGTCATCATCTCCTTGTTTTTAGCCGGGCCCGGCAATGTCACCCTGCCTGTGAAAATGTACACTGCGCTCCAATGGGAACTGTCACCGGTAATCGCAGCCGTATCCACCCTGCTGACGGCAATTTCCCTGCTGGCCACCATCGTCGCGATCGCATCGAGGAAAGGATCGTCAGTCGATCTTTGATCGACGCGACGACCGGAATGGACATTATAAGGATATGATGACGCATGATGCCTCCGATAGAGAAAGTGGAAGCCATTGAAGACATTCAGCAACATGAACGGACGTGCGCACGCGGCCCTAACCGTTCCGGCGAGGGAGTAACCCGGATGCATAACGCCACCGATCTTGGCGGCCAAGTCGCCCACGCGATCGCGCTGAAGGGCATATCGAAAACGTATGGCCCGGTGACGGCGCTGCATCCGACCGATTTGAGCGTAGAGAAGGGCGAATTCCTGACGTTGCTTGGTCCGTCGGGCTCCGGCAAGACAACATTGCTTAACCTGATCGCAGGCGCGACCGGGCCGACGACGGGCACAATACTGTTGGACGGGTGCGACATTACCCGCATGCCGCCGCGCGAGAGGGGGATCGGGATGGTTTTCCAGAACTACGCGCTGATGCCTCACATGAACGTTTTCGACAATGTGGCTTATCCGCTCCGTGCGCGCCACCAGCCGGCTAATACGATCCGCGCGAAGGTAACGGAGGCGCTCGACCGCGTCGGCCTGCGCGGTTTTGAAAATCGCAAGCCGCGCCAACTATCCGGTGGTCAGCAGCAGCGCGTCGGCATCGCGCGCTGTATCGTCTATTCGCCGACCATCATTTTGATGGATGAGCCGCTTGGAGCACTGGACAAGAATCTGCGCGAACAGATGCAAGGTGAAATCAAGCGCCTCCATAAGGACTTGAAAACCACCGTCATTTACGTGACCCACGATCAGGAGGAGGCGTTCAACATGTCTGATCGCATCTGCCTGATGAGCACGGGACAGATAGCTCAGCTTGGGACGCCGGATGAGCTCTATTTCGAGCCTGTCAATGAGTTTGTCGCGGATTTTGTCGGCGAATCAAATCTTATCGAAGGAAAAGTAACGGCAGCCAACACCGTGATGACGTCCGATGGTCTCACGCTCGTGGTGTGCAGTACCGAAGGTCATGCTATCGGGTCGCTGGTCAAGGTGCTAGTACGGCCTGAGAAGATTGAAATGATCGGCCGGAGTGCGCCAACCGTCACATCTGTCAGAGACAATGCATGTGCGGGCACTGTCGCACAAACATCATTCGTCGGAGGCATGACGCGGATCGCGGTTAGGTGTGATGGAGGCCGGATCTTGCGTATCAAAACCGTTTCGTCACGCGCCTCCGACTGCGCGCCGGCCG
The DNA here is from genome assembly GCF_001440415.1 of Bradyrhizobium retamae. Taxonomy (GTDB): domain Bacteria; phylum Pseudomonadota; class Alphaproteobacteria; order Rhizobiales; family Xanthobacteraceae; genus Bradyrhizobium; species Bradyrhizobium retamae. The sequence goes on from NZ_LLYA01000205.1 coordinate 13,274, forward strand.
GCCTTCCAGTGACGGTTAGCTGGGCCGCGAGCGATACCGTGGTACTCAAGAGTTAGTGTGAAATTGCAGGACTCAAATGTCAATATTGACTGATTCCTGAAGGGGCGCCGCTGCCCAGAAGGATTCTTCTTCAAAGAGTTAAAATTTCGAACAGGCGGCCAGATAATCATTGACCAGCTTGTCGTTCGAGATGTGAAGTATGTATTCTGTGTTCCTGACGAGAGTCGCCGTCCTCGCGCTGTCACGACGTGCGGATCAATGTTACTGCCGCCAGGAAGGCGGGGCGACGGTGATGGCGGAAGCGACCGGCAAGCTCACCGGTCGCCTGGCGGCGCGCGACGTGCTGGAGCGCGAGGCATTTCATGAAATCGCATTCGAACGAGCGCGTCACACGATCCGATCGCGCTCTCTATATTGAGTAAAGGCGAAAACGCCTAGACTGAATAGCTGAGCTTGCTTTTGGTTTGTCTGCGATTGCCACATGGACCTGGGTTGCAGGCGCTTTTCGAAGCGCGGGCCCCCGAGAAGCTCGCTGACCCCGAACTCAACGCCCTTGCGGCAAGCATCCAACCCGCGCAGACGTCATAAGGCATGCGCAGCATTCGTGACGAGCGATTTGAGGCGGAGACCCGCAGTATTACCGCAATCAGCCGGCCAGTGGTGCAGAAAATTCGCGAGATCCCGCAGCTACGAGCGCGAGACGCTACCCCCCGAACTCACTAACGCGGGACGGGTCGCCAAGCACGGTAGGGCGCAAACGCAAAAAATAGCTAGCGAGGTGGTTGATGCACGTGCAAAGCACGGGCCGGCTATTGCGCCAGGACCTGCCACCAGACACGGTGAACTGCACTTGTCTTCGATCGCGGTGCGCTTTCGGTTGCGCACGGGCAGGGCCCATGCCAGCCAGCCGGCGTTAGGTGGGCTGTCTTCCAGTTCAAACGCAGCGATGATTGATTGTTCCGGAGCCGATGCCTTGTGCGCCTAAAGTTCATGGCCCGCGTAGTTCAGCGGCACCAAAGCGCATCGCTTGGCAAGCATCACGAGGTGTTCGGGGCGGGCCGCAGCGCGACGTCGCCGCCGCCCCCCAATCTCGTGTTTTGATCGGCGTCGCTTCGACGATCCAATTCGTGGCTCCGCGTTCAACTCGTCGCGCTCCTTGGTCGGGTGTCGCTCGCTTATGCCGCGTTGGATGCGGAAGCGCCGTTGCGCAGGCGAAAGCTGTCCGTTTACAGAATTGGCGTCACGCACGATTTCCGCGATTTCGTCGGCTCGGGTTGTCCGGCTGGTAGAACGAGCTTATCCGGTGAAATCCTTCAAAGAAGGATACACGAACGCAGAATCTAAGCGTGGGACGGAGTCAATTGCAATAATCCAAACCGAAATGTCGTTACAACCCACGTTGGCGGATTGCGCCAGCAGAAATCCGCGTTTGAAGCCGACGAGGCGATCGTTGCAGGATCGAGCGGTGTATTGGCTGCCGATTTCGCGCGACTGCCCTACACTGTGGAAGCCCTATCTGCCGGGCCGGCGTCAGGACGGCCGCAGGCCGGGGCTTCACCGCCAACGCGGGCCGCTATCAACAATCTAAATCAGAGGAAAGCCAAATTGACTGCGGAAGGAGAGTGGGTGGTCGCTTGCGCCGCCGACGCATTGGAGCCGGAAGCGGCGCTCCGATTCGACCATGGTGGGCGCACGCTTGTGATTGCTCGCTCGCCGGAAGGCGACTATTTCGCGATGGACGGTCACTGTTCCCACGAGAAGGTCCATCTCGCGGACGGCATCGTTGATGGCTATATCATCGAATGCCCGAAGCACTTCGGAGCCTTCGATTACCGGACCGGCGAGGCACGCGTGCCGCCCGCATGCATCGACTTGCGCACCTACGAGGTCAAGGTCGAGGGCGACAACGTCTTCGTCAAGATCTGAGCAGGACCAGCGTGGGAGATTAGATCGTGTCGAAGCAGAAGCTGATCGTACTGCAGTCACTCTGGGCGATGGAACGGCGCCAACCCGATGGGATTGAACGCTCTATCGAATCTAGCCTGACGATGATCAAGGAAGCGGGATTCGACGGCATTAGTACATCCTGTGTCGATCCCGCGCGCGTCGCCCTAATCGCACGTGCCCTGGCCGGCACGGGACTTGCGGTCGAGGGCACGTGCTTTCCGCAGACGATCGACGACCTGAAAGCGGCAATCGATCTCGGCCGGCAACTCGGCGCTTTACATTTAAACGTCCAGCCCGACGTCCGCCCACGCCGAGTTGCAGATTGCATTCCATTACTGGAAGGCTGGATCAAGCTAGCCCAAGAGGCCGGCATGCCGATCTATTTCGAGACGCACCGCAACAGGATGACCACCGACCTTCTATTCACACTCGATCTCATGGATAGGGTTTCTGAGATGCGCATGTTGTCGGACCTCTCACACGTCCTCTTGGGCCGCGAATTCTGGTATCCGATCTCTGACGAAGACGAAGCTCTGGTGCGCCAGGTGCTCGACCGGACATGGGCATTTCACGGCCGCATCGCGTCACGCGAGCAGATACAGGTTGAGATTACGTTTCCGCAGCACAAGGTTTGGCTCGACCTGTTCCTACGTTGGTGGGAATACGGTTTTAGGAGCTGGCGAAAGCGCGCAGGTGTGGATGCGCTTCTCTCTTTCGCATGCGAACTTGGCCCGCGGCCCTACGCGATCACCGATCGCGAGGGCAACGACACCACCGATCGCTGGGAGGAAGCGCTGTTGATCAAGTCCCTAGTGCGGGACTTGTTCGAGCGTACGGCAGTCGACGCGCAACTCGCTCTCGAACAGGGTTCGCTTGCTTGAGCAACGAACCCGCAATGGTGATCGTCGGCGCGGGTGAGGCCGGCACGGCTGCAGCGATCGCCCTGCGCGAGGGCGGCTGCCGCAGCTCGATCGTCCTGATCGGCAACGAAAGCATGCTGCCATATGAGCGGCCGCCGCTGTCGAAGGCGATCCTCATCGAGGAGACGTATCCTGAACCAAAACTGCTCGTCACGCACAAGCGCCTGGCGGAGTTGGAAATCGGCTATCTCGTGGGCAGGAGTGTCGAGTCGATAGATCGCGCGGCACACACGATCAGACTCTCGGACGGGGCGCAGCTGGCCTACGAACGACTGCTGCTGAGCACTGGCTCTCGTCCCCGAACATTGAGCATTCCGGTCGCGCCAGGAAGCAGAATGGCGACGCTGCGCACCTATGCCGATGCATTGGCTATCCGCCAAATCATTGGTCGAAAGTGCGAGGTGGTGATCATCGGCGGCGGCTTCATCGGGCTCGAGGTTGCCGCGAGTGCGGTGTCGAGAGGCGCTTCGGTGACTGTGGTCGAGGCCGGCCCGCGGGTGCTGACGCGGGCAGTCCCGCCATCCATGGCGGAACTGATCCAGGCCAAGCATGAGCGTTCCGGCGTGCGCATCGAGACCGGCGCCATGGTCGAGCGCGTCGACGCGAATGAAGGGCGCTCCAGGGTCGTACTCGCAGATGGCCGCACGCACCTCGCCGATCTGGTGCTCGTTGCAGTTGGCGCCGTCCCGAACGTCGAACTCGCTCAGGCGGCAGGATTAGCCGTGGCTAACGGCATTTTGCTGGACGAGACGCTTGCTAGCTCGGATCCGCACATCTTCGCGGCTGGCGACTGCTGTTCGTTTCCCCATCGGCTCTATGGCGAGCGAATCAGGCTAGAGGCGTGGCGCAACGCGCAGCGCCAAGGTGCGGCGGCCGCAGCCAACATACTGGGCGCGAACCGCCCCTATGAGGACGTGCCGTGGTTCTGGTCGGATCAATACGACGAGACACTCCAAATCGCCGGTCTCTGTCGTGAAAAGGACGTCCCGGTAGCCAGAAATCTCGGCGCGGAGGGCCAGCTCTTCTTCTACCTCGCTGCCGACGGTCGCCTCGTCGCCGCATGCGGCTTCGGCACCCTGAGGGCGATCGCCAAGGAAATTCGTGTCGCCGAGACGATGATCGGCAGGCGGCTTGCTCCCAAGGCTGAGGCGCTCGCAGATCCGGCGATTAGTATGAAATCTCTACTGGTTTAGGATCGAACTAAGTATTGCGGAGCGGGCGACGAAGAATAGCTCCGGCTGGAACACGTGAAGGGGGCAGCGGCCCGCCGGCGCTGCTAAGCTTTCCGGCGGTTCGTCACGCTATAACTCGCGTGATGAAGCCGTCCCTGAGGACTTCTGCTGGCGCTCGGCGTCAATTGCTATTCATGGACGTTGACACCATCGATCTGTTCGCGGCCGTCGTCGAAGAACTTGGTGTTGCGCTCTCGACCATCAAGTGGCCGGCCGATCTTGCCTTCACAGCCTCATGGCCGCAATTACGGTCCGCAGCCCGTCTTGGCTTTTCGGCGTACGCGCCGCTGCAAACATCAAAGCTGCCAACTTGTCGACGAGATCTGGTGTACCAACCAGGTGATCACCGATGGGTATCGGGCACGGCCCTGCGAGTGTTGTAGGTATCGCGACGAGATCGCGCCGAAGCGGCGCGCCTGGTTTGACGAAGCTGAAGATATTCCACAACGCGTTGCGACGAAGCGCTGTCGATCGCTGATCGAATCTGGCGTGAACCCGGAGCAGACGGGCGCCATTCGCGGCCGGCTGAAGGAGCTCGGGCTCGAGGCTTATGACTGCTTGTCACCGCCGCTGGTGAACGCGATTGCGACCCATGTGGCGGAGAACAAGAAGGGAGCCTGAGACAGCTTCAATACGAGCTGATGGCCGTGGAAAGGCCAGCGCCGTCAGCAGACGACACGCACGAGCTTGGTGTAAAACGTCCCATTTTCGCTGCGTTATCATCTTTGTCTGCGCCAAATCTGATGTAAAGCTCCACATTCAAATACTCACGACTGTCGCTGAGCTTTGTCAGCTTGCAAAGCCGACATGTGCTGGCCCGGCCGCCAGGCTTAATGCCGTAGGCGATGATATGCATCGATAGTAGCGCTCCTCGCTACCATGGTTCCCCACACTACTTTGGATAAGCTAGGCCGAGCAGCGTGTTCAGCCGGCCCGCTATTTCCAACGCCGCGCCACCTGGACGCGCAGGTCTCGAAAGACAGTGACGGTTTCGATAAATCCCGGATTGTCTCCGCCGCTTCGGCATCTCCGTAAGCGATCATTCAGCGCGGGCCGCTGAACGGCGATTATCCGGCATGAGTCGATCCTCGCGGCGGTCATCGCTTCACCTATGCTCCCCGGGGGCGCGATTCACGGGGTCAAGCCGCTCGACGGCTATCGCAGTGCAACGTGACGCCTATGACGCTCACAAGAGCATCGCCGCGGGACGCCTGGCGACGCAATCACGCTCGCCTTTCGCTGGACGCACCTGCGTCGCCGGTTTTACGACTCGCCAAAAGTGGTGATGCGCCGATTGCGAGCGAAGCGCTCGAGCGGATTGCTGTGCTCTATCCAATCGAGAAGACGATCCGGGGCATGAGCGCCGACGATCGGCGCCGTCTGCGCCAAGGAGGAGCAAGCCGCTGGTGACATCGCTCAAGAGCTGGTTCGAGCACCAGCTCACCCACATCTCGGCCAAGGCAAACATCGCTAATGAGATCCGCTACGGCTTGAACTGGGACGGGCTCACCCGCTTCCTCGATGACGGCCGCATCGAGCTCGACACCAACATCGTCGAGCGCGGTATCTGCCTCATTATCCTTATTCGCAAAAATGCACTCTTCGGCTACGACGAGGGAGCAGAGAACTGGGCCTGCATCGCTCGCTGGTCGAGACCTGCAAATTGAGCGGCGTCGATCCGCAAGCCTGTCTCTCCGACGTGGTGACCAAACTCGTCGATCTGTGGCCCGCTGCAGGGTTCGACGAGCTTATACTCTGGCCTGGGCAGCCCAGCACCCGACGAAAAAGCTCGCCGCCTGAAGCTACTCCGACCCGGAAAATCAAACCGTCAGCGCCGTGGGTTCAAACGATCAAGATAGGAAAGTCACAAAACTGATTTAACTTTTTGAAATCGAGCGGAATGATCAGGGAATCGCTTTAACTTCATCAAGCAATTGCAAGCGGGATGGTGTCGAGCTCTGCGGCCTTCCCGGAAATCGGCCACATAGTGCGCAACGGCGAGGGACGAAGGAATGATCAGCAACTAGCTAGTTTCTGTCGCGAAAGACATTTCGCCCTTTAAAATAGGGGTTATTTCGCGATTTTCGAGCACGTTTTTTCTTGCGGCGTACATGTGCATGGTATCACATTCTTCATATGAAGCATGTTGATTCGGAATCGCCTTATGTCGCGCGCTGGCTGCGAAGCGAATCGACGAATCTCTGGCCTGCGCTTCTGGGTTCGCTGAGCCTGCGTCGTAGCCGGTGCATCCGCAAGAATTGCCCTGCGTGCCAGTCTGGCGAACAGCATCAAAGTTATGTGCTCTACGGTCGCGCGAACGGGCGTCGTGTTGCCGTCTACGTGCCGGAAGAGCTTGTGCCGGAGGTTCAGCGCAACCTGGACAACGGGCGCGCTCTGCAGGATCTGCTGCACCAGGCGGCACCGCGATACATCAAAGCGCTGAAGCGACAGCGCGCCGAAGCATCCAAAAGCAAGAAGAGCCGAGCGGTGTGAGAGCGACAGCGCGACAGATCAGCTTTGCCGATTGGGAGCTGATGCGGCAACGTGATCAGGGCATTCGCCTGGAGCCGCTGCTGGAGGCGATATCCGGCTTTCTCGACGACCAGCGGGACGTCATCGAGCGTGTCCGGCGGGATCTGGTGC
>NZ_LLYA01000206.1 GCF_001440415.1 Bradyrhizobium retamae
ACAGCGGCTCGGCGAGATGCGGGCGGCTCGCCGCGGCGCCCAGCATGACGAGCGGTCTGCTGGCGCCCATGATCATGGCTGCGGCGCGCTCGATGGCCGCTGCAGGCGCGACCGGAAGCTCGACGACATGCGGGGGAACGATGTCGGCCGCGGCTTCGTCGGCCGCGATATCCTCGGGCAGTTCGAGATGCACGGGGCCCGGCCGCTCCTGCTGCGCGACCCGGAAGGCGTCGCGAACCAGGGTCGGAATATTCTGCGCGGAGACGATCTGCGTCGCCATCTTGGTGAGCGGTCGCATGGTCGCGACGATGTCAACGATTTGGAAGCGCGCCTGGCGACTGCTCCGGATCGCCTTCTGTCCTGTGATCATGACCATCGGCATCGCGCCCAAATGCGCGTAAGCCGCAGCCGTCGTCAAATTGAGCGCACCGGGACCCAGCGTCGTCAGGCAGACGCCCGCACGCCCGGTGAGACGCCCGAAGGTGGCCGCCATGAAGCCGGCAGCCTGTTCGTGCCGCGTCAGCACCAGCTTGATCTTCGAGCGCCGCAGCGACTCCAGTACGTCGAGATTCTCCTCGCCGGGAATAGCGAAGATGTACCCGACGCCCTCGTTCTCAAGGGCGGCCACCAGCAGATCGGAGGCTTTTGTCACGCGACCGAAACTCCGCTCACGCCTGTTGCAGCTTTCTCCGCCCGATGCGGCAGCGTCCATTCCGGCCGAATGAAGTGACAGGTGTAGCCGTCAGGATATTTTTCCAGATAATCCTGATGCTCGGGCTCGGCCTCCCAGAACGGTCCGGCAGGGGCCACCTCGGTGACAACCTTGCCCGGCCAAAGGCCGGAAGCGTCGACATCGGCGATGGTGTCTTCCGCGGTACGCTTCTGCGCGTCGCTGGTATAGAAGATGGCCGACCGGTAGCTCGCGCCCCGGTCGTTGCCCTGGCGGTTAAGCGTCGAGGGATCATGGATCTGGAAAAAGAACTCCAGCAGCTTGCGATAGCTGATAGTCTGCGGATCGAAGGTGATCTCAATCGCTTCGGCGTGATTGCCGTGGTTGCGATAGGTCGCGTTTGGCACCTCGCCGCCGGTGTAGCCGACCCTGGTTGAAATCACGCCGGGATAGCGGCGTAGCAGATCCTGCACCCCCCAGAAGCAGCCGTCGGCAAGGACTGCCCGTTCCGCCGAAACTGTCATGTCTGTTCTCCCTGGCTCGCTGCGGTCGTCGGTCCCGAGCTCCATCAAGGACGCACAATGAGGCCGAACGATGCAAGAGCGCAAATATCAATGAACCTCTGGTTTGCGCCAGAAGCGGTCGTTCCGGTGAAGTCTGTTTTTGACCGATTTTGTTGCAAAAGTCGGTTGAGACAGGCCGAGAAGCGTGATTCCGTTGTGTTGACGCGTATCTCGGCGGGGTCGATCCATGATGGGCCGTCTGAAGAGTGACCAAGGTCAACTGTTCTACGACTTTCGTCTTGGCGACGCGATCCCCGAAGATCATCTGGTGCGCAAGATCGACAGTTCTGTTGATCTGTCCTGGCTGCGCAGCGAACTTGCACCTCATTATTCGTCTACGGGTCGCCCGTCGATCGATCCGGAGTTGATGATCCGGATGCTGATCGTAGGGTATGTCTTTGCGATCCGCTCGGAGCGATTGATCTGCCGCGAAGTACAGGTGAACCTCGCCTATCGTTGGTTCTGCAAGCTCGGTATCAAGGACGCCATCCCGGACCATTCGGCGTTCTCACGCGCTCGCAACGAGCGTTTCCGCGATGGGGATGTCTTTCGTCGCGTGTTCGAGCGGGTCGTCGAGGCGTGCATTGCCGCCGGTCTGGTTGGCGGCGAAGGCTTTGCGGTCGATGCGAGCCTGATCCAAGCCGATGCCAACAAGCAGCGCTCGATCGCAGGTCAGGACTGGTGCAGGGATCGCGATCCAGCCAGGTCTAGCCGCGCGGTGAAGGAGTATCTGGCGACCCTCAACGATACGGCGTGGGGCGCCGCCAGCGATGTCGTCCCGAAGTTTATCTCGCCATCCGATCCGGCAGCGCAGTGGACCGGGCTCACAAAGGGGCAGCATTCTTCGCGTACTCCGATAACTATTTCATCGACGTGAAGTTCGGTGTCGTCGTTGACGTCGAGGCTTCCCGCGCAATTCGCCAGGCCGACGTTGGCGCAGCAAAGACTATGATCGAACGGACCGAGCAGCGCTTCGGTCTCAAGCCAGAGCGGCTTATCGGAGATACCGCTTATGGAGCTGCTCCGATGCTGAACTGGCTGGTCGAGGAGAAGGGCATCGCGCTACACATTCCTGTGTTCGATAAATCGAAGCGGGATGATGGCACCTTCTCGCGGAGCGACTTTCGATATGATGCGGCCGGGCGACGTCTATCACTGCCCTGGTGGTAAGCGGCTTGGGACGAGCGGTACCGTGCACGAGGGCATGACGCGCATCCTCAAGTAGCCGCCCCCTGACGATGTGCGCAACCGGCTTGATCGAAATGGTAATACCGCTCCACGAAGAGGGCGAAGAGTTGTCAGTTTGTCAGGCGCGCCCTATCGAGGAAGAGTTGCACCTCATGAGGAAATGGGTTCCCTCGCCAAGCATGACAAGCCGCTTGTGGGGGCCGCTCGGCAGCTTGCGGAAAATCGCCTGCGCGCCCTCGGGAGGGGCGAGCCCATCCCACTCCGCGACGATCACCAGCGTGGGGACCTTGATCTGCGCTGGATTATAATATGGCTTGCCTGCCTGCCAGAAATTCCTGTTGTCCTGAAATACGCCTGCCGGGCTGCGCAGCACCGGGGGCTCCTGTTTCGAGCCTACGGGATCGGAGGCGATGGCGGCCGCGGCCCACGCCTCGAACCCCGGCATCAAGTCGCGCTTTCGATCATCGGGTGCGCCGACCTGCAGGCGCTCCCGCGTGGGCGGGGCTGCAACGTAGGCGCCCAACGGAGGGGGCGCAGTTTGCGAGGGCGGCGGGGTTCGCAGCCAGCCGGGCGCAAAGAACACCAGGTTATCGACCTTGTCGTTGTGTTCGCCGATGTAGGCGCCGGTGATGACCGCGCCCCATGACCAGCCCAGGAGACTGAGCTTGGAGACGCCTCGCCGCTGAAGGATGAAATCGATGGCGGAACTGACATCCCTCACCGCGACATCGGTCGTGGCGATGGGAGGGTTGCCGGCTGCTGGCTGATCCATTTCCGGTGGCCGTGTCGATCGACCGTAGCCGCGCACATCCACCAGGTACACATCCCAGCCGCGGTGGGCGATGTGGTCCATCCAGGATAGTCCTTCGAGCGGAAAATCGAATGTCACCTCGCCTGGCAAGGTCGCACCATGGACAAACAGCAGCGTTTTCTGTGCCGCAAATTGCGTCATGTCCTCCGGGCGCTTGTTTCTGATGTACAGCTTCGTCCCAGGATCGACAGCGTCGATCATGAAGTGCTCGGTCAAGAGTTTCGGTGCTTCGGATGCTTCGGCGATCGCGTCTTGTCCAGCGCTTCGTGCACCGGATGGACTGAAAGCGCTCGTTCATATCGACGAAATACTTGAGGCGCTTTGCGCGCTAGACGGCAACGGCCCACGAAACCCGCCAGGTGGAAAGGCCATGCGCTTGCGTTCTACAGAGCGGCTTGCAGCGGCCTAGTACGCTTGCCGAAAGAGAGGTCCGGCGAGGAGGGCGCGCTCGCTCTCCCGCCTTTCTCCAAACGGGATGGACAACAGCAATGGTTATTAAGCGTCGCCGTTTCAAACAAGCCCATTCACTCGAGGAACGACTTGCCCAAAATACAGCGAAGCTGCGCAGGCAGGCCAAGAAACTGCCGCCCGGTCCCACTCAAGAGGATATTGAGCGTAAGATCAGGTAGAACGAGGCTGCCACTGATTTTTGCGAAATGCTTCGCTCGCCGTGGCGGCCGCGACTGTCTGAGTGAGCTTTTTTGGCGACCTTCGCTGAATCAAGAAACGCGCTTCGTGATGGGTTTTTGGTCCTCTCTCGCGCAGCGGGCGGCTTTCCTGCCGCCGGTTCACGGCTGGGGAGGGGCTTCATCTGCGACTTTTTCCCGGAAACTTCGTTCCAGAGTCGCAAGTAGAACCGACACGGAAAGCGGCAAGTGCCTTAATGTCGGCATTTCAACACCTGCAATTATTTATCGATCGCCCGGCCCGGTTGCCGGGCTTTTCGTTGGCAGTTCATTCGAGGACATCGTACTAGCCCATCGCCACGAACACAAAGCAGCCAGCCAGCACGACCAGCCAGATTAGCGAGAGCCGGAAGTAGAGCGTGTTGCGGTCCATTGTGGGGACGTCGCGGCTGCCGCTTGAGGCTCCGTTGACCTAGCTCAAGGGTATTGAGAACAGACAGAGAATGCATTCCCCGCAAAACTACTGATAAACCAAGATTCAGGTTCCACTTTTGTGGCCCGGAACAGATTCCATACTCGGTGCATGACATGCCGAGGGTTGAAACTCAGCCCAGGTGCGTGCGATGGGGCGATATTACTTCGACCTCCAGGGTGCACAGAAAATCAATGACCCAGGCGGCTTCGCATTTGAAGACGACCTGGAGGCTTTCCAGGCTGCTCAGCGACTGGCGGCGGAGTTGGCGGCCACGCGACCAAATCTAAGAGGCAATACCTGCGTGGTGCTCACTCGAAAGGACACGGAAGATACCTATTGGATAGGTGTCTAAGCTGCCTCAGTTGGCGACCTCATTCGAGCACTTCGTACTCAAAGGCCACATCTTAGTAGCCTCGGCGATGTCGACGCACTCTCAAACGCCACGCCTTCCGGATTAAAGCTTTCTTAACCATTTGGCTCAGATGGTTCGCAGTTTATGAAATTGCGAATCATCGGGCTGGAGATTTCCCATGCTCGCGACGGTTCTTTTTTTGGCCTTGGCCGCGCTGGCTGGCTGCACGGCTATTCTTATCGGCTTCGAATTGCTGGCCCGAAGGCGAGGGCTTTGTAGCTGCTTCAGGACGCTCCGATATCACTAGCAGGATGGGTCGCGAAGAAACTGGCCGCTCATTTCGCTGCACGGATCGTGCTGTCGACCGACTGCTGCGTGTAATCCTATGCCTGCGACGCGGCAATCTTTTCAAAGGAAAGAGCAAGCTGGCGACTTGTGCTCGTAAACAAAGAAGCTCTTCGTATTGAACCATTATCAATTTGACGGAGTGATTCTACGTCGCGGCTTTGCTTTGACATAACTCAGCCCCCGAAACGAAAAACTTAATGTTGTAGAAAATACATGTGGAGCGCAAACTTGAACCAGAGTTGGTTCCATTCGGGGAACCGTAGCACATGAGGCCGCGATTTTACCGTACTCAATAAAAACAACGTGGTTTGATTAAATCACGGATAAATCACGGAAGGGATGCATGAAGAGTTATCACGGGGACAATAGTTATCACGGGGACAATCATGAAACGAATCGAACTCGATGGAATGGGTGCCGATGACTTATGGTCCCTGCACATTGAGGTCTCTGAATTGTTGCAGCAACGAATCCAAACGGAAAAACTGCGACTAGAAGAGCGTCTGAAGCTGTTGGAAGCCCCGGTGTCAGGGCGTCGTTCGTACCCGCGGGTACTCCCGAAATATCGTAATCCTGATCAGCCCTCAGAGACTTGGGCCGGACGGGGCAAACAGCCGCGCTGGCTGGTTGCGCAGTTGCGCTCGGGTAAGCGGATCGACGATTTCAGAATCAAGAAGGCGGCCAATAGACGCTAAGCTACCGCCCGATCCAGGGTCACAAACCTCGTATTCAAATGCGACCCCTTCCGGGTCGTTCTCTCGAACCGGGTTTCCGCGGCGTCTTGGATGGCGAACACCTTGATGTGCTCGGGATCGCCAACCTGCTTGCTGGTGTCGATGTAGACAAAGACGTTCGTCTCTCTCAGCTTTTCTGCGTCCCCACCGGAGATCCAAAGCTATTTGGTCAGGTGCGCAAGCATGGCCTCACAGGCGTTCTCGGCTTCGGCGAACGTCTTAAAGGGTGATCCGCCTACCCTGATGGCAGTCCTGTTTAAATTGATGGGGCGCCAAGAGGCTACAAAGCCAGGTTTCCCGTGGAGTCCAGGACCACTGCTACTCTCATTACTGATTACGAATGAGAAGCCGCACTCGCTCGCGCTCCATATCTCTAGCTCCTGTGTCGCGGGAGCAATGCGGCTGAAGTGCATGGGCGCCTTCCACGATCCAGCGAGCCAAAGCGGCCCCAGGTTTTCAGGCTGGGGCCGCCAACCTGTAGGCAGGTTTTCCTCCGGCCAGGGGGCTTTGGGGGCATCGGCCGGAAGCGGGGATTCGACGTTTGGCCGTGCCCGGAGTTCCAAAGATTGCAACATTCTCCCGACAGCGCGGCTGTGGCTTGACCAAGCGGGCCGCCCTGAGGCTGCGCGCATGCCGTCGGCTTCACACCGCGATTGCCGCCGACTCCAGCCTCCAGCAGCCGCGACGGAAAGCGACCGAGCGGGTGAGGCGATCGACCTGGGAACCGAGGGAGGCACCAAAAGGTGGGTGACGACAAAGAAATGAGCCGCGGGCTAAATTGCTCGGAACTGTTTTGGCGGCGGCCGATTGAGTCATCCCCCAACGCGCGCAAGGAGCGCTGCTGCCATGCGCCTTCATCTGTATCGAGACGAAAGTCGCTCAAGACACCTCGATCTCATCGGGCAGCACTGGTCAGTTGACTTAGTCACCGCCACGGCTGCCAGCATTTTGGTGTTGGGTTTCGCCGGCGCCGTCGTGGTCCTGTTGGTCCGCTAACCGGCGGGATGTATCTGGCCGCCCCAGCGGGGCCACCGCCCGCCGGCAGCGCGGCTTCGGTTCAATCGCCCAGCGCGTCGGCCTTCGCTGGTGGTGCGCGAGGCGGGCGCGGAGCGGGAGAGGGGCGGTCGAAAAAATTCTCGAAGCGTGGCGGGTCCGCTCCGTTGCCATTATACCGCGGGCGTCGATGGGACCGGCGCGTCGATCCTACGGGTTGAATTGGCGTGAAAAACCTCCAGTGGAGGGTGTCATGGAGAACTGGACGAACGCCAAATTGTGCGACGTCGCAAACCTGATCCTTGGCGCGATTCTATTTGTTTCGCCCTGGATGTTCGGCTTCGACGCCGGAACGGTTTCCACCAACGCCTACATCACCGGCATCGCCATCGCGGTCCTTGCGATCGCGGCGCTGGCCGCATTCGCGGTGTGGGAGGAGTGGCTGAACCTCATTGTCGGCTTATGGGCGCTGGTTTCGCCCTGGGTGTTGGGCTTCCAGGGAACCACTGCGATGACGGTGCATGTGATCATCGGCGCCGCGGTCGCGATCCTGGCAGCGATCGAGCTCTGGATGATGTCCCAGATCCCGCCGCGGCTGACCACCGGGCAGTGAGGCCCGTCGGCGGGCCAGGCGCCGAGCGGGACCAGCTCAAAGCAGAGCAGGGCGGGCCTACGATGCTTGGCGGCCGCAGCTGGTGATGGGCGACCATTTGAAATGGCACGATGACCAGGTGAACCCTTCGCCTTGGATCGCCGCGCTTGCTGAATTGCGTCAGCGCGGCGCGCGAGGGGATACCGTTACCGGCACGTACAGGCGATCATTGTTGCGATCGATCAGCACGCCGAGAAGGCGCGGGCAACTGCGACTACTTTCTCAAAAAGCCTTATGGCGTGGGTTAATCTCAATCTGTGCCGACACTCGGACAAGAGACCGCCCGAAGGCGGTCTTACATCCATCGCATCTTCGCCGCAGGTCAGCCGCGACTCAGGCTCTGCATTCTGCTTGCGCAATTACGCGCTTCAGATGGAGCGAAGAGATGCCAGCCGTGGTGCCGCCGTTGATCGCCTGCACCACCCGGATGCCATTCGCCGTCGTCTCATCGCCAGGACCGCCGGCGTTGGTGATGTACAAGAACGAGTTGCCGGTCGCGCTGCCGCCGTTGATGATGAGCTTGTCGGAGGGTGAACCGTCGCTGCCAAGGAACGTGTTGAGTGCCGCTGGCACCGACGTAGTTCGCCGTCGTCAGGGCCTTGAACACGCCGCCCACCGGCGGCGAGAACAAAATCGAACTCTCACGATTGGTGAGATTGGTGACGTTAGAGTCACCGGTTAGATTCCAGACCGTGCCATTCTGCAGCACGATGTTTGAGGTTGACGTGCCGGTGGTGAGCGCCGCGCCCCGCAGGATGGAGGAGTCTGCATTCAGACCGAGCAATCCTGGCGCGGTGCCATCTGCGACGCTGAGCCAGATCCCGTTGCCGGTCACGACTGCGCCTGCCAGCTGCACATTGGCGGCACCACCGAGAACCTTGATGGCCGGCGCTGCTGCGCTGGTCAGCTTGCTTTCGGAAACGTTGGCCGTCTGCAAGGTGCCCGCCGGACCCGTCATAAACAGGGCACTCGCGTCAGGTCCTGTTGCGGTCACGCGGAGACCTGCGGCCGTAACTGCGCTCCCGCTTTCGACGTCCACGCCATGGGCCCCGATACCGGTGGTCAAGAGCGATCCGCCACTCATCGTGAGGCTGGCACCCAACCGTGCAGTCGCGCCTGCAGCGTTCTCGCCCGTAGTTGAGATCGTCACTCCGTTCAAGGCTATACGCGCCCCACTTTGAGCGAACGCGCCGTGGCTCTCCTGACCAGCCATCATGAAGGAAACGCCTGTGGCAGTAAAATCGGCGTCCGCTCCGGACGCGAACAGGCCGCGCGAAGTGCTGCCGGAGGTCGTGACAGTGCCGCCGGTCATTGTCAGCCGGCCACCCCCCTGACACCGTCCGCGTTGTTTCCTGTCGTTGTTACGACGACATCGTTGGCATTGAGCGACGCCGCAGGCGAGTCCGCGTCCAGGCCGGCCACACCCGCCGCGTCAGTGGAGACCTGGACGCGCGTGAGCGTCATGGGATCCACAGTAGTGATGGTGTGCCGTATTGCCGCGTCGCCGAGGACGCCTCCTCCCCGGACGATGGTATCCATTACTGTGATCTGTCCTTGGCCCTGCTGCTGGATGGCGAAGCCGCCGTTGGAAATAACCGTACCGCCGTTTCAGGATGATCGTACCGGGTAGCAGCGTTGTACCTGCCAAGACGGTGTCTCTGGGCGCGGTGAACGTAACGCCGTTGGCGGTAATGCCGGCGCCTGCACTCTGCGCCACGAGGGCGTTGGCGACGTTAGCGGTATAGGACAGCGACGGGTTCGTCGCACTCGGAAGGACCAGCACCTCGCCTGGCCCGGCGCGACAGCTAACACCAGGATTACAAGCTGCTTTGGCCTAATTCGTGGTCACAGTTGCCGCCACGGGCAGCGCAGCGACGACGACAACCGATCGCACATGCACTCCAAGCCTGGGAAATGCATCTGAGAGAGACGTCCAAGTTGTGCCGATTGGTTTGCTCACCGATCACATCCTTCCCGCGGCAGCGCCCAGCGCCATACGCGTTTCAAATTGTGAAAAAGGTCGGACCGCGTCGGCTGGTTCGTTGGTCCGCACGCGCGATGCCCCAATCGGTGCCACACCAGATCGCTTCCGGAAGGCGGCGTGCAGACGTGCAAACTCAATCTAAGCTAGCACTGGCACCGGTACTATCGCACAAATTGCCGAAAATGTGGCAGACAACCGGCAGAGTTCGAGTTTTCGCTGGCTGTTGCGATCAGGTGACGTAGACGTCAACAACGCTGACCAATTTCAGGATCGACGCGCTTGTCGCAGCAGCACATCCGATCGCTGACCTGGTGATTGATATCAGCAAGCCGGCTTATGGCCCGAGCCGAACAACGCTTAAGCCGTTGTCAGGTCGGTTGCCAGCGATAGACCGGACTTCAGTCCACGCTCGCCTCCACCGCCGCTTGTGACGCGCGATAGGAAGCCTGAGCGGCTAGTTCCAAGTCAATTCTTTATCCGTGCAGCAAGCAACTCGGCGCGTGGAGCTATGCGGGCGTGTGCACCGATGCGCCAACGAGCGGCAGCCGAAGGTCATCGGCGTCGACGGCGTCTCCGATTTCAACGCCCTGCATTCCGGCAAGCACAATGAAAAGGTACAGCTCTGCGCGTTCGATGTGCTCGCGCTGGATGCGACGATTATCTGGATGCGCTTCCGCGCCTCCGTCCCTTACCGGGCCCGGACTAGGTCAGCCGCGAACGGCGAGGGCGCGCTCTTACCGAAGCTGTTGATCTTTTTCCGTTACGGATAAGCCGATGCAGACAAAGGATCCAGGGCGTGTTTGGAGCCGAACCTCGGGTTCAAAAGCATGGCGACGGGCGTGCGACTCGGCAATCATGCCCGGGCTGCATGGCGACGAAAGGCGGCCATCAAATGCCGGACAAAATTTGCGCGGCAGTGCATCCAGATTGTCGGCTTCCGACTAGAAGTAGCGTGGCAGACGTTACAGTAACTTGCATCGAAGGAGAGCAACGGGGAGATGCATATGACAAGTTGGTCGCCGACGGTAGTGCCTTACGGCGCTGATCAGACCGTCTACCTTGTGTTCGATTGTTCCCGACCGTCACACAGTGATTGCCCCGAAAAGGGGATTGAGCGGGACGACGTCGAAACGATCATCTCCGATCTCCTAACCGGCCAACTCAAAGCTCCGGTTCGCGTAATGGCCTTCAACACACTTGAGCACTGGATCGAGGATGTTTCCAACCAAGTAGCCGAAGAAATTCAAACCCGCTGCGATATCGATGGCGTACCAGTACCCGAACACGTCGAGGACTTTGTTGCAAGCCACACCGGTGCAATTCAGCGGCTTCACTTGGCTTAATTCGTAATCCGGAGCAGGCCAGAACCGTGCAGCCAAACCATATTTTGCCCATATCGAGAAATGCCCAGCCAAGGCGTCCGCGGCGGGGCATGCCCATAGGTACTTCGACAGGGCGGCTTGCATTGCTTCCCAATTCGTCTGAGGTGAAGTTCGAGCCTCGCATGTCGGCTCGTGGCCCCTTCGGATTGAACGTGGGACCTTGCGGGCGGGCATCTTCGGACAGCAACGTGCCTTAAGCTCGCAGGCGTCGCAATCATGTTTGACGGCGCGATAGAGCAGTGTCTCGCCCAAGACCAAAGAACGGAAGGCCCGCTCTTCTGGCCGGGATCGATACGGCAGCCGATAGTCATGCATCAAACTGCCGGTGCGACACGCAGGAGATTACTGCGAAGGGCCCTTATCTCGACGTGCCGAGCCCTGCATGCACCCGAAATCACCATGTGAGAAGTCGAACTTGGCCAGCGCTTCACCCGGGTTACGATAAGTTTCGCCCTTGCCGCAGTCGTCGGACGGCTTGGGGTCGCAATTGTCCTTCTGCGGCTGACAGTCGTCGTTCTTGGCGTCCTTCCAGCCACCATCCTGCTTGGAGTACTCGCCCTTGCCGTCTTTCGAGCAGTCGACCTTCCCGGCATGCTTCGAATAGTCGCCCTTGCGGTTGTCGTCGGAGCAGTCGTCGTGGCCCTGCGCGACCTTGGTCGATTGCGCGCCTTCACCGGAAACCCCGGTGAGACCAGCATCGCGCGCAGGCGCCGCTGCTGGTCTGCGGCCGGGAACTCCGACCTGCAGCGGCCGGGCCGCCGCGGGAAGACGGATGATCATATCCGCACCGTGGGCGATTTCGGGTCGGTGTGCTATACTCACGCGAGTCATATTTAGATGCCGGAGATTGGCATTGATTTCTTTTTCCTTGTCGGTGTCCAGATGTGCCGTGCCCTCGTCCAGAAACAGGATCTTTGGTCGGCGATAGAGCGCGCGCGCAAGCAGTACGCGCTGTTTCTGCCCGCTGGATAGTGAGCTTCCCATGTCACCGATGAGGCTGTTGTAGCTCATCGGCATTGCCATGACATCGTCGTGGATGCCGGCGATCTGCGCACACTCGACCATCCATTGCTGATCGAATGTTGTCTCAAAAAAGCAGATATTGTCGGCAATAGATCCTGACAGCAATTGATCCTCCTGCATCACCACGCCGATTTGTTCGCGATAAACGCGTGGTCCGATCTGGCCTAGCGGAAGGCCGTCGATCAGGACCTCCCCGCCCGTTGGCTCGAGCAGCCCAAGCATAATCTTGACCAGAGTTGTCTTGCCGCAGCCGGAGGGTCCCATGATCGTCACGAATTGTCCCGGAGCAACGCACAGATTAACGTTATTTAGAATCAGAGGCTCTGCTTCTGCATAGCGGAAGCACACGTTGCGCAGTTCGATCGCGCCGCGGATCGGTCGCATATACGACAGATCCTGGTCGTGCCCCCGCTCGAGTGGGGTGAGCGCAATATCGGCGAGGCGTTCCAGGTGCAATCCGAGAATGCGCAGTTCCACCAGCTTCTCAATCAGCAGCGCTGTCCGTTCGGCGAACTGCAGCTTGTAGCTGACGAATGCGAATATCATGCCAACCGAGATGAGGTTGTCTAGTGCGAGGCGAGCGGCGAGGTAGATTGTGATTACGTTCTCCAGGCCGAATATCGTGTCGTTGATCGCTTTGAAGCTGATTCTCGCCCGGCCTAGCCGCACGTTGGCATTTACGAACTCAGCATAGCGGTTCAGCCACTGGCTCTCCCGCTCGTTCTCTCGGTTGAGCAGCTTCAGGCTCTGCACCGCCCGCACGGTTTCGATGAAGGTGGAGTTTTCCTGTGCCTTGCTTTGAATGGCCGCTTCGCTCCGTTGTCGGAACATCCTGAAGAGAGCTAGTCGCAAAGCGGCGTACAGCGCGAACGCGCACAGGACGACAAATCCGAGCTGGACGCTGTATGCGAACATCAACGCCAGCATCAACACCGACATGAGACCGTCGATCAAGCCCGTGATCAGTCCCTCCGCTAGCATGTTGCGGATAGGCTCGATCGAGCCGAAGCGCGACAGGATGTCGCCGATGTGCCGCTTTTCGAAAAAGGAGAGTGGCAAACGCACCAGATGATGAAACAGGCGGGCGCCGATCTGAAAGCTCAGCGTGTTCTGCAGAATAAGAACAATGAACGAGCGGGTCGCGGTCGACGCGACTTTGATCAGGACGAGTAGCGCGAATCCAAGCCCGAGTACGAGCAGAAGATCGACGTCGCCTCTGGCGATGACCTCGTCAACCGTGAGCTGCATGTAGAAAGGAGCGGCGAGGATAAGGATCTCGATGACCAGCGAGAGAACCAATACTTGCGTCAAGACATGAGAGTTTCCCCTCATTCCGCTCCAGAATGCTGAGAACGGTAATCGCACTCTCTGGTCTGTGCAGCAGAACTCTTCACTGGGTGAGAGTTCAAGCACGACTCCGGTGAGATGTCTCGATGCTTCGGTGAAGGGAAACCATTTCTCGCCGGCGGCCGGATCGTGAACCACGATCCCGTTCTTCTTGCACGCCTTCAGGACAACGAAATGATCCATGTCCCAGTGCAGGATGGCCGGGAGACGCAGTTGGCACAGATGGTCAACCTCGATTCGCAGCGGCCGGCATGCCAGGCCCAGGTGAGCCGCTATCTCCATGAGGTCGCGGAGAGTGACGCCTTTCAACGAGATTGCGTACCGCCGCCGCAGGCTATTCATGTCAGTTCGATGGCCATGATAGGATGCTACCATGGCAAGGCATGCCAGCCCGCATTCCGCTGCCTCTGTCTGCCTGATGACCGGGAGGAACCCGCGTCCGCTGAAGTTCAATAGCGCCTGCATACGGCTACATCCTTGCGCTAAACACCGGATCAAGCAGCCACCTCATCAGCGAGCGCTGCTCAAGAATCACGTCGGCCTTGAGCAGCATGCCTGGCTGAAGCGGCGTCTTGAGGCCATAGGCATCGATGTCGGGCCGCTCGGGAGCCACAGTCACGCGGTACGCCGGCTCTTGGAGGGTGATCGGCCCGGTAGCATCATTGCCGGTCAGGATCGTTTGAGAGACTTTTGTTACGCTGCCGCGGTAGGTGCCGAATTTCTGATAGGGAAATGCATCGTAAAGTATCCTGACCTGCTGGCCGGGGCGCACGAATCCGAACGCGCGCGTCGGAAAGAACAGCTCCGCCTGCAAGGTCGAATCAAGCGGGATGATTTCGAGCTGCATATGCTTTGGATCAGCGACCTTGCCGATACTTGCATGCAGCGCGGACACGCTCCCACTCGTCGGCGCCTTGATAACGTAGGCCCGCCGTCCGTCCACCTCGGCGACGCGCTGTTCGATCCAGGAGAGATCGCCGCGCAGTACGCGAACCCTCTCTGCGGCGACGATCGGAAGTTGCTCGAGCGTATGCTGAGCATCAGCCAATTGGGTGCGTCGTACGGTGATCTGCTGATCGAGCGACGCCAAGTGCTGCGCTTGCTCAAGCGCGGCCTGCTCGCGGCGCTTCAGCTCGATGGCCGGCAATGCTCCCTTCGCGATTAGAGTAGCGCCCGTCGATACAAAACTCTCGGAAAGCTTCAGCCGTTCGTTCTGGATGTTGCGCTGGTCCTCGAGTTGGGCAATCTCCCCCTCGATCCCTTTGGTCGTGGAAGCGAGGCGCTCGTGTTCCGAGGCCGTCCGGCGCTCTTCCGCAGCGATCTGTCGCTCGACCACCTCGCGTTGCCGCGCCAGCGCTGCGAGAACGGTGGCATTGACGTCATCGCCGTTGGCGCTGATTTGGGAAGTGACTACGGTCAGGAGCGGGTCGCCCTCGGCAACCTCCTGACCCTCCTTGACGTGGAGCTCTTTGATGAAACCCTGGTGTGGAACGAAAATTTTGGCCGTTCCGAAGGTCGGCGTTAGATAGCCGGTGACGGTTTCCTTGCGCGCGTATTGAGCGATGGAGATAAAAAACAAAATGAATGCAACAAGGCCCGCAAGAGTCCAGCTGAGGATCGTGCTCGATATCGGCTGCAGCGATACGACCTCGCCCCAGCTGTGGCGTTGATGCAGAAAGTCGATTGCTTCCTGGCGAAATAGAGCTGGCCGTGTCGCCATGGACGCACCTTGTTGCTACGCTTTCATTCGTCGATTTGAGGCTGCGCGTAGTATTCTCTACGCCGCGCCACGGCTGCGGATGGGTATCGCATGATGCGGTGGAGAACCGCTCCCCCGCTATGGAGAAGCGGTTCGCCCGCGCATCTCGTCGTTACGTAGATTGCACCTGGATCCCGAGGACGTTGACTCCGATGTTTGTGTCGTTAACGTTGACCAAGCCGACTTGTGTGTTGTCGTCGCCACCGCAACACTTGTCGTGGCCGCGCTTGTCGCCGCCGGCGGCTACGAGGTCGAGTTCTTGGTCGCGCAGTTCAACAGGGTGGGTAAGTTCGTGCATGTTACTCTCCTTGTACTCTCTTGGATGTTGATGGCGCCGTACTAATGGCTACCACTACCCTCTAGTCGGAAGCCGCCAATCTGGATGCAACGCCGCGTAAACTTTTCCCGGCATAATCCTTGCCGTTCATTGATACCGGTTGGCGTCGAAGAGATCGCAATCAAGCTCGTTACGAGCGCTCACGCCACTCCTGCTCGATCAAGCGCGCACTCCCGCAGAGAAAAGCAATGGCCGTCATGCGGGACAACGGGCCCTCAATTCACGTTTAATCCGCCGACCGGATCGGCGATCGGTGCTGCCATGGCCGAGTGACCAGCTACAAGTCCAGGCTGGGTTAATGAGGCGTATCTAAATCATTCTGATGGGGGGCCAGCGATGGCTTGGAGTCCTTACCCGCCCTTGAATAATGCGAAAACACTGTTCACCGGAATGTCAGTGTTTTCGATGGTGACGATTCGATTCACCAATTCCGTTCGGCGTCGGAGCGGACCTAAGCGCGGCCCTCTAACACCCAATTCAGGACTCGGAGGGCATCGCTCCGATCCGTGCATTGTTCTGTTGGACCACAGTCCGCGAGAGCTTTCACCCATCGAACGCCCGTAGCGCCGCCTTCGCATTGGAGCGTTACGACATAATCATCCTGCAGCACCAACTTCGGACCAGTCGCGTTCATGACCATCCTCATGAACTCCTCTGGCCCAGTGATGGAGCCTTCTGCGACGACAGGTCCTGCGACCGGTACTATGGTGAGCCAGTAGTAGATAGCGCCCGCTTTCGCTTGGCCGATGATGATCGTGCCGTCGCCGCTCAGTTCGTCGATGGTATCATCGTGCAGGTCCATGTGCTCAGCCCTCAACAGGATAAGGTCGCTGTCAACGGGATGTGCCTTCATGTTACCTTCCTTGGGTGTTGATGGCGCCATGGTTACAGCTGCCATCCACCTCTAGTCAGAAGCCGCCAATCTGGATGCAATGTCGCTCGAATTTTGCCGATAACGATAAGGAATAACGCCTGTCGTTCATTGATGCCGTGTGACCTCGAGGAGATCGCAATCAAGATCACTGCGGGTGCTCACGCACTCCTCCTCGATCAAGCGAGATGGCGTGGCCACGCCCCTTAAGGTTCCGAGCGGCGTCCAGTTCCTGGCGCGCGCTCCGAACTAAGAAAACATTGGACCTTCATGCGCCATCACGCGCTCTCAAATTTCGCGTTCTGAAATCCGTCGACGAGGCCGTCGATCGGTGCTGTGAGGCTGGAACCCTCGCTGCGGCAAAATACAATCATGTCCATCGCGTGCCGCGATTGGGCAGGTCTCCGCGGCCCGCGTGGCAAGTGAGCATCACTCGCGTGGCACGCGAGCATGAAGTGTTACTCGCCGGGGCAAAATCAAAATGCAAAATCAAAATCATGTCCATCGCGTGCCTCGATTGGGCAGGTCGCCGCAGTTCGCGTGGCAAGCGAGCATCACTCGCGCGGCGAGCGAGCATGAGTGTTAAGCGCCAGCTGCGCCCTGACGAAAACGTCACGATTTTGTGATGGTGCAGATTGAAACAATTTTCAGCATCAAAGTTGATTTCCCCCAACGGCTCATTTCGCATCAGGAAATGCAAGCCACCAGTTTCTGGAAATGCAAGCCACCAGTATTCAGGAAATGCAAGCCAGCAATATTCGCTGGACGGGAATAGTTGCGTCTGCGTTACGAAGGGGTGACTTCGACGATGCCCCACCACGGAGCCGAGTTCACAAAAGCAGAGTCTCGCTCCGGCGCAGCGCAGGATGATACCTATCTCAATTGCGAGACGGCTCTCAATTACGAAACGGCGCTCATCGAGTGCGCCGCCGGATCGCAGTCTGCTGTCGGAAAAATCTACGCCCGGGAGAAGGACCAGTTGCGCGCGGTGGCGCACCGCATCGTCCACGATAGGTCGCGTGCGGAAGACGTCATCCACGATGCATTCGCGCAGATTCTCCGATGTGCCAAAAGCTTCGATCCTGCACGCGGATCCGCGCGGGGCTGGATCTACACGATCGTCCGCAACACAGCACTCAAGGTGCAGCAGAGCGCCAGGCGAGAACTCGCGCTCGAGGAGCACACGCTGAACGCCGTCTGCGAGCGGGAACAGAGGGGCCCGAATCCCGCGTCTCGCATCCCGGACAGCATGACGCTCCGGACCATGCTCGATCAACTTGAGCCAAAGCGCCGCGCGAGCCTGCTTCTGGCGATCATCGACGGGCGTACGCATGAGGAGATCGCCGAATACCTCCAGGTTCCGGTCGGAACGGTCAAGGCGTGGATCCGGAGAGAGCTGGTGGCCATGCGCCGGCAGCTCGAATGAGGCGTGAATTTGGTTTGCGCGCTGCATCCATCGTGGCGCGTCAGCGACAGTAGGGTGAGGGCGCGGTGATCCGGACCAGGCATGGGCCCGTCGCAAACCCGAAGCTAGGAGCGAAACCATGTCTATCCTGAGCTGGATTACGAGCATTTTCGGACTGGTTAAGAATCCGGGAATCGGCGTCCCACGCGAGGAATGCAAGCCAACCACGCTCGACGACTGCGGCAACGGCGAGCACTTCAAGAGGAATGACGATCACAAGGGTCGGGACGACTACTCCAAGCACGATGGTGGCTGGAAGGACGCCAAGAACGACGACTGCCAGCCGCAGAAGGACTATTGCGACCCCAAGCCGTCCGAGGGCGACACCTATCGTAACCCGGGTGAAGCGCTGGCCAAGCTCGACTTCTCACATGGTGATTTCGGCTCGCATGGTCCGGATCATTCGGGTGACATGCAGGTCGCGCTCGCTTCGATGTCGTCCGACGACGCGCTCGAATACGCCATCGGCCAGATGGGCCCCGCGGATCACTTCGACGGAGATTTCCACATGCCGGCGGACGTGTCGCACGGCACGGACGCCTGATGCGCCGAAAGACCCGCCCGGCACGGAATGCGCGAGAGTAGTTTCTGAGAAAAAGGCGGCGGTCATGAACCAAGTAGAAAAACGTGAACTGTTCGAACAAGAGCGGAAAATCTTCGAAGCCGGGGTGCAGCGTGTGGACAAACGATCCGGCTCTTTCAATTTCCTGACTTGGTCCTTCTTCACTGCCCCGCTGATTGCCTGTGAAGAGTTTCTTGTCGCCATGTTCAAAGCCGCGGCGGCCGAGCAGGAGGACGCGAAAACGGCTCAGGCGGGCGCCGCGCCGCAGGCGGCGAATGACCATCCGTCGGCGATTGATCCCTCGAAAACGGGCGCAGAGGATGAGCCGGCCAAAAGGCCCGCCGCCTCGTCGGCGCGTGCGGCCCAGTTCGATCCGACCGGGCTGTTGGCGCAGCCGCATGACGATGCGCGCAAGCCGGGCACCGCCCGCAGCGAAGCTCTCGCCGCCGAGGGGGCGGGGGCGGCGGAGGCGGCGATGATGCCGAGTCCTGCCATCATAACGCTCACACCTCAATCGAAGATGGTTCCGTCAACCCGCTATCAGCGGATTCCCACCTCGGAAGCACTCAAATGCAGGGTGGGTCAACGCTCGAATCCGTGCAGTCCAACGTGCTACTCTTTCAGCCCGTCGATCAGCCCGTCGATGATCGGCTTCGCTCCCTTGCTTGGAGCTGTCGGCAGTCTCAGCAATGACGTGGTGGGAGGGATCGCGTCGGTCGAGGCGCAGCCGGTGCTCGCAACCGCAACCGACACCGTAAGCACGCTGACCCATGACGTGGGCGGCACGATTGCGCCGGTCGAGGCGCAGCCGGTGCTTGCGACCGCGACCGACACCGTGGGCACGCTGACTAAGGACGTGGCCGGCGCGATTGCGCCGGTCGAGGCGGCAGTGCAGCCGGTGCTCACAACGGTGACCGACACCGTGGGCACGCTGACCAACAACGTGGGCGGCCCGATCACGCCGGTCGGGGCGGCGGCGCAGCCGGTGCTCGCAACGGTGACCGACACCGTGGGCACGCTGACCAACGACGTGGCCGGCACGATCGCGCCGGTCGAGGCGGCGGCGCAGCCGGTGCTCACAACCGTGACCGACACCGTGGGCACGCTGACCAACAACGTGGGCGGCCCGATCACGCCGGTCGGGGCGGCGGCGCAGCCGGTGCTCGCAACGGTGACCGACACCGTGGGCACGCTGACCAACGACGTGGCCGGCACGATCGCGCCGGTCGAGGCGGCGGCGCAGCCGGTGCTCACAACCGTGACCGACACCGTGGGCACGCTGACCAACAACGTGGGCGGCCCGATCACGCCGGTCGGGGCGGCGGCGCAGCCGGTGCTCGCAACGGTGACCGACACCGTGGGCACGCTGACCAACGACGTGGCCGGCACGATCGCGCCGGTCGAGGCGGCGGCGCAGCCGGTGCTCACAACCGTGACCGACACCGTGGGCACGCTGACCAACAACGTGGGCGGCCCGATCACGCCGGTCGGGGCGGCGGCGCAGCCGGTGCTTACAACAGTGATCGACACCGTGGGCACGCTGACCAACGACGTGGGCGGCCCGATCACGCCGGTCGGGGCGGCGGCGCAGCCGGTGCTTACAACAGTGATCGACACCGTGGGCACGCTGACCAACGACGTGGGCGGCCCGATCACGCCGGTCGGGGCGGCGGCGCAGCCGGTGCTTACAACAGTGATCGACACCGTAAGCACGCCGACCCATGACGTGGCCGGCACGATCGCGCCGGTCGAGGCGCAGCCAATGCTCACGACCGCGACCAATACC
>NZ_LLYA01000207.1 GCF_001440415.1 Bradyrhizobium retamae
GTCAGGTCCTGAGCGCCTCGGAGAAAGCAATGAAATGGCGAGGGTTCATCCAGTTGTAGGTAGAGCGGCGGCTGTGTTGCCGATCGCTGTTCGAACGCGACAATATTCGCGGAAGATCCCTCCTAAGGGGGAGCGGACGAAGGACGGCACGTCCAGCTATATCGCCTTCTCCGAGCTTTGAGCTGGGCCGGCCGCCGGATTAGAGCAGTGCCGTACTCCACAGCGTGTGACGTCCGCTGTTTGGCCGATTGTGTTGAAAAACTCTGCTGTTGAAGCCGAGTGGGATCGCTGATTCATTGCGTCTGTGAGGGCGGGAGACTTGAATCGATGATGGGTCCGCGGCAGGTCGATCAGGCGGCGCTGTTCTACGAGTTCTCGCTTGAGCGGCACGTTCCCGCCGCCCACTTGCTGAGGTCGATCGACCGCTTTGTCGAGCTGTCGGACGTTCAGAGCTACTTGGCGCCATTTTGCAGTTCGACCGGCCGGCCTTCGATTGATCCCGAATTGCTCGTCCGGATGCTGCTGGTTGGCCACTGCTACGGCATTCGTTCCGAACGCCGGTTGTGCGAGGAAGTGCACTTGAACCTCGCCTACCGCTGGTTCTGTCAGCTGGGGCTTGACGGCGAGGTGCCGGACCACTCGACGTTCTCCAAGAACAGGCATGGCCGCTTCCGTGATTGCGATCTGCTGCGCAAACTGTTCGAGACCGTGGTCCGGCGCTGCATGGCAGAAGGGTTGTTATCCTTACGACCTTCTGGGGGCGAATGGAGGCGGACGCGACGCCGTTGATCGCGGTGCTGAGTTTCAATCTGCTACTTCGTTATCATCCGGCGGACTGTACGTACCAGCAGACAAGTGGATTTCTCCTTCCGGTCGGCCCCGACCTGCAGGGCCTTCAGTTCGCTTGCGCTCCATCCCACATACAGGAAGTGAACCGGGCCAGTCGCTGCGGTGTCCCGCCGGCTGCAGCGCGGGAGATCCTATCATGCGGAAAGGCGAGACGCCGCGGGAGTACCAGTGCCGAGCTCAAACGGGAGACCAACCCGCTCAGCGGGCCTCCCGAGCCCGTTGACCGCTGCTCTGCCGGGCACAGGGCTACGGCAATGCACCCGCTTCCTTTAAAGAGCCATGCGCAGCCAGGAAGGCTTGGCGACCTGCGGGCGTTCCGCAATACGCCGTTACGTGGACCAGGATTTCCTTGATCTCATCAATGGTCACGCCGTTCCTGATCGCACCCTTTGTATAGATACCAAGCTCTTGATGGCGACCCAGCCCAGCAAGGATGCCGAGAGTTAAAATGGCTCGCGTTGTCCGATCGAGCCCCGGTCGGCTCCACGCGTAGCCCCATGCCAACTCGGTGACGGCGCGTTGGAACGTCATCATGAAATCGTCCGCCTCGGCGAGGCCGGAGTCAACGTACTCGGCTCCAAGAACGTCGCGCCTTACATCAAGGCCCCTTTCGTATAGATCCTGTTCGTTCATCGCGTAGGTTCCTCCGGTTCAGTCAGCCCCGCAGCGCCCAGCCACTGACGGACGCCGAGTGGCAACAGTTCGATTACCGCGCATTCGTGACGCGGGGTGATGGCTATGTCGAGGAGAATTTCGATGCATTGACGGGCGAGTGGCGTCAGGGCGACCTCGGCCAGCCGCTCCATTCTCTCGTCGTTGGGAATGCCGAACCGGGAAACTGGCGTTCTGCCGGCGGAGTACAAGCGCGACAGTTTTGGCGTATTGGATCGACATATCGTCGTAGTGGATTACGGCTAGTAAGATTGCGGTCGCCGAGAAAATCCATCACTCGATGGTCGAGGCTGTCCAGCAGACCGTCCTTGTAGGCGATCGCCGTCAGGGTGCCGATGACCGCTTTGGTGACGGAATTAATGGCGTGAGGCATGTCCGCAGAATAAGGGGCGTAATAGGCGTCCAGGACGATCCTGCCATGCCGCACGATCAGCAGACTATCAAAGCTGCGGCTCGTTCCGAACTCGATCAGCCTGGCAAGAGCGGTCGAATCCATACCCTGCTCTTCGGGCGTGGACATTTGCCACTCTCTCGTCGGCCAAATGCCAGCTCCTTGAGCATCTGCGGCGGCGCAGCAGGTTGAATCAACGAGGATGAATGTGCTCAGCGCAATCCACAAAGCAGCAAATCGCGGGTGTTGCATGAGTGCCTCGCCTGGATCGCAAGTGTAGAATCCGGATTGCACAACTAGCACGACTGCCGACGATATGATAGTGAACGAGACCACTGAAAATTAGTCCGGCTCAAGAACGCGGACGTCAGAATCGCAAAATCTCGGCTCGACGGTTCTCACAACCCAACGCAAGATTTACCAAAATTATTAGCCGCGATGTCTCTTGTTGGCCGATTATGTTAAAAAACACCCCTGTTGAAGCCGAAGGAGATCGCTGATTCACTTCCTCGTGTGGGTGGAGACTTGAGTCGATGATGGGTCCGCGGCAGGTCGATCAGGCGGCGCTGTTCTACGAGTTCTCGCTTGAACGACATGTTCCCGCCACCCACTTGCTGAGGTCAATCGACCGGTTCGTCGAGTTGTCCGAGGTTCGGAGCCACTTGGCGCCATTTTACAGTTCGACCGGCCGGCCTTCGATTGATCCCGAATTGCTCGTCCGGATGCTGCTGGTTGGCTACTGCTACGGCATTCGTTCCGAACGCCGGTTGTGCGAGGAGGTGCACTTAACCTCGCCTACCGCTGGTTCTGTCGACTGGGGCTTGACGGCGAGGTGCCGGACCACTCGACCTTCTCTAAGAACAGGCATGGCCGCTTCCGTGATTGCGATCTGCTGCGCAAACTGTTCGAGACCGTGGTCCGGCGCTGCATGGCAGAAGGGTTGGTCGAGGGGGCCGCTTTTGCGGTCGATGCCAGCCTGATTGCCGCTGACGCCAATAAGCAGCGCTCTTCCGCTGGATCTGATGAGGTTGACTGGGAGACCATTGCCAGGA
Source organism: Bradyrhizobium retamae (assembly GCF_001440415.1). GTDB lineage: Bacteria > Pseudomonadota > Alphaproteobacteria > Rhizobiales > Xanthobacteraceae > Bradyrhizobium > Bradyrhizobium retamae. Next base: position 2,965 of record NZ_LLYA01000207.1, read on the forward strand.
CGCGTCGATCCGTCCGGGAGTATCTCGACACTTTGGATGAGGCTGCCTGGGGCGCGACGAGCGAAACGGTACCGAAGTTCGTCTCGAAGTCGGATCCGGCCGCGCAATGGACCGGCGCTCACAAAGGACATGCCTTCTTTGCCTACGCCAACAACTACCTCATCGACTTGAAGGTCGCGATCATCGTCGACGTCGAGGCGACGCGAGCGATCCGGCAGGCCGAGGTCGGGGCGGCACGCACAATGATTGAGCGCACCGAAGAGCGCCTTGAGCTCTGTCCTGAGCGCCTAGCCGCCGATAGTGCCTATGGCTCGGCGGAGATGCTGGGATGGCTAGTCAACGAGCGGGCGATTGAGCCGCACATTCCGGTGTTCGACAAGTCGGCCCGCGCCGATGGGACGTTCTCGCGGGAAGACTTCGCCTACAATCAACAAAGCGACGTTTACATCTGCCCGGCTGGCAATGTGCTGACTTCCACGGGGACCCTGGTGAATGATGGAGCAACACTGCTCTATCGCGCCGTCAAACATAATTGCGACGCCTGCGAGCTTAAGCCTCGTTGCTGTCCGAAGATGCCCGCTCGCAAGGTCCCACGTTCAATCCACGAAAAGGCCCGAGACGTTGCGCGCGACATCGCCAAGACTGATGCCTATGTCAGGTCCCGGCGCGAACGGAAGAAGATCGAGATGCTCTTCGCGCATCTCAAGCGCATCCTGCGCCTCGACCGTCTTAGGCTAAGAGGCCCGTTGGGCGCTCGAGACGAGTTCCTCCTTGCCGCAACGGCCCAGAACCTCCGGAAGCTCGCAAAGCTAATCCCGATCCCTACGCTCCAGCCCGCTTAGGCGCAATCAAGCACCGTGCGCCGGTCGCATTGTCCGATCTCAAAATTGCCAGTTCGCGGACTTCTTCAACACAATCGGCCAAATCCAGACATAGCCTGGCTTGGCTCCCAATCCGGTTAATTTAGGGTGAATAAACCAAGCGCAACGCGCACATCGCGCAAAGTGGCATCTGTTATCTCACGCGCTCGCGCAGTGCCGCGTTTCACGACTTGCAGCACATAGCCTGGATCACGCGCAAGTGCGCGGCGGCGGTCTCGGATTGGCGCGAGAAGTGCCTGCAGCACGTCTTCCAGTCGTTTCTTCACAATGCTGTCGCCCAAACCGCCGCGGATATAGCGTGCCTTCAAATCCTCAACCGCAATGCGATCTTCGTCGAACGCATCCAAGTAGGTGAAGACCACATTGCCCTCGATGCGACCTGGATCGGACGCCTTTATATGGTTTGGATCAGTGAACATACGCCGGACAGCCTCACGTATCTCATCGGCCGTGGCTGACAGCGGAATAGTATTGCCCTGGGACTTGCTCATTTTGGCTTTGCCGTCGATGCCGGGAAGGCGTCCGACGCGAGGAATAAGCGCGTGGGCTTCTGGCAACACGTCAACACCAGCTTGGCGGTTGATGCGGCGAACAATCTCATTGGTTTGCTCAATCAATGGAGCTTGGTCTTCTCCAACCGGGACAATCGTCGCTTTGAAACCGGTGATGTCGGCGGCCTGGGCGACAGGATAGCAGAGAAAACCTGCCAGAATATCTCTGCCGACGCCTCGCGCGTGAATTTCGTCCTTGACCGTTGGGTTGCGCTCAAGCCGCGCGACCGTGACAAAGTTCATGTACAGCAGGGTCAAATCGGCCAATGCCGGAAGATGCGATTGAAGACAGATCGTGCTCTGGTTCGGGTCGACCCCGACAGCCAGGTAGTCTGTCGCGATCTCAATGACATTGTCACGCACCCGACCGGGCTTGTGCGCGTTGTCGGTGAGTGCCTGCGTATCCGCCAGCAGCAGGTACTGCCGGTGCGTTGTCTGTAGGACGACGCGGTTCTTCAACGAACCGACGTAGTGCCCTAGGTGCAACGGTCCGGTTGTTCTGTCGCCGGTCAAGATAACAGGGAGGGTGGTTGACGAATGTTGCATCGCGGTTCTCCAGATAGGAGCCCGCTCAATCGGACTGTTGATGAAAGCAACCTCGCAAGCCGATGAACGGCGGCGACGGTTGGGAAATGAAAGCCGTGCCGCTCCTAGTTGGAGCGCCACCACAAGTTCGCGAAGGTGATCACGACGACAGTCATACGAACGATATTGATGAAACTTCCGAGGAAAGCAAGTCGTCTGATGTCTCAAATGGGTCAATCGCGTCGATTTGGCCGCAGGTCGGTTATTTCGGGTCTATCCCCTAGCAACCGACATGTGGACGGACGCTGGTTTTCGTCGGTATGGGCCACTAGGCGACATTGACTACCCGCGCGGCCCCCAAAGAATAATGGCCGCGCCGACAAGGCACAGGGAAGCGCCCGCAATGTCCCAGCGATCCGGACGCACGCTCTCGATCATCCAGAGCCAGACCAGCGATGCGACAATGTAGATGCCGCCGTAGGTGGCATAGGCGCGTCCCGCCGCCTCGCTCTCAACGAGTGTCAACAGGTAAGCAAACAAGATGAGAGAAAGCAGACCTGGAAGCAGCCACCACATTGGCTTGCTAAGACGCAACCACCCCCACAACGCAAAGCAACCCGCGATTTCGGCGATCGCGGCGCCGACATAGACGACAAAAGTTTTCATGGGAGGCGACCGTGTCACATCATCCGCTGCCGTTCAAGGCAACGGATGAAATTGATGCGCGGTCACACCTGCAACACGCGGATGAGAGGTTTCTCAATCAGCGGCCACAACACTGCAACCGCCAACAGCGCTGTCGATCCCGCCATCATCACGAGCGTTGACGCGGCTGGCCTACGCCGCGTGCGGCGCGATTGCCACGCGATCCACCCCCACGCGCCGGCGAAGGAGAGAATGGCAAGCACGGTCACCCACAGATGCATGCTGACGAACCACGCCAACAACGTTCCGGTGCTGGCGAGAACGGTTGCCGGGAGTGCAAAAGGCAAGACGCAGCATACGCCGCAAGCTACCGCGCCGGTTGAAAGCGTCACCGCCGTGACGCCTGCAACTTTCGACCCGGGCAGCTCCTTCGCAGGCGTCTTCGCCGCCGAGGCCGATGTGGCGCACGCGCATGAAGAAGAAAGGCATGGGAGCCACAAATTGTTCAAACAGGGCATCCGCGGCTTCCCGTGCCGCTTCGGGAGCGGTGATGGTGAGGCAGATTTCGTTACCCGATTCATGCAACTCGAAGGTAAGAAAAGCGCAGCAGCTTTGCTCATTGCGAACCATCTCATGCACCCGAGCGCGCGCTCCGATCGCGTAGTGCAATTCCAACCCGAGATCGCGGCGCTCGTGACTGCGGAGCGCGTCTTTGTTCAAGGCGGCGATCCAGGCGAGCCGGTCTTCATACGCTCCAGGTGCTAGTGTGCAGGCGATAGGCGCGGCATTAGCAATCGACATGGAAGAATCTCTCCAGAAGGTGATTAGAACCAAGCTTGCCTTAACCGTACCCCCTGAAGTAACTTGAGGTTCAAGCAGAAAGATTTACAAGGAAATCAATAGGATGAGCGGTCTCAGGATCGGCGCACTCGCGAAACGAACCGGCACCAACGCGCCGACGATTCGCTATTACGAGGAAATTGGATTGCTGCGTTCGGCGGACCGTCAGGCCGGTGGTCAGCGCGTCTATAGCGATGCCGACGTGAAGCGGCTGACCTTCATCCGCCGCTGCCGGGAGTTCGGCTTCTCAATCGAGCAGGTGCGTTCGCTCGTGGAGTTGGTGCAGGACCCCACACAGTCTTGCGTTCATGCCCGCGATCTCGCACATGAGCACTTGATTGCGGTGCGGGCGAAGCTTGCAGAACTCAAGGCATTGGAGCGCAGTATCGCAGCCTTCGTCGCGAGCTGCGATGCATCATGTGCGGGCGGCCCGGGACCCGAATGCGTGATCCTGGACGACCTCTCGAAGAGGCGCATAGAAGTGCCCAGCACTTTAGAAGGCCGCCGCTCGACTTGCGGGACTTGTTCGTAGTCCTTAAGCAAACTGCAGCCAAAAGTCTGGAATGGTCATTCGCGTCGGTTTGGCCGGACCACGGCGACTTCCGATCTACCCCGATGAACGGACATTTGCAGGCTAGGCGAGCATGTCTGAAAGGTGCCGATATTGTTGCAAAGTCGAAAATCGTTCAGCCCCTAAAATCTCGTGAAGGCGGATCTTTGGACTTGTCTGCTGCTGCATCGCTTTTCAACGCCGCCACGAAGGTCCGTGATCGATCTTGGATGAAACGATATGGTCCTTCACGTCGCCGGGCGTAAGACGCATTCACAGGCTCTAAGAATTTTCGTTCGCCACCCCAAAAAGACTTTTGCAACAATATCAGGGGTCGAGCGGACGTCGGCGGTACGCAATCAATCCGACGCGATTGCCCAAACCGGAAATTGTCAAACCTGAATTGAAGAAAGGGGACAGGCTGTTGTTACGCGTCAATCAAGAAATCAGACGACTGGTCGTGTTCGCTGCTGCTTTCCGCTTCCTGCGTGCAACGCGGCCCACGCTCCTCGTCCGGATTGCTGGTACGCAGGTAAGTCACGCTTTGGGAGCCAGTCGCCAAAGGCGGCTTGTCCGTTCGCTGGGGGATTGTGTTGCAAAAGTCGATTTTCGCCGATGACCAAAATTCTGCGGGCCGTGGGCGCGACTTTCGTGTACAAGATGTGAGGGACCTCACAGCCTCGCGCAAAATTCACAGGCGACTTTCGTAGCGCGATTGAGGTCATTCGAATCAACGATCGCTCGCTGCTTAGTGTTTTCGCGAAAAATCTTGAGCCCTGCAACTTTCGACTTTTGCAACACAATCTGGGGTAAAGCGGACGTCGTTCAGGACCGCGCCAAGATCCGAGAATGACCCTTCGGACATTCGGCGTGGTGCTTCGTGCATCCACAGTCCGCGCCTGGAGGAGACTACGTGAACAAGCCGTCGGTCGCTTTATCGAGCCGCTTGTCCGAAACGCTCGCGTCATTTAGATGACCAATCAACTCGGACAGCCGGTAGGTGTTGATCCCTTTGAGGTCATACAGCTTCGTACCATTGCGGTCGAAAATTTCTGGCTGCGGGAAACGATGTAGATGAGCCGCCTCCCGCGGATCTGCCAGCGGTCGTTCGTTTGCGTGCTGCCGAGCGCATAGATCGGTCGCTAATCCCGACAGCAGCACCTCCTCATGTGCCGCGGCGAGCCGCGCGGTCTTATCGCAGCTTTCGGAAATCGATGCTGCGCAGGACAATTCCGGGCGGCGTGCCCTCGAACTCGGTCGCCCGATATTTGTCGGCTGCGCACGCCTCGATGCGCTCGCGCAACCGCATGAATTGCCCCTCACGCTGGCCCGCTCTCGCGCGCACCACACCATCCAGCTCATCCATGGCGGAGGTCGAGACCGCGCACGGGATCTCCCTGTTGCCGTCGAGCATCGAGAACAGCACCACCATCCTGTCGTACTCGTAACTGACGAAGCGTCCGTGCGTGAGCGTCATGTGACCTACTCCTTACGCGGCGCTGCGATCGCAGCCCTCTTTTGCCTCAGCCCTGCTCAGTGAGCCGGGCGAAGTCCTCGAGGATGGCCGCGACGAGGTCGCGATGCCTTGTGTCTTCCGGCGCCAGTCCTGCGGCATACAGCTTCAGGACGTAGCGCGCCTTGGCGGCCGCCTCCGGCCACGACGCGGCGGGAAACGCCAGCAGGTGATCTTCGATCTCGGCCCGCCGTTCGCGCAGTTCCCGCGCATGGGTCTCGACTTCCGCCAGCGCGCGGCGGATGTCGGTCGCTTTCTGCGCCGCCATGCCGCGGTGGCTGTCGAGGTCGAGTGGTTCGTCAGTCATCGGATGTGCTCGCGTCGGTGCGCTGGGCGTCCGACAAATCGACCGGGCCGATCGAGACCACCTCCATCGCCAACCCGCGCGAGCCTTCCGCCGGCACCTTGATCATGCTGGCGACGCGGCGGAACGCCGCGAACGAAAGGCCCTCGATCGTCTCCTCATCGGTGACGACCTCGTAGGCGCTGGCGGGCAACAGGCGATCGATGCCCCTGATCCGGAACGGATGTTTGAAGGTGACGACTTCACGTCGGGAACGGATGGTCATGCGCGCCTGCCTTTCGCAAAAGTGCCGGCGCCGGCGCTGCCCGCAGAGCAGCATGCGCCCCCTCCGCCGCAATAGCCATCGCTTTCTTGCCGCGCGGCGAATGGAGGCAGTTCCTTGTCGCTTCCTGCGCGCTCTTGCCGCGGCCGGCGCGAAGCGTTTTGGCGTTCGCTAGTGCTGGAACATCAGCGTAGGGTCAGCCATCACCGCATTTCCCACGGCATCCACCGGTGACTGAGGGCCGCGCACGCTCTCGCCGCAAAGCGAAGGAGCATTCCCTTGCGGCAATTTCGCCTGGCCGAGTGGATCGCACCGCCCGTCATCATCCCATTCGTTCCAACTCATCGCTGCACGTCCTTCCACCCTGGCCACTGAGCCGTGGCTTCCGTGACTATATCAAACCGGGCCGGCAATGTCGCTTATTGGGCCCTTTGTGAACCTGGCGTGCAGGCTGACAATGTCCGTTTGGGAGGGGCACAGCGGACTTCGTTGTCGGGCGCATCTACGTCTATTGCTGGACCCTGATCGGACATTCAGCCTCTAGCCGACCCGCGTTTTCGTGTGATTGAATGATCGGGGATCGCCAGAACGCGAAGGCAAGCGCTATGGACAAGCTCAGTTTTCACAATCCGCTTTTCAGTACCTATGCGGTCGCTGCCTGCATAATGATTCTCAAAGCCGTCATGATGTCTTGGTTGACGGTTGTTCGGATGATGCAGGTAAAGGCCGGGTTTCGCTCGCCCGAGGACATCAAGAAGACGATCCTCAACCCCAATCCAAGCTCCGAACAACTGGCACCCAATGAATACGTGGATCGCATCCGGCGAATTCAGCTAAACGATCTAGAAAACCTGCCGTTCTTCCTGGTCGCTGGATTCCTCTTCATCCTGACCGAGCCATCGGTAGCGCTCGCCCAATGGCTTCTGTATGGCTACGTCGTTTCGCGGCTTTTACATTTTGCAGCCTATTTCACAGCAAGGACTCACGATACACGCGCGACACTCTGGACGGTGGGTTCTCTGATCCTAATCTTTATGAGTTGTTGGACGCTCTTTGTTGCCTTGCGTCCATGACATCGGCAGCTATTGGCCCCAAGCAGAACAACGTTTAAACCGTTATCATGTCGGCTGTCGGTGACAGACCGGACGCGGGTCCATGCTCGTCTCCACCGCCGCTTGTGATCCCAAGCGGACCTGCGAAGAGGCGGTTCAGAGGCCCCGCTCTGAAGGTTTACCCGCACCGTCGACCATGAGCTCACGCCGCCAATCTGACCGCGAGTGTGGTAGCTTAGCCTCCGCTTCTTGGTACCTATCGCCCGCCCCGCAACTAGGCTATGCTCCGTCAGAAAAGACAAAGGGAGGCCTCGATGCGTGTGGTCGCTCTCGTGTCATTTGTTACCGGGTTGCTTGTGGGCGGAGCGGCACTGGCGGAATGCCCGACCGCCGAGGCAATCCAGATTTTCGTTAAGGACTGGCAAGCGAAGCGCCCGACGAACGCGCTGCCCGTTTCCGACGTGAGTGATGCCATATGCGCCCGCGACAAGCTCGTCGAGGCATTGACCGACTCGCAAGGTAAGGTCGTCGGGTACAAAGCCGGGCTGACAGCTAAAGCGGTTCAGGAGCGCTTCAACTGGAACGCCCCTGTGGCGGGCCTCTTGCTCGAAAAGATGCTGTTAACCGATGGCGCCACTGTGCCGGCGGCGTACGGAGCGCGCCCGGTATGGGAGGCCGATATGCTCCTCGTCGTAAAGGATGATGGTGCAAATCAGGCAAAAACTCCCGAGGAGGCCCTGCGGCACATATCAGGGATGCGGCCTTACATCGAGCTCAACGACATCGCGCTCGGCCAGAACGAGAAGATCGACGGCCTTCAGCTCATCGCGATCAACGTTGCCGCTCGTCTCGGAGTCGCGGGCCCCGAAATCCCGTTGGAGAACACGCCCGAAACGCTGAAGCGTCTGGCTGAGACGAAGATCGTCGCGACCGACGGGAGCGGCGCTATCCTGGCCGAAGGGGTCGGTGCGGCGACGCTCGGGAATCCGCTGAACGTGGTCGTGTGGCTAGTGGAAGACCTCGCGAAGAACGGGCGCAAGCTGAACGCCGGTGACTTGATCAGCGTTGGCACGTTCTCGCCGCTGACACCGCCGAAGCCAGGTCAGAAGGTCACCGTCCGCTATGACGGACTGCCGAACACGCCGAAGGTGTCAGTGAGATTTGAGTAGACGCGCGGGTGCAAGTGTTCGCAACGGCGAACGAGAGTCGTGCGATGGTGCCGGAAACTCGGTATGCCAAAAGCGGAGAGGTTCGGATCGCTTACCAAGTGGTCGGGAGCGGACCGGTTGATCTGATCGTCGTGCCGGGCTTCATCTCCAACCTCGATCACCAGTGGGACAATCCGGCGCTGGGGCATTTGCTGTCGCGGCTTGCGAGCTTCAGCCGCCTCATCCTGTTCGACAAGCGTGGCACCGGGCTTTCGGACAGGACCGGAACGATCCCGACCCTGGAACAGCGAATGGATGATGTGCGCGCGGTGATGGATGCCGTTGGCAGCGAGCGCGCCGCCGTCTTTGGCACCTCGGAGGGCGGCGCGATGAGCATGCTTTTCGCGGCGAGCTATCCCGAGCGGTGCCAGGCTCTCGTGCTCTATGGAGCCTACGCCCACTTCTTCACGTGGGTCCTGCCGCCGGACAAGTTCGAAGGTTTCCTCGAGAAGGTCGAGCAGTCGTGGGGAACAGGGGCGAGCATCACAGCGTTCGCGCCGACGTGGGCGTCGGACGAGCGATTCAGGCAGTGGTGGGCACGCTCCGAGCGATTAGGAGCAAGCCCCTCGGCCGTCCTCGCGCTCTTGCGCATGAACGCCGAGATCGACGTACGTCACATTCTCCCGACCATTCGCACGCCAACGCTCGTGCTGCACCGCGCCGGCGACAGCAGGGTCAACGTGGAAGCTGGCCGGTACCTAGCACAAACCATTCCGGGCGCGAAGTACGTCGAGCTGTCCGGACAAGACCATTTTATCTCGGCGGGCGATGCCGACAGCGTCGTTAGCGAGATGGAGGAATTCCTCACAGGATCACGCGCCGACGTCGAACTGGATCGCATCCTCGCAACGGTAATGTTCATCGACATCGTCGACTCGACGAAGCGCGCATCGGAACTCGGCGATAGGCGCTGGCGCGCGCTGCTCGACCAGCACGATCGCATTGCACGGCTGGAGATTGAACGCTTCAGGGGACGGGAAGTGAAGACAACAGGCGATGGGTTCTTTGACGGGCCGGCTCGCGCAATCCGGTGCGCCGCCGCCATTTCAGAGGGGGTGCGCTCGCTGGACCTCCAGGTCAGAGGCGGAGTGCATACGGGTGAGATAGAGGTAAAGCCGCACGACATTTGCGGAATAGCCGTGCACATCGCAGCTCGCATCTGTGCGTTGGCCGGAGCAGGGGAGGTGCTCGTGTCGAAAACCGTTCGTGATCTTGTCGCAGGCGCAAACCTTCGCTTCGGAGATCGCGGTTTTCATGCCTTGAAGGGACTTGATGAAGCCGTGCACCTGTTTCGGGCCGAGACTGAGGAGTACATGCGGGCCCCTTCGGCGATCTGACCCCAACACTTGGGCTGCTCCGTCGTTTTCATTCCTTGGCGTCCCAAGGCGGCGCCCGCGCAGGCGTGTGTGGCTTTTATTATCTCGAAAGGGCCCAGCACAATAAACGCAGCGTGGCTGACTCTTGAACGCTCGGAACAACTCCTCAGGCGAAGGTGCAAGGTCGCCTCGTGGCCCAACACCGACATTGACTAGTCCTGCCGCGACGTCCGCCTTTGACCCGGATCGGAGGTATGCGGTGACGAACCATTATGCCGAGCGCATTCGATCGATCAGACCGTAGATATCTCCGAGTACATAGAGGTCCCGAACCTTGCCGCCGTCGAATGTGAAGATCGGCATACCGGTCCACCATACATGGCGGCCGCTCGGATCCACCCCGAACACCTCCTGACGATGGTAGCCGTGAAAGCGCATCTTGCCACTTACGCGATTGCCTTCCTCAATCAGAACTAGCATGTCCGTGGTGTAGTTGCCGAAGGCTGTTGTTACCCAATCCACGTATTCGGCGAATTGGCCATGTCCGACTAACGAAGGACCTAGAGAGCCACGAAACGTGAAGTCCGGATGGAAAATGGAGGGGATTAGACTTTTGTCCGCACGATCCCACATCTCCTTGTAGAACATGCGCACGAGCTCTTTCTGAGGTGAAAGGACAACGCCGTCCAAGTTTAACACTGGCTCATCCATGAACCACTCCTTCGGCCGAGGCCTATTTGTGACCGAGTATTGGAAGCCAAAACCTACCGTTGCAAGCCTGCTACAACAGAGTCTGGTGTTGGGCCTTAGCAGATATGGTGAGCGGCGCGTCTGACGTCCGCTTTCGAGGGAATGTGACGGTCAGTAATGTCTGAAAATGGCTCCAGGCGGACCTTCAGGGGCGAGATGCCATGAAGGCATCCCCTTCACCTCTTTAGCTGGCGCGCTCGACTGCGACACGGTCACACCCGCGCCGATGAGTTGGGCGAGTGCCAAGTCTAGTTGCGCAGGCCGAAGATTGGCAGGAATGGAAACGCCTGGGCATCCTGCACGGACGTGGCCTGTGCCTGGGCACCTTGTACGGGCGGACGCTCTGCCTGCATCGGTGGACGTTCTGCGCGTGCACTCTGTGCTCGCCGGACCTGTTTTCGGAGTTCCTGCGTGCGCTCTGCCCGCCGCATCTCCGCCCGCGCGTTGTGGGCGGCCCGGAGTTGCCGGCGCTTTTGCACGAGCCGCTTCGTTACTCGAGCATTCTCCGCAGCCGGTGCTGGAGCATTTTGTGCTGAAGCATTCTGCACAATTTCTGCCGGGGCATCCTGAACGGGCTGTACGGGCTCGCTACGTGCCCGCGCTTCGCGCTCCGCCGCCCAAGCCTGGAATTGCGCAAACAGGGCTTCGGATGATGGCTCACTGTTTCCCGTCTGATCCTTACCGGCCGGCTCTGATGCGGCAATTTCGTTGCGGGCCGGCGTGGCCGGCGGCAACGCCTGAGCATCGGCGGTAGATGCAATTTGAGCCGGCGCGTCGGCAGCGGATTGAATAGCCAGCGTCAACTGAGGCGACGAATTGCCGACCAGCGAAGCCGTCCCCCATGCAAAGAGAGCCACTGGATCTTCCAATGCCAGAACCGCGATACCGGTTGCTGTGGCGGTTGCAATCAAGATACCTGCCTTGAAGGTTCGCGAGGCGGGAACAGTTCCGTCAAGCGTATTGCCAATATCCTGCTCAGCTCGATCAGTGAGAAACTGAGGCAACGGATGGGCCGGATCAAAACCGTCTTTCGTCGGCATTGGGTGATGCTCCTCAATGGCGTCGGCGACCGTTACCCCGCTATCGAGGTCCAAAAGCGGAGGAATCTTGGTTTCACTTGGGCCCGGGAACCGCACGGTGTCAGCTTCTGACCCGAAGCGACATCGGTCTTGCGGCATTCCTGCCGTCAGTATTGCCAATGAACCCGAGAGCAGGCGGCGTTACTAATGGTGAGACAACCTTGAGACATCGCTGTGCGCCCGATCTTCTTCACGGCAGGCCATCTTCACGCCGAGGGCGCTGCTAACAGGCGGTGGGCCGGTGCATCCTCTTTTTGATATCGCCTATCGCATCGTCGCGATCGCGTTGTGTCTCTCGTGCGGCCGCGCCGTTTCGACCTGTCGGGGCTCAGGTTTACGAAGGGTATCAAGTTTTCGGGCCATCATCTGGAATACAACGATGCGTCGGGCAGTTGGTCAGCAAAGGCACCGCAATTCCTCTCGATGTCGCGAGGCCCGAAGCTACCCGAAGCGGACAAGAGCAGCACCGCTGACCCAACGCGGCGAGCCTTCCGCCGACGCTAACGTGTCGCAGCCACAGATACTGCAGTCGCCTTGCGGAAAGGACGGAAACGTCTGAAAATTCGTTTCAGGGGTCTCTTTGGATCCGGTTCCGGCGACCCGTTGAAGTCCCGGATCCGGCAGATTTTTTCTCCGCCCGATTTTGGAGCCCATCATGGCGACATTCACGCGATCGCGAAGCCTGCTGGTTTCCGCAAGTCTTGCCGCACTCGGCGGCACGGCATTGGCGGCGCTGCTGGCCGGGGCCGGCTTTATTCTCGCGGACGCACGCGCAACCGCCGTGGATGTATCGCTGCCGCTCGCCGACGCCGATATTCCGATCTGCGGCACGCGCACGGCAACCGCCCGGCCGAACATGATGCTTCGCCTGGTGCAGACGGAGGTGCCGCGCGCCGAGATGAGCGCAGCCAGCCCCGCGCCGGCATTCGCGGACACCGAGCCGCCGCTGTGGACCGGCATCGGCTCCATCACCTGGAAGATCACGACCGCGAACGAGCGCGCGCAGGCCTATTTCGATCAGGGCCTGCGTCTCGCCTACGCCTTCAATCACGATGAGGCGCGACGCGCGTTTCGCATGGCGCAAAAACTCGACCCTGACTGCGCCATGTGTTTCTGGGGCGAGGCGCTGGTGCTCGGTCCCAACATCAATCTCCCGATGCCGGAGGACGCGGTCGCGCCAGCCTATGCCGCCGCGCAGAAGGCGAAGGCGCTGGCCGCGAAAGCGAGCCCGCACGAGCAGGCGCTGATCGGCGCCATCGCGGTGCGCTACGGCAGCGATCCCAAGGCCGCCCGTGCACCACTCGACGCAGCCTACGCGGCCGAAATGGCGAAGGCAGCAAAACAGTTTGCCGAAGACGACGAGATTGCCACGCTCTATGCCGAGGCGGTGATGGATCTCAGCCCCTGGGACTACTGGAAGCCGGGCGGCCGCGACGCCAAGCCGCAAAGCGTGCCGATCGTGCCGACGCTGGAGCGCGTGCTGGCGCGTAATCCCAATCATTCCGGCGCTATTCACCTTTATATTCATGCCGTCGAGGCGTCGGACCGGCCCAAGCGCGCCGAGCCCTATGCCGACAAGTTGCGCGGCGCGATTCCCGGCGCCGGCCATCTCGTGCACATGCCGAGCCACATCTATTATCGGGTCGGCCGCTATCTCGACGCGCTGGAAGACAACAAGACCGCGGTCAAGGTCGATGAAAAATACCTGACCGAGACCAACGCGCCGATGGGCGTCTACAGGCTCGGCTATTATCCGCACAACGTGCACTTCGTGATGGCGTCGGCTCAGATGGCCGGCGACGGCCCGACCGTGATTGCGGCTGCGGAGAAGCTCGGCCATCTCATTCCCAGCGAGGCTGCCAAGGGCATTGCGATGGTGCAGCCGGTCAAGGCGGCGCCTTACTTCGCGCACGCGCAGTTCAGCACGCCCGAGACCATTTTGGCGCTGCCGGATCCCGGCGATGCGATTGCCTATGTCAAGGCGATGTGGCTCTACGTGCGCGGCGTCGCGCTGGTGGCGAACCGTGACTTCGCGGGCGCTACTGCCGCAGCGAGCGCCATCGAGACGATCGAGCGCACCGCGGACTTCAAGCTGCTGAAGGATTCAGGCGTCCCGGCGCAGGAGGTGCTCCGCATCGCGCGCACGGTAATCCTCGCACGCGTAGCCCAGGCCAAGGGCGACTATCGCACCGCTATTATCCGGTTCGAACGGGCAGCGGCATTGCAGGACGCGTTGGCCTACACCGAGCCGCCCTATTGGTATTATCCGATCCGGCAGTCGCTTGCCGCCGCCCTGCTGCAGGCCGGCCGTTACGCCGAGGCGGAGCGGCAATTCCAGCGCGCGCTCAGCCGGGCGCCCGCCAATGGCTGGTCGTATTACGGGCTGGCGGAACTGCACAAGTCACGCGGTGATGGCTCCGCAGCCCGCAAGGCCGAGGCCGACCTTGCCAGAACCTGGATCGGCGACCGCAAGCTGTTGCAGATTTCAAATCTCTGAAGCGCGCGCCTGACTCGTGCCGACGAGGTGATCGAATGAGGTCGCGACTTCCGTTCCTGGGCACTTTTCGAACATGTCGAAGGTGCGCCGACGTTCTCGTGGGTAAAGCAGACGAAGCCCTATCGCAAGCCGATCTCGCCTTTTGACCCAAGGCGGACCTTCGCACAGATCATCGTCGTCCACCTCTAAGCTGTTTTCGGAAGCAATGGCCGGAAAAACGACCGCTCATAACGGATGAAGCAGCGCGTCTCTTTTGCGAAGGCTACTGCCTTCTGAACGTCTGGATCGGCGCCAGCGTCCTTGCGATACTGTTCGTAAGCCGCGAGGCTAGGAAAGCTAAACATCGCCAAGGCGACGTCGCTCGCTCCTTCGGATGGCAAGAAGTAGCCGTGATGGATACCGCCGAACCGTGGCATCAGGTCAAGCCACATTGCACCGTAAGCTTCGAAGTCGGCGAGCTTATCCGGTCTGACCTCGTAACGCAGGTAACAGGTAATCATCCTGTGGTGCTCCAGCTTAAAATTGAACAGGCTCCTCGCTGTACCTTGCACGGTGGACTTGCGCCATACTAGGACGCTGCGAAACTTCACCGGTTGAGAATACTGCTGCTTCCCTTATTGGCACAACCCGGACCCAGGGGCATGTCGGCTTTTGCCCCGCTATTGGGGGCAAGCGGACATCAATTCGGCCTCATCTGACCGCCTCGGTCTGCTCGGCATTCCCGTTCACTCCGCGAGCCTGATCCGGCTTGCCGGCGCAACTTTCATGATCCTTGGAGTCGTCCTGACACCTGATACGGACGTAGCCGCAGAAGATGATGCGGCCGTAGTCGCTATGGCGTAAACTTGCAACGCCAGCGTCATCACACCGATCAGCCAACGGCGTTTTCGCCTTGTGAGAGGTCAAGCGATGCCCGCAGATCATGATACGCGCCCCTTGGGTCGAACCGGCATCCATGTGCTGCCCTTGGGCATTGGCACGAACAAGTGGCGCCGTGCCGATCGTGGAGCCGTGTTGGAAACATACAGGACCATTCATGATGCCGGCCCGAGCATGATCGACACGGCTGAGATCTATTTCTCGGAGCGCGTCGTGGGTGACTGTTTGCGCGCCGGTCCCACCCGCGCGGTGATAGCATCGAAATTCCTTCCCTTTCCGGGCCGAACCTCTCCGCGCCGCCTGATGAGCGCGCTGGACGGTTCGCTCGCGCGCCTGGGCCTCAAGACAATCGATCTGTACTATGTTCATTATCCGCTGCCCTTGATCGACGTGGAAGTATTCGCCGAAGGTCTCGTCGAAGCGGTGAAGTCCGGCAAGGCACGCGCGGTCGGCGTGGCAAATTTCGATGCGGACCAGATGCGCCGCATCGCCGATCACCTCGCAAGGGCAGGCGTTCCGCTCGCCGCCAATCAGGTCAACTACAGCCTGCTCCAACGAGCAGCGGAAACAAATGGCGTGCTCGAAGCCTGCCGTGAGCTCGACGTGGCACTGGTCGCGTATTTTCCCCTAGCGTCCGGCCGCCTCACGCAGCCGTCGGACAGCATGGGCACGCAAGCGCTGCTGATGTCTCTCGCCGATATTGCCCGCGCGCACGACGCCAGCATCAGCCAGGTCGCCCTGAACTGGCTGTTGGCGCGCGACAGTCACGTGATTCCCATCCCTGGCGCGACCAAGGCTCATCACGCCAGGGCCAATCTCGATGCACTCGGTTGGCGTTTGAGTGAGACCGAGTTTGACGCGATCGACGGAGCCTCAGCAAAGAGTGGAACATGAATCCGGCACCCAGCCAACCCCTCATCTCCACGTCTGATCTCGACAAGATCGACGTCCGCGTCGGGACCATTCTCGCTGTCGAGGACGTGGCGCATTCGGAGAATCTCGTACGGCTGCGTGTGGATTTCGGCGACCACGCGCTCCATTTTCGTCGACATGTGGAGGGTCTGTTAAGATTCGCGAAGCTTCCAATGAAAGCGACGGCGAACGCCTGGTGAGCCTGGAGCGGCGACCTGTTCGGCCGAAAGCGGACCAACTATGCCCATTTGAATTTTGTCGGTCGTGACCCGAACCGGACTTGCCAGCGGGCGCACTGACGGCGAGATCATTTCAATGGGACGTATAAATCGCTGCCGCAAAGCACGATACGGTCGTCCTTACGCTCGATCGCCCCGTCCTTCTCCAGTGCCGCCAACGCCCGGTAAAATACTTCGTGCGTCAGACCGATCTCGGCGGCCAAATCCTTCAACGTGCTGTCGAGTCGGATACATGCGGCACCTCCGCGATCAGTGCTAGGTGCTGCAAGATGCGCTCGCGTGCCGAGCGCACGTTTCTGACCTCCAACCGTGCTCGCAGCGCCATGATTTCGCGCGCGAGCATCGCTGTGAAAGAAAGAGCCAATTTGGGCTCGGCACTGAATGCGGCAAGGAGTCTTTCCTTCAGGTAGACGCGCACGCGTGTATTGCCCGCGGCTATACCTGGCCCTCAACGGCCATGCCGAGCGGGCCGGACGATGTCCGCCTTGGGGAGCAAAGCAGAAGTGCCTCTAAAGCCGAACGATATCACCTTTTGGCCGATTTTGTTGCAAAAGTCGGTTGAGAGAGGCCTCGAGGCGTGATTCCGTTGTGTTGAGGCGAATCGCGACGAGGTCGATCCATGATGGGCCGTCTGAAGAGTGACCAAGGTCAACTGTTCTACGAGTTTGATCTTAGCGACGCGATTCCCGAAGATCATCTGGTGCGGAAGATCGATGCTGCTCTCGATCTTTCCTGGCTTCGCAGCGAGCTTGCACCTCACTATTCGTCGATGGGTCGCCCGTCGATCGATCCGGAACTAATGATCCGGATGCTGGTCGTGGGGTACGTTTTTGCGATCCGCTCGGAGCGGCTGCTCTGCCGTGAAGTGCAGGTGAACCTCGCCTATCGCTGCAAGCTCGGTATCGAGGATGCTATCCCGGATCATTCGGCGTTCTCGCGGGCG
>NZ_LLYA01000208.1 GCF_001440415.1 Bradyrhizobium retamae
TGGCTGGGATTGATCTGCTCACCGGCAAGGTCCACGCCCTTGTCAAAGATCGCCACCGCAGTCGAGAGTTCGTCGAACTCCTCAGGCTTATCGATGCCGCCTATCCGCCGAACACTGCGATCAAATTGATCCTCGACAATCATTCCGCGCACATCTCGCGAGAAACCAGAGCCTGGCTCGCCACTCGACCAAGCGGGCGCTTCGAGCTCACCTTCACGCCCAAGCACGGCTCATGGCTCAATCTCATCGAGGGATTCTTCTCCAAGTTCGCCCGTTCAGTCCTGCGCCATATCCGGGTGGCCTCAAAACACGAACTCAAGGAGCGCATCATGGCTGGTATCGACGACGTCAATCGCCATCCGGTCGTCCACACATGGTCCTACAAACTCGCCGACGTCGCCTGATATGATTCGAACCAAGAAAACGCTGACCTAGAGGGACACGGCTGCTTCGCACGACGACGTCCGCCACAGCGTTCCCGTCTTGTAAGATCCACCTAGACCTGTTTGCTAGTTCGAGATGGACCATCACGTGAAGCTTTTCGGAAATCATGGTTTCGGCCGGGTAAGCGCGCGGCTTCGGTGCAGGCTGATCGAGCAAGATAGAAGCTCGATCTCATTTAGATCCGGTTCGGTCGCGTCGCCATAACCGATATCAACGACAATGCGATTCGCGCTCCATCGATTGTGGCGTAGCACTTGCGACGCAGGCCATTGTAACCCGACTCTTCGCGGACGGTGTCGACAAGGGCGCCGTCATCGTCACGCCCCCCCACTTCATCCAGTGGCAAGGGGACGATTACAGGAGACTGATCGCGAGAAGAACAAGGTTGGCCGACTGGCGCTTACTCGAACTCAAGGCATACCCAGCCACCGCCCCCAGCTACGCGGCTGCATGCCTGCGATCTAGTCGTCCGTTCTCTAATCGCGGGCACGGTGTCAATCCCGATAGACAAAGTGATCCACTGCCGGGTTCATGGTTCTTTCCGCGGTCGTCTCTCCAGGAGCCGCCGCATGATGGCGTTCAAGAGGTGTGCATCTCGATGTGAAGGGCGCGGTGCGTAAGCCCGCAGGGACGACTTCGAGATTGCCAACACCTTCGTCCCGGCAGGGACGCCTGTTCCGCCGAAGGCGGATCTGAGTTGGTTTAAGATTGGTTCATGCGGCGCGCATCTCTGCCTGGAACTCAGTGCCATCGGTCCAGATGGCATGGAGGATGACAGCCATTTTGCGAGCGACGGCAACCTTCGCCTTTTTGGCGCCGATGCGTTTGGCCAGCTTGCAGCCCCAGCGCTTGAGTGCAGAACCTCGCCTGACAACGGTCAGCAGGACGTTCGCGGCCTCGAACAGATAAGTTCGAACCTGGTGGTTGCCGCGCTTGGAGATGCGGCCAGTGCGATCGATCTCACCGGATTGATAACGTCTCGGCGTCAGGCCGAGATAGGCGCCAACGTCGGTGGAATGTCTGAAGCGAGCGGGGTTGTCGATGGTAACGACGAAGGACAGGGCCGTCAGGGGACCGATACCGGGAACGGTCATCATTCGCCTAACAGTTTGGTCGCCTTTTGCCACTGCAAGGAGTTGTCGATCGAACTTCTCGATTTGCTCAGTCAAACAGGACTGGGCAAGGAGCAGTGGTGCGAAAATATCTTGCAAATCCGGCGCTTCAGCGAGCACGGCGTTGACTTTGCGAGCCAGGTTGGTCGAACCGGCCTTGCCGAGCACTATTCCCAACCCCTTGCACAGACCACGCATTTGGTTGTCAATATCTCGCCGCAGATCCACCAGCTTGCTTCGAGCCGCCAACACGAACGGGTTTTCAGCTCTCCGCACCCTTCACGGAGCTTCCCGGTACCATCCCATGCGGGCCATTTCGGCCAACCCCTTGGCATCGTTCTTGTTGATGCGCATTGATAATGCCGCGTTGGCATGACGCGCATCAAGGCAAATCACCGGAAAGCCCAGCGCTCTGAGCTGGTGCCAAAGCCAATTGGATAGCGAGCCCGTTTCAAAAACGATCCGTTCAGCATTGCCGGCATGCCGCCGCAAGAGTTTGGCGATGGCCTCCGGATTGGTCGGCACGCAACCTTCGAATGTCAGGCCGCCGGTCTGGTCCAAAACGCAAATGCTGGTTTCTTCCATGGAGATGTCCAGACCAACGTACTGCTTCATAGCGCTGCTCCCTTTCGATAATCGGCTGGGGCCCATCCTACGGACCCTCGCGTCCTCAAGAAGACGTCAGCCGCGATTACGCCATGTTAAGAAGCCGATCTGAGTGTTGATTGGGCGGTGAAGGCTGCGATGAGGGCGGTGAGGAAGAGGCACTAAAAATCCCTCAGCCAAGCGAGGATGCGGCGGAAGTTGTGTCCGACGGCGGAGAGAATGACGTTGGTGGCGTCTCCGGCGCGGCCCTTGAGATAGCAGCGGCCGAGGTGGCTTTCGGCCTTCAAGTGCCCGATGATGGGCTCGATGGCGGATCGGCGTCGCAGCTCGCGTTTGATGACGCCGAAGACGCCGCGCTTCTGGCCTGAGATGAAGACGCGGCGCGGGTTCTCCGGTTCTCCGTGCCATGGCCGCGGTATCCCTTGTCGACATAGGCGCGCTCGATCGGACAACCGGTGAGCCTCTCGGTGTCTGCGATGACGCCGCCAAGGGTGTGGCCGTCGTAGGGGTTGTCCGGCAGCGCCCTGGCGTGCAGCACGAAGTGGCCGCCGGGGCCACGGCGGTTGGTGGTGACGATGGAGGCCTTGACGCCGATCTATGAACCACGCCCGCGTTGCAAGAGGAATCGACAAAGGGATGAAGCGGTTTGCGCCAATCTATCCGGCTTCAATTTGGGGCTGTTGCCCCGAGCCATCATGGATATCCGCCCACTTCTGTCCTCAATAACTCGCCGGCCTCAGGAAGGGCCATGGAATCGAACCAGGCTTCAGAAGTGTCGGTGGAACCGTTTCTCCATTCGTCCTTTCCGTCTCGCAAACCTCGGCGGGTTATTGTGCCTTCCTGATCGGACCTTGGATCTTCCTTTCCGGCCCTGTTTCTTATGCGGTGCGGCCCAAGAGGTTGGCGTCGTAGTCACGGCCCTTTGCGAGCATGCTCCAGGCCATGCGCGCGAATTTTGCGGCCAGGGCAACAACCAAGACATTGGAGTGGAGCCGCTTGGACGCTGCCTCCACCAGGCTCCGAAGCCATGCCGAGGCCAACTCTGACGCTGCAGAAGTACGGCTCTGGCGCCCTGAATGAACAGCGTTCGCAGGTACCGATTACCGCGCCTCGATATGCGCCCGAGAATGGTTCGATCGCCGGTCGAGATTTGCTTCGGTACCAGACCAAGCCATGCTGCAAAGTCCCGGCCCTTATGGAAGGCATCACCGGTTCCGATGGCGGCGACCATCGCGCTTGAGATGATCGGCCCGACGCCGGGCGCACTCATTAGGCGGCGACAGTGTGGATCTTGATCAGCGAGTTCGTCGATTTCTTTCGTCATTGACGCGACCCGTCGGTCGAGATGGCGCCAGTCCTCGGCCAAGTCTTGAATGAGCTGGATCACTCGAGGCGATAAGTTGTCCTTTGGCGCTGAGAGAATCTGAGGAAGTGCCAGTCGGAGCGCTGCCGCTCCCTGCCGGACTGGCAGCCCTCGCTCAAGCAAAAAGCCTCGGATTTGATTGATGACCGCGGTTCTTTGCGTCACCAATCGACTGCGAACTCTGTGCAGTGCCTGCAAGTCAAGTTGCTCGGCCGACTTCAACGGGACAAAGCGCATGGTCGGGCGCTGCGTCGCCTCTGTGATGGCTTCGGCATCACGGAAGTCATTCTTGTGGCCCTTGAGGTATGGCTTCACATACTGTGCCGGCAAGAGCCGTACTTGATGGCCTAATTTCTCCAGCTTGCGCCCCAGGTGGTGTGCTCCTGAACAAGCCTCCATTCCGATCAGGCAGGCCGGAACATTAGCCAGCGACTGCTCAAGCTGATTTCTCGATCGCTTCTTGCGTAGGATGATTGCACCCGTGGCATCGAATCCCACCACATGGAATGTGTTCTTGCCTAGGTCGATACCGATCGTGACAATGTTCGTATGGGACATGGCTTGCGCTCCTGCTGCTGCCCCGCGGGGTAGCACGTGCCTCTGAGAGCGGGCGTGGTCCATGCCATTAACTCATAAGGTGCGCTGGCCTTGCCCTTGCCGATGCACTCCACCTCTGGGGCATGGAAGGAATAGAGCTTCCAGCCGCGCTGGCGCTGCTGCTGCGAGCGGATCTGCGCGGCGCGGCCGAGCGGAAGTGCGAACGTCTGCTCAAGCGCCGTCTGTCCTTCGATCTTGCGGCGGATATCGCGGATGATCCGGCCCAGCCGGCTGCGCAGGATACGCAACTGCCGCTGATGTCGCTTGAACTGCTTGGCGTGGGCATAGCGTCCCGCCATCATCGCTGCCTTCTTGGCGATCCGCAGGTAGGATTGACGCAACCGCACGCCGTGCCTGCTCGCCAAGTGGTTCAGTCCCCGGATCGCCGCATGCAGCAGCTTGGCGTCGGTCGGGAAGGTGATGGCCTTCGGCTGCACCGTGGTGTCGACCGTGACCCGCTTGAGGTCATTGCGGCGCAAGGCGGCCGGCGCCGTGCGCCACCCGCAGGCTCTCGGCCAGCAGCAGCTCCAGCTTCTCGCCGAGCCGCTTGCGCCAGTGGCTCAGGTCAGAGCGCTCATGCGGAAAGCGTGCTGGAAGAACTCCTCGCCGGTGAAGTACTGGAAATACGGGTCGTGGACCCAGCGCTCGCACACCCCCTCGTCGGATAGCCCGTAAATGTGCTTGAGCAGCAGCAGACCGATCATGAAGCGGGTCGCGATCCCTGGCCGGCCGTGCTCGCTGTAGAGCGGCGCAATCTCGCCGTCGATCCAGTCCCAGTCGATCTTGCCAGCGAGCAAAACCAGTTCGTGCTTCAGATTGATGATCTGGTCGAGCCGAGCCCGGAACAGATCGTTCGATCCAGTCGTCTGGTGCTTCTTCGGCCGCATCGTCCCCTCCGATGCAGACAAGGAATCATGCTTCCCGCTTCGAGGGAATCCCGAAAACGAAATCGCAAGGTTCCGGCGCTCAAAGCAGCAAAACCTTGCAATCCGGAAACGCGCCTTGGCCCAAATCGAGATTCCCGTTCAGTGGCTTAGGTCTTCTTCACATGGCGTAATCGCGGCCAGCTGCTCCTCCTGAGGCACGAGGTCCGATAGCATCGACCTCTCAGATTCGCCATGAAGGGAGCCGCTATGAAGCAGTATGTCGGTTTGGATATTTCGATGGAAGAGACCAGCATGTGCATCCTTGATGACGCTGGCAAAGTGATGTTCGAGGGCAGCGTTGGGATAAGCCCAGATGCCATCGCAAAGGTTCTGCGCAAACGTGCAGCGCACGCCGAACGCATCGTCTTTGAAACGGGGGCGCTCTCCAACTGGCTTTGGCACGAACTAAAGGCGCTGGCGTTTCCGGTCATCTGTCTTGATGCCCGACATGCCAATGCCGTGCTGTCCACGCGGATGAACAAGTCGGACAAGAATGACGCCAAGGGCTTGGCCGAAATGGCGCGGATGGGCTGGTACCGGGAAGTCTCGGTCAAGAGCGTGGAGAACCGACAGCTTCGGTCCGTGCTGGCCGCCCGAGCGAAGCTGGTGGAACTACGCCGCGATCTCGATAATCAAATGCGAGGTCTGTGCAAGGGGGTAGGAATTTTGCTCGGCAAGGGAGGCGCGGGTGGTTTGGCCGCCAAGATCACCAGCGTCCTCGTAGACAATCCGGAATTGGCGGACATCTTCGATCCACCTCTCCAGGCTCAAGCGTGTCTGACCAAGCAAATCGATAAATTCGACAAACAACTTCTCGACCTCGCTCGGGGTGACCAGACCGTCCAGCGGTTGATGACTGTGCCAGGCATCGGCCCCCTAACAGCTTTGTCGTTCGTCGCCACTGTTGATGACCCAGCACGCTTCAAGAGCTCTTCGGATGTCGGCGCTTATCTCGGTCTGACGCCTCGGCGCTACCAGTCCGGGGAGATCGACCATAATGGGCGGATCTCCAAACGAGGGAATACGTTTGTGCGAACCTATCTATACGAGGCGGCTAACGTGTTGCTGACCGTAGTCCGGCGTGGATCGGCATTGAAGCGCTGGGGTGTCAAGCTGGTTAAGCGCATCGGCGCGAAAAAGGCCAAGATCGCCGTCGCGCGCAAAATGGCTGTTGTCCTTCATACCATCTGGACCGACGGGACAGAATTCCAAGCGGAAAACAGTCCAGCATGACATCCTAAATAAACAGGATTCCGCTTCGGCGGGATAAGCGTCCCTGCCGGGACGATGGTGTCGGTGATCTCGAAGTCGTCCCTGCGGGCCCATGCACCGCGCTCTTCACATCGAGACGCCACACCTCCGAACGCCATCATGCGGCGGGAAATCCGACCGCGGAAAGAACCATGAACCCGACAGAGGACGATCATTCAGGAGTTGACACCACAGCCGCGATTAAAGAACAGACGACGATCTATTCTTCTGCTCCAGCTCGCGATGCCGCTTTTTTTGACGGCGTGAACCGCCTTTGCTCAAACCGTAGTGTATCAAGTTCGCACATTCGTAGTTCGGTGCAGTATTTCGGCCAGCGTAGGGCACTTTTTAGTCAGAATCAGCGTTGGCCCGCGTCTATTCTTTTGGACGGTTTTGCTCGATCCCCTGCCCCTATTCTTCCCGATGTTTTCAGAAATGCCGCGGGAGCCCAGGTAGGGCGATAACGGCGACAAGTAGAGCGATTTGTGGCCATGACATTTTCGGCGATTCCTCTAACCGGCATCTCATTCCCGAGATCAGAGGACGAGCCCGGCAGAACCAGATACTCGATGCGGGTGGTGCGCGCGAAGCTTGAGGCGCTTGTGGTCACCTCCCATTCACAGCGCGTCCGCTGGTGGATTGAAGGCGATCGTGTTCGGCGCTGCCGCTCTCAACGACGTCTCCCTCACCCGACGACCGTCCTCATAACCCTGGTTGGAAGGAGCCCCACCATCTTCCGTCCATTCGTCCGAGCCTCGGTCATCCCGGCATTCGAGCACGTCATGGCGCCGTACGGCCCGCTCATTCTGGTCGTGCAGGGCGTGGCATTCAAGCAGGGCATCTTTGGCTATCTGCGAAACCTGCTCGGGACCAAGCTTTGACATTTTTCTTCGGCACACAGAAGGGCACTTCGCGATGTTCATGACCGCAACCAAACAAGCGCCTAACGGAGCAAATGATCCGGTCTCGGCGGCGACGGGGTGGCTGGACAGGTTCA
This sequence comes from Bradyrhizobium retamae, assembly GCF_001440415.1. GTDB lineage: Bacteria > Pseudomonadota > Alphaproteobacteria > Rhizobiales > Xanthobacteraceae > Bradyrhizobium > Bradyrhizobium retamae. The sequence continues at coordinate 7,297 of NZ_LLYA01000208.1, forward strand.
ATTCGGCGCTGACCTCTGGCAACGTTGAAGCTGTCGGCGAGCTCTTTGTGGAGCACAGTCACTGGCGTGACGTGCTCGCGTTCCAGTGGGACTATCGCACGATCAAGGGGCGTGAGGCGATCTCGCGGCGTCTAGTAAAGGAAACGCCTACGGTCCAGCCCGGTGAACTCAGACTCGCCAAAGGGCACACTGCGCCGATCAATGCAATGCGTGTCGGGCGGGCGTCAGTCGAGGCGATAGTCGAGTTCGAAACGGCAGTGGGATCTGCGAAAGGTGTCGTGCGGCTGGTGTCAGCACCCAGCGATCCATCCGATGGTCGCGCCCTCGCATTCATGACCGCGCTGCAGACCATTCACGGCCATGAGCCGCGCCTGGGCGATAATCGGATCGAGCGTGTGCCCGAGGACCAACCAGGCGAGAGCTGGCTTGACAAGCTCGCGAGAGAGCGGTGTTTCGAAGGCAAGGACCCCGAAGTATTAGTCGTGGGCGCAGGTCATTCCGGGCTGTTCATCGCGACGAGGCTCCAGGATCTTGGAGTCGAGACACTGGTCATCGACAAGCTACCTCGCATTGGGGACAACTGGCGAAACCGGTATCGCTCGCTGGTGCTGCACAACGAGCTTTGCGCGAACGGCTTTCCGCATCTCCCATATCCGGAGAATTGGCCGGTTTACCTGCCGAAGGACAAGTACGCGGGGTGGCTGGAAGCGTTCGCCGAGTTCATGGAACTTCGCGTCTGGACCGCGACAACTTTCCTAGGGGGCGCCTTTGACGAGGCTTCGGGGCGGTGGGATGCGCGAATCCGCGGGGCCGACGGTAGGGAACGTACGCTTCATCCGCGCCATGTGGTTCTGGCAACCGGTGGCTTTGCGCCCCGCAAGCTCTACCCAAAGCTAGAAGGTATCGAATACTTCCGCGGCTTGGCCGTGCACGCGGCGGATTTTAAGTCGTCGCCAGACCTCCCCGGCAAGAAGGCTATCGTGATTGGTACGGGGACCAGCGGCCACGACCTCTCGCGCGAGCTCGTAGACCTCGGCTGCAAGGTCACGATGGTCCAGCGCGGCTCGACCCAAGTCATCAGCCTGACCCAAGCCAATCTCGCCTATGCCCTCTACCACGAAAAGAGGTCGACGGAGGAGAGCGATCTTATCGGATTGACCAACGATTTCGAGTCGGTCGTCAAGAGCTGCCAGGAGTACACCAAGCTCACCAACGAGTTGGACAAGGAGCTCATTCGCGGCCTTCACGCCGTCGGGTTCAGGACGGACGATGGCCCTAGCGGCGGTGGCTATCTCCTCTCAGTGTATGAAAGGCGCGGCGGCTACTACATCGACGTGGGCGCGTCCCAGTACCTCATCGACGGTCGGATCCAACTCGTTCGAGCCGAAGCGATAGCGAAGTATGGCCCCGACGGCGCCGAACTCAAGGACGGCGGCAGGATCGAAGCCGATATCATTGTCTTCGCGACCGGCTATCACGGCTCCGAGGTCGAGATCGAAAAGTATTTTGGCGCCGAGGTGGCGCGCAAGGTTGGCCAGATCTGGGGTTACGGTGAAGACGGTGAGATACGCAACGCGTGGCGCCCGACTTCTCAGAGGGGCCTCTGGCTCCAACTCGGCGCCATATCGGCCTCCCGCAACCACTCCAAGTATCTTGCGCTCGGGATAAAGGCCGAACTGCTCGGGCTCGCGCGTCGCAAGAGGTGATCCGGTGCGCTGAAGCCGCGAGGAGGATGTAGTTGAGGCTCGCTCGGACGACTTGCGCCTACGGCGCTCAGACCGCAGATGCCATTGCGGCGACGGAGCTTGAACCTGTTGTGTACGTGGGCGTCTGTGACGCGTATGGCGCAGGCGTTCTGCACATATCGGGTAAGCGAGCCCTGCTCGAAGATGCGAAAAAGCGGGTGTCAGGGATTCCGAGAAACCTTCGACGCTTCAAGCATGAACGCGCCTACTACCCGAAGCCTGCTGAATTTTACGATATTGAGAGACAAACATGATCGCGCGCCGGGACGCGAACCTGCCGTTCGATGGCAAGGTCGCACTTATAAAAGGGGGCATCTGGCATTGGCGGAGCGGCCGTCGCTCGGTTGTTCCCAAGCGGCGCCGTGCTCAATTGCAAACACGATCTGCTTCTCCTCTCCGAGCGAGCTCCAGCGGTGCATGGAGTGAGCCCCATGTGGGAGACGGCAGAAGGTCAACCAATCGCGGTGACGGGGCTACACTCGGCGTGTTTTGTTGAGAAGGTGCCGGAACGCAGAGCTGCATCAGCCGAGTGGAAGGAGAACATGAGGATTGGTTCTGTTGAAATCGTTTCGCTGATCGACGGAGAGGTCGAGGGATCCGCGGAAGCCATGTATCCGACGGCGCCAGCCGGCACCTGGGAGCGCAACAAAATGCATCTCAACCGCTTGAGCGGCAAGTTGCTGATGTCGGTCGGCGCATATCTACTTCGGTTCCCTAACCGGCTTGCCCTGATCGACTGCGGCAACGGCCCAAACCCAAAGCCGCCGTTCCGGGGCGGAGCATTGAGGTCCTCCATCGCCTCGCAAGGTGTCGACCCCGAAGAGATCTCGGACGTCATCTTCACCCATCTGCACTTCGATCATATCGGCTGGGCAACACACGAAGGGAAGCCGTCGTTCCCAAACGCCACCTTCCACTGTAATCAACTGGAATGGGAATACAACATGCGGGAGGATTACGAGCCGCAGGAGTTCGAGATCCGCTCCGCCAATCCGCAGGACTTGGCTCATGTCAGGCTTGCGCCCATCCGCGACCGCTTCCGCACTTGGAGTGGTACGGACACCGGCTTGCCCGGGATGACGACCATCCCAGCACCCGGGCATTCGGTAGGCTCATGCGCCATTATCCTGGAATCGGAGGGCGAACGTTGCGCATTCCTTGGCGATGTCGCGCATTCGATCCCCGCACTCATTGATGGCTTGCGGTTCCCAATCAACGAGAATTCCGACCAAGCAATGGAATCTCTGTACAGCATACGAAGCTTCCTTGCGCAGGAGGGGATCCCGTGCTCCGCCTCGCACTTCCCGGGTTTGTGCTGGGGCAAGGTCGTGCGGAACGGCAGCGAGTATCGCTGGGCGCCAATCGGCTGACGGCCTACCGTGAGCGCTACAATTTGACTAAGGCCCAGATCATCACCGTCGCCGCCATCGGAAATATTCATGACATGTTCCGCCGCAACTCGCTGCTGATCTCGAGTGCTGGATAGACGCGCGACAAAAGCTTGGTCGAATCATTCGCCAACCGCGTTCTCCGGGATAAGTCTGCGGTCCGCTCGCAATAATCTCGCATTGGGCGGACGGGCAAACAGAGAGGTTAGATGACCAAGCTCCAGCTCGTCAAACGACAGATTTACGGCCGACGCAAACCGAACCTGCTAAATGCCGATCCTGATTCCATATCTAGATGCAACAGACTGCGCCGTTGATCATCCATTAGATCAGTCGGCGGCCGCTCTTTTTTGACGCGATCAATTCGATCGGAGCCACAAAGTGGTCTTGGCTAAATTGCTAGGCGACGACGATCGTGAAGGTCGAGCATGTCCGGCTCTGCCACAGCCGCACGATGGCCGTCGAGTGCGTGGGTGGCGGGCGGCTGCTCCAAACACGCTAGTCTTAGTCTAGTGTGGAGGCGTCAATGCCGCGTTCAGGTTCAACCTTGCCCGGGCGCTAGTGACGCACTGTGCACCGTAACCTCGACGCGACCATAAACGCCTCACCTTGTCCATGACGCATGATCGAGGACTGACGGTCCGCAATTTATCGCCGGCGGCGCAGCGATAATATCTCAACGCAGTATCGAAGGTCATCCGATATTTTAGCCGATCGCTCGAGCATCTGGGCTTAGAGGATGTCCATGCGTTCCAGGTTCATCTGGTGGCGACGGGGAATCGTGGCCTGCACCCAACCAGTTCGTCTGACACGCTGGCTGTTTCCGGGTCGCCACGGCGAGCAGCCTCTCGACGAACCGTGCTGCACGCTGCCTGCCGTTCCTCCGCTATCGCAGCCGGTTGAGCAAGCACGCCATTGGACGGATTGGTGCGATGGGATCGGTCGGGCAGGCGCGGCATTCAAGCCGAGATTGACAGAGTGCTTTGTGTCCTGAGCACCTAGCAGCTCGAGACGCTGAGTAACGAGAGCCCCGGCAGAAGCTGCTCGAAGCGCCTGACCTTTCAATCGCGTGATCGCCATGTTGCGGCGGTGAGCATATGAACGAAGCGGCTAAACCCCCGCCATTATCACGTATTTTATTTCGAGATATTCCTCGACGCCGTGATGCGACCCTTCGCGCCCCAGGCCACTTTCCTTAACGCCGCCACAGGGTGCGACCTCAGTCGTGATCAGGCCGGTGTTGACGCCGACCATGCCGCATTCGAGCGCTTCAACGACGCACCAGACGCGGCCGAGATCGTGGGAATAGAGGTAGGAGGCGAGCCCGAACGGCGAGGCGTTGCACATCGCGATTACGTCGGCCTCGTCCTTGAAGCGGATCACCGGCGCGAGCGGACCAAACGTCTCCTCATGGGAGACCAGCGAGTCCGGCTTGACCTCAGTGAGCACTGTCGGCTCGAAGAAAGAGCGTCCAAGCGCGTGGCGCTTGCCGCCGGTGACCTTGGCGCCGCGCTTCACGGCATCCGCGATATGCCGCTCGACCCTGTCGATCGCCTCCATGTTGATCAACGGCCCCTGTGTCACGTCCGTTTCCGTGCCGTCGCCGATCTTCATGGCCGCGACCTTCTTCGAGAGCTTCTGCACGAACTCGTCATAGGTCCTGTCCTGGGCATAGATGCGGTTGGCACAGATGCAGGTCTGGCCCATGTTGCGGTATTTGGAGACGATCGCGCCCTCGACCGCTGCATTGAGATCGGCATCCTCGAACACCACCAAGGGCGCGTTGCCGCCGAGCTCCAGACCGAGCTTCTTAACGCCGACGGAGGCTTGCCGATAAAGGATCTTGCCGACTTCCGTCGAGCCGGTGAAGCCGACGAAGCGCACCGCCGGGTGCTCGCAAAAGACCTTACCGATCGGCGGTGCATCGCCGCTGATAATGTTGAGCACGCCCGTTGGTACGCCGGCCCTCTCGGCCAGGGCCGCGAGCGCGAGCGCCGAGAGCGGCGTCTCGTTAGCTGGCTTCAGCACCACGGTGCAGCCGGCCGCTAGCGCGGGCGACGCTTTTCGCGTGATCATCGAGTTCGGGAAATTCCACGGCGTGATCGCGCCGCAAACGCCGATCGGCTGCTTGATCGCGAGCAGCCGCGCGTCAGGCCGCTGCGCCGGCATGATCTCGCCATAGACGCGGCGGGCTTCTTCGGCGAAAAATTCGACATAGGCGGCGCCGATGTCGACTTCACCGAGCGCCTCAGTGATCGGCTTGCCCTCCTCGGAGGTGAGAATCAGGGCGAGATCCTCGCGATTGAGGACAATCAGCTCGTACCATTTGCGAAGGATGTTGGAGCGCTGCTTGGCGGAGAACTTGGCCCAGGCAGGGACTGCACGCTCGGCCATCCAGACATTGCGGCTGCCCGCGGGCCAAAGGCCTTCGCGGGATCTGGATCTCCAATCCGGACGGGGTCAGGTCGAAGCTCGACCCGGCGGGCGGGACCTTCATCGCCTTGCCCCTGCCTGCGCCGGCCGGGGAGGAGCGCGACGTGACTTCCGCGACCCCCGCACTCTTGCATCGAAACACGCACCACATGATTCATTGGCATGGCGCGTTTTGGTTCTCACAAACCGAGGCCGGCTTTCAAACGAGCTTTCTTTAAGAGACGCCTTCATTCGGTAACCGTCTTACGAAAGCCGGTCAATTCGCGGACAAAGCTACCGCAGTAAACAACAAATGGAAGTTAAGAAGCGTTATGTACGTTGCGTACATACCTGCGTCTTTGAACGATCCACGATTCGGCTAATATCCACGCTGGCAGCTTATGCGTTGGCCTATGGGAAGCAGAAAACACTACCGCGCGTTATGAGATGAAAAGTGCTTGCGAAGGTCAGATGGTTAAGCGCATTGCTAAGTCACGTCATTGTTGCCACGACTTCGCTCTTTAACCTGGGTGCGCCGGACCTCTCGCTAGCATGTGCTAGTTCATCCGCTGCAGATCACGGCGGAGGGCTTCCTCGAACCATTCCTCCAAGGCATGGCGCGTGAAAAGTCAGTTGCGCGGAAGGGCGTCGCTGTGCCGCTCTGGCGATGTCTGCGACAGTTCCCATGCGAAAACGAAGGTAGGAGAAACTGACATGACAGACGTGCAGGGGCGCACCGCATTCATCACCGGCGGTGGCAACGGCATCGGATTGGGCATCGCTCGAAGCTTTGCGCGTGCTGGTGCCAAGCTGGCCCTGATAGATGTGGATGCCTCCGCCCTGGCTCGCGCGAAGGCGGAGCTGCAGGACCTTGCTCCGGTCGAGACATTCCAACTCGATGTTCGTGATCGCCATTCCTACGCCACGACAGCAGAAGCGGCGGAACGCGCACTGGGACCTGTATCGCTGCTGTTCAACAACGCTGGAGTGATTAGCGCTGCCCCTGTGGAGAAACTCACCTATGAACTTTGGGACTGGTCGATCGGTATAAACCTCTACGGCGTCATCAACGGCGTGCAAACGTTTCTGCCGAAGATCGTCGGACGCGGCCATGGTGGGCATATCGTGAATACTGCCTCGAGCGCGGGCCTTGCGTTAACTCGCTCCGGGGTTCTGTACACTACATCTAAGTACGCGGTGGTGGGAATGTCGGAGGCATTAGATGCCGAACTGGGCTCCGCCGGTATTGGTGTCAGCGTACTATGCCCTGGTCCCGTCGCGACCGGCCTCATTGAACGATCGTCGAATGCTGCTCCCAAAAGGGGGTTGTCCTTGTCGGAAGAGCAGGAACGGCGGGGAGCAGAGGGGAGAGCTCAGTTCACCGAATACCTGAAGCAAGGCGTCAGCATCGACGATGTCGGTGAGATAGTTCTCAAAGCGGTGCGAGAAAATAGGTTCTACATACACACGGATCGCAAAATGGAGGAACCGATAAAGGCTCGGACCAAGGCACTTCTCGAGGCCATGCCGAGCTAACCGAGCACGACGACCTTGTCCTAGTTTTTTTGCTGACGTCGAGGTCCCGCGTGCAGCCACGATATCTCGGCTGAAGGGTTTTTCGAAATTAACAGCTCGGTGGTAAGGCTGTGTCGGAACATCGGTGCCTTGGTAGGGTAGCAGCGGACGCCGGTGCGCTCCAAGGCGGTTTTGGTGGCGATCGTAAGCGCGCAAGCGGATGTAAAGCCGACCTGCGGAGCCATCACGCGCAAAAATCAGCAATACGACAACGTGCGCGGCTGCATGCCTGCGATCTATTCTTCTGCTCCAGTTCGCGATGCCGCTTTTTTCGACGGCGTGAAGCGCCTTCGCACTTTTACTGTAAAAATTCGCAGATTTGTAGTTCGGCGCAGTATTTCGGCCAGGCTACGGCCTTTTTGGTGAGAATCAGCGTTGGCCCGCGCTATTCTTATAGACGGTTTGCTCGGCCCCTGCCCCTGTCCTTCCGATGATTTCAGAACCGCCGCGGGAGTCTAGGTAGAGAAAACAACTGCGACAAGATAGAGGCGATTGTGTGGCCATGACATCCTCGGCGATTCCTCTAATCGGTATCCCAACGCCGGGAGCCCGTCGAAACCGTGCCAGCACTTGACCCGAAGAGTACGACGGCGTCTCGCCCACCGCTGACATTTAGCGCCGCCAAGACGTATGTCAGTCCGGCCAGTTTAACTGGCCGTTTCCGCGCATATTAATCGGAGATCGGAATGCCCAAAGAAATCTACATTAATCCAGATGAGTTCAAAGCACGCAGCGCGCTGAGCGCGCCTCAGATTCCTGTTCATGCTTATGAAGGGAACATCGAGACCGAACGGGCCAACTTTGGTGATGCGGAATTGCTGCGATTGCTGCACGATATGATCATCATTCGCGAATTCGAAACAATGGTGGGTTCACTGAGATCGAAAGGAGCCTACAACGGCGTTGAATTCAATTTCAAAGGGGCGGCGCATCTCTCGATAGGGCAGGAGGCGGCGGCGGTGGGTGCTGCGGCCTCGCTAGAACCTGATGATCACATCTTTGGCAGTCACCGCAGTCATGGCGAGTTTATTGCGAAGGGTTTCTCTGCAATCCGCAAGCTTGCCACGAGAGCCGTCCGCGAGATCATGGAAAATCATGACCGCGGTTTGTTGCTTCAGACAGTTGAGAGGCACCTTCCGGGAGAGAATGCCCTGGAGACCACGGAGAACTTCATTCTTCTCGGCTTGCTAGCCGAAATCCTGATGCGCTCGACGGGCTTCAACCGAGGTATCGGCGGATCGATGCATGCCTTCTTCCCGCCTTTCGGAATTTATCCCAACAACGCAATTGTCGGAGCCTCAGCCGGAATTGCAACCGGCGCCGCCTTGCAAAAGAAGCTCGCTCGGAATGGCGGCATTGCCGTTGCGAACGCCGGCGACGGTTCGACCGGGTGCGGACCGGTGTGGGAAGCGATGAATTTCGCTGCCATGGCGCAATTCGATACGCTGTGGACCGACGCCGTAAAAGGGGGCCTGCCGGTCCTCTTCTTCTTCAGCAACAACTTCTACGCGATGGGCAGCCAGATCATCGGCGAGACAACGGGACGAGACCGTCTCTCGCGAATTGGGCTCGGTGTTAACCCGCAAGCTATGCATGCGGAAACAGTTGACGGAACCAATCCCCTTGCAGTTGCCGATGCCGTGAGGCGTAAACGGGAGCTTTTGGTTCAAGCTAGAGGGCCAGCCCTGCTGGACGTTGAATGCTATCGTAGTTGTGGGCACTCGCCCTTCGATGCCAACGCATATCGAACGAAAGAGGAAATCGATGCTTGGGAGGCGCACGACCCGATTCTGCTGTTCTCGGACCGTCTTCAGAATGCTGGGATTGTGAGGCCAGATCAGATCGTTGCGCTTCGCCAAGAAATCGCCACGCGCATGCGCTCCATCGCTGCAGTTGCCGTCGATCCTCTTCTCTCGCCTTCTGTGAACATCCGGGCGGATCCATTGTTGATCGGCAAGCTCATGTTCTCGAATTCCGAAATAGAGGTTCCTGCCCAAAACGCTCCGCTTGTGCAGCCATTGCAGGCCATGTCTCGTGTGCAGCAGGACGCTAAGAAAAGCAGGTGCGGAATCGCTGAGGATGGAAAGAAATTGTCGGGAATGCGGGCAATCACCTTACGCGATTCGCTGTTCGAATCCATTCTACATCACATGGTTCATGATGAGCGCCTGATCGCCTATGGTGAGGAATGCCGAGTACATGGCACCGCTTTTGGCATATATCGCGGCCTCGCAGAAATCCTGCCGCATCATCGCTTGTTCAACACACCTATTTCCGAGGCCGCCATTGTCGCGACTGCGGTCGGTTATGCCATGGAAGGCGGTCGCGCCCTCATCGAACTGATGTTTGGCGATTTTCTCGGCCGCGCAGGCGACGAAGTCCTCAATCAGATGGCAAAGTGGCAATCGATGTCCGGTGGCGAGCTTAAACTGCCTGTCGTATTGCGTTGCTCCGTTGGGTCGACGTATGGCGCACAGCACTGCCAAGATTGGACCGCCCTGTGTGCACACGTCCCCGGCCTCAAGGTTGTCTATCCGGCGACACCATATGACGCGAAGGGTCTTTTGGCCTCAGCGCTGTCGAGCAACGATCCCGTAGTTTTCTTTGAAAGCCAACGGCTCTATGAAACTGTTGAACAATTCCGCCCCGACGGAGTCCCGACAGAATATTATCGGCTTCCAATTGGCGAACCCGACTGCAAGCGCTCAGGCAACGATGTCACGATCTTGACCATTGGGCCCTCATTGTACGCAGCAGTAGCTGCTGCTGATGAGTTGGAAGCGACTTTCAAGATCTCTGCGGAGGTGATCGATGCGCGCTCAATTGTACCGTTCAACTATGCACCAGTGCTCGCTTCGGTTAAGAAGACGCGGCGCATCCTGCTCGTGTCTGAAGCCTCAGAAAGAGGGAGCTTCCTGATGACCTTGGCCGCGAACATCGGTCGTTTTGGCTATCGCCATTTGATTGCCCCGCCGCGTGTTCTGGGTTCACCAAACTGGATCGTGCCCGGCGCCGAAATGGAAATGACCTACTTCCCGCAACCAGACGACATCATAGATGTCGTCACCGGAGAGCTCTTTCCCGACAGGCGAAGCAATCGCCGCGGTCATCGAAACTGGGACGACCAGGAACTCGCCCGGATCGGTCTATAGAACCTCCAATCAGACAGAGACTAGGATGGACAACCACATTATCTTGCCGGCGCTTGGAAACGAGATCGAGGAAGCCGAGATTGCCGAATGGCTCAAAGCGGAGGGGGATATGGTTAAGGAAGGTGAACAGACTGTTTTGGTCACAACGCCGAAGGTGACCCTGGAGCTCGAAGCGCCGGTGACAGGTAGGCTAAAGAAGATCCTTATTCGTGCGGGCGAGGTCGCAGCAGTTGGCGCTAGGCTTGGAATCATCGAATCATGACGGGAGGATCTGGTCTACTCCGTTTGGGCGGTACCGGGCCAAATCTGCTGCTTATTCACGGATTTGGCGCCGACCGCATGACATGGCTCGCCAATCAGGACGTGCTGCTGCAGTCGAGCAGCGTCTTTGTATGCGATCTGCCGGCTCACGGTGATCAGCCTCCTCTCGCGGGAGAGATGACAATCTCGAGAATTGTTGATGAGCTGATCAGCCAACTCGAGCCCCGGAGCGAGCCTTTTGTCCTGGTCGGTCATTCGCTTGGCGGTGCCATCGCCATAGAATTGGCAGCTCGGCGGCCGGATCTGGTTGACGCATTGGCGCTGATCTCGCCTGCGGGCCTCGGCACAGGCATAGATCGCGATTTCCTAGGCGGCTTTTCAGCTCTTTTGGACACGAACTCCGCTATGGCGCTCCTTCGGCGATTGGTCGCGCGCCCACGCCTCATAACGCCTCATATTGCACAGCGAGTTATCGAGCACTTGGACCAATCGGGCGTCCGTTCGGCTATGCGAGTGCTGGGCGACCAACTGATCCAGGTGGAGACGTCAATCAAACCCCATGTCGCTTCCGTCGCTCTGAGCAAGATTCCGCGGTTGGTCATCTGGGGAGAGGACGATCAGATCAATCCTATCGATAGATCAAAGCTTGCTACGTTCAATGCTCAAATGATCGCTCTGCCGGATACCGGTCACCTTCCTCACATTGAAGCAAGTAAGTCCGTCAACCGCTATCTTATACAATTTCTGCATGCGTCTTGACGGGGGAGCAACGGTCTGAGCGGCCGATCGATCCCCGATCTATCCTTGCAACCTAGCGCGCCTCCTCAGAAGGATACATCGGATCACTTCTGCCCTAATCGGATTGGTGCCGAACCTCGATGGCGCAGCGGGAACGCGCAATCAGAGGACAGGGCGTTGATCAGGTGTGGGAGGGGTGGCGTCGCCAGACGACCCCCTTCCCGATCAGTCCCAAACGATTCAATCTGGTCGGATCCCGCTTTAGACGCAGAATTTCAGCTAGGCGAGCCCTCTTTTAGGGAATTTCTGTTTTTGAATCGTGCGATATGTTCACTGTGACGCCGCACAGCTCATGCTCTCAGTCGCGGTGCGCTCGGACTTGAGAACTGCGCCGATCTGGCCAAAGCGTGGGTAGTGATCGAGC
>NZ_LLYA01000209.1 GCF_001440415.1 Bradyrhizobium retamae
TATTCGGCGCGTAGAAGCGCTTGTAGAACGCGAGCGCGTCCTCGCGGTCGAGCTTCTCGATCTCCTGGCGAAAGCCAAGATTAGGGCGGCCGTAGGGGTGGTTGAGGTAAAGCGCCGCCCTGATCTGCTCGGTGAGCCGCCTATCGGGATTGTTGGCGACGCGCATGTTGAATTCCTCGAGCACCACGTCGCGCTCGGACAGCACGTTCTCATCTTTGAGAATGAGGCCGGTCATCCGGTCGGCCTCAAATTCCATCATCTTGCCGAGCTGCTCGCGCGGCACGCGTTGGTAATAGCCGGTGTAGTCGGGCGAGGTGAAGGCGTTCTGGTTGCCGCCGACGCGCAGAACGGTCTGGGAGAATTCGCCGGGCGGATGCTTGGCTGTGCCCTTGAACATCAGGTGTTCGAAGAAATGCGCAAGCCCCGACTTGGCCGGCGTGTCGTCGGCGGAGCCGACCTTATACCAAATCATATGGGTCACGACCGGGGTGCGATGATCGGGGATCACCACTACCTGCAGGCCGTTCGCAAGCGTGAAGCTTGCTGGTCGTTCCGAGGTGACTGTGATCTGGGCAAGCACGCTCCTGTTTTCAGGAACGTCCCGGAGGCTCGGATTGCTGCTATTATCCCTTTTGTATTCGACTTTGTATTCGACCGCCAGCGCGGTGGGCGTCGTCAAGGCCATTGCAACTGTGGCCGTGCCTAGCAGCTTGGTTGTCACGGAACTCCAATTCTTCATGGCATCGCCTTTGGTCACATCGAGATACACATTCTGCAACGGCCGATCCCGACAAAGCAGAGAGCCGCACACCGTTGGCAAACAATGGAGCAAAAGCCGGGCCAATCGCCTAATGCTCCCGCGCACGGACCGCTGCGCGGGCAGCTGGACGCAAAACGAAGCGCCGCGCGTTCTTTCTCTCCCGAAAGCCAAAGCCGCACTTGTTTGGTATCTGCCAACATGTTGCGAACACGACATTGCACACGAAAACGCACGACAATTCGCCGCCTCGCGCTTGCCTAAATCCTGCGACGCCACATACTGGCGCCTTGATCTCGCGCCAGAGGCACTGCTCCGCCGTTTCGCGGCCGCGCCGGCGCCCGCCAGGAAACATCCAAAGTTTGTCGCGGCACGGCCGCACCAGGAGTACCCGGCCGCTTCGACGCCGGCCACCAACACGGCCAAGCGATCATCGTTTCGATCGATCAATATGCCGAGAAAGCGTTTGGCAAGCGAGACTATTTCCTAAATAGGCCTCCCGGTTTCAGGGGCCGGAGCGACCAAATCCCGAGGTCGGCGTCATCTGGGTCTATGGCGCCGGCGAACACGGCGTCATGGCCTTCACCGATTTCGGAATCGAAAATCTGATCGAGCTCGTCCGGATGCACAAAGAAAATCCGACTTGGCTCAAGCGCTGGCCGCCCGACTAATACAATCAGCCTGCGGCCTACGCCGGATGCGTACGGATTTTGTCGAGAACCGGCGAAGCATCAGGGCTCTGCGTCGCCATCCTCTTTAAGCGTCGGCCACTCCTCTGCGCGTCGGGCTAGCTTCTCATATTCCTCGGCGATCTTAAGGAGCCTATCTCTGGACTTGCCTTCAGCGAACGACACCGCTTTGGTCCGCGTCGCTTCCGCACGGCCTCGCCAGAATTTGGGATCGTAGAACGGATCTATCGGTTTCATGCAAATGAGCATGCAGTTCGTACATTAAGAAAATGCGACATCAGCCCCTCCAACATTACGTAGGCCGCCCTCCCCGCAAAATTCACAAATTCGGCCCAATTGCCTATATCTCGGAAGGAGCGAAGCCGCGGGGCGCGATTCGCTTGAGAAAGCCGAAGCGGGTGCACACGCATTGAGCGGTTGATAGAGTTGCTTTGCCCATGCCTCGTACACACCCGGTGGCAGCGGACCCAGCACGATACCATCCCCAGCCGCCACGACCTCCTTCGAAAGCGCACTCGGTCAAGTTTCTGCCAGGACGAAGGTTTATACGCGCAGCATCTAAAGCGCCCGCCATCTCGGGCTTGAAAGCTCTTCCCTCTTCGAACTGCTACCACGTCGCGCGATTTGCGCTGACTGGAATCGCAAACCAATCCAATGTTTCGATCTCTCCGACATGCCGGCTTGGAGGGATCAGCCGTGCTGGAGCTGTCACTTCTAACACGTGCACGGCTGCCCTCGGCCTAGATGGGAATGAAACTGAGATTTCCGCGCCAGTGAAGGCCTCTCACTCTGATTCGCGCCAGATGGCTCGTGGGGGCCCACGAGTTTGGACATATCCACACGAGCAGTCCTCGAAGGGGCTTGAATCGTACGCAGCGTTAGATTGTACGATCTTAAAAGCAGGTGGCGCCCCTAAGGCCATCTAAAACGCCTCCCGCCAGGTGATGAGAATTGCGAATGTCCCAAACTCTTAAGCTCACGCCGCAAGGGCGCCGTCACGATCCTCGAGCACTCCCCCGAAAGCGAAGTGATCTATGGAGCGCATGGCGAACTGGCCAAGTTGCAGCCAGAACAGGACGAGCATTTGGCACAATCTCGATCTCCGATGTCACGCGTGCCGCTCCTCGCAAGAGGTGGAATGCAGGTCGCGAGAGCGCACCATGTGGGTGATGGCCCCAGCTGTTACAGACCGATAATGGTTCGCACTCCCCAACTAGGTGCAGCTTCGGGGGCGTGTTGGACGTAGCTGAATGCCGGAATTGCCCCCGGGGTATACCTTACCGCTATCGTAACTTCTTTCGTCTAGCCGGGCCGCAATCGTTGTTTCGCCCTGCTTGGCGGCTCTGGGTATCGGCCGACTGGCGGGTTGTTAGCCGCCTCCTCGCGCTCGGAAAACTACGGTATCTCACGACTAAGAGACCGAGGCACCGCTGCGATGGGTGTACAGATACGCAAAGTGCGCTTCCGCGGCCGTCAATGCTTTGAATGGTTCCGGCCTGTTTCCCGGTAGACAGGTCATACTGCGCTTCGCGCAGGACGAACAATACCGCAGGATGTATCGACCTGAAGAGGATATCGTGAATCAAAAGCAGCGAACGCATGGGTCTTGGTTCTTCAAAGCACACCGCTCGGCAACAGCACTTGCTGTTGCTGTTGTGACGACAACAGCTCTATGCACCGAACAGGCGGGTGCGCGAGATCGGGCGGCGACACCGGAGGAGCGAGAGGCTTGCACTCCGGACGTGTTTCGCTTTTGTGGCAGCCACATACCTGATGCAGGCGCCATTACTGCCTGTCTCAGAGCCAAGTTCACAAACCTGAGTGACCAATGTCGCTACGTGATATCAGTTCGAGACTCTGCCAAAGGAAAGGAAGGCTCGAAATGAGCCAGCGTCAATAGGCCTGCGCCTTCGATTGCCCGCGACTAGTCCCCGGCTGAATTCCAGGACGGCAACGCTGGATGGGGACAGATGAAAGGGGCGCGGGCAATTGACGCAGCACCAACCGCTTGCGACTGACGGAACTCCCGGCATCGGGCACTTGCTTGGACGAATAGGCGAAATGCGTGAATTACTCTTCCACACCATTCTGATCGCCAACAGAGGCGAGATTGCCGTACGAATCATCAAGACTTTGCGAAGGCTGGGGCTTCGCTCTGCAATTGTCTACCACGATGCCGATGCGGGGACGCCGGCTGTCTCCATGGCTGACACGGCGATTGCCATCAGCGGTCGCACGCCGATAGCGGCCTATCTCGATATCGCGCAAATCATCGCTGCTGCCCACAAGGCGAGCGCCGACGCCCTTCATCCGGGTTATGGATTTCTTTCCGAGAATGCTGAGTTCGCCAGGGCCGTGATAAAGGCGGGCATTGCGTTCATCGGGCCCGCCCCCGAAAGCATAGAACTGATGGGCGATAAAATCCGGGCCCACAACTTCGTTCAGCGGAACGGTTTTCCGGTCGCACCTTCGGCGATCGAAGAAGATGATCCAGCGACATTCACATTCAGGGCGCGAGCTGTTGGAGTTCCTTTGCTGGTAAAACCATCGGCGGGCGGTGGCGGCAAGGGCATGCGGATCGTACGCGACCTCGCTACCCTGGAGGACGCGATTGCGCAGGCGCGCAGTGAGGCGCAGACGTACTTCGGCGATGGCCGGCTTTACGTCGAACGATATGTCGAAAACCCGCGGCACATCGAAGTACAGGTGCTCGGCGACTCCTTCGGAAACGTGGTCCATCTCTTTGAGCGGGAGTGCTCGGTGCAGCGCCGGTTCCAAAAGATCATCGAGGAGTCGCCGTCGCCCGCGCTGTCGCCAGAGTTGCGCAAGCGGGTCTGCGAAACCGCCGCCAGCATCGCGCGCGCCGCCAACTATCGAAACGCAGGCACTGTCGAATTCATTTTCGGCGGAGGAGAGTTCTATTTTCTTGAGATGAATACGCGACTGCAAGTCGAGCATACTGTGACCGAGATGATCACCGGCATCGATCTTGTTGCTCAACAGATCTATGTCGCCGCGGGCCGCGAACTTGGATTTTCGCAGTCCGATATCGTCTCGAGAGGACACGCGATCGAGGCTAGACTGTATGCGGAAGCCCCGGAACGTGGATATGTTCCGACGACTGGTAAGGTACTTGTTCTTGAGTACCCGGACGGCGACGGCGTACGGATCGACAGCGGCATCTTTCAAGGCCAGCAGATCACGACAGCGTTCGATCCCATGCTCGCAAAGATCATCGCGCATTCGCCGACGCGCATTGAGGCTGCGCTGAAGGCCCATCGCGCGATGCGGGAGCTGGTGCTTCTCGGCTGCGAGACAAATGCAAACTTTCTCACACGTATCCTCCGTGAGGAGGCATTTCTGAGCGGACACATCCATACGGGATATCTTGAGGAAAATCCGCACATCGCATCGGGCGAGCCTGCGTCCGACTTATCTGCCTTCCTCGCCACAGCCGCCCTCCTGACGAGACCTATCCGCGAATCAGCAGATGCCGTGCCCGAGCTTCACGCAGCGCTGGGCAGCTGGAGAAACTGACGTGAAACACTCTTTTGAAGTTGATGGCATAGATTATCAGTTATCGCTTTCACGCTGTCAGCAGGGCTATCACCTTCGCTTGCGTAATGAAGTGATTGCCCCAATCGCGTTCTCCCAGCAAGGCGACGGTTGCGGCGTCCTTACCATCGCTGGCGAAAGCGAACCGGTTAGGTTCGCCATCGACGGCGAGGTTATTCACGTGCACATCCGCGGCAGGACGCGCATTTTGCACTACCGCGACCCGTTGAGAACGCTCGCTTGCGCGAACAATGAGGCAGATCATCTCCTGGCCCGCGCGCCAATGCCAGGTCTCGTCGTTACGACCAGCGTTTCGCCTGGTCAACCCGTTTCCGCAGGCACGGCGCTGATGAAAATCGAGAGCATGAAGTTGGAAACCATCATACGCTCTCCACGGGACGGCGTGATCGACCAAATTCACTTCAACGAAGGCGAGAGCTTCGAGCGAGGCGCAGTGCTGGTTACGCTCTCAGAGGAAGGGCGTTGAGATGCAGCGGATCGCTTCTGCAGCGGATGTCAAATCCCACGAATTCCGCCTCAACGAACTCCACAATAGACGACTTGCGGCCGAATTGAAGGAACGACAACGTGTCGTCCGCTTCAACCGTCCTGAACGAGACCTTGAGCGCATGCGTCGGCAAAACAAGTTGTTTGTACGTGATCGGATCGAGGCTTTGCTCGATCCAGAAACTCCGTTCCTCGAGCTTTCGACGCTAGCCGCTAACAAGGCTTACGACGGCGAGGTGCCTGGCGCTGCGCAGGTCGTCGGCATCGGCATCGTAGCGGGTCGCGAGGTCATTGTTCACGCGGATGACGCCAGCGTGAAGGGCGGCGCATGGTACCCGTTGTCTGTCAAGAAGATCGTGCGGGCCTTGGACATAGCGATCGAGAACCGTCTGCCAGTGGTTCATCTGTGCGACTGTGCTGGTGGTTTCCTGCCTTTGCAGGCGGAGTTCTTCGCGGATCGATACTACGCGGGTCGAATCTTCCGCAATCAGTCCATTCTCTCGAAGATGGGAGTGCCGCAAGTCGCCATCGCAATGGGTCATTGCACCGCGGGAGGGGCGTACGTCCCGGCGCTTAGCGACTACAACATCATCGTGGAGGGAACGGGCGCGATTTTTCTAGGAGGCCCCCCGGTCGTGAAAGCGGCCACGGGCGAGACGGTATCCGCCGAAGAGCTTGGTGGCGCTCATATGCATACCAGCGTGTCTGGGACGAGTGATTATTTCGCAAGGTCCGAGATGCACGCGATTGCCATCGCACAGGACATCGTCGCTCGCTTCAATCGTCCCACGAAAGCCTCGATGGATCGAGTCTCTCCGGAGCCACCGGCGTACGACGCGTCCGAACTCTACGGCATCATTCCCAGGGATCCTCGAGTGCAGTTCGACATGCGGGAGATCATCGCCCGTCTGGTGGATGGCAGCCGGTTCCACGAATACCAACCTCGCTATGGCGAGTCTCTGGTGTGCGGCTTCGCGCGGCTTTATGGATATCAGATCGGGGTTATTGCAAACAATGGTGTGCTGTTCAGCGACAGTGCGCTGAAGGGCGCTCACTTTATCCAACTGTGCGACAAGAATCGGACACCCCTGCTCTTCCTGCAGAATATCACGGGTTTCATGGTCGGCCGCGAATACGAACGGCGTGGCATCACCAAGGATGGCGCGAAGCTGATCATGGCCGTCTCTGGAGCGTCGGTGCCTAAATTCACGGTCGTTTGCAACGGCTCCTACGGAGCGGGGACATTCGCTATGGCGGGACGGGCTTTCGATCCACGGTTTATGTTCACCTGGCCGCAGTCTCAGATTTCTGCGATGGGTGCAGAGCAAGCAGCAGGCGTGCTCACCCATGTCAAGGCAAGACAATTAACCCGTGAGGGTGGACGCCTGTCTGAGCAGGAGTTGGCAGCTATTCGAGAGCCGATTCTGGAAGAGTATCGGGAACGATCGAGCGCCTATTATGCAACCTCCGAAATCTGGGACGACGGCATTCTTGATCCTGTCGACACCAGAAATGCGCTCGCAGTCGTCCTGAGCGCTTCGCTCAATACACCTATTGAGGCGCCACATTACGGCGTCTTCAGAATGTAGCGATCGGATCGGAGTCGCCTTGGCGGGATCATCGAGCTAGCGCAGCGCGATCCAGCCGCAAATGAAATGGAAGTCGGCGCGATAATCGCAAAGCGCCAGGCGCCGATATGCCCGTCCTTCGATCTGGCTGCTTTCAAATCGGCGGCCGGGTCTACCTCCACACCCCACGGAACGGAAGACAAGTGAAACGCATCACCTTCGCCGCGGCGCTGCTCGCGCTGACGAGCGCGGCGCACGCTGGCCCCGAGCTCGAAGCCAGCGCCGGCTTCCTTGCCGGCATCCTCGATCAACGTCACCATGCATCGCGTCCGCCCGCACAGATTAGGCGCCGCAAGCCGAAAGAAATGTCCAGCCTCGGCGCGCCGTCGCACATCGACGCGGATCACAACGACTGCGGTGCGGTCGGAGCGGTGCGTGCGTCCCCTTAACGGGTCGCACAAGACCGGAGAGATCATCGCGAGCAGGATTGCGGCGACGAAGAACCAGGGCGAGCGCGAAAGCGTTTCACCGAAACGACCAGAGCAAGGTACAGAGGACAGTCAGAAGCAGAGCAGAGTAATCCGCGCATCCCCGATGATCGGCGCCGTAACAGATCGCTGGGCGTCATCGGAATGTCCGTGTGCCCCCTGATCGATTCCTGACCGCACCACCACGATTTCGGTCCGTCGTCCCGTACTGCAGAACAAACACCGTCCCGTTGAAGCGAGGGATTGAATGCCACCCAGAAGCCGCCGTTTCATTGATGACAAAGCCCATCATCGCCTTGGATGACGCAGCTCGAACGCTAGCATTGGTGAAGGCTCGCTGGCTTGCTGCTGGCGAATACCGGCGAGGTATCGATGGCGCTCTTCACGGTTGTATTCGCAATCGTGGCGGCGTTGTTGTCAGTTCATCTTAGGACAGGCGGATCCGGTTTCAATGTGCCCCATCGTCGACACTCTCGAAGCTGCTAGAGGAGATTGGCTTCAAACCAGTTTCGGTGGGGACCAGTGAGCCGCTGAAGTCTGGCAACCTCACGCAGCACGGCGAACGGTTTCAGAAATGGTCTGTGCCAGTACGACGTCATCACGCAAATGATGATCTATGAGTATCCGATGCCGATATGTCGTTGAACGAACGCGATGTGCTGTCGCAAACACGCAACCGGGCTATCGCCTTAGTCCGGATTCGCTCTTCGCGCGCCCGAAGCGATGTTTTCGTCGCCCCCGAACTGATCCAGGAGTACACCTAGTGGACAATGCCAAACAAACAAATAGCGCTTGAAGAACACTCGGGTCGCGAGCAGTGGTAAAAGATGGAAAATGGCATCACGGCCCGAACCGCGAAGATATTCAGCGCGCCCTTCACAACGGCGGACTTCGCAGCTTTGTCAGAAAGGCAGCCCTCGATTCGGTCCCGGTTGCGTTTGCGCTCTGATATGATCAGCTGTGGAGCTGCGCTTGCAGTCTTGGCGTTCCTCAAACGTATATCAACCAGAGGCACAATCGATCTGAGCCTTATCGGCGCCCTCGCCTCAGCAACGCTGTCCTTTGCGTTGGGGGCCGCGCTCGCAATGTTCGCCTGCGCCGCAGCGGAAAGGGCGGTTTCGAGGCTCAGTACTTGTGAGCCACCAAGGATCCCAAAGGCACGCCGCTTGCGCGCTGCAAAGACCGCGCGCGTTTGCCACGTCTTTTCGCTTTCTTCCGCGCTGGCCTCGCTAGCTTTATTCGCTTCTGGAATGTCCGAGACGAGCTCCACACTCCCGATGCTTCTGCAGAGGTAAGCTGCCCAAACGCCCGTTCGAGTTGGCTAGAATCGAGCCCGCGAGCTGAGAACCGCCAGGAGCCCCCGCCCATGCAGTGTCCGAGATGCAACTCCGATAACTGGTGCGAAATCGCGTCGCATGATCCCTGGAGCGGTCGACCGATGATCCTGCAATGTCTGCGGCGAATATACTGAGCACAAGCTCGCTGAGCGCGAGGAGGCGTACGGCGCCCTGACTGGCGAACACCAACCGACCCGCCGGCTTATGCAGGCAAGATCCTGGATGCCATTGAGAATGCTGGTCTAACGATCGCCCGCACCTGAAAAAGAATGGGAGACCCGCGCATGGACCCTGCCATTCCTTGCCCCGCCCACCCTGTATCCCCGGCTCCGGAAAACGCGGGACTGTGAGGCGGTGCCTGATCGTCATGCGGGGCTTCACGCCGTTATGGCCAATCTGAAGCGGCAGGTCGAGCGAGTGGCATCGAGCCGGCACGATGTGCGTTTAGCTAACTATTTCGGTACCGCAACCTCTTGCGCCGCAGTACGGCGAGCACTCGAGGAGTGCCACAATCAAGAATAGTGCATAAGCTCGGGACTCTGAATCGCATCTATTCCACATTGGACGACGACATGCTCTATCCGCCGCTTCGTGCAATCACGTGGACGCGGCTAGGAGTTGCGCCGGGATCTGCAATGTCGCGATGTCGGCTCCGCTCACCTCACCGCGCGCGTCGCTTGGGTGCAATAAACGTCGGCATTGCAGAACAAGTCGGCTGAGGACGTATCGGGCTGCCGTTTTTCAATTCTTCTTTGCGCCCATAGGGATCTTGAGCACGTCTGTCTGGAAACGCCCGCAGTGAGTGTTCTCACATCAGTCAGACTGCGCTGGGAAGGGGTTTTCCACGATGGCGGCGGCCTGCAGTTGGCCGCTTGTTTCCTCGTACCTCAGGAAGCGGCACAATGGAATACTGGAATAATGTTCAGCCAAGCCACTGAAGGGGGTTGAACCTTACGCTGCGTCAGGTTGTAGGCTTGGAAACCAATTATGACCACACCTACACCACGCAAGCAATGGTTATCGGCTAACGCGGCAGCGGGGTTGCCGTGCACATGATTTCAAGCTTGGAACTGACGCCTATTCGAATTGACTTCCCACTGATGAAGCCGGAAAGCTGCGAGATCGTGCCGTTTGTCAAGTTCGCATCGGACGAGAGAAGAGCCAAAAGAGAGTCTTCAAGCATGTTGTGCGACAAGCGGCCTCCCGCCCTCGTCACCAAGCTGGACCATCGGGATCGGCTCATCGATCAACGAGGTCGCCTTCGCCCACGCAACCGCTGCCACTAGCAACAGCTAGCACGTTCGAAAGCACGATGAACGCCTTCAACTCGATTATTGGCAAAGTCGCCGGCGGCGCCACGCTGAGCCGCGAGGAAGCGGCATCCGCTTTCGACAGCATGATGTCAGGCGAAGCCACACCCGCGCAGGTGGGTGGACTTCTCATGGCGCTGCGGGTACGCGGCGAGACGGTGGAAGAGATTACCGGCGCCGCTTCCGCGATGCGGAGTAAGATGCCGCGAGTCAGTGCGCCGCACGATCCCGTCGACATTGCCGGCACTGGCGGCGACGCTTCGGGCTCGGTAAACGTGTCGACCTGCGCCGCTTTCATCGTCGCTGGTGCTGGCGTGAGGGTTGCCAAACATGGCAATCGCGCACTGTCCTCGCGCTCGGGCGCTGCCGACGTCTTGGCGTCGCTCGGCGTGAGGATCGACATCACCCCTGAAGACGTCACTCGCTGCGTGCACGAAGCCGGCATCGGCTTCATGTTTGCGCCGGTCCATCATCCCGCCATGAAGCACGTTCACCCGACCCGGATTGAGCTCGCTACCCGCACCATCTTCAATCTACTCGGACCGCTGTGCAATCCGGCCGGCGTCAAGCGACAGATAGTCGGAGTGTTTTCACGGCAGTGGGTGCTGCCCTTGGCGCAGGTGTTGAAGAATCTTGGCGCTGAGTCAGTGTGGGTGGTGCACGGCTCGGACGGACTCGATGAGATCACCCTGACCGGCCCGACCTTTGTTGCCTCGATTGAGACCAGCGAGATCCGCACCTTCGAAGTGACCCCTGAACAGGCCGGCCTCCCCCGCTGCGGCAGCGTAGGGCTGAAGGGCGGCGATGCCGATGCCAATGCAGTCGCGCTGCAAGCGTGCTCGACGGCGCCCCAAGCCCGTATCGCGATATCGCGCTTCTCAATGCGGCCGCGGCATTGATCGTGGCCGGCCGTGCCAAAACCTTGAAGGAAGGCGTCGCCCTTGGGCAGAAATCGCTTGATAGCGGTGCCGCGGCGGCGCGATTGAAACATCTAGTCGCAATCTCTAACGCCTGACAGCCGAGCTGACCGATGTCCGACATTTTGACCAAGATCGGGGCCTACAAGCGCGAAGAGATCGCAGCCGCCAAGCGCGCCTTGCCGCTTTCAGAGGTCGAAGCGTTCGCGCGGCGGGCCCCGCCCCCGCGGGGTTTTCTCGCCGCCATCTGCAACAAGCACGCAGCAGATGAGTATGCGCTGATCGCCGAGATCAAGAAGGCCTCTCCCTCCAAAGGCCTTATCCGGGGCGACTTCGATCCGCCCTCGCTTGCCAGGGCCTATGAAGCGGGCGGCGCGGCCTGCCTGTCGGTGCTGACGGATACGCCCTTCTTTCAGGGGCACCCTGATTTCATGATGGCAGCGCGAGCGGCAACATATCTGCCGGTGCTGCGCAAGGACTTCATGTTCGACACCTATCAGGTGGTACAAGCGCGCGCTCAGGGGGCCGACTGCATCCTGATCATCATGGCGGCGCTCGACGACGAAACCGCTCGCGAGATCGAGGCTGCGGCCCTGGCCCATGGCATGGATGGGCTGATTGAGATCCATGACCGCGACGGACTCGATCGGGCGCTAAAACTCCGCTCGCCGATGATCGGCATCAGCAACCGCAACCTGCGCACCTTCGAGACCACGCTTACGACCAGCGAGGCGCTGGCGCCGCTCATACCGAAGAATCGCCTGATCGTCGGCGAAAGCGGTATCTGCGCCCCGGGGGATGTTCTGCGTCTTTCGCGGCTTTGCATTTCGACCTTCCTGGTCGGAGAAAGTCTGATGCGGCAGGCTGACGTGACGGCGGCGACCCGCGCGCTGCTCTCGCGCGAGGCGGCGGTTTCGACCGGAGTGCAGTGATGGCCCGCAAAGCCTCCAAGCCGAGCTCGCTTCGCTCCGAATACGGCTCGCCGCAAACGATAGTGAGGTGTCGCCGCTGTTGGCGACGGCTAGTCAGCATCCAGAAGGTCCGCGCAATTCAATCAGCACCGAGCCGGTGGGTCTCCCCTGCATTTGACGACGGCCGAGAAGTGCGGCCGGTGATGGTGGGGCGAAATGCACCGTTTGCACGAAATAGCGGTGCATTAGCCTGAGACGGTAAGAGCAAAGTCATGGAAAGTTTTCACAACTCGAGGCGGATGAGGGCAGTCTATGCTCGGAGCAGAGCGCTTATCAGGCTGCAGGATGCGTACCGTATCAATCTTGCTGAGCTAATCGAGGCTAGGGCGGCGCCTGAAAGATCGACGGTCACTCAGATTGCCAGAGCCGGTGCGAAGCGCACCACCGAGATCGTCGAAAAGACAGGCGACTCGGGGACTCGCGCTTCGCGGTACCGCGAAGGAGACAAACAATGATGTCTTGGCGGACGACCACGGTACTCGGATCGATCGCAACGATCGAACTCATGTTTCGTAAGTTTCGTGAGGTGATCGATACAGACGACTCGATCTCGCCCGAGCTGCGGCTTTCGTTGCACGCGACTGGATGAGCGTCTTCTCTTCGGGAAAGAGCGCCTTTTCAACAGTATCGGAAAACAAAGCGGCGCGGCGGCCATGCCCATATCACCACCGAGGAATGATTCGCAGTGAATGACGCCACGCGCAGACAGATCACGGACCGCCAGCCCTTCGGACGTACGGGCCGCCTTCGCTGTCGCTACGCGACGAGGACGCGGAACGTATTCGATCTGACGCAAAGGCACGCTGAACGCTATCATCCAAGCGGAGCCGCCGATTGTGTTCAGTTCATCGCCAGATCATGCTGTGGAGCAGTCAGATTATCGGTGCGATCAAACCCGCACTGCGCGGAAGCAAGTTCGAGAGTCGCGACCAACGCAATATCCGCATAGTTCAAAAGTTCGAGGTCAAACGCCACTCCGGAGCTGGGCTATGAGCTGCCAATCGCCTCCCCGGATCAGCGATAATCAGTCCATCGAGGCGATCGAGTTTCGCCAAGCCATGCGAAATCTGGCGAGCGGCGTCTCCATTGTAGCGACCGGAACGGCCGTCCGACGGCGAGGGTAACGGTCAGTTCTATTACCTCGATCTGCATGGAGCCGCCCTGCTTGCTGGCCGACATTAATGCCAGTTCCGAAACTCACGACGCGATACTCGCCAACGGCACTTTCGGCGTGAGTCTTCTCGGCGGCAATCAGCAGGACCTTCGCACTGCGTTTCGCCGGCCGGCATGGCGCAAACGCTGTCCACCGTTTCGATACAGCGCCATGGGATCAGGGCGTCCTTGACGTACCGGTTCTGCAAAGCGCAGTTTGTGTGCTCGAAAGCGTCTTGCATCACCACCAACTCGTCGGCACCCATGGGATCTTTATCGGCCGGATTGTCGCGACGCGATCAGCTCAAGGCAATCCACTCATCAACTTCGTGGCGAGCTTCGAACGTTACTCTACGGCTGAGTGCAGGTTTTCACCGCAATGTCGCTATTCGTAACGAAACTCTACGGCTAAGGCTATGTTGAGAGCCACAATGAAGGAGCCAAGTTATGATAATAGAATACTTGCCCGAGAGGGGAGTGCAAATGGCGGAGCCCTTCGATTTTTGCGGGTTTAAGCTCGTCTTGAAAGGCCCGTATGCCGCTAAGCCTTCAGACTTGAAAGGGATCACGCTCGTTGACCACGACAATGCGCTGATGCCTATTTAGTGCCTATCCTGCCTGGCTGCCCCAAGGACAACAAAACCTGGGAAGCAGCCTACGCCAAGATGGTCGCAAGCGCGCGCGAGCGCGGCTGGATTGACGCTAAAGCAAATGCAATTCGCGCACACATCGAAAGAAGGTTCTGATCAGAAAGATCCGAGGCAGCTCGCATCCTGAGTTAGTGCCCTGCATGCAAGTGACACTCGTCCCTAATCTGTCTCGATCGCGACTCCTTTGGCAGCTCGGCTTCTTACCCAGAGGCGAACAGCATGATGGCGGCGAGAAGATCAGCCCTGAATGGGAACCCGACACGCATCGGCTGCGCCGCTCACTAAGACGGCGCCTTAAGGCCTTGGCGCTGGCAACGCTAGCCCGGCTCGGCCCAGATCCTATGAGGAAATGGCGGTGCTTTTTCAGTCTTCGTATCATCGCTGCTCCGGGAGGCTTAGGAGTTTGAACATATTCACACGACGGCCGCCCAAAAGGACTTGAATCGCACGTGGCGTCAAATTGTACGATCTCAAAGTAGGTGGCGCCGGCTTCCGGCCGCGCCGCGCTCAATCCGAGCAGCGTGTTTTGCTCTGTCCGCACAGATCCCTGGGAGCTGGTATGGCGACAAGATCGCGCATAAAGGTCGATTGGGCTGTAGAAGCTCTCACGGAGCTGTGGCGGCAAATTTCGCTCGCCACGATCGGCGCGACATCGCAAGAGATTGCCCGGTATCTCGGAGCGGCATGTGAAAAGACCTGACGGCTCCAGGAGGATCTTGCTAGTCAATCACACTGAAGGCCAATGCCGGGCCATTGTCGGCCTCAAAGATGGAGATACCGGAGCCGCCTATATGTGTGGCGAGCCTGTATTGAGAAGATCGCCCAGGAAACTCTCGTCATGGTGCGCTTACCACCATTGTCTGATGCACGCAGCCCCTGTCGAGCAAAACTGAAGTACGTGAGCAAGAGCTACACTTTGAGTGTCCGGATTACATCCACCCTACCTGAGCCTCACGAGATCGTCACAAGCTGAACTCTTTTGCGGGTACCTGACGGAAGGCCCCTCATCTCAGACAATAACGCCGTAATCGACACCTTCCGAGCGACGTAGAGGAGCTCTCATTGGCCGCTTCGGGAGGCAAGTACTGTGCAAGCCAAGGAAAACGGAAGACTGATGGTTGATCTCTGCACGCTGATTGAGCGCAACGCGGCGTTCACTCCCGACAAGCCCGCGATCCATTTCGAGGGCGAGACCTTAAGCTACGCGATCTTCAATCAACGGATCGAGCAGGTCGCGCGCGCCCTAAAAAGCCAGCTCGGTGTCGAGAGAGGCGATCGCGTCGCGATCCTCAGCCTTAACCGGCCTGACCATCTGGTGCTGCTCTATGCCTGCGCGCGGCTCGGCGCAATGCTCGTGCCACTGAACTGGAGGCTTGCGGTCGCCGAGCAGCTCTTCATCCTGTCCGACGCCGCCGCCAAGGTGCTGGTGATCGAACACGCCTTCGAGGCACTCCTGCCGGCGCTGGCGGAGCAACTGCCGGATATCTTTGTCGTCGGCTTGGATTTTGCGCCCCTCGGCGGAAGCAAATGGGATGGCCTGCTAGACCGAGGGCGGGGCGATGGTCGCAATCCGTACACGGACCTGTCCTGCCCGCTTCTGATCGTCTATACCTCGGGCACCACAGGGCGGCCGAAAGGGGCTGTGCTGCGCCAAGAGGCCTTGCTGTGGAATGGGGTTATGAGTCAGCACATGCATGGCCTCACCTCGGCTGACCATGTCTTGACAGTGTTGCCGCTGTTCCACGTGGGTGGCCTCAATATCCAGACGACGCCAGCGTTGCATCACGGCGCGACGGTTACGATCCACACGCGGTTTACGCCAGAGGCGACGCTCGCTGCGTTCGAGCGCGAACGGCCAACTCTGGCCGTGCTGGTGCCTGCCACGATTCAAGGCCTGACCGAGCATCCCCAGTGGTCGACCACCGACCTAAGCTCACTCAGAGCAATTTCCACCGGCTCAACCATGGTGCCGCAGCACCTGATCGAACGCTTTGTCGCACGCAGCGTACCAGTGCTGCAGGTGTATGGCTCCACGGAGACCTGCCCAATTGCTGTCTATACGAGACTCGGCGGTGATCTCTCGCGTGAGGGTACGACTGGCTTGCCCGGCCTTTTCTGCGAAGCGGCAATCATCGATAATGGGGGCAACAAGCTGCCGCCAGGCACCCTGGGCGAGATCGCAGTGCGCGGGCCTAATGTTTTCTGCGAATATTGGGGCAATCAAGAAGCAACGCGCGAGGCGCTGCATAACGGCTGGTATCACACTGGCGATATCGGCCGCCGCGATGCTGATGGGTATTTTTGGGTCCATGATCGCAAGAAGAATCTGATCATTTCCGGCGGGGAAAACGTTTATCCGGCAGAAGTCGAGCGTGTGCTTATGGAGCATCCCGATGTCGCAGAATGCGCTGTCGTCGGTCGGCCCGATTCGCGCTGGGATGAAATACCAGTCGCCTATGTGATCAGGCGGTCGGGCGTGCGGATTGAAGCGGAAGCACTGACCGCGCATATGCAATCGCAGCTCGCCCGTTTCAAAGTGCCGCGCGAAATCATTTTCACGGAAGAATTGCCGCGAACGGGGTTGGGCAAGATCCAGCATTTTATGCTGAAAGAGCTCGATGCGCGATCAAGTCGGTAAGGAGGCACCAAATGAATATCGCGGATTGGGCGCTGGCAATATTTCCCTTGCCGCCTGCACGCGATCTTATGTCTCTAGCTCACTGAAGTCGTTTCGAACAACTGTACTACATGAATACGCTGCCGCACGTTCATCGTAGTGCCGGACTGCGCTTCCGTCCCGATATATGCCAAGTACTACGGAGCTCGTTGATGCCGCGGATCCTAATTATGAACGCCGGTACCGCCCAAATGTCGGGTGCCGATCTGACGGCAATCCAACTTTCGCTTGCCGCCAAGTCAGCCTGGCGCTCCGTATGGTTTGCACAAGCGGGCGACCTAATTGTCTCTCCGGTAGCGATCCCAACTGATCTGCTACACTACGTTGGCGCGACGCTAAGGTTCGACCCATCGACCGTCTTGGTGCTCGTGCCAGAAAACGCGCACGAGACCCGGGTCCTTAGTGATTTCACTCTGCAGTCTAATACAATTGTTGAACAAATCCGACGCCACATTTGTGAGAAAACACATTGGAAACTCTGTGCTTGCTACTATACTGAAGGCGTTGCGCGCTTAGCGGCGATGCTCGGCATACAGCAGAAAGGGAACGACTTCGCTCTGCAGCGAGGCCCTGATCTATTGAATCGCAAGAGCCACTTCCGTCAATTGGCAACAAGTGTCACGCTTCCGTTGCCCAGTGGATGCATAGCAACAAGCTCAGAAGAATTGTTCAGAGCGGTCAACTCCCTAAGGCTTGAAACCGGCAGCGTCATTGTAAAATTAGACAATGGAGCCGGCGGGGTTGGAAATATCATATTAACCGGCAAGGAGAGCGCTCCACTACCTGGGGCAAGGGAGACCCGGCGGGTTCTTTGGCCGTCGTTTGATCCTGATGCACTTTGGTCTGAGATGACAACCCCATCGTGTAAAACAGTGGCCGTAGAATCATACCACTTGGCCCGTTCTCTGTTCTACCTTGAGTTTGAAATCGAGGAAAATGGTTCAATCGCATACGTCAACAGTGGAAACATACGTCTGCATCGAAGCGAAGATCGGGCCGAACGAGCTCTCGTCTGGACTGGTCTAGAGCTTCCAAGCGACCTGAGCAATGAGCAGTACTCGACCGCTTACGCGCACGCCTATCGATTTGTGGAGCTTGCGCGGACCTTGGGTTACCGCGGAATGATCAACATAGATGCCATTTTCTCGACCGACGGGCGGCTGCTGTTTAATGAAGCGAACGGTCGGTGGGGCGGGGGCTCGGTACTGCACAGCATTGCTGACCGGTTGTTAGGAGCCGACTATTCCCATTCCTACGTGATTTCATCTGTGCGGAACGTCCGACTAAACTCCCTCCAAACGGCACTTGATTGTTTTGTCGATGAAGGATTGCTATTTGATCGCATACACAAGGAAGGCGTTATTCCGCTTGCCGCCGACCAAGACGCAGGCACGGTGGAGTGTCTCGTGATCGCGCGCGACAGGCTGGTGGGCCGCAATTTCGAGCATCGATTATTGACGATGCTCTGATTTGGATCACTGCCCCATGTTCCACTCTTCAGGATGCCTTCTTCGGTCCATTTGTTTCAGCTTGAACAACATCCCTATTCCCAACCATGTGCTGAAGCCAAAACGCGCCCTAAGGAGATGGCGAAGCACTCTCTTCCAGGTTGACTGGCGCAGCACTGTCGATTCTTCCGTTCCAAACCCAAGTTGTTCGGCGCACCAACCTTGTCAGGTTTCCTATACCACAACCGTGCAAACGGTTAGTTCTGGGACGACGCGCGGAGCACGAGAATGCCGGAGCGATGCAGATCGGCTCCCAAATCTGCAGTCATTGGCTCCATTCTTTAGTTGATTAAAGTAGTTAGGCAGATCGGCTGGACTTACAATACCTTGTCCGGGATATGAGCCTCGCAGTTTGACCATCATTGCGCCAGTGGTTAGCGTTCCCCTCTCCTCTTCACGCAGCAGAACTCGCCCTAGTCTGATAACTTACCATCCAGCATCACTGTACAGACGATAGCGACGGGCGAGGAAGACAGCAAAGTATCTTCGTGCATCGAGCCCGGCATTCGTCTAGTTAGAGAATGCCGGCCTGCATCCATAGATCTCATTCGAGAGCCGGCTCCGCAAATTTGAACATGTCGATAAGTGGAGTTTCTGCCTGACAG
>NZ_LLYA01000210.1 GCF_001440415.1 Bradyrhizobium retamae
ATGATCCACCTCGCCGCTGCCGTGATAAACTCGCGATGAATCCCAACAGACCCTAGTCAGCTGCTCTGAGCTACTTTTTGCCTCATTGGCAACTCTCTGGGATTTGAACGCTCCACCATCGATGCGTTGCGCGACTCTTGCATGGCGCTTCGCCGGACGATCAATTGAGGTGTGCCTCCTCATGACCGCCAACGGCCAAGCCGAATGTCGCTGCCGCCTGCGATCTGCGGCTTCAACGACATTAATCCGGCGCGCTAGGGGAGGAGCAAGCGATGAAACCAGTCTGGGCCTAGATCGATGAAAAACACCCGCGCGTGATGCAAACCAGATCGCGCTGTTCGTGGATCAATACCGCTAATTGCCTGGACACTTGGTCGTAGAGCCGAGGAGGGGCTCAGCTGCTGCTCGCAGCTCCGCTTTCCGCGCCTCATCCAGACGTCATTCACGGATAGCGAAATGTCTTGCCCTCAATTGCTGATCTTACTGCTCGCTGGGACGCCATTTCGCGATGCTCTGCCTGCACATTCTTGTTCAGTGGACCGCTTATCCTCAGTCAAGGGCTGCTTCGATCGCTCCCAATTCAGTATCGTTGCAGCAGTCCTTGAGTATGTTGGAAGACGGCGCGATTGAGCGCAGCGCCAAGCCAAGCCAAGCTTGCGCAGCGTTTCAATGATGCGCACTGCGATCTCATCACGAGTGGCATTCAGAACTGTATCAAAGGGCAATTTGAACATTGGTCTGTCGTCGATAAAGCGTCTGAGGTGAGCATCCTGCGGAAGCGCAAGGGGTGGCCGTCAACTGCCGTTACATGTTACAGCCGACCCGACTGTGCGTTGGCGCGGCCGCTCGCTGGATCCCTTCACCAGCTGTTTAGCGCTTGGTAAGTGTAAGCAGCGAGCTCGTCGGCTCGAAGAACATCACGAGCGATTGCGACTGAGGCTTGGGAGAAGCCTGGCTCGTCCGGCCACTTGCCGAGACCGTTCACCAGGTTCGACGGGCACCGCTGCGCCTTCGACGGCGGGATCAAGCTCGGAAACGGTCGCCTTATGATCCCGGCATTCAAGGGAGCTCATTCCGTCGGCCGGCCGTGACTGAACTGGAAGAGCAGCTGTTTCCGGCGGTGCGTTGATGTGGTGAGGTAAAAAAGAAGATCTGGTGCTCTGAACCAAACTCGCAAGCTGAAAAGCACCATTGTGACCATATCCGTGAGGAAACGTACGCGTTCTTCTCAGTAAAGGTGAAGGAGATGGCGAAAGTTTGTACCGGCCTCTCGATGGAGGTCTTTACCGGTTCAAGGAGAAGCAAGCCGCCCGGTTGCATGTGCTTGCCAGCATTGGAAGCGGAAGAAGAGAGATACACTACGGTTTGCTCAGCAGTTTGTTCGAAAATCAAGCGAGGCAAAGGAGGCGACGTGAGAGCACAAGCTCTAGAAAAGCTCGAGGCTGGCCGCGTACGATATGGCCAATTCGCCAGCGCGCCGGAGTCAGGTCCTAGCGGCCTCTTTTTTGTTCAGGGGCCTTGTGGCTGCAAGCTCAGGATAGTCGGACTTGTTCGCCCAGGTTGGGAGCATGTCTCCGTCTCTACGCCGCGACGTTGTCCGAACTGGGAAGAGATGTGCTTCGTCAAAGACCTGTTTTGGGATGAAGAGGAGTGCGTGATGCAGCTGCATCCTCCTCATTCGCAATACGTGAATAACAGCCGGTATTGCCTGCATCTCTGGAAGCCGACTCGTCGGGACATTCCAATGCCACCGGCTAGTTTCGTAGGCGTCGTCGGGCTTGATCCATCTGAAACGGCAATGTTGCTTGCACAGATTGGGGGGCTATCATGAGACCCGTATTCCTACAACGATTTGAGGGCCCCAACAGGGGGCGCCGCCGCATCTATTCCGGTAGGAACGACAACTGCGATAGACGAACAACTCTCTTCATTACATCTAAGATGCTTGTTGATGTTTGTTCGGGGAGTTTTCAGATCCCTTCGGCTGATCGACAAGGGCTGGGACTCCCGCCAGACGATATCGTTGCCGTGTGGAAACTCGTCAGCTTGGCGTCAGCTCGCATCCTTAGGGTGCCGATCCGTCAATAGGCGGTGAACGATTAGCCTTATCACGCATCGAGAAGAGCAGCGGGTTATAGCGAGCATGTCTGGCCCTACGGAGGACACGGCACGTCTGGATTGGGTGCCGTTCTGGTTGCGATCGGCCTTGGATATAACCGCATTGTGCTGTGTGGCGTGCCTTTTGATGACGGCCGTTATAATGACGAGCCTTTTTGGCGGCGTACTGCTTTTGCTTCATCTGAAGCGGCGGGCTCGGTCGGTGCAAATCGCAACGTCTATTGTGGAAGGTGAACCAGATCGCTTTCGAGCGAAAAATGAGAAGCATGTCGAACCGCACCAAGAAGTGGTTGGGTGGCGCACACAAACTCGACCCGCAGCATCAGGAGATACGATCGAGTAGGACCCGCAGTAGTCGACCGCCTGAGAACAGCAGATCGCGCCGCATAAGATGCGCTCCTGTCATAGTTTCAACTTGCAAGAACGGGGAAACGGGTTCGAGTCCTCTGGACTGGCGAGGAGGTCTGCCGATGCCGTTGCACTGCATCAATGAGGCGCGCCTGAGCAGGGTAGCGCCTCTCAAAGCAGAGAGTATACTCATCGCAGCGTGCCTCAACACTGAGTACCGTGACACAAGATCAATCCGGCATACGGTCAATGAGCTAGCGCGTGGCTGCCTCGCGGGCGCTGACTACACGATTGAGGATACATATGTTCTTTACGCGGGTGTCGGTAAGAAGGGTGGCAGGAATCTACAGGGCGGATCGTCTTAGGGATTCGTGCATAGATCAGCCACGCCTCGTGGCGGTCTGAGCTTGAGACGGAGCTGGTTGATATCTGATCGCGCACCGCCGCTCCGAAGTAACCAGGGGTCGAGAATGATGGGCGGAGAGCAGCTCGTTCAAGGGCTTAAGGAAGCAGGAACAAGGGCGCGCAGGGAATGTTCAGATATTGTGTAAGAGGCCTCTGTAGCTGGATTGCAGTCGTTTCTGGCATTAGCCGGACATTATCATTTGATCCTATGGTGGCTAACAGTGGCCGGGCAGCAAGCTCTGTCAAAGCCGCAGCCGTCGCAGGCGGGGGCCGCAGGCCCGCCTTTTTCAGAGCTTGCTGATCGGCCAAACTCGGGCCGCCGGATAAGGCGGACATTGTGGTCATCGCGCTGATCCCGGAAAACGCGAGCCGAAGTGAATGGCGAACTGGCCCATGGCGGCAGTCCACTCGACACCTCGCCGCCACCTCAATCCGGCGTTCTTGTGCGAGATAAAGCAGCTTCAACGCGTCGTCGTCGTTGGGAAACTGCCGCGGGTCGTGATGATCTTGCGCAAGCTAACGCGCGCGTAGAGGCTCAGGAGTTTGTCGTCGATCGAACGGGTCTGGCCCTTGGCGATCAATAGCGGCTCGAACCTGCCGGCCCGGTCGCGTGGCAAAGCCATGTCGATCTCGCCGTCCTCGGTCAGGATCGTCTTCGCGCTGGTCCCGTTGCGGCTATTGCCGCTGCCGCGGCCGGCCGGGTCCCCCTTCTCTTAGCCAAGATGATCGCTCAGCTCCGCGCCAAGCGCCCGCTCAATCAGCGCCTTCTTCAGCTGCTTGAAAAGCCCGTCCGTACCTGTGAGGTCTTCTGGCTTCTCATAGTTAGCAAGCAGTTGATCCAGTAGTTCAGGTGTAAACGTCGTCTCGGTCATCATGTGAGTCTCCTCGGTAAGGTAAACTCACAGAAGCCTGCTTACACATTCTTTCTGACACCCTCTTGAGCCGGCATCAATTCGGCTTCCGAAAGCAGGAGATCAAGCAATCTTCGTTAGCCGACTGACCTTGGCAACTCACTCGCTCGACTTCGACCAACGATTCCTTCAACATGCGCATGCAAGTCTCAGCTCCAGCGGCATGGCCCCAACGCCTGCAGTTGGTATCTCGGGCTGAGCCAAAAACCAGCTGGCCATCTGGCGCCAGCATCTG
The DNA here is from genome assembly GCF_001440415.1 of Bradyrhizobium retamae. Taxonomy (GTDB): domain Bacteria; phylum Pseudomonadota; class Alphaproteobacteria; order Rhizobiales; family Xanthobacteraceae; genus Bradyrhizobium; species Bradyrhizobium retamae. The sequence continues at coordinate 4,018 of NZ_LLYA01000210.1, forward strand.
CACCAACTTGCGGATAGTCGCACGCATCTCGGCGACGCCTCCAAGGTAGTAGAGGACTTCGGCCAGTACGATCAAATCAAACCGCTCGGCGGTCGAAAACTGCTGAACGTCCGAAGCCATCCAGGTTATGTGCGACCACCGTTTCGTCCGCAGGCTAGCTCGACGAATCGCTTGCGGCATAACGTCGATGACTGTGAGCCGTTTGCAATGAGGTGCTAGTATTTCCGTAAATGCGCCGGCCGCGCACCCGACCTCGAGGGCGTGCGAAATCACGCCTTGCGAAAGCGATAGCCGGAGCATTTGCGAGTGACGCTCGCGTTCGAATGGATTACCGTCGAGCCTCCACGGATCGTCGGCGGCTAGTTCCTGCTCTAGCGATTGATGCTTGCTGTCCGAACTCATGAGTCACCTACCGACTGAGAATGCACGATCGGGTGCCCGTGCCGATGCTGTCAAACGAGACCAGCCTCGAAGAACTACGGGAAAGCTCTGCCTCCGCGGGTCTACCGACCATTGAAGAGCCTCCAGTCCAGCTTTCGCAGACCTCATGAGCACCTCGTCAGTCCCAATCCAGTACGGCGCACACCAGGACGCAGCTGGGCAATCATCCGGTCGCGCTTGCCTATCATCCAGCAACTGTGTTGAAACCAACATGTCATTTCACACGCATTTTCCTGATTGATGCTTGAGTTAGCCAGCGTCTGACTATGGGGATTGCGGCAAAATTGGTAAAATCTATTGTTTGGATGGAACATATCCAGTCCGGTAATGGTCCGCGAAGAACGCATTTGGCGTTAAGCGCATGACGAGCCGGCTGTCTTGACGTAGCAGCACATGCTGAACGGCCCCCACGACGTTGGTCCGGCGAAGATCCTCGCCGGACATCGAATGCCTCGAAAGCTCACGTCATGACGCAGAACTGGACGCGCTCGAACACTGCTCGCGGCGAACGTTCGAGCCGATGCCACTTTTGATGAAGGCCAGCGGCGGCTCCTCCGATGATCGCGTCAGTACACACCGAGCAAGCCGGGTGAGTTCGTCGCCGGCAAGCTTGCGGGCATCGCCACGCTCGCCAGCGGGCGCTTTGCCATGATCGACGACGGCCTCGGCTTCCAGTTCGTCCCCTGGCAGCAGCCTGTGCTCGACAAGCGCATCGGCCAGCATCAGCGGTGTGATGCGCGACAGCGGCGGCATCGAGTGGAGCTTCGGACGCAAACACGGGTTGGGCTTGTGAAGCAGCGGAAAGCCTTGCGTGCTTGGCGCGAGTGGGCCGGATCAGCGACGACTCTTCAAGGCTGCCGCTGTCGCGCCTCCTCTTCGCGCGGCTGACGGCCTGGACCAGCCGTCGCCGCCCCGGGCTTGGGCTCTCCAAGCAAGTAAGGCTAATTGAGGGCGCGAGCGCTCCAATGCCCGAGGTGGAAGGGGTTTGCAGTGGTAGGTTGCGGCTTGTAATATGACCCATAGGGTGGTACATAGGCTCTATGTTGGCCTTGGAATGATCGTTGGCTTTCGGGATGAATGGCTACGCGCCTTCTTTGTGGATGATGTCCGCTCGCGGAACGTCCCGCCCGATCTTGAAGCCCGGTTATTCCGCAAGCTTCAGATGATCGACGATGCGACGACCGATCAGGACTTACGCGTGCCGCCCAGCAATCACTTCGAGAAGCTGCGCGGCAATCTGGCGGGGTTCCATTCGATCCGCGTCAACCAGCAATGGCGGTTGATCTTCCGCTGGGACGGCAAGCGAGGCGAAGCGGCGGGCGTCTATCTCGATGATCACAGCTACCGATGAGAGCGAGGCAAACCATGCTGACGACGAAGCGCAAGCCGGCCACGGTCGCCGAGATACTGACAGAGGAGTTCATGGAGCCGATGGGCTTGACCCAGGGCGCGCTTGCCGAGGCGATGGGCGTTCAGCGCAAGCACGTCAACGAGTTGTGCAACAACCGCAGGAACGTGACGGCGGCGACCGCGCTGATCCTCGCCCGCGTGTTCGGCAACAGCCCGGACTTCTGGCTCAACGTGCAGCGGCGCAGCGATCTCTGGGAAGCGATGAACAGCCCCAAGGAGCGTCAGCGGATCGAACGCGCTCGTCCGCTGAAACGCGCCGCGTAGTCGACGATGAATCGCGATGAATAGCTCTGGTCCCGCACCACGCAAGTATTTTCACGCTGCGCGGCTTATCGCGCAGCTTAGGTATCGTGGCGTAAAAGTAGGCTACTTCTTGCTTTCGACAGATCGCGCGATCCTGGCGGGATGTCGCGAGCGCGCGCCAAACCCAGCAAAGACCGTCGCGTCCCGGCATCCTGCCGGATGATCTTTTCGACTATGCCAGCATCGAGCCGTGGCCGCGTGCCGGCAGGCCGCCAAAGCATGATCTTGCTGACTGGACCGTCACAGTCGATTGGCCCGACCGCGTCGCGGTCACGGACGCCGAGGTGACGTATTCGAGGCGTGGTTCGCCGAGCTCTTCGAGGACCTGTTCGGGCCATGCCGATGATCTGACAAGGAGACGCCCGCCATGACCGTGCCCCAATGTTCGAAAGGGGCGCGCGGCGCCCTCTATCTGCGCGTCTCGACGGCGCGGGAGGCCGAGCATGATGTCTCCATTCCTGATCAAAAGCGGCAAGGTGAGGCTTATTGCTCGGCGCGCGGCTATGCGATCGTCGAGACCTATGTGGAGCCGGGAGCCTCCGCGACCAACGACCGCCGCCCTGAGTTTCAGCGCATGATCGAGGCACATGCAAACCCGCACCCTTCGATATCGTCGTGGTTCATTCGTTCAGCCGTTTCTTCCGCGACCATTTCTAGCTTAAGTTCTATGTCCGCAAGCTGGCGAAGAACGACGTCAAGCTCGTCTCCATCACGCAGGAGATGGGCGATGACCTGATGCACGTCATGATGCGCCAGATCATGGCGCTGTTCGATGAATATCAATCCAAGGAGAACGCCAAGCACGTGCTGCGCGCGATGAGCGAGAATGCACGGCGGGGCTTCTGGAATGGCGCCCTACCGCCAATCGGCTATCGCATCGTCGCGGCCGAGCAGCGTGGCGCCAAGACCAAGAAGAAACTGGAGATCGACCGACTGCACGCCGACACGGTGCGAATGATCTATCGTCTGTTTCTGGAGGGGGACGGCGTATCCGGCCCGATGGGCGTGAAGTCCATTACCTGCTATCTCAATGAACGCCGAACCTTCACCCGCGATGGCGGGCGCTGGGGTTTGGCTCAAATCCACAGCATCCTGACCCGCACGACCTATATCGGCGAGCACAAGTTCAACAAGCGCTCGCATAAGGACCGGGAGCGCAAACCCGAGAGCGACGTCGTGACCGGTGCAGGCCGACCTGAAATCTCGTCGCCCCATGGTGACGCCGACCCGCGTCACCAGCGGTCCCACCGATCCAATAGTTCAGGGTGTAATCGTCGTCTCGGTCCTCATGTGAGTCTCCTCGGTAAGGTAAACTCACAGAAACCTGCTTACACATTCTTTTGACACCCTCTTGGGCGCATCAGCGAGCGGGCACTCACCGAACCTGTGGTGAGCTGTCCCGAGACGATTTCGCAAGCTGGACCATAGCCTCGATTTGCCGGCTCTCGATGAGAATAGCCGGCGCGCTCTTTTGTCCAACCAGCACAACCAGCGCTTACCGCGCGTGAGGCCCGTGTAGGCGATGAAATTTCTTCAGCATCCTGAAGTGCTGCATGGCGACGGATACCAAAGAAGGGTAACCCACTGCAAATCCGGTCTCGCTTCGCATGATCGATCTTCTTCGGACCAGTCTACATAAAGTCATCGTCGTCCCAATCCGGTATGGTATCTGGGGCACGCTGGGCCCCCCTGGTTTCACTACCTTCACTGGGTTCAGCTTTAGAAAGATACAATTGAGGCTTGTTTTTCCGCTGCCATTCGCCGTCATCATTCTTCGTCCACTTGTCGGAATGCCGGGTAGGGTCAAGCACCATCATCGAGTCACTCACCTCAACAAAACCCAACGCCGCTGCGCGGGCTTTCGCGTCGTCGTTGACAGCATGAGAGAGGAGCAAAGGCCGTTCGCCGTCGAGCCGAAGCTGATGTTCCAACAGAATATCGCCTGCGTTCTCGACCAGGGGATGAGTAACCCGAAAATCCACAGTGGATGTGAGTTCGGTCCGTCCGGGAAACTGTTCCCGCCAGCGCGCGCGTGCCTGTTCCTCTTTGAACACATAACTCATGCTAGCTCCGCCTTCCGTTCGCAGAAGTCCAACACTCTTGTTGCCTAGCTGATAGCTGAAATAGCGTGCGTTTTCCGAACCAGATTTCCTGCCGTGGTCATAAGCAACTTGTGCCGTGCGTTCGGCTTTCGAGGATACGGGAAGCGAGTATTGCTGTGGTTTCGCGGCGATATGCTCGATTTCATCGCTATAAAAGTCCCTCACGTTCTCCTCGAATGAAGACCTTGTGATCTCCACCACAGGAGGTCGCCGAACGAGGGAGTACGAGGGTGTTGCTCCCGAAGACGAGCTAGCGCTCGTCGCCGCTATGTGCATCCCAGCAAACATGTCCGCAAAGCGTTGGCTGTCTGCATCAGATTGCGTGTGGTTGGTGGCGGATTGTCTCATTTCATCAGTGTCGGAAGCACCGGGTGAGCTATTGATTCGGCCATACATGGTGATTGGGTTTCCTATCGGTGAAGTATTTTCCCACTGAGTTCAGACTCGTCAGGCACTGCGAACTTGATAGTCAGCCTAGCTGACGACGAGCTGACGCGCAGGCGTTAAGCGTGTACGATCCGGCGTTCTACGCGAAGGCCACGCTATGGCGAACGGGCCAGCGCACCCGGCTCGTGCGAAAGCGGTTGCAGGCTGGCGTTTCCAGTATCGGCATTCCCAGCAATTGCGAGCGATAGGCCGAGATTGTTGCGCAACATCTGATTGCCTGGGGCCGCTGCGAGAGCCTCGCGATATAGCGCTTGTGCCTCATCATGACGCCCCTCGGCGTCGAGGACCACCCCTTTTGCGTTCAGGGCACGCAAATCACCAGGAACTGTAAGCAAGATCTTGTCGGCTACCTCAAGTGCTTCGCCCGCGCGTTTCTGTGCCAGAAGGGCCTGCGTAAGCGAGATTGCCGCATCGACATTGTCTGGCTTTTGCTTCAGAGCCTCACGCAAACTCTCCTCGTCGGAAACCCGGAGGAGGGCGTGTGCAATGCGCTCGCGCATAGCAGAATCGATGTCCTTGGCGCCCAGCAACTCTGGCCGCGGCGTCTCTTGAACTGAGATAGCTTGCTGATCCAGACTGGCGCAACCACCAAGCACAAGAGTGGCGAATAAAGCGAGGAGAGTAAAGCCCGAGGGCGGATGGAACGCATACAATCGAGCAGCGAATGTTGTTGTAGGTGAATTCATGCCATCCTCTCACGACCGACTGCTGCACTCTGTTAGCCGTTTGTGGCATGCAGGTTGCGTTGTTCTCCTGGCGGAGCTTTTTCCTTGGGACCTGTAAGCTTGAGCGACCCCACCGGCTGGACCGTGAAATCGGAGGCGAGATCCTGATAAGACAGAACAGGAAGATCAAACCCGTTGCGGGTGAGAAAGCCGCGGACGAAGCGCCTGATATCCAGCGAACTCAGGATGACGGGCTGGCTCTGACCTGGTGGCATGCCTGAATGAATCTGGCGCAGTTGCGACAGCAACATCTCGCTATGCCGGTCCTCCAGCGCGAGATACGGCCCGACGGTGGTCTCTCGGACCGCACTGCGAATCACATCCTCACTTTCACGTTCGACGATAAAGGCGGGCAGAACACGGTGAGCGTTGGCATGGCGATAGCAGATTTGCCGTCGTAGGCCGGAGCGGACATATTCGGTGAGCAGGACGGCGTTTTGCTCGCGTTCGCTCCATTCGGCGAACGCTTCCAAGACCAGCCGGGTGTTACGAATCGGGATGCCCTCGTCGAGCAGGCGACGCAGGACATCGGCGATCCGGGGAACTGGAGTCGTGCGTAGCACTTCCTTAACCAGGTCGGCATATTCCTGCTCCATCCGGGCGAGCAATTGTCGCGTTTCTTGAATGCCTACCAAGCGCTGCGCATATCGCGTCAGTACGGAACTGACGCGCAGGGCTATGATTTCGCTCGGACGGTGATGCCCGATCCCGGCCGCTTTGAGAGCCGGTGCATGGCTCTGTTCGATCCAGATCCGGTCGGAGTCTGGATCTTGCCGATACGGGATGCCGCTCAATTCAATGTTCGCTCGGTCGTCGGTGAGCGCGAGCTGCGTCGGATCCACCCGATCCCGTTCAACCGGTACCCCTTCCACATCTAACCTGAACTCGGATTGGGCCAAACGTTGATCGACCTGGACTGGAATGCGGGGAATCGTGATGCCAAGATCGGCTGAGACCAGTGCTGAAATGCGAGCGATGTGCTGCTCAACTTCCTCTCTGTCAATCGCGTTTACCAGGTTAGGTGCAAAGAATACCGCGACCGGAAGCGCCTCCGCAGGTATGGTTTGCCGTTGAGCCTGCGCTGGATTTGAAGTCGGAGTACTAACGTTAGCGCTCGTCTCGGAGCCCGTGTTCGCGCCTTGCACACCGCCTTTGACATAGCTCGTCCCGGCAAAAAGTGCGGCCAGCATGAGAAACGGGGGCAAAGGGAAACCTGGTATCAGCCCCATGAGAAGTAAGACGCCGGCCGCTAGCCGTAATGCCTGGGTACTGGCCGTGAGTTGGTTGATGATATCGGCACCAAGCTTGAGCTTGGAAGGCCCATTCACACGTGTGACGATGGTTGCGGCCGTAACCGACAGCAGGAGCGCCGGAATCTGAGAAATCAACGCATCGCCGATGGTGAGCAGCGTATATTGATGCAACGCCTCATCGACGGACATGCCCTTGGAGAGCAGTCCGATGCTGATTCCTCCCAGCATGTTGATGCAGATGACTATGAGTCCGGCAATGGCATCCCCTTTCACGAACTTCATGGCGCCATCCATCGCGCCGTGAAGTTGGCTCTCTCGCTCCAGTGATGCTCGCCGGCTGCGTGCCTCGTGCTGATCGATATGACCGTTGCGTAGCTCCGCGTCGATAGCCATCTGCTTGCCCGGCAGAGCGTCGAGCGTGAATCGTGCCGACACTTCAGCAACGCGCTCGGCTCCCTTCGCGAGAACCATGAACTGCACCATGGTCACGATCAAAAATATAACAATGCCGACCGCGATGTTCCCTGATATCACGAACTCACCGAAGGTGTGAATGATGCTGCCGGCGTCTCCTTCAGCGAGAATCAGCCGCGTGGTCGCGATGGTCAGCGCCAGACGAAAAACGGTAGAGATCAGGATAACGCCGGGCAAGGACGAGAAATCCAGTGGCGTACTGAGATACAGTGCAACCATCAGCAGCAATACGGCAAAACCCAGATTGAAGCCGATCAGCATGTCGACCACGACGATCGGCATCGGCATGATCATCATTGCGATTGCCAGAAGCAGCATGAACGCTACCATGAAATCCGGGTGGAATGGCGCGCGCACGATAAGCTTACGAAGGAGGTTTGCCATGGAGACGATTCTTATTGTTGTTCCGTTGGGGCTGTCCTGCCACGCAGGGACACATAGTCTTGGAAGACTGCCCGCGCCTCGTCCATACGGCCGGCCCGTCGTAGCGCGTGACTGCGGAGGAGCGTCAAAGGCAGACGGGAAGAGGGCTCGTCATCAAGCGTGTCTAGTCTATCCAGCACGGCAAGTGCTTCATTGCCAAAGCCCTCCGAGATGAGAGCATAGGTAAGAATGCGAAGCAGGTCGACGTCTTGCGAATCATCATGGGCAATGAGCCGCAACAGAGCGAGAGCTTGTGCGCTCTGTCCACACGCAAGGTGGACGAAGGATATTGCGCAGACCAAATCACGCTCCTGCCCTGAGATTGGCAAGACATCGCCGGTTTTGGAAGCATCGGCCGGCGGCGGTGGACTGGCGAACTGCGCTCCGCCCGGTTCGATCATGCTAGCCCCCAATCAAGCTGTTCTGGTTCTGCCGAAGCAGGATGAGCCGCCGGAGCTCCTGCTGCAGGGCGTCGGTCCCTTCACGCGCCGCCGAATCCTCCGGTCCGGCGCATAGCCTATCGGCCAAGCGCTCGAGAAGAACACCATGCTTCTCTGCTCGCAGCACGTCCGGGTCACGCAGGCGTGGTGTCACGAAGGAGAGCAGGCCAGTTGCGAGATTGCGGCCATAAAGTGAAGCGAGTGCTGCACGGGGATCGATCTCAGCTATCCGTACGCGCCTCTCGTTGAGACTGACGCGCGAGACGGCATCGATATCGTTTACCTCAAGCGCGGCCTCGATTGGCAGATCCGGCGCCTCGGTATCCGGCCAAACCGACCCGTGCCTCTTCTCGCCACCGCCATCGGTGCCATGGATCTCTAAATTATGGACTTGAGGGAGGGCCGGCTTGTTCGCTGGCTCATGGTCGTGCGTGTTGAGCCTTTGCGAAGAGGTGCCAAGTCCGACAGGATGCTGGGGCAGCTTGGTCATGACGTTCTCCTTTCCTGCGGCGGTGGAGCTCTAATAGGGAAGAGCAGCAAGCCGTCCATTCCGGCTGAGCAGTACGCGTCCCGCCTCGATTCGATCGACCGTCCATCCATCGTTCAACAGCGCGCCCACGAAGTACTTTTGGCCACCAATAAGAAGATAGGGGTGGGCTCCGCGCCACACCGCCTGGACAGCAATTGAGGAGGGCGGCTTATCCTCCTTCACGATCACTCCATTTACGAGTGTCAGCGATCCGTTCGTGTGCTGATCGAACCATTGCTGAACCTTCTGCCATCTACTGACTGACGCAGGCGTCACGGTGCCCTCAGCGCTGACCACACCTGGCCCAGGACCGATCTTGATATTGAGAAGTCCCGCTTTGTTGACCTCCTCTTGCAGTTGTTCGGCGGCCGCATGGAGGGGGCGATCATCAGGACCGTTGAGCGTCAGCTTGGGTGGAAGTGCGGCGACAGGGGGCGCATCGGGGCTCAGTGCACCGGCACTGCCGTCAAAGAGGAAGCTGACTGCAAGAGTGGCGATCCCGACAGAGCTCAGCAAGACCAAGGCGGCTGCTATTATCGAGACACGCGACAGGCCGATTGATCCTTGCTCCGAATCCTGTGTGCAGCGAATGGACATCGTGCCCGCATGAACGACGGCAGGAAGAGAAATAACAACCCGCTTGCCTACGGCAATATCTCCGTTTCCTTCTATGCTGACTCCGGCTGCTAGAGCCTCGATCTCCATCGAGTCGTGCAGGGGGGTGAGACGGAAGTGATTGGGCTCGAGCCCCTGTTCGACGAAGACGATATCGGCATCGAGGCCACTTCCGATAAGGCTCGTTCCGACGGGCGCTTCACCGGTCACCCCGGAATAGAGCCCTGATAGCACTTCGAAATGAACGGAGGCCGGTTCGTTCACGGAGCGTCTCCTGAGCAACGAGAAGCCGTACGGCGTTGCCGTACGGCTGGTTCCGAATTCGTCAGGCTGTAGGGAGCATCCAGCACGCGAAATGAGCGGCCGTGAGCCCCCTCTTGCAGCGCTAACTTACGCGCTCGTCGGCAACCTTCTTTTCGGACGAGAGCTCGGTCGTAATTCTGCGCATCACGATGCTATGGGCCTGAGCTTCTTTGCTAACACGCTCGAGCTCGGCGAGCTGCGCCGCGAAATCGCCAGCCCCGGTAGCACCGGTTTGCTGATTCCTCGCGACTTCAGTCGCAGCGGGGGACCCACCAATGCGATAAACCATATCGACTCACCTTTCTGTTTGGAAGTTACTGCCACTGATGACCTGCCTCACGCCTAACCAGCTGGCGTGACGACGGCAGGAAATGAAATCATTACATGCGCGCCTGGTGCGCCATTCAAGAGAGTCAATTCGCCTTTGCCGTGGTTACACTGGGGGGTGCTTCCTGCGGCAGGGCCATTGTCCTTGGCGACCTTGTCAGCATCAGCCTTCTCAGGCTCCAAGCTGTGAATAACCTTCTCGAAGGCTTGGTCGAGTACTCCACCGACAGCGGAACCAATTGCCGCTCCCGGCGGTCCACCGAGCCATCCACCAGCCGCGCTTCCGATCATTTCTCCAATCATCGCATTCTCCTGTGTTCATCTCCACTAAGATCAATAGACGACTCGTCGCCTAGAGATCAGCGCTCTCATCCTAAGAGGATTACCTTTCGAGAAGCTGACGAGTTCTCAGAAAGGCCGCGGAATGAGTCGTGGTGGCCCAACTTTTTCTCTCACGGAAAATGTGTCGGTTCTCTAAGGCACCGAAAGACCGCCTGGAGCATTCACGCGAGACGCTCGGCCGACGTTCTTTAGAGAGCGTGGACGCTCACCGGCCGCGCGTCCCAAGATGTCGTTGTTCCGACGCCCATGCGATTCGTCGCGATCACATGCTCTCAACATTCAGATGATCCGAAAGCTGATGTCTGGTGGGCGATTATCTTATCGTCAGCTTTTCGACAGGTACTCAGGATAAACTTCCTGCGACTTGGATACGCTCGACGTGAGAGGCCCGCATTGCCGAAGGCAAGGGGTAAGAGAAGTGGTCCGCCGATCAAGGCTGTTGTCACCCGCAATAAGAAACGCGAGGGCGCCTGCTGCTGGTCATGACGTGGGATTGGTTTTTGAATGGCCTCGGCGCAACGTGCCAAGTTGATTGTGCGGGTGGTCCTCGCAGTCTGTCGCTTCCTTCAATGCAATAGGAGTGAATGAAAATGGCGTATCTTCCCGTGGTGGGCGGCTTCAATCCGGCGGTAGGGCTAGTGCCTGAAGGCGTGCCCGCCGCTCCAATGTTCAACGTGGTGATGGGGCAGTACGCCGGCGCTGCCGGCGTCCCGTTTGGGGCCTACCAGTACCTGCCGGTAAATAGTCCGGCCGTCGTCGCTTCCGCCGTACTCAGTCCGGCCTACGTTGCTCCAACCGTTCTCGCCCTGCCGCCGCCTCCCTCGTTCGCGCTGGTCGCGCAGAACCAAAGCTCGTCGTCCTCAATTGATCCGGTGTGGACGCATGAGGTCCATGACGGCAAGGCCACGATCCACCTTGGCGATAAGTATACAATCACGGCGGACGAGAAGAACGGCACCTGGACTGTCCGCAACAACGAGACAGGCCATGTCACGAAGGTCCACGGCGATCCTCACTTCGATGCTGATGGGGATGGGAAGGACGATTTCGATTTCAAGAAGGGCATGACCCTGAAACTCGATGATGGTACGAAGATCACTGTGGATACGGCCGACTACGGCAACGGCAAGAGCATTTCATCGAAGCTCACCATCACGAATGGCAGCAACGCCATGGTTGTCGAGGGACTCGGTGACGACAAGGATGGTGCCAACAATCTGAAGGTGACGCAGTCTAATGCTGGCCTCACTCTCGATGCGCTGACAGCCGATGGTTCACAAACGATCCATGAGCAAGGTCAGGGTTGGGTCGACGGCGCCGGGCGTGAGGTGGACCAGGCGAGTATCGATGCTGGTGAAGAGGGGCGCGCCCCGGGCGCCGGCTTCCAGTCCCAGTACACTCCTCCGCCGCTCGCTACTCCATTGTACTACTACACTCCAGTTTTCGTTCCTCCTCCCCCGCCTGCGTCGATGACCCCAGTTACGGTGAACCAGAGCCCGCCACCTAAAACTAATCCGGTGTGGTCGCATGAGGTCCATAACGGCAAGGCAACGATACACCTTGGCGACAAGTATACAATCACGGCCGACGAGAAGGACGGCACCTGGACCGTTCGCAACAAAGAAACCGGCCATGTCTCGAAGATTCATGGCGATCCTCATGTGGATGCTAATGGAGACGGCAAGGACGACTTTGATTTCAAGAAAGGCATGACCCTGCAACTCGATGATGGCACGAAGATCACCGTGGATACGGTCGACTACGGCAAGGGAAAGACCATTTCGTCCAAGCTCACCATCACGAATGGCGACAACGCTATGGTTGTCGAGGGACTCGGTGACAAGAAGGACGGTGCCAACAATCTGAAGGTGACGCAGTCCAATGCTGGCCGAACCCTCGATCAGCTGACGGCGGATGGTGCACAGACGATATATGAGCAAGGTCAAGGGTGGGTCGATAGGTCCGGATGGCAGGTCAACCAGGCGAGCATTGACGCCAATGAGCAGGCTGCCGGGTAAGGCCAATCTGAGCACAGTTCAAAATAACGGGAGCGGGCGCTGTCGCCCGCTCTCCCATGCTCCTCAGCGCGAGTGCGCAGGGAAGCGCCTCGCTTCGGGATACTCATGCGTATTCCGCGCTCTCACGCTATCGATGATCTGGCTGTCATATCTCTGCCGGTAACAGCTGCAACGAAGGCACGACTGGACGAGTGGGGGCGTCTCAACCAGCGAGAGCTGGTCCAACCTCAAGTCGACGATGCACAGGCTTCTACCGGTAGTTCCATTGCAAGGTCGATTGATTGACAAGAGGGACACGCCTCGGCGGCCGGATGCACTATGGCAGCGAACGCCAGGCGGCAGGAATGCGCGATCTATCGGGTTTACGCCAAAAGCGACGCGCCGAGTCGTTAGGCACGTCCCAGCCGCTACGCAGCGTGCGAGAACAGGAAGATCCTGTTCGGTCTCTCACCCGTATAAGCCACTTTATGACTTGCAAGTTTGTAAATGCGCGATTGCCTGAAGCGAGGCGCGTCCGTTAGGTATGTAAACCAGACATCTTGGGCTACCGAGATGCGGATGACCGGAGTGGCCCGGAGCGACAAGAACCCTAAGGACTGTCACGCCAAGCTTGCCGCGACCGATCAGAACGATCAGGCACTATTGTGGTGCGGATCCTCCTCTCCTTCCTCTCTTCTCACCGCTGTTTGGATGTGCCGTTTGCCGCTCGTTGTTTCGAATCGACGGGGCGGATTCAAACATCTTCTTCTGTGTCGTCCATGGCAGAGTCTAGATCGGCCTGCGCATCGCTGACCATTCGCATTGCGATCATGCCAAGAGTTGTTTCGAAAGCTTTGCGTTGTTGCGCGGCCTGCGAGTTGGCGTCATCGGCTCCTTCGGTTCCGTCAAAATTAGCACCGTTATTGCTTCCCGTTGCTCCGATATCGGGTGCACCTGCGTTCATGTTCGTAACTCCGCCTGTAGATAACCACTCTCTCATCCTAGCAACGTTAGCTTTCGAGAAGCTGACGAGGCTCAGTGCGTTTCATGATGAGCCATTGGAGACCGCATCGATGCTTCCGTCCGTCAGGTGCGGCGTCGGGGTCTGCCAAAGAAGAGCTAGTGCTGGCCGGAGAAGAGTTGTGAGGTGGGGCAAGACGGTCTCGGTGGACGCTAGCACGCCGGCAATCCGAAAAGCCTGTTTCATTAGAAGAGCTCCTTCAGGACGGCAGCTCTCGGCAGTGGCCGCCAGGAGGGGCGTCCGACTTGGCTGAGGCGCTCAAGGACCTACGTAAGTTGTGGGGGAAGAAGACGATGGAGGCCGACACGCTGCGTGAACTGGTGGAGCACGGTCGAGCAAAGAATGAATTGCGCGCTCGTCATCATTGCCGGGACAGCCAATAGGTTTGTGATGCCGAGGAGGCCGAACGTGAAACCCTCGATGCGATGCGAGCACCTGAACTGGCAGGTCGCTGAAGTAGCACTTGAACGGCGCAGCGGCCGGTGCTGGAGGGCGAGCTGATTGAACTCAAGGTGCGGTGCGAGGAGCAGGACAAGCGGTGCATCAATTCGCCGGGCCTGAAATCTTCTACATGATCTTCTTGTCGCGTATTCGCTAGATTAGCGTTTTCTTGGTTCGAATCATATCAGGCGGCGTCGACGAGTTTGTAGGACCACGTGTGGATGACCGGATGGCGATTGACGTCGTCGATACCGGCCATGATGCGCTCCTTGAGTTCGTGTTTTGAGGCCACCCGGATGTGGCGGAGGACTGAACGGGCGAACTTGGAGAAGAATCCCTCGATGAGATTGAGCCATGAGCCGTGCTTGGGCGTGAAGGTGAGCTCGAAGCGCCCGCTTGGTCGAGTGGCGAGCCAGGCTCTGGTTTCTCGCGAGATGTGCGCGGAATGATTGTCGAGGATCAACTTGATCGCAGTGTTCGGCGGATAGGCGGCATCGATAAGCCTGAGGAGTTCGACGAACTCTCGACTGCGATGGCGATCTTTGACAAGGGCGTGGACCTTGCCGGTGAGCAGATCAATCCCAGCCAACAGGCTGAGCGTGCCATGGCGTTTGTATTCATGATCGCGCGCAAAGGTGGCGTGGACGCCAGGCTTGGGCGGCAAATCCGGCGCCGTCGTTGCGATGGCCTGGATTCCCGGCTTCTCGTCGCAGGAAACGATCGTCACCGGCTTTCCCCGCTTCTTCTTTCCCTTGGCAGAGGCTTTCTTCAGGACTTCGACTTCCCGATAGACGCACAGCACCTCCGCCATCTTCTGTTCGAACTCGGCGTCGCGATTTTCAT
>NZ_LLYA01000211.1 GCF_001440415.1 Bradyrhizobium retamae
AGCTTGAATCACAACCAAGCCCGGATGAGAATCCTGAATCCCAACAGACCCTAGAGCATGATCCGGAAAAGTGGACACCGGTTTTCCCTCAGGACAACGCGCAGCGTTTGCCCGGAGATCATGCTGAAACAAAGAAACTAGCTCGGCCTTGCATAGGCGCATTCACTTTTTGACGCTTGCGGGTATCAGCGGAAACGCGCTCCCTGCGTCTCATGGAAGAAAAGACGCCAGAGAGGGACGCGACAGCCAAGCCGCTCAAGCCGGGGCGCATGGCGCTCAACGTGCTGGCACTGTGCTTCACGCTGGCGCTGCTTGGCCGCGGCCTCGGCGAGAGCTTTACGGTTTTCCTCAAACCGATCTCGGAGAATTTCGGCTGGGACCGCGCGGAAGTGGTTTCGGTCTATTCGCTGACATGGCTGGCGGGCGGACTGACGGCGCCGGTGGTGGGGCGGTTGTTCGACCGGTACGGCCCCCGCGCCGTCTATTCGCTGGGACTGCTGCTGCTCGGCGGGGCGTTTCTGATGGCGTCACGCGCACAGGCGCTGTGGCAATTCCAGTTGAGCGTCGGCCTCTCCGTCGGGATCGGCATCGCATTCATCGGCAACGTGCCGAATTCGATTCTGCTTGGCCGCTGGTTCGGCCGGCGATTGCCTACCGCGATGGCGGTGGTCTATTCCGCCGCCGGCGCAGGCGTGCTGGTGCTGCTGCCAGCATCGCAGCTTCTGATCGATCACATCGGCTGGCGCGGCGCCTACCAGACGTTCGGTATCATTGCGCTCTGCCTGCTGCTGCCGTTGTTGCTGCTGCCATGGCGGCTGTTCTCCACGGGCTCACCGCACATCGCGAAAAAGGCCGATCCCGATTTCGTCGACGGCGGCTGGACGCTCGGCAGCGCGATGCGTCACCACGCATTCTGGGCACTGTTTTCGACCTTCTTCTTTACGGCCGTCGGGATGTATGCGCTTGCGGCGCAGATCGTCGCCTATCTGATCGATGCAGGCTTCCCGCCCCTGCAGGCCGCGACCGCCTGGGGCTTTTCCGGCGTCGTGCTGCTGTTCGGCATGCTGGGCGTGACCCAACTCGATGCAATGATCGGACGACGACCATCAGTGCTGCTCAGCTACGCTATCTCGATCGTCGGCATCATCCTGCTCTGGCTGCTGCAGTTCTATCCGAACTTCTGGCTGCTCGGCGCCTTCGTCGTGACCTTCGGCAGCATGATCGGCTCGCGCGGCCCGCTGATCACGTCAACCGCAATGAATATCTTTCGCGGTGAACGGGTCGGCACCATCTACGGCACGATCTCGATCGGCAGCGGCCTTGGCTCGGGGCTCGGCGCCTGGGCCGGCGGCCTGATCCACGACTGGACCCACAGCTACAACCCTGTGATCGCATTCGCGCTGGTGGCCGTGGTACTCGGAATGATTCCGTTCCTGGTCGTGCCGGCGCTGCGGCGGTAGCTACGTCCGGGCCTGCTTGCCAGGGCTCCTCTTTGTCGCCGCGATCGTTTCAAGCAGCCAGCTCTTGAATGAGAGCATCGCGGCTGTCGGTCGCCGGGAGTGCAGCGACGTGATCCAATAATCGCCGAGCGCGACTTCGATCTCAAAAGGACGTACCAGCCGCCGCTGGCGGATCTCGTCCTGAAACAATGCCGCCGGCAACAACGCAACGCCGAAACCACGTGCCGCTACACCGGCGATCGTGATCGATGAATCGAATACCATTCCCTTGAGGACCGGACTCTGCAGTCCCGCGGCGGTAAACCATCGCGGCCATTCCTCCTGTCGGTAGGAACGCAGCAGCACCTCGCGCTTGAGATCGGCCGGCCGGCTCAGCCTGCGAGCCAGCGAAGGCGCGCAGCATGGGGTAAACGGCGCTGCCATCAAGTGGGTCGCCTCAGTACCGTGCCAAAGGCCATCGCCAAACCTGATCGCGTAATCGAGGCCTTCACCCGCAATGTCGATGCGATTGTTGTTGGTGAACAGGCGCAAATCGATCCGTGGATAGGCTTTCCTGAAAGCATCGAGCCGCGGCAACAGCCATCCGGAAGCGAACGTACCGACCACACCGACCGCGATGACGTCCTGGTAGTGGCCGTCTTCAAAACGATTGAGCGTTTCGGTGAGCCGGCCGAAGGCCTCGACAATGCTCGGCAGCAGCAACTGTCCTTCATCGGTGAGCGCAACGCCGCGGGGCAGCCGGCGAAACAACTGTACGCCTAGCCGGTTCTCCAGCACTTTCACATGCTGGCTGACGGCCGCCTGTGTAACCCGAAGCTCCAGGCCAGCACGGGTGAAACTGAGATGGCGCGCTGTCGCTTCAAAGGCCCGTAGCGCATTGAGCGGAAGGTGCGAAAGCTTCATCCGGCGCCGCATTGCTTGTCCCTAGTTTTTCTTATGCCTGCCCGCAGAACTCATCGTTTGTCAAGACGGCGACCGATCGGCACCTTACCGCGCGCAGCAAGGAGGGATTCCTAGTGATCACGAGAAGGCAGTTACAGCTTGGATGCGGTGCAGCGCTGCTAGCGACTGCTTTGAGCGGCCGGCAGGCGATATGTGCATCGATTACAAATCAACCACTGATCGACGAGATCAGGCGTCTGGAGCGCGAGAGCGGCGGCCGGCTCGGTGTTTGCGTCCTGGACACGGCAACGGGTGCTCGTCATGTCCACCGGGGTGACGAACGCTTTCCGATGTGCAGCACCTTCAAGATGCTGGCAGCCGCCGCGATCCTGGCACGGGTAGATGCCGGCAAGGAACAGTTGACGCGGCGCATAACCTTCGACGCATCCGCACTGATCGTGTACTCACCCGTAACCGAGAAGCGCGTCGGCGGCGACGGCATGACGCTCGCTGAGATTTGCGAAGCGGCGGTGACGTTGAGCGACAACACGGCCGGCAATCTCCTGCTTGCCGGCATCGGCGGACCGCCGGGGCTGACGGCCTTCGTGCGGAGCCTCGGCGACCAAGTCACGCGGCTAGACCGGGACGAACCCTCGCTCAACGAGGCTTTGCCCGACGATCCCCGCGATACCACGACACCGAATGCGATGGCTTCGAATTTGCAAGCGCTGATCCTTGGGACTAAAGCGCTGTCGGCAGCATCGCGCGAGCAACTAACGGCATGGTTGGTCGCCAACAAGACCGGCGACGCGCGACTGCGTGCAGGTTTTGCGAAAGACTGGCGCATCGGCGACAAGACCGGTACCGGTGCCCGAGGCACAAACAATGACGTTGCTGTGATCTGGCCACCCCGCAAGGCGCCCATCGTGATCACCGCCTATCTGACTGGCGCCACCGTTTCTGCCGCGCAGCAAAACGCCACTTTGGCTTCGGTCGCGCGGGCGGTCTCGGCCATGGCCTCTGGCTAGGTGCCGAATGCACGCAGCAACTGGCGGATTATCGGTAGCAACCATTGTCCTGTGCTTTGCAGTGCCGAGCTCGACTCCATCAATCGCGTCGAACGATATATTTGCCGACCGTCCGGCATTTTCCGAAGCAGAGCAGCCCGCGCGGAGGCCAGCCGACTGCAAGGATGTCAGGCGGATGGCGGACGGCATTCCAGAACTCGATTACCGGATCGATCTCTCGGTGGTCGGCAATCTCACAGCCGTGCAGACGGATCAAGTCTTGTGGTATCTCGTGCTGTGCTCACCGCCGGATATCAGGATCATGTGCGTGACTTACCTATCCAACGGCCTAGCGGTTGGCGACAGGGTCATCGTGAGAGGCGGATATCGACGACGCGACGTCAACCATGTCCTGCTGGATCCATGTCTGGCAAGCAGACCAGAGCAGTGATTTCAACCGAGAGAAAGCTTCCCATCCCGAAGCTTCCATTCGATCATCCACCAACCTGCCGCGGTGCCTGACTAATTATTCGGCGGCAGTTCGATCGGGGCGTTGTTCTGCTTGCCGGTGTTGAACTCGAAGATCTTGCGCAGCACGCCGGGCATCACGGCCGAAATCGGATTGACGCGCAGCACGGGCTGGCCAGGCGTGCCGACCACCTCATAGGTCACGCCGATCAACCCCTCATTGCTGCCGCCACCGAGGAACAGGCCGAGCACGGGAATCTGGCCGAACATGTTGTTCAATCCGTAAATCGGAACGAAGGTGCCGCTCATGCGCACGGCATTACCGACATAGTCGATGCTGCCTTCGATGGTCGCGCCGATGATCGGACCCTTCACGACACCATCGCGGATCGTGAGCTGTCCGCTCTGCCGGGTGAACTCGGCGCGCAGTGCCGTAAAGGAAATGCCGTTCTGAACGCCGGCCGCTCCGCCCGCGGCGGCGCGCTCCAGTGCGGCCTCACCCTTGACGGAGAAATCGCGGACGTTGATCAGACCGTCCTTGGCGCTGGGTTCGACCGTCGGCGGCTCCATCGCAAGCGAGAGCTGTCCGCCGACCATTTTCGAGTAGGTGTCGGTGAAGCGGAAGAAAGCACCCGCATCGTTGGTCTGCAGGATGATGATGTCGCGTCCCTGTCCCTGCCCGCGGCCGCGCAGATCGGCGGTCACCGGCGTGTCGCGCCCGACCTTGCCGGAGAGCGTGAAATTTTTGACGACGCCGTTGCGGCGGGAGAATTTGCTGTCGACGCTGCGCAACGCCTCGCCGTTGAAGCCGGCGACCGCGCCGAGCTTGACGTCGATATCGAGATCGATGTTCCTCGACTTGCTCTTGGGGTCGGCTTCCTTGCCCGAGATCGCCGATTTGAGGAAACCGCGGCCGTCGAACACGTCGCCGCGCATCGTGACCTTCACGACGCCATCGGTGCCGCGCTCGGCCTTCAACGTCGTCTTGTCGCCGTCCGACGGCGCGTAGGTCGGGAAGTTCGCGTTCAACAGATCGCCATTCTGGTCGACTTCCAGCGATCCCTTGATCGAAACGCCGCCGCCTTCGACCACGATGTCCTGGAACAGCGTCGATTGCTCCTTCTTGACGACATTGAACGTCGCCTTGCCCGACTTGCCGGGCACCTTGACCCAGCCCGGCAGGATGTTGTCGAGTCGCAGCGAGGTCAGATCGGCTTCGATGCCGACGCGGCTGTCGTTCTCGCCGATCTTGCCGACCACCTTGATCGGGATCGAGCCGCTCACGGCCGGTCCGAAATCGATCCCGAGGCGCGCGCGGCTGGCATCATCCAGCGTCGCCTGCAGCCTGATATCGGCGTCGCCTTCGCTCGGCTTGCGATAGTCCAGCGAAGCCGGTTGCCCGTTGATCTTGACGTCGCCCTTGACCTGGTAGCCCGCGTTATTGGCGAGCACCTTGAGCGTATTGGATTCCAGCTTCTGGTTCATCACGAGCTTGTCCGCGGCAAACCCGGCCAGATCGGCAATCACGGTGTAGGTGGTATCGGCCTTGGTCATCGAGCCTTTGACCGGCATGCCAAGCGTGATGATGGCGGCAACGTTTCCCTTGCTGGCGTTTGGATCGATCAGAGTGCCGGAGAGATCGCTGATGCGGTCGGACGCCAGAACCTCAGCCGCTGCCGGCACGGACGCATCGACCCTGAACTTCACCCGCGAGGGCGAAGGCTTTGGCGCCATGTCCGGCACCTCGAAGGTGAAATCAGAAATGTTGATCTTGCGGCCGGCGGGCGTGTCGGCAATGCCCTGCCCGATCGTCACCGTTGCCGTTCGTCCGGTAACCCGCGCTTTCAAATCCGCATCGCGTACCGCGGGCATGTCATCGACCGGACGCGCGGTAACTCCGGAGGCGACGATGTTGACGGCCAGACCGTCGTCCGGAATCGGCGGCCCCTTGCGCGACAGATTGCGCACCGGCGAGTTGACGCCGACCTCGATGCGCTGGAGCGTGCCGCGCTCGATCCGCTCGATCACCCATTCGCGCACTTCGGGCACGATCAGGATCGGCCACATCCGCTTCAGGGCTGACGCCGACATCGGCGTTCCAGCGAAACCGAGCTGCAGCCGCGCCTCGTTCGCATAGTCGATGCTGCCGGTGCCAGCGATGCCGATCTCGCCGTTGCTGATGTCGGCCTGGGTGAGCACCACGCGCTTGCGGTCGGTGTCGAACTTCATCCCGATCGCGATCCGGTTGAAGATCAGCGGTGGTTCGTTGTCGGTGCCGGCCAGCAGGATGGTGCCGCCGCTAAGGCCGGCCTGCCATTCGGTGGTGGCGCCGTTGGGCGGCTCGAGATGGCCGAGCAGCGTAATCCGGTTCGAACCGGAAACGACCTTGAAGGGCGCGACCAGCACGCGTCGTCCGGCATCCCATTCGACGCTCATCTCCGCCGAATCGATCGGCATCGGATAGTCAGGCGTATCGGTGTCGATGAGGTTCCCGGCGCCGGCGGTGATCTTGCCGCGGAAATAGGTCGGCAGACCGTCGCGGCCCAGTTCGCCCTTCAGCTCTCCGGAAAGCGGCAGCTCGGCGCTGTAGGTCAGGTCCTTGACCCGCATCGCAAGCAGGATGTTGGCGGCAGGCACCTTGTCGGCGCGAAGATCCACCGACCGCACGCCGTTCTGCTGTGGTCCGACCACAACCTTGAGCGACCAGGGATGCGCACCTTGCTCGCCAAGGCTCACCGCAACCCCGCCGCTGCTCGGACGGCGCATGCTGAGGCTGATATTCTCGAAATTCCATTTGTTGCCGCGCTGCTGGTCGTCGACAATGAGATTGCCGTTCTTGAGGCCGATCTCGTTCAGGTTCTGGCCGTCGAGGCCGGTCAGGCTGAGGCTGTCGAGCCAGTCGAGGCCAGCCAGCAATCCGTTCTGCGTGGTATCGGGAGCCGTCGCAGCAGCACCTTGCGGCGGCGCAGGCGGCTGGCGGGGGAATGTCGGGGGCATGCCGGCATCGCGCTTGGAGGCTACGCCGGTCGCCAGCGGCTTGGCGGTATCGCCGGCAGACACCGTCACCTGGCCATCGGGCGTGATTCGCACCGAAAGTTCGGCATCGACCAGATTGAGGCTCTCGGCGCGCAGGCGCCCCATCAGGAGCGCCATGCCCGATAGTTTCACCTCGGCCTTCGGCGCGGTGGCGACGACGACCTGGTCGCGGTCGCGGACCACGATGTCGCGGATGCGCACCGCGATTCGAATCCGTCCGGCCCGCTCGATCTGCGTACCGCCGACCTCGACCGTGTTGCCATGACCGATATTGTCTTCGATCGCGGCCGCCAGCCATGGCGTCGCGACGTCGAGATTGATCGGCCCGGCGCCGAGCCGCCACCACAGACCGCCGAAACAACCGGTGAAAATCACCGCCAGCACCGCGATCACGATCGCCAGGCGCTTGACCCAGCGCTCGCCGGTCATCCATTGCTGGAGCGCTGAGAACTTGTCGCCGAACCGGTGGAATCGGGAATTGGAGCGCGACAACAGCCGTCGCGCACGATAGCCCGCCGCCTCGTCCTGGTCCCAGCCCGCAGCGTCATCCCATTGCTGAGCCCCGGCACGCGGATTCGACCCCTTGGGCGAAGTATTCTTAGCCATTGCCTCTCGGTGCCGGCGCTGAGGTTGATCGCCGCCAAGGGCACGCTCTTCGATCGGTATCGAGCGCTCCTGTGCCGGCATCGCTGCCATTCCTCGATTAATACTGTTACTCGTGGTCGGGCCCAAGGATTGATTGGGCGGTCCCATCGACGAGCGGACGGGGGTAGCGTCGAATTCCTTGTAACCATACTCCGGGGTCATCAAACTTGCCCAGCAGCCGGAGCGAATCCGACGGTCAAAGGCGAGACCCGCAATACCCTAATGGTTGATCTGCGGAAAGCGACGAAAGGAAGGCGTATGTCCAAGAAAACGCGCAAGAAATCCTCCATGCCACCCCCCAAGAACCGCAAGACTTCCGCCGCAAAACCGGCCGCGGCCAAGACTGCCAGCAAGACCACCCGCCGCAGCACGCCGGCATCGACCAAAAAGCCTGCCACCAAGGTAGCCAACAAGGCCGCCAAAACCGCCGCCAAGAAGCCGGCCACGAAAACGGCCAAGAAACCGGCGACGACAGCCAAGACCCCTTCAGTCAAAGCGTCGCACAAGCCGACATCGAAACAGTTAATAAAATCCAATCTATCGGATACGCCCAAACCGGTTGCCAAGCCGGTTGCCGGAATCGGACCGGTCGAAGGCGCCATGGCGCCCCCCTTCAGCCTTCCGCGCGACGGCGGCGGCAGTGTTTCGCTGGCAGATTATGCCGGCAGGAAACTGGTGCTGTTTTTCTATCCCCGCGCCGACACGCCCGGCTGCACCCGGGAGGCGATCGACTTTACGCGGCTTGATAGTGAGTTTGCCGATGCGGGAGCGGTGGTGCTCGGAATCTCGGCCGACACCGTAAAGGCCCAGGAATCCTTCCGAAACAAGCACCAGCTTTCGGTTCCTCTGATTTCGGACGAGCAGCATGAGATGCTCGAGGCCTATGGCGCCTGGGGCGAAAAATCGATGTACGGCAGGACCTTCATGGGGATCATTCGAACGACGGTTCTGATCGGCGCCGACGGACGGATCGCCAAGATCTGGCGCAATGTGCGGGTCGATGGCCATGCCGACGAGGTCTTGGCCGCGGTCCGCGCCATGTGATCGGCAGGTTCCCTTTCCCAAAAATTAACCATGAATGGGTCAAATCGGCACGCAAATTGAGCCGAACGGAGCTGATTTCCGACCGGCGCGGGAGTGCCGATGTCGTACCGTTCCGGTCATTATTCCGATCACCACCATCCCCACGATCATGGCCGGACGCCGCCCCGCCGTCCGGCACCCCATGCCGCAAAAGCCGCAGCGCTGGACGGTGACGGCTACACCATCGTCCATGCCGGCAAGCAGGTCAGGCTCGGCCCGGTCGTGTTCTGGATCGTCGTCGGCACAATCGTGCTGCTTGGCATGTGGTCGGCGGCCACCGCGACCTATTTCGCGTTTCGCGACGACGTCCTGACCCGGCTGATCGCCCGGCAGGCAGAGATGCAATACGCCTATGAAGACCGCATCGCGGAGCTGCGCGCCAAGGTCGACCGCACGACCAGCCGCCAGTTGCTCGATCAGGAACAGTTCGACCAGAAGCTCGACCAGATCATGCGCCGCCAGACCGCGCTCGAAGCGCGCGCCACTGCCCTTGGCGCGATGCCGGATATCGGGGCGACTGGCTCGATTCGACCTTCAGCGCGCGGCGCGGCCGTGGAGACGCCCGCTTCCGGCAACCCAAAACCCTCCCCGATCAGCGACACCGTGATCTTCGTGGCGCCGCCGGATCGCGAGGCTCGGCTGGAATCGCGCACGCCTGCCGTCGCCAAGCCGCAGCCAAATCAGTTCGCCAAGGTTCAGGGTGTCGACAATGTCCTGGTCCGCCTGCAGACCTCGCTTGACACCGTCGAGCGGCGGCAGATGGCGGCCTTGAGCTCGGTCGAGGACAGCATGGAATCGCGGCTGCGCCGCATGCGTGGCGTGTTCACCGATCTCGGCCTCAATATGGCGCAGCTCGAAGCCGCAACGCCGCGCTCGGCCATTGGTGGCCCGTTCGTGCCGGTGAAGCTGCCGGCGGATGCCGGTGCGTTCGAACGCCAGCTCAACCGGATCAATCTCACCCGCGCCCAGATGCAGCGCCTCAACGCGACGCTCGCACTGGTGCCCTACCGCAAACCTGTGGTCGGCGAAGTCGAATTCACCTCGGGCTTTGGTGTTCGCAGCGATCCATTCCTGGGCCGGCCCGCGATGCATACCGGCCTCGATTTCCGCGCCGCCAGCGGCGATCCGGTGCGCGTCACCGCGAACGGCAAGGTGGTGTCGTCGGGATGGATGGGCGGGTACGGCCGTATGGTGGAGGTCGATCACGGCAACGGCCTGTCGACCCGTTACGGCCATCTGTCGGAGATTCACGTCAGGGTCGGCGACTTCGTCAAGATTGGCCAGGTCATCGGCGCCGTCGGCTCAACCGGCCGCTCCACCGGTCCGCATCTGCACTATGAAACGCGGATCGACGGCGACGCCGTCGATCCGCAGAAATTCCTGCGCGCGGGCGTGCGGCTCAGTTCAGGCTAGCATCGCGCCGTCAGAACTGGCGTGATCGCTTGTTGATCGCGCAACATGTCGCCGGTCTACCGGCATGTGAGCGGAACCGGCGCGCCCGCGTCGGTGAAATTTTTTTGGCCCCGTGTCGGATCGCATCGAGGTCAGGCGTCCTTGTGGCAGAGACTGAGCGGACCCAACCAAATCCCGCTATATACTCCGCTCAGTAATGGAGAAAGTAACGTCATGTCCCAAGGCAATACCGTTCGTTTGCATCGTGTCCTCGCCACCAAGCCGGAGAAGGTTTTTCGCGCCTTCCTCGATGCGGATGCCATGGCCAAGTGGCTGCCGCCCTACGGCTTCACCTGCAAGGTCCACCAATTCGAGGCGAAGGTTGGCGGCACGTTCAGAATGTCGTTCACGAATTTCACCACGAACGCCGGCCATTCGTTCGGCGGAGAATATCTGGAGATCGTGCCCAACGAGCGGATCCGCTACACCGATCGTTTCGACGACCCCAATTTGCCCGGCGTCATCGAGGTCACCGTGACGCTGAAAGCGGTTTCCGTCGGAACCGAGATCAACATCGAACAGACAAACTTGCCGACGGTGATCCCGGTCGAAGCCTGCTATCTCGGCTGGCAACAGTCGCTCGCCCAGCTCGCGTTGCTCGTGGAGCCGGATATTCCGGAATAGTGACGGTCGAGGATAAGGCACCACGCGTGGTGCCTTATCCTCTAGTGCCCAACCTCGCCGGTGAAGGTGTCGCCGAATACTTCCCATACCTCGCCGTCTCGCAAGCCGCTTCAGCGCTTGCAAGCATACGCCTATTCCGTATGACAAAACGGCATTGTTGCCCGGCGCCAATTGTGATTGATGCGGGCTGCAGGCATGACCTTGCGCGATGGCGAGGCCCAGAGGTTGGACTAAGGCTTGAAACCGAACACACGAATTGGTCCGCGATACCCAAAACTCGCGGCGGGTGGATTTCGCTTTGCGCGCTGGCTCGCTGCAAAGACCATGCGTGCTGCGGGATTTCATCAGCTTGGCTCTGAATTCGCCGATGCGCGGATCGCACGCGTTCGCGACAAACTGGCGCGGGGCGAAACGGTGTATCTCGCAGGTCTCGGCGCGCCCGGCACGCATAATTCAGGTCTGGCGCTGGTCGAGGTGACGCAGGCGGATGGGCCACGGCTGATCGTCAACAACGAGGAAGAACGCTTTTCCGGCAACAAGCACACCACCGAATACCCGAAGCTGTCGATCGACGCGGCGGTGGCGACGCTGCGCGACATGGGCCGCGACATCGGCGACATCGATGCCTGGCTCACGAGTTGGGATTACCCGACGCTCGCCGGTACGCTGGCGCGCACAGTGGTCGAGGAACTGCCGCAGAGCATAAAACTCCTGCGCACCACCGAGGCCGCAGGCTTCGACGGCCGCCGCCTCGACCAGATGACGCGGACGCCAAAAATCCTCGCCCGCCAGCTCGGGCTCGCCGAGCGCCTGCCGTTGATCTGCCTGCCGCATCACGACAACCATGCATGGTTTTCCTACGCTGCCTCGCCATTCGCCGACGACGGCACGCCGACCGCGATTGCGGTGCTCGACGGAACCGGCGACCAAGGCTCAATCTCGCTCTATGTGGTCGAGAACGGCGCGATGCGCCGGCTCTACTGCAACGACAGCATGTTCGATTCACTCGGTGCATTCTATAGCGTGATCTCGTCGACACAGGGCGGCTGGACCTGGCTGTCCAGCGAGGGCCGCTACATGGGCGCTGCCGCCTGGGGCGATATGGACCGCGCCAGCAATCCTTACTACGCGCGGCTGCGCGACGTTCTGCATTTTGGGGCGAACGGCGATATCAGGCTCAATCGCGCGCTGGCCAACTGGTATTGCGACCCGTTCGACCATCCCTACAAGGAAGCGCTCACCAAAATTCTCGGTGAACCGCTTAAGCCGGACCAGCTCTGGAATCCGGATGCGATGCTGCGTGTCGAGGACATCCACCACCGTCGCGATACCAAGGACCGTCTCGACAAGGCAGCCGCGACGCAACTGGTGTTCGAGGACGCCATGATCCACGTTGTCGATCATTTGTTGCGCACGACCGGCGCCAACCGGCTGGTGCTGACCGGCGGTGTTGCGCTGAACGCGGTCGGCAATATGCGATTGCTCGAACATTTCAACGAAGCGTGGTTTGCTGGCGCGCAGCGGCGCAATGCGCGGCTGCATCTGTGGGTGCCGCCGGTGCCCGGCGACCCCGGCGTCACCATCGGCGCCGCCTGGCTGTTCGCGCATCTGGCGAGCGCTCCGCGCGGCGCGCCGATGACGCACGCCTTCTATTGCGGCACGCCGCCCTCGCAAGGCGACATCGTCCACGCAGTCGCAGCCGATGACATCACCTCGCAAACGATTGGCGATATCTCCACGCCTGAAGGCCTTGGAGCGATCGCCGACCTGATGGCGTTCATGGTGGCGCGAAACGGCGTGATCGCGCTGTACCAGGGCGCGGCCGAAACGGGCCCCCGCGCACTCGGCCATCGCTCAATTCTCGCCAACCCCTGCGACCCGGCGGTGCGCGAGCTGCTCAACGCACGCGTCAAGTACCGCGAGGCCATTCGGCCGCTGGCGCCGATGGCAACGCTGGAAGCTGCAAAAGAATATTTCGAACTGCTGCCCGGCGCTGCGGATGCCCAATATAACGCCTACAATTACATGGTGCTGACAGCGCATTCGAAGCCGCATGCCCGCGAAAAAATTTCGGCGGTCATTCATGCCGACGGCACCGGACGCATCCAGATCGTGCGCGCAGACGATGATCCCCTCACCTACGCCTATCTGAAGGCGCTCGGCCGCCACATCGGCGTCGAGCTGTCCGTCAACACCTCCTTTAATGTCGCAGGGCCGATCGCGCAGACCCCGCAGCAGGCGATCGATACGTTGCGCCGTTCCAAGGGGCTCGATGTCGTGGTGCTGGTGGCCGGTGACGGCATAGTCACCGCAGCCTGGCACGGCGGCGAGCGCGACAGCGGAAGGTTCAGAAGCTGGCTTGCCGACTGGAAGAAGACATCGGCTTCCAGTCAGCTTACGCGATAATTCGCTTCTTCCTTGAGATCGGGTGATCCGCCGGCTCAGAGATCGACGCGTTCGCTCGCAACCACCTTGCGTTCCGCCATGTTGAACCGGCCGCTATAGATTGGGCGCTCACCGGTCGTCGGACCAGGGTACTGGACGATGAATATCTCCCCGCCCGTTTCGGTGCGGAATTCGCCCTCGAAGTGCGGGTCGGGATGGAACAGCACCGTTCCGGGACCATGCAGCGTTCCGTCGATCGAAAACTCGCCTTTGAGGATATGCCAGACCTGTGCGAAGCCATGATAGTGCTCGGGATGATAGGCGCCGGGCTCAAGCCGCAGAATTCCTGCGTTCGGCTCGGTCGGGCGTTCCGGTCGCGGATGAAAAAGCATTTTGCCTGTCTCGCCCGGCCAGCGGATCGTCTCCCATTCGACTTCCTCGAAATGGCGCGCCTCGTAAGGCTTGTGGTCCTTTCGCGACGCTTCGCGCGCGGTCGTCAATTCCGCATTTGCGGCCGCCGTATCGGGAATCTCCTTGCTGATAGCACTCATTTTGCTCTCCCTTTCGCCGTGCTTTCTCGTTCGCTTTTCCTGCCCGCAATATTGCTCCACCACTCAACCGCGATGGCCGACTGATTTTCGATTGATGTCACCATGAGGAGGCGCGCACTGCGCGACCCCCGCGCCCACGCCATATGCGGTACGTCCGAGCGCAAATGAATCGAGTCCCCGCGTTCCAGCGCGATAGTTTCGTCCCCCACCTGAAATTCGACACTGCCTTCGAGGACGAAGCACATTTCTTCGCCCGGGTGCGCGACCAGCGTCGGCTTGCGCGGTTTTGCCGACAATTCGAGCAGAAAAGTTTCCAGCCGCTGCTCGCCCACGCCTGAAGCGAGTTTGCGCCAGGCATAGTCTGCATCAGCGCCCTTCGATGGAACGGCATCGATTGACCGCACCACGCGATACGCGCGCGTCCGGTCCTCTCCTTCGATGTCGGCAAATAATTCGGCCGGCGGCAACTGAAGGACGCCGGCAATTTCCAAGAGATTGCCGATCGAACACGCGATCAGTCCGCGCTCGATCCGCGAGATAAATGTCACGGATAGCCCGACCATTCCGGCGAGTTCGTCAAGCGTCAAACCGCGCGCCGAACGGGCCCTGCGAATGACGGCACCAATTGCGGCAAGGCGCGCCGCCTCGCGGGCGCTCCGGCCAGCTTCTGCCGAAACCACGCTGCTCTCCCCGTTTGCCTATAAGGCAAATCCTATTGCTATATAGGCAAATGTCAAGCCGGCTCGCGTCGCCTGCGCGAACCAACTAACGTTCGAGAAACTTCAGCACGCGGCCGTCGATCAACAGCAGCGCGCTGCCGATCACCAGTGCGCCCGCTATCTCACGCGGCGAAATCTGCTCGCCGAGCACGAGCGAGCCGAGCAGGATGGCCGTAACAGGCACAAGCAGCGTCACCAGCATGACGTTGGTGGCACCGGAGCGCCGCAGCACCTGGAAGAAAACGATATAGGCCAGCGCCGTCGACAAGACGGCGAGGCCTATGACGGCGAACCATGTCACCGTATCAGGCATTGGCAATTGCCACGGCCGCTCGAAAATGCCGGCGACGACACTCATCATCAGGCTCGATGCCATCAATTGAAACGTGGCGGTGGCAAGCGGCGGCGAATCCGATAGCGCGCGCCGCGCTATCAGCGCAGAGATGCCGTAGCTCAGCGCCGCCGCGAGACACAGCAGGATGCCGAGCCCCTGCCCGTTGGCAAAACCTAATCCGCTGCCGCGAAGGATCACGACGCCGACAAGGCCGATGGTCACACCGGCCACACGCCTGATGACGAGCTTCTCCTCGCCCGCCGCCGCCATCACCGCCACCGTGAACAGCGGCGTAGTGGCATTGAGGATCGAAGCCAGCCCGCTCGGGATGTACATCTGTCCGGTGACGATCAGCGAGAACGGCAGCACATTGTTGAACAAGGCGACGAGGAAGAACGGCCTCCAGCCCATCCACCCCGTCGGAAACGGCAGTCGCTGCGCGCAAAGCACGGGCAGCAGGATCATGGCGGCCAGCAGCACACGCAATAGCACGAGCGTGAACGGCGGCAGCTCGCGGAGCACCACGCCGTTGAAGAAGAACGACCCGCCCCACAGGACGGAGAGCAGGCCAAGCAGCGACCAGTCGCGGGCGTCGATCCGGTTGTCGTTAGCGGTCATGGCGATTCAAATCCGGAAGACAGGCGGGTCTATTAAGTCGCGCTGGACTTTGCCACCCGATTCCCGAATACGATTGTGCAACGGCTATTTCGGCCGCGACACGATCTCGATCATCCTGCCCTCATCATCGTCGGGCATCTCGGCCTTTGCGCGGGCGTAGGCATCGACCGCGGCACGCCCGAGTAGCGGTGCGTCGGCGAGCAGGCTCTCGGCCAATTTCACGGCGTAAGCTGCGTCCTTGTAACGCAGTGCCGAGGTAAACGACGCGCCGGTGAAATCGCGCGCCACCATGCGTTTTGAATGGCGGATCACCTGCGGAGATGCGACCGCACCGGTCGCCATCGCTTCCGCGACCAGGTTCATGTCGAGTCCGGCCTGCTCGGCCATCGCGATGCCTTCGGCGAGGCTCGCGATCTGCACCGCGCCCATCAGGTTGTTGATCAGCTTGAACACCGTGCCGGTGCCGACCGCACCGAAATGCCTGATCACGTCGCCGATCGGCGCGAGATAGGGCTTTGCCCGTTCTAGATCAGCGGCGTCGGCGCCGACGAGCAGCGTCAGCTTGCCCGTTGCCGCCGCTTGCGGCAGGCCGGTGACGGGACAATCGATAAAGGTGAGCCCGCGCCCGCGCAGTTCGCGCGCCATGTCGAGCGCATGCTGGTGCGACACGGTCGAGCATTCGATCGCAAGGCTGCCCGCCTTCATCGTTGCAGCCGCGCCATCCTTGCCGAGCCAGACGGCACGCGATGCGTCGTCATCGGCGACCATGGTCACGGCGGCATCGGCGCCGTTCGCGGCGTCGGCCGGAGATGAAGCCCAGCGCGCGCCGCGCGCGATCAGGTCTTCCGCCTTGGCGTTGCTACGATTCCACACCGCAACCGTGAAACCTGCATCGAGATAGCGGCTGGCCATGCCATGGCCCATGCGGCCGAGCCCG
This sequence comes from Bradyrhizobium retamae, assembly GCF_001440415.1. Taxonomy (GTDB): domain Bacteria; phylum Pseudomonadota; class Alphaproteobacteria; order Rhizobiales; family Xanthobacteraceae; genus Bradyrhizobium; species Bradyrhizobium retamae. The sequence continues at coordinate 16,202 of NZ_LLYA01000211.1, forward strand.
ATGAAGCCGACGTTGGTCATGGATTAGTCCACGTCCTCGACCTGGCCGGGCGCCGTGCCGAACGCGCGCTGCGCCAGCGTCGCCGCCATGAACTCGTCGAGGTCGCCGTCGAGCACGCCCGACGTGTCCGAGGTCTGCACGCCGGTGCGCAGGTCCTTCACCATCTGGTAGGGCTGCAGGACGTAAGAGCGAATCTGGTGGCCCCACCCGATATCGGTCTTGGCGGCCTGATCGGCGGCGGCTTGCTCCTCGCGCCTCTTCAGCTCGATTTCGTAGAGCCTCGCGCGCAGCATGTCCCACGCCTGGGCGCGGTTCTTGTGCTGCGAGCGGCCGGCCTGGCAGACCACCGCGACGCCGGTCGGAATATGCGTCAGGCGCACCGCGGATTCGGTCTTGTTGACGTGCTGGCCGCCGGCGCCGCCCGAGCGCATGGTGTCGGTGCGTACGTCGGATTCCTTAATGTCGATCTTGATGCTGTCGTCGACGACCGGAAAGATCGCCACGGAAGAAAACGAGGTGTGCCGGCGCGCGTTGGAATCGAACGGCGAGATCCGCACCAGGCGATGCACGCCCGCTTCGGTCTTCAGCCAGCCATAGGCATTGTGTCCGCTGATCTGGATGGTCGCGGACTTGAGGCCGGCCTCTTCGCCAAGCGTTTCTTCCAGATATTCGATCTTGAAGCCGTGTTTTTCGGCCCAGCGCGTATACATGCGCAGGAGCATCGCGGCCCAGTCCTGGCTCTCGGTGCCGCCGGCGCCGGCATGCACCTCTAGATAGGAATCGAAGCGGTCGGCCTCGCCGGACAGCAGCGCTTCCAGCTCGCGGCGGGCGACCTCTTTCTTCAGGGCCTTTAGCGCGTTCTCGGCTTCAAGCACCACGCCTTCATCGTTCTCGGCCTCGCCGAGCGCAATCATCTCGACATTGTCGTCGAGCTCGCGTTCCACCTTGCCGATGCCCTCGAGCGCATCCACCAGCGAGGTGCGCTCCTGCATCAGTTTCTGGGCTTTCTGGGGATCGTTCCAGAGGTTGGGGTCTTCGGCGAGCTTGTTCAGCTCGGCCAGCCGTGCCGTCGATTTCTCGACGTCAAAGATGCCTCCTCAGCAGCCCGACTGACTGCTTGATCTCTTCAACAAGGCGTTCGACTTCGGCGCGCATGGTCTCTTCTGTCTAAATGGAACCGCTACCGGATAGATGTTCAACGGGCCGGATGTAGCGGCGTAAGCCGCAAAGCGCAATCGGCTCAGGTTAGTGAACTCGGGTTTTGTTTGATGCCGGCGGGCTTGATTTTTGTTTTGACGTGTTTTCTTGACGCGAACCGGTGTCCACCCCGGATCAAGTCCGGGGCGGCTTTCGCTGGAAAACGCTCTAATAGAGCGCGCCGGGGCGCATGACATTGGTGGCGTCAGGCGGGATTCCCGGCTGCATCGGCACCCGTCCGTCATCGACCACGCCGACGACGGCGTAATTGTCCGGCGGCGCGGTGCCCGGCTTGAACGCTTCCAGTATGGTGCGACCACCTTCGCCCGGGTTGGGACGCATCCCGCTCTTGGCATCGACGCGGACCAGCCTGATGCCGGGCGGAATCTTGAACGGGATCGCCGGCTTGTTGGCGAGCGCAAGCTTCATGAAATCCTTGACGATCGGAGCGGCGGTATGGCCGCCTTGCGCGGCTCTGCCCAGACTGCGGGGCTTGTCATAGCCAAGATAGAGACCGACGACGAGATCAGGCGAAAAGCCGATGAACCAGACGTCTTTTCCGTCAGAAGTGGTGCCGGTTTTGCCCGCGATCGGCTTGCCCACCTCCCGCAGCACCGATGCTGTGCCGCCCTGCACCACCCCTTCCATCATCGAGGTGATCTGGTAGGCCGTCATAGGATCCAGCACCTGCTCGCGT
>NZ_LLYA01000212.1 GCF_001440415.1 Bradyrhizobium retamae
AGGGAAGAAATGTTGATCGCGAAAAACTTCTTGACACACCAAGCCCTCATATAAGTGCTAGTCACGTGACTCTAAAGTTCGCCACATAAAGTCTCCTGGGCTTTGTGGCAGAAGCGTTTGACGGAAGCCAAAATCTGGTACGCCGACTTGGACCATTTGAAGGGCTTCTGATATTTGTTGTGCTGGTCGATGAAGGTACGGATGTCGGCCTCGAGCTGCCTGACGGAGGTGTGGACACCTCGCTGGATCTGCTTTCTGGTGAGTTCAGCGAACCAGCGCTCGACCTGATTGATCCATGACAGGGCTTCGACGTCTTATCGGACGGAGCACAGTTCGGATGGCGAGCGATCCTTGAAGCAAATCGCCATAGAGGGGGCTGCCGGGTGGCGAACGTTGAAAAAAGCCCTCGCGACCACGCGTGCGGTTCTCAAAGATCAATGCGAGGAGGAAACCGAAGATCTTGGCTTGCCGGTCCGCGGTGCGATTCAGGCAATGCGTGCCACTCACGAAGCACGAGCCGCGCAGCGCAATGTTGAAGCAGATGAAGCCGAACGGCTGAAGCGTTTGGAGCGGTTGAACACGATCACGCCCCTGTCAAACGCACTGATCGGCGATGCACATTCGAATTGGATAGAGACGCCGCACTCAAGCCTCATCGGGATGACACCGCGCGAAGCCGCAGCACAATCCGCCGGACTTCTCGAAAACGCGACACGCCTGCTGCACAATTTAGCGGCGGAGTTGGCGAAGAAGGCGAAATGGGTCGATGAGTTGGAGCGGGAAGCGTCCAAGCTGTTTTCACGCCCCGACAAGCTTTGTCTCTGTATGACAGTCAGCGATCCGGACCTGCCCGGACTGGCCTCGCCAAGCGTCTACATCAAGGACGAGCAAACGATGCAGCAATGTCTCGTACTTTTGAGGCGTCGTTTTGGAAAGCGGTAGTGTCGCCTATCGCACGGCGCCAATGGATACGAGGGGCAAGAGCCTGTGAAATTCTTTTCGACTATCATCGAATAGTTGGACATGGCGGTTGCGGAGATTGCCGTCGATCAGCCGATTTACAGCCGCTTGGCGCTGATCCTGATCGATAACGCCACGGAATTGCTCATTCACCGATCGTGCGAACAATACGCTGCCCACGGCACCGAAAGGATAGGACTCCGCCTAGTCCCAAGATGCGTCGCGAGGCGACGGGTGATTACTTGGAGCAGAAGCTGGCCGTAATGAGGCATGTCGATGCAATCACGGAGGATGAAAGACGCTTCATTGCGATAGCGCATGGCTGCCGTAGTGAACTGTATCATGTCGGATTGCGCCACGAGGAAATTTCGCGGCCGATTGCTCAACAATACTTTCAACTCGCGTGCGCGTTCCTTCCGAAGATGGGACCAGGGTCGATAGGGTGGGGGGCCTGATTTCAAGCTCAGCGAGCGTGTCAGAAGATACATTCCGGAGGGTGGTGGACCAGGATCGATGGCTTTCCGTCATCGGGAGCCGATAGCTGCTGCGCTACTTGCGGCGCTGCCTCGCAGTGCGGTCTCGTTGGGAACGTCGCTCAAGACCGACCTGATGCAGCGGATCGGACGCATCGAAAAGCACTTCAATTACCTCAGTCGGGGTCTCGATGGGAGAGCACCGCCGGCTGCGACGCTGGAAAATCTCCAATTTGCATACGATCACAATTCCGCGCTTCGGAGAAAGAGTGGCGAGAACATTTGGATTCCATGGGACGCGCCGTTCATGCAGGGCCATAAAACGCGTCTCATGGCGACGTGGAAGCGACGGTACTCGACTGTGCCCATTGTTAAGTGGCGGCAGAAGGCGAATCTTATCGGAAAGGAGACGAATTGGCTGCGCGCAGCTGCGGCGCATGATGATCTCGGCCGGCAGATGGATTATTTGGATGTCGCTATTACCGAAGCGCTTTCTGAATTTGATGGCTGGGTGCAACAGCAGATCGACCGGGCGCGGGGCAAGTGAGCTGTGCGATTAGCCGAAGTGGTCGTGGCACCCTCAAGGTCCTTCCCGCGGAGGCCCGGGTCAGGCGATGACAGCGCGACCTCAGGGCACCGGAATTCCATGACCGTATGATGGTATTCCCTGTAGGTTTCTAGTCCTGCAGGGCCGGATCATCAGCGGCAGCAGCATGCGGCGAGTATGGCAGGTCGGGCCATTGACCGAGGCCGGCTCGTTTCACCCGCCTTCCGAGCGCCAGCACCTGCGGGAATTGGCCGTCCCAAGCCAATGTTAGATAGACACGGTTACGGATCATTTCCCATCCGAAAGATTCGTTTACGTTTCACCTTGACAGCTCGGAATGACCTGTTTACGTATCATCCACCCAACAAAATGATCCGGGAACATATCAATGGCCCCAGACCCCTTCCTCAAGGATCTTGGCATGCACTTTAGAAAGGCGCGCATGGCCGCTGGCTTGTCCCAGGAGCAAATCGCCCTTCGGGCGAACATCAGCAGACCCCGCTATCGGGACATTGAAACCGGTGCCGCTGCCGCCCGTGCAACGACGCTCGTCAACATCGCCCGCGCCCTTGGCATGGAAATAATGTTGATCCCGCAGGCGATGGTGCCCGCTATTCAGTCGATGCTGCAGCCCGGCGCCGACGATGATGATCGCCCCGCATTCACGTCAGACGTCGAAGAGGAGGAAGGCGCATGAGTCCGACCGTCCTCGCGGCGGAGCGCATCCAGTCGCTCGATATCTCGTTGAACGATCTTCCAGTCGGCACGCTCGTGCGGACGCCGGGCGACTACAATGCGTTCAACCTTTTGCCCGCTTACCGGAACTTAAACAACCCGCCAATCTTCAGCCTGTCGCTTCGCTCAGCGGACGGCAGCCTTCGCCGGGATCCCAAACCCATACGCGGCGCGCTGCCACCGTTCTTTGCCAACCTGCTGCCCGAAGAGAAACTGCGCGAGGCGATGGAAAAGCACCACGCGGCGTCAGTAAGAAAAGGAAACGACTTCGATCTTTTGGCTGCGCTCGGGACCAACCTGCCAGGAGCGGTACGCACTTTGCCGAGTGACGGTATCCCCATTCCAACTGGTCCAGAAGTGAAGGGCAATAAAAAGCTGCGATTTTCGCTTGCCGGTGTGCAGATGAAGCTTTCCGTTATGAAAAACACAGGAAAGGAAGGTGGGATCACACTCGCCGTAGACGACGAGCAAGGGCAATATATCGCGAAATTTCCCTCCCTCACGCACATCGGACTATCGGAAAACGAATTCGCGATTCTAGCCCTGGCGGAAGCGCTGGGGATGGAAGTGCCGGCACGCGAACTCGTCGACAAGAAGGAGTTCGCCGGCATTCCGGAAGAGTTCAACACCATGTCCACGGGCAAGGTGCTGCTTGTCCGCCGCTTCGACCGCGGCGCGGACGGGGCCCGCGTCCATATGGAAGACTTCGCACAGGTCTTTGGCCGCTATCCGTCGGAGAAATACACTGGCGCAGCCTATCATAATATCGCGGCAGCGCTGAACAGCGGCGTCTCCTTTGATTCAGCCATCGAATTTGTTCGGCGCCTTGCACTTACCGCGGTCACCGGGAACGGTGATATGCATCTCAAGAATTGGTCGTTGCTGTATCCCGGAGACGGACTGACACCAACGCTGTCGCCTGTCTACGACGTGCTTTCAACAATTCCCTATATCCCTAAAGACGGCCTCGCCCTCAGCCTCGCCGGCGAAAAGTCGTTCAAGGCGCTTACTCCAGAGCGCTGGCGCAATTTCGCAAATCGTAGTCGTCTTCCGGAAGGGGCAGTGATGACAGCCGTAGCCGAGACGGCGGCGACCGTGCGCGACAAGTGGTCGGTTCTTCCAGAACGCGATGTTGTGCCTGCCCAGGTCCTCAGCCGGATCGATGCCCATATCGAAGAAATGGCAAACGTTCTCGATCCGTAGATCCCAAGCCGACGATGCAGGGTCAGGGACGTGAACCTATAAATCCAGAGTGGTCCGCAGAGTTCCGCTTTGATACGGATTGTGTTGAGAAACTCGAAAATCGCGGGGCTCCGAAAATCTCGCAAGTGTCGCGCATTGGCAATTTCAGCCGCTGCAAGGCTTTGCAGAATCGATACGAGCGCCAGCGATCGTTTTTGGGTAATTGATGTGGTCATCTCACAGCGAGATAGACGCACCAGCGGTCCTGAGAATTTTCAGTCATCAGCGAAAAGGGACTTTTTCAACACAATCATACATATTCCGGGCTCCAGCCCGGACATCGCGTGAGGTCTGGAAAAGGGCCACCAGTGGACTCTAGGCTGACCGCCCGACGACCACAGTATCGATGGTTGCGACAGAGCATGAGATGATGAACAGATGCGAGCCTCCCCAAATGCGCGTCTGCAAGCATTTCCGCAAACCTGCTGCATCAGTCCGTCCCGATCAATTGGCATCGCTCGGGCTACGGCTAATTGATCCTGCGCAATAGGGGCGGAAATCGCTGAATTTCTGCACCATTTGGCCGCCAGAGGACGGCCGAAGACCTTGCTCCCGCGCGAACCGAGATATTTTTTGTTCGATGCTGTCTATTCATAATATTTCGGAACGCGATGTCTCTATTATTCGCGAGGCGACTGAGCACAACAGGACGCGCGTGTTGTGGATGTCGGCGGGCGTTAGAAGAATATTTCAACAAACGGACGAAGTCGCAAACGCAAGTGATTCAAGTGGACGATAGATGATGCCGCGAAGCGCGGACTGGCGACGATTTGAGAGGGCTTTCAGCGACCATGCGATAGGTGGCCGCAAATCGCTTCGACAGAATGGAGACAATTGTCGTTGGAGGAACAGGAGAGCCGCTCGCTTGCAATCGCGCACGCAGGGAGCAGAATTGTACGAATTCGTTAGGTAACGAGTTCGTGCACGCTGTTCGTCACCGCACGGCAACAAACAATGCGTCGGCTGCGAAATTAAGAAAAATTGAGTATCTCCTCTCAACGAAAAATAGTTCGTCTTAGACTCGCGCATTCGAAAATTCTTTGAGAGGATTGATAATCGGGCAATGATGCCGGTCAGGGAGCTCATGATGCGCAACAACATCTTCGGCATCGTGATTTCGTTACGCGCAGAGCTTGTTGATAACTTGTGTGCGTCCTTTTGTTGACGCTGCCCGGATGCCGCTGGTCGGCCAGCCGCTCGAGCTGTTCTACGAAGGGGGAAAATAGATCGACATGCGCGGGGCTGCTCGCAAACGGTCAGCCGGGCTCCAACGCTCCCAGCACGAACACGAGGGCCCCGATGTGGGGGCGACACGCAGGTCCAAAGAAGAAGAGAGCGCTCCAGACGACCATGACGATGTTGTCGACAAGTTATTTTCGATTTTCTGTGATATTTTTGGCCAGGAGCGACACGAACATCTTATCACCTCATTGTGAACTAAGACGTCATATTAATTTCAACCACAGGGTGTATCTGCTTCGGGCTGGGTGCTGCAGCAGCCTCCGGCGCCGCTACTGAACTAGCTGGTATGTTGCTTGAGCTTGGACGAGGATGTGACATGGTGACCACGCGTGAAGTGTCTGTCGATGACGTCACAACGGTAACCCACATGGTTGCTGCCCTACTTGCCGAACTTGAGGGCGGCCAAGTGCAGGCCGGACTAGATACCCAGCTTGCTGTCGACCTCCTCGTAAAAGAGCGCGTCTATGGGTTTCTGGCTTTCGCGGAGGCTCGTCCTGTAGGCATCATCATGTTGTCGGAAAGCGCGGCCCTTTTTGCGCGCGGAACCTACGGCATCATTACCGAACTCTACGTGGTGCCGGACCAGCGATCGTCTGGGGTCGCGATGCGCCTCATTGAGGCTGCCGTGAGCCTGGGGACGGTAAAAGGCTGGAGTCAGCTTGAACTGGGGGCGCCGAGGCAGCCGACGTGGAGCCGCAACCGCAGCTTGGCCTTCTACTTGAAGGCCGGTTTTGCAGAGATCGGCCCACGCCTCAAGTTGCCGTTGCACCGCCTTGGCCAGAGCATTTTCGCCGAACGCTGGCCAGTCTCCCAGGGCGTCCGGACGGGAAGGCTTGCGAGCGGGCCGTTTCTCGAACGTCGCGATAGCTCTAAACTAACAGCTTGTTGAAGAAGTCACCAGCGGGCAGGCGTTTGGCATAATTCTCTGGAGTGATTGAATCGGGAAATGGAGATGCGCCGCTGCTGACGAGCAGTATGGATCGCTATTCAGCTATGTGGATTTGGAAGCCCGCCTCCGCGGTGATCATCCGCTGCGAACGATCCGGATAATAGCAAACGCGGCGTTGAGTGTCGAAGGCTTTCACGGCGCTTTACGTGGACTTCGGGCGGCCATCGATCGCACCAGAGAAGCTGCTTCGAGCGGTGGTGCTGCAACCCTTCTAGTCATCTGGAACGCAAGTTCGTCACATTATAATGATAGCTCGAATCTCTCTGTAGAGGAGAGCGCTTGTGGCGAATGCAGCTGTGAGAGGCCGGCCGATCGAGCCGTTGGTGCTGAGTGCGCAGGAGCGGAGTACTTGGAGAGACAAGTCCGTCGTCACCGTGTTGCGCGGCCGCTATCTGACCGGTGCCGCGCGATCCTGCGATGTGCGGACGGCTTGCCAATTGCCCCATGAAGGAGAGCTTGGCGCCTTGGCCATCACCTTTGCGATAGAGCCTGGCGTCCGGTCGGTGGTTGATCCATGCGTCTCGTTGGAGCGCTTCTCCTTGTGGAAGCCGCGCTCGCCATTGCGGCCTGGATCCGGCGGCTTGTCTTGCCGTCCTTGCCCGCTCTTCATTGATGCCCACGCCTCGATAAGCGTGCCATCGACCGAGAAGTGATCGTTCGACAGGAGCTGCTTCACCTCAGCCTGGTCCAACACCGCGCCGAAGAACTTCGCCGCCACATCCCCTTCCAGAAGCCGCTCCCGGTTCTTGGTAAATACCGTCACGTCCCAGATCGGCGCGTCCATCGACAGCCCGACGAACCAACGAAACAAAAGATTGTAATCGAGTTGCTCCATCAACTGGCGCTCTGAGCGCACCGAGTAGAACGCTTGTAAAAGCAGCGCCCGCAACAGCTTCTCTGGCGGAATCGAAGGCCGGCCAAGCTTCGCGAAATCGCCTGAGAGCGCCTCACGTGCCCCATCGACAAGCCGCCTAATGGCCCGCAGCGGGTAATCTTTGAACCCGCGCCGAGCAGCTCACGTACGAAAAAAGGCCCTCTGACGCCTCATCTTCTCCGCGCATCGGCTGTCCTCCGCCCCGATTCAACAGGACAAAGGAATCACAATCGCAGCCGATCCGCGATACTTTTTTCCGCAGCCTGCTCGTCTAGTAGGTAAACCTCTGCACTGACGAGTGGGGGAGAGCGATGTCGTACTGCGCAACCGCTAACCCTCCAGCTAAGGAGCAGTCCCAAACGCTGCATGACGCCGAACACTTCATCGCCAAGCTCCCAAACGCGAGCACGACGCGGCGGAACCTTGGTGGATAAGATTACTGTAGTCCATCCGATCGGCGCTGCCGAAATTGCCGACGTTGCAGTAGCCGGCAATGACCTCTCTGTGCGATGGAGCGGTCGAAAGTTTGGACAGAGCCTCCATTTGTCAATTCTGGCATTTTGGGCGCCCCCCTTCGTTGCGTCGAAGCAATGCAGCGTCTCGCCTCCGTTCCGCTTGTTATCAGCCTGGTACAGGCTGGGAATACTCGCTTACGACGGACGTGCTGAGGGCCGTGATCGAGAAAGTGACGGGAAGCAGCCTGGAATCGTTTGTCACCGAGCGGTTCATGACCACGACGGCGATTATTGGCTCCGGCGCGATCTCGAATCCCATTCGGGAAGCGTTCTATGCGGCTGATTGAGGTTCGACACCCAGCGCTCTTCTGATCACAATCGTGGGATCCGCCCCGCGAGGCTGACACGTTCGAGTTGGGCCCATAAGCATCGGTCGAAGGCCAGCGCCAACCCTGTCCGATTCACCCCAGATAGTGTTGCAAAAGTCGAAAGTTGCAGGGCTCAAGATTTTTCGCGAAAGCACTAAGCAGCGAGCGATCGCTGATTCGTATGACCTCAATCGTGGTATTGAAGTTGCCTGTGAATTTTGCGTGAGGCCGTGAGGTCCCTCACATTTTGTATACGAAAGTCGCGCCCACGGCCCGCAGAATTTTGGTCATAGGCGAAAATCGACTTTTGCAACACAATCCCCCAGAAAGCGGACCGCGCGTCCTTAGTGATGGTCTTCGGCTTGGGGCCAATAGCCGGCGTTCAGCTCGCTCCCAGCCCTAATCGCGGGGGCCCTGCCGCGGCTGAGGATTGTTGGCAGGGTTGGTATCGTACTTCGATATTCGCGTGATGAGCCCGCTAGTAGTGAGCGGTTGCAAGTCCACCTCCAGCGCGTCGGCAATCTCCTTGGCATAGATCTCCCGGTCGTCTACGTAGAGTGCAAAGGATTTCAAATACTTTTCCTTCTTCGCTGGATTCTCAATCGTCGCCTTTGTCCACTGGTAGAGCGGATAGTTTTCGACGCAGTGCTCTTCTGCTGCGGCGACATACTCCGCAAAGGCATCGAACTGGCATTTCGGCGCAGCGCGATGCTTGGCGAGGATATCGAACAGCGGTGCCAGTGCCGGAACACGAAGTTTTCGGCCTACCGATTCCGCCGTGGCGGAATCATTCACATCGAACCTAACCTGATACTGCCAGTGAGAAGCCACGCTATGCTCGCCTTCTGGTCGCACCCGATTATTCTCCTTTTCCCATCGCAAGGCGCTACCGCTTCCTCACGAGCAGGTCCGGCATGCATTGTATCACAAGCTGGCCGCAATGTCAGGCCACCGTTGCGTTAGGAGCTCCTCATTTTTAAGGCACTCGTTGGACGAACGAAGATCGATCACCACCCGTTGATAGGTGCCGCTGCCGATCTCCTCTATCCCGTCGCTTGCCGGCACCTTGAAGTCAACTCGTTTTCCCTCGACGTTGATTACCTCGGCCGTCGCGCACACCTCGTGGCCTACAGGCCGTGGCGGCGAAGGGCTGTACGTCTACTGCAGCGCCGACCGCGCTTTCGATGAGGCTCGCGAAAACCAGATCTTCGTCAGACCCGCGCTGGCCGTTTGACCTCAACTAGCACAAGCAACGAACGCGGGAGCATAGTCTATAACGGTAGGAGCTCCGTGAATTTGCGAACGCGTTAGGCGGTCTTCATTGGGCGGCTGCTTGGTGACCTTACGCGCGTTACACTGCACCGGCCATCAATGCTGACGGGCACGTCACCCTCGATGGTGGCGCGACGAACGACGCGATGCTGGTCGCCGTAATCATTGACCGCATAATGGTGTGTGGCGCGGTTATCCCAGATCGCGACATCGCCCTCCCTCCAGTTCCAGCGCACGGTGTTTTCAGGCGCGGTGATATGAGACTGGAATATATCCAACAGCTTTTGGCCGTCATATTTGGGGATGCCAAGAAAACGCTGTACCAAAGCGCCGAGCACTAGCGTCCGCTCTCCGGTCTCGGGGTGGACACGCACCACGGGATGCTCAGTCTCGAAGTTGGTTCTGGTGAAGACCTCGTCAAAATGCTTCTTATCGACCTCGCGGACTCGGGCCATTCCGGCATAGTCGAAGACGTTGCTGTGAACGGCCCAGAGCTCGTCTGCAAGCCGTTGCAGCGGTGGCGGCAGGTCGAGATAAGCGGCCGCGGCGTTCGACCAGACCGTATCGCCGCCGAATAGTGGGATCACAACGGCCCGCAGCACCAAAATCTTGGGATAGGAATCGGCGAAGGTCCCATCGGCGTGCCACACATCGGCCCGGCCACCGCCGCGCGCGGAGTCAAGCTCGAGGAGCGATGCCGTTCCCTTGGCAACGCCGAGCATCGGATGCGGCACCAGCTTCCCGAAACGGGCAGCAAATCGCTCCTGCTCGGCGTCATCGAGATGACCTTGGTCGCGGAAGAAGATCACCTTGTGGTCGAGCAGCAAGCTGTTGAGTGCAGCGATCGTCTGGTCCGGCAAATCGCTCGAGACCTTGGTATTTCTGATTTCGGCGCCGATGCGCGCTGCGCGTTTGACGATATCGGTACGCGGAATGACATTATCGATCAAGGTCGTTTCGCTCATGGATGTTCCAGCCTTTGCGGTTTCTTCACCAAACGAACGCATTCAGCTGCGACCCGGATTGGGTGAACGCTAGATTGCTAATCATCAAATCCGCGGCAATCGGCCCGTTGGTGCGCTGTTCGTGCGAGGCAAAAGCGGCCACGCACGGATCGCGGCTGATCCGTACCATTTTCGATGGGATACGCCTGAAACTCGCCGGTGCCCCTTGCCTCGGTGCAGCATTAGCTTGATTGAGGATCGACGATCCGGCAGGTTCAACTTCGAAGAGTCTCATCGAGACTGCCTTCGATCATTGGTTTGGTGAAACTTCTCTACGATCGCGGATACGATCTCGTCCTTCCAAGAAGATACGAAGCGCTTGGGTGCGCAGGTGACGTCACCGGGTTTCATAGGCAAACCTCGCATTTAGCAAGTGATCTCCAGCAAGCACCGTGCCAGCCGCGAAAACGAGCTGCGAACGACTACCTGGCGGCAAGAGCGCCAAAGGGATCGGGAAAACCCGGCGCGACGGTCACCAAATTGGGCCGATAATTCGACCAGAAAGCCGGCTAGCCCCGATGGCCAGCGCGCGCGAAGAAGCAGCGCCTAACGATACGTGAGGTCGAGCGCGTAGGTCGGGGCCAACGGCACAGCGGCGTATGATCGTCAGGCGTCCGTTCGGATCAGCACGAGAGGCGATAGTCATCAGATGACCTTCCATCTTTCAACATCAGACACGTCCGGTTCAAGACGGAGATGTCGGAGATCTGACAACCTGCAGCGTCGATCCAAAGGCATGCTGGCGGCTATGCCGTGTGTTTTCTCTCGTGAAGCAAGGCACACACCAAATCCGGCACCATCGCGGCATCCCCGATCTCGATGTGGTAGCACCTTTCATTCCCGAGCTGCTCCGGCGATAGCCGACCGCCCGATGCACGTAGATTCAGATCGAGTTACGGGGGGCTGGTCGACAATACCGCCGGCGCATCGTTTGCAGCTCTCCGCGAGTGATCGAAGTTCCCGTCACGAGAACATCGCGGTTGATGTTTGCCCAGGTCATTCCCCGGCCAATGGATGAAGAGAACCGTGACCCGCCTCGCTGCTAGCGTTCTGTCCCGCAAGTTCGTAGCATGGTTATTGCATCGGTTCCGCGTACCCGATGAAGGAGATATCGATGCGCACCGGACGGGCGAAGGCGATGCTGACGATTTCCAGCGACGAAGACACGCAGCTCACGGCCATAACACGGTCGCGCTCGCTGCCGCGGCGCTGACGCTGCGAACAGAGATCGTGCTGGCCTGCCAACGCGAGCCGAGCAACGTCGTCTTGGCGACGCGGCTTGGTGGTCGGCCCCATACGATCGGCAAACGGCCCAATCGCTTTATCGCAAATCGCATCGAGGATCATCTACGATGAGACGCGTACCGGCGGACCCCCGCACGGTTGAGGATGAGGCTGTGGCCGAGCTGATCAGCAAGACACTTGCTCGCAAGCCCAAAGCCGCAATCCATTGGAGCGTGCGCCCATCTAAAGAGACGGAAGTTGCCAAAAGCACCGTTCATCGCCTGTTCCAACTCTTCGGTCTGCGGCCTCACCGTACCGGCAGCTTTAAACCCTCGACCGATGCTTTTTTGTCGAGAAGTCCCGCTTCCAGAAGATTGGAAGGCGATGGAGGAGACTGCTCGCATGAGTGACGGGCTTCAAAAGGGAGATGACGCGGCCACCATTGAGGAACTGCTCCAACTGCTAATCAGCATCCTAGCGTCAGCAAGGCGGCTTCCGCGCGGCCCAAAAAGCGATGCAGCGTTACGGCAGATAGGGGAACTTCAAAAAGGTGTAGGCGTGGTCCTGCTGAAGCGGTTTTACGATAAAGCATAGCAAGCTCCTTTGCCGTGGGGCAGGGCTGCCTGCGGACAATCTGCCTCAACTCACGACGGAGCCGCGTAAGGCCCGCAACGAGATGTCGGATCTCGCTTGGCGGCCGATGACTCCGGGCGAATCTACACCCCCCGTCGGCCGCCCGGTTGGCAGCAATCTCGGCGAAGCACAGTGGAGCGCGCGGCTTCGGCACATCAGAGTCAAGCTCTTGGGCTGCCGCGAGACTTGGCATCGCTGCACTTCACCTGCCAGCGTGGTGAAGCGGCGAAGAAAATGCAAGGGGCTATCCGCCGAAAGGCGAGAATGCGTAACAGCTCCCATACTTTCCTGCGCGGTCCAGTAAGGTGCCGCGGCGATGTGCGGCAGAAAGTTCGCTGGTTGCGAGCGGCTTGATAGATGGCGGCCATAACCAGACAGACCTTGAAGGGAGCAGATTGAATATCACGCACAACGTACTCTTCGGATTTCATCTCTTAGACAGCTCGTGCTGAAACACCATCGGCTATTTTGTTTCAGGGGAGGGTGAGAGATAGACAATGCAAGCGCTAAGCGTCTGCGGACTACCGGGCGGCCGTAAAGTGTCTGAACGCCGCCGAGCGGCGGCGGTTTGCTAGAGCCGGCCACTTGGGTCGCTTCCGAAATCGATCGGTTGTGCGGCCCTTTTCACTCAGCGGCAACAGGAGCTCCGAAATCGTCCTATCGGCACCGGCCGCCATTGAACTCGATAGCTGCATCGTAACTGTCCCGATGCTCAAACGCCTCAAGCCCGGTATGCGAAAAGCCTGGTACTTTCCACGATGTGTGCTGTCTGAGGCTGTCGAACCCGTGATCTTGCGGGGCTATCACGGCGCAGCACGACCGACGCCGGCATTTATCACCGTGAGGAACCTCGCACGCATGACCGCGGGGTGATGACCGAAAGATTGCGGGTCATCACCGATGGCGGGCATTCCTATTCCAAAGAACTCGTCGATTTCTTGCAGCATATATTACGTACCGGGTGCCAAAATCCGAACGTGCCGCACTGTCGTGCTCGACGGGTCCTACCATGAGGATGGAATCGGACCTTGAAGGAGCTTGGTCAGCACGAGGCTCGATCATGTGCAGCGCGGCCACCCGCTCGGTTCTCCATCAGCCCGTGCCCAATGGAGCCCTCTTGGTAAGGACTGCCGGAGACTGCCGCTGCGAGCGTGCTGTTCGGGCCTCTGCAAGAGCGTCTGGATCGGTAGTCGAAGCATGGGTGTCGTTCGAGCGTTTCTGGCCGTGGGAAGTCCGCATCGGCATTGCGGCCGCCGCCTTGCGCCGGCGGTTCGCCGGAGCCGTCCTTCGGCTTGACACTCTTCATCGAGGCCCAGGCCTCGATCAGCGTACCATCGACCGAGAAGTGATCACTCGGTAGAAGCCTCTTCACCATAGGCTGCGCCAGCACCGCCGCCCGATGTCGCCTTCCAGCAGCCGGTCGCGGTTCTTCGAGAATACCGAATGGTCCCAGGCTGCGTCGTCGACGCCGATGCCGACGAACCAGCGGAACAGCAGGTCGTATTCCAGCCGCTCCATCAGGAGCCGCTCCGAGCGGATCGAATAAAACGCCTGCAACAGCATCGCCCGCAGCAGCTTCTTCGGCGGGATCGACGGCCGCCCAATCGGCGAATAGAGCGCGGCAAACTCGCGCTCCAGCTCTGACAGCGCCTCGTTCACCATCCTCCGGATCGCTCGCAGCGGATGATCGCGCCGCACCCGCGACTCCAGGTCGACGTAGCTGAACAACTCGCCCGTTCGATTGTCGAGGCCCCGCGCGCACGCACCGTCTCCGAATCTCGTCGGAGCCAATGAATCACGCTCGCCGGCCAAAAACCATCGCGACTGCGTTCAAAGGCGACCGCTATGCGTGTAATCGCGTGCCCAAAGTTTGCCGCCTCCTCGCGCCAGCGGTGTAGCAACCGGAGCAGCGCGTCTTCTTCGTTGGCGCCAAGCTTCGCGCGACGTAGGCATGCACGTCCGCAACGTGCAGCGCTCAGTGAATGATATGGAGGAGCTGGTCTATATCCAGAGCCAGCCGCTCGACATCGCGGATTGTCCGGAGGCCAAGCAGATCCGAAATCACGAAGGGCCGCATCGATTTTAAGAACGTCCATTTCCATTATGGCAACGATGGATTGCCGCTCTACAGGGACTTCTCAGTGTCGATAAAGGCCGGCGAACGGGTCGGTCTGGTCGGTCCCTCCGGCTCCGGCAAGACCACCTTTGTGAAGTTCATCCAGCGGCTTTACGACGTGAACGGCGGTCGGATCCAGATCGATGAGCAGGACATTTCGAAGGTGACGCAGGCTTCGCTGCGCTCTCAAATTGCGATTGTGCAGCAGGAATGCCTCTTGTTCCATCGCTCGCTAGCCGAGAACATAGCCTACGGCCAGCCCGGCGCCAGCCAGGCCGAGATTGAGGAGGCGGCACAACTCGCCAGCGCGCATGAATTCATCGCGCGCCTGCCGAAGGGTTACGGTACGCTGGTCGGCGAGCGTGGCGTAAAGCTTTCCGGCGGCAGCGCCAGCGGGTGGCGATCGCGCGTGCCTTCCTTGCGGACGCGCCGATCTTGATTCTGGACGAGGCAACCTCGAGCCTTGATTCGGAGTCGGAAGTGCTGATCCAGAACGCGATGGAGCGGCTGATGGTCGGGCGCACCACGCTGATCATCGCGCACCGGCTCTCGACGGTGCGCGCGCTCGATCGGCTGCTCGTCTTCGATCGCGGCCGCATCATCGAGGAGGGCGACCACGCCGCGCTGATCCGTCTAGACGGCGGCATCTACCGCCGTCTGTTCGAGCGGCAGCGCTGGAGCGTGGCGAAGGGGCTGGTTTGAGGCCAATGCGGAAAGGGTCGGATGAGGCGTGATTCACTCGTTTTTGCGGGGACTCTCGACGGTTTTGTGAGGCGCGGCGACGGGCCGGTGACGGACGCCGTGCGCGACCTCATTGAAGTCGGATTGAACTGGCCCGCTGCCGCTAACACGGTGGCCGAGGAAGCGGCGCAGCTCGATGTAGCGCTCGACCTTCTCGCCGAAGAATGCGGCGAAGGCGGTCATGCGGCGCCTCCCGGAAGGGGGAGCGCGACCTCAGCGAGCTGCCCCGGGTTTGCCGGAGGCCATTTGGTTTAAATGCTGCCATGGCCGACTGTTCCAGCATGGCGTAGTAGCGTTGCTCGGCTTCTGGGATGTTGCCGATGGGCCCCAGGAGCCGTCGGTTGTTGAACTGACCTGCCACCGAACTTTCATCCAGCGGCGGTTAGAGCGGTTCACGGCTTGATTGAATCGGAAGGGATTCCGGATTTGGGGCGAATATGATTCAAGATGACCGCAATGTGCTGCAGCAAAATGGCTGAACCGCGCAATCCGGCTCAGATAAAGCTTAGCGGATGCTCGCTTGTAACCGAGCGAGAAAAAATACCCCGCGATGCGATCCATCTCGGCGCCGAGCGCCCGTTACGAAGGCGCTTGAGCAGCCCGCGATACGAAAAATAGAACTTGAGCATTGTGCCCCTCCGGCGTTGCGGCGCAGGGGGATCCCGCGTCCGCGCGAGAGGCACGAAATATTACGTGGCGGAGGAATCCAGGCGTGGCGGGACCTGGCTGGCGTTAGGGCGCCTCCGCCATATAATCTCGTCCGACACATAAGAACGGATCTGAGCCGGCATCGCGCACAAGCGCAACAAGGCCATCGATGTTCTTGAGGACAATCGACTTCGAGAGGTCTTGTCGCCATTGACGGTCCGTCTTGGCATCTTAAGCTCTGTCCGCTTCAAGACGTCAATGTCCCATTGTCGACAGTTGGATGGCAGTATTCCCCGAGCGAGGCGCGAAGCTCATTCTTTCGTCAGGAAGATCTTGCAGGACATCTTTGGCACGCTAGTTGCTAAGATGGTGGGCGTCACACCACAATCTCGCCGCCTCGGCTAAGAGTTCAGATGAAACTTGTTCGATTGATCCAGATCAGTGCGATGCTGATGCTGCCGCAGTCCGTGGCACGCGCGCTGTTGCGAGGTTTCTCACATTCTGATGTCGCTTCGATTCCCGGCAATGACTTTGCCATAATAGTGCTAGGTCTGTTCGCACTCACGTTTGAGTGGCATTCTCGGAGCGAAGGTCCAGCAGCGTTTTGACGCTCAACAGTCCGGCAGAACGAAGTGGCTTGCTGCCGCTCCGAAACGGGGCGTGCTCGTATTGCTGCGACTATCGACCGGACTTCCCTAATGGATATCAGGTCGCAAAGTGGTGGTGATGGATTTTCTGAGTGAGGTCTCTAGTCGGTTTTGCGCGCCGTTTCGGGCTACCCAGGCTGCACGACGAGTTAACCAGAGCGCGAACACGGCTCCGGCTTTCCTCCGCTGCGCGCTGGCGCGCATCTCTGCTCGTGCTCAGATTTGGTGGCGAAGCGCTCGGGCATGTCACCTGCGACCATTTAAGTCGCTAGTTGTTGCAGATCCTACTGCGCGTGATTTTGCGGAGTTGAGCAGTCAATCGCGGGGCCATTGAAAGTGCTGGCTCGCGTGGCACACGAGGAGTTTTCGTCTATGGGGGTGGAATACGAACATTGCGACACATGTGTGTTGGCCTCGTCGAGTTGCGAACTCGGCGATTGGGCTGGGCAACGACCTGAAGCCTCACCAATAGGTTCTACCGTCTTTGTTGGTAGTGGC
>NZ_LLYA01000213.1 GCF_001440415.1 Bradyrhizobium retamae
TAGCTTGAATCACAACCAAGCCCGGATGAGAATCCTGAATCCCAACAGACCCTAGATAGCATTTCAAGCGAAGCATGCCCCTCGGACTTGATCCGTGCGTGGCGCCGGGTTCGCCTCAACGGGTCAAATATAGCTACTGCTTCAGGAAGGTGATCAGGGCGGCGTTGACCTCATCAGGCCGCTCCTGCTGAATCCAGTGACCGGCCCCGTCGAGTATGAGTTTTTGCCGCAAGTTCGGCAGCACCCGCTCCATCTCGTTGACCAGCTTGGCGCCGATCAGCCCGGTGATGACGCCATCCTTCGATCCCGCGATGAACAGCGACGGCTGGTGGATTTGCGCGCCCTGCCAGGGTGCGGTCAGTTCCCAATTGCGGTCGATATTGCGGTACCAATTCAGTCCGCCGCGAAAGCCGGACTCCTGATAGACGGCCGCGAAATAGGCTAGGTCGGCCTCGGTCAGCCACCCCGGCAATGGCCGATTCGGATCGGCGCCAGCGAGAAATCCCTTGCCCTCCTGAATAAATTGGTGGGCCGCCGGATCGGAGAAGCCGCGCCCGGCCAGCACGATTCGCATGGTCGCTGCGACATCGCGCTCGAATTCGGTCTCTGCCACGCCCGGCGCCTGAAAATACTGCCAATAGAAATTGGTGATGCCGTTGTTTCGCAAGGTCTCCAGCGGCAGGCCGCGTCCGCGAGAGGGGGGCGGAACGCTGAGGCCCGCCACCTTGGTGAAGATATCGGGCCGGAACATCGCCGCGTGCCAGGCGACCGGCGCGCCCCAGTCATGGCCGACAATGACAGCCTGCTTTTCACCAAGTGCCGCCACCAGCGCAACCATGTCGCCGACATTGTGGAAGATGGTGTAGGCGCCGACGTCCGCGGGCGCGCTGGTCCGGCCGAACCCGCGCATGTCGGGGGCTACGACATGGAATCCGGCTTCCGCGATGGCTCCGACCTGGTGCCGCCAGGAGTAGGATAACTCGGGCCAGCCATGGCAGAGCAGCACCAGCGGCCCCTGGCCCTGTTCGAAGACAAAGAAGTCGAGCCCGTTGACGGAAATAGTGCGTGAGGTTGGCATCGCGTTTCCGCCCCGTTTTTCGTATCTTGTCCGGAACTTGCAGCATCGCAACGATACGTTTCTTCGTTCGGCACCGCAATCAGATCGACACGGCCACAAGTCCAAAAACCTGTGTTGTTTGCGATACTTCCAACTGTTAGAACGCACGGATTCAGGACATCGCCGATGGCAGCAGAGACTTCCGTTTCCCGCAAATCCGACACGGCGGCCGTCATCCCGTGGCGCCGCCTGATGGTCGCCGTCTTCGCGCTCTCGGTCGGCTGGGGCGGCATCGTGTATGCCGCCAACAACAGCGTACAGGGCGCTCCGAAGAAGGACGATGGCGGCTTTGACGGCGATGCGCCGACCGCGATCCTGGTCGAGGCTTCCAGCGGCAGCGTGCTGTTCGAGAAGAACGCCGACGAATTGCGGGCGCCGTCCAGCATGATGAAGCTGATGACGGTCGAGGTGGTGTTCGATGCCATCAAGCAGGGCAAGGTCAAACCGACAGACGAATATCGGATCAGCGAGAACGCCTGGCGCAAGGGCGGCGCGCCGGCCGGCGGCTCGACCATGTTTGCCATCCTCAACAGCAAGGTGTCGGTGGACGACCTGCTGAAGGGCGCGATCATCCAGAGCGGCAACGATTCCTGCATTGCGCTTGCCGAAGGCATGGCCGGCAACGAGCGGATTTTTGCCACCGACTTCATGACCAAACGGGCGCGCGAACTCGGCCTGACGAAATCGACCTTCGGAAACTCCAGCGGGCTGCCGGACCCTGCCAACAAGATGACGGTTCGCGAACTAGCCAAACTCGCCCGCCACCTGATCCTGGCTTATCCCGACACGTACAAATTGTTCGGAGAGAGAGAATTCACCTGGAACAAGATTCGGCAACAGAACCGCAATCCGCTGCTGAACACGCTAAATGGTGCCGACGGGCTGAAGACCGGCTACACCAAGGAGGGCGGCTACGGCATGGTCGGCTCGGCCGTGCAGAACGACACGAGGCTGATTGTCGCGATCAACGGACTAGATGATCCCGACGATCGTGCCTCAGAGGCCAAGAAGATGCTGGAATGGGGTTTTCGTAACTTCGAGACGCGCACGCTGTTCGCGGCCAACCAGCAGGTCGGCTACGCCAAGGTGTTTGGCGGCGAAAGCCGCTCGGTGAAGCTTGCCAGCCCCGAGCCGATCAAGGTCATGGTGCCGAAGAACGGCAGTGAGAAACTGATCGCGCGGATCGTTTACAAGGGCCCTGTCGAGGCGCCGATCAAATCCGGCCAGCCGATCGGCGTCGTCAAGGTGTGGCGCGGCGCCAATATCGCCGTGGAGGCACCGGTCTATGCCGCAGAAGAGATCGGAACCGGTTCGACCGTGCGTCGCGCAATCGATGGCGTCAGCGAGCTCGTCATCGGCATGTTCCGCGCGGGCGCAGAGAAGCTCTGAGCATGACCCAGGCAACGCTGCAGCGGCCTTCCGGACGCGGGAAGTTCATTACGTTTGAAGGCGGCGAGGGCTCGGGCAAGTCCACGCAGATCAAGAAACTCGCCGAGCGCCTTGCCGCGGCCAAGCTGCGTACCATCGTCACCCGCGAGCCGGGCGGCTCGCCGGGGGCCGAAATCATGCGGCATCTCGTGCTGTCGGGAATGGGCAAGCTGCTCGGACCGGACGCCGAGACGTTGCTGTTTGCGGCAGCCCGCGACGATCACGTTCGCACCGTCATCCAGCCCGCGCTTAGCCAGGGAACATGGGTGCTGTGCGACCGCTTCTCGGATTCGACCCGCGCCTACCAGGGCAGCCTGGGGCAGGTCTCTCCGCTCGTGCTCAACGCCATGCAGCGCGTCACCATCGGTGATCTGAAGCCGGATCTCACCATCATTCTGGACATCCCGGTTGAAGTTGGTTTGCAGCGCGCGGCCGCTCGCCGCGGCAGCGGCGTACCTGACCGGTTCGAGTCGGAAGACCTGCAATTCCATCAGGACCTGCGCAATGCCTACAGGCAAATCGCCGCCGAAGACCCGCAGCGCTGCGTGCTGATCGACGCCAATGCCGATGCCGACACGGTTGCTGCCCGCGTCTGGACGGCGCTGCGCGACCATGTGTTCGCGGTCCCGAGCCCGGCGGGGACGGCATGAGCGCGCGCAAGGTCGAGCAGGAGACGGCGGTCAAACAGCCTCGCGAAACGGCCGATCTGTTCGGTCACCGCGAGGCGGAGACCGCCTTGCTGAACGCCTATCGCAGCGGCCGCATTCCGCATGCCTGGCTGATCGGCGGCCCGCAGGGCATCGGCAAGGCGACGCTGGCCTATCGTATGGCCCGCTTCGTGCTCGCCAATCCCAATCCTTTACTGCCCTCGGTGCAGCGCGCCGAGACGCTGGCGCTCGATCCGGGTGATCCGGTCGCGCGTCAGATCACCGCCGGCGCCCATGGTGGCCTGTTAGTGCTGGAACGGGGCCTCAACGATCGCGGCGTGATGCGGACAGTCATCACCGTGGATGAGACGCGGGAGACGATTTCGTTTTTCGGCTCGACCGCGGCGGTCGACGGCTGGCGCGTATGTATTGTCGACACCGTAGACGAGCTCAACCCAAACGCCGCCAACGCGCTGCTCAAGATTCTCGAGGAGCCGCCGCACCGATCGCTGTTTCTGCTCGTCAGCCATTCGCCGGCGCGGGCCCTGCCCACGATCCTGTCCCGCTGCCGCAAGCTGTCGCTGCGGCCGCTTGCGACCGGCGACGTCGTACGCGCGGCGGCGCGAGCCGCCGACATCGCACCCGATGATGCCGCATTATCGGGAGCTGCCGATGCCTCGGAGGGGAGCGTGTCCCGCGCACTGACGCTGCTCGGCGGCGACGCGCTGAAGCTGCAGCAGCGGACCGCGGCGCTGCTGGCGACGCTGCCGCAGGTCGACCCGCGCGAGCTGCATGCGCTTGGCGATGCGCTGGGCACCAGCGACCGGGTGGCGCTGGCTGCTTTCATCGACGGCATCGATCGCTGGATCGGCGAAAAGCTGCGCGTCGATGATGCCAATGCAAATCTGCCCCGCCTTGCACGGCTGGCGGAGGTATGGGAAAAGATCATCCGCGCCGCGCGCGACACCGAAGCGTACAATTTGGAGCGAAAACCGCTGGTTTTCTCGGTGTTCGGGATGCTCGCGGACGCGACGCGGTAATCCTCCGCCGGATATCAATCCCGACAATCTATGAGCAATAAAGGAATTCGTGGTGGCGACGGCTGCAAAGAAAGCTTCGAAAAAGCGCAAGGCGAAGAAGGCTCGCAGATCGCCGCCCGCTAGCGCTAGCAAAAAGGCCGCAGCAAAAAAGCGCGCAGCCAGGAAAGGTGCGACGAAGAGCAAGCGTGTCGTGAAGAAGGGCGGCAAGGCTTCGAAAAAGGCCGCGAAGAAGGCTTCGAAGAAAGCGGCGAAGAAGTCGACCAAAAAGGCTGCCAAGAAGGCTGTCAAAAAGTCGACGAAGAAATCCGTTGCGAAAACTCCGTCGAAGAAGCGAGCGGTAACGCCGCAGCAAGCGAGCCCTGCCGTTCAAGCGGTGCCCGTGACAGAAAGCCCGACGCCCGCCGCGCCACGCGCAGAGCCGGCTCCCGTTGCCAGGCCGGCAGCGCCCGCCGAACGCGACACCTACTTCATCACCACCGCGATCGCCTATCCGAACGGCCTCCCGCATATCGGCCACGCCTACGAGGCGATTGCGACCGATGCGCTCGCGCGATTTCAGCGGCTCAACGGCAAGGACGTCTTTTTCCTTACCGGCACCGACGAGCACGGCCTCAAGATGGTGCAAACCGCTGAAGCCGAAGGAATGGGCGTTGCTGAGCTCGCCGCGCGCAATGCCGGCCGGTTCAAGGAGATGGACGAGCGGCTCAACGTCTCGTTCGACCGCTTCATCCGCACCACGGAGCCTGACCATCATCGCTCGGTTCAGGTTGTCTGGGACCGGATGCAGCAGAATGGCGATATCTATATCGATACCTATTCCGGCTGGTATTCGGTGCGCGACGAAGCCTATTACGCCGAGGAGGAAACCGTCCTCGGCGAGGACAATGTGCGCCTTGGCCCGCAGGGCTCGCCGGTCGAGTGGGTCGAGGAGAAGAGCTACTTCTTCAGGCTATCCGCCTATCAGGACCGCTTGCTGCAGCTCTACGAAAGCCAGCCGGATTTCATCGGCCCGGATTCACGCCGCAACGAGGTCGTCAGTTTCGTAAAGAGCGGTCTGAAGGATCTGTCGATTTCGCGCACGACGTTCGACTGGGGCGTCAAGGTGCCGAACGATCCCGAGCATGTGATGTATGTCTGGGTCGATGCGCTGACCAACTACATCACTGGCGTCGGCTTTCCCGACGAGAGCGATCCGAACTGGCGCTACTGGCCGGCGGACGTGCACGTCATCGGCAAAGACATTATTCGCTTCCACGCGGTGTACTGGCCGGCGTTCCTGATGTCGGCCGGCATTCCCGTGCAGAAGCGGGTTTACGCGCACGGCTTCCTGTTCAGCAGGGGCGAGAAGATGTCAAAATCGGTCGGCAACGTCGTCGATCCCTTCAACCTGGCCGATCAGTATGGCGTCGACCAGATGCGCTACTTCTTCCTGCGCGAGGTGCCGTTCGGACAGGACGGCAACTACAGCCATGAAGCCATCGTCGCGCGCATCAACGCCGACCTCGCCAACGATCTCGGCAATCTGGCGCAACGCTCGCTGTCGATGATCGCAAAGCAGCTTGGCGGCGTGCTGCCGGAGCCTGGCGAGTTCACCGATAACGACAAGGCGATCCTGGCGCAGGCCGACGCCATGCTGGAAACCTCGCGCACCGCGATGGCGACCCAACAGATCCATCAATGGCTGAACGCGGTGTGGGCCGTGGTGGCAGAGGCCAACCGCTATTTTGCGGGCGAGGCACCCTGGGCGCTGGCCAAGACCGATCCTGACAGACAGAAAACCGTACTGTACGTGACGGCGGAGGTGGTGCGTCAGGTCGCCATTCTGACCCAGCCGGTGATGCCGGATGCATCGGCCAAGCTGCTCGACAGCCTCGGCATTCCCAACGAGAAGCAAGCGCGCGATTTCGCGGCGCTTGCCACGCGGATTAAGCCGGGAACGACGCTGCCGCCGCCGGTCGGCGTATTTCCGCGCTACGTCGAACCAAAGGTGGATTGAGCCGTTTGCAAGCCATGCTCGTCGACAGCCACTGCCATCTCGACTTCCCGGATTTTGCCGAGGACCTCGACGCCATCGTCGCACGCGCCGAGGCCGCCGGGATCGGTCGTATCGTCACGATTTCGACCCGGGTGAAGCGACTCGGCGGATTGCTCGCCATCGCTGAGCGGTTCCCCAACGTCTATTGCTCGGTCGGCACTCATCCGCATCAGGCCGATGAAGAAGACGGCATTCCGGCCAGTGAGCTGATCGAGCTGACGAAGCATCCGAAGGTCGTGGCGTTGGGGGAGGCGGGGCTTGATTATTTTTATGAGCACGGCTCCCGAGAGGCGCAGGAGCGCGGCTTTCGCGCACATATCGCGGCCGCGCGCGCCACGGGCCTGCCGCTGGTCATTCACACCCGCGAAGCCGACGAGGACTGCGGCCGCATTCTCGAAGACGAAGTGGCGAAGGGCGCGTTTCCGGCGGTGCTGCATTGCTACACCGGTGGGCGCGAGCTGGCGATGAAGGCAATTGCGTTGGGCCTGTCGATCTCCTTCACGGGCATTTTGACGTTCAAGAAGTCGGAAGCCTTGCGCGCGCTCGCGGCCGAACTTCCGGCCGACCGGATCATGGTCGAAACCGACTCGCCCTATCTGGCGCCCGGCAAATTTCGCGGCAAGCGCAACGAGCCGTCTTACGTGGTCGAGGTCGCCAAAGTGCTGGCGGAAACGCGCGGCGTCTCGCTGGAAGAGATTTCGCGGCAGACGACTGAAAACTTCTTCCGCCTGTTCTCCAAAGTGCCGGCGCCGAAGGTTGCGGCATGAAGTTGACGCTGACGATCCTCGGTTGCGGCTCCTCGGCCGGTGTGCCCCGCCCGGCGCTCGGCTGGGGCGCCTGCGATCCCAACAATCCCAAGAACCGTCGCCGTCGTTGCTCGCTGCTGGTCGAGCGGACGGGTGCCCACGGCACCACGCGGATCGTGATCGACACCTCGCCCGATCTGCGCGAGCAGTTGATCGATGCGGAGGTCGATCACATCGACGCGGTGTTTCTGACGCATGAGCACGCCGACCAGACCCATGGCATCGACGATCTGCGTTCGGTCGTGCTGCACCAGCGCCGCCGCATTCCCGTCTACTTCAACCAGTCGACGGCCAAAGACATCATGGCGCGGTTCTCCTATTGCTTCATCTCCCCGGAGGGGAGCGATTATCCGCCGATCCTGACGCGCCACGCGATCGAAGCCGGCGAGAGCCATACCACCGAGGGGAGGGGCGGCCCGCTGAAGCTCTCAGCGTTCCTGGTTCAGCACGGCAAGATCCCCGCGCTCGGATTCCGCATCGGGGCTGCCGCCTACACCCCCGATCTCCACGACATTCCAGAGGAGAGCTGGCCTGCGTTGCGAAACCTCGATCTCTGGATCGTCGACGGGCTGCGCTATGCTGGGCATCCCAGCCATTTCAGCGTCAACGACGCGCTGTCCTGGATCGAGCGTTTCAAGCCGAAGCAGGCTGTCATCACCAACATGCATTCCGACCTCGACTACGAGGTATTGCGCCAGAGCCTGCCGCCGGGCGTGATCCCGGCCTATGATGGCTTGCGGCTGACGCTGAACAGCGCAGGCTGAGTCTGCCGCGGCAAGTTTGCGCGCCGGACGCGGAGGGACGTCGATGATTGGTCTGTTTTTTGAAGTCCAGACAAGGCCCGGGCACCGAGATCAATATCTCGATCTTGCGGCCACGCTGAAGCCCGAGCTTGAAGCGATGGGCGGCTGTCTCTTCATCGATCGTTTCAGGAGTTTGACACGGGAGAACCTGCTGCTGTCGTATCAGATATGGCAGGACGAGGGGGCCCTGACGGCGTGGCGAGCCCATGCTCACCATCACGACGTCCAGACAATCGGTCGCGAGAAGGTCTTTTCGGACTATCGCATCCGTGTCGCCCAGGTGATCCACGAAGCACGGCCAGGGCAACCTGTCTGGCAGCCCGAGCGGCGTACGCCTTACAACGATCCCGCAAGGCGCAAGCCGACTTATGTGCTGGCGGCTGAATCGAAGAAAGCCATACTTCCGGCAGAGACCGGATGGCGCCGTGACGCTTTCTCAAGCGTCTATCGTGAGGGGCACTTCGCGCACCTGATCGATCTACCAAACGATCAAGCCGGCATCGAATTCGGCGCCAGGCTGTTCGCCGATCCGACGACCGAGTACTTCCGCATTTTCGAGGTCATGCGCGACTACGGGATGTTCGAACGGACCGAAGCGCCGCAGTACTATCCGCCCGTCACTCTTCGCTCGCAATAACGGTCACACCGAAATCGCCTTTGCCGATTCCACCTGGTTGCGCAGCATGAATTTCTGGATCTTGCCGGTGGATGTCTTCGGGATCGGGCCGAACACCACTGCCTTGGGCGTCTTGAAGCCGGACATATGGCTGCGGCAGAAGGCGATGATCTCGGCCTCCGTCGCCGTGGCGCCTTCCTTCAGTTCGACGAAAGCGCAGGGCACTTCGCCCCATTTCGGGTCGGGCTTGGCAACGACGGCGGCAAACAGCACGGCCGGGTGCTTGTACAGGATGTCCTCGACCTCGACGGAGGAGATATTCTCGCCGCCGGAGATGATGATGTCCTTGGAGCGGTCCTTGATGATGACGTAGCCATGCTCGTCGAGCACGCCGAGATCGCCGGTGTGAAACCAGCCGCCGGCGAAGGCTTCCTGCGTCGCCTTCTCGTTCTTCAGATAGCCCTTCATCACGATATTGCCGCGGAACATCACCTCGCCAATGGTTTCGCCATCGCGCGGCACCTCCTGCATGGTCTGCGGGTCGAGCACGGTGACGGCTTCCTCCAGCGGGTAGGGCACGCCCTGCCGGCGCTTGAGCTGCGCGCGCTGGTCGGCCGGCAGTTCGTCCCAGCCCGGCTGCTCGGCGCAGACGGAGGCGGGGCCGTAGACTTCGGTCAGGCCATAGACGTGCGTCAGCTTGATGCCGATACTTTCGGCGCCTTCGAGCACAGCGACCGGAGGTGCGGCGCCCGCGATCAACCCGACCACGCGGTGAGCCTTGTCACCCTTGGGCGCACCGGGCGCGTTGATCAGCGTGTTGTAGACGATCGGTGCACCGCACATGTGCGTGACGCCGTGCTTTGCGATCAGCTCGAAGATTTTTGCCGGATCGACCTTGCGCAGGCAGACATTGGTGCCGGCGGCGGCCGCGACCGTCCACGGGAAGCACCAGCCGTTGCAATGAAACATCGGCAGCGTCCAGAGATACACGGGATGCTGGCCGAGATTGCCGGCCAGAATATTACTGACAGCATTGAGATAAGCGCCGCGGTGATGAGTAACGACGCCTTTCGGGTTGCCCGTTGTGCCCGAGGTATAGCTCAGCGCAATCGCGTCCCATTCATCGCCGGGAAGCTTTGCGATAAAGGCCGGATCGCCCGCCGCGACCGCCGCCTCGTACTCGATCTCACCAATCCGCTTGCCACCTGCAAACGCCACATCATCGACATCGACGACGAAAGGCTTTGGCCCGCTCATCAGCGTCAGCGCTTCCGCAATCACGCCGGCAAATTCGGGATCGACCAAGATGATTTTCGCGCCGCCATGGTCGAGCTGGAAGGCAATCGAAGGCGCGTCGAGCCGTATGTTCAGCGCGTTCAGCACCGCACCCGCCATCGGCACGGCGAAATGCACCTCGTTCATCGCGGGTACGTTGGGCAACATCGCCGCGACCGTGTCGCCGACGCCAATGCCCCGCCCGGCGAGCCAGGACGCAAAGCGCCGGCAGCGCGCATAGGTCTCGGCCCAGGTAAAGCTGCGGCCTTCATAGACCGTGCTGACGTGATCGGGATAAACGGCGGCGCTGCGGGCGAGGAAGCTCAGCGGCGTCAGCGGCACGTAATTCGCCGCCGTCTTGTCCAATCCGATCGAATACTGGTTCTGGGCTGCGCTCATTGGCTGTGTCCCATCTACAAAGGTTTGACCTTACAGGAACCCGATGGAAATCCACGGGAAGATCGCCACGATAATCAGGCCGACCATCAGGGCCAGCAGGTAACCCCAGATCGGCCGGATACCCTCGGCCGGATCGACGCGTCCGATGGCGCAGGCCGCATAATAGCCCACTCCGAAGGGCGGCGCGAATAGCCCGATACCCATCGCGAGAATAACGATCATCGCGTAATGGACCTCGTGGACGCCGACCGCACGGGCGATCGGAAACAATAACGGCCCGAACAACACGATCGCCGGAATCCCCTCAAGCACGCTGCCCAGGATCACGAAGGCCACGATCGAGACGGCGATGAACGTCGCCGAGCCACCGGGCAGGCCGGTCATGGCGGCCGCCAGCGTCCGCGAAAAGCCGGACTGCGTGAGGCCCCAGGCCATGCCGGTGGCGCAGCCGATGATCAGCAAGATCGCGCCCGACAGGCACGCGGTCTCGACCAGCATTGGCACGATCCGCCGCCAGTCGAAATTGCGGTAGATCAACAGGCCGTAAATCAGGTAGCCGACGACAAAGGCATATACGATGCCGATGGTGGAAACCTCCGTTGCGGTCGCAATGCCTTCGACCACCGCGTAGCGGATCACGAACGGCAGCGCGATCGCGGGCAGGGCGATGGCAAACGCGCGGACGATCTCGCTGACGCTCGCCCGCGTGAGGTGCCGCAGATCCTCGTTCCGGTAACGCCACCACACCAGCGCCGACAGCGTGATTGCCAGCACCAGGCCCGGCAACAGGCCGCCGGTGAACAGCGCGGCGATCGAGACGCCGGTGACCGAGCCGATGGTGATCAGCACCAGGCTCGGCGGAATGGTCTCGGTCTGCGCGCCCGTGGCGGAGAGGAGGGCGACCAGATCGCCCGGCTTGGCGCCGCGGGCCTTCATCTCGGGAAACAACACCGGCGCCACGGCGGCCATGTCAGCGGCCTTGGAGCCCGAGATACCCGATACCAGATACATCGCGCCGACCAGCACGTAATGCAACCCGCCGCGGACATGACCGAGCAAGCTCGCGAGGAACGCCACCATGGCGCGCGCCATGCCC
Source organism: Bradyrhizobium retamae (assembly GCF_001440415.1). GTDB lineage: Bacteria > Pseudomonadota > Alphaproteobacteria > Rhizobiales > Xanthobacteraceae > Bradyrhizobium > Bradyrhizobium retamae. Next base: position 11,263 of record NZ_LLYA01000213.1, read on the forward strand.
GTCATCTCGATCAGCAGGCCAAGGAAGACGAACAGCGGCACCGACAGGAGGATGAGGTGGCTCATGCCCTCGTCCATGCGCCCGACCAGCACCATCAGCGGCGTGCCCGTGGTCAGCGCCAGATAGCCATAGGTTGCCAAGCCAAAGCCGAACGCGATCGGTACGCCGGCAAACACGCAGAAGCCGGCCACGCCGACAAAGAAGATGATCAGATTGAGGTTGCCGAGCGGCTTGAGCGAGCCCCTGAGCAGCCAGAATATCCCGATGACGAGCGCGACCGACAGGATCGCCCCCAGCACCATGCGAACGTTGCCGACGCGGGCCAGACGCAGGAAAGCAAACAGCGCCATCAGGGCAATGCCGACCGGCAGCGCCGCGGCACGCCAACTGTTGAGAATCTGCAATGCAGGCGTGGTGATGTAGCTTTCCTCGTAGGCGTATTCATAAGCCGGCCAGGCGATCAGGATAAGAAACGCCAGGGCGGCTGCTGTCGCCACCAGATCGAGATAGGCGCGCATCGCGGGCTTCGCGTTGGCGACGACCGCCGTCATCCGCATATGCTCGGCGCGTCGGAACGCAACCGCGGCGCCAAGCATGGCGAGCCACAGGAACAGGATTGAGGCCAGTTCGTCAGACCAGATCAGCGGCCGGTGCAGCGCGTAGCGCGCCACCACGCCGGCAAACAGGATGATGATTTCGGCGACGACCAGCAGCGCTGCGGGAAGCTCGACCAGCATTCCCAGGGCGTGTTCGATGGAAGCCAGCAACGAACGGCGGCGAGGGGGCTGAGCCACCTCACCGCCAACCACTTTACTCAGTTCGGCATGAGCCACGACGGCCCCTCACATGCGCTTAGGACAGCTTGCCCACGGATTTCTCGAGCAGCTCCCAAGCCTGGTCGCCGTATTTACCTTTCCATTCCGCGTAGAAGCCGGCCGAGCGCAGCTTGTCGCGGAACGGCGTCACATTGGGCTGGTTGAAGGTCAGGCCCTTGCCGGCCAGTTCCTGCTGCAGCCCGGCGTTCAGCTTGGCGACGTCCTCGCGCTCCTTGATGGCCGCCGCGTTGATATTCTTGGCGACGATCGTCCTGACATCCTCAGGCAGCTTTTCCCAGGCGCGGCGGTTTGCCAGGAACCAGAAGCCGTCCCACATGTGGTTGGTCAGCGAGCAGAACTTCTGCACTTCGTATAGTTTGGCGGTCGAGATGATCGCCAGCGGGTTTTCCTGGCCCTCGACGATCTTGGTCTGTAGCGCCGAATAAACCTCGCTGAAATTGATCGAGGCGGGCGCTGCATCGAACGCCTTGAACATGGAGGTCCAGAGCGGCGACACCGGCACCCGGATCTTGAAGCCCTTGAGGTCCTCCGGGCCGTTGATCGGCTTGGTCGAGGATGTGGTCTGGCGGAAGCCGTTATCCCAAATCTTGTCCATCACCACGAGGTTCGCCTTGGTGATCTCGCCGCGAATATAGCCACCCAAGCCCCCGTCCATGGCCTTCCAGACCGTGTCGTAATCCGGGAACGCAAAACCGATGCCGCTGATGGACGCCGCCGGCACCAGCGTCGCCAGAATCAGTCCCGAGAGCGTGAAAAACTCGACGCCGCCCGACCTGATCTGGCTCAGCATGTCCGTATCGGAACCGAGCTGGTTGTTCGGGAAAATCTGCAGGTCGAACCGGCCGTTGGTCTCGGCCTTGATCGCCGCCGCCATTTCCTTGGCGCGAGCGTTCATGGGATGGCCGTCCGGAAGATTATTGGCGTATTTGTAGGTAAATTCCGCGCTCTGGGCCCGCGCCACCAACGGTGCGCCGATGCCGCCCACAACCGCTGACGCAGCGGATGCTTTGAGAAGCGTGCGTCGTGAAAAGCTCATCTCATTCTCCCTTGAGAGTTATTGTTCTTGAGGTCCGAGACACGAACCTGCAGTCCACGGGATCGTCAGCGATCGCCGCGCTCGCGCGCTTATTGCAGCGTCGGCAAGTGTCGGCAATAGGAATGGCCGGGACGCAGCAGATCAGGACTGTCATGCCGACAAAGGCGAGAAGCTTCGGCGCCAGAGCTGACTAGATTTGCCAGCATATTCGCCTAAATATCTGATCTAATTGTAGATAAAGATATTCCATAATATACCTTATGCGAATTACGGCTATCTGAGCTGTCGTTTGCTCCGCTCGATCGCCTCTGTTGCGTTTCACGCCCTGTCGTCGCGCGCATCTTTGAGATCCGGGTTGATGCATCGACCAACCGTGGAGAACGCAGAGTGATCGGCCATGGGCTGCTCGACGGGCTGCGATCAGGTTGTTAAGCCCCGCCTCCCTAGAGAGACTTTTGAGTCGAGACATGACCGTTGCGATCGAGATGGGACACACGACCGCAGGCGCCCCGGCGACTTTGGACCTTGAGGAACTGCTTGCGACCCGCCTGCTGGTCCAAGGCAATTCGGGCTCCGGCAAATCCCATCTGCTACGCCGGCTGCTGGAACAGAGTGCCCCCTGGGTGCAACAGACCATCATCGACCCCGAAGGCGACTTCGTCGCGCTTTCCGACCGTTTCGGCCACCTCCTGATCGACGCCGAGGACCATACCGAGCGGGGTCTGCAGGTGGCCGGCGAACGAGCGCGCATCCATCGCGTCTCCACGGTGCTCAATCTCGAGGGGCTCGACGCCGAGAATCAGATGCGGCGCGCCGCCGCCTTCCTCAGCGGGCTTTTCGAAGTGGTCCGCGACCACTGGTATCCTATGCTGGTGGTGGTGGATGAGGCGCAGCTCTTCGCACCGGCAGTCGCCGGCGAGGTTTCGGACGAGGCGCGCAAACTCTCGCTCGGCGCCATGACGAACCTGATGTGCCGCGGCCGCAAACGCGGACTTGCCGGGGTTATCGCCACCCAGCGACTGGCGAAGCTCGCCAAGAACGTCGCGGCCGAGGCGTCCAACTTCCTCATGGGCCGAACTTTTCTGGATATCGACATGGCGCGCGCCGCCGATCTTCTGGGCATGGAACGGCGGCAGGCAGAGGCCTTCCGGGATCTGGAGCGTGGACAATTCATGGCGCTGGGACCGGCCCTCTCCCGCCGTCCGCTAGGGCTGCGTATTGGTCCAACCGATACCACGCCGCGCAACGCGACCCCGCGCCTGATGCCTCTGCCGGAAGCGACACTTGACGCACGCGCCATCATCCTCGCGGCGCCGCCGCCCGAGAACAATCGGCCCCAGCGTCGGTCGCCGCCAGACCTCCTCGCCCAGCTCATGGCGGCGAAATCAGCGGCGCTGGAGATCCGTCCCGAGGCGGTGGAGCAGCCACTCAGCGCTGAGGAGCTGGTTGAGCGGCGTGAACGAGTGGACCGTATTCTGCGCGCCATCATGGCGGAACCCGAGGCCGGATTCCGTGCCGTCGGCGTGCTCTATCAGGAGTTCGTGGTCCGCTGCCGAATAGAGGGCCTCGGTTCGGCCGTGCCGGACCTAGGTGACTTCCGTCGCATGCTGACACGCGCCCGCGCCGGGCTCAGCTCCGATATGGCAGAGGATGATGGGTGGCAGGATGTCTCGGTCCGCGCCTCACTTCTGCCGGAGGATATGCAGGGCGTCTTCATGATGATCGCCCGCGCCGCGAAGGAAGGTTGGCCCTGCCCGGGCGATGCAGCGATTGCACGCGCTTATGGCTCACATTCGTTGCGCCGTGCACGGCGTCTGCTGACCTACATCGAGGAGCAGGGCCTCATTGTTTGCCAGCTTGACGGTGCCGGTCGGCGGATCGTGACGCTCGTCGAACTGGCCTGGGCGACGGCACCGGGCGATCCCAATGCCGAGGAACTGCCGGCCGGGCAAGGCTGCAGCAATTCGGCTCTATGACGCGACGGTCGAGCGCGCACTCAGACATTACCACGCCTAAGAGGAGTTCCGAGCTTGAGCGTTGCCTTCGCCAAGGAAGACAGTGCCGAAACTGCGTCGGAGACTTTGCTTCCCGACCGCCCGGTTTCACCTCATCCGAATCTTGTTACGGAAGCGGGATTGCAGGCTCTGGAATCTGAACTCCACCAGGCCCGCGAGGCTTATGAGACGGCGCAGAAGGTCGAGGACGTTAATGAACGACGGCGGCAAGCGGCAATCCCGCTGCGCGATATGCGCTACTTTGCGGCGAGACTTCGGACGGCTCAGGTCATCCCCAATCCGATGTCGACTGACACTGTCGCCTTCGGGAGCACGGTGACCTTCAGGCGCGACGATGGACGCGTACAAAAATATCGTATCGTGGGGGAGGACGAGGCAGATCCTAAGGCAGGATCCATTTCCTTCGTGTCACCAGTGGCAAGGCTGCTGATGGGCAAAGCCGTTGGTGATGAGGTCGACGCATCAGGTCAAAAACTTGAGATCATTTCGATCTCGTAGCACCTCCGCGCCGGACGCCGCCGATGTTCGGGATGGCCGCTTTGCGCCGATTTTGTTGCAAAAGTCGGTTGAGAGAGGCCTCGAGGCGTGATTCCGTTGTGTTGAGGCGAATCGCGACGAGGTCGATCCATGATGGGCCGTCTGAAGAGTGACCAAGGTCAACTGTTCTACGAGTTTGATCTTAGCGACGCGATTCCCGAAGATCATCTGGTGCGGAAGATCGATGCTGCTCTCGATCTTTCCTGGCTTCGCAGCGAGCTTGCACCTCACTATTCGTCGATGGGTCGCCCGTCGATCGATCCGGAACTAATGATCCGGATGCTGGTCGTGGGGTACGTTTTTGCGATCCGCTCGGAGCGGCTGCTCTGCCGTGAAGTGCAGGTGAACCTCGCCTATCGCTGCAAGCTCGGTATCGAGGATGCTATCCCGGATCATTCGGCGTTCTCGCGGGCG
>NZ_LLYA01000214.1 GCF_001440415.1 Bradyrhizobium retamae
CGACGTGTCCGATCCGGCCGACACCGGGAAAGCGGCCAGCGACGCTCTTGCGGATACGGCGCCGGTCGATGACACCACAGGCGACGTGATCGCCTTGAACGACGCGCCACCGCCATCAGAAAATGCTCTGTACAACGGAACCGAGTACACCGATTACGGCGTTAACCTGAGCAGCGATCCCCCGCAGGATACCGAGTCTTCGGCCGACGCCGCATCGGCTCATGACACTGGGCCGCCGCCTCCTGACATCGTGGATACGAATCATCCAACAGATCACCCTGAACATGCCATCCTATAGCGGGGCGAACATGGCGGCCGCCGAGACACTGAGCAATCGCAGCCATTCTGCGGATCAGCTTCGCGTCGCACCCGGCGGCGAGGCTCGCGATCATCTTGGACCTGTCAACCCGCTGGCCGCCTGGCGTTCGGTCGCGCGCACGAATCTGATCGCGGTCGCAGCATTTTCGGTCGTCGTGAATCTGCTGATGCTCACGATGCCGATGTACCTGTTCCAGATATCCGACCGCGTGCTGACGAGCCGCAGCCTCGAAACCCTGCTGATGCTCTCGGCTCTCGCGCTGGCGTTCATCGGCATCCTCTCTATCGTCGACATCCTGCGTCGGCAGGTGCTGGGGCGTCTTGCGACCAAGATGGAGGCCTTGCTTGGCGCCGCAGTGCTGGCGAGCAGCATCAACAACGCCAGGGCCGGCGAGGGCGGGACCATCCATGCGATCCGCAGCCTTCACCAAGTGCGCGGATTCATCTCGAGCCCCGTCATGCTACTGCTGATGGACGCGCCGCTCTCGCCTCTCTACTTTGGAGTCATATTCCTCGTTCACCGAGATCTCGGCTGGATCGCCGTTGTGGCTGGCTTGGCCCTCGCGCTGATTGCACTGATCAACCAAAAAGCGACTTCGGAGCGTCTGGGCCAGGCAGGCCTGCATGCCGCCGAGGCCGATGCGGCGGCCGAGTCGCTGGCGCGAAATTCGCAGGTGATCAATGCGATGGGAATGCTGAGCGAGAGCATTCTCCATTGGGGTCGCCGGCAGGCGCCGGCCCTGACGGTGCAGAGCCAGGCCCTCGACCGGAATTTCTGGATCAGCGGTGCATCGAAGTTCGTCCGGCTCGTGGCCCAGATCACGATCCTCGGCACGGGCGCCTATCTGGCCCTCAACGCCGAGATCACCGGCGGCATGATGATCGCGGCCGCGATCATTGCCGGCCGCGCCCTGCAGCCGCTTGAGGGCTTGATCGAGGGATGGCGCAGCTGCGTTCAGGCGCGATCGGCCTATGCGAGCGTCAAGCAGGCGGTCGAGTCATTCCAGCGCGAGACGCCGAAGCTGCGCCTGCCCAAACCGCAAGGGCGCCTGGCCGTGGATCGCGTCCTATACTTGCCGCCAGGATCGAAGGAGCCGGTGCTCAATGGTGTGTCGCTGGAGCTCGCGCCCGGAGAGTCTTTGGCCATTGTCGGACCGTCCGGATCGGGCAAGTCGACCCTTGCGCGCATTCTGGTGGGCTGTTTGACGCCGACCGCCGGTAAGGTCAGACTGGACGGAACGGAGCTGCGCAACTGGGATCGCCGCCAATTCGGGGAATATACCGGCTACCTGCCCCAAGAGGTCGAGCTATTTCCCGGAACCATCAAGCAGAACATCTGCCGCATGCGCGACGACCTGCCCGACGCGAGCATCTATGAGGCGGCGATGTTCTCGGGCATCCACGACATGGTCTGTCAGCTGCGGCAAGGGTACGAGACCGCGCTCGACCGCGGCGGCGGGCCGCTCTCCGGAGGACAGAAGCAGCGCATCGCGCTCGCGCGGGCGTTCTTCGGTAATCCATGCCTTGTCGTGCTTGACGAGCCCAACTCGAATCTCGACGCGGCGGGCGAGCAGGCTCTGACCGAGACCCTGCAACGCGCCAAGAAGCGCGGGGTGACCGCAGTGGTCGTAACCTTGCGCCCGGCGCTGCTGAACAGCGTAGACAAAGTGCTCATCCTGCGGGCCGGACACGCGGAAGCATTTGGATCTCCGAGCGACGTGCTGCATCGCCTGGTTCGGTCGCACGGCGGGGCCGGCGGAGACAACCCAGAGCAGCCACGACGCATCGAATCCTCGGGCCGGTGACCAGCGCGGGAGGACAGCATGAGAGCGGAAAAGGAGAGCATCGGCGAGTGGTACCGCAGCGTTCCGCAGAGCGCCAAATGGCCCATCTTCACCGGCCTCGCGATGTTGGTCGTTTGGCTCGGTTGTTTCGGTGTTTGGGCTGGAGTCGCTCCACTGAACAGTGCGGTCGTCGCCCCGGGCACGTTCGTAGCCACCGGACAGAACAAGCTGATCCAGCACTTCGAGGGCGGCATCATCCGCGAGATTGCGGCCAAGGACGGTGATGTCGTCGAGGCGAACCAGGTACTGGTTCGCATGGACGACACCGCTGCCAACGCCAAGCTGAGGCGGTTGGTTTTGAAGAAATATCGACTGCTCGCCATGAAGGCGCGTCTCGAAGCCGAAATGAACGCTTCTGAGACTATCGAAACTCCGGCCGCATTCGGCGAAAGCGCACGTGATCCGGAAACCCAAGCAATTCTTGAGCGGCAACGTGCCGAACTGTGGGCACGCCGGGCTAGTCTCGTGACCCAGGAAAGCGTACTCCTGAAGCAAATCGCCGGGCTGGAGGAAAGCATTCGCGGATATCAGGCGCAAGTGCAGTCCACCAAACAGCGTATTGCCCTGTTCGCCGAAGAGCTGAAAGACAAGAATTCGCTCCTTGGCCAGCAGTTGGTCCGCAAGTCGGATGTGCTGGCGCTGCGACGCTCCGAGGCGAGTCTCGGGGGAGAACTCGGCGAGTATCTCGGCCGCATCGCCGATTCGAAGGAGCGGATCGCTCAGGCGAACGAAAGAATAGCCCAGCTCCACTCGACTGCGCTCCGGGATGCGATCAAGGAGCTGCGCGAGACCGAGGCGGAGCTGGACGACGTCGAGGAGCAGATTCGCGCCACCCGGGACGTGGTCGACCGGGTCGAGGTCCGTTCTCCGGTCCGTGGTATCGTGGTGAAGAAGAACTTCCATACGCCGGGCGGTGTCGTCTCTCCTGGCGCCGTGATCCTTGAGCTCCTACCGATAGGCGAAGAGCGCATTATCGAGGCGCATGTGAATCCCAAGGACATTTCGCATGTTAGTGTAGGCCAGGAAGCGCTGGTGCGGCTGCCGGCGCTCAACCAGCGTATCACGCCCATGGTCGGGGCGAGCGTCATCTACGTGTCAGCGGACGCCTTGTCGGAGCAGGTGCAGGTGAAGGCCGAAACGCGCCCCGACAATAACACGCGTCGGGACTTCTACATCGTTCGGGTGGGCCTGGACCAAGAAGATATTCTCAGGCGTATGCCTGAATTTATCCCGACGCCTGGGATGCCCGCCGACGTCTACATCAAGACCGGAGAGCGTACGTTTTTCGAGTACATGATGAAGCCGGTCTTCGACAGCTTCTCCCGCGCTTTCCGCGAGACCTGAATGGACGAGCAATCTGGCGTCAATCCCGAGCACCCGCGAGTATCATGGTTAACGGCGTTCGATCGATTGGTGCGATGCGTAATCTTGCGTGTCCAATGCTTCGCACCACATATCCCCGTGTTCGACAAGTCGAAGCGAGATGACGGTACCTTCTCGCGCAGCGACTTTCGACATGATCCGACCAGCGACGTCTACCACTGCCCGGGCGGAAAGCGGCTCGGAACGAGCGGCACCGTGCACGAGGGCAAGACGCTTTTGGATATGAGCCCCGGTGCCGAGGATCACGTCCTTGCTGCGCAGGTTGATCAGTTCGGATGCCCGCAACCCCGTCGTGCAAGCACCAGCAGGACATGATCACGCTGCCCCACCCAACTGCCATTCCCATGCCCATCTGGCCAGCGTCTCTAGCGGGCTCTTAAGAGACTGGCCTGCCTCGGTCAGCGCATAATCGACCCTTGGCGGATCGTCGCGTGCGCTGTCCGCTTCACTAGTCCGTCGCGCACCATGCCGCACACTGTGAGGGTGAGCATTCGGTGCGACACACCCGGCATTGTCCGTTGGATTGTAGTGAAGCGCATGGAGCCGTTCGACAGGCAACCCACGACCATAACCGTCCATTTGTCCCTGATGCGATCGACTATCTGGCGAACGGCCTTGCAACTGGCGACGCCTTCCGTTGCGTCATCGCGCAGCAAGACCAAGTTGGGCTTGCTCATTTAGGCCCTCCGGCGCAGGTGCACTCAGTGACCCTCGAGCTGCTCGCCGCAACGCCACCGTCCAAACCTTCTCCACCCGTTGCATATCGCTCGCCAACCGTTATACCGAACTACATGGTTCAGTTTCATCAAGCCCGCTTTGATACGTCGTTTGCCGCGCTTTCGGATGCTACCCGGCGTGGTGTGCTCGAGCAGCTCGGGCGTTCCGACGCCTCGATCACCGATCTTGCCGAGACGTTCCACATGACCCTCACGGGCATGAAGAAGCATATCAGCGTCCTCGAACAGGCGGGGCTGGTCACCACCGAGAAGATCGGGCGCGTGCGCACCTGCCGACTCGGCGTCAGCCGCCTTGAGCAAGAGGCGCAATGGATCGAGCGGTACCGCCGGCTTTGGGATGCCCGTTTCGACCAGCTGGACAAGGTTGTCGAAGAACTCAAACGTAAGGAGAACAGTGATGGACGATAGGCAAGAGAATGGTTCGGTCCTGGTCGATGGCCGCACCACGGTGAAGCGGATATCCGAGCGCGAGATGGCGGTAACGCGCATCTTCGATGCTCCGGTCCGGATCGTGTTCGAGGCTTGGACCAATCCCGAGCTGTTCATGCGCTGGTGGGCGCCCAAATCCATGGGCGTGCCGCTGCGCTCCTGTGAGATGGATGTGCGCACCGGTGGCACCTACCGCCTCGAATTCGGCAAGGACGCTGAAAACACCTGGGCCTTCTTCGGCAAATATATCGAAGTGGTGCCGCCGGCGCGGCTCGTCTGGACCAACGAAGAAAGCGAGAACGGCGCCATCTCCACGGTGACCTTCGTGGAAGATGGCGGCAAGACGCTGCTGACCTTCAGCGAAGTTTATCCCACCAAGGAAGCGCTCGATGAATCCCTGGGCGGGTTGGACGGCACGCCCGAACAGTTCGAGCAGCTGGACGAACTGCTCGCCACCCTCGGCGCCGGCCGCGCGTGAAGGCCGCGGTTGCCACCACCGCGGTCGCCTTAGCCGGACCGGTGCTGTACGAAGACGAAGGCCAACGCACTTTTTAGGGCTAAGGATGCGCAGGCTCTGGTCGTGAAATACCTGCCACAGGTACTGGAGCAGATTTGGTCTGCGTAGATGAGTGCGGCTTTCGCGGGTCCGCAGCTGATAGCGGCTTCTCCATTGTTCTGACCAGAAGCAGACCGACGGCTCTCCACCCCATATCCGCCGTTTCTGATGATGGATGGATGTGTCTGATTATGCCGAACTGCCGCATGGGCGAAGCCCGGCAGGACAGCCACCGAACTCAGTCATGCGGCATAATCTCAATTACGGCATAATGACCGTTATGCCGATATCGGCATAACGGTCATTGGACCGGCCAGGCATCCCGCCTCAACCGCGACCACTCCGGTTCGTTCGGCTCAAAATCATACGCGCGCGAAGAGCTGGTCGCCGAAATGGCAGGTGCCTTCGTTTGTGCCTCGCTCGGTATCGTGCCGACCGTGCGCCACGCTGACTACATCGGTTCCTGGCTGGAGGTGCTGCGCGAGGATAATCACGCCGTCGTCCGTGCGGCGAGCGCGGCATCGAAGGCGGCCGATTTCCTGTTCGGCTTTCTGACACCCGCGATCGATTCCGTCGTTGGCGGCAGGGAGAAGCTGCATGACGGATCCGCACGCTGTGCCCATATTGGTCCTCAGTTGGTGCTGCGCGTCAGAGAGTGAGAGGCGCGCCGGTTTGTCCGTGACGGGTAGGAGGTCGGGAGAGAGTCTTTCGGCCGCCCGTCGTGGAGAAACCGACATGGCAAGCGTTCAGAAAATCAAACTCAGTCCCTCTTGTGATATTCCCTTCAACAAAATGGTGCTCAGCCAGTCTAATGTCCGCCGCGTGAAGGCCGGCGTCTCGATCGAACAACTGGCGGAGAGCATCGCTCAGCGACGCTGCTACAAAGCCTGAGCGTTCGTGCGGTAGTCGATGCCGACGCTCAGGAGACCGGTATGTTCGAGGTGCGCGCCGGCGGACGCCGCTACCGCGCGCTCGAACTGCTGGTCAAGCAGAAGCGTATGGCGAAGACGCAACCTGTCCCCTGCGTTATCCGGGATGGCGGCATCGCCGAGGACGATTCCCTTGCCGAGAATGACGAGCGGGTCGGACTGCATCCGCTCGATCAGTTCCGCGCGTTCAAACTGCTACATGACGGCGGCCTGAGCGAAGAGGATATCGCCGCGCGGCACTTCGTTTCGCCGGCGATCGTCAAGCAGCGCCTTCGTCTGGCGTCAGTGTCGCCGAAGTTGCACGACGTCTATGGCGACGATGGTATGACACTCGAACAGTTGATGGCCTTCTCAGTCACGGCCGACCAGGCGCGTCAGGAGCAGGTCTGGGAAAACGTCAACAGATCCGGCAACGAAGAGCCATATCAGATCCAGAGGATGCTGACGGAGAACACTGTGCGCGCTTCCGACCGTCGCGCCCAGTTCATCGGACTGGATGCCTACGAGCAGGCCGGCGGCGCCGCATTGACCTGCCGGGCCTTCCACAACGACCGACTGGCCCCCCTTTTACGAACAGATCGTGGAGCATACCGGCTCCCACAAGGTGCTGCCAATGAACAGCGGTGGCGAGGTCGTGGAGAGTGCGATCAAGTCTGTGCGCAAGGGGGGCTAGGAGGTGAACGGTATAGGTCGCTCACTGAAATCCCGGTGCGCCTCGTTAGGCGACGAGCTTGAGCCTTTGCCGCTTTCTTTCGGGCGGCTGCTCGCCCGACGTATTCTTGCGTGGCTTGATGAAGTCAGCCCACGCCTGCAGCGCCTCGCGGCGTCGCTTGATCATCTCGCTGTCCCAATACGACAGTTCAGCCTCATCGCCGACACGGTGCGACAGGCAGAACTCAAGCACTTCGCGGCGGAAATTGTGCTCCTTGTTGTCAGCGCCCCAATTTCGGAAGCTTGTGCGGCAGCCATGCATGGTGGATTTGACGGCAGTGCGCTCGATGGCCCCAACAAGCGCGTTCGCCCGGAACGGCTGATGTTCCTCCGCGTGGTCGGAGGGGAACACGTACTTATCGGTGCGCGGCATCGATTGGATGATGTCGATGGCCTGATCTGACAACGGGACGAGATGCGGCTTCGGCTCTAGCTCGCCCTTAATCTTCATCTTCTCAGCCGGAACCATCCACGTCCTTGCTTCGAAGTCGAGCTCCGTCCACTCCATCAGCCGGATTTCTTGGCTCCGCGCCACGGAGAGGATGCCGACCTCTGTGCAGCGCGCGGCGTTGCCGAGATCATAGCGCAGCCCTGTCATCATTCCCGGCATCTTCGTATACGGCGCGGACCGATGCCCCTTCTTGCGATTCAGCTTGCGGGGCGACGGCAGCAGGTGTTTGAGGTTGCCGCGCCATGCGGCCGGGTTCTCGCCCGTGCGCAGCCTCAACGCTTTGGCAGCGTCCATCAGCCGCTCGATCCGCTGGCGCGTCCGCGACGCTGTGACCGGCTTCACGGTCCAGATCGCCTTGAGCGCCTCCAACACGTGCTCGGTGGTGATCTCCTGGAGCTTCTTGTCGTGCAGGCCCGGCACGTCCCGGATGGAGCGCTGCCACTGCTTCAACTCCTCTTCGGACAGCCCTTGGCACCAATCAGGATACTGCTCCTCGGCAAACTCCTTGAACGTCTTGCTGCCCTGAGCGGTGGCCCGCTTCTTGACGCGCGGATCGATGCCCTCGCGTTTAACGCGACCTTATAGTCGCGCGCCTTCTCGCGCGCGCTGCTTAGGGTCAGAACGTCACCGCTTGCGCCGTCGCGGTCGCCAGCCCTGGCGAACTCCATCTGAGCCCGCTTGCCCTCGAGGTCGGTGAAGCGGAAGGCCCACACCCGATCACCGCTTTCGCGCACCACCAGATAAAGCCCCCACCGTCCGCATGAACGCCAGCTTGCAGGGATTTAACTTGGTTCGAATTGAGTGCCACTTTAACGTTCCCCTTCCGCTTACCACTTACCGTCACGGATGCTCGGTCGTGATGGTCAGTTGTTCCAAAATCGAGCTGCTTTGGATGTCTGACAATCCCGGATACTTTTGGAAGCGTGAGCCGCGTCAACTTACCAGTTTTTCGCCAAGACCGGCCGGCTTCGGTGATTTTCAGTGAAGTAAGACGACAGCAGATGCAGCTAATTCATTGTAAATAAAAGGAAATAAAAACTATGACGACGGTCAATGATGCCAGACGCGACGCTCAGAATGGATACATGATCCGTGACGGCCTTCGGTAAACTGGTCCGCACGACGGCGTTTCGGCTGACGCTGGTCTATCTGTTTTTGTTCGCGCTGTTTGCGGCGTCGCTGCTCGGCTATTTCGCCTGGAATACGCGGCGGCTGATCAACGAGCAGATCACCGCCACGGTGAACGCCGAAACCGCGGAGATTACCGACATCTACACGCGTCGCGGCCTGCGCGGCCTCGTCTTCACGCTTGGCAACCGGGCGCTGCGGCCGGGCGCAAACCTCTATCTCGTCACCACGCCGGAGGGGAAGGCGATCGGCGGCAATGTCGGCGCGCTGGCGCCGGGCGTGATGGCCTCAACCGGCTGGTCGGAGACCGGCTATCGCCGGCTCGACGAGCAGGATACCGCGGATCACCGCGCGCTGGTGCGCGTCACCGAACTCACCAATGGTTTCCGCCTGCTGGTCGGCCGCGACCTGGAGGAGCGACGCCGGCTGTTCGGCATCGTCGCCAACGCCGCGCAATGGTCGCTTCTGGTCGTCATCGTGCTCGGCATCGGCGGTGGCATCTTCGTGGCGCGGCGGGTGCTGCAACGGATCGATGCCATGACCGGCACCACAAGGCGCATCATGGCGGGCGACCTCTCGGGGCGGCTGCCAGTCGGGCGCTCCGGCGACGAGCTCGACCGTCTCGCGGAAAACCTCAACGTCATGCTGGAGCGCATCGAGACCCTGATGATGGGGCTGAAGGAAGTCTCCGACAACATCGCCCATGACCTCAAGACGCCGTTAACGCGCTTGCGCAACCGTGCCGAGGAGGCGCTGGCAAGTTCGGGCAGCGAGGCCGAATACCGCGCGGCGCTGGAGCGGACCATCGAGGAATCCGACGGTCTGATCCGCACCTTCAACGCGCTGTTGATGATCGCGCGCGCCGAGTCCGGGCAGGCGCGCGGCAACATGGATGATTTCGACGCGGCCGATGTCGCCAAGGGAATCCACGAATTGTATGAGCCGCTGGCCGAGGACGGCGGCATGACGCTCCGCGTCAAAACCGCGACCGCGCGGTTGCATGGCAACCGCGAACTGATCAGCCAGGCACTTGCCAATCTGGTCGAGAACGCCATCAAGTACGGTAAGCCCTCGCCGGTGGTGCAGCCGCTGGACCCTGCCGCCGCGGCGCGCACCCGGGAGATCCTGATCGAGGCGCGGCGCGAAGGCGATCACGTGCTGCTCAGCGTCACCGATCATGGACCCGGCATTCCCGAAGGCGATCGCAAGCATGCGGTCGAGCGATTCGTGCGGCTTGAGGCGAGCCGCACGCTGCCGGGTTCCGGCCTCGGGCTCAGCCTGGCGTCCGCGGTGGCGACCTTGCATGGCGGCGAACTCAGGCTCGGCGATTCCCGTCCCGGCCTGACCGCGACGCTGGTCGTCCCGGCGCTATCTGCCGCGGGCAACAGGCTTGCGGCTCAAACGCAGGATGTGCCACAGAAGGTGGCATGAATTCCTCCGCCTTGGCCGCGCGGTTCGTCAGCGGGCCGCATGTCGCCGCCAGCAGTAACGCCGAACAACGCCTGGGAGACTGGCTCGCCGAACTGGAGCCGGAGCAATCGGCTGAGATCAAGGCGTGGCTGGATCGCCCGCTCGCCAGGACCATCCTGCTTGGCATCGCCGAGTTCTCGCCATACCTGTTCGACCTGATCCGGGCTGACGCCGCTCGGCTGCTGCGTTTGCTGGCATGCGACCCGGAACCATATCTCACCTCGCTGATCGAGAAAGGCACGCGCGACGTACTCGCTGCCGCGGGCGAGGCCGACGTGATGCATCTGCTTCGCCGCATGAAGGCGGAGGCCGCGTTGTTGATCGCGCTGTGCGATATCGGCGGGGTCTGGCCGGTGATGCGGGTGACCGCGGCGCTGACCGATCTTGCAACCGTGTCCGTGCAGACGGCGCTGCGCTTCCTGCTACGTCAGGAGGTCACGCGCGGCCGTATGACGGCGCTCAATCATGACCGGCCGGAGGAGGATAGCGGATTGATCGTGCTCGCGATGGGCAAGATGGGCGCGGGGGAATTGAACTACTCCAGCGACATCGACCTGATCGTGTTTTTCGATCCCGCCCGCACCTCGCTGATAGCAGACGTCGAGCCGGCGCCGTTCTTCGTGCGGGTGACGCAGGCGCTCGCCCGCCTGCTGCAGCAACGCTCCGGCGAGGGTTACGTGTTCCGGGTCGATCTGCGCCTGCGACCCGATCCGGCCTCGACGCAGGTGGCGATCTCGACCGAGGCGGCGCTGCACTATTACGAGCGGGAAGGGCGGACCTGGGAACGCGCCGCGATGATCAAGGCGCGCGTTTGCGCCGGCGACGCCAAAGCGGGCGAGGCGCTGATCGCGGAATTGTCGCCGTTCGTCTGGCGCAAGCATCTGGATTTTGCCGCGCTCGCCGACGTCCACGACATGAAGCGGCAGATGCAGACCTATCGCGGCCAGAGCGACATCGCGGTCGAAGGTCATAACGTCAAGGTCGGCCGCGGCGGCATCCGCGAGATCGAGTTTTTCGCGCAGACGCAACAGCTCATTGCCGGCGGCCGCCATCCGGAACTGCGGGTGCGCCCCACGCTGCATGCGTTGCAGGTGCTGGCGACCAGCAACTGGATCAGCTTTCAGGCCCACGACGAGTTGACCGCGGCCTATGAGTTCCTGCGCCGCGTCGAGCACCGGCTGCAGATGATCTCGGATGAGCAGACCCATGCACTGCCCGAGGATGCCGAGGCCGTGGAGCGCTTTGCAAACTTCTTTGGCTACGAGAGCCGGGCGGCCTTTGCGAAGGACTTGCTCGGCCATCTCAACGTCGTGCAGGGACATTACGGCAAGCTGTTCGAGGGCGATCCGACCGGCACGGTGAAGCTGCCGCAGCTCAATTATGCCGACGGGCCTGAGGATGCGCGTCTGCTCGATCACCTGACGATGCTCGGCTTCAAGAAGCCGGTCGCGGTGGCTGGCACCCTGCAGCACTGGATGCAGGGCAATTATCGCACGCTCCGCAACGAGGCGACCAAGGCTGCCTTCATCGAATTCGTGCCCGGCCTGATCCACGGTCTCGCGCATGCCGAAGACCCCGACGACGCCGTGATCACGTTCGATCGCTTTCTCGGCGCCTTGCAGCGCGGCGGCCGGCTGATTTCACTGTTGAGCCAGAACCGCGACCTGGTCGCGCTCGTGGCCTTGATCCTCGGCGCCGCGCCGCGGCTCGGCGACATGCTGGCGCGCCAGCCGCAGATCATGGACGGCTTGATCGATCCCCGTTTCTTCGGCGCGATGCCGGACCGGAAGGAATTGTCGGTGCGGCTGGCGGCGACGCTGAAGGACGCGGACTCTTACGAAGATTTCCTCGATCGCCTGCGGCTGTTCGGGCAGGAGAGCCTGTTTTTGATCGGCACGCGGATCCTGTCCGGCACGGTTTCCGCCCAGCACGCTGGCGTCGCCTTTGCCGACGTCGCCGAGGGCATTGTACACACCGTGCACGGCCTGGTGAGAGACCAGTTCGCGACCCAGTACGGCCGCATCAAGGGACAGGAGACCGCGATCCTCGCGATGGGCCGGCTCGGCAGCCGCGAGATGACGGCATCTTCCGATCTCGACCTGATCCTGTTGTATGATTTCGACACGGACAATCCCGATTCCGACGGCGAACGATCGCTGCACGGCGCGCAATATTTTACGCGGCTGACCCAGCGGCTGATCTCGGCGTTTACGACGCGGACCAATTACGGCGTACTCTATGACGTCGATATGCGGCTGCGGCCGTCGGGCCGCGCCGGGCCGCTGGCGTCGCGGATCGATTCCTTTTCCCATTATCAGGAACGCGAAGCCTGGACCTGGGAGCACATGGCGCTGACGCGGGCGCGAGTGATTTCGGCTTCACCGGCGTTTCAGAAAGAGATCGAGGACGCGATCCGCAGTGTGCTGACGCGGCCCCGCGATGCGGCCTCTACCGCCGGCGACGTCGCGGACATGCGCCGGGCGATTGCGCTGGAGAAGGGCGAGGACGACGTCTGGAACCTCAAGCAGGCCGCCGGCGGCCTGGTCGACATCGATTTCATCGCGCAGTATTTGCAGCTCGTTCACGCCTCGGAAAAGCCCGAGATCCTCAGCGTTTCCACGCTGCAGGTGCTCGACAACGCCGCACGCCTTGGCGTGCTGCCGCCATCCGACGCCGAGATTTTGCGTTCGGCGGCACGGCTCTATCACGACCTGACGCAGATCCTCAGGCTTTGCGTCACCGGCAAATTCAAGCCGGAGACGTCGGGAGAAAGCCTCTTGCGCGTCATGGCGCGCGCCGGCGACACGCCGGATTTCTCGACGCTGGAAGCGCGGCTGCGCGAGACGCAAGGCGAGGTAAGGCGGGTGTTTCAGGCGCTTGTCGGCGGCGGTGGTTAAAGGGGTTGTACGAGACTGGCCCCGTCATCTCTGCGTAAAAGCTTCGCTGTTATCGCTACCCTTGCGATGCAATTGCAACTGCGGGCGAGGGCGGTCGATTCCGGCTCTCATTGGTTCCGACGGGCGGAACACCCACGGCCGCTCGGAATTGTCCCGGGGACCGGGAGGCGCTGGTATGCATACCGAAATCGACATTTTCGACGAACCCATCGGGCGCATCAGCAAAATGTGTGAACTGATGGGCTTAGGTGCCGAGTTCGACAGCAAGCTCCCGGAACTCGAAACCTATCTTGAAGGGCTGGTGGCCGAAGGCGAAACCAGCGAGGAACGACTGACCGTGAGCGGTCTGACCTTCGTCAAGCGGGCACAACAGGCGTCCGGAAGCCTCCAGGCCGGATCCGGCGAGTAACACTCTTCCCTGATTTCCTTCACGTGATAGCGGGCCGGCAGAACCGGTCCGCCTGCTTTGTCTGCAACGGGAGGATCGGAAATCAGCGAATAGTCGAGGGCTTGTTTCCAGACCTCCGCCTCCGTCCACAGGCCAGGGCCAATCTGCCTGTCGTCGACGAACAGCGCGTAGCGCACGAGCCTCTCCCCAATCAAAACCCCGCCAGCTATCTAAGATAACTGACGGGGCTTTTGAGCTGATAATTCCGGTGGATTTCTCCTTCCTGAACTACCTGCTCAATCCTGC
This sequence comes from Bradyrhizobium retamae, assembly GCF_001440415.1. Taxonomy (GTDB): domain Bacteria; phylum Pseudomonadota; class Alphaproteobacteria; order Rhizobiales; family Xanthobacteraceae; genus Bradyrhizobium; species Bradyrhizobium retamae. The sequence goes on from NZ_LLYA01000214.1 coordinate 13,548, forward strand.
AACGCCGGACGATGAATATCGTTCCCAACCTTTTCGGTTGCGGGTGAAAAAATGGCGTTCTGCCGACCGACGGCCCTTCCTGATTTTTGATGGGAACGCTGCGCCGATAGCAGCTTCGGAAGTCCGCCTCATTCGCGTGGAACTGTTGCCACTTTTTCCTGCTTGAGAGCGGCATCTTCACCCTAGAGCGGGACGACCCATGCGCAAACTACTATTTGGCATCGCACTCACACTACCAATCGCTTTCATGTCCCCGGCATCGGCAATGCCCCGCGGCTACCCGTTGATCCACGACTCTCTGGTCAAGGGAGATCTGATCGAAGTGAAGGGCGGGCACGGCCGCGGGCATGGTTGGGGCCGCGGGCACGGTTACCGTCCGTTTGGCTGGAGCCGCGGCCGAAAAGTCGGTTGGCGCGGCCGTGGCTGCCCGCCCGGTCACTGGAAGAAGGGCTGGTGCTGAAGTTGGTGCTACAGCCGATCCGCCGGGAGCCACCTGATCGATTACCCGGCAAATCCGATCGTTCCGGATGCTACTTTTGAAGTTTTGACCGCCCGGAGGCCGTGCTATTTCTGGCCACCGGGCGACTGCCCTCATCACCAAACTCCGGGGGCTATCCTTTTGATCGACAAGCTTGAACTTCTGCTGGCGTTGGCAAAGGAGCGGCATTTTGGGCGGGCTGCGGAGGCCTGCGGCGTCACCCAGCCGACCATGTCGACCAGCCTCAAGCAGCTCGAGGAAATTCTCGGCGTCATGCTGGTGCAGCGCGGCTCCCGCTTTCAGGGCTTTACGCCGGAGGGCGAGCGTACGCTCGACTGGGCGCGGCGCATCGTCGGCGACGCGCGCGCGATGCGGCAGGAGATCAACAGCCTCAAGGACAAGCTCTCCGGCGAGATCCGGATCGCCGCGATCCCGACCGTGCTCGGCATGGTGGCGCAGCTCACGACGCCGTACCGCGCGCGATACCCGGACGTGCGCTTTCGCATCCAGTCCTGCACGTCGGCCGACGTGCTGGGCCTGCTCGAAAATCTCGAGGTCGATGCCGGGCTGACCTATATCGAGAACGAGCCGATCGGCAAGGTTCGCACCATTCCGCTCTACAACGAAAGCTATCGCTTGCTGACGGCGCCCGACGCCATGTTCGGCGACCGCAAGCAGGTCACCTGGAAGGAGGTCGGGCAGGTGCCGCTGTGCCTGTTGACGCCGGACATGCAGAACCGCCGCATCATCGATCGCGCGCTGGCCTCCGTCGGAGCCGAGGCCACGCCGACGCTGACCTCGAACTCGCTGCTGGTGCTTTACACGCACGTGAAGACCGGGCGCTGGGCAAGCGTGATGCCGGCCAAGCTTGCGGAGACGCTGGGGCTCGCCGACTCCGTCCGCAGCATTCCGATCGTCGATCCCGTCGTCGACTACAGCATCGGCATGGTGATCCCGCAGCGCGACCCGATGACGCCGCTGATCGCGGCGCTGGTGCAGGTCGCCCGCGAAGTGGCGCCGACGCTGGCGTAAAATCAGGCGGCCTCGGCCTTTGCTTTCGGCTTCGGCTGTTGCGGTTCGCACGGCAGCACGATGCGGACGACGGTGCCGGTGCCGAGCTTGGAGCGCAGCCGCATCGTGCCGCCATGCAGGCTGGTGAGCGACCGCGCGATGGCTAGTCCGAGGCCCGAGCCCTGGTAGGTCTTGGTGAGCTGGCTCTCGACCTGCTCGAACGGCTTGCCCAGCCGTCGCAGCGAAGCGGGCGCAATGCCGATCCCGGTATCGGCGATCATCAGCACGATCGAGTTGGGCAGCACGTGGCTGCGCACGGTGACCTTGCCGTCGTCGGGGGTGAATTTTACGGCATTGGACAGCAGGTTGACGAAGATCTGCTTGACCGCGCGGCGGTCGGCCATCACGGAAATGGTGCTTTCGATATCGGCGTCCAGCGTCAGGTTCTTGTCCTCGGCGCGCCCGGACACCACGCGCAGCGACTCCGCCAGGATCTTCGACAGGTCGAGCTGCTCCATGTCGAGCTTCATGCGGCCGGCCTCGATCTTCGACATGTCGAGGATGTCGTTGATGACTTCGAGCAGGTATTTGCCGCTGGTCAGGATGTCGTGGCAGTACTCTTGATATTTGTCGGAGCCGAGCACGCCGAACATGCCGCTGCCCATGATCTCGGAGAAGCCGATGATGGCGTTCAGCGGGGTACGCAGCTCGTGGCTCATATTGGCAAGGAATTTTGATTTTGCCTGGTTGGCTTCCTCGGCGCGGTTCTTCTCCTGCGAATATTTTTCCGCCAGATCGGCCAGTTCCGCCTGCGAGCGCTTCAGGTCGAGCACATTGGCGCGCAGGCGGGCGTCGTTTTCGATCAGCTTCTGCTCGTGCTCCTTGATGCGGGTGATGTCGGTGCCGACCGAGACGTAGCCGCCGTCCTTGGTGCGGCGCTCGCTGATATGCAGCCAGCTTCCGTCGTCGAGCTGCGCCTCGAATGTGCGGGCACCCGGCGCTTGCGCGCCGGTCTCCTGCAGTCTGGTGCGAACCTCCGGCATGCTGCCGACCTCGATCACGGTCTCGTACGACGTGCCGGGGGTCACTGCCGTATCGGGCAATTTGTGCAGGCGCTGGAAATGCGAGTTGCAGAGCACGAGGCGGTCTTCCGCGTCCCACAGCACGAAGGCTTCCGGAATCGTTTCGATCGCGTCGCGCAGCCTGAGGTCGGCTTCCACGGTCTTCTCGGCGAGGCTCTTCTGCTCGGTGATGTCGACCGCGATGCCGATCAAATGCAGCCCGCCGTCGGCCGAGGTGTGACTGAACTCGCAGCGCACGCGCAGCCAGATCCAGTGACCGCCGGTGTGCTGCATGCGGAAGCTCTGGTCAATGTGGGTGATTTTGCCGGCGATCATCTGGTCGGCGATCGCGAACAGATCGATGTCGTCGGACTTCACCAGCGCGTTGACTTCGCCGAAGGTGAGGAGGTCGTTGCGGGAGTCGAGGCCGAGCATCGTGAACATCGATGCCGACCAGAAGATGCGGCCGCGCGAGAGGTCCCAGTCCCACAATCCGCAGCGGCCGCGGTTTAGCGCGGTATCGATCCGACCGCGCACTGCGTCGTTGATCAGATCGCCCTCGCGGGCGCGGGTCGATTGCCAGTGGAAGGCGAAGCCGAGGATCAGCACGACGAAGCCGGTGGTGGCCGACAGCGTCACCGACAGGGCGGCATCCGAACCCCACAGCGGCTCGTTCCGTTCCTGGATGACGATGACCATGCCCGGTAGCGATTTGACCAACCGCGAGATCGCCATGGCGCTATTGCCGTTCGGCAGCGTCATGTCGCTGACGACGCCCTGCTGGCCGGGCGTGGCGAGCAGTTGCGCCGTGCTGATGACGTCGAGGATGCGATCGCCGCCAAGGCTGCCTTCGACGGGAACGCGGGCCAGAATCCGGTGATCCGAGCCGGTGATGATGACGTGGCGGCCGGCAGCAACGCCCCAGGCCGGGATCAGGTCGGGCAGCAGGCTCTGCAGCCGCTCGATATTGGCGGCGCGATCTTGCCGGACCGAAGCGAAGCGGTCGAGGCGTTCGGCCAGGAGCTCGGTGACCGCGGAGAGGTCGCGCTTCATGGCGGCGCGCTTCTGCCGGCTCTGGTCGATCACCTGCACGAAGGCGCCGAGGCAGATCGTGATCAGGAAGGCGATGATGAGCGTAGGCACGGCGCGGCGAAGCGCCGGCTCTGCGGTGAGCAGCCGATGGTAGGCAGGTTTTGCGATCGATTGCGCCAATCCTTTGATCGAATCGGATTGGACACACGCGTTCGCCGCATGCGCGCGCGCCATGCTTTAGACCCCCGCCGAAGGCTCTTTTGCACATTGTCCGGAAGCACCCCGTAGCTTCCGAATCATGCCGATTTGAATCCACTTTTTTCGGGCTGTCGAGAGTCAACGATTCGTTAATTCGAAATAAATCTTGTCCAACGCGAAATAGGGCGCGCTCGATGCGAGTCCGAAACGGGAACGGGCCCGCAAACCTACGCGCGCGGCGGTTCGGCATGGCTGATGACGCGCTTGATCGACGGGAACGCACGGCGCAGTGCGCGCTCGATCTCGTCGACGTTCTCATGCACCTTGATGACGCTCATCGATGGCGCAGCGCGACAATGGAAGTTGACGATTTCGCCCGCATCGGTGTTGCGGACCCGCACATTGTGAATGTCATGGATCGCGCCATTGCCGCCGGCAAACCGAGATAGCGCGGCCTTGATGGTTTCGACGCGCTCGGGCACAGCGTCGGTGCCATGGGGCAATTCCGGCTCGAGCGGCTCGATATGGGTATCGACCTCGACGTCCTCGCCAAAGTCCTCGCGGATGCTGCGCTCCAGGTCGTGGGCGATGGCGTGCGCGGCGGTAAGTTCCATGTCGCCGTCGACTTCGAGGTCGATGCCGACAATCAGCCGGTCGCCGAGATTGTGCACGGTGACATGATGGACGGCGAGACCGGAATTGCGGGCGATCACCATGATGCGCTCGCGCACGCTCTCATTGTCGCGCACGACCGGCACTGCGGTGAAGGTGAGGTCGGCGTCGCCGAGCGCTTGCGCGACCGCGACTTGCGCGGTCTTCTTGATCGCCTCGACGCGGTCGATCGGGTAGGTGCGCGGCACCTTTGCGATGGCGTCGATGAAATGCGTCGGCCCGACCATGCGCACGCGCACGCGTTCGACACCGACCACGCCGGGCACCGCGCGGATCGCCGCGGCCGCTTTTTCCGACGCGCCCGCCGGCGCGCGGTCGAGCAGGGTTTCGACGGTGGAGCGCCCGAGCCTCAGGCCGAGGATCGATATCATGACGGCAACGGCGATGGCGGCAACCGAGTCGCCCCAGGCATAGCCGAGCCCGGTCAGCGTCAGGCCGACGATGACGGCGAGCGAGCCGAGCACGTCGGACGCGAAATGCAGCGCGTCCGCCGCCAGCGCCTGGCTCCGCGTCTGCCGCGCCGTGCGATGCAGCGCCCGCGCGCGCCAGAAATTGACCGCGATATCGATCACCAGCACGACGAAGGGGACAGCCGATATCGTCGGCGGCGGCGCACCCTCGCGCAGCCGGCTCCAGGATTCGACCAGGATGCCGCCGGCCAGCACGTAGAGCAGCGCGATGACGAACAGCGCCGACAGGCTCTCGAACTTGCCGTGGCCATAGTGATGTTCCTCGTCGGCCGGCTGGTCGGATACCCGCACCACGAGCCACGTGATGACGGTCGCGATCACGTCGACGGAGGAATGCAGCGCCTCCGAGATCAGCGCGAGCGAGCCGATCGCGATACCGACCGCGAACTTCGCCGCAGCCATTCCGGCGCTGGCGAAGATCGAGATCGCGGCGACGTTGGTTTTTATGGTGGGGATAGTGTTCATGGCCGGCGGTTTAGCAGGGCGCTGTGTGGGATTAAAGCTGACAGTTGGATGCGCAATCGCCACTCACTTGCAGGAGCGATTTGTTGCGAATTATTCCGAGCTTGTAGATGGGTGGAGCGAAGCGATACCCATCAATGTCTTCGTTCGCGCCGGTGATGGGTTTCGCTTCGCTCTACCCATCCTACGAAAGACACGCCTCCGCATTCTCGCGGCGCGATCTGCCCGAGCTTTGCAAATTCATTCGCCCTACAGGAAGAGGGCGCAGGGAATGCCGGGTGCTTGCTGCACCCGCGGTCTCGTGTGCAAGTAGCGCAAAGGAAACGCACACGAGCATACAGGTACAGCCGAGGCACTCCGGCATTCCCTGCGCAGTGGTTTTACGGCTTATACCGCGCTCTCCCTGGAGACGAATTCCTTTTGCCTCCATCGCTGCCGGATTAAAGGCTTGTCGAAACCCGGTTGGGTTCGACGCACCTCCGTCAGCTTGGCACCAGCCACGGGTGCCAGGACCACACGGTTTTGCCGTACGCGTCAGCGTCGTACGTCCTGCGCGCCGTGTCCGCTCACGGCCGAAGAGCCGCCCTGCGAACAACTTCTCGCGCCGACGCTGCCGCGTCCACCGCATCCCGCCCCACGTTCGTGACGATGGCCAACGCCCCTCTTGTCGGGCCGGGACGGCGGGAGTTGTAGGGGTGATTTGGGTCTGGCGCGAAGCGGAATATTTTTGATGCAACGACTGGACGGGGGAAATCACGTTGAAGTTGTTATGGAAAATTGATTATTGAAGAAAAATCGATTTTTGGGTGCGCTGCCTTTGTGGGATTCTTAGATCGCGTCAATAGCTGTTTGTAAGTTCAGGCTTACACTGGTGGTCACGCCGGGGCGCGGGTCCTACGTAAGTGCTGATGGCACAGATGGGTCAGGCTGCTCCCGGCAGATCGGGCCCGTGCAGCCAGATGAGCATAAAGCCCATAGCCTTGCTTGATCGTCGAATGGAGCATCTTGAGCCATTTACGTATCAACCCAAATTTATCCCTACGTGCATCTTGCACGATTCTCGCGGCGAGATGCCCGAGCTTTGCAAAAATCATTCGCCCACCAGCGCAGGCCGACAACACCACCCGCGTTTCGGAGGTCGATCTGACATGGTCAACTCCAAACGTTGGATTCCGCTTTAGAATCCATAAAGACGGAACGCCTGGAGTTGTGACCGAGATCATACTGGTTCCCGTGACTTCCGGAGCATTGTGCCGCCGCTAATGATATCCGTTGAGGTCCGGATGCAATGCACGAATTGCGCGGCCGAAGTCTCGGAGCAAAGCAGATTTTGTGGGCAGTGTGGAGCGGCGGTCGTGCGGCGCTGCCTGGCCTGCGGTGCGGCAAACCCAGCGCTGAACAAGTTCTGCCGCGATTGCGGGACCAGATTGCGCGCGGATTCTCCTGCGGTGGTGCCATTGGCCCGGGACTCGCGCCCGATCGAGCGCCGACAGCTTACCGTACTGTTTTGTGACCTGGTCGGATCGACTGCGCTGTCCGCAAGGCTCGATCCCGAGGACTTCAGCGCAATCATCGCCGACTACCGGCGCTGCATTACTGAAACCATTGCCAGTTTCGACGGCTTTGTCGCGCGACATCATGGGGACGGCGCGATCGTATGCTTTGGCTATCCTCAGGCGCACGAAGACGACGCAGAGCGTGCTGTTCAAGCCAGCCTTGCACTGGTGCAGGCGATCGCCGCCTTGCACGCGAAAGAGAAGTTGAGCGCGCGCGTCGGTATTGCAACGGGCGTGGCGATCGTCGGCGATATGTCTGATAGCGCGATTTCCGAGGAGCACGGTATCCTCGGCGACACCCCGAATCTTGCCGCCCGACTGCAATCGCTCGCACGGCCCGGTGGCGTTGTTATCTCGGGTCGCACAAAGACGATCGCGGGACCGCAGTTCGAATATCTCGATCTCGGTAAAGTCGAGATCAAGGGATTTGCAAAACCGGTCGCTGCCTGGCAAGTCGCCGGCAAGACAACAGTGACCAGCCGATCGCACGCTCTCCAAAGCTGTGATGTACTGCCTCTGATCGGCCGTGATGAAGAAATGGAGCTAATTCTGAGTCGATGGAAGCGGGCCAAGGGTGGCGAAGGTCAGGTGGTGCTGCTCTCCGGTGAAGCGGGGATCGGCAAATCACGGCTCGCCGTCGCGCTGTTGGAACAGCTTGCTCGCGAGCCGCACATTCGACTGCAGTACTTCTGCTCGCCGCAGCATACCGACAGCACGCTCTATCCGGTGATCGGCGAGATGTCGCGCGCCGCCGGCTTTGCTCACGATGACAGCCAGCAAGCGAAAACGGACAAGCTTGACGCGCTGCTGGCGCAAAGCTCGACGCCTTCAGAGCATGCAGCGCTGTTTGCCGAAATGCTGTCGCTACCCAGCGACGGACGTTACCCTCCGGTTGACGTTGAGCCGCAGCTCCGCCGAGAGAAAACGCTGAAGGCTCTTGGTTCGCACATCGAGGCGCTGGCGCGGATCCATCCCGTGCTGATGATCTTCGAAGACGCGCATTGGACCGATCCAACCAGCCTCGAATTTTTCGCGAGGGCGGTGGACCTGGCCGTGAATCACCGGCTGTTGATACTCGTTACTTTCAGGCCAGAATTCAGGCCGTCCTGGATCGGACGGCCGCACGTGAGTCAGCTGACCCTCCATCGGCTGACGCCGTGCGACATCCATTCCCTCATCGAGGGCGTCGTCGGCAACCGATCGTTGCCGGCGGACATCCGCCAGGACATCATCGAGCGCACCGACGGCATTCCACTGTTCGCCGAGGAGATGACCAAGGCCGTGCTGGACGCAGAGGGTGAGAGTGATGTGCAGCGGGCCTGCGCTGCGGCACCGACTCCTGTCGTAGCAGTTCCGGCTAGCCTGCAGGCTTCGCTGATGTCGCGGCTCGACCGGCTCGGCCCAGCGAAAGACGTCGCGCAGGTCGGTGCGGCGATCGGCCGGGAATTTCCTCACATGTTGCTGGCGGCGGTCGCGCGAAAGCCGGAAGCGGAATTGGATGCCGACCTTCACCGGCTTGTTACAGCGGGTCTGTTGTTTCGACAGGGCATCCCGCCGCATGCGAGCTATCTGTTCAAGCATGCGCTTGTGCAGGACGCAGCCTACAGTACGCTGCTGCGAGAGCCGAGGCGCGCGCTGAACGCGCGTATCGCCGAAATCCTTGAAGGTCAGTTCCCGGAAATAGCCGAGAGCCAGCCCGAGTTGCTCGCGCGTCATTACACAAAGGCCGACCTGATCGCGAAGTCAGCGTATCTGTGGGGCAAGGCAGGACTTCGGTCACAGGAGCGCTCGGCGCTTATCGAAGCAGCAGAACAGCTTGGTCAGGCGCTGTCGCAACTAGCAACCTTGCCCAGCGCGCCCGACGTGCGGCGCGAGCAGATCATCCTGCAAGTTGCGCTCGTGAACACGCTGATGCATGTCAAAGGATATGGCGCTTTCGAAACCAAGACTGCCGTGGCGCAGGCGAGGGCGTTTATCGAACAAGCGGAACAGCTTGGACAGTCTCCCGATGACCCTTCGCTGCTCCTCTCGGCCCTCTTTGGCCAGTGGATCGTCAGTTTCATAAACTTCGATGGTGACGCGGCGCGCGACCTAGCAAGCCGGTTTCTGGAGCTTGGCGAGAAGGAGGGAGCAGCGGTCCCGCTCTTGATCGGGCACCGTACCATGGCCAGTACGCTGGCGTTGAGGGGGGATCTCGTTGAAGCCAAGGCGCACTACGATGGAGCTCTCGCCCTCTATCGTCCCGCCGAACACCGGCGATTGATGACGCGATTTGGCCAGGACCTCCGGGTAACGTGCTTGGCCTTTCGTTCAATGGCCTCGTGGCTGCTCGGTTATCCCGAAGCTGCGATGAACGACGCAAACTGCGCGCTAATGGAAGCGCGCCAAATTGATCATGCTGCCACTTTGATGTTCACTCTGAATTTTCCGATTCTTGTTAATACCTACTGCGGGAATTATCACGCGGCAAACGAGCATCTCAAAGAGCTTGTCGCGTTGGCGGAGGAGAAAGGCGCCCCGTTCCGGAAAGCGGAAGGCGTGTTACGGCGGGGCTATATCCTAACCCTCACGGGAGCCGCGAAAGCCGTCGAGATGGTCACGGCGGGTATTGATTTGTGGAGGTCGGCCGGATCGACGATATTTACACCGGAGCAGGAGTTCATGTTGGCAATCGCCCATGCTGACTCGGGCCAGTTCGATGACGCCTGGCGCTGCATCGGAAACGCAATGACAGCGATGCAAGCAACCAAGGAAAGATGGTGCGAGGCTGAGACTCATCGCGTTGCCGGTGAAATCGCGCTCAAGTCGCCGCAGCGGGATGAGGCGAAGGCGCAAGCGTATTTCGAGCATTCCCTGGCCATTGCGCGAGCGCAGCATGCAAAGTCGTGGGAATTGCGCGCGGCAACCAGCTCGGCGTGGCTCTTGAGCCGTCAGGGCAAACGGAAAATGGCGCGTGACCTTCTCGCGCCCATCTACGATTGGTTCACCGAAGGATTTGACACAAGCGATCTGCGAAAGGCCAAGGCCTTGCTCGGTGAGCTTCGTTGATAGCGCCTTCCGTCGTCGCCCGCCTAAGATGCGGCGGATGAGGCGCTGATCCAGTGCGCTGCCAGACGCATTGCAGCGCCGCATCCTTGGGATCTGGACGCGGGTCGGCCGCATGTCCAAAATGGCTCGCAACGAAGCGGAGGCGCCGATGGTGATTGTCGATTCCCAGGTCCACGCCTACGAGGCGAATAGTCCGAAGCGGCCTTGGCACAGTGTGCCGAACTGGCCCGATCACGTCACGGGTGACGAGATGGTGGCGGCAATGGACAAGGTTGGTGTCGACGGCGCGATCTTCATCTCCGCTTTTTCCTTGTACCGCTACGACGCCAGTTATGCCGTGGAGGTGCAGCGGGCTCATCCAGGCCGGTTCGCCATCGTCAAGCCGGTGGACCCTGATGATCCTGATGTGGCCGACGTCGTCGCGGACTGGAAGAAGACGCCGGGCGCGGTCGGAATCCGCATCATGCTGACGAAGGAGCCGCGGCGCGCGCCCGATGATCCCGGCCTCGACCGGATCGCGCGCGCGGCGGTTCGCCATGATTTTCCGGTCAACCTCCACTGCTGGGACAATCTGGACGCGGGCAGGGTGCTGATCGATCGCCATCCCGACACGCGGTTCATCATCGACCATCTCGGCATTCTGCAGCCGCGCGTGCCGCCGGCGCCGCCCGAACCATGGGCCGAACTTCCGAAGGTGCTGGAACTCGCCAGGCGGGCGAATGCCGTGATCAAGATCAGCGGCGCCTGCACGCTGTCGCGCGAGCCGTATCCTTATCCGGATATCTGGGACCCGCTAGCCCGCGTGTTCGATGCCTGGGGTTTCGATCGCTGCCTGTGGGGCACGGACTGGACGCGCGCATTCGCCGTCGTCAACTACGAGCAGGCGGTCGAACCGTTCCTCAGGACCAGCCGCCTGAACGACAGCGAGCGCGCCATGCTGATGGGCGGCGCCTGCGCCAAGGCGTATGGCTGGTCGCCGACGAACGGTTAGCGCTAGTACAGTGACACTGCAGTCCAGCGTTGTCACCGCAATTTGGATTCGGGCGCGGCATTGCGTCGGCAATGCTCTTTACATCGTGCCGTCACCAGCGTTGCTCTGCGGAGTCTCGTACCGCGACTGAAGAAATCTCCAGCATAGGCGGCTTGAAGCTCGTGTTTCCGAACCGCACCGTCTCGATGATGGGAACGCCGCGAACTCAACACCGCACGGGCATCATCGAGAGCTGCTAATTCTTGGCTCGCAGGATGCTGATTCGAGATTCGTCGACAAAATTCTTGCTGTCCTGATCGGACCGGCGGAAAAGGTTGCGTTCGACAACGAGTGAACGGCCACTGATCGTCTTGGTGCAGCGCTCCTTGAGGTAGATGCCTCCCACTGGCTGGTCTCCTGCACCCGGCTGGCCCTCGGTGCATGCCCAGCCGTCCGAGCCGTAGCGCGATTTGGCCTGCAGCCCCAGGAGAAACGCCTTCTTCCGGAGATAGAGACGTGCCTTCGGATCGGTCTCGATCTGCAAACCGGCAACGTGCGCGGTATCGTCGATCAGCAGGGTGAGGATCGCCGGATGACCCGCCACCATCGTGCCGTCGCGGCTGGTCGACGGATCGTAACCAAATCGGATGGCCCGCGTCCCGTCAGCGTCGGTCGGGCAGTCACGCCAGTTTTGCCAGCCAGCCAATGTGCGCTTCGGATCTGCCGCGCAGTAGAAGTCGACGTAACCGGACTCCGGCAGCTCGGCCGCAGCCATTCCGAGGCGAATGTCACGCAGATCGTTGCCGCTGAATTCTTCCGTCCGTGCCGGAGAGCTCGCGAGCGTGACGGCCTGCCAGGCAAGCAGACACGCAGCAAGAACGCCCGGCAGCTTCAGTCTGCGCATCACTGGCCCTTCCCGGTGCTGGCGGGCGCATCATCGGGCTTCTGCGCCTGTGTCTTGTAGACGTCGCATACCCGCGAGGTGCTTGAGAAGAAGGTGACGCATTCCGCGTAAGTGGGTTCGCCGGCTCCCTTGATGTGGGCGATCACGTAGTCGGCGACGGCTTCAATATCCTTCGGGCGCAGAAACGTTCCGCCCTCGGGCGGCATCTGTGCCCCCGCGTCCTGGCGGTTCATGCCGTGGCATTTCACCTCATCGTAGGCGCCGCGCATAAAGAACGGCATCCCGGTACCCGGCCGCCCGCAGCCGACGATTTCAATGATCTGATCGCGCGTCAGCTCGGTCTTGCGCAGCGACAGCGCATCACCGCCGTAGCCGCCGCCGCCATTGCCGTGCCATTTGTGGCAGCCCACGCAATTGGCCTTACTGAAAACGGCCTTGCCGGCATTGGTCGGATCCGAAGCCGGCGCTTGCGCCGACTGACCGTAAGCTGTGGTACCAATCGAGAAATTCAGGGCGACGACGCTCACGAGCAGCATGCCTGGCGCCGCCGGGAAGCTGTTGAAGTTCATCATTGCGTCTCTTGTCGAAGAAGCGGGAGGGCCCGCGGTTGGCGGACCCTCCGTTTTTGGGATGTCAGAGTGCGAATACGTAGAGCATCGATCCCGGCTGTATCTTCTTCAGTTCGGGCGTCGAATCGATGAACCACTTGTCCCAGGCGCCGCCCAGGCCGACCAGAATGGCAACGTACTGTTTGCCATCGACCGTAAAGGTCATCGGCGGTGCGTTGACGCCGCCGCCCGTGTTGAACTCCCAGAGCTTCTGCAATGACTTGGCGTCAAGCGCCATCACTTCGCCGGACGGCTGACCGGTGAAGACGAGGTCGGGAGTTGCAAGCATGCCGCCCAAATTGGGAAAGGGCGTTTCCATTTTTTGGGCGATCTTACCGGTCGTCACATCGATCGCAGTCACGCTGCCGGTGATCCTGAATGGCTGGCTCGGGCCGCCGCCGGTCCAGAACTCCCGCGGTTTCAGTTTGTCCGGCGTCATCACCTCGACTTTGATGCGATTGCAGCTCTCGATCACCGGGATGTACCAGAGCTTCAAATCCGGATTGTAGGCCGTCGGCGGCCAGTTCTTGCCGCCCATGTTGCCGGGGCAGATGTCGGTTTCCATGTTGGTGCGGCTTGGCGTCACCGACGCGATATAGGTCTGCACCGCCTTGTTCGGGTCATACTCGATCGGCTTGCCGGTCTCCGGGTCGAGCCCCTTGGTCCATGTGACTTTCTTCACGAACGGCAGGCCCCAGACGAACTTGCCTGTGGTGCGATCGATCGCATAGGCGAAGCCGTTGCGGTCCGCTTCGAGCGCGAGCTTCTGCGGACCACTGGGCCCGGGGACATCCACCAGCACGTTTTCCGCCACGCTGTCGTAGTCGTAGGGGTCGTTTGGCGTGTGCTGATAGTACCACTTGATCTTGCCGGTGGTGGCGTCAAGGGCCAGCGAGCTATCGGTATAGAGGTTGTCGCCCGGCCGATAGGCGCTATCCCAGTCCGGTCCGGGATTGCCGATACCCCAGATGATGGTGTCGGTTGCGGGATCGTAGGTGCCGGTTACCCAGGTCGAACCGCCGCCCGAGGCCGCCGCGTTGTTACTGTCCTTCCAGGTCTCACTGCCGGGCTCGCCCTTGCCCGGGATCGTATAGGTGCGCCAGACCTCCTTCTGGGTCGTGAGGTCGGTGGCGGCAAGCCAGCCACGGATGCCGTACTCCGCGCCGGCCACTCCGGTGATCGCCATGTTCTTGACGATCAACGGCGCGCCGGTGATCGTCTCGCCCTTGTCCGGATCGGCGACAGTACGCTGCCAGGCGACCTGGCCGGTTTCCTTGTTGATCGCGAGCAGCCGGCCATCAAGCGTATGGGAAATGACGAGATCACCCCACAGTGCGACGCCGCGATTGTCGACGCCGCAGCACGCCACGGCGCCAGCCCAGTCACGGTCGGTCTTGGGGTCCATCTTCCAGACCAGCACGCCGCGGCCACCATGCGCATCGATCTTGTAGACCGAACCCCATCCATCGGTGACGTAGAGAAAGCCGTTCTCGGCAATCGGAGTGCCTTCCAGCCCGCCATGGCTCCAGATGCCGCCACCTTCGATGCCGCCGAGGTGCAAGGTCCAGGCGACCTTCAGGTTCTTCACGTTATCGCGGTTGATCTCCTTGAGAGTGGAGAACCGGTGAGCCGAGTAATTCTGATGATGATGAAGCCAGTTGCCTGGCTCCTTCTCGACGTTGAGCAGCCGTTCCTGATTGACCGCGTCGGCGGCGGACGCCGGCAGCGTGGCCGTCATGCCCGCGGCAGCGACTGCAACAGCGAGCAGGCGCGCTCGCGTGGAGATTGTTGTGTGACCTGAAAATCGCTCCATGAGTAATGCCCTCCTTTGGCAGTTCATGTTGGATCGAGCGTCCGGCACATCCGGGCGTTCAGCTTAAGAAGCCTCGTTCAGCGGCTCACCGGTCCGCTGTCGCGATCAAGGCGTTCGCGAAACCTGCACCTCCGCTTCTTTGGTTCCGGCTTTCTGGAAAACCACGGCGCATGTAAACGTCTCGCCGTCGACCAGCTTCTGCCGTGTCTGCAGCAGCATCACGTGATATCCGTCGTGCTTGAGTTCGGTCGTCTTGCTCTCCGGGATTGGAATGGACTTGATCTCGCGCATGGCTGGCGCGCCTTCGCCGCGATCGACCGTGTGCTTCACGGCGAAGTTCGCGAACGGACAGCGCACGCGCAACAGGGCGTCGGCTTCGGCCGCATCGTTCCTGATTGTCATCACAAGCGGGAGATCGATACCGATCTGATCGGACGCGGGCACCCGGGCGCTCGTTACTTGCAGCGCGTCACCCGCCGCAGCGGGCCCGCCCGTCAGCCAAAGTCCAGCAGCAACCAGTCCGAACACAAGAAACGCAATCCAGCCGCGATCAAGACGTGCGCCATCAGCACCTGATGTCGCCATTGCGGTCATCGGCTATGTCCGGCCAAAGCGAAATGCTGCAAGTGCGCCGTTAGTCGAGGTAAACAAGCGAGGGATGCCCAAACGAAACTCTTCGTTCTGCACATTGGCGTGCCTCCCGCAATCGATTTTCTTATTTCTTGGCGTGCCAAGTTACGCTTTAAAATAAGGCGACCAAAGGGCGCTGCGCTTTTTTCCCATCGATGACTGAAAAAAATGCGCCACCACGTTGTTGTGGGTGCGGCTGAGCCGGCATGCGCCATCAAACATCAAGCTTGAGCAAGGGCCGTTCCACACCGCATAATCTCCACCCACTCGGAGGAAAGACCAATGCAATTCGGAACCTTTGGCCAGACGGGCATGCAGGTCTCCATCCTCGGCTTCGGCTGCGGCGCTGTCGGCGGCTTGATGGTGCGCGGCGATGCCGCCGACCAGGAGCGCGCCATTGCGCGGGCAATCGCCGCCGGCGTCAATTACTTCGACACTGCGGTGCAGTACGGCGATGGCGAGTCGGAAAAGAACCTTGGCCGGGTTCTGCAGAAGTTGAAACCGGCCGACGTGGTCGTCGCCACCAAGGTTCGGTTGCCGCCTGGCGAGCGTGGCCGCATCGACGAGGCGGTGCGGCTATCGCTCGAAGGCAGTCTGGCGCGGCTGCGGCTTGAGCGGGTCGACATCTTTCATCTGCACAATCCGATTACCGAGCAGGGAGGCGGGCCGGCGCTGAGCGTGCGGCAGGTGCTCGACGAGGTGGTGCCGGCGTTCGAGCGGCTGCGGCGAGAGGGGAAGATCCGGTTTCTCGGGATCACGGCGCTCGGCGATACAGCGGCGCTGCATCAGGTGATCGATGCGCGCGTCTTCGACAGCGCGCAGGTCGTCTACAACATGCTCAATCCGTCTGCGGCCGCCGAATTGCCGGCGCGCTATCCGGCGCAGGATTATGGACGGCTGTTCGATCACACCCAGGCGGCCGGCGTTGGCGTCGTGGGCATCCGCGTACTGGCCGGCGGGGCGCTGTCGGGATCGGCCGAGCGTCATCCGATTGCGGGTGCTGCGCCGGAGCCGATCGGCTCTGCCATGAGCTACGATGCCGATGTCGATCGCGCGCGCCGTTTGATGCCGCTGGTGGAAGAGGGGTTTGCCGCCAGCCTGACGGAGGCCGCCACGCGGTTTGCGGTGTCGCATCCGGCGATGGGCACGATCCTGGTCGGCATGGCCACCCCGCAACAGTTTGAGGATGCACTCGCCGCGGTGGAGAAGGGCCCGCTGTCGCAGGCGGCACTCGACCGGCTGTCAGCACTGCGGCAGTCATTCTCCGGCGAACCACGGTGATCGCCCCAGGTTTCGGCACCTGCCCGGATGTTGCTTCGCTCATCCCGGCATCATCGTTGCTATGTAACGGAAACGACGGTCTCGGCTTCCCCCTTACCGAATTATTAACCAATCTGCATCAGGGTTAACGGATTATTAACCAATCTGGTTCGGGATTGGCGTCGCGACCAACCGGCACCAAGGGAGCACCTGATGGATACCCCAACGTCTGCCGCACCCGACGAAAAAACGCCTCCGTCGGAATTGGCTTTGGCGACACAACTCAGCAAATCGGAAACGCAAGAGAAGTCGAAACCCTCTAGCGCCCTCGAGATTAGCGCCGAACGAATCAACTCTTCCGTTGCCCGGTTGACCTCAAATTCGATCGGCGAACTTCAGGGGTTGGCTTCCGAACTGCAAAAAATGCAGGACTTCCTGCAGGCCGAAGTCAACAACGTGCAGCACCAAATCGACAGCGCGTTGGCCGGAATTAACATTATCGTCGAAACGATCAGTCCGTGGAAAAGTATCGCGGGCTCACAAACACCGCCATCCGGCACTCGCGGTGTCCGCGCGGGAGGACCGGCGGCCAATATTGAGCAACGCAGTCGCGTCGGCTAGCAGCGGCGCGCGCGTCGCTGGCCGATATTGCAGACTCCCGACCGAACTGGCGTCGGTGCGGATGCTCGGCTTCATCCCCGCGAGCGCTTCGGTTGAAGTGTACGGTGCGCGGAAGAGAGTGAACGCCGGATCGCCACCGCCGCGTCACCAAATCGCCTAACGACTCAACGACACCATTGCAGCGGGGCGCGGGCGATGCGCATGGGTGCATGCAATGATGCGCTATGGGTCCAATCTATGTCTAACGCCGGCCCTGAGTGGGCTGATTATGGTCGCGCTGCTTGTGCTTGGCGCGATCGTCGTTCAAAGTCTCGGACTGACTGAGAAAGGTGGCCGTGTCACTACTGTGTCCGAACACAGTGAGGCCCGCGCGCGCACCAGCCCCGAGAACGGTGGCCGAGCAACCCTCGATATTGGTATCGCAGACCTGAGAGGTTCGCTGCCGTAAGATAACTTGCTGGACGGCAACGCTCTAACGGTGGAAGACGCGAGACTTAAAGCGCCCCGCATGGCGTGTCGTCGTCGAATTTCGCATGCTGCTCGCGCTCGCCGGATAAAGAGAGGCTGAGCAGTGTGCGCTCCATGCAGTCCACGAACCAGAGCCGGCCCGCATGCCAGCGCGGGCCTTCGTAGTAACGACCGTCGTCGAGCAGGCAGCGCGGCGTCATCGGCTACAACGCCACCACGATCTTGCCGAGGTGCTTGTTGGCTTCCATATGCTCGAACGCTTTGCCGATCTCGGCGAAGGGATAGACCTTGTCGATCGGCAATTGCAGTTTGCGGGCTTCCACCGCACCCCAGATGTCTTTGCGGACCTCGTCAAAGATCTCGCGGATTTCCTCAATGGTGCGGGTGCGGAAGGTGACGCCGATATAGTTGATGCGGCGGGCGGCGTGGAGGTCGAAATTGAAATCGGCGTGGGTGCCGCCGAGCCGGCCGACATTGACGATGCGGCCCTTGACCTTGGTGGCGGCGAGATTTTGGTTCGCGACCTTGCCGGACACCTGGTCGACGATCAGGTCGACGCCTTCGCCGTTGGTCGCCTTCAGCACCTGATCGACCCAGCCGGGGTCGCTGGAATCGATCGCGAGATCGGCGCCGAATTCCTTCAGGCGGCCGCGGCGCATCGCGTCCGTCGAGGAACCGATGACGAGTTTGGCGCCCTTCAGCTTGGCGATCTGCATCGCCATCAGGCCGACGCCGGAGCTGGCGCCCTGGATCAGCACGGTCTGGCCCGGCTGCAGCGCGCCTGACGTGACGACGGCGTTGTGCATGGTGGCGAGCGCGACGGGGAGGGTGGCGGCCTCCTCGAAGTTCATGTTCGAGGGCGCGCGGAACAGCCGGCCGTGGTCGGCCAGCGTGTACTCGGCGAACGCCGCGCCGCCGGAGCCCATGATCTTGTCGCCGACCGCAACGCCTTTTGCGTCGGGCCCGAGCTCGGCGACTTCGCCCGCCCATTCCATGCCGAGCACGGTGCCAACGCCGCCGGCTGCGCCGTGAACGTGGCCCTTGGTCATGCCGAGGTCGGCGCGGTTGAGGCCGCAGGCATGCACTTTGACCAGCACCTGCGTGCCCTTCGGCGAAGGTTTTGCGACCTCTGATATTTCGGCGCCGTTGGTGCCGTAGACATAGGCTTTCATGGGCTCTTCTCGTTGTTGGCGGAGACCGTTTTATTCTGCTGCCTGCCGCTGCGCGCCCGACAGCATACCTTCGAACCGGCTGCGGATAATGGCTTCTGCGTCGCGCATGATGCGCGACACCAGTTCGGCGCAAGTCGGGATGTCATGGATCAGGCCCTGCACCTGGCCGGCCGACCAGATGCCCTCATCGGCATCGCCGGTGGCGTAGACCATCTTGCCGCGGGCGCCGGCGACGAGCTCGCGCACGTCCTCGAATTTCGCGCCTTCCCTTTCCATCGCCACCACCTTGGTCGAGATCGCGTTCTTGGCGACGCGCGAGGTGTTGCGCATGGTGCGGAAGATCAATTCGGTCTCGCGCTCGTCATTGGCGACGATGCGCTCCTTGACGAGCTGATGGATCGGGCTTTCCCTGGTGCACATGAAGCGCGTGCCCATGTTGATGCCCTCGGCGCCGAGCGCCAGCGCCGCGACCAGGCCGCGGCCGTCGCCGAAACCGCCGGAGGCGATCATCGGTATCTTCACCTTGTCGGCGGCGGCCGGGATCAGGATCAGGCCCGGGGTGTCGTCCTCGCCGGGATGGCCGGCGCATTCAAAGCCGTCGATCGAGATGGCATCGACACCCATCCGCTCCGCCGACAGCGCGTGGCGGACGCTGGTGCATTTATGGATGATCTTGATGCCGTGCTTCTTGAACTCGGTGACGTGCTCCTGGGGCTTGTTGCCGGCGGTCTCGACGATCTTGATGCCGGCCTCGATGA
The DNA here is from genome assembly GCF_001440415.1 of Bradyrhizobium retamae. Lineage (GTDB taxonomy): Bacteria > Pseudomonadota > Alphaproteobacteria > Rhizobiales > Xanthobacteraceae > Bradyrhizobium > Bradyrhizobium retamae. The sequence continues at coordinate 32,740 of NZ_LLYA01000214.1, forward strand.
TGGCCTGACGGTATTCGGCGTAAGGCGGCGGCTTGATCGCGGGGAGGATGGTGAGGTTGACACCGAACGGCTTGTCGGTCATGTCGCGGCAGCGCGCGATTTCCTTTGTCAGGTCCTCGGGCGTCGGCTGCGTCAGCGCGGTGATCAGCCCGAGCGCGCCGGCATTGGCGACGGCGGCGACCAGCTCGGCGCGGCCGACCCACTGCATGCCGCCCTGCACGATCGGGTGCTCGACGCCGACGAGCTCGGTGAATCGCGTCTTGATCATATCTGCCCTCTGGTTTCCCTCGGCGGGACGGCCCGCACGTCATGTTGTGGGATTTCGAAGGCAGGATGCCGTCGCCCCCTGCAAAAGTCTACCGGGAGCGGGCGGTGGTCAGGGCAACGCCATCATGCAAAAGCGCGGCTTGTTTCCGCAGTGCGAACAATTCCGCATGGAGGCGGGCATTTTCCGAGATCGCCCGCAGAACCGGACATGCTGCCACCCTATGACGCGCGGTTGAGGAAGATCGGCAGCCCTCGCTTATTGCCGTAGGTGGGGCGGTAGCGCTCCGTGTTGTATGTGTTCGCGACGTCCAATTTCCGCGGCCCGAGCTTGGCGTCAGGGATGGGCACGAGGTCGTAGCGCCCCTCCACCAGCGCCGACATGAGGCCGGTCTTGCCTTCCAGGATGGCATCGTAGGCCATATTGCCGAAAGTCAGCGCCACGAGCTTGTCCATGAAGTCCGGATTGCCCGACCGCAGGTCGTAGGTGAGATCGGATGTGATCGTCTCCTCGCCGGCGCGCCGCTTGATCTCGTCGGCGAACGATTCCGCCACGCTCGCCTTCTTGCGATGGCCGTAGGCATCGGGCTCGCCGTATTCCTGCACCTCGTAGTCCTGCCACGCGGCGCCCTCGCTGAGCACGACGAGCGCGTAGTTGCTCGGGTTGGCGCGCTTCTCCTCGACGAGCAACTGGATCAGCTTGTCGAGGTCGACCTTGTACTCCGGTATGACGCACCGTATCGAGGTGGCGTACGCGGTGTAGAGCGCTGTAAATCCGGCATCGCGGCCAAATACGCGGAAAATGCCAATTCGCTCGTGCGAACCGACAGTGGTGCGCTGCCGCTGGATGGCGTCGCTGGCGCGGGTGATCGCGGTCGAGAAGCCGATGCAGTACTCGGTGTTGCGGACGTCGTTGTCCATCGTCTTCGGGATGGCGATGATCTTGACGCCGAGCTCGTTGAGCTTGGCTGCGTAACTGAGCGTGTCGTCGCCGCCGATGGCGATCAGATGTTCGATGTTGAGCCCCGAGAGGTTTGCCAGCACCTGCCCGGTGACGTCCCATGTCCTGGTTGCGATGCCGCCCTTGGTGCTGAGCGAAGCCGGAAAGTCGTTGCCGACGAGATGATCCGGCAGCTTCTTCATCCTGGATGGATTGGTGCGGCTCGAGTGCAGCACGGTGCCGCCGCTCCGGTCTATGGTGCGCGTGTTGTCACGGTTCAGCGGGATGATGTAGTGGGACCTAGAGGCCGGGTCCTCGAGGTTTACGTGCGTGAGGGCCTCCCAACCACGGCGGAGGCCGACGACCTCGATGTCGTTCTCGCTGCCGCGATATGTCACGCTTTTGATGACTGCGTTGAGACCGGGAACGTCGCCGCCGCCCGTGAGAATGCCGATACGCCTTTTTGCCATACCCACCTCGCAGGCGATCCCTTACTCGGCCGCTTCCGGCTTGTGCTCCTTGTGCATCTGAAAGCGCTTCAGCAGTGAGGATACGGTGTCGCGGAAGCCACCATACTCAAGCTCGGAATAGGGCAGCATCGCGGCACCGGACCAGCCCTGGCTGCGCATCTCGATGGCCTTGCGCTGGGCGCGCCGGCGGACCTCGTCCCACGCCGGGTTGTCGAAGAAATCGGTAAAGGATTCCGAGAAACGGCCGTCCTTGTCGATCGAAAAGCCGGTGCAGGAAACGATCGGGAGGCAGTACATGCCTGTCACCGGTGTGTTAATTGGCACCGGCATGAGCGGCATCACGTGCGAGCCGCGCGCATCGCCGCCTACGAAGTGCGCCTTCGCGAACGGCGAGACGATTTCTTCGGGCGCCGGGAAAATCCCCTGGTTCCTGACGATCGCGACCGGATCGTCCTTGCCGGTGTACTTGCCTGCGATTGCGTGAAGACGCTGCGCCGAAACGGCGACGGCGACCTCGCCATGGGTCCGGGAAACGATGCGATCAATGCCAAAGCGCTCGTTGTCGCGGAGCAGCGCGGCAATATGGTAGCCATCCGCGGGCGCGTCGAGTTCGATCACGCTGTCGCCGGCCGTGTTGTCCATGTCGATGACATGGAAACGGAATCCCTTGATCATCGGGGGCAGCATCAGCCCGGCGCAATACATGGGATCGGCAAAGGCGAGGTAGAGCGGCAGGTTGTAGGCGCCGGGGCCGCATTTGTCGGCGGCGAACACCATGAAGGACTCTGCAGGTCTCGTGCCCGAGAGGTTGTGGTCGAAGCTGAGCTCGGCGACGCCCGGGCCGGCGCCGCGGACGTTTCCAGACGGCGCGTCGACGAGAAGATCCTGGCCGGCGCCATAAAGCCCGGAAGTTTTCGCGACCGAGGTTGCCGCGAGAAACGCCTTCCAGGCAAGTTGATGCACCTCAGAGCTCCCTTCGCCCCGTGTGTGCGTCATGATGATCGCAATATCGTCGCCGGTGTGGCAGACGAAAGCGTCGATCAGCAGGCCATCGCAGATCGCCTTCGCGACCTCGCCCTCGACAGCCGCCATCATGCGTGTAGACGGTTTCGTGTGGCCGCCGACGGAGCCTATGTCAGCCTTGATGACGGAAAGTGTGAGTCTCATGAGCGTTCCCTCCGACCAGCGCAGCGCAGCGCCTCGGCGTCTGCGCTTGCTGCGCCGGGGCGACGGCGCTGCTCATTTCCGCAAAACAGAACGTCTGAGGTTCCGTTAGGTTCCTCAAATGCCCTTCTCGAAAAAGCTCGGGCTCATCCGTCCGTCGTTGGCCCTGGCTGCGCGAAAACACCATCTCGGACATCGGTCGCCGATGGCAGATTGCCTGCCGTTGGGGCTAAAGTCCTCACGTCCGGACGTGTCGCGGAGGGGAACAGCATGGCAGCGCGCGGATCAGGTGGACTGCTCCTTGGCATGGGTCTCCTGCTTGCGATGCCGGCGCTGGCCGCCACGCCGACCGACCGGGGCGAGTGCGCCGCCAGCGCCGACAAGCCCGACGTCGGGGGCGCGGCCTGCAGCCGCATCATCGACGATGCAAACGTGTCGGTGGCAGAACGCGTCAAGGCCTTCAAGAACCGAGGCCGTGGTTCCTTCAACAGCAAGGATTACGATCGCGCGATTGCCGACTACGGCGAGGTCATCAAGCTCAGCCCGAAGGACGCCTGGGCCTTTGCGCACCGGTGTGAGGCTTACGAGAGCAAAGAGGATCACGACGCGGCCATTGCAGATTGCACCGAGGCCATCAAGATCGATCCGAAATATGGTTGGGCTTACAACAATCGTGGTGTCGCCTACTACGGTCTGCATGAATACGACGCAGCGCTGGCCGACCACGCCGAGGCGATCAGGGTCAATTCCAGGGATGCGTGGGCCTATGCCCGTCGCGGCATGGCGTGGATGGAAAAAGGTGAATTCGACCAGGCGATCGCCGATATCACCCAGGCGGTCACAATCGATCCGAAATACGCCTTTGGTTTTGGCCAAAGGGGGCAGGCACTCTTCAGGAAGAGGTTGATCACGAAAAAAGGCGGGTGGGAGCCCGCGATCGCAGACTACAGCGAGGCAATCAAGCTCGATCCAAATCTGCTTTGGCTGTACAGCTCACGTGGCGTTGCCTACAGCAACAATCGCCAATACGACCTCGCCGTTCTGGATTGCAGCGAGGTCATCAAGCGCGAACCGAAAAATTCTAGCGGGTACAATTGCCGCGGCGTCGCTTACGAAGGCTTGAAGGACTATGGCCGCGCGATCGCCGACTATCATCAGTCGATCAGCATCAATCCAAGGAATGGCGTGGCGTATTGGAATCGCGGCAATGCCTATATGGCGCTACGCAAGATCGATGACGCGATCTGGGACTATGACCAGGCGATCGCGATAAACGCCAAGGACTTCAACTCCTTCAACTCCCGCGGCAAAGCCTACGTCGCCAAGGGCGACAGCAACCGCGCGGTTAAGGATTTCACGCAAGCGATCCAGCTCGGTCCATCCTATGTCGAGGCCTACAACAACCGTGGCCTCTCCTATGAAGTGCTGGGCCGCCGCGCCGAGGCGATCGCCGATTTCCGCAAGGCGCAATCGATCGACTCGGCCGACCGGGTGAGCAAGCAACAGCTCCGCGTGCTCGGCTTCTGACATGCCGCGAAGCCGCCTCAAGCGAGAATGTCTCCAAGTGGGCACTTTTCGGACCTGACAGGCCCGGCTGATGATGTCTGTTCTTGAGGGTAAAGCGGACTGCCGAGTTGCACGATCGGATTTCCGAATTTGACCCAAAGCTGACAGTCGGAGGTTGGACGCACCACACAGGCTGGTGCATGCACTAACGAATATTTAGCGTTTCTTCGGTCGTATCTGGGAGCAAACGCGACCCGGAGTTAGACCAATGGCCGTTATTGCGGCGGAGGGAAATCCTGTGACGGACAATCCCATCCTCTCCTTCAGCTTGGGCCTGTTTGGAATTCTCGTGGCGGCCTTCGTTGTCGGAGCCTTGCTGTTTCAGATTCGCTTTCGGGCAGTCTGGTGCTTTGCGGCCTGCGAAGCATTTTTCCTGCTTTGGTACTTCTATGCATTTTATCCCGTTGACCCTCATCGAATGCAATTCAACATCTTGCAGGTGCTTTCTCTTTGCTTACTGCTGCCGCCGACATATCTGGGCTACTATTTCAACAAGCACATCCTTCATTTCTGAGCGATGGCTGTTGCAGCGACTTCCGCTTCTGGCACTTTTCGGAAGTGGGGCGGTGTCCGACCTAAGTCCGTAATGCGCGCCAATGCGGACATCGGCCGACCAGTCCGAAAATCAATGGGTTCACGCCATAGGTCTCAGGTGACCCCGCTTACTGCCTGAACTCATTGGTCAGCCCGCCGATGCCATCGATCGGCCACCGTCACCGTGTTGACCGGATCCTTCACATGAAGCCGACGCCGACCGATGTGCCGCAGGCGATCAGATCACTGGGCAGCAGCGTCATGTCATACGAGATCTTGCTGACGTCGACGTAGGTGTAGCCGAAGGTGAAGTCATCGGCTTGCTCAGTGGAAACGTTGGTGCAGGGCTTGCCGATGACGATGCCGAGCTCGCCCTCATAGCTGGTCTTGCCGTCATAGGAGGGGGGACGTTCGATCACGGCACCCGCGCGGTGACGTCAGTGGTGGCTTCAAGGAGATAGGGTGGCGATGCTCTCATTCAGTTTCTGATTGACGATCTGGACCGTACGGTCGATTTCGGCATTGGGTACGCCAAGCTGATGCGAAATCAGCTTCACCAGCAGGTCGACGCGCTCGATGGAAGGCGCGCCACCAGCGACCGCCCGGGCCGCCGACGAGGGCTTGAGAAGGCTTTCCGCGGCTTTGGCGTATTTTTCGAAAGGTACCTGATCGGTGGGATCGGCGCCCAGGCGCTGGGCGATGGCATCGACATGGTCGTAGATCGACTGCGAGAGCTTGATATCGCCGTGCACCGCGTCGCGGATCGATCGCGGCTCCTGCGGCGTGATGCAGCGGTAATTCCCCGTCAACAGCATCGACCATTTGGCCAGAGGGACGAACATCGAATCGAACACTTTGAGCTTCACCGGAACGTCCTGGCCATCCAGCTTCACCGCATCGACGTCGGCTTCCAGCTCCCGAAGCAGCAAGTTATGTTTCTCATCCGCAAATGACGCTGCCTTGAAGTTTGTCGGCAGGCCGACATGAAGAACATTCGCCGCCTCTTCCGGTGGACGGAAGGCCTGCGGATCAGGGGAGCAGAGCGACACCAGATCCGGCTCGAACCGGTCCCATACCGCGGCGTTGGTATAGGCCTGCTCCAGCTCCATTTTCGCAAGCGCCGGGATCCGTCTGAGATAGGGCAAGGGCGGCATGTTCATGATCGAAAGGCAAGGCAGCTTCGCCTCGGCGATTTTGATCATCAGAGCCTGGATCGAATGGTTGGTGTATTGCGGTTCCTGCATGGCAAGGCCAACCAGATCATAACGGGAAGGATCGACGTCGGCGGGCTCGACCGCGTCCAGGATCCCAGGCAGGTCGCGCGAGAAGATCGGCCGGTGCGCCGCCTCGTCGCGCAGCTTGATGCGAACTTCGGTGCCGTCGCGATTGATGAGTTCTGCCGTCTGCTTCCGGCAAACCAGCGTCACGTTGTGGCCCGCCATCAAAAGCTTTGTCGCCAGCAATGAGCCATACGAGGCTCCAAGGATCAAAATATTCCGCGCCATGCGCCCTCCCACAGATAATACTTTCCGGCGCGCCACTACTCCGGCGCAAATTTGCGAGCGCCTGCTTTGCGACAGGAGTTAAGCCGAATTTTTCGGTGCGATACCGCCGGCTTCCCTGGGAGTGCGCCCAGGAAATGCCGGCGGAGTTCGAAGCGACCGGTCAGGCCGACGCGGCCAGCTTGTAGGGCGTTGCTTCGTCGTCGAACGCTGCCGTGATGTCGCGAATGCTGATGACGCCGATCAGGCTGTAATTGTCGATCACCGGCACATGGCGGATGTGATGCTTGCTCATGAGGTGACGGACATGCTCAAGCGTATCCGCGGAGGTGCAGGAGACGAGCTGCTGCACCGAAATGAATTGCGAGACGCGCATGTTCACGCCGGCCGCGCCGTGTTCGGCAATCGCGCGAACCACGTCGCGCTCGGTGAACATGCCGACCGCCGTGTTGCCTTCGGTGCGGACGACATCCTTGACGACCAGCGCGCTGATATTGCCGGCGCGCATCAATTGCGCGGCAATGGCGACGGTCTCGTTCATGCGGACCGTTGCGACACGGGCGGCTTTCTTGCGCAGGATATCTCCGACTTGCATGGCAACCTCCTTGGGGTGAATTATTGGCCTCAAGTCTGGTATACATAATGCCAATTGTCAACACGCGGAGCGTGGAATTCTCGCGTTGTGCGATCGAGATAAATAGGCAGTATGATTGACGTTTCTGGAGCGCGCCGTGACATTCCAGGAAGAGGGGGCCTCGGGTTTGCCGGTCTCGGGTGGCGTCAGGTATGCCAGACCTTCCTGGTCGCCAAAAGAAAACGCGCCCACCCGGAAGAGTGAGCGCGCCTCGTTCGTGCGGTGGAGCGGTGGAGCTATGCCGCAATCTGCGATTTGGCGACCACCATCTTGCGCCAGGGTTTTAGCACCGCGATCGCCAGCAGCGAGGCCAGGATATTCGCGCCGGCCGCTACGATGAACACGGTGTCCCAGGTGCCTGACGATTGCTGCATGTAGTTCGCCACCGGCACCAACAGCGCCGCGGTACCCTTTGCCGTGTAGAGCAGGCCGGCATTGGTGGCGGCGAACTTTGCGCCGAAGGTATCCGTGCAGGTCGATGGGAAGAGGGAGTAGATCTCGCCCCAGGCGAAGAACACGAAGCCGGACAGCAGCACGAACCAGACCGGATCGTGGCCCAGCATGTAGAGGCCCCAGATGCCGATGCCTTCCATGCCGAACGCGATGAACATGGTGTTCTCGCGGCCGATCATGTCGGAGATCCAGCCGAAGAACGGACGGGTCAGGCCGTTGAGGACGCGATCGATGGTGGCCGCGAACGTCACCGCCGTCATCGTCACCGCCATCAGCGTCACCGGCACGCTGTCGACCTTCCAGTCGACGGCGATCGGTTTGAGGTTGGCCGTCACCATCAATCCGCCGGCGCCGACGATCACGAACATGAAATACATCAGCCAGAAGATCGGCTGACGGATCACTTCGGTGGGTTGATAGTTGCGCCGGGTCTGGATCACGTTGGCGTTCTGCGTGACCGCAGGCACCTGTCCCGCTTTCGGCGAGAACATCAGGAAGGCGAGAATGACGATAATGATGCCTTGGCCGAGACCGAAATAGAGGAAGGTGGTCTGGAAGCCGGAGTCCTTGATCATGGCCTGGATCGGCGCAACGGTCAGCGCCGAGCCTGCGCCGAATCCGGCGGCGGTGATGCCGGCGGCGAGGCCGCGCTTGTCGGGAAACCATTTCAGCGCGTTGCCGACGCAGGTGCCGTACACGCCACCCGCGCCGATGCCTGCGATGATCATGCCGAGATAGAAGCCGTTGAGCGTGGTGGCGTGAGCGTTGATCGCCCATCCGATGGCGCAAAGGATGCCGCCGATCAGGACGACGAGGCGCGGGCCGTATTTGTCGACGAACCATCCCTCGACCGGCACCAGCCAGGTCTCGAACAGCACGAACAGCGTAAATGCCCACTGGATCGAGGCGCGATCCCATCCGAATTTCTGCTGGATGTCGGGGACGAAAAACGTCCAGCCATATTGGTAGTTCGCGATCATCACCATCGCGACGACGCCGATGGCTAATTGGGTCCAGCGATAGGCATCGCTGACTCGGGCCGCCGCGACGGGGGCGGCTCCGTGCACTGTATCCGTCATTCTTCCTCCAAAAGGGCTGTTCTATCGATACCCCGACAGCTCCGTGGAGGTCTGGTATATGTTATGCCAGTAGACAAGAGAAAATTTTACACAAGCTGTGAAAATTTCGAACTCCGCAAAATCGCTGCAACAAAAAGAGGCCGCGCAGACTGCGCGGCCTCGGAAAATTTAGTCAGACTAAGTTGTTGTCTCGCCGCGGCTAAGCGGCACGGCTTCCCGGTCCGGCGACCGTCGCCCGCAACCGCGTATAGCCTTCCTGGATGACCGACCAGAACAGTGCGATCAAGCCCAGGATCATGATCGTGCTGACGAGCGGGTTGGAAAGGAATATGCCAAACGAACCCTGGGATCCCAGAAGCGACTGCCGGAAGGCCTCTTCCGCCTTGTCGCCGAGCACGATGGCCAGCACCAGCGGGGCGAGGGGATAGTTGCACTTCTTGAGCAGGTAGCCGATCACGCCGAACACCAGCATCAGCATGACGTCAAACGTGCTGCTGTGTACTGAGTAGGCGCCGATCGCGCAGAGCACCAGGATAAGCGGTGCAATGATGCTGAAGGGCACGCGCAGGATAGCTGCGAAAATCGGTACGCAGGTGAGCACGACGAGCAGGCCGACAATATTGCCGAGGTACATCGAGGCGATCAGGCCCCAGACGAATTCCTTCTGTTCGACAAACAGCATCGGTCCGGGCTGCAGGCCCCAGATCAACAGGCCGCCGAGCAACACCGCAGCCGTCGGAGAGCCCGGCACGCCGAGCGAGAGCATCGGCAACAGGGCCGCTGTACCCGCGGCGTGCGCCGCGGTCTCCGGCGCAACGACGCCTTCGATCTCGCCCTTGCCGAAGTTCTTGCCGTTCTTCGCCATGCGTTTGGCAATGCCGTAGCTCATGAACGAGGCTGGAGTAGCGCCCGCCGGCGTGATTCCCATCCAGCAGCCGATGAAGCAGGAGCGCAACGAGGTCATCCAGTACTTTGGCAATTCCTTCCAGGTCTGCAGCACGACCCGCAAATTGATCTTGGCCTTGCCGCCTCGGAAGGCGAGCCCTTCCTCCATCGTCAGAAGGATTTCACCGATGCCGAACAGCCCGATCACGGCAATGAGGAAGTCGAAGCCGTTGAGCAGGTGGGTGACGCCGAACGTCAGCCGCAACTGCCCGGTGATGGAATCAAGTCCGACCGCGGCCAGTGCAAAGCCGATCATCATAGCCGCAATGGTCTTGAACGGCGGTTCCTTGCTCAGGCCCACGAAGCTGCAGAATGCGAGGAAATACACCGCGAACTTTTCCGCAGGCCCGAATTGCAGCGCAAAGCTGGCGACCAGGGGAGCGACCAGCGTGATCATGACCACGGCGAACAGCGCACCGACGAAGGAGGAGGTGAAGGCGGCGGTCAACGCCTCGCCGGCCTTGCCCTGCTGCGCCATCGGATAGCCGTCGAACGTCGTGGCCACCGACCATGGTTCGCCCGGTATGTTGAAGAGAATCGAGGTGATCGCTCCACCGAACAGCGCGCCCCAGTAAATACAGGACAACATGATGATGGCCGACGTCGGCGACATGCTGAATGTCAGCGGCAGCAGGATGGCGACGCCATTGGCGCCGCCCAGTCCCGGAAGCACGCCGATGATGACACCGAGCACGATGCCGATAACCATCAGCATGATGTTGTACGGCTGCAGCGCGACCGCAAAGCCGTGAAAAAGATTGACGAGTTCTTCCATCCCGATAATCCAATCCTGACTGTACGTCGTTGTTTACAGGTCGAGCCACTCTTCCACGGGTCCCTTTGGAAGCGGGACCATGAACCAGCGCTCGAAAATCAAATACGTGACGAGGGGCATGCCCAATGCCACCGCCAGGACGGTGATCCAGTTGTATTTGCCCAGCCATCGCATGAACCATGCGATGAAAATGGTCGAAGCGACGTACAGCCCGATGAACGGCATGGAGCCGACATAAATTCCGGTAGGAATGACGACGCTCAGAACCTGACGAAGCTGTCCCCACTCCGCGAACAGTCCGTCATTGTCTTCGCGCAATCCGTTCCACAGATTGATCCCGCTGGAAGCGATGATGAAAAGCCCGATATAGAATGGGAAGAACCCGGCGCGGGGGCCCTCAGGGCCCCAATTGATCCCGGCCTTGAGGCTGCCTGCGATCACGATCACTCCGAACAGAGCGATCAGTAGGGTGACGCCTGCTTCCACGAGCTTGTGGGTCGGGCCGGTGTTGCTCGAACTGCCTGTTGTCATCGAAACTCCATGCGCAATCAAGCCCGCGGAAACCGAGCCCGCCGTCTGCGTTGCTAACCCAATCGATCAGTGCTTCTCGGTCAGTTGCTCGGAGCGAGGAAACCGGCCTCTTTCATCAGAGCCTGATGACGCTTGTCCTCGGCCTCGACCCATTTGGCGTATTCTGCGCCGGTCAGGAAGGTCGTGTTGAATGCGCCGCTCTTCATGAAGTCCTGCCACTCAGGAGTGGCGCGAATTTTCTTGAACAGTTCGACATAATACTCGACCTGGTCCTTGGTGGCCCTGGGCGCCATGAAGATGCCGCGCAGCATCAGATATTCCATGTCAAGACCTGCCGACTTGCAGGTCGGAACGTCCTTCCAGGCCTTGCCGTCCGCGATCGGCTCGTCGTAGGCCATCGGCTTTGCATCAAAAACGCAGAGCGGACGCAGCTTGCCGCCGCGCCATTGCGCGACCGCCTCGATCGGATTGTTGACGGTCGAATCGACGTGGTTGCCGACGAGTTGAACGGCGACTTCGCCGCCGCCCTTGTAGGGAATGTAGGTGAACTTGGTGCCGACGGCTTTTTCCACGGCGACAGTGATGATCTGATCTTCCTGCTTCGAGCCGGTGCCGCCCATCTTGATCGAGCCGGCGGGAGCGGCCTTCACGGCATCGATGTACTCCTTCGCCGTCTTGTACGGCTTGTCGGCGTTCACCCACAGCACGAATTCATCCAGTGCCAGCATCGCGACCGGCGTGAGGTCTTTCCAGCTAAACGGAATTCCGGTGGCAAGCGGAGTGGTGAAGAGGTTGGAGAGCGTAATGATGATCTTGTGGGGATTTCCGCCCGATCCCTTGACGTCGAGGAAGCCTTCGCCGCCGGCGCCGCCGGACTTGTTGATGACGACCAGCGGCTGCTTCATCAGACTGTGCTTGGTGACGATGCCCTGGATCGTGCGCGCCATCTGGTCGGCGCCGCCGCCCGTGCCGGCGGGGACGATGAATTCAACGGGCCGCACCGGCTCCCACGCCGCCGTTGCGGGAACCGCGACCCCGCCCGTGCACAGCGCCGCAATCGTTCCCAATGCAAGATGTGTAGAACGCCTCATTTGCTTCACTCCCGTTGAACTGTGGTTACGCCGGTCTTTGCCGGCTTGGTAAGTTCATTCCCGATCAAACGTTTCGGGTCTTCATGCACCCATGATCGTCGCGCCGCAATGGTTGCCTCATCGCGAGTCCCGCAGGTTCGAATTGTACGAGGGGCCCGATCGGGCGGCATCCGCTCCTTTCGGCCAATTGTGAGTCTGAGAGGCGCAAGAAGAGGGGTGGGCACGCTCACGCTGCCCGTTCCTTGCGATGTCGCCTTCGCTGTCCCTTGCGGACTGCACGGCCTAGCTCCCCCCTAGTATGCGCCCTTGTTCTGGTATGGGCGTTTTTAGAATTGTTGTATATGATATGCCACGATGCAACTGGTTTTTGGTTTCGACACGAGACTCGGCCAATTTGTCGCAGGTGGCGCCCAAACAGGCAATCGGTGAGCGGCGAACTAAAACGGCCCCGGAAACCGGGGCGTTGACCGAAATGTAACCTATGGTTGCGGTAGGATTTCGCGAGGCGCCGCGCAAAAAAGCCCTTACTGCAGAAGCATCAGAGGCCGAAAGGGGGGAGATCGCCGTTGCGAACCGCAACGCGGCTGCTCGCGATCAGCAGACGGTCGATGGAAGCCATCAGGCGGCCGAACAGGGTGGGGGAGGGCAGGAGGCCGATGGAGGCAGTCTTGGACATGGATGTCCCCTTTCTGAAGTGGCGGAGAAGCTCCGCTTTCGTGATACGGGGAGACTTTATGTATACCAGATACCACCAACAATAACTTTGTTTGCGTAGCAGCAAATCGGACGTTTGCATTGCAGCAAAGAGTCCGGATGCTGGCACTCCAGAATGAAAAGGCCGCCGGAAAACCGGCGGCTTTTGCATTCCAGAATCCCAGGGTGCTTATTCGGCGGCCTGCTTCCGCGGCGGATCGAGCGCGCCGCAATCGTGGATTTCGGCGACTTGGTGATCGCTTTGGTGATCGCTGAAGCCGAGCACCTGGCGCACGATCTCGTCGGTGTGCGAACCACACCCGAACGGGCGTAACTGATATCATGTCTATCGCCCGAACGTTTGCGATCCGAATTGACGACTCGGCTTCTGGCTCGCCGAGGTGACATTCTCTCTTGAGTGAGGGAGGCGTCCGTCCGGTCGGCGCGAGGCAATTTCGGTAGGGCAACAGTCATGGATCATCGGAGTGTACCGGACCCTGTTCACCGCGTTCCCCTCGACCGCAAGGCTCAGCTCGGAAACGATCTGCCAGGCTCGTGGTGGATGTCCGCGGATTCATTGCCACGCTTCCTGACCCACACGGGAGATAACAGCGCCGGCAATGGCGGCAAAGGTTATTTTGCCGGGAGCCTGATCCACAGCAGCTACGCTGGTTTCGAGCCGCTCAACGTGGTGTGGCCGGGCGTCCATGCGACAGCCCTCGCCCATCAGACGAACATCGCCTATTTTGATCAGTCCGCAAGCCAGATCGCGGGAGTTGGCGGTGATGGCGGCAATTGGAATGCCGCATTGGGCGGAAGCGTCGGCGCGTTCGGGTCTGTCGGCATCGGCGCGATCGCCACCGGTGGCAACAGCGCCGGCAATGGTGGCGACGGCTACTTCTCTGGAGCGATGGTGCATGCTCCTGTCGCGGTCTATGCACCCATCAACATTGCGGTGGCGGGAAATAATTCCAGTGCCAACGCCGATCAGACAAACAATGTGGTGTTCGATCAGTCCGCGTTTCAGATGGGCGGCGTTGGGGGTGATGGCGGGAACGGCAATGCCGCGATCGGTGGAGGTCTGTCGGTCTTCGAAACTGGCTACGGGCCCCACTTGCCCATCGGCTGGTCAGGCCTCTCCCACGGCGGGATGGGCTCCAATGTGATCGCGAGCGGGGATAACCACGCAGGCAACGGCGGGGACGGATACTTCTATGGGGGCATCGTTCACGCGTCGTTTGCATTGTACTATCCGATCAACATCGCGGTGGCGGGATACAATTCCACTGCCTACGCCGAACAGACAAACAACGTGGTGTTTGATCAATCCGCGTTTCAGATGGCCGGTGTTGGGGGCAATGGCGGCAACGGCAACCACGCGATTGGCGGAACTGCGGACATCTTCTCTTCGATCTTCGACTTGATCGGCTCTGACGTCATCACGACCGGCAACAACAGCGCTGGCAATGGCGGCAACGGCCATTTCTCGGGAAGCATGATCGACATCGACGTGGCGATCTACGTCCCGATCAACATTGCAGTCGCCGGCTACAACTCGACAGCCGAGGCTCATCAGAGCAACAATGTCGTGTTCGATCAGAGCACGATCCAGATTGCTGGAATCGGTGGTGACGGCGGCCACGGCAACGCTGCGCTTGGCGGTGATTTCGCCATGCAACTGTTGTCGGACCTTCACTTGCTGGATCTCGCCTAGCGCCTTTTCCGTTTCGATCGAATCGAAACGAGGTTCCAGGTTTTGATTTGACGCGTCTTCCTGGCGCAAACCTCTCCGCTTCTTGAAAACGCTCGAGCAGCACTGGGGCTGCGCAGATCGCGGGGGCGAGAGGGTAGCATTTCGGGCGTACACCTTCGCTTCGAAAGACATCAGCTTTGGCAGCTAGACCGCTCCGGTGTCCAAAACCAAAATCGTTGCTGTCCACATTGGGACACACAGTGTGCAAACCAGCTCAGGGAGACTGACATGGCAAAGGCAAAGGCATTGTTTCCTTCCGACACGATCGCGCTGAAGATTTCGACCGGCGGCAACAGCGCGGGAAACGGTGGAGACGGCGTCAATACGGGTGACATCAGTAGCAAGCCCAGTATCGAGTTCAACCCGTACAACAAGGCTGACGGCGCCGACGTGTACGTCAAGACCGGCGATCAGGTTCATCAGAAGGCCTACTGGGACGCCGGGGGCGCGAATGTGAAGGCGGAGAAGCATTCGAAAGCAGAGGGCGGCAAAGCCGTATCGAATGGCGACCAGGAATCCGACAGCGGCCACAATAAGTCCGACGTGGATGCCAACACTTCGGCCCACCAGAAAAACTACCTCTCGGCGGATATGAGTCAGAACGTGTGGGCCGGCATTGGCGGTGACGGCGGCAACAACAACAAGGCGGAAGGCGGGGACGTTGACATCAAGATACTGAACGACTCGCTCAACAGCCACGAAACCTACTATATCGACGATTCAGGCATGTTAGCGCACGGCTGATCGGCGACTCTGGAGGGGCAGAGAACCGGCGGCGGGGGCTGCCGGTTCTCACTTCGCTGCAAAGTCGGCGAACAATGGGACGGGAAGGGTCGGACTTCAGAACTCTGGCGGGAACGCAATGCTGACGCCACCGCTTCGGCTGCAAACAATGTCACCAGCGCGGACGCCGTTGAAAGCGGCCTTGCGGGCCTGCGCTGGATCGCTCGGGCTCGTTTTCTCATATAGCTGCAGCTATAATCTTCTTCTCCTCGCGCCTTCGATCTATCTGCTTCAGATCTACGATCGCGTGCTGTCGAGTCGCAGCGGCGCTACGCTCCTGATGCTGACGTTGATCGTTGCGTTTACCGTCGTGGTTGGCGGCGTGCTTGACGCACTGCGCCGCGCTGCATTGGGCCGGATGGGCGAGTGGCTTGAAGAAGAACTCCATCCGGCAGCGCTCTCCGCGTGCTTCAAATACGCCTATGAGGCTGATCGGGCGCGGGCATCGGAAGCCTATCGCGATCTTGCGACCTTGCGTCAGTTCGCACAGTCCGGAGCATGCTCGACGCTGTTTGACGCGCTCTGGACGCCACTTTTCCTCGGCGTTCTCTTCCTCGTGCATCCCTTGTTGGGCGTAGTCGGCACACTCAGCGCGTTGTTCCTGCTTGCTCTAGGGCTTGCCGGAGACCGTCTCACGCACGGCCCGCTGGCGCGATCGGCTGCTGCGCTGACGAGGAGCCAGGGATGGTTCGGCATGGCCGTCGGAAACCTCCACGTGATCAGAACCATGGGAATGCTCGACGGCGCCACACGCCTGATCGGTCAGGCTGCGCAGGATGCCCGGAGCGAGCAAGAGGCGGTTCAGCGCCGCAGCGAAACCATCATGCTGATCTCCAAACCCGTGCGGGCGCTGACCCAGGTCGTGATCATGGGCACTGCCGCCTGGCTCGTTCTCGAGCAGGACAGAAATCCCGCCATCATCTTTGCCGCGAGCATGCTGTTCGGACGCGCGCTCCCGCCCGTTGAAGGGGCGATTGCGGGCTGGAAGGCGTTCGCGATGGCTCTCGCCGCCTACCGCCGGCTCAATGACATCATGTCCGCAGTCGCCCCGGCTGCGAGCATCAGGACTCTCCCGGACAGGCCGAAGGGCGACCTCATCGTCAACAATCTCGGCGCCGCCCTGCCGGGATCGAACCATCTGTTCGTGAAGGGCGTGTCGTTTCGTCTCGCGCCAGGTGAATGTCTTGGCATCATCGGTCCATCGGGCTCCGGCAAATCCACGCTCGGCAAGATCATCGCTGGAATCTCGGCTCCAACGGCAGGTTCGGTGCTGCTCGATGGCGTCGACATTTCAGCCGTGCGCGATTTGGGCGGCGGCCGGCGGCTTGGGTATCTGCCGCAGGATATCGATCTCTTCGGAGAAACCATAAAGGACATCATTGCACGGCTGGACGACGCCGATTTGCAGAAGGTCATTGAAGCAGCAAAGCTGGCCGGCATTCACGAGACACTCATCCGGCTGCCGCAGTCGTACGATACGGTCGTCGTTGGCGGAGGCGCCAATCTGCCGCGCGGGTTTCGCCAGCGCCTGGGCCTTGCACGGGCGTTTTTCGGCGATCCGCACCTCGTGGTCCTCGACGAGCCTAACTCCAGCCTCGACGCGCTCGGCGAGCGCATGCTGTTCGACGCTATTGAATGGATGAAGGCCGCCAATACGACTGTCATCATCATCACCCACCGGATCGGGATTCTCGGCGCAACGGACAAGATTGCCATCATGCAGGACGGTGCTGTCAGCGCATTCGGCGACAGCAGGGAAATTTTCGAGAGGTGCCTGGCCCGTCCCCAGGTCGCTTCACGCGAACCCGTGCCGGGTCGCTCCGACCAGAAAAACGAAGGCGGCGTCGGCGCCTGGCCGCAGCCGAGCTTGCCATGATCCGCGGCAAACATCCTCACCATCGCCTTGCCCGAGGGGAATGCGATCTCATGAGAATTGCATTCGCTCACCTCGACATCCGGGCGGTTCAACGATGGGTGAAATCGGCGCCAGCGTTCTGCGACCGGCTTCGCGGTGTCACCTCGATCCGTATCAGGCATTTCCAGGGTCTCCCGGCCCGAAGAGGGTGGGATCGTCTGAAAACTGCAATCGCTCACGCTGAAATCTGGCAGGTCCCGCGGTGGTTGAGATCGGCGCCGCCAGCGCTCCGTGACCGGCTTCGCGGTATCACCTGGACAGGAAACGTGCTGGCTTTCGGCTTTGTCGTAGGTTTCGGCACCTGGTCAACCTATGCCCCCCTCGAGAGCGCCGCGATTGCTGTCGGCACCGTCGAATCCGAGTCGAGCCGCAAGACGATTCAGCACCTCGAAGGTGGCATCATCAGGGAAATTCTGGTCGCGGACGGCGACGTTGTCCGCGCCGGACAGACGCTGATCTCGCTGGAAGACACCAAGGCTCGCGCCGAAGCCCAGAGTCTGCAAGGCCAGTTGTGGGAGGCGGTGGCACGAGAGGCGCGGCTGCAGGCGGAACAGCACGGCGACTGGCGGGTGTCGTTCCCGCCCAGGCTGGAGACGGCGCAGAATGCCAGTCAGTCGGTCGCGGATATCCTTGCTGGCCAGCAAGCCATCTTCGAGACGCGCCGGCAGGTCTTTCAATCGCAAGTCGCCGTGAACCGGGAAAAAAGGTCGCAGGTGGAAAAGGAGATCGAGGGCCTCAGGGCGCAGGAAAGCGCGGCGTCGAGGCGCGTCGAAATCGTGCGCGAAGAAGCGATAACCGTCGCCATGCTCGTCAACAAGGGACTTGAGCGGCGCCCGAGGCTTCTGAACCTCGAGCGGGAAGTTGCCGACATCGAGGGACGGCGGGGTGAGATTGTTGCGCAGATATCGCGCGCCGAGCAGGTCATCAACGAATCGCAGGCAGTTCTGCTCAAGATGGAGAGTGACCGTCATAACGAGATAGCGCAGTCGCTGCGCGACGTGCAAAATCAGATTTTTCAGCTACGCGAGCGACTGCAGGCGGCCAACGACCAGCTCTCGCGTACAGCGGTCAAGGCGCCCGAGGACGGCGTTGTAACCGACCTGAAGATCCATACGCCAGGCGGCGTGATCGGCGCCGGCGCACCTCTCATGGATCTGGTTCCTCGGCAGGATCGACTCATTGTGATTGCGCGTGTCAGGCCCGAGGACATCGATGTGGTCCGTCCCGGACTGAGCGCCGACGTGAATCTTCTGCCCTACAATCAGCGCCGCATACCACGGCTTCATGGGACTGTGACGCACGTTTCTGCCGACCGTCTGGTCGACAAGCGTACCGATCAGCCATACTACGCAACCAAGATTCGAGTGCAGGATCCGGCAAGCACCGGGATCGATGGTGTCCAGATTGTTCCGGGAATGCCGGCCCAGGTATTCATCAAGACGGGCCGCGGCACCGTGGCGCTCTACGCTCTCCGGCCCCTGCTCGACAGCTTCGACGGCGCGTTCCGCGAGGATTGAGCTGCGATCAGAACTGCGAGCTCTGGCAGCTCTCAAGATGACCGCACGCGTGAGGGCTGCGCATGACCGTTGGCTCGGCTCCAGCGAACGACCGCCTCGGTGCGGTTATGCGCGGAGCACTTTCGCATGATACGTTGTATATGCATTTTTACGGTGTTTTCCGAAAGGTTGAGCTTGACGGCAATCAACTTGTTCGGAAGGCCGAGCTGCAGCGCCTCGAGCACATGTTGTTCGCGCGGCGTAAGGTCACCCATCGCCTTCTCCGGCACAATCCTGGTGCCGCCGTTATCCTCGTTCGTTACGATTAGTTCGGACGCGTCGGGGCATCCCGAGATCGTCTTGCTCGATGCTGCTCCGTTTTGCCCCACGATCGGTAACGGTCGGTAGACCCCACCGGCAAGGACCAGGCGTAATCCGGCAATAGCTAGTTCGACCGGGATCGATGTCGGAAAGAAGCCGCGCACTCCGCGTTGCATCGCGGCCGAAGCCGTCGCATCGTCGTCGCGGTTTGACAACACGGCAACGGACGCTTTCGGGCAGGTTTCTGCAAGGAGGGCGAGGCTCTCCTCGATCGAAGGATCAGTGATCTGCTTGTGCCCGATATTCAGCGCAATCAAGCGGATGTCTCTGCCGGATAGCCAGTTCAGGCCACTAGTCGTGGCCATCTCGACGATCTCGAACCCAGTGAGCTCTCTCTTGAGGATGTTGAGGATGCACGTACGCGCCAGGACATGTTGCTCGATGATCACGAGCACCGGCGAGTTTTGTGATACCAAGGCCAGTTCCGCGGGATTAGAAAAATCGTCCATGATGTCCCCGAATTCAGAGATTAGCTGTCACTCCACAAGCTTTGATTCCATTTTCCATGGAGCAAATCTGCCCCACACACTCTGCAGCGGTTTGCTGCTGATCGCAACGTCGCTTCCGGCTTTCGAATTTGTGGAACGTCGCCGGAGGATCTTCTGGTCCGTCGCAATAGATCTTGGCAGCGGTTCTGTCGTAGGCTAGCTGCTGCAAATATTCCGGTACGCGCTCGCCGCCGCTGAATTGGCGGGACCATCGACGACGTATGCTTCATCTTCCGTCACGAGATACAAAAACGGCCTATCTCCGGTACCTTCGCCCGACGGCTTTTTACCTTTGACACGACCACAAATGGTGTCGACGGACTGCCCGAGCGTATTTTTGCGGATGGCCCGTTTCATTTCACCGAACTCGGCAGACGCCGGCTCCTCCAACTTCGCGGCAATCGTGGTCTTCGCCTTGATCATGACCGGATCGGACGTCTCAGCGGGCCGACCAGATGCCGGGGCTTCGACTTTCGCTTCGATCATGGTGGACTTCGCCTTTTTCTCAGCGCGTTGGGTCCCGTCGCGGACGTGGGCAATCGACGGCTCTTGCGTCTTCGTCGCGATTGTGGATTTGGCTCTTGGTGCCGCGGAATGCGTCTTGGATGACGCTGGCGCCGGTTCAATCGGCCGGCTGGCCGCCATCCCGTTGAGACAGCCGGACCCAATGGCGTCCGTGCATGCTTCCATGCTTGCTTGCGGCGGTAAGAGGCAGCTACAGCCAACCAGGGTCGCAGCCAGAACACCAATGAGAAGCGTTCTCATGCTAATCCCTCATAAAGGGGCCTGAGGTCCGCTCGCAATTCTTGCGGCGATCTAAAATGTTGCGCTGGTTGTCTATCATTTGCGCAAAAGTCTTAACTGCTTGTTAAACGCCCGTCCTTCGCCGCAGCGAGCTCCAGCATCGTTAATTCCGGAGCAACGCAGTTTCGCGGTGGGTGGGCGTTGCGATGATGAGAGCTGCGGCGGGTGGCCGCCGTGCCGATTCAACCTGACTTCCTCTCGCCCTAACAAAAAGGCCGCCGAAACCGGCGGCCTTTCGTGCTGTTCGGATGGCGTCGTTACTCCGCCGCCTGCTTGCGCGGCGGCTCGAGCGCGCCGGAGTCGTGGATTTCGGCGATCTGGTGATCGCTGAAGCCGAGTACCTGGCGCAGGATCTCGTCGGTATGCTCGCCGAGCAGCGGGGAGCGGGTCACCTCGCTCGGTGAGTCCGACAGCTTGATCGGATTGCCGACCGAGATGTACTTGCCGCGGGTCGGATGATCGACCTCGACCACGGTGCCGGTGGCGCGCAGCGACTGGTCCTCGGCGATCTCCTTCATCGACAGGATCGGGCCGCAGGGGATGTCGTCCTTGTTGAGTATCTCCATCGCCTCGAACTTGGTCTTCGTCATCGTCCACTGTTCGATGCGGGCGAAGATTTCGTTCAGCCGGGGCAGGCGGGCCGGCGGCTTGGCGTAATCCGGATGGGTCTTCCAGCCGGGCTCGCCGATGACGTCGCAGATCTTCTCCCAGACCGGCGCCTGGGTGATGAAGTAGATGTAGGCGTTGGGATCGGTCTCCCAGCCCTTGCACTTGAGGATGCGGCCAGGCTGACCGCCGCCGGAATCGTTGCCGGCGCGCGGCACGGCGTCGCCGAACGGAATGCCTTCGCCGTACTGGCTGTATTCCTTCAGCGGGCCATGGGCGAGGCGCTGCTGGTCGCGCAGCTTTACGCGCGCAAGGTTCAACACGCCGTCCTGCATCGCTGCGGTGACGCGCTGGCCTTTGCCCGAGTGGGTGCGCTGATAGAGCGCGGTGACGATACCGAGCGCCAGATGCAGCCCGGTGCCGCTGTCGCCGATCTGCGCGCCGGTGACGAGCGGCAGACCGTCGCGGAAGCCGGTGGTCGAGGCGGCGCCGCCGGTGCACTGCGCGACGTTCTCATACACCTTGCAGTCTTCGTACGGGCCGGGACCAAAGCCCTTGATCGAGGCCACGATCATCTTTGGGTTGATGCTATGGATCTTCTCCCAGGGGAAACCCATGCGGTCGAGCACGCCGGGGCCGAAGTTTTCCACCAGCACGTCGCAGCTCTTGATCAGCGCGGTGAGGACTTCCTTGCCCTTCGGGTTCTTGGTGTCGAGCGTGATCGAACGCTTGTTGTGGTTCAGCATGGTGAAATACAGGCTGTCCACGTTCGGGATGTCCTGCAACTGGCCGCGCGTGATGTCGCCGACGCCGGGGCGCTCGACCTTGATCACGTCGGCGCCGAACCACGCCAGCAATTGCGTGCAGGTAGGGCCCGACTGGACGTGGGTGAAATCGAGAATACGAACGCCCGTGAGCGCCTTTGTCATCGTCATTGCTCCGTACTGTGTCTGTACTGCGTGATGCAGATTGAATGAATGGAGGTCGGTTACTTCTTTTTCAGAACGCTCTGCGGATTGAGGTTGCCGATGCGGCCGCTCTCCGAGCCTGCCGCCGGATCGATCACGGCGTTGATCAGCGTCGGCTTGCCGGAATCCATCGCCGCGTTGACGGCGCGCTTCAATTCGTCGGGCGAGGTGGCGTTGATGCCGACGCCGCCGAAGGCTTCCATCATCTTGTCGTAGCGCGAGCCCTTGACGAACACCGTCGTCGCCGGATCGGAACCGCCCGTATTGACGTCGGTGCCGCGGTAGATGCCGTCATTGTTGAAGATGACGATGCAGACCGGAAGCTGATAGCGGCAGATGGTCTCGATCTCCATGCCGGAGAAGCCGAACGCCGAGTCGCCTTCGACCGCGAGCACGGGCTTGCCGGTTTCGACCGCGGCCGCAATCGAATAGCCCATGCCGATACCCATTACGCCCCAGGTGCCGACGTCGAGCCGCTTGCGCGGCTTGTACATGTCGATGACGCCGCGGGCGAGGTCGAGCGTGTTGGCGCCTTCGTTGACGAGGATGGCGTCCGGCCGTTCCTTGATGATGGTGCGCAGCGCGCCGAGCGCGCCGTGATAATCCATCGGGGAAGCGTTGCTCATCAGCTTCGGCGCCATCTTGGCGACGTTGTCGTCACGCTTCTTGTTGACGGTCGAGACCCAGTCGGCTGGCGCGGCCGGCCAGTTGCCGCCCATGCCCTCGAGCAAAGCGGACACGCAGGAGCCGATATCGCCGACCACGGGGGCCGCGATCTCGACGTTTGAATCCATCTCCTTCGGCTCGATGTCGACCTGGATGAATTTCTTCGGCGCATCGCCCCAGGTCTTGCCCTTGCCGTGCGACAACAGCCAGTTGAGGCGGGCGCCGATCAGCATCACGACGTCGGCGTCCTTCAGCACGGTCGAGCGTGCGGCACCGGCCGACTGCGCGTGCGTGTCGGGCAGCAGGCCCTTGGCCATGCTCATCTGCAGGAACGGCGCGCCGGTCTTTTCGACAAAGGCGCGGATCTCGTCGTCGGCCTGCGCGTAAGCCGCGCCCTTGCCGAGAATGATGAGGGGGCGCTTGGCGCCCTTGAACACGTCGAGCGCGCGCTTGACGGCCGACGGGGCAGGGATCTGGGCGGGGGCTGCATCGATCACCTTCACCAGCGACTTTGCGCCGGCGCCGGCGTCCATCACCTGGCCGAAAAGCTTGGCCGGCAGGTCGAGATAGACGCCGCCCGGACGTCCCGACACCGCGGCGCGGATCGCGCGGGCGAGACCGATGCCGATGTCGGCGGCATGCAGCACGCGGAACGCTGCCTTGCAGAGCGGCTTGGCAATCGCAAGCTGGTCCATCTCTTCATAGTCGCCCTGCTGCAGGTCGACGATCTCGCGCTCGGAGGAACCCGAGATCAGGATCATCGGGAAGCAGTTGGTGGTGGCGTGGGCCAGCGCAGTGAGGCCGTTGAGAAAGCCGGGCGCCGAGACCGTGAGGCAGACGCCGGGTTTTTTGGTGAGAAAGCCGGCGATCGAGGCCGCGTAGCCGGCGTTCTGCTCGTGGCGGAACGACAATACGCGCATGCCCGCGGCCTGCATCATGCGTCCGAGGTCGGTGATCGGGATGCCCGGCACACCATAGATAGTATTGATGCCGTTGAGCTTGAGCGCATCGATGACGAGATGAAAGCCATCCGTCAGCTCTTGCTCGGTGCCCGGTGCTTCGGACTTGGTCGCGGTATTCAGCATGGGCTTCATCTCCCTGATCGTTTTGGTTCGGACGATTTTTCGTCGTCTTCTGGTGCGAAGGTTCGTCTAGCTAAAAAGTTCCTGCCCGTGCGCTTCGACGTAGGCGGCAAGGCCCAGCGTGTGGTCGCGCGCGCGCTTCTCGGCGAGTTCGGTGTCGCGTGCTTCCAGCGCTTCGATGATTGCAAGATGTTCGGGCAGCGAGGTCGCGGTGCGATCCTTGCGTCCGATGGTCAATTGCCGGTAGCCGCGCACATGCAGCAGGAGATCGTTGGTCAAATCGACCAGCACCGGCGATTCCGAAAGCGAGATCAGCGCCTGATGGAACGCGATGTTGGCCTTGGAGTATTCCTCGACATGATCCTGCGGCAGCCGGTCCTTGCCAAAATCCTTGAAGAAATCGCGCAGCGCGGTGATGTCCTTCTTGCGCGCGGTGGTCGTGATCAGGCGCGCCGCCATGCTCTCGAGTGCGGCCCAGGCGCGGATCATGTCGACGATCTCGGTCTTGGTGCGGCGGACCACGACGATGCCGCGACGCGGCACGGTTCTGACGAAGCCATCCTGTTCCAGCATCGCGATGGCTTCGCGAATAGGGGTGCGGCTTACGCCGAGGCGCTCGGACAGCGCGCGCTCGTCGAGCATCACCTGCTCGGGTGTCGCATAGATATCCATCTTGAGAATAGCTTCCTTCAAGGCCTCGTAGGCCTTGTTCTTGAAGCTCGTCTCAGGCGCAATCCGAACGATTGCGATATCTGCCTCAGCCATGACAGGCGGCGCCTTGGTTTGTTTACGTGCGGGCACGACTCGTCTCCTCCCTGTTTTGGAGACGTCTTCTTAGCAGAAGAAACACCCGAAGATTTTTGGCATACCAAATACCAGGATGTCAAGATGCCCGTGTTTTCGCTGTTTCAGCGCGATAGTTTGTCTTGACAATCCAATCTCTGGCATACCAAATGCCATAAACTAGCCCCAGGAGGAAGCCAATGTCAAATTCTGCAGATGCGGCCCGCAAGATCGCCGAGCCCAGCGCCCAAGAGGCTGTCCGCCGGGTGCTCGATACGGTGAAAGCCGAGAAGCGCACGAGCCTCACTGCGCCGGAAGGCAAGGTCGTGTGCGATGCCTATGGCATCCCGGTTCCTAAAGAGGGCGTGGCCAAATCTGCCGCTGATGCGTCCAAGATCGCATCCAGCATGGGCTTCCCGGTGGTGATGAAAATCGTCTCGCCGGACATTCTCCACAAGACCGAAGCCGGCGGCGTCATGGTCGGGGTCAAGACCGCGGCCGATGCCGAGAAGGCCTATGACACCATTCTCGCCAATGCGAAGAAGTATAAGGCCGACGCCAAGGTCGATGGCATCCAGGTGCAGCAGATGCTGGCCGGCGGCACCGAAGTCATCGTCGGCTCCATTACCGATGGTTCGTTCGGCAAGCTTGTCGCCTTCGGCCTCGGCGGCGTGCTGGTCGAGGTGCTGAAAGACATCACCTTCCGCCTGGCGCCCGCAACCAAGGACGATGCGCTGTCGATGCTCGATGGCATCCAGGCTCATGACATGCTGAAGGGCGTGCGCGGTGGCGATCCGGTCAGCCGCGATGCGCTGGCTGACGTCATCGTCAAGGTCTCGCAGCTCGTCAGCGATTTCCCCGAAATCGTTGAACTCGATCTCAATCCGGTATTCGCCACCAAGAAGGACGCGATTGCCGCCGACGTGCGCATCGTCGTCGATTTCGACTACAAGCCGCGTCCGGCGCCGCGCCCGACCGAAGAAATCGTCACTGCGATGAACCGCATCATGCAGCCGAAGGGCGTTGCTGTGATCGGCGCCTCGGCCGAGGACGGCAAGATCGGCAACTCCGTGATGAAGAACCTGATCAACGGCGGCTACAAGGGCGATATCTATCCGATCCACCCGAAGGCGGCCGATATCCTGGGCTACAAGGCCTACAAGAGCGTCAAGGATGTTCCGGG
The DNA here is from genome assembly GCF_001440415.1 of Bradyrhizobium retamae. Taxonomy (GTDB): domain Bacteria; phylum Pseudomonadota; class Alphaproteobacteria; order Rhizobiales; family Xanthobacteraceae; genus Bradyrhizobium; species Bradyrhizobium retamae. The sequence continues at coordinate 58,289 of NZ_LLYA01000214.1, forward strand.
CGTAATTGACACCGCGGTGTTCGCGATCCCCGCAAAATTCGTTGCCGGCGCGCTGGCCGAATGCGGCGAGAAGAAAATTCCAGGTGCCGTGCTGATTCCGTCGGGCTTTGCCGAAGCCGGCGCGCCAGAATTGCAGGCCGAGATCGTCGAGGTCGGCAAGAAGTACAACATCCGCCTGATGGGGCCGAACATCTACGGCTTCTATTATACGCCGGCCAATCTCTGCGCCACGTTCTGCACCGCCTATGATGTCAAGGGTTCGGCAGCGCTGTCGTCGCAGTCCGGCGGCATCGGCATGGCGATCATCGGTTTTTCGCGCTCGGCCAAGATGGGCGTCTCCGCGATCGTCGGTCTCGGCAACAAGTCCGATATCGACGAGGACGATCTGCTCGCCTTCTTCGAACAGGATCCGAACACCGCGATCATCGCTCAGCACTGCGAAGACCTGAAGGATGGCCGCGCCTTTGCGGAGGCTGCCAAGCGCGTCGCCAAGAAGAAGCCGGTGGTGGTGCTGAAGGCGGGCCGCACCTCGGCCGGTGCGAAGGCGGCATCCTCCCATACCGGCGCGCTTGCCGGCAACGACAAGATCTACGAGGACGTGTTCGCGCAGTCGGGCGTGATCCGCGCCCGCAGCTTGCGGCAACTGCTCGAATTCGCGCGCGGCGTGCCGGTGCTGCCGACGCCGAAGGGCGAGAACATTCTGATCATCACCGGTGCGGGCGGCTCGGGCGTGCTGCTGTCGGACTCGGTGGTCGACAACGGCCTGTCGCTGATGACGATGCCGCCGGACCTCGATGCCGCGTTCAGAAAATTCATCCCGCCGTTCGGCGCGGCCGGAAATCCTGTGGACATCACCGGCGGCGAGCCGCCGATCACCTATGTCAACACGGTGAAGCTCGGCCTGTCGGATGAGCGTATCCACGCGCTGATCCTCGGCTACTGGCACACCATCGTGACGCCGCCGATGGTCTTCGCCCGCAATATGGTCGAGGTGAAGAAGGAGATGGAGGCCAAGGGCTTTGTGAAGCCGATCGTGGCCTCGCTCGCCGGCGACGTTGAGGTCGAGGAGGCCGCCGAGTATCTCTACCAGAACGGCATCCCGGCCTATGCCTATTCGACCGAACTGCCCGTCGAGGTGCTCGGCGCCAAGTACAAGTGGGCGCGTGGCGCGGGCTTGCTCTGAGCTTATCAACGATAAATGCCGCTTCGGAAGCTCTCCGAAGCGGCATTTTTGTCCAACTAATAACAACAAGCGGACATTCGCCGTTCGACGCGCTGGCACTCTGACTGATTCATGGATGCAGGTCGCGATGAGAAAAGACGTGGTCCGGCGCAAGGCGATAGAGCCGAAATCCGGTGCAGACCAGGACGAGAACGCCCGCGACGGCGGCGTGCAGTCCGTCGATCGTGCGCTCTCGATCATCGAGACGCTGGCTGAAGACGACGAAGGCTATCGCCTGAGCGATCTCGCCATCCGCACGGGACTTTCGACCTCAACCGTGCATCGCCTGCTCGGGACGCTGGAAAGCCGCCGCTTCGTGCAGTTCGACCGCACCGAATCGAAATGGCACGTCGGCACGCGCGCCTTCACGGTGGGAGCAACCTTCGCCCGCCGCCGCAATTTCACGGCACAGGCGATGCCATACCTGCGCAAGCTGCGCGACCTGACGCGGGAGACGGCGAATCTCGCCGTCGTCGACGACGAATTCATCATCGTGCTGACTCGCATGGAAAGCCGCGAGATCATGCGTTCACTGACCAAGGTCGGCGGCCGTGTCGCCATGGTGGCCTCCGGCGTCGGCAAGGCGGTGCTCGCGACCTATTCCAACGAAGACGTCAGCGCGATCATCCATCATCACGGCATGCCGCGGTTGACCGAAAAATCGATCGTGCGGCCGAGCGATCTGTTCAAGGAGCTCGAAAAAATCCGTCGCCAGGGTTTTGCGATCGACGACGAGGAAGCCTGCATGGGCCTGCGCTGCATCGCCGCCGTCGTCTACAACGACTGCGCCGAGCCCTTGGCAGCGATTTCCGTCTCGGGCATGACCAGCCGGCTGACGGATGAGCGGTTGCCGATGCTCGGGCAGACGGTGCGGGAAGTAGCGGCGGAGCTGACGGCAGCGCTCGGTGGTGTGGTGCCGGCGACGAGATCGGCCTGAGCCGGGTTTGCGGTCCGTGCCTGCGCGGATTGAGGTTGACGACCAGCTCGTATTTGGTCGGCGCCTGCAATGCGAGCACTTCAAACAGCCTTGAATGACTAGCTTGTAAGCTGACTTTCCGCTGGCGACCTCTAATGTCCTGGTCAAATCCGCTTTGGACATTTGGCGCGACTTGGTCTGAACGACGGTGCCGGATAGCGGCAGGGAATGCAGCAATTGATGCTTGGAAGGGGTTATAGTCGCACCGCAATCGAGCCATCGCCATGCGCCACGCCTCCCTGTTGCACGCTCTGGCCACAGCCGGCCTGTTCACCGGTCTGTTCCTGGGATCCAGGCTCATCTCAGATGCATCCGCCGCGACCGCCGGCCACGCCTTGGCCGTCTCCGTCGACGATTTCAATTATATCGACACGTCGAACGAGCCCGCCGATCAGACGGTCGTGCATGAAAAGCGATTGCGGGCTTTCATGACCGCGCTGCGGGACGACGTCACGGCAGACCGGCGTTTTGAGCTCGTGCCCTCCTCCTGCGCACCAAATTGTCCGAACAACGGACCAGCGTTGCGCGATCGGCTGCGCGCGGCGTCACAGACCGGCACGCAGATCCTGATTATCGGCATCGTTCACAAGCTAAGCACGCTGGTGCACGTTGTGCGGATTGCTGCCATCGATACGACAGCCCAGCGCGTCGTGTTCAGAAAGTACTTCCAGTTCCGCGGTGACAATGACGAGGCATGGCAGCGGGCGGAGCGCTTTGTATCGGAGGAGGTCCGCGACCGGCTGCTTGAAAGCAGATCACAGCAATAGGCGGCGCGCGTCTGCTATGGTGAAAACTGACCTTGCCGGAACGTTCGCTGTTGGTGCAAAAGAGCGGACGGTTGGCAAGGCCTCTCGATTCGCTAGAATATCCCGCAACGGATGAGCGGACGCGGTTGCGTCGTCTGCTGCAAGAAGATGCAGGGGGAGCCATGGATCGCAAGATCGCGATCGTCGGAGCCGGCGCCGTCGGCGGGTACGCCGGCGCCCATATGGTGCAAGCGGGCGAGGACGTCACGTTCATTGATCCCTGGCCCGAGCACGTCGAGCACATGCGAAAGCATGGGCTGCGCGTCACCCACGCGATGGATGTCGCGGAATTCTCGGTGCCCGTGCGCGCGCTTCACGTCACGGATGCGCAGCGGCTCGCCAAGGAGAAGCCGGTCGACATCGCCTTCGTCTGCATGAAATCCTACGACACCTCCTGGGCCACCATGTTGATCCAGCAATACCTGGCGCCGGACGGCTACGTCGTCTCGCTGCAGAACTGCATGAACGAGGAGACGATTGCCGGCATCGTGGGCTGGGGCAAGACGCTGGGCTGCATTGCCAGCAGCATCACGGTGAACCTGCCGGAGCCCGGCCATATCCACCGCGGCGCCGGCAAGGGCGGCGCGGCGCACACGGTGTTTCGCGCCGGCGAGGTGCACGGCCGTATCACACCGCGGGCGGAAGAGGTCTGTCGCCTGGTCGGCTATTCCGACAGCGCCAAGGTGACGGAGAATCTATGGGGTGAGCGCTGGTCGAAGCTGGTCGCGAACGTCATGGGCAATGGGCTCTCCGCCTGCACCGGCTTGCCGGGCGCCGAAATCCTGCAAAGCGAGCCGCTGCGCCGGTTCTCGACGCGCCTCGGCAGCGAAGCGATCCGCGTCGGGCAGGCGCATGGCTATCAACTGGAAGAGATATTGCATCTGCCGCCGGACACGATCGCGCGGGCCGGCGAGGGCGACGAGGAAGCCATGCGCGTCTGCGACGAGCAGCGCTTCAAAGACTCAAAGCGCACGTCTTCCCAGCAGCGTCCCTCGATGGGTCAGGACATGCAGAAGGGCCGCCGCACGGAGATCGAGTTCCTCAACGGCTTTGTCGTGCGCGAGGGCGAGAAGATCGGTCTTTCCTGCGCCGCAAACGCCGCGCTGACGGATATCGTCAAGCGCGTGGAGCGCGGCGAACTGAGCCCCGATCCGCGGAACATCACGGAATTGCGGATGAACTGAGCGGCCAGCGTCGTCTAGTTGACGGGTCCGCCGCGACCTAAATGCTCCATCTCCGGCTCGACCCTCGTTATCCCGCTCGTCCGGTTGACCATGATCGTGATGAGCCAAAGAACGATGCCCACCCCGATCAGGACACCGGCGACCCGGTACTGAACGGGGTCCCGGCCGGTCCAGGGACTGGCGAGGAAAGCGCAAAACACAGCGCCCAAGATCGGCAGAATGGTCGGTGTGCGAAAATGCTGATGACTTACAGAATCGCGCCGAAGCACCAGCACCGCAACGTTAACCACCGTGAAAACGCATAACAAAAGCAGCGCGGTGGTGCCTCCGAGTGCCGGCACCCCACCGACGAACGTGATCAGGGCAAACGCCAGCAAGGTCGTGAAGCCGATGGCGACATAGGGCGTCCGCCGCGTCCTGTGTACTCTCCCGAGAGCTGGCGGAAGCACATGCTCGCGGCTCATGCCATACACAAGGCGACTGGCCATGAGCATATTGATGAGTGCGGTATTGGCCACGGCAAACATGGTGATGAATCCAAAGATCCAGATCGGAAAATTTGGCGCGCCCTGTTGGACGACCTTGAGAAGCGGTGTTTCGCCTTCGCCCAATTGCTCCGGCGCCACCAGGGTGATTGCCGAGACCGAGACAAGAACATAGATGAGACAAGTAATCACAAGGCCTGCAAGCAGCACCTTTGGAAAGTGACGGCTTGGATCCTTGCATTCCTCGGCCATGTTCACCGAATCCTCGAAGCCTACCATGGCAAAGAACGCGAGCGTGGTCGCGGCAATCACCGGCCAGAACATGCCGCTGTCAGCGGTCGAACGAAACTGAATGACACGCGAGACATCGCCCTGGCCTAACCCGATCGCCCAAAGGCCGATCACAATGATGATCAGCAGTCCCGTCAGTTCCACACAGGTGAGAACGACGTTCGCTTTCAGACTTTCGCCAACACCGCGGAAATTGACCGCGGCAACGGCTGCCATGAAAGCGAGACCGGTAATCGTGATGGCAAGGGCCGATAGGTCGAGGCCCATTGCGTTCGACATGTTCGCGGCGAAAGCCCGGGAAGCGGTTGATGCCGAGGTGATACCCGAGCACATCACCGCAAATGCAACGATGAAAGTGACGAAATGGATGCCAAAAGCCTTGTGAGTGTAGAGCGCCGCGCCCGCGGCTTTTGGATATTTCGTGACCAGTTCGAGATAGCTGAACGCGGTCACAAGGGCGACCACAAACGCAACCACAAAAGGCAGCCATACGACACCGCCGACCTGCTTCGCCACCTGGCCGGTGAGCGCATAGATTCCGGTGCCGAGAATATCGCCGACGATGAACAGCAAGAGCAGCCAGGGGCCCATGACCCTACGAAGGCTCGGTTCGGCGGCGATCGATTGAGTACCGGCGTTCATAGGGACATCGGTCATCGCACGTCCTTTTTATCGGTGGCGCCAGCGCAGTCTACTGGTAGTTGAAGGCCTTGTGCAATAATTCTGCCTGGGGTTCGGCAGTGCGAATTGGCTGAAATCCGGAACCATTGCCAGCCGCAGCCATTCAATTGGCTGGCTCGAAGCGACTCTCGGGAGGGCTTGATATGCGATTGATCACATCAACTGCGATACTGGTCCGTCTGCGCGGACGGCAAGAAGTATGACCTCAAGTTTGATATGCAAATGAAGTTGAAGCGGAAGAATCTGGACTGAGTTCCGGACGCAAATCCTCCTCGCAAGGGCGTCCTCACAGGCTTTCCACCACGTTCGTAAACCAAGCGCCTGATTTGTCGCGCATTTTCTAACTCCCTCCCACACCGCGGGAAATAAAATCACCCGCGTTGAGATTACGTCTCACCGCAACGAAGATCGCCGCCAGAGCCAACACTGTTTGAGCGAGGCGCGACATGGCGAAGATGCGGGCGATCGATGCGGCTGTGCGGATCCTGGAGAAGGAAGGCGTGACCATCGCCTTTGGCGTGCCGGGCGCCGCAATCAATCCGCTTTACTCCGCGCTGAAGAGGCGCGGCTCGATCGGGCACATTCTGGCGCGCCATGTCGAGGGTGCCTCGCACATGGCCGAGGGCTATACCCGCGCCAAGGCGGGCAACATTGGCGTCTGCATCGGCACCTCGGGTCCGGCCGGCACCGACATGATCACCGGGCTTTATTCGGCGATCGCTGATTCGATCCCGATCCTGTGCATCACCGGGCAGGCGCCGCGGGCGCGGCTCTACAAGGAAGACTTTCAGGCCATCGACATTGAATCGATTGCAAAACCGGTGACGAAATGGGCGGTGACCGTGCGCGAGCCGGCGCTGGTGCCGCGCGTGTTCAGCCAGGCGTTTCACATCATGCGTTCGGGCCGTCCGGGTCCCGTGCTGGTCGACCTGCCGCTCGACGTGCAGCTTGCGGAGATCGAATTCGACGACGAGACCTATGAGCCGCTGCCGGTCTACAAGCCCGCGGCGACCCGCAAGCAGATCGAGAAGGCGCTCGACATGCTCAATGCGGCGGAGCGGCCGCTGATCGTGGCGGGTGGCGGCGTCATCAATGCCGATGCGTCCGAACTGCTGGTGCAGTTCGCCGAGACGGTCAACGTTCCGGTGGTGCCGACGCTGATGGGGTGGGGCGCCATCCCCGACGATCACGTGTTGATGGCGGGAATGGTCGGCTTGCAGACTAGCCACCGCTACGGCAACGCGACCATGCTGCAATCCGACTTCGTGCTCGGCATCGGCAACCGCTGGGCCAACCGGCACACCGGTTCAATCGAGACCTACACCAAGGGCCGGACTTTTGTGCATGTCGATATCGAGCCGACGCAGATCGGACGGGTATTCAATCCCGATTTCGGCATCGTCTCCGACGCCAAGGCGGCACTGGAATTGTTCGTCTCGGTCGCAAAGGAGTGGCGCAAGGCCGGCAAGCTGAGGGAGCGGCAGGCATGGCCGGCGGCGTGCCAGGACCGCAAGCGCACGATGCTGCGCAAGAGCCATTTCGACGACATGCCGATCAAGCCGCAGCGCGTCTATGAGGAGATGAGCAAGGCGTTCGGGCGTGACACCTGCTACGTCAGCGTGATCGGATTGTCGCAGATCGCCGGCGCGCAATTCCTCGGCGTCTACGGCCCGCGCAACTGGATCAATGCGGGGCAGGCCGGCCCGCTCGGCTGGACATTGCCGGCGGCACTTGGCGTGCGCGCGGCCGATCCGTCGCGCCAGATCGTTGCGCTGTCAGGCGATTACGATTTCCAGTTCCTGATCGAGGAGCTCGCGGTCGGAGCGCAGTTCAAGCTGCCCTACATCCACGTCGTCGTGAACAACTCCTATCTCGGACTGATCCGCCAGGCGCAACGCGGTTTTGACATGGACTACCACGTCCAGCTTTCCTTCGAGAACATCAACGCACCCGAGATCGGGGTCTATGGCGTGGACCATGTCGCCGTCGCGCAGGGGCTCGGCTGCAAGGCGATCCGCGTTACCGATCCGAACCATGCGCAGGCGGCGTTCGCGACCGCGCGCGAATGGATGGCGGAATTCCAGGTGCCTGTCGTGGTCGAATTCATTCTCGAGCGGGTCACCAACATCTCTATGGGCACCGAGATCGACAACATCATTGAGTTCGAGGAGGTGCTCGATCTGCCGCTGGACGACACCCCGGCCAAAGCGAGCGCGCCGCAATCCGGCAAGCTGCTGCCGGCATAACGCAAGGAGAATGAATCGTGCCGAAATTTGCCGCCAATCTCACCATGCTGTTCGGCGAGCAGCCGTTCCTCGATCGTTTTGCGGCCGCCAAGGCGGCGGGATTTAACGGGGTCGAATATCTATTCCCGTACGATTTCGACAAGGCCGATCTGCGCGAGCAGTTGCACCAGCACGGCCTGACGCAGGTGCTGCACAATCTCCCCGCCGGCAACTGGGCAGCCGGCGAGCGCGGCATCGCCATCCTGCCTGATCGCGTCGACGAATTTCGTGACGGCGTCGGACGCGCCATCGATTACGCCAAGGCGCTCGATTGCCGCCAGCTCAATTGCCTGGTCGGCATCGCGCCTGACGGCGCGGATGCGACCGATCTCAACGAGACATTGATCGGCAATCTGCGCTTTGCGGCAGACGTGCTCGCCAAGCAGCAGATCAGGCTCCTGATCGAGCCGATCAACACGATCGACATCCCCGGCTTTTTCCTGAACAAGACCGCACAGGCGCTTCAGCTCATTGCCGATGTGCGATCGAGCAATCTGTTCGTGCAGTACGACATCTACCACATGCAGGTGATGGAAGGCGACATTGCGCGAAGTTTGCAAAAGCATTTGCCGCGTATCGCCCATGTGCAGCTCGCCGACAATCCCGGCCGCAATGAACCGGGCACCGGCGAGATCAACTATCCCTTCCTGTTCCGCTATCTCGACGCTATTGGTTATCGCGGCTGGGTCGGCTGCGAATACAAGCCGAGGACGACGACGGTCGAGGGCCTTGGATGGCACGCGGCGCTGACGGCCGATACCTGAACAAGAAACGAAATAAGGGGAGTTGAAATGATCGATATCGGCTTTATCGGCCTCGGCACCATGGGGCGCCCGATGGCGGGTCATCTGCAAGCGGCTGGACATCGCCTGTTCCTGCACGACGTCGGACCCATCGCACCAGAGCTGGTTGCGGCGGGCGGCGAGGTCTGCAAATCGGGCAAGGAAGTCGCCGAGAAGGCCGACGTCGTCATCATCATGGTGCCTGACACGCCGCATGTGGAGGCGGTCTTGTTCGGGAAGGACGGCGTCGCCGAGGGGCTCTCCAAGGGGCAGATCGTCGTTGACATGAGTTCGATCTCGCCGCTCGCCACCAAGGAATTCGCCAAGAAGGTGGAGGCGCTCGGCGCCGATTATCTCGACGCACCGGTCTCCGGTGGCGAGGTCGGCGCCAAGGCGGCGAGCCTCACCATCATGGTCGGCGGACCGGAGCGCGCGTTCAACGCGATGAAGCCCGTGTTCGACAAGATGGGCAAGAACGTCACCCTGGTCGGCGCCAATGGCGACGGGCAGACCACCAAGGTCGCCAACCAGATCATCGTGGCGCTGACGATCGAGGCGGTCGGCGAGGCGCTGTTGTTTGCGTCAAAGGCCGGCGCGGATCCGGCGCTGGTGCGCAAGGCGCTGATGGGCGGCTTTGCATCGTCGCGCATTCTCGAAGTGCATGGCGAGCGCATGGTGAAGCGCAACTTCGAGCCGGGCTTTCGCATCGAGCTGCACCAGAAGGATCTCAATCTGGCGCTGGAGGGCGCGCGTGCGCTCGGTCTTTCCTTGCCGAGCACGGCGCTGGCCCAGCAATTGTTCAGCGCCTGTACCGCCCATGGCGGCAGGGCATGGGACCATTCGGGAATGGTGCGCGCGCTCGAAATGATGGCGAGCCACGAAATCGCTAAAGCCTGATCTCTGTTTCTCCCTGTGACTGGAACCGCGCCGAAATTTCGGCGCGGCTCTTTTTGCTGCCGCATTGGAACCGGAACCTTCCCGCGGCTCCGGTGGTTGAGACACGTCATCAATTTACTGGAGAATGTGATGAATAATCGTTTAGCCGTTTCACTGATTGCGGCTTCGTTGCTGACCTCTGGTGCGGCATTCGCTCAATCGACCACCGCGCAAGGTGCCGCGGACGGCGCCGCCGCGGGCGCTGAAGTCGGTGGCCCGGTCGGCGCGATCGTCGGCGGCACGGTGGGTGCTGCGCTCGGCGCGGCCGTGGAAATTCCGAACGCCGTGATCAATTCGGTCCCGCGGGACCGATCTGTCGTGGTTCGTGAGCATGTGGTGGTGGGCGAGCCGCTGCCGCCGACCGTCCAACTTCGTCCGGTGCCGCGATACACCGAATACCGCTATGCGGTGGTCAACGATCGTCGCGTGATCGTGGAGCCGCGCACGCGCAGGATTGTGAGGATCCTCGACTAACGAACGCAGCTCTTACTGACCCATCCTCGCGGGCGATCGTCCCGCGAGGATTTTCTTGTCACGATGCGCTATGGCGCGATCGCCTGATCTTCCAGTCGAGCGCTGCAGCAGCCGCCAATCCGAGCGATGCCGCCAGCGCATCTACTACAAAATCCTCCAGCCGTGCGTGCCGGCCAGGCGCCCAGAATTGCAGAATTTCGATCAGGCCGGTGAAGGCAATGACGAAGATCGTCGTGCGCGACCGGTTGCGCGTGTAGGCGAGCCCGAAGGCGATCCCGAGGAGCACGAAGGCAAGCGCGTGCTCTCCGTTCTGTCCGATGTTTAAGTGCGGCCGTTGTCCCGCCGGCCCGAGCGTCGCGTAGGCGATGGCGGCGGCAAGGCCCCAGGCGATAAGTCGTAGGATGATCGTCATCGGGACGGCATAGCACAGATTCCGTGCTGGCCATCCCATGCAGGCGGAACTGGCGGTGTCTGTGGTTAATCGCCCCTCAGAGCGGCTCGCGTACGCCCATTCCGTGCATGAAGCGCTCCCGGATCTGGACGGGATCGCGGCGGGTGGTGCCGACGCCTGGCTTGTCGTCGATGCGGACGCCGATCAGCGCCGGGCCCGCGGCCGACATTGACTGCTCGATCAGGCGCTCAAAGTCCTCCTCGTCCGCCGCCCAGGCGCTGTTGGCGAGGCCGCTCGCGACCGCGATAGCGACGATGTCGGCCACGGCGGCAGCCGGCGTCGGTTGTGCGCCGGTGATCTGGTAGATGCCGTTGTCCATCACGATCATGGTGAGATTTTTGGGCGCCAATGTCGCGATCGTCGAGAGCGATCCCAGTTGCATCAACAGCGAGCCGTCGCCTTCGAGTGCAAACACGCGTCGATTCGGTTGCGCGAGCGCGACGCCGAGCGCGATCGGGAAGGCGAGCCCCATGCTGCCGAGCATGTAGAAATTCTGCGGCCGGTGGCCGGCGGCCCACAGGTCGAAATTGGTGTTGCCGATGCCGCCGATCACGGCTTCCTCGTTCTTCAACTTCGCAATCAGCCGCGAGGTGAGGTCGAAGCGGTTCATGACCTTGGTGTTGCGGGCTGGGGTATCGTTGGCGCTGTTCATGAGGTCGCTCACTTGTCAAAAACCTTGCCGCCGGTCAGAAGCGGCGAGAGGATCAGCGCCACCGGTGCCTGCGTGGCGATGGCCTGCTTGATGGAGCGGTCGACGATGAATTCGAACTCGTCGAGCCTCGTCGCGGTGTGATGCTCCATCGCCAGCGAGTCCAGCACCGGCCGCATGGTGCGGCACACCAGCGACTGGCCGTAGTTGAATTCGCCGAGCGTGCCGCGTTCGGACACGAACATGATCAGCGGGATCTGATAGGGTACGGCCAGCGACGCCAGCACGTTCGCGAGCGTTGCAAATCCCGAAGTCTGCATCAGCACTGCGCCACGCATGCCGGCCATCCAGGCGCCGGAGACGATGCCGACCGCTTCCTCTTCGCGTGCCGCGGGGAAGGTGGTGAAGAAGGGATCGGCGTGCAGGTTCCTGATCAGCGTCGTGAGGACGCGATCGGGCACATAGGGGACGAGGCGAATGTCGTTGCGCTTGAGGGATTGCAGCACGACACCGTGCCAGCTCTTCTCAGAGGTGCTGCTCTCGGAAGTGCTCCTTCCGGAAGTGCTCTTCTCGGAAGTGCTTTTCTCGGAAGTACCTGGCGAGGTTTTTTCCTCTGCAACCGCCATTTTGGTCTCCCTTTGCCGCGCCGATTTTCACTGGCGTTCATCCTTGGAGCGGCGAAACTTGACGCCGTGAGCGAGATTGTCAACATGTTCCGATCGTATCCTGCTCTGCGCCGCGTGCCGCTACATCAGGCATGCGACGATGTGAGATAAGCAAGAAAAGATTTCGAGAGGGGATGCCCATGGCTAGATTTGTCCGGACTGCCGCCGACGCGGCCCCGGCTGCCGCACCTGGGCCGCCCGTCCTTCCGCCCAGACCTATTCCCTGATCGGCTCCCGCCAAACCCAACAAGCCTGCGCTCTTCCGAACCGAAAGTTGCCAAGGAAAATGACCGTCAACAACAAGCGCGTGTTCTACGTCAAATACCTCGCCCACGAGATCTATGTCGATATCATGAAAGCGCGTGCCGACGTGCGGCTCGACCGACTGGAGAATGACAGCCCGGATACGATCGCAGCGCCGATCGTGTCGGCGGCGCATGCCTACCAGGTCGGCGCGGCACGCGACGAGATCGCCAGGCATTTCCATGTCGATCAGGATCTGTTGCGGCGGGCGCCGAACCTCCTGATCGTGTCCTCGAATGGCGCGGGCTTCGATCCCGTCGACATCGATGCCTGCACGGCGGCCGGCGTGCTCGTCGTCAACCAGTCCGGCGGCAACGCCAATTCGGTCGCCGAACATGCGCTGGGGATGATGCTGACGCTGTCCAAGCGCATCCTCGAATCCGACCGCGCGCTGCGCCGGCAGGCCAACGTCAATCGGAACGCGCTGATCGGCAACGAGGTGCAGGGCAAGACGGTCGGCATCGTCGGAATCGGCAATGTCGGCCGCCGTATCGCCGAGCTCTGCAACGGCCTCTTGCATATGAAGGTGATCGCTTACGATCCCTATCTGACCGCCGAAGAAATCGCCGCCCGCGGCGGCGAAAAGGTCGAGCTTCACGATCTGATGCGCCGCTCGGATTTCGTCTCGATCTCCTGTCCCCTGACCAAGGAGAATCGCCGCATGATCGGCGCCCGCGAGTTCGCGCTGATGCAGCCGCACGCCTTCTTCATCACCACAGCGCGTGGTTTCATTCACGATGAGGAAGCGCTGTACGAGGCGTTGCGCGACAAAAGCATTGCGGGGGCCGGCCTCGACGTCTGGGACAAGGAGCCGCCGCCGCCGGAGCACCCGCTGCTGCAGTTCGACAATGTGCTGGCGAGCCCGCACACGGCCGGAGTGACCAAGGAAGCGCGCATCAATATGGGCCGGATCGCCGCCGAACAGATTCTCGATGCGCTCGACGGCAGGCGGCCGCCGCGCATCGTCAATCCCGAGGTGTGGCCCGACTACGCCAAGCGCTTCGAACGGACGTTCGGGTTCGCGCCCAAATAGGTCATCATCTCCGCGAGGGAAGATCCACGATGGCCGAGCCGGCAGATCGCTTTTACGAGTCGCAGGGGCTGCGGTTGCATTATGTCGACTGGGGCAACGTATCAGCGCCGCCCTTGATTCTGATTCACGGCGGGCTCGACCATTGCCGCAACTGGGATGCGATCGCGCGGGACCTGCAGGCGCATTTCCATATCATGGCGCCGGACCTGCGCGGGCACGGCGATTCCGAATGGGCGAAGGGGAGCAGCTACAGCCTGGCTGACAACGTCTACGACCTCACCCGGCTGATGCGCTTTGCGGGGCTGCAGGACGCGGCGTTTGTCGGCCACTCGATGGGCGGCATGGTCGCGTTGGCCTATGCCGGCACCTATCCGGAAAAGGTTTCGCGCCTCGTCGTGCTGGATGGCGCGTTCCTATCGGACTCGCAGCCTGCGCCGATCGCCGAGCAGATGTCGCGCTGGATCGACCAGCTCGATCGCATCTCGGAGCATCAAGAGAGCACGTTCCGGACGATCGAGGAGGCGGCGAAGCGGTTGTCCACGCGCAACAAGCGGCTGACGCCGGCACTGGCGCAACATCTTGCTCGCCACGGTGTTCGCCAGGGCTCCGACGGCCTCTATCGCTGGAAGTTCGATCATTATCAGCGGGCGAGGGCGCCATACCGGCTGTGGCCGGAGGACTACATCGCTCTGTGGTCGCGCATCACCTGTCCGACCCTGTTGATGTGGGGCGACGAAAGCTTTCTGCCCGATCCCGCGGACCTGCTCGCGCATTTCAAGAGTGCCGAACTGCAGAAGATCGCGGGCGCCGGCCACTGGTTACACCATGACCGGCTCGATGTGGTTCTGGCATCGTTGCGACGGCTTCTTGATGTGCCGCAGCCGGCTCAAGCACGGTAAGATAGCGGAATCACCGGGCTCTGAGGTCAGGATCTGCGGAGAAAATTTCATCCGCCGACGGGTCGATCGCGGTAATAATTCCACTGCCGGGCGGCCTCCTGACGAAGCGGGCATTGCTATTTTCCCCGACATCTCGACTGGTTTGCCGCTTGGGACCATTTTCTCTGTGCGCCTTGCCCCCCGGCGCACATGGAAGACGAAGAGATGCGACAAGTTCGTACATTGCTGAGTAGGGCGTCCTCCCGGATCGGCCGCCGACTTTCCCAGATCGTGGCCATTGCCGCCGCCAGCCTGCCGTCCGCCGGCGCTTGAGACGCAGGCGTCCTTCACTGCTCCGAAATCACGTCTAACTCTGTCAGCGCCTGATCGAGGCGCTGGACAAGCAGGTCCTCAATAGCCCCGTTCACGGTCGATCGAGTGCGGCGGCCGGCGGCCGGCCCGTATCGCTTCCGCCGTCGCGCGAAACGTCGCGCCGATCGCTTCCACGCTCACCTCGCAGGCATCGTGTGGCGTGACGACGATGCGAGGATGCCGCCAGAACGGATGGCTCGGCGCCAGCGGCTCGGTTGCGAAGACGTCGAGCGCAGCGCCGGCCAATTGCCCATCGTCCAGCGCGGCGAGCAGATCGGCCTCGACCAGATGTTCACCGCGGCCGACCTGGATCAGGTAGCCGCCGCGATACATTCGGGCGAATGTCGTGCGGTTGAGAATGCCTTTTGTCTCCGGCGTCAGTGGCAGCAGGTTCACGAGAACCTCGGTCTGGCCGAGCATGGCTTCGAGGCCCGCGGCGCCGTCGAAGCCGCGGATGCCCTGCGGAGTCGGCTTCGCAGTCCGGCTCCACGCCATGACAGGGAAGCCAAGCAAGGCAAGATCGGCGGCGACCCGGCGGCCGATTTCGCCAAATCCCAAAATGCCGACCGGCACGTCCTGCGCCCGGCGCTGGCCGAGGCGCTGCCAGCGCTCCTCGTGCTGCTGCGCCTGATAGGTTGCAAAGCGCCGCTGATGGCCGATCACATGCCAGGCAACAAAGCCCGACATCATCTGCGCCTGCGCCGGATCGACGACGCGGATCACGTCCACGTCGGGCCGCAGGCTGGGACACGCCAAAATGTTGTCGACGCCGGCGCCGATCGAGCAGACGGCCTGCAGGTTGGGGTAGCGCTCGAAGGCGTCGTCCGGCGGATGCCAGGCCACCGCCAGCCGCACGTCCGTTGCCGGACCGTCGTGGGGGTGGCTGACGATTTCGATGCGGTCAGCGGCGCGCATGAATTGCGGACCGAGATAGAAGCGGAGATCGAGGCTTTTGCTGACGAGAACACAACGCATCGTTCAAGCGGTCTTGTTCATGCTGCCTTGTTCATGCAGCCTTGGACGACGACGTTTGCCCGGGTACCGCGGAAAGCAGCTCGCGCGTGTAGGCGTGCTCGGGGGCCGCGAACAGGAGCGATGCGGATTTGAGCTCGACGATCGCGCCTTGCTGCATCACGGCGATGCGGTCGCAAATCTGCGCGGCCACGCGCAGATCGTGCGTAATGAACAGCATCGACAGACCAAGGCGGGCCTTCAGATCCTCCAAAAGGTCCAGGACCTGCGCTTGCACGGATACGTCGAGCGCGGAGACGGCTTCGTCGGCGACCAGGATTTCCGGTTCGAGCGCGAGCGCCCGGGCGATTCCGATGCGCTGGCGTTGCCCGCCGGAGAATTCGTGCGGAAAGCGTTCCATGGCGCTCGCATTGAGGCCGACGAGGCTGAGCAATTCACCGGCACGTTTTCGCGCTGCCGCCGGATCGATGCCATGTGCAATCGGCCCGTCGGTGATGATGTTGCCGACTTTGCGGCGCGGATTGAGCGAAGCGAACGGATCCTGAAATACCATCTGGATGCGGCGGCGCTGCTCCCGCAGCGCCTTGCCGCCGATGCGGGTGAGGTCGACGTCGCCAATACGCACAGTGCCGGCGTCCGGCTCGATCAGGCGCATCACGAGCCGCGCGACGGACGATTTTCCCGAACCGGATTCGCCGACCAGCCCAAGCGTCTCGCCGCGAAAAATGTCGAAGCTGACGTCCTTGGCCGCTTGTACGCGGCGCTCGCTGCGGAACCAGCCGCCGCCGCTGACGTAAGTCTTGCCGAGTCCGATCACTTCCACCGCCTTATTGCGATCGGGCAGAGGCGTCCGCTGCGGCGGCTGCAGGGTTGGAACGGCGGCGAGCAATGCGCGGGTATAGGGATGTTGCGCGCGCAACAGCACGTCGTCGGCGGTGCCTTGCTCGACCACCTTGCCGTGTTGAAGCACGACGACGCGATCGGCAATCTCGGCGACGACGCCAAAATCATGGGTGATGAACATGACGGCCATGTTGCGGCGGCGCTGCAGGTCGCGGATCAATTTGAGGATCTGCGCCTGTGTCGTGACATCAAGCGCCGTCGTCGGCTCGTCGGCCACCAGCACGGCGGGTTCGAGCGCCAGCGCCATCGCGATCATGGCGCGCTGGCGCTGGCCGCCGGACAGTTGATGGGGATAGGCGCGCACCGCGCGCTCGGGATCGGGCAGGCCGACTTCGCGGATCAAGGCGAGGGCTTTCTGCTGCCGCTCCCTCGGCGTCAACAGGCCGTGCGCCTCGAACATCTCGGCGATCTGCTCGCCGATGCGCATCAATGGATTGAGCGCCGTCATCGGCTCCTGGAACACCATCGCGATGCCGCGGCCGCGGAATGCCAGCCATTCCGCCGGGCTGAGCGACAAGAGGTTCTTTCCCTCGAACAGAATCTCTCCGGATTCTGCCGTCACCGTATCCGGCAGCAGCCCCATCAGCGCGTGGGCGCACATCGATTTGCCGGAGCCGGATTCACCGACCACGCAGAGGATTTTTCCGGCGGTCAGATCGAACGAAACGTCGTCCACGGCGTGGGCACGGTCACCGCCCGGCGGCAGCGCAAGCTTCAAGTTCTTGACGACGACGGTCATGCTCAGCGCCCTCCCTTGGCAAGGCGAGGGTTGAGCGCGTCGTTGAGGCCTTCGCCGATCAGGTTCAGCGCCAGCACCGAAACCAGAATGGCGATGCCGGGGAATACCGTGATCCACCAGGCCTGACGGATCACGGTGCGGCCGGCGCCGACCATGTAGCCCCACGACATCAGGTTGGGGTCGCCGAGGCCGAGGAAGGAGAGCGAGGACTCCAGCAGAATCGCGGTCGCGACCATCAGGGAAGCCAGCACGATGACGGGCGACAGCGCGTTGGGCAGGATCTCGCGCCAGATGATCCACCAATTGGTCTGGCCGGTCACGACCGCCGCCTGGACGTATTCGCGCGTGCGCAACGACAGCACCTCGCCGCGCACCAGCCGTGCCACCGGCGGCCAGCTCACGATGGCAATGGCGGCCACGATCGAGACGATGGACGGTTGCATGATTGCGACGAGCACGATCGCCAGCGCAAAGCTCGGAACGGTCTGGAAAAATTCGGTGAACCGCATCAGGGCATCGTCGATCTTGCCGCCGAAATACCCGGCCACCGCGCCGAGCGGAATGCCGACCGCGAGCGAGGCCAGCGTCGAGATCAGTCCGACCAGCAGCGAGACGCGCGCGCCATAGATGATACCTGCCATGACGTCGCGGCCGAGCGCATCAGTCCCGAGCGGAAAGTTGGCCAGCGTGAACGGCGGCAGGAACGGCCGCTGCACCATGCGCCACGGCGAGGTCGGAAACAGCAGCGGGCCAATCAGAGCGACAGTCACCGCAACGATGAGGATCGTGATGCCGATCATGCCGCCGGGATTGCGCAACAGCATTCGCGAAACCTGTTTCATGCGGCGAACTCGATACGGGGATCGACGGAACGATAGACGAGGTCCGTGATCAGGTTGAAGGCCAGCACCATGGCCGAGCAGACGACGAAGACGCCGAGCAACAGATTGTAATCGCGCTGCAGCAGCGCCTCGTACATCAGACGGCCGATGCCGGGCCAGGCGAACACGGTTTCGGTCAGCACCGCGCCGCCGACCAGCGTGCCGGCCTGCAGGCCTGCGAGCGTGACCACCGGCAACAGCGCATTGCGCAGCACGTGACGGCGCTGGATCACGGCATCCGACAGTCCCTTGGCGCGCGCGGTCTTGACGAAGTCGAGCCGGCTAACCTCCAGCATCGATGCGCGCGTCATGCGGGCGTAGGTCGCCATGAAGAACAGCCCGATCGTCGTCGCCGGCAGGATCAGATGGGCGGCGACGTCGAGGACATGCGCAAGGCCGGTGTAGCCTGCGCCGACCGTTTCGTAACCAAAACTCGGCAGCCAATCCATCGTGACCGAAAACAACAGAATCGCCATCAACGCGACCCAGAACAGCGGCGTGGCGTAGAAGATCAGCGCCGCAATCGTAATCACGGTGTCGGCCCAGGTGCCGGCAAAGCGCGCCGCCAATGCGCCGAACAGGATGCCGAACGCGAGCGAGATCGCAAACGCGGTGCCCGTCAGCAACAGCGTCGCCGGCAGCCGATCGAGGATCAGCTTCGAGACCGGCATCTGCTGGCGAAACGAAAATCCGAGATCGAGGCTGAGGATGCCTTTGACATAGAGAAACAGTTGCACCGGCAGCGGCTGGTCGAGGCCGAACTTCTCGCGGAGCTGGGCGATGAAGAGCTGGTCGCCCGCTCCGGCTTCGCCCGCCATCACCACCGCCGGATCGCCCGGCGCCATCCGGATCAGGAAGAAGTTCATGACGACAAGCGCGAGAAGAACGACGATAGCTTTCGCGATCCGCTGGGCGATGAAGGAGATCATGGGCTGTCGGCTGCGTTGGAGACGCGGTGTTCGAGCGTCAGGATTGAATCCTGACACCCGACGAGGCGGCGATTACTTCTCGATCCAGGCGTCGCGGAAACCATCGTTGACGCCGATGCCGGTCGTGATCAGGTTCTTGACGCTGCAGCGGGTGATGGTCGGGAATTGCAGCTCGAGCATCCAAGCCACCGGCACGTCCTCGACGAGGATCTTCTGCGCCTTGGCATAGATCTCTTCACGCGCCGCATCGGGGAAGGCGACCGCGCCATCGGCGAACAGCCTGTCGATCTCGGGGTTCGAATAGCCTTCGACATTGTTGAACGGCGAGCCCTTGGCGATCTGGCTCGAGACATAGTTGCGGCCGACGCCGAGTGCGGGATCGCCGTACTGGTAGAGATAGGTGAACGCGATGTCGTAGTCCCACTCGCTGACTTTCTGGTTCCAGCCGGGAACGTCGGTCGCGACCATCTCGACGTTGATCCCGACGTCCTGCAGGTTCTGGCGGACCATCTCGGCCCAGCGCTGCCACGTCTCGCCGTAGGGCAGCGGCAGCATGCGAACCTTCTCGCCCTTATAGCCGGCTTCCTTGAGCAGGGTCTTCGCCTTGGCGGGCTCGTAGTCGTATTTCGGTACCGCGCTGGTGTAGTACTTGATCGCCGAGCCCGACGGACCGGTCGCGATCTTGCCGAGGCCGTTCCAGACCACGTCCTTGGCCATGTTGCGATCGATTGCAAACATCAGCGCCTGGCGAAATTTCTTGTTCGCCGTGGGACCTGAGCGGTTGTTGAGCCAGAGCCAGGAATGCGGGCTGAAGAATTCCCAGCCCGCGCCGGTGACGCAGGTGTTTTTCAGTTTGCTCAAGCGCGGCACGTCGAAGTTTTCGACTGAGCCGCCGGGCAGCACGTCGACCTTGCCGGTCTCGTAAGCGACCGAACGCGCGGCGGCGTCCGGAATCACGTGCCAATAGATCTCGTCGATGTTGGGCTTGCCCTTGACGTGGTAGCTCGGATTCTTGACGAGGCGGATGAACGAGCCCTTCTGCCATTCGCTAAACATGAAGGGGCCGGTGCCGATAGGCGTGTTGTTGGCCGGGTTGGTCTTGAAATCGGTGCCTTCATAGAGGTGCTTCGGGATCATCGGCAGCGAGCCGACTTCGAAGATGCCGATGAACGGGCCGAACGGCTGCTTCAGCGTGAAGACGACGGTGGATTGGTCCGGCGCTTCCACTTTTTCGAGCTGCGCAAGATTGCCGCGTGCGCGCGCGTGCGTCTGCTTCAGGAACTCGATCGAGAACAGCACGTCGGCCGCGGTGAACGGCTTGCCGTCATGCCAGGTCACGCCTTTCACGAGCTTGAAAGTGTAGACTTTGCCGTCCTCGCTGACCGACCAGCTTTCGGCGAGGCCGGGCAGGGGATCGAGCTTGGGGCTGTAGCGCAGCAGGCCTTCATAGATGTTGCCGGCCACCATCTGCGTCGGGCCGTTCTGCACCAGACCCATCATCAGGCTTGGCGGCTCAGGCTGGATCACGGCATTGATCACGCCGCCTGGTTTCGGCCCCTCGGCCACCGCCGCGGTGCTCAGCATGCACATCGCAGCAAAGCTCACCAAAATCTTACGCTTCGACATCGCATACCTCGTTCAAGAAAGGGTTCTTGGCGCTCTCACTTCGGCGAGGGCGGGTCTGTCAGTTGGCAAAGTCGGGATCGGTCCGCTCGAGCATCCGCTTGAAGGCGGCCCATTCGCCGTCGGGCACGCCATTTGTTTCGATCGCGTCGTAGAAGCTTGCGTATTGGCCGGCCGTCTTGCGGGCGACGGCTGAGGACAGCTCGATGATTTCAGCGCCCGACGACTGCACCGCGAGTTGGGCGCGGCAGGAGCGCTCCAGATTGTGCATCAGCTTGAAAGCCTCGGCGACGGAGCGCCCGCAGGTCAGCATGCCGTGGTTGCGCAACACCATCACGAACTTGTCGCCGAGATCGGCGACTAGGCGCGATCGCTCGTCGAGATCGAGCGCGATGCCTTCATAGTCGTGATAGGCGAGGCAATCAGTAAACTGCAGCGACCATTGATTGAGCGGCAGCAGCCCCTGCTTCTGGCAGGCAACGGCGATGCCCGCGACCGTGTGCGTGTGCAGGACGCAGATCGCATCATGCCGCGCGGCGTGGATCGCACTGTGAATGGTGAAGCCGGCCGGGTTGATGCCGAGCCCCGTGGGATCGTCCATGACGTTTCCGTCGAGATCGACCGTCACCAGGTTGGACGCCGTCACTTCCTCGAAACGCAAACCGTAGGGGTTGATGAGAAAGCGGTCTTGCCGGCCCGGAAGGCGGACGGAAATGTGGGTGTAGATGCTGTCGTCGAGATCGAGCCGGTGAATCAGCCGGTAGGCCGCCGCGAGGTCGATCCGGATTTGCAGGATCTGGTCGTCCGCCGCCGGCCAGGCCTTCGCGGTGTGGTGGGCTGCGCTTGTCATTTCCGCCTTATCCATTTTCAACTTTTTCAGCTTGCGTGCCGCGCAGCATCTGGGCAAGATTAAAGTGTCGACAATCGACGATTAAAAAATAACCACGGACTGGCGCGGGTTTAGCCGATGCGGCCTATGTCTCTTCCGGTTGGATTACCGGCACTTGCGGACAGCGATCTGGTCGGCCAGATCGCTCGAATTTTGATGCAGGCCATTGTTCAGGGGCGGCTGCCTCCCGGCTCCAAGGTGGTGGAGGCCGGGGTTGCCCGGGAATTAGGCGTCAGCCGCGCGCCGGTGCGCGAAGCGGCGCGCCTTCTGGAGAAACAGGGGCTGCTGGTCGCGAGCCCGCGCCGCGGTTTTTTCGTCCGCAAACTCGAAATCAGAAACATCGACGAGATCTACGATCTGCGTCTGTGCATCGAACGGCATGCCAGCGTGCTGGCGGCGAAGCGCCTCTCGCCGGAGTCGCGAGATGTGCTGCGGCGGCAAATCGATGTTTTGCATCAGACCGCCGATCTCGACGACCCGGCCCGGCAGGTGGAAGAGGATTATCGCTTTCACCGGCTGATTTTTGAAATCGCGGATAACCGCCGCCTTTTGCGATTGTTCGATGATCTCGCAGCAGAGCTGCGCATGGTCATCGGCCTGATCGGTCGCCTCTATGACGATCCGCACGAGATCGCGAGGACCCATGAACCGCTGCTGGCGGCGATCGAAGCCGGTCATCCCGAGCGCATCACTGCGCATGTCGACTACCATATCGGCCACGCCTGGCGCGAAGTCGGCAGGCTGGTGCGAGAGCTCACGCCGCCGCTCGGCAATGCCGCCGAGCCGAGCAGCATCCTGTTTCCAACCAACGGAGTTACCGTGTGAAGGCTGTCTACACCGAACTGCATCGAAGCCACGATCCGCAATTCTTCCTGGTGCGCGGCGTGATCAAACGCACCACCGAGCAGCCCGAGCGTGCCGACCGGTTGCTGGCGGGACTTAAGGCCGGCAAGCACAGCCTCGTCGAGCCGACGGTGTTCGGTCAGGGCCCGCGGGCGCGCGTTCACAGCGCGGAATACCTGCGTTTTCTGGAGGAAGCCTGGGAAGCCTGGGTTGCGCTCGGCGATTCCGGTTCGGAGATGATCGCCAACATCCACCCGGTTCGCTACGGCGCGTCATACCCAACCCATATCGTCGGCCGTCTCGGCTGGCACGCGGCGGATACCGCGGCTCCGATCGGCAAGGGCACTTACGCCGCCGCCTGTGCCGCCACCGACGTTGCCACGACCGCGGCGCAACTCGTCATGGACGGCGAAGACGCCGTCTATGCGCTGTGCCGGCCGCCGGGCCATCACGCCTATGCCGACATGTCGGGCGGCTTCTGTTTCTTCAACAACAGCGCGGTGGCAGCGGCGCAGCTTCGGCTGCAGCATGAACGCGTCGCAATCCTCGATGTCGACGTGCATCACGGCAACGGCACGCAGGGTATCTTCTATGAGCGGTCCGACGTGCTGACGGTGTCGATCCATGCCGATCCCGTCTTCTTCTATCCCTTCGTGTGGGGATATGCGCATGAGCGCGGTGCCGGTCCGGGCCTCGGCGCCAATCTGAACATCCCGCTGCCGAAGGGCACCGGGGATGACGATTACATCAGGGCGCTCGGCGATGCCGAAAAAACCATCCGCGCGTTTGCGCCCGGCGCGCTGGTGGTGGCGCTCGGCCTCGATGCCTCGGAGCACGATCCGCTCGCCGGTCTTGCGGTGACCACGGCCGGCTTCCGCCGCATCGGCGCCGCGATCGCCCGATTGGGCCTGCCGACGGTTTTCGTCCAGGAGGGCGGTTATCTCTCGGATATTCTTGGCGCCAATCTCACGGCTGTGCTCGGCGGCTTCGAGGAGGCGCGTTAGCCCGCCAGCACACGCATGCTCCCGCCACATCTGCTTGTAGGCGATGTCGTGCTCAGAGCAATCGTGCCGGACAATTATCGACATTGGCCTGCGGCCGGTTTACGCTTCGGAAGTGCGACGCAGAGAGGAGAGATCGCAATGCTCTATGCCTTGCTGGCTCTCATGGCGCCGCTCTGGAGCAGGTCTCGGGATCGGACGGCCGCGCAACGCGAGGCGCCTGATACATCTGTCTCGCGGCTTCTGGTGTTGGTCGCCACCGTTCTTTTCGTGATCCTGTCGATTCTTATCGTCGATCTGTATCGCGACGAATTGCAGGGGCTCGGCCTTCTCGGCGGCGCAGAGCGGATCGACGCGATCTTTATGAGCCCGTGAGCCGCCGGGCTGCGACTACTCGATGACGATACGCGGCGGCGGCCGGTGCGCCGCGCCGGTTACGATCGCGGTCCAGACTTCGCGCGCAATACTCACATAATGCTTGGCGTGAACGCCGTCGGGCTCGATCGCGACGATGGGACGGCCCTCGTCCGAAGTTTTTCTTATCTGCATGTCGAGCGGGATCTCGCCGAGATAGGGAATGCCGCGGCGTTCGGCTTCCGTCCGCGCGCCGCCATGGCCGAATATCGGTGTGACGTGATTGCAGGTGGGGCAGCAGAAGCTCGACATGTTCTCGATCAGGCCCAGGATCGGAATGCTCACCTTCTGAAACATGGCGATGCCGCGCCGCGCGTCGATCAAGGCGATGTCCTGCGGCGTCGAGACGATGATCGCACCGGCCAGCGGCGCCTGTTGCGCCATGGTGAGCTGCGCGTCGCCAGTGCC
Organism: Bradyrhizobium retamae; assembly: GCF_001440415.1. Classification (GTDB taxonomy): domain Bacteria; phylum Pseudomonadota; class Alphaproteobacteria; order Rhizobiales; family Xanthobacteraceae; genus Bradyrhizobium; species Bradyrhizobium retamae. Next base: position 82,364 of record NZ_LLYA01000214.1, read on the forward strand.
GGGCGGCAGGTCGACGACGAGGATATCGAGATCGTCCCATGCGACTTCGCGCAGCATCTGCGTGATTGCCGAGATCACCATCGGCCCGCGCCAGATCATGGCGCTGTCTTCCTCGACCAGAAAGCCGATCGACATCACCTTGACGCCGAACCGTTCCAGCGGCTCCAGCATGCGCGGGCCGAGCTGGCGCGGCTTGCCGCGCAGTCCGAACAGTTTTTGTTGCGACGGACCGTAGATGTCGGCGTCGAGAATGCCCGTCTTCAGTCCGAGCGCGGCGAAGCCGAGTGCGAGGTTGCACGAGGTGGTGGATTTACCGACGCCGCCCTTGCCGGAGGCGACGGCGATGACGTGCTTGACGCCGGGAATGCCGGCGGCCTTCGACGTAGCGCGCGCCTTGAGATCCGGAGGGGTGGCGGACACTTGCTGCTCACGATCCAAGCGGATCGTCCTTCTTCACTTCGCGCGCGCGCAGATAATCTTCCGTCGACATGACCGGCGGGCGTTGCGGCACCGCATGCGGGTCGAAGCTTTCGTTTACGACCGCTTCGACGCGGCAATCCGCGCACATCTTGATGACGTCGAGGCGCCTGGCGTTGGCGCCCTGGAACATCCAGTGCCTCTCGCCGCCGAGCTTGGCCAGCACGCGATCGATCGAGCTCTTGGTGCCGAACGGTTTGCCGCAGGCGATGCAGTTGAACGGCTCTTCCTCCTTCAGCACGCGCTGCGGCGTGTTCCAGGCCTGGAAGTCGAGACGGGGCTCGATCGTGATGACCTTCTCGGGGCAGGTGGATTGGCAAAGCCCGCACTGCACGCAGAGGCTTTCGGTGAAGCGCAGCATCGCGCGATCAGGGTTATCTGATAGCGCGCCAGTCGGGCAGGCGGTGACGCAAGCATGGCAGAGCGTGCAGCCGTCTACATTCAGGGTCACGGTGCCGAAGGGGGCGCCCGGCGCCAGCGGCACGACCTCGACGGGCACAGGCGCGGCGAGATGAAGCTCGCGAAACGTTGTTTCGAGCACGCCGCGTTTCGCCCCGCGCGGCACAAAGCCGGCCGGCTTTTGCGTGGCGACGCCGTGAGGGGCGGCATCCAGCATGGCGCGCAGTTGGTCCGGATCGTCGGTCTCGATGATCTGGATGATTCCGGCGCCGAAGCCCAGCGCGCTAACGATCCGATCGGACGTCTCGACCGCGCGGCGAAGCGCCGCGATATCATGGCGTGGCTTGGCGCGCGTCAGGAGCGCGACGCCGCTGCCGCCATAGGCGAAGACGGACGCGATGATCTCCGGTCCGACCTGCGTTACTTCGTTGACGCGCAGCGGCAGTACGTTGGCCGGCAAACCCTCGCCGAACCGCGCCAGGGCATCGATGATGTCCTCGCCATGCTCGCCGTCATGAAACAAGACCACGGCGTCGCTGCCGCCGGCCTTGCGGTAAGTCTGCAGCAGCGTGCGCAGCCGCCGCATCAGGGCGTCCGCGCTCGGCAATGCATAGGACGCCGCGCCGGTCGGACATACGGAAGCGCAGGAGCCGCAGCCGGCGCAGACATTGGCGTCGATCGCAACCGCGTTCCCGTTCGGCGTGATCGCGCCGGTCGGACAGAGGTCAAGACAGCGCGTGCATCCGGTAATGGATGAGCGCGAATGCGCGCAGAGCGACGGCTCGAAATTGACAAAGCGCGGCTTGTCGAAGGTGCCGACCAGGCCGCCGGCATCTGCGATCGCGCGCTCGACGGCGGCCTTGTCGCGCGGATCGGCGCGCAGATAGCCGGGACGCAGTTCATGCGCGGGGAACAGCGGTGTGCCGCCGGAGAGATCGAGGATCAGATCGCAGGTCGAGGTGGCGCCATTGCGCGACGGCCCGAACACGAGCTTGGCGCGCGAAGAGGGGGATGGCAGCGCGTAGTCGTCGATCGCAAGCTCGAACTGGCCGAGATGGCCGCGAGCGTTGCGGATCGTGCCTTTGAGCACGGGAAATTCGCTGGTCCGGCGCGGGGCCACCTCGCCGGGCTTGGTCAGCAGCACGGTAATGTCCAAACGATCGGCAAGACGCTGCGCCGCCTCGATGGCGGTTTCGTCGCGGCCATAGATCAGTGCGACACCGCTGCTCTCGAGCGTCACCAACGAGAGCGGCGGCATTTCTTCGCCTGCCGCAGCAATCAACGCGGCTGCTTTCGGACCGGCTGCCGCGGCGTCCTTCGACCAGCCGCCGGTCTCGCGGATGTTGACGAAGGTGAGCTGGGCTTGCGGGGAGCTTTCCGCGACCTCCCGAAATAGCGGCGCTTCCTGGGTGCAGGCAACCGTAATCGGCGCGCCCTCGGCTAGCGCCTCCTTGAAGCGGTCGAGCTCGAGACCGCAAAGCTGGTTTGCCTGCGTGATCTTGCTGGTGCAGCCGCGACCGATCGCTTCCGCATCGAGCGGCATGGTCTTCTCGCAACTGCAAATCAGGAGGCGAGACGTCGCCGCACTCATGTTGAAATACCTTGAACCCGGAGCATCAAGCGGGTTGTTGCTTCATCCTACGGTTCTGCGGTAACCGCTTGGACGGATATCTGCAAGATACAAAGGCCGCTCGCGTGGCCAACTTGCACGGAATAGCATACACAAGCGGCTCGTGGAGCAAATCAGGGATTAGCCGCTCGTGATCGTTCGTCCAAGAGATATGGAACAGACGCTCGATTTGCCACCCGGTTATACTTTGGTCGCGTTGCGCGAGCTCGGCGACGCCTTTGCTCATGCTCGCGAGATCGCGGCGGAGGCGGGGGCCGGAACGCTGGTATGGGTGCGCCGCTACGATCTGGTAGAGTTCGCGGTGGTTCTTGAACCCGACGAGCCGCTCAGGTCGGCGCGGCGGGCGTTCTTTGCCGGCATGAATGCGCTGGCGGATGCGATTGCGGCTCATTGTCCGCCGGAACGAGAGGTCAGCTTCGACTGGCCCGACGCGATCCGGTTTGACGCGGGATTGCTTGGCGGCGGGCGGCTCGGCTGGCCCGCCGAATGCACCGAAGACGACATACCGTCATGGCTCGTTTTCGGCGTGATCCTGCGCGCAGCCGCCATGGCGCATGTTCCGGAGGTGCAGGCGGCCTCGGGCGTGTCCCTGCTGAGCGAAGGTTTCGAGATTGTCGATACCGATGCCATCATCGAAAGCTTCACCAGGCACCTGATGACCGCGTTCGACCGCTGGAAAGAGCGCGGCTTCGAGGCGATCGCGCGGGACTATCTGGAACGGCTGCCCAAGAGCAAGGCTGGCGAGCGCCGGGGCATCGACGTTAACGGCGATCTTCTGGTCGGCTTGCCGGCAGGCGCAGCGCCGGAGCGGAACAGTCTTGTGGATGCGCTGGCAAGAGCCAGTTGGTATGATCCGCAGGCGCGCGGTCCGAAATTCGGATGAGGCGGACATGTTGAAGTTTCCGCGAACCATCAGGCTGGACCCGTCCGATACCTTCGTCTTCGAACGGGCGGCGGAACCTGGCGAATGGGCGGTTTCCGGCGCGTTCGTTTTTTGGAACCGGGATTTGGCGACGCTCGGCCAGAAGCAGCGCGTGGCGCTGCGTTCCGGCTTTCTCGGGATCGACAGTCTCGGATGGTCGACGCTTGCCGTCGTCACCGAAGCGAGCGAAGCGGAACGGGAGGCGATGATCGAGCGGCTTGCAAGCCAGTTGCTGGAGAAATTCGGGGCGCCCGATGCGGATGCCGCGCGTCTTGCCGCCGAGGAAGAGATCGCGTTCGCAGCTTCCTTGTGCGAACATCCGCCGCAGACGTTGCTTGCCGTTCAGCGCAGCGTCGAAAGCGGCGAGATCCGCGAACGCTTTCGTACCCTTAAGGCCCGCCCGGCTGCCGCGGATGCCGACCGGTTGCACGCCCATGCCAGCGCCTTTACCTTCCATGAAGTCGAAGGCGATGTTGAACCTGCCGAAGAGGTCGATCTTCTCGGGCTGATCAGGACCGACGCCAGGACGACGGATCGTACATGAGAGAATTCTGGGTCGCATCGGGCCATCACCTCACGCGCCGCGCCGATCACGGCGGGCTGGTCGCGACGCCTGAACTCATCATGGCCTATCTGGCGCGGCCCGAATTGATGCCGCCGGCCGACGCCTGCGACGCCGAGCGCCATCTTCATGCGAGCTTGATGGGCGATCCGCTGCGCCCGGTCTCGGACGCTGATATCGCCGCGTTGGCCGATGCCGATGCGCGCGAAAACTGGTCCTTCATGGTGAATTTCCGCGACCGGCTGATCGCGGCGCCTTCGCTGGAGGCGGTCTATGTCGCGCTCACCCGCAAGGGTGCCGGCGATCTGCCGCCGATCTTTCTGTCGCAATTGTGCCACCTGATCCTGCGCAACGCGCTCGAAGGCTGCGACGACCCTTATATGTTGCGTGCCGCGGAGCTGTTCTATCGCAGCCAACTGGCCGCCGTTCACGAAGGCACCTTGCTGCTGGCCGATGCGGAAGTCATCGAAGCGGAGCAGCATGCCCAGCACGACCTGCATTCATCGCCGCTCACGGCCATGCTGCAGCAGCCGAAGTCGTTCGGCGATATGGACGTCATGGACGACGAAAACGCCTGGACCTACTGGTCGCGGTCGGATGCGCATGCGATGGTGATGAATATCGGCGGCAACAAGAAGGCGCGGGCCGGGCTCTGCCGGGTCATCGAGCGCTGGGTCGCTCATCTGCTCGGCATCACCGTCAGCGTCGAAACCATCGCCGCGATCGAGGATCGCGACTGGCGCTGGTTCATCGGCCTCGACAGCGAGGCGACGCGGATCGGCAACGCGCTGTGGCGCGGCGAGCGGCTGGAGGGGGGCATTGCCGAACGCATCGTAGCGCTGATGCGCCTGACGTTCGAAGATTCGCGGCTGGTGGACGAGCGGGTCGGCGACAAGCCGGTTTACCTCATCCTCGCCATGGGCGCGGACAAAGTAGTGAGACTAAAGCCGCAAAATCTGGTCGCGGGGTTGCCGCTGGCCGCGGCCGTGAATGCCACATGATCCACCGAATGGAGGATGTGACATGGCAATGACGGAAGCATCCCGCGAGGTCGGCGTGGTGGTGCGGCGCCGTTCGATCGACAATCCCTGGATCGACCAGTTGTGGTCGCCGGCAATGATCCTGGATGAGGTGCCCGCGACCGCACCCTGGACTGCGCTGTCCACCGAAGCCGACGCGACGATCTATTACGCCGGATCGGCCAGCATCGACCTGTTCAGTTCGGAAACGGCGAACTATCGCGACAACCTTGCCGATGGGGAGCCGCGGATTTGGGTCGCGTTGCGGCGCCAGGATGGTGGTCCTGAGCTTGAGCTGACGAAAGTGACCGCCGATCCGACCGAAGGGGAGGCGATGTTCGAAAGCGGCTGCGACGTGATCGGCACCGTGCCGATGCCGCCTGGGCTCGCGTCATGGATTGCCGCCTTCGTCGATCGATTCCATGTCGAGCGCGTGTTTCACAAGCGTAAGCGGGATCGCGCCAGCGGCGATCGGCCGCGTGTGCCGGGCGGCGGGCCGGATGAGAAGATGGGTCGCAAATGAGTGGTCCGGACGAAGCCGATCGGGACAAGGGCTTCCTGGCTCGATGGTCGCAGCGCAAGCAGGAAGCCAAACAGATCGAGCCGAAGCGGGACACGCCGGCTGCCGAAAGCGGCGATTCGCCAGCTCCACCACCCCCAGCGAAAGCCGAAGCGGTCGAGCCGGAGTTCGATCTCGCGACGCTGCCCAAGCTCGAGGAGCTGACAGAAACCACCGATATCACTGCCTTTCTTCGCAAAGGCGTTCCCGACCATTTGCGGAATGCGGCTTTGCGAAAGTCCTGGGCGTTGGACCCCGCGATTCGCAACTACGTCAGTCCAGCACTTGAATATGCCTACGACTGGAACGCGCCGGGCGGAGTGCCCGGCGGTGGCGAGCTCGGCGCAGGCGTCGACGTGGCGCGGCTGGTCGCGCAAATCATGGGCGAGCAGACGGCCGAAACAACGAATTCCGACGCAAATTCCGGAACCGAGATGGCAGGTCCTTCGCCACAACCGGCTGAACGTGAACTCTCGGCAAAACCGCAGAAAGACCTTCATGGGGAGTCTTTGCGACAGTCTGATGAACCCTCGACAGAAACGGAACTCGTTTCAGAAGCGAAACGGGGTACAGGGGAACCCGCGTCGGTGGGTGAATCAGAGGAAGCGAAATCTGTTGCGCCGCAGCAACCAGTGCGACGCCATGGCACCGCAAAACCAATTGTTTAGACAAAAGTATTTGCGGACATAGGCCCTGCCTATGCTACAAATTTCTCTCTGGAATAATTCCAGTTCTAAAGTGTGTGCCTGAATAAGAGGCACGCGGGCGCGGGCGGGGAGATATCGGTAGCACCATGCGTGATGCCGGACTGGAACTAGCAATTAAGGCAGCGGGTGGCGTCGGATCGCTGGCGCGGGGGTTAGGCGTTGCGCAGCCCTCCGTTTCCGCATGGTCGCGTATTCCCGCCGAGCGGGTTCTCGCGGTCGAGACACTGACGCAGGTGGACCGTTTCGCCCTTCGCCCCGATCTCTACGGATCGTCCGAGGATCAGGTGACATCGAAACCCGAAATCGACGAGATCGACCAACTGCGTGCCGCGGAATACGGCCTGTTGTCGTTGCTGCTTGGCAAGGCACCGGATGTGGAAACGCTGCAACGGGTTGCCACGCTGAAGGGCGACGGCTCCGATCTCGGCATGGCGCATGTCGAACTCGCATCTGCCGCTGCGGCGACGGACGATCGCGCCGTCAGCAAGGAGTTCTTCGATCTTTTCATCGGGCTCGGCCGCGGCGAGTTGCTGCCCTATGCCTCCTACTATCTGACCGGCTTTCTTCACGAGCGTCCGTTGGCGCGGGTGCGCGAGGATCTGCGCGCGCTCGGAATCGAGCGCGCAGGTACCTCGCGTGAGCCGGAAGATCACATCGCCATTCTGCTCGAAGTCATGGCGGGCCTCGCACGCGGCGACTTCGAGGCCGAGTTCGCCGAGCAGGCGCGCTTTTTCGAACGTCATCTCAAGCCGTGGGCGGCGCGGATGTTCGCCGATCTCGAAATGTCGCAATCGGCGCGCTTCTACCGCGCCGTCGGCCGCACCGGCCGTGTCTTCATGGAATTGGAATCAGAGGCCTTCACGCTGTCCGAGTGACGGCAGTGAGGCAACGTGACAAGGGGAGAATGCAATGAGCAAGCCATCTGACGGTAAGTCACGGACCACAGGAGTGGATCGGCGCAGCCTGTTTCTGATGGGCGGTTCGGCGGTCGCTGCAGCGGCCGTTGTGCCGCTTGCGGGCAGCGAGGCGATCGCGGACGAGTCGCAGGCCGAGCGTCTCAAGGCGCGCTACAAGGAAACCGACCACGTCAAGAATTTCTATCGCGTCAACCGCTATTGATGGGACCACGCACATGTTGATGAAGCGAAGAGACGGATCCGCGGGCAAGGCGCGTTTGCAGGGTATCGCCGCCGGCCTCGCGTCGGGAGTTCTCGACCGCCGTACGTTTCTGCGGCGGTCCGGTCTGGCGGCCGGCGCGGGCGCCGCGATCGGCCTGATGCCGCTCGGCTCGGTGCGCAAGGCGCAGGCAGGGCCTGAGAAGGTCGGCGCGCCCACCGAAATCAGGAAGAACATCTGCACGCATTGCTCGGTCGGTTGCACCGTGATCGCCGAAGTGCAGAACGGCGTCTGGGTCGGCCAGGAGCCTGCGTGGGACAGCCCGATCAACCGCGGCTCGCATTGCGCCAAGGGCGCAGCCGTGCGCGAACTCGTCCATGGCGACCGCCGGCTGAAATATCCGATGAAGCTGGTCAACGGCGAGTGGCAGAAGATCTCGTGGGATCAGGCCATCAACGAGATCGGCGACAAGATGCTGGAGATCCGCGCCAAGTCTGGCGCCGATTCCGTCTATCTGCTCGGCTCCGCGAAGTTCTCCAACGAGGGCGGCTACCTGTTCCGCAAGTTCGCGGCGTTCTGGGGCACCAATTCGATCGATCACCAGGCCCGCATCTGTCATTCGACCACCGTCGCCGGCGTCGCCAATACCTGGGGCTACGGCGCGATGACGAATTCCTACAATGACATGCGCAACTCGAAGACGATCATCTTCATGGGATCGAACGCCGCCGAAGCGCACCCGGTTTCGTTGCAGCACATCCTCTCCGGCAAGGAGCTCAACCGCGCCAACGTATTCGTGCTCGATCCGCGCTTCACCCGCACGGCGGCGCATGCAACCGAATATGTCCGCTTCCGCGGCGGCACCGATATCGCGGTGATCTGGGGCATGCTGCACCACATCTTCGCCAATGGCTGGGAAGACAAGCAATTCATCCAGCAGCGCGTCTACGGCATGGATCAGATCCGCGCCGAAGTCGCGAAGTGGACACCGGAAGAAGTCGAGCGCGTCACCGGCATTCCCGGTGAGCAGCTCAAGAAGGTCGCCGAGACCTTTGCCAAGCAGAAGCCATCGACCATTGTCTGGTGCATGGGAGGCACCCAGCACACCGTCGGCACCGCCAACGTTCGCGCTTATTGCAACCTGTTGCTGGCGACGGGCAATGTCGGCTCCTTCGGCTCGGGCGCCAATATCTTCCGCGGCCACTGCAACGTGCAGGGCGCGACCGATATCGGGCTCGATATCGTGACGCTGCCGCTCTACTACGGTCTGGTCGAAGGCGCCTGGAAGCATTGGGCGCGCGTCTGGGAGGTCGAATACGACTACCTGCAGTCGCGTTTCGACGAAGTCCCGGCGAAGGCGGGCCGTCCGGCACGCACCCGAAAGCAGAACATGGAGCTGCCGGGCATCCCGTGGACCCGCTGGTTTGATGCGGCGTTGTCCAACCCCGACGATGTCGATCAACGCGACGCCGTGAAGGGCGTGGTCATCATGGGCCACGGTGGCAATACCGTGCCGCGCATGACGGAGATGGTGAAGGGCCTCGAAAAACTCGAACTGCTCGTGGTGGCCGATCCGCATCCAACCACGTTCGCCGCGATCTCCGATCGCAAGAACGGCACTTATCTGTTGCCGGCCTGCACCCAGTTCGAGACCTCGGGCTCGCGTACGGCCTCCAACCGCTCGCTCCAGTGGGGCGAGCAGATCGTCAAGCCGATCTTCGAATCGAAAGATGACTACGAGATCATCTATCGGCTGTCGGAAAAGCTCGGCTTCGCCGACAAGATGTTCAAGAACATCAAGGTCGAGAACAAGCATCCGTCGGCCGAGGACCTCTTGCGGGAAATCAACCGCGGCGGCTTCTCGACCGGCTATTCCGGCCAGTCACCGGAGCGGTTGAAGGCGCACATGAAGAACCAGGGCAAGTTCGATCTGGTGACCCTGCGCGCCAAGGCGGACGAGCCGGAGATCGGCGGCGACTATTACGGCCTGCCGTGGCCGTGCTGGGGCACGCCGCAGATCCGACATCCGGGCACGCACACGCTCTACAACACCAACCTGCACGCCAAGGATGGCGGCGGCACGTTCCGCGCGCGCTTCGGCGTGGTCTACGAGGAGAAGCAGCCTGACGGTTCGGTGAAGAACGTCAACCTGCTGTCCGAGGGCTCCTACAGCAAGGGGTCGGAGCTCACTGACGGGTATCCCGAGTTCACCTATGGCGTGCTCAAGAAGCTCGGCTGGGACAAGGATCTGACCGCGGACGAGCTTGCGACCATCAACAAGATCGGCGGCAACAACCCTGATGGCGTCGGCTGGGCGGTCGACCTGTCGGGCGGTATTATCCGCGTCACGCTGGAGCATGGCGTGATGGCGTATGGCAACGGCAAAGCCCGCGCGGTGGCGTGGAATCTGCCGGATCCCGTGCCGGTGCATCGCGAGCCGATCTACACCGCGCGGCCCGATCTCGTCGCGAAATATCCGACGCGTCCGGACGGGCGTCAGTTCCGCATGGCCAATGTGGGCTTCTCGATTCAGAAGGCGGCGGTCGAGAAGGGGCTCGCCAAGCAATTCCCGATCATCCTGACTTCGGGACGCCTCGTTGAATACGAAGGCGGCGGCGAAGAAACCCGATCCAATAAATGGCTCGCGGAACTGCAGCAGGACATGTTCGTCGAGGTCAACACCTCGGATGCCGCCGAGCGCGGCATCAAGGATGGCGGCTGGGTTTGGGTTTACGGTCCGGAAAACAGCTCGAAGGCCCGCGTCAAGGCGCTGGTCACCGACCGCGTCGGCAAGGGGGTGGCGTTCATGCCATTCCACTTCTCCGGCTGGTTCCAGGGCGTCGACCAACGCGGCAAATATCCGAAGGGCTCAGACCCGATTGTGCTGGGCGAAAGCGTCAACACGATCACGTCCTACGGCTACGACCCGGTCACCGGCATGCACGAGGGCAAGGTGACCCTGTGCCAGATCCAAGCGGCGTGAGAGGAGAATAGATCATGGCTCGCGTCAAATTTCTTTGTGATGCCGACCGTTGCATCGAGTGCAATGCGTGCGTGACCGCCTGCAAGAACGAACATGAAGTGCCGTGGGGCATCAATCGCCGCCGCGTCGTCACCATCAATGACGGCAAGCCCGGCGAACGCTCGGTCTCCATGGCCTGCATGCACTGCACGGATGCGCCGTGCGCCGCAGTTTGCCCGGTGTCGTGCTTCTACACCACCGCCGACGGCGTCGTGCTGCACTCCAAGGACCTGTGCATCGGCTGCGGCTACTGCTTCTACGCCTGTCCGTTCGGCGCGCCGCAATATCCGAAGGTCGGCAACTTCGGGTCGCGCGGCAAGATGGACAAGTGCACCTACTGCGCGGGCGGGCCGGAAGCGGACTCCACCCCGGCCGAATATGCCAAATACGGCGCCAACCGTCTGGCCGAAGGCAAGCTGCCGATCTGCGCCGAGATGTGCTCGACCAAATCACTGCTTGCCGGGGACGGCGCGATCATCGCCGAGATCTACAAGGAGCGGGTGATGAAGCGCGGCTATGGCTCCGGCATGTGGGGCTGGAAGACCGCCTACAGCGATTCACCGACCGGCTGATGCAACGGCCGCCGCGCTTCGGCGCGGCGGCATCAGGGTAATTCCGATAACCGAAAGGCGTTGTGCAAATGCCAGGCTCTCTTTCAAATTCAAATCTCAAATTCGCGGTCTTCAAGCCGCTGCTTGCCGCGCTCGCGCTGTTGTTCGTGTTCGCGCATCCCGCGGCCGCGCAGATTTCCTTCAAGCCGACCGCCGAGGCCGTTCAGGAAGACAAGCTTCTGAACGCGCTGAAGGAGGGCGACAAGATCACCGGGCGCGTATCGATCCCCGACGGCATGGCTGCCAGCCTGATCCAGCCCGCTGGGCGCGACTGGCGCGACTTCCAGCGCAGCAAACTGCCTTGGATCGGCGGCATTTCCATCCTCGGCATGCTGGCCGTGCTCGCGATCTTCCTGATGGTGCGCGGTCGGATTCGCGTGCACCAGGGATTTTCGGGGAAGACGATGCTGCGGTTCGCGAGCTTCGAGCGGTTCACGCACTGGCTCACCGCAAGCTGCTTCATCATCCTGGCGCTCTCGGGCCTGAACGTTAGCTTCGGACGCACCCTGATCCTGCCGCTGTTCGGCCCCGACGCTTTTGCGACCATGTCCGCCTGGGCCAAGCTTGCGCACAACTACCTGGCATTCCCTTTCATGCTGGGGCTTGCGATTATGTTCCTGATCTGGATCAAGGACAACGTTCCGGGCAAGCTCGATTGGGAATGGCTCAAGCAGGGCGGGGGCCTTCTGTCTGACGACAAGCATCCACCGGCCAAGCGTTTCAACGCGGGCCAGAAGGGGATTTTCTGGATCGTGATCATCGGCGGCGTGCTGATGTCGGTGTCCGGCTGGTTCCTGCTGTTCCCCTATCTTCCGGGCAACGTCACTGCACTCCAGTTCTGGACCGTGATCCACGCCGTGATCGCGATGCTCTTCATCGCCGCCATGCTGGCGCACATCTATATCGGTTCGATCGGCATGGAGGGGGCGTTTGATGCGATGGGAACCGGTGAGGTCGATCTCAACTGGGCCAAGGAGCATCACGCGATCTGGGTCAAGGAACAGCAGGCAAAGGGCGAAGCTCCATCTGATAGCACGGCCCGCGCAGTGCCGGCGGAATAGTCCGGTCAGGCGCAAGCAAAAGGTGAGGAAGTGAGATGAAATCCTTTATTGCGGCTCTGGCGTTCGCCGTCATTGCTGCCGTCGGCGTCGCGATGGTGCTCAACACCATTCAGGAGCCAAGCTCCGTCGCCTTTACGACCACGGGCGCCAGGGTCAGCGATCCCGGCCATAATCTGATCGGCCCGGGCTGACGCCGGCGGTGGGCGTGCCTAACGTCACGCTGGCGTGGCCGGTTGAAATTCGCCTGCCGAAGGATCGCCGCACGTTGCGTGTTGCCTTTGACGATGGGCGCACATTCGATCTCACGGCCGAATTGCTCCGGGTCACCAGCCCGTCGGCCGAAGTGCAGGGGCATTCCGAAGCCGAGCGCAAGACCGTCGGAGGCAAACGCAACGTCACCATCCTTTCGGTCGATCCTGTCGGCAATTATGCCGTCAGAATAGGGTTCGACGACATGCACGCGACCGGCATCTATTCCTGGGCGTTTTTGCGCGATCTCGGTGAGAATGCCGAGCGGCGCTTTCGGGACTACCTCGACGACCTGCAAGCCAAGGGGCTCGACCGCGACAGGCCGGGCGTACGCTGAGGGCCGGCGGGAATGGCATTCAGCGATTCGGCGAAAGCTTCCCGTCGCAAGGCAGGCCGGTCGGCACTTCTGGCGCTTGCGGCCGTGCTGATAGCGCTGCCGATCGGCGCAACGGCCGCCGTCGCGCAACTCCGCGGGCATGGTGGGCCGGTTCGGGCGCTGGCGATCTCGGCCGACGGTCAAAGCGCCATCTCCGGCAGTTTCGATTCAACCGCGATCCGCTGGTCGCTGACGCGCAATGCGGCCGAGCAGGTGCTTCGTTTCCATTCCGACGCGATCAACGCGGTCGCGGTGCTCGGGGAGGGACGCGCAGCGACCGCCGGCGCTGACGGCCGCATCGCCATCTGGACCTTTGGCAAGGCGGAGCCCGATGCGGTGCTCGAAGGCCACACGGCGCCGATCGTGGCGCTTGCCGTATCGCCTGATGGCGCGACGCTCGCGTCGGCGTCGTGGGATCACACGGTGCGGCTCTGGCCGCTCGCAGGCGGCGCGCCGCGCGTGCTCGATGAGCATACGCAGAACGTCAACGGCGTGGCGTTTGCGGCCGATGGCCGCACGCTGGTCAGCGTCAGCTACGATCTCAGCGTTTGCATCTGGCCGCTGTCGGGCGCGCAGCCGCCGACCGTCATTCCGATGCCGACACCACTCAACGCCGTGGCCGCAGGCCGTGACGGTGAAATCGCGGTCGGCGGTGCCGACGGCAAGGTCTACTTCCTGACCGCCAGCGGCACGCGTGCCGGCGAGCTTGCGGCAGGGCCAAGGCCGGTGATCTCGATTGCGATTTCGCCTGATGGCGCGCATGTGGCCGCCGCGGGCATCGGCGGCACGGTCGCTGTGATCGACCGCAAGGCGCGTACGCTCGCGCGCACGCTGGTTGGTCCTGGCCTTCCGGTCTGGTCGGTCGTATTCGCACCCGACAGCCGCACGCTGCTCACGGGCGGCGCTGATAACATTATCCGGCGCTGGAACGCCGCGACAGGCGAGCCGGTCGATCCGCTTCTCGTGGAAACGGCAGGAGATCCGCTCGCGGCCTATGCCGGCGATCGCGGCGCGGAGGTCTTTCGCGCCTGTGTGGCCTGCCATACGCTTGGTGCCGATCAGGTCAACCGCGCAGGGCCCACGCTCGCCGGCATCTTCGGCCGACGAATTGCAACCGCGCCCGGATATAATTTTTCCGAAGCGCTCAAGCGCCTCGATATCGTCTGGACGCCGGAGACGGTTTCCAAACTGTTCGAAGTCGGGCCGCAGGCCTACACGCCCGGCACCAAGATGCCGGAGCAGCGCATCGGCTCGGAGCAGGACCGCGCCGCGCTGGTGCAATTCCTCGAGCGGGCGACGAAGCGATAAGGTCGATGGGCGCGGCGACTACGCCGATTGCGTCAATGCTTCGCGGGTGGTGTCGAGAAGACCAGCGACATATCCTCGTACTCTTCGATCGGCAGCCTGGTCACGCCCGCGGAGGCCGGAGATTTCTTCGACAACGCCACGCCAGTGGTTACGGTAGAGCGTTCATGGGAAATTGAGTACGAGCGCATCGTGGTTGCGACCGCGAGCAGGGCGACTGCCACGAATCCGGAAATCAACAGCTTCATGGAAAACTCCGTTGGTTCGAAATGCAGTGTGGCTCGCACCACCGCAATACGGCCAACGGTCACGCGCGAATGTGGCCTGCATCACCTATCACGATCTTGTTTTTGACGATCGGGCCGGTTCCCCTAGCGCGTAACGAAACGCGCGTCCGCATTTGCTGAACATTCCAGCGGCGAATTGCGCAGATGGAGTGGAATCTGCTTACGGAGCAGGACGACGACCGGTCCGCGGGTTGAGCGGACCCGTTGGCCGGCGCCTCAAGGCTTCCGGCAGGAATTGTTCGTCCGGAGCGGCAACCGCGATAGAGCGAACGTCCGCCGCGGATTGGGCGCGTTCGTGCTCAGTTTGATTGTCCTTGAACCTTCGCTTGACGTCGAGGCCACCAACGGGATCGTTGACGCCGTGTTGAATGTCCCTGAAGTCGTCCACAAGATCCTCCCGACTTCGATCGATCCGCACGTTCGGGAAACGCGGAGCGGAGAATCAGGTTCCTCCTGTATCCGTCAGGAGGCGTCGTTAAATTGAAGCATTAAATGGAACCGGCAGTGGCACGCCCAATTGACTCCAGGTGAAGCGAGATGGAGCGGCAGATGAGCGACAGCACCGTCAAGAAGGTATCCAGCAAAACCGCACCCAGGGGAACGATGGGTCAAACCTATCTCGTTTCCGGCAAACGGCTCTCGATGCGCTTATGGGAAAACGAACAGCCGCAAACCGATTTATCCCGGCCGAGAGATTACGAAACGGTGGGCTATGTCCTGAATGGACGTGCTGAACTTGTTATCGAGGGCCAGACGATAAGGCTGGAGCCAGGAGACTCCTGGCTGGTGCCTGCGCATGCCGAACACAGCTACCGCATTCTCGAACCATTTACGGCCGTGGAGGCGACCGCACCGCCCGCGCAAGTGCATGGCCGCGACGAAGTAAAAGCGTAGTCGGGCAAACGACAAGATTTTGGGAGAACGTGATGGGACTCGAGGCAGTCTATCTCATCGGAGCGTTCGTGCTTCTTACCGCGCTGATCTATGGGACGCTGAGCTATCGTTATCGCAACAAGGCCGCGACGCGGGCCGGCGATGAAATCGTGAAGCAGCGGTATAGAGAGAACCAGGGCTGAGGCCGGGAAAATTCGATTCTCTAATGGGAGTAGTAGGAGTATCTTCGTCGCCGGGATGAGCCAACGAATGGCGCGGATGCGCGCCCGATGACAGGTTCCGCGATATCCGCGTTGTCTCGGGCACTCGTCTACGACGATCTACATCCGACTTCGCTGGACTGCGGGCATCACAGCACGCCTTGCACATCCTCGGTGCCGAGCGGGGTCTTGTAACCGCCGTCGCGACCGGGGACGCTGATATGAATCTCGTGCCCTTGGCGCATCGCCAGCGACGCGGCGGCGATGGCCGCTTCGAAGGCTGCTTCCTTGGTGTCATATCTATGCGGCGCATTCCCGTCATGGAGGACCGTCCACCCGTCCGGCTCGGAGACGATCATGTATTCGGCCAATCCCATCGGAGCCTCCTTGCTGTTCGCAAGGCCAACGTCGAGACCGTTGCCGGGTTCCGATCGGGTGACCGCTTGGCAGGTGTCACGCGCGCTGCGCCGGGCGCCTGGGGGGCTCCTGCTGTGAAGGGGAACGGGTCAGGTTTTCGGGGGCCGTCCACGCTTGGCAAATGTCAGTCCCTGCATGTCGGCCGCGTTCTGTAGAAGACCTGCGCGCTTCAAAGCCTCGCTTCGTGCAGGACCATGAGGCATGGCCCGCGCCTTCTCCAGCGCTGCCAGCGCTTCGGAGTGCAGGTCCCGCTGGGGCCGCTCTTCGACCTTCCTCTTGTCCATTCAGAAAGACTAGGAGGCGGGAACATTGTCTGTCTGTACGATGCTGGACGTTGGAACCCGAGTCCACCGAATTTATCGGAACAAAATCCCGTACTTTCCGCTTCCAGTTCTGGAGGTGTCCCAATGAGCAAGGAAAAGCCCACCGATGATCCGCGCCAGCAGACCGACTGGGGATCACACAAGCAGACTGACAAGCCGTGGAAAGAGAAGCCGGAGAAGGAGCAACGGTCGTCGTCGAAAGTAGACCTGGAAAAGTGGCATGAGACCAACACCCATTAGTATATTGCGTCTATGACGCGGTAGAGTTAGCCCGGGCGCTGTGGGGATGGATGGAGACGCTGCAGATGCTTGAAGAGAAATTGAAGGAAGCAATCGTTGCTGAACTGAAACGGCAGGCAGCGAATGATCCGCGGGCGCTCAGCATCGATGACTCCGAAGGCCTCGTCGTCAAGGGCAGGATCGATCTGGACGATCTGACGATGGTGATTGCGGGAGCTGTTGCCGGAGGACCGTGAGCGTTTCCGCCAAGGCTGCCATCCGCTACTGTAGGAACGGAGATTGTCGCCGGGCGTTCTTTCAAAAATGATTGGACGCGAAGATGACGGAACCGCTTCCCCTGTTGATAGAGAGCTCGATTGAAATCGCTTGGGACTATCTCGAGCGCACGGGAGAACTTGGTGATGCGATGGTGGCCGGGCGCTTCCTCAGCGACACGATAGAATTGATGGTGCGGCGTGGCGAGCGGCGGCGGCTGATGCTGGCTAACAAGGCAATCGCGGCCTATCAGCAATTCAGGCGGCAGCAGTCCGAACATCCGGTGCTCGCTTCGGCCTGATGATCCCGTTTGCGCGAGCGTCGCTCCTGATCACCGGCGTTTGGAGCCATGAAAATGGACGGCGAGACCATGCGCATATGCAAGGTCGAGACCATTGCTCGGGGCAAGGGAAAGCTGATCCGCGTGAGTTACGAACAGCGCAGGCGCGACGGCGAACGCCAACGGCGCCAGCGCGAGATCTACGACAACGGAAATTCCGCCGTCATTCTTCCCTATGATGCGGATCGCAAGACCGTGCTGCTCACCCGGCAATTGCGGCTGCCAGTATTCCTGCAGGACGGCATGGAGCGAACCGTAGAGGCGTGCGCCGGCAAGCTGGATGGCGAGGAGGCCGAACGGCGCATTGTGAAAGAGATGCAGGAAGAGCTCGGTTACAAGATCTCGAAAGTGGAACGGTTGTTCGAGCTCTATGTGAGCCCAGCCGCGATCATGGAAAAGATCGTCTTCTTCATCTGCGCTTACTCGCCGGCGGACAAGGTGTCCGACGGCGGCGGACTCAAGGAGGAGGGGGAAGATATTGAGGTGGTCGAGACGACCCTGGAGCAGGCTGCTGCGATGGTCTCAACTGGAGAGATCGTCGACGCAAAGACGGTCGTTCTCGTTCAGTATCTGCGTGATCGCATGCAAGCTGCTATTAGCAGCTAGACGGTACCGGCTGTCGCGTTCGGCCTGCATCCGTTACAGGAACGGCTTTCCGCCGGTGACGGCGATGGTCGCACCGGAGACGTAGCTGGAAAGCGGATCAGCCAGCATGACGTAGGCGGTGGCCAGTTCGACCGGCTGGCCCGGACGCTTCATTGGAACTTGCTTGCCGAAGTTCTTCACGGAATCTTCGGGCAGGGTTGACGGAATGAGCGGCGTCCAGATCGGCCCCGGCGCGACCGCATTGGCACGAATGCCCTTCTCGGCCAGCATCTGTGCCAGCCCTGCCGTGAAATTGTGGATCGCTCCCTTGGTCGTCGCATAGGCCAGCAGGCTCGGGTTGGGCACATCCGAATTGATCGATGCGGTGTTGATGATGCAGCTTCCCGGTTTCATAAGAGGTACGGCCGCCTTGGTGAGGTAGAACATCGCATGAATATTGACCTTAAAGGTCAACTCCCATTCCTCGTCACTGATATCCTCGATGGACTTGAAACTGGCTTGATGTGCAGCGTTGTTGACGAGGATGTCGATGCCGCCGAGCTCGGAAACGGCTTTGGCAATCACGGCGCGGCAGTGATCGGAGTGCTGGATGTCGCCCGAAGCAAGTACGGCTTTGCGGCCTGCTTCCGTTACCAGCCGTTCGGTTTCTCGGGCGTCGTCGTGCTCCTCGAGATAGGAGATCAAGACGTCGGCTCCCTCCCTGGCGAAGGCAATAGCTACCGCGCGGCCGATGCCGCTATCGCCCCCGGTGATCACCGCCTTCTTGCCGTTGAGCCGGCCGCTGCCTTTGTAGGAAGTTTCGCCGTGGTCAGGCAGCGGATTCATCGCGCCGGTGGTGCCCGGCATCGGCTGATGCTGACTGGGAAAGGGTGGGCGCGGATAGTGCAGCATTGTGTCTCTCCCTCCAAAAGCGCCAGCGCCGCAGCCCCGGTACCGCAGCTAGGTGAGGCGGTGAAGGTTTCCCAACGGATTGAGCTCGCTGGGTTCCTTGTCCTCATCCTCGCGCTTGCGCTGTTCCGCCTTGGCTTCCTCTTGCAACTTACCGTCGCCGACGACTTCGGCGATGACTTCCTTGGTCTTCCCTGCAACTCGGCGGGTCGTCCGTTTAATGGTACCCATAATCGTGACCTGCGCTGTGGTGGGGTTTGGTACAGGTCAATGTCCGACCGGCGGCTTCGTTCCTGTGCACGGGCAGGCCGTGACGTCGCGCTCCTGATCGCGCGGGCTGCAGGAACGTTGCGATACGCATCGGGCTTGGTTTAGTTCAGGAGAGAAGGTGATGCCACGATTTGCGCCAAGCGACCTCGATGCGCTGATCATCGGCGGCGGGCCGGCCGGGTTGACTTGCGCGATTTACTTGGCGCGCTACCGGCGCAAAGTCGTCGTCGTCGATAGCAGGGAAAGCCGGGCAGCGTTGATCCCAGCAACGCATAACTATCCGGGCTTTGCCGACGGAATTGCCGGCCCGAAATTGTTGGAAGCGCTCGCCGCGCAGGCAAAGACTTACGGTGTCGAGATCATCGCCGATCGGGTTACGGAGTTGCAGCTCGCCAGGAGCGGCTTCGAGGCGACTTGCTCGCAAGGTACCATCACGGCAAAACGGGCCGTGCTGGCAAGCGGATTGATCGATCGCGACCTCGGAGATCCTGATCTGCAACAGGCCATCGGCTACGGGTTGGTCCGTTACTGCCCGATATGCGACGGGTTCGAGGCAACGGACCTGCGCATCGGAGTGCTGGGCAGCGCCAATGATGCGGGCACAAAAGCGCTATTTCTGCGCACCTATTCCAGACACGTCACGCTGCTGACGCTGGACGGCAATGGCTGTGGCGAGCCGCTCGCGCGCGAGTTGTCGGAGGCGGACATTCGCTTGCTAGCGGCCCGCGCCGTCGCCTTCCGCAGGCAGGACAAGCAAATGACCGTATCACTGAGCGACGGAACGGTCGAAGCGTTCGACGTTATCTATCCGGTTTTGGGCTGCGAGGTGCGCTCCGAGTTGGGACGGAAACTCGGTGCCAGCCATAACGATGCCGGCTGCCTCGACGTCGATGCACATCAACGCACGAACGTACCGGGATTGTACGCTGTCGGAGATGCCGTTTCAGACCTGCACCAGATCGTGGTCGCAACAGGTCACGCCGCCGTCGCCGCGACCGATATCCACAACGGCTTGCCGCGCAATTTCCGCTGACGGCCGGTTATGAAATTCTACGGCTTATCCTCTATGTCGTGCGCGGCCAGGGGGCTTACCGCGGGAGCGTTGAGTGGCGTCCCGTCGATGGCGAAGTGAGATCCGTGGCAGGGGCAGTCCCAACATGTCTCGAAAGAATTCCAATGCAGATGGCAGCCGATATGCGTGCAAGCTGCCGAGCGGGTATAGAGTTTGCCAGAGGAATCGCGATAGGCGGCGATCTTGCTGAGGCCCTGCCGTATGATGGCACCGTGTCCGGCCTCTAAGTCGCTCACCGAGTTTAGTTCGCCCGGCGCGAGATATTCGGCGAAATTCTTCACCGGGGTCAGGTTCTCTTTCAGGAAATTGCCGATGGCAGAAGGGGTCTTGCGCGAGGGGGCGTAGACCTCGGTCCATTTGGCATCGCGGCCCAGGATCAGTGCCGCATTGATCATGGCGCCCGCTACCCCGTGCGTCATGCCCTGGCCGGAATCGCCAGTGTGCACGTAGATATTCTCGCTCCCAGGATTTTTGCCGATGAAGCCCGCATAGTCGATGGTCTCAAGAACTTGCCCCGACCAGCGGTGGGTAACCTCCTGAACGTCAGGAATGAGATTGCGCGTCCAAGCTTCGAGGGCCTGAAAACGCATCTCGGCATCGTCGGCTTCACCGCTCTTGTGATCTTCACCTCCGACGATGAGATAGTCGGTCTGATCCTCACCCGGCTGCAGCCGCACATAATGATACGGATCCAGCGTGTCCCAATACAGCGCGTCCGGGATCGTCCCCTTCCGGATCGAGAATGCCATTGCATAGGTGCGATAGGGCGCCATCTTGGTATGCAGGGCAAATCGATCCACGATCGGCGAGTTTGTCGCCACGACCGCCGCCCGGGCAATGACCTTGCCGCCGCCGGTTGAGACGACCACCTTGCCATCGTCACGCTCTTCGACGGACTCGACCACTGTGCCGGCGTGGAACGTCCCGCCCTTCGCTTCGATGACCGCGGCAAGCCCCTTGAGATATTTGAGCGGATGAAACGTACCCTGCCGCGGGTAGCGTAACACGTGTTGTTGCTCGCAGTGAGAGAAGGGGACGCCGACCAGCCGATGGACGGGCGTGCCAACTTTGCGAGCGGCATCAAGCTCATCCTCGATGATTTTCGAATCCGTATTGAGCGCCTGAAAAAGATAGCCGTCGAGGCGACGGAAATCGCAATCGATGGATTCTTTCTTATGCACCGCTTCGACGCGATCGATCGCAGCCGCCTGGCTTTCATGGAACAGACGCGAAAGTACCTCGCCGCGCAGTTGGATCATCGCCGATGTCAGATCGTCGCACGGCGAGCCGAGATGCGCCGTGGTTCGCGCCGTCATGCCGCCGGCGATATCGCCGCGGTCGATCACAATGACCCGCGAGCCTTCGATCGCAAGTTCGTAGGCGGTGGAGGTTCCTGCGATGCCAGCGCCAATGACGACGACGTCGCATTCCCTGTCGCCCTGCAGCGGTGCTGCGTTGGGAGCGACCGCAACGTCCATCCATAGCGACCTGCTACGGCGATCGGCGAAATGGCTCATCCGAAAACCCGATAACCAGAATAATAGATCGAAGGGCCAACGGCAGATTGGCCCCTTGGTTCCCGGGCTTTGCCGCGATCGGGCGTGTCACATTAGCTCAATCAGGCGTCGAGCATCGGCCGGCGCGGCGCTCTTCTGGTCGTTGTCGAAATAAACAAAGACGTCGCAGCCCTGCCTTTTCCAGGACCTGATGCGACGGGCCCAATCGGCAAGGGCGGCCTCGCCATAGTGGTCCTTGTAGCGGCCTCCGGGCCCATGCCCGCGCACGTAGACGAAATCGGCCGTGCGCTTCCATGGCGCCGGTGCGTCATGATGATCGGAAATGCACAGCGAGATGTTTTGCTCCCGCAGCAGCCGGATGATCCTGGGCTCGTACCAGCTCGGATGCCTGAATTCGAAGCTGTACCGGCGCTTCTTCGAGAGCAGCTTGAAGAACGAGGCAAGCCGATCGGCGTTGGCCTGGAAATTCGGTGGTAACTGAAACAGCACCGGTCCCGCCTTCCTGCCGAGCAGGGAGAGGCGGCTTTCGAGCAGTTCGAGGCTGTTGACCGAATTCTCCGAGAGCCGCTTCCAATGCGTGATGAATTTGGATGCCTTCCAGGCGAATACGAAATTGCTTCCCGTCTGCGCACGCCAGCCCTTTACCGCTTCCGGCGTCGGCGTCCGGTAAAACACGCCGTTCAGTTCGGTGGTCGGGAACTGACCGGCGTAAAATTGCAATTGCTCCTTGAGTGGCAGTCCCTTGGGAAAGAATGGCCCGCGCCAGGAATCATAGTGCCAACCCGACGTGCCGATCAGGACCCGCGGCATGGCATCACGGCTTCACGACGACCTTGATGAAGCCGTCCTTCTCGTGCCCGCAGCAAGCAACGCCGTTGCCATGCCACGCCAGCGCTTTCATTCCAAAGCCCTCCGTATCAGTGATCATGAGAATGATCGGCGATGCCGGGTTGTTCCGGTATCGGCTCAGCGTGAGGAATGGGACGTGCGACAACGAGACCTGAGTTGAGCGTCAGGCGGGGTCCGGGGCCTCCTCGAGGTCGTCCAGCTCCACGAGGAAGGCCAGCAGCAAGTCTTCCTGCGGCTGCGCGGCATCCCGTGCGGCTTCCCGGTACAGCGCAATTTCGTTCTCGGTCGAGCGTCGGGCCCGGAGCCGCGCCTTGCCATCCCAGAGAGGTGCGCCGTTCGAGGTCAAGCCGGCAATATCCTGACGCAGCCAACGCTCGTGACAAAGCTGCTGAGATTCCCGCAAGTTCTTGGCTTCGAAAGCGAGGGTGGGTCTTCCGCCAATGTCCAGGGTAAAAATCGCGGGCAGCAACGTCATGCAAGCCAAGCCATATGTCTGATGAAGGGGCCGACGGCGCCGAGGGCCACAAGTGCGCAGGACATTCCGATCCGCATCGCAATTCGCGTCAGGTTCATGCTGGCGGCCTGATGTTGTCTGTCAGGCGGTTCAATTCTTCTGAATCGAGCGGATCTGCAACGAACCTGATTTCGGTAGCGTTACATTTTGCGCATTCGAAGGTCCGCTTTTCGGAACGGTCGGCACCCATGACAACGTTGGCCAGTTGCATTCGAGTCAGGCACCTGACGCAACGCGGACATTCGATGGGCAAGAGGGCGGCGAACATCTGGCTAACCTCATGACAAGACTAACCCACCGACGAATTGTCGTCTGTCTGATCCCTAACATATGCCCTTGCCGCAACGCCGAGCAAGATGCAGGAGAATTTCCTGCAGTGCGAAAGGCGGCCGAACCCGCCGGGATCGAAGCGAGGTGCTGGGAACTATAGGGAGTATCGCTGATTGACCGTCGGGAAGCATTAGTAAGGGCCGATTGGCTGACACAAGTCGCACGGAACGCCCGCAGCGCGGCGTCCGTGCGTACTGTTGAATAGCGAGGACTAGCGAGATGGCGAAGAAAGCGAAGAAGCGCAAATATTCAAAGGGCGCGGCAAAGAAGGTAGGCCGCGCCATGAAGAAGCGCAAAGCCGGCACGCTGAAGAGCGGTCGCTCCGGCAAGAAGGTAAAGAGCAGGAAACAGGCGATCGCAATTGGCCTGTCCGAAGCCCGAAAAAGGGGCGCCAAGGTGCCCAAGAAGCGTTCGAAGAAGAAGTCCTAGTCCGATCGGGCCAGATCGGCGGCGGGATACGCTACCATCCAATCGTCAAGCAGCAGTTCATCGCCGGAATCGTCGAGCGCACGAGGCCGATAGCGCTCGGGATTTCGGGACGGCGAGATTTTTCGGCTTCGCGGGAACGTTGGCTTTCGTGTCATCGGTCTGCGCCGCTCCGTCGTCGTCCCCGACCGCGGGACGACCATTAGAACGGCGAGCGGTTGACCGGGGTTCCTGTCACTTCGCGCAAAATCAACGGGCGCAAATGAACGGGGACGTCTCTGCCGGCTTTTCCCGCAGATCAAACCTGCGCGTGCTGCCCGCCGGGACGTGAAATTCGGCTCAACGCCGCACCCGTCCCGTTGCCGCTTTGCACCAGCGCGATGTCGCCCAGCGCAATGATGCCGACGAGCCGCTTGTCGCGATTGAGCACGGGCAGGCGGCGGACCTGGATGTCACCCATGTTGGCGCACACCTCGTCGAGATCCTGATCTTCGTAGCAGTACTTGACGTCGGCCGTCATCACGTCGCCGACCCGCGCCTCGGGGCCTCGGCCCATGCCGATCCCGCGGATCGCGATATCGCGGTCGGAGATCATGCCGACCAGGCGTTCATTGTCCGTTACCGGGAGCAACCCGACCCCGAGCGCCGCCATGGCCTGCGCGGCGTCCTTTAACGTATCATCGGGAGTGCAGAGTTGAACCTCGGGTGTCATCACATCGGAAACTTTCATGTGAGCCTCTCCGCTTGCCGGTTCTTCACCCGCTAACAGGCGCGTCGGATCGCTGTTCCAGTGGGGCAAATGAAATATCCCGACGCTGGTGGAGAGACCTCAGACGAGCCCGAAGTCTCTCCTCGATTGTCCTACCAGCGGTTGCTGTCCACGCCGACGCCCACGCTTACGCCAGGTGCCCGGAAACCAACGCCGGCTCGCGGCCCGTGGTCCCAATCGCGATCGCGATAGTATCGACGCTCGATATATCGCTCGCGTGGTGCATAGGCGTATGAATCGCGAACGATGACGCGGCTGCTGCCGCGGGTGCGATAACAGCGTCCGTCATCGTCACAGACCATGCGGACCTGCTGTATCAGGTCGGAGTTTGTGTATTCGCTGTCGGTGTAGATATCAGACGCATTTGCACTGCCTGTCAGGAGCAGGCCCGTGCCGGCCAGCAGGCCGATTGCGAGCTTCCTCATTGAAGTTCCTTCCTCGTTCGAATGCTGCCCGCGGGCTCAAAGCGTCGCATCCACTTTGGTTCCGGAAGCTAAGCTAATGGAGGAGAACGTTCCGGTAGAGGCAACCAGCCGGAAATTTACGCGTTGGGCCACATGGAGCACCGAATATGACCTCTGAAGCGAAACCCCGCATCT
This sequence comes from Bradyrhizobium retamae, assembly GCF_001440415.1. Classification (GTDB taxonomy): domain Bacteria; phylum Pseudomonadota; class Alphaproteobacteria; order Rhizobiales; family Xanthobacteraceae; genus Bradyrhizobium; species Bradyrhizobium retamae. The sequence continues at coordinate 107,175 of NZ_LLYA01000214.1, forward strand.
CTCACAACGCGCTTGTTCTCATCGGCGACGGCAAAAAGGCCCTCTTCCTCCGTAACAAAGGCACCCCGCAACAGCTCAATTTGGAAGTCGAGCACGTGCTTGAGCAGGAAAATCCGGCGACGCGCGAACAGGGAACCGATCGTCCCGGGCGGTCCGTCCAGAGCGTCGGCGCGGCCCGAAGCGCAATGGAGCAAGCCGACTGGCATTATATCGCCGAAGAGCGGTTCGCTGGCACCATTGCCGACGCGCTCTATCGGCTTGCCCATGGCAATCATTTCGAAAAATTGGTTGTGGTCGCACCGGCGAAAGTTCTGGGCAACCTTCGACAGGCCTTTCATGCCGAAGTGACAGAGCGGATCGTAGGCGAGATTCCGAAGCAGTTAACTTCCCATCCGATACCCGATATCGAAAGGCTGATGGCGGCTTAGCCGCTTACGGCCACCGCATTTCGCGGCGGCTTGCTCCCGGTCAGGTCACCGGACCGGGATTGAACAGCGCGAGCGCGTTGGTCAGCTTCCAGTGCTCGGCCCAGGTCTCGCGGCCGCTCGCCACGTCGAGGATCAGGCGGAAGATCTCCCAGCCGACGTCCTCAATCGTCGCATCGCCGGTCGCAATGCTGCCGGCGTCGACGTCGATCAGGTCGTGCCAGCGTTGCTTCAGCTCGCTGCGGGTCGAGACCTTGATGACCGGCACGGCGGCAAGTCCATAGGGCGTGCCGCGGCCGGTGGTGAAGACATGCAGCGTCATGCCGGAGGCCAATTGCAACGTACCGCAGACAAAATCGCTTGCCGGAGTCGCAGCAAAAATCAGCCCTTTTTGGCTGACACGTTCGCCCGGCGCAAGCACGCCCGCGATCGGGCTGGTGCCGGACTTGATCACCGAGCCCATCGCCTTCTCGACGATGTTGGAGAGGCCTCCCTTCTTGTTGCCCGGCGTGGTGTTGGCGCTGCGGTCGGCTTCGCCGCCGGCGAGATAGCGGTCATACCAGGCCATCTCGCGCACCAGCGCGTCGGCAACGTCCTGGGTCGCCGCGCGCGGCGTCAAGAGATGGATCGCGTCGCGCACCTCCGTCACTTCAGAGAACATCACGGTAGCGCCGGCGCGCACCAGCAGATCCGCAGCAAAACCCAGCGCAGGATTGGCAGTGACACCCGAGAACGCATCGCTGCCGCCGCATTGCATGCCGACAACCAGCGCCGAGGCCGGGCAGGTTTCACGGCGGCGCCGGTTCAAAATTTTGAGGCGCGCATCGGCCATCTGCACGATGTCCTCGACGATCTCGCCAAAGCCGGTGAGGCCTTCGTCCTGCATGCGCATGATTTCGTCATCGGCGCTCATGCCCTCGGGCAGCAGCAGTTCGGGCTGCAGCTTCTCGCAGCCTAGGCCAACGATCATCACCTCACCGCCGAAATTGGGATTGCGCGCCAGGTTCTGCAGCGTGCGGATCGGTACGGCTGCGCCCGGCGCGTTGATCGCGACGCCGCAGCCATAGGCATGCGTGACCGCAACGACGTCGTCGACGTTGGGATATTTCGGCAATAGCTCCTTGCGAATCCGCTCCAGTGCGAACTCGACCGTGCCGGCGACGCATTGCACGCTGGTCGAGATCGCGAGGATGTTGCGGGTGCCGACCGAACCGTCGGCATTGCGATAGCCTTCGAACGTGTAGCCTTCCAGCGGCGACAGCCGGATCGCGCCGCCGTTCGGCCTTGGCAGATTATCGAATAAGGGTGCGTCGGGCATTTGCACCAGCGATTCCTTGACCCAGCTCCCCTTAGTGATCGGCGCTGCGGCATGGCCGATGACCTCGCCGTAGCGGCGAATGGCTTCGCCTTCTCTGATATCGCCGAGGGCAACCTTGTGGCCTTGCGGGATCTGTTCGATCAGCCGCAGACCGCACGAGAATTCAGCGCCCGGATGCAGACCTCCGCGGTTCGCGACGATCGCGACGTTATCGTCCGCGTGCATGCGGATGTAGAGCGGTTTCGCGGTGACGGGCTGCATATCGAATCCTTGTTCGCGGGGGTATCAGGCAACGCGTAGCTGCGCTGTGTGAGTGAGGCAATCAAGGTCAAACCGCGCGCGCGATCAAGCAGCCCACGGGCAAGACGTCGGCCAGCTGAGGGCGCGGCCTCCTGGGGGGAGCAAATGATCGGCTGACATGGGCGCGGGCTTGGAACCAAATAGTCAAATAATATTACTAGTAAGGGCTAACCTTCCGTGAAATATTCCCAGCGCTGCCGCCAATGGACAGCGTAGAGGTGCTTTGATACCGATTTCGGTGATGCGAGGCACCCTGACAACATTTTTGGGAGAATGCGCCTCATGAACTCCAAAGCCCTCCTTGCGGCCACCGCCCTAGTCGCCATTACCCTCTCGCTGCCGGCAACCGCCGCCGAATTGACCGTCGGCTTCTCCCAGATCGGATCCGAATCCGGCTGGCGGGCGGCGGAGACTTCGGTCTCCAAATCGGAGGCAGCCAAGCGCAAGGTCACGCTCAAGATCGCCGACGCCCAGCAAAAGCAGGAGAACCAGATCAAGGCGATCCGTTCCTTCATCGCCCAGGGCGTCGACGCGATCTTCCTCGCGCCGGTCGTGTCGAGCGGCTGGGATGCGGTGTTGAAGGGGGCCAAGGAAGCCAAGATTCCGGTCGTGCTGCTCGACCGTGATATCGATCCGTCGGGCAAGGAGCTGTATCTCACAGCCGTCACCTCTGACAGCGTGCATGAAGGTGCGGTCGCCGGCGAATGGCTGGCGAAGACGGTAGCCGGGAAAGCATGCAGCGTCGTCGAGCTGCAGGGCACGGTCGGCGCGAGCGTCGCGACCAACCGCAAAAAGGGTTTTGACAGCGTCGTCGCCAAGAACGCCAACCTCAAGGTGGTGCGCAGCCAGACCGGTGACTTCACCCGCGCCAAGGGCAAGGAGGTGATGGAAAGCTTCATAAAGGCCGAAGGCGGCGGCAAGAATATCTGCGCGGTCTATGCCCACAACGACGACATGATGGTCGGCGCGATCCAGGCGATGAAGGAAGCCGGCCTCAAGCCGGGTAAGGACGTCCTGACGGTGTCGATCGATGCGGTGCCTGATATCTTCAAGGCCATCGCGGCCGGCGAGGCCAACGCCACAGTGGAACTGACGCCAAACATGGCGGGGCCGGCACTGGACGCCATCATGGCTTACAAGGCGAAGGGAACGGTGCCGCCGAAGTGGATCCAGACGGAATCGAAGCTGTACACGGCGGCCGACGATCCGCAGAAGATCTATGACAGCAAGAAGGGCCTCGGCTACTGACCGTCTGGCGTTGCGCCGCCGAGCCTCGCGTTAGCTCCGGCCCGGCGGCGAAAGCATTCTCGACGAATCCGCCTCATGAGGGGCACATGCCAGACGTTCGCGGTAGACGCGAACGTCGGTGGGAGTAATGCCGGCATGAATGCAGCTTCCGACCCGGGCCCGGCTCTGCTGGAAGTGCGGGGCCTGAGCAAGAGTTTTGGCACGCTGCGGGCTCTGCAGGAGGTGGATTTCACCTTGCGGGCCGGTCAAATCCACGCGCTGCTCGGCGAGAACGGCGCAGGCAAGTCGACGCTGATCAAGGCGGTGACCGGTGTCTTCCCGCGCGATGCCGGCATTGTCAGACTCAGTGGGAGCGAGGTTGCGCTGGGCTCGGCCAAGGCAGCGGTCGATGCGGGGATTGCGACCGTCTATCAGGAGGTCAATCTGCTCCTGAACTTGTCGGTGGCGCAAAACCTTTATCTCGGCAGGCAGCCGACGCGGTTCGGTCTGGTGCGAGAGGCCGAGATGCGCCGGAACGCCACCGCGCTGCTGGCCGAGTTCGATCTGCATATCGACGTCGCCGAGCCGCTCGGAACTTATTCGATCGCGGTTCAGCACATCACCGCGATCGCCCGCGCCGTCGACCAGTCGGCGCGCGTGCTGATCCTCGACGAGCCGACCGCGAGCCTCGATCGCCACGAAGTCGAGATCCTGTTCGCGGTGATGCGCAAGCTGGCCACGCGCGGGATCGGCGTCGTCTTCGTCACGCATTTCCTCGATCAGGTCTATGAGATCTGCGACCGCATCACGGTCCTGCGCAATGGCCGGTTGATCGGCGAGCGGAAGACGGCCGAACTGCCGCGGATCGAGTTGATCCGCATGATGCTCGGCCGCGAACTCGCCGAGACGACGAGTGAGCGCGCGGCAGCGCAGGTGCGGACAGCGGGGGAGCTCTGCGCGCGCTTCGAGGGTTACGGCAAGGCCGGCTATGTTGCGCCGTTCGATCTCGCGCTTCGCCGCGGCGAGGTGGTTGGCCTGGCCGGCCTGCTCGGATCGGGGCGCACCGAAACCGCGCGGCTGGTGTTTGGCGATGAGCGCGCCGATAGCGGCAGCGCCGCGGTCGATGGCAAGCCGGTCCGGCTGCAATCGCCGCGCGATGCAATTGCCCATGGCTTCGGCTATTGCCCCGAAGAGCGCAAGACCGAGGGCATCATTGCTGACCTTACCGTGCGCGAAAACATCGTGCTGGCGCTGCAGGCCAAGCGCGGCCTCGCAAAACCGCTGTCCCGCTCCGAACAGGACGAGATCGCGATGCGGTTCATCCGCCTGCTCGACATTCGCCCGCCGGAGCCGGAGCGGCCGATCGGGCTATTGTCGGGCGGCAACCAGCAGAAGGTGGTGCTCGCCCGCTGGCTCGCCACGGCGCCGCGCGTTCTGGTGCTGGACGAGCCGACCCGCGGCATCGATGTCGGTGCGCATGCCGAGATCATCCGCCTGATCCGCGAACTGTGCGACGACGGCCTGGCGCTCCTGGTGATTTCTTGCGAGCTCGACGAGATCGTGACCTATTCCGACCGGGTGATCGTGCTGCGCGATCGCGCCCATGTCGACGAGTTGGAAGGGGAAGCTATCGACATCTCCAACATTCTTGCGGCGATCGCCGCTAGCAGCACCATTGGCGCGGAAGTCGGGCAAGCCTGATGCCAAGCATGATGCGAAGACTGCTGCAAAGCCGTGGCCTCGCCCAGATTATCGCCTTGCTGGTGATCCTTGCGATCGACCGTGCGGTCTCGCCGCAATTCTTCGATCTGCGGATGCAGGACGGACGCCTGTTCGGCAGCCTGATCGACGTCTTGAACCGCGGCGCGCCGGTCGCGCTGCTTGCGCTCGGCATGGTGCTGGTCATCGCCACGCGCGGTATCGATCTGTCGGTGGGAGCGGTCATGGCGATTGCCGGCGCCATTGCCGCGAGTTTGGCGGACGCCTACGGCCTGCCGCTGGCGCTTGCCGCCGCGCTCGGCGCCGGATTGCTGTGCGGGCTGTGGAACGGCTTTCTCGTTGCGGTGCTCGGCATCCAGCCGATCGTCGCCACTCTGATCCTGATGGTGGCGGGCCGCGGCGTTGCGCAGCTCATTACCGAGGGGCGGATCGTCACTTTCACGGCGCCCGATCTGGTCTGGCTCGGTAACGGCGCCGTGCTCGGCGTGCCGACGCCGGTCGTGGTCGTTCTCGGCATGCTGGTTGTCACCGGTGCGGTGGTCCGTGGCTCGGCGCTCGGCCTGTTGATCGAGGCGACCGGCGGCAACGCAAGGGCCAGCGAACTGGCGGGGATCCGCACCCGCGGCATGATCCTCGCGGTCTATGTCTGGTGCGGCCTGTGCGCGGCGCTTGCCGGCGTTATCGCTGCCGCCGACATCATGGGCGCGGACGCCAACAATGCCGGGCTCTGGCTCGAGCTCGATGCCATTCTGGCCGTCGTGATCGGCGGCACTTCGCTGTTCGGCGGACGCTTTAGCCCGGTGCTGGCGATGGTCGGCGCGTTGATTATCCAGGCCATGAACACCGGGATTTTGCTGTCGGGCTATCCGCCGGAGTTCAATCTCCTGGTCAAGGCGGCCGTCGTGTTGATCGTCCTGCTGCTGCAGTCGCCGCGCTTCGCCAGCGCCGGGGCCGTGCTGTGGAGGGCGCAACAATGAGGCGGCTGCCGCCGGTCGCGATAACGGCCATCGTTTTCGTCGTCGGATTTGCGCTCTGCACGGCGCAATTCCCCAATTTCGCTTCCACCCGCGTGGCGGCCAATCTGCTGACCGACAATGCCTTTCTCGGTATCGTCGCCACCGGCATGACCTTCGTGATCATTTCCGGGGGCATCGACCTGTCGGTCGGCTCGGTGATCGGCTTCACCACCGTCTTCGTCGCGCTGGCGATCGAGCGCCTCGGCGTGCCGCCGCTGGTCGCCTTCGCCGCGATCCTCTTGCTATGCGCCGCGTTTGGCGCGGCCATGGGCGCTATCATCCACGTCTTCGACATGCCGCCCTTCATCGTCACGCTGGCCGGCATGTTCCTCGCCCGCGGAGCCAGCTTCCTGATGTCGACGGAATCGACGCCGATATCAGCGCCGCTCTATTCGACGGTGTCGGATTTCGCCCTGCGGCTCCCCGGGGGAGGCCGGCTCACCGCCATTGCCTTGATCATGCTCGCCGTGGTCGCGGCGGGCGCCGTGCTGCTGCATTTCACCCGCTTCGGGGCCAACGTCTATGCGCTCGGCGGCAGCCGCGCGACCACCGCGCTGATGGGCATACCGGTCGGATCGATGACGGTGCGCATCTACATGCTGTCGAGCGTGCTTGCGGGGCTCGCCGGCATTGTGTTCTCCTTCTACACTGCGGCGGGCTACTCCTTGTCCGCGGTCGGCGTCGAACTCGATTCGATCGCGGCCGTGGTGATCGGCGGCACCTTGCTGACCGGCGGTCAGGGCACGGTGGTCGGCACGTTGCTCGGCGTGCTGATTCAGGGCCTGATCCAGACCTACATCAATTTCGATGGAACCTTGTCGAGCTGGTGGACCAAGATCGTGACCGGTATCCTGCTTTTCGCTTTCATCGCGCTGCAGCAGGCCATGCTCGATATCGCCCGCCGCGCCGGCCCCCGTAAGACAGGAGTTCTCAAATCATGACCTCCCGGCTTGTCGTCATCCCGACGCGGCGCGCGCATTCCAACCACGCCGAGGTCGCCCGCAGCATCGGCGTCGACATCATCGCGGGGCGTTACGCCGAAGGGGTCCGCCTTCCGGGCGACGCCGAACTCACGGCGATGTTCGGCGTTTCCCGGCCGGTCTTGCGCGAGAGCGTCAAAACCCTGGTCGCCAAGGGGTTGCTCACCACCAAGGCGCGGGTCGGCACCGTTGTGCGCGAGCGCGGCGCCTGGAACATGTTCGACGCCGATGTGCTGGCCTGGCATCTTGATGCCGGCATCGACCGGCGCTTTCTCAACGATCTCGCCGAAATCAGGCTCGCGGTCGAACCGCGCGCTGCCGCGCTGGCGGCAGCCCGGCGCTCGGAAGCCGACATCGCCGAACTGAACCGGAGCATGGAGCGGATGCGGCGTGAGGCTTCCGACTCCGTCGGTTTTGCCGACGGCGATCTTGCCCTGCATCTGGCCGTCGCCAACGCGTCTGGCAATCTGTTCATGCGCTCGATCGGCAACGTCATCGAGGCGGCATTGCGCGCTTCGTTCCTGCTCAGCGCCCCGGTCGAAACGCAGGACCGCGAGACCGTGCTGCTGTGGCATCAGCGCATCGTCGGTGCGATCGCCAGCGGCGATGCCGAGGCTGCCACAGCAGCCATGACCGAGGTGATCCACAACGGATTACGCCGTCATGAGGACGTTTCGCCATCGTCCGGCGCCGCGCCTGCGGTCTCCGCGGTGGTCGAACCTGGAGAGCAATCATGAACCCGCTTCGCGTCGCCATCGTCGGCTTCGGCAAGATCGCACGCGACCAGCACGTGCCGGCGATTGCTGCAACCGACGGCGTGGAGCTGGTCGCCGTCGCGAGCCGCAATGCCTCGCTTCCCGGCGTGGCGCATGCGGCGACGCTCGATGAGCTCCTGCGCGACGGTCCGCCGATCGACGCGGTAGCGCTTTGCACCCCGCCGCAGGTTCGCCAGGCGCAGGCGACGATGGCGCTTGCCGCGGGCAAGCACGTGATGCTGGAAAAGCCGCCCGGCGCCACGGTGGCTGAGATCAATCCGCTCGTGACCGCCGCGAGGACCGCGCGACGCACGCTGTTCGCCACATGGCACTCGCGCTTCGCTCCGGCTGTCGAGCCTGCGCGGCAATTGCTGGCCGGCCGGAAAGTCACGGCTGTCCAAATTGCCTGGAAGGAAGACGTGCGGGTCTGGCATCCCGGACAGGCCTGGATCTTCGAGCCGGGCGGGCTCGGCGTGTTCGACCCCGGCATCAACGCGCTTTCGATCCTGACGCGTATTTTGCCGCAGCCATTGTTCGTGACCTCGGCCGATCTCGCGTTCCCCGCCAATCGCGACGCGCCGATCGCCGCGACTCTTGCACTCAGTGACGCGCAGGGGCTGAAGATCACGGCAGAGTTCGACTTCCGCCAGACCGGCCCGCAAAGCTGGGACATCCATCTCGATACCGACGGCGGTCCCGTCACCCTGTCCATGGGCGGGGCAAGATTGAGGGCAGAGGGCAAACAAATCGTAGATGCCGCGGACGCTGAATATGCCGGGCTCTATCACCGCTTTCGCGAACTCGCCGCAACCGGCGACAGCGACGTCGATCTTGCGCCGCTGCAACTCGTCGCCGACGCGTTCCTGCTGGGGCGCCGCCGCACGGTTGAGCCATTCGAGGACGAGACATGAACACGCTGTCGCGCGTGGCGCGCTCCCGCTTTGGTGTCCTGCCCGATGGCAGCGAAGTCGAGCGCATCGTCTTGCAATGCGATGGCGGAATGGAAGCGCGCATCATCACCTATGGCGCAAGCCTGCAGGCCTTGCTGGTGCCTGACGTCGCCGGACGTCGCGACGACATCGTGCTCGGTCACGACGCCTTCGAGGGATATCTCGCCCGGCGGCAGTTCTTCGGCGCCACCGTCGGGCGTTACGCCAACCGTATCGCCGGCGCGCGCTTTGTGCTCGATGGCACTGAGGTGCAGCTCGCGGCCAACAACGGCCCCAATGCGTTGCATGGCGGGCTGGAGGGCTTCGATCGCCGCAACTGGCGGATTGCCGGGATCGAGGACGGAGACCGTCCGGCCGTAACGCTCGCCTACACCAGCGCCGATGGCGAGGAGGGATATCCCGGCGCGCTCGACGTAGAGGTGACCTGGCGTCTCACCGGGCCGATGGAACTGTCTCTCGACATGACGGCGCGAACCGATCGTCCCACCGTGGTCAATCTCACCAATCACAGCTTTTTCAATCTGGCGGGTGCGTCCGGCCAGAACGTCCTAGATCATCGCCTCACCGTGGCGGCGGATCACTTCCTTGCCGTCGATGCCGGCGCGATCCCGCTGCCGCAGCCGCCCACTGCGGTTGCCGGTACGCCGTTCGACTTCCGTACAGGCATCGAGATCGGCGCGCGGATCCGCAACGACCATCCGCAGCTCCGTCTTGGCCGTGGTTATGATCATAATTTCTGCCTCGCGCCGCCAAGTGGCGAGCCTCGCTTCGCCGCGCGGCTCGCAGCGCCAGCATCCGGCCGCGTGCTCGAACTGTTCACCAACCAGCCCGGCCTGCAGGTCTATTCCGGAAACTTTCTCGACGGCTCCACCGCTGGAAAAGGCGGCCGCCTGTATCGGCAGTCCGATGCGATCTGCCTCGAGCCGCACGCGTGGCCCGATACGCCCAACCGGCCGGACTTCCCGACGGCACGGCTTTCGCCGGGCGAGGTCTATCGCCATTCCACGCTGTATCGCTTCATGCATGCGATCGAGGGCGCAATCGGGACACAATCCGCGGTAGAGTTGCCCGGGGAGAGCGGGCGATGATTGGTGGTTGCAAAAAGGAAGAGGTGCCGACGACAGTTCTCTGCAGCGAGCGGTGCCATCTTGGCGAAGGGCCGACCTACGACGTCGCCACCGATACCGCCTGGTGGTTCGATATCATCGGGCGCCGGCTGTTCGAGGCGCAGCTCGATACCGGGCGGACCACGATCCATTCCCTCGGTGTGATGGGCAGCGCGCTTGGGCGGATCGACGCGCATCGCCAGTTGCTCGTCGCGGATGACGGTCTCTATGTCCGCGATACGACGGAAGGACGGATGACGCTGTACCGGCCGCTGGAAGCCGACAATGCCGCGACGCGTTCGAACGATGCACGGGTGCACCCGTCCGGCACCTTCTGGGTCGGCACCATGGGCCGCCAGGCCGAGCGCGGACTGGGCGCCATCTATGCGCTGCATCGCGGCGAGCTATCGCGCCTTTATGATCACATCACGATTCCCAACGCGATCTGCTTCTCGCCGGATGGGACCGTCGGCTATTTCGCCGACACCAGTGATAACGTGCTGTTCCGCGTCGAGCTCGATGCGGCGACTGGCCTGCCGCGCCGAGAGCCGAGCGCGCTAGTTACCCGGCGGGGCGGCGGCGGCATCGACGGTGCGGTGGTCGATGCCGACGGGCTGATCTGGAACGCACGCTGGGGTGGCGGCTGCATTGACGTCTACAGCCCTCAAGGCGAGCATCTGCGCAGTCTCCGCGTTCCGGCACGGCAATCGAGTTGTCCCGCTTTTGTCGGCCAAGATTTTTCGCGCCTGCTCGTTACCTCGGCCTGGCAGGGGATGGGGGAGGACGCGAAACGCGCCGACCCCGATCATGGCCGCACCTTCCTGCTCGACGTTGCGGCGCGCGGCCGCCCCGAACCAGACGTCAAACTTGCAACGGCTTGATGGAGGAATACGAGGCGCGGCACAAACGCGCAGAGCGACTGAGTTTCGAGAACCGCAGCCAGCGGTCTGAAAATCCAGGAATCACAGATCCTCGGTGATCAAGGGAGAGAAGCATGATTAGTCTGAAAACCACACTGTCGGCCTTGGCGCTGGCAGCGACCATGGCCACGACGGCGGTGACCGGCACGTTCGCGCAAAGCAAGGGGACTGTCGGCATCGCGATGCCGACCAAATCGTCGGCTCGCTGGATCGACGACGGCAACAACATCGTCAAGATCCTGAAGGAGCGTGGCTACGGCACCGACCTGCAATATGCCGAGGATGACATCCCGAACCAGCTCTCGCAGGTCGAGAACATGGTGACCAAGGGCGCCAAGGTGCTCGTGATCGCGGCGATCGACGGCACCACACTGTCCGACGTGTTGAAGCAGGCCAAGGCCAAGGGGATCATCGTGATCGCCTATGACCGGTTGATCCGCGACACGCCCAATGTCGACTACTATGCCACCTTCGACAATTTTCAGGTCGGCGTGCTGCAGGCCCAATCGATCGAGCAGGCGCTGGGCTTGAAGGAAGGCAAGGGGCCCTTCAACATCGAACTGTTCGGCGGCTCGCCGGACGACAACAACGCTTACTTCTTCTACAACGGCTCGATGTCGGTGCTGCAGCCCTACATCGACAACGGCAAGCTGGTGATTGGCAGCGGCCAGAAGGGCATGGACAAGGTCTCGACGCTGCGCTGGGACGGCGCCACCGCCCAGGCGCGGATGGACAACCTCCTGAGCGCGTTCTACGGCCGCAAGCGGGTCGACGCGGTGCTCTCGCCCTATGACGGCCTCTCCATCGGCATTCTCTCGTCGCTGAAGGGGATCGGCTACGGCAGCGGCAACATGCCGATGCCGATCGTCAGCGGCCAGGATGCCGAGGTGCCGTCGATCAAATCGATGCTGCGCGGCGAGCAGTATTCGACCATCTTCAAGGACACCCGCGATCTCGCCCGCGTCACCGCCGACATGGTGGACGCAGCCCTCAGCGGCAAGGAAGTCACCGTCAACGATACCAAGACCTACAATAACGGCGTCAAGGTAGTACCGTCCTATCTCCTGAAGCCCGTCGTCGTCGACAAGAGCAACTGGGAGAAGGTGCTGATCGACAGCGGCTACTACAAGCGTTCGCAGATCGACTAAAGAGGGATGGCGGCGCCGGTCATCGCCGGCGCCGCCACCTGCCCGTATCCGACCGCAGACAAGGACGTGATGGCGCGATGACCGCAATTCTCGAAATGCGCGGCGTAAGCAAAAGCTTTGCCGGCGTGCAGGCCCTGCGCGACGTCAACTTCACGGTAGAGGCGGGGCAGATCCACGCGCTGGTCGGCGAGAATGGCGCCGGCAAATCGACCCTGATGAAGGTCCTCAGCGGCGTTTATCCCGACGGCGATTACGAAGGCAGCATCATATTCGACGGCGAGGAGCGGCGCTTTCGCGACGTCAATGATTCCGAGGCGCTCGGCATCATCATCATCCATCAGGAGCTGGCGCTGGTTCCGCTGATGTCGATTGCGGAGAACATCTTCCTGTCGCATCCGCCCTCGCGGCTCGGCGTGATCGACCGCGACACGGTTTACCGCCGCACCCAGGAACTGCTGGCCCAGGTCGGCCTCACGGAGATGCCCGATACGCTGGTGACGGACCTCGGCGTCGGCAAGCAGCAACTGGTGGAGATCGCCAAGGCCTTATCCAAGAGGGTGCGATTGCTGATTCTCGACGAGCCGACCGCCAGCCTGAACGAGAACGACAGCGCTGCATTGCTGGACCGGCTGCTTGCCTTCCGCGCCCAGGGCATCGCCTCGATCCTGATCTCGCACAAATTATCGGAGGTCGCCCGCGTCGCCGACCGGATCACGGTGCTGCGCGACGGTCGCACCGTCGACAGCATCGATTGCCGGGCCGAGCCGGTGGAAGAGGACCGGATCATCCGAAGCATGGTCAATCGCGACCTTGCGCATCGCTTTCCGCAACGCACCGCAACCATCGGCGCACCGGTCTTCGCCGTGCAGGACTGGACGGTGCATCACCCGCTGCACAGGGACCGCCGGGTTATCAAGGGCGTCGATTTCGAAGTCCGGCGCGGCGAGGTGGTTGGGATCGCCGGGCTGATGGGCGCCGGCCGTACCGAGTTCGCCATGAGCCTGTTCGGCCGCGCCTGGGGCGAGCGGATCAGCGGGCGTATCTGGCTCGACGGAAGGGAGGTCAACCTGACGAGCGTGGCTGCGGCGATCGACGCCGGCCTTGCTTACGTCACCGAGGATCGCAAGGAGCTCGGCCTGATCCTGGATGCCGACGTCCGCAAGAACATCACGCTGGCGAGCCTTGGCCGCGTGGCGCGGCAGGGCAGGATCGATGACATGTCCGAGCTGCGTGTCGCGAGCGAGTACCGCAACCGGATGCGGATTCGCTGTTCCGACGTCTATCAGGTGACCGGGCAGCTCTCGGGCGGCAATCAGCAGAAGGTGGTGTTGTCGAAATGGCTGATGACCGATCCGAAAGTATTAATCCTCGACGAGCCTACGCGCGGCATCGATGTCGGGGCAAAATACGAAATCTATTGTATCATCAACGAGCTTGCCGAGGCAGGCAAGGGCGTGGTGATGATCTCGTCGGAAATGCCGGAATTGCTGGGGGTCTGCGATCGTATCTGCGTGATGAATGATGGCGCCTTCGTCGGAGAATTCGCCGCCGCCGAGGCCACCCAGGAAAGGATCATGCGCGCCATCATGCGCAACAAGGAAATCGACAAGAAGGTACTTCAGGGAGACTTGCGGCCATGACCGACAAGACGGTTGCGCTGCCCGGGCACGCCGGCTTCATCAAGAACAATTTGCGCAACTACGGCATGCTGCTGTCGCTGTTTGCGATCATGTTGTTCTTCCAGGTCATGACCGACGGCACGCTGCTGCAGCCGCTGAACCTGACCAATCTGGTGCTGCAGAACAGCTACATCGTGATCATGGCGCTCGGCATGCTCTTGATCATCGTCACCGGCCACATCGACCTGTCGGTCGGCTCGATCGCAGGCTTTGTCGGCGCCGTCGCAGCCGTGCTGATGGTGCGCTATCACATTGCCTATCCGCTGGCCTTCATTGCCTGCTTGCTGGTGGGCGCCCTGATCGGCGCCGCGCAAGGCTATTGGGTTGCTTATTTCAAGATCCCGTCCTTTATCGTGACGCTGGCCGGCATGCTGGTGTTCAAGGGGCTTGCGCTTGCCATCCTGGCGGGTCAGTCGGTCGGGCCATTTCCGCCGACTTTCCAGAAACTGTCCTCGGGCTTCATCCCGGAACTGTTTCCCGGCGCCGGCACGCTTTATCTGACGTCGCTGTTGATCGGCGCGGTATTGGCGGTGGCCCTGGTCTATACCAGTGCCAAGAGCCGGGCGCGGCAGGCCTCGCACGGCATCGAGGTCGAGCCGTTTGGTTTCTTCGTCGCCAAGAGCGCGGTGCTGTTCGCCGTGATCGTGTTCTTCGCCGGCCTGATCGCCTCGCATCGCGGCCTGCCCAACGTGCTGGTGATCATGACGGCGCTGATCGCGCTCTACGGCTTCGTTACCACCCGCACCGTGATCGGCCGCCACATCTATGCCATCGGCGGCAACGCCAGGGCCGCCAGCCTGTCCGGCATCAAGACCGAACGGCTGACGTTCCTGACCTTCGTCAATATGGGCGTGCTGGCGGCTCTCGCCGGTCTCGTGTTCGCCGCGCGGCTCAATACGGCGACGCCGAAGGCCGGCGCCGGCTTCGAACTCGACGTCATCGCGGCCTGTTTCATCGGCGGCGCGTCAGCCTATGGCGGCGTGGGCAAGGTCGGTGGCGCCGTGATCGGCGCCATGATCATGGGCGTCATGAACAACGGCATGTCCATCCTCGGCATCGGCATCGACTACCAGCAGGTGATCAAGGGCCTGGTGCTGCTCGGCGCGGTCTGCCTGGACGTCTACAATCAGCGGCGATAGGGCGCTGCGGCTAGGCCGCCGCCAGCTCCCGCTTCGCGAACTCGCTGGTCTTGAGACGCGCGACGAGTGCCGCCACTTCCTCGGTCTCGGCGGGCGTCAGGTCCGTCAGTGGCGAACGGACATGGCCGCTGTCACGGCCGATCACCTTCATCCCCGCCTTGATGATCGAGACGGCATAGCCGCGTTTGCGGTTGCGGATCGCGATCAGGGGGAGGATGAAATCGCGCAACCCGGCCTGCACCGTCTCGCGGTCGCGGCGCCGCACGGCCGCGTAGAACTTGGTCGAGAACTCCGGGACGAAGTTGAATACCGCGGAGGAATAAGTGGTTACGCCCATTTCCAGATAAGGCAGTGCAAAGGTCTCGGCCGTCGGCAATCCGCCGACATAGGTCAGCCGGTTGCCCATGCGCAGGTGGATGCGGGTCATCAGCTCGATGTCGCCGATGCCGTCCTTGTAGCCGACCAGATTGGGGCAGCGCTGGCACAGTCTCTCCAGCGTATCCTCGTTCACGATCGCATTGTCGCGGTTGTAGACGATGACACCGAGCTTGGTGGCGTTGCACACCGCTTCGACATGGGCCGCCAGTCCTTCCTGTTCCGAAAAGACCAGATAGGGCGGTAGCAGCAGCAAACCGTCGGCGCCGGCCGCCTCGACCCCAATGGCAAGTTGCGTCGCCATCGCGGTGCCATGGCCGATCCCGGCGAGCACCGGCACGCGTCCCTTGGTCTCGTCCACAGCCGTTGCCACGACCTTCGCGACCTCGGCCGGGCTCAGCGAGAAGAATTCGCCGGTGCCGCCGGCGGCAAACAGACCCGCCACCTCATACCCGCACAGCCAGTCGAGATTGGAGCGGTAGCGGGTCTCGTTGAACGTGTTGTCGGGCCGAAACGGTGTGACGGGAAACGACAGCAGGCCATCGCCGATCCGGCTGGCCATCTCCTTGGGGGTCATCCTGCTCATGCTCTGATCCTTCAGCGGCTTACGCCAAAGGATTAATGCAAGATGCTCACGGACGGAGACCCAATCACTGTATCAATCGATCCATTGATTGGATCGAGCCGGGTTGGCCGGCAAGGTCTCGGGCAATGCCGGCAATGACGGGGAGAAGCCGATTGTCATTGTCGCCGCGCCGGACAAAGAACAACTCGGCCGGCCGCTGCCACTGCATCAGGACGGGCCGCAACACTACACCGCTGAAGCGCAGATTCGCCGCGGTCTCGGGGACTAACGCCACGCCGACACCCGAATGCACCATGGCAAGGATCGAATGGATCTGCGCAAGATGCTGCGCGTAATTCGGCACTAGATTTGCGCGTGAGAACAGCTCGACCAGGAGATCGTGGAAATAGCGGGCTTCATATGGCTCGTACATGATGAAGGGCTCGCTTGCGAGATCCTCCAGACGTGGCTCGTCCGCCTGAGCGAGCGGATGGTCGCTCGGCAGTGCCGCGACCAGCGGTTCCGCCGTCACGCGGAAGGCGTCAAGGCCACCGCGCGGTATCGGCGGGCGGAGCAGGCCGACATCGATCTCGCCGGAATCGAGCCGCTTGAGCTGGTCGCTGGAGACCATTTCCTTCAGCGATATCTCGATATCGGGAAGTTCACGCCGGCAGGCCGCGACCAGCGCCGGCACGTAGCTGTAGGCGGATGTGGCCGTGAAGCCGATATTGATCGATCCGGCCTTGCCACTTGCCATCCGCCGGGCCAGCACGGCCGCGCTTTCCGCCAGCTTGAGGAGATGCCGCGCATCGATCAGAAAACGCTGCCCCGCCGGCGTCAGCCGGACGGCGCGGTTGCTGCGCTCCAGTAGCGTCACATCGAGGACGCGTTCGAGAATCTGGATCTGTCGGCTGAGCGGCGGCTGCGTCATGTTCAGCCGCTGCGCCGCGCGCCCGAAATGCAGTTCTTCCGCAACTGCAACAAAGCAGCGCAACTGGCTCAGCTCAAACATGAAACCTGCATTTTCAACCTGAGACGAAGGGCCGGTGACCGGCCGGATGTCCGACTTCTACCGGCTGATGCGCGGCCGATCCATCCAAAAAAGGTATCGACCTATCCGCAGACTAATTCATAGGCCGCCCTGCCCATGACCTATCATTCCTCCACAACGCTGCCTCGAAGGTCTGCAGCCTGCCGGTGAAAACGGCGGGATCGCGCTGAATTGCGCTTTGAAACGGAGGAACGACCGATGTCTATGCCATCTCTCGCCCGGGCGATTGCCGCCGCTGTCCTTACGGTCTGTGCCTTGGCGCCAAGCGGAGCTTGGCGCTCAGAATTTTGAGCGGCCCGTGCGGCTGATCGTGCCGTTTGCTCCCGGCGGCACCTCGGATATTCTGGCGCGCCTAATCAGCCCAAAACTATCCGCCGCCATCGGTCAGTCGGTCGTGGTCGAGAACAAGC
Organism: Bradyrhizobium retamae; assembly: GCF_001440415.1. Taxonomy (GTDB): domain Bacteria; phylum Pseudomonadota; class Alphaproteobacteria; order Rhizobiales; family Xanthobacteraceae; genus Bradyrhizobium; species Bradyrhizobium retamae. The sequence continues at coordinate 124,258 of NZ_LLYA01000214.1, forward strand.
CGGGCGCAGCGGGCAATCTCGGGGCCGATGCCGTCGCCAAGGCGCAGCCCGACGGCCACACGCTGTTGCTGATGGATGTCGGATCGCTGGCGACGGCGCCCAGCCTGTTCTCCGATCTCACTTTCGACGTTCAGAAGGACCTCGCGCCCATTTCCATGGTGATGTTCGGCCCCTACGTCCTGGCTGTCCATGAATCGGTCCCGGCGAAGACGTCCAAGGAGCTGATCGAATACGCCAAGGCCAATCCGAACAAGCTCACCGTCGCCAATTCCGGCGTCGGCGGCGCCAATCATATCACCGCCGTGGTGATGGCGAAGGAACTGGGAATTCAGTGGAAGAACGTTCCCTACAAGGGCGGGGCCGCTGCCTCGCGCGCCGTGGTGTCCGGGGAGAGCGGCGTGATCATCAACGGCGCTGCGGCGACGATGCCCTTTGTGACAAACAAGCAGCTTGTCGGACTTGCCGTCACCGGCGAGCAGCGTATTGCCTCGGCTCCCGATCTGCCGACTTTCAAGGAGGCGGGCCTGCCCGGCGGCGACGCCGGGACTTGGCAGGGCATCCTGACTACCGGTGGCACGCCGCCCGCCATGGTCGCGCGATTGAACGCCGAAATCCGCAAGATCCTGGAGCTGCCCGAGATTCAGCAGAAGATCGCCGAGCAGGGTGGCGTGGTGCGCGGCCAATCGCCGGAGGAATTCCGCAACTGGCTCAAGGACGCGACGACGCGCTGGGGCACGATCATTCGCGAGGCCGGCATCAAGGGCAGCTAAGGGTGGGCCGATGACGCGTTCCCGGATCGACGTGCAGGACCTGCTGTTTGGCCTGTTCCTCGTGGCGGTGGCGACGGGTACGCTCGTCGCCACGCGCAATCTGACGATCGGGCACGCCGCCGATATGGGGCCGGGCTACATGCCGCGCGTCGTCGCACTCGCGCTGATGGCGTTCGGCGTCTTCTTTACTGGGCGTGGGCTCTGGCGCGCGGGTCGCGGCATCGCGCCCGTTCAGTTGCGGCCGCTGCTGGCGATCCTGGCTTCTGTCGGCGTTTTCGCGCTGACGGCGGAGCGGTTGGGCCTCGCGATCGCCTCTGTCGCCGCCGTGATGCTCGCCAGCTTCGCCACGCGAGAAGGTCGGCTTGTCGAGACCGTGGCGTTTGCCGTCGTGCTCTCAGGAGCTGCGGTTCTTCTGTTCGTCAAGTTGCTGGGCTTGCCGATCCCGATCTGGCCCCGCTAGGGCGGCACGCTTCGCAGGCAGACGCATATGGAACTCTTTGACAATCTGCTGATGGGTCTTTCGACGGCCCTTCAGCTCAACAATTTGATTTTCTGCCTGATCGGCGTGGTCATCGGGACCGCGATCGGCGTGCTGCCCGGCATCGGTCCGATTCCAACGGTGGCGTTGCTGCTGCCCTTCACCTTCGGCCTGTCGCCTGCGAGCGCCATGATCATGCTGGCCGGCATCTTCTATGGCGCGCAATATGGCGGCTCGACCACCGCCATCCTGGTCAATGTGCCGGGCGAGACGTCGTCGGTCGTCACCTGTATCGACGGTCACGAGATGGCCAAGCAGGGCAGGGCCGGAACCGCGCTGGCCATTGCCGCGATTGCCTCGTTCTTTGCCGGCACGATGGCGACGATCGTGATCGCGGTGCTCAGCGTGCCGTTATCGGTGCTGGCGCTTAAATTCACCGCGGTCGAATATTTCAGCCTGCTCGTGCTCGGCCTGATTGCGGCGGTCGTGCTCGCGCATGGTTCGGTCGCCAAATCGTTGGCAATGGTGCTGCTGGGGTTGTTGCTCGGCCTCGTCGGGATCGATGTCTCCTCGGGCGTCGCACGCATGACCTTCGGCATCGCCGCACTGTCGGATGGTCTTGATTTTGTGCCGATCGCGATGGGCCTGTTCGGGCTGGGTGAAATCATCGCCAATCTGGAAAGACCCGCCGAGCGCCGTGTCGTCAGCCAGTCGATCCGCAGCCTGATCCCGAGCTGGAAAGACTTGCGGGCGGCTTTTCCGGCCGTGGTGCGCGGCACGGCGCTGGGTTCTGTGCTGGGGGTATTGCCGGGCGGCGGCGCTGCCCTTCCGCCATTCTCCTCCTACGCGCTGGAGAAGAAGCTCGCCCGCGATCCCTCACGCTTCGGCAAGGGCGCCATCGAGGGCGTTGCCGGTCCAGAGGCCGCGAACAATGCCGGCGCCCAGACCAGCTTCATTCCGCTGCTGACGCTCGGCATTCCCGCCAACGCTCTGATGGCGCTGATGATCGGCGCGCTGATGATGCAGGGCATCCAGCCCGGCCCGCAGATCATGACCGAGCAGCCCAAGCTCGTTTGGGGCGTCATCGCCAGCATGTGGGTCGGCAACCTGATGCTGCTGGTCATCAACCTTCCGCTCATCGGCCTGTGGGTCTCGATGCTGAAAATTCCTTACCGCCTGCTGTTCCCCGCCATCGTGCTGTTCTGTTGCATCGGCACCTACGGGATCGCCAACAGCCTGTTCAATGTCTGGCTGATGATGGGCTGCGCCTTGATCGGCTATTTCTTCATCAAGATCGGCGTCGAGCCGGCGCCGCTCCTGCTCGGCCTCGTGCTCGGTCCACAATTGGAAGAAAACTTCCGGCGCGCGATGTTGATCGCGGACGGTGATTTCACCGTCTTTCTGTCGCGGCCGATCAGCGCGGTCATCCTCGCAGTCGTCGCCGCCTTGTTGCTGGCAATGCTTTCGCCGGCAATTCTGAGGACGCGGAAAGAGGCGCTGGCGGAATGAGCGGTGTCGGCGTCAGTCGCGCAATTGCCAGCGGCCGATGACCCGAAACCGTGAATTCGCATTGTCCTGACGACACAAGGCGATGGCGTCGATCGCGATCTGGCCGATGCCGGCTGTCGAAAACCTGCTGCGTAGCATTGCCACAATCGGCTCGCGCCGTTCGGCGGGAAGCCGTCCCGTCAGCGTCATGTGGAAGCGAAATTCCTCAAAGACGTAAGGGTAGCCCCAGCGGTCGAGATAGTCGCGCTGCCGTGGCGTCAGCGCCTCCGGACTTCGCCGCGCGCGATCTTCGGCGCTGAGTGGAGCACGGAACGAATCGAATGCCCTGGTCGTCTGGGCGGCAAGCAGGTCGAGATCTGCCGACGGTTCGCCGGGAATGAGCGCAATGAAGCCGCTGATCGAATCGACGACCGGTTGGATCACGGGCACTGGCCGGGCCAGATCGGCGAACAATTCGCAGGCCGCAGCAAGCTGCGCCTCGACCTTGCCGTCGGCAAGCGCTATCGGCGCCTTCAGCGTGGCGTGAAAGCCGTATTTGCGCGGATCGCGCGTCAGCTCGCGCCAGTCCAACGGGAGATCGTCCGGAAAGGGCAGGTCTTCGCCGCTATAAGCGTCGTAGCCGAGCAGCAAGGCGCCGAACCGGTCGAGCGCGCTGCCCGGCGTGGCCGCATAATAGATTGCGTAACGGGGGTAATTTGCCATTGCGCCAGAATAGGGCCGCCTCACGCGGCTGCAACCGCCCTGCGTGATGCTGCGGACGAACGGACGAGGCGATTCGCCTCCGTCAGATGTACTAGGCGCCCCGCGGCAATGACTGCGACGACCCGCGGCCGCAGCGGCACCGTGTCATCGACGAGAAGGATGTCGGCACGCTGCCCTGCGGCGAGCGTGCCGCGATCGGCGAGGCCGGCGGCACACGCCGGTGCCGCCGAGATCAATTGCCATGCCGCGGCCAGCGGCAGAACGGCGTCGGCCGCAAGCCGGAATGCCGCCAATAGCGGCGCCGGATAATAATAGTCCGACGCAAGCACCGAACACAGGCCCTTAGCGATCATGTCGGAGGCCCTGGTCCAGCCGGTATGGCTGCCGCCGCGCACGACATTGGGCGCGCCGAACACAATGAAGTCTCCGGCTTCGGCAGCATCGCGTGCAGTTTCCTCGTTGACCGGGAATTCGGCGATTGCAACGCCCTGCGCACGGAAGGCCTGCCGCATCGCCGGGCTTTCGTCGTCATGGGAGAGCATCCGGACGTTTGCCGCGCGTGCTGCCTGCGCCAGCTGGGCGACCGAAGCCGGCACGTCGTGGCCGCGGCAGACCACACGTTCCACCAGGCGATCGAACGCCTCATTGCTGAGACCCGTGCGCTCGACCATTCGGCTGCGCTTCTGCGGCTTGGCGAGACTCGCGACCGTCGAGTCCATATGGTCGTTGAAGGCGAACAGGTCGACGCGTCCTTCCGATAGCCAGTCGATGATTTCGCTTTCCGCGTCGAGATTGTAGGTTTCGTGCCGGAGATGGAAGCGGGTGTCGGCGGCGAGCTGCGGCCGCATCTGCTCGATCGCCTCCAGCAAGCGCCTGGCATTGTCGGCGCTGCGCAGGCCGGGCTCCCACGACCAGGTCGTGGCATGATAGACGGTCGTGATCCCGTTGCTGATCGCCTGCCGGTCGCTGTCGACAAGCGCCACATCGATCGGGAAGTCGACCCCGGCGCGCGGCATCATCTGCCGCTCGAAGGCATCACCATGCAGATCGACAATGCCCGGCAATACCAGGAGGCCATCGGCATTGACGACGCCGATGCTGTGGATGCTGTCCGCACCTACGGCTGCGATCTCGCGACCAGCGATCTGCAATGAGGTTTCGACGATTTCGTGGCCGAGCAGGGCCCGGCCACCTTCGATGAACAGTTCAGTCACGATGCGGCACTCTGGTTGAATGGACGGCGAGTAGCTGCTCCGCCGGCTTCGTACTTTTCGAGAAAGCCCTCTACATCGAGCTTGCGGAAATCGGGCAGGGCGCGGCGAAGCGCCTCATGGTCCCAATCCCACCACGCGAGCTCCGCAAGCCGCCCCGCAATGGATTCCGGAAAACGCCGCTTGATTGGCCGTGCCGGATTGCCTGCAACGATCGTATAGGCGGGGACATCCTTGGTCACGATGGCGCCGGCCGCGACCACCGCGCCGGTGCCGATCGAACGGCCAGGCAGAATAACCGCGCCGTGGCCGATCCAGACATCATGGCCGATATGGACGCGATGCTTGCGGCGCCACGAAAAAAACTCGGCATCGTCGCTCTCGCCCGAAAAGTAGCTGCTGGCGCGGTAGGTGAAATGCGCCTGCGAGGCCCGGAGCATCGGATGATTACCCGGGTTGACGCGCGTCATCGCCGCGATCGAACAGAATTTCCCGATCGTCGCATAGGTGATCTGCGAGTCATTCACGACATACGAATAATTCGCCATCGTGACCTCGAGCAGGATGGTCCGGGCGCCCACCTCGGTATAGGCACCAAGCTGGCAGTCGCGCACCGACGCAGTGGGGTCGACCATTGGTTCAGTGGAAAGCATTTTGCCGGCCATCGCGTACGTCCATCAGCGATCGAGGGAAAGATCATGCTCGTCTTCGATGCGCTTGATGACAGGATCATGACGGACGCGTGACGGCGGGCCGCTGTGGACGAACGCCGCAGCGCAGCACTCGTGTCACACAACTGTAAGATCGAGCCGGTAGCGATGCGTCACGATCGGAATTCTGGAGCAGTGCATGCTGGTGGTAGAGGGTTTGACGTGCCGGTTTGGCACCAAGGCCGCGGTGGACAATGCGTCATTCTCGATCCAGCCGGGCAGCTTCGTCGGCGTGATCGGCCGCTCCGGCGCCGGCAAGTCGACGTTGCTGCGGATGATCAACCGCCTCGCCGAGCCTTCCAAGGGACGCATCCTGTTCCAAGGCGTCGACGTAACCGCGCTGCGCGGCAAGGACTTGCGGCAATGGCGCGCGCGCTCCGCGATGATCTTCCAACAGTTCAATCTGGTCGGCCGGCTCGATGTCCTGACTAATGTGATGATGGGACGGCTGGCCGCGGTACCGTCATGGCGTTCCCTCGCTCAGCTTTGGCCGGAACGTGACAAGGCAATAGCGATGTCGGCGCTCGAACAATTCGACATGGCGTCTATTGCAGCCCAACGCGCCGACCAGCTCTCCGGCGGTCAGCAGCAGCGCGTCGCGATTGCGCGTGCGCTGGTACAGGAGCCCGACATCATACTTGCCGACGAGCCAATTGCTTCGCTCGATCCTCGCAACACCCGTGTGGTCATGGATGCCTTGCTGCGCATCAACAAGCATTTCGGGATCACCGTAGTCTGCAATCTGCACTCGCTCGATCTGGCGCGAAGCTACTGCGACCGTCTGATCGGCATGGCGTCGGGGCGGATAGTGTTCGACGGCGCGCCGGTGGCGCTGACAGATCGCATCGCGCGTGAGCTCTACGATCTTGAGGCGAATGAGGTGATGGATGCGACGCCGGCGCTTGCGCCGGTCGGTTCGGCGGTTCCCGCGCTCGGTACGGTCGCCGCGGCCTGAGTGTTGCGTCCAAGAACCAAGAGCTGCGCGGGATTCAAATCCGCAAGCGACATTGCTGCAAAAACAGGAGACGTCATGTTCAATCGTCTTATTATTCTCGCCGCTGCGGCGGGATTGGTATTCTCAGCTTTCCCCGCATCAGCCCAGGACTGGAAAGCGAAATATCCCGAACTGGTGTTCGCAAAGGTCCCCGATGAGAATGCTTCGGGCACGACCAACCGTTGGACGCCTTTGGCGGAGTATCTGTCCCGCGAGCTCGGCACGAAGGTGACGCTGCGGATCGCCAACGACTACGCCGCCGTGATCGAAGGCCAGCGGGCCGGCAACATCCACATCGCGATGTACGGTCCGGCGTCTTATGCCCGCGCCTACATAATCGGCGCCAAGGTCGAGCCGTTCGCGATCGAAGTGAATGGCGACGGCACCAAGGGCTATTACTCGGTCCTCTATGTCAAAAGCGACTCGAGCTACAAGGACATCAAGGACCTGAAAGGCAAGAATCTCTGCCTTGTCGATCCCAATTCAACGTCAGGCAACAACGTGCCGCGTTTCGCGATGGACAAGATGGGCATCGACCCGGAGAAGTTCTTTTCCAAGGTGGTTTATTCGGGAAGCCATGAAAACGCGGTGATCGGGCTTGCCCAAGGTACCTGCGATGCGGCGTTCAACTGGTGGAATGACGAAAAAGAATCGAACCTGCTGCGGATGGAACGCAAGGGCATGGCGAAGGCCGCCGATTTCAGGATCATCCTGAAGTCCGAACAGATTGTGAATTCGCCGATGGCATATCTCGGTAGCCTGCCTGCCGACCTCAAGGCGGCGATCAAGAAGGCCGTGCTGGAAATTGCAGTGAAGGACAAGGCCGCTTTCGACAAGATTTACGAAGGGAAGCAACTGCCCTTCGTCGAGGTTGACCACAAGGCCTATGAGGCCGTGATCGATCTGACCAAGTTTGTCGACGGCTTGCGCAAGCAGAAGTCCTGAACGGAACGACGTTTCCAGGCGACTCGGGCGGATCGCGAGGTCCGCCCATCGTCTCTTCAGAAAATTCCATGCGAACAGCAGTCCCCGAATTCCCGGAAGCCAGGCTGCGCGAGCTGACCGATCGCTATGCGGCTGCAGTTGCTGCCAAGCGACGGCGCATATGGCTGGGTTTGGCGGTCCTGATCGCTGCGGCGCTTGCCGCCGGCTGGATGGGCGACGTCGACCTTTGGAAGTTTGCCGAGAATTTCTGGCGCTTCCCGGCCTATTTCGCCAGCATAGCTCCCACGTTTTCGTTCTCGTCGGCTTGGAATGATCTCTCGGAATGGCTTTGGGGCTTGCCTCGCTGGACGCTGCTTCTCGGAGATACCCTGCTGATTGCGTATATGGGAACCCTTTCGGGAGCTATATGCGGATTCGTTCTCTGCTTTCTGGCATCGGCCAATCTCGTCAGGTCGCGAACGATCGTTTTTGTTACGCGGCGCTTGCTCGAGTTTTGCCGCACCGTCCCGGAGATCGTTTTTGCCCTGATTTTTGTACTGGCATTCGGCCTCGGGCCGTTGCCGGGTGTTCTTGCCATCGCGATCCATACCACTGGAGCGCTTGGCAAGCAGTTCGCCGAGGTTGTCGAGAATATCGATAACAAGCCGATCGAGGGGGTGGCGGCGAGCGGAGGAAGCTGGATTCAGATTGTCCGGTTCGGCGCGGTGCCGCAGGTCCTTTCAAATTTCGTGAGTTATGCTCTGTTGAGATTCGAGATCAACGTGCGTGGCGCGGCGGTGATGGGCTTCGTTGGCGCCGGCGGGATTGGGCAGGATTTGATCGAGGCCGTGCGTAAGTTTTACTACAGTGACGTCAGCGCCATCCTTTTGCTCATCGTCGTCACCGTCATGCTGATCGATTTTGTCACGGAGCGTGTACGTCATCGCCTCCTTGGGCTGGAGGGCGCGGGCACGTGATTTCCTTCAGTTCTGAAAACCAGGCCGCAATCGTTGAACGCTATCCGGAGGTTTTCCGCCCGGATTGGTGGAACAGGGGAAAGATCACGATAGGCCTTGGCACGGCTGTCGCGCTTTTTCTGTTCGGGATTGCCCAGCTAGACATTCCGTTTCACCGGCTTTCTGACGGAATGGCCAGGCTAGGCGGATTCCTTCGGCTAATGTTGCCGCCCGATCCTGGTTCATGGGCGGAGGCATTGAAGTATCTGAATGCGCTCGGCGAGACGGTGTCGATCGCATTTCTCGGTACGCTGGGCGGAGCACTGCTGGCGTTGCCGGTTTCCCTGCTGGCGGCGCGCAATGTGGTTGCGAACCGGATCGTCCACTTCTTTTCACGCCGCAGCCTCGACACCATCCGTGGTGTCGATATCTTGATCTGGGCGCTCATCTGGGTCGGCGTTGTGGGATTGGGTCCGTTTGCAGGTATCCTTGCGGTCATCTGCAGCGATTTCGGGACGTTTGGAAAGCTATTCTCGGAAGCCATCGAGGCTGCCGACAAGAACCCCGCAGAGGGAGTTCGATCGGCGGGCGGCAGCCATCTCCATAGCGTCCGGTTCGGACTGTTGCCGCAGGTCTTTCCAATTCTGCTGAGCCAAGTGCTTTACTACTTCGAATCGAATACGCGCTCGGCGACGATCATCGGAATCGTCGGGGCCGGCGGAATCGGCCTTCAGCTCGCCGAACAAATCCGGGTGCTGGAATGGCAAAAGGTGTCGTTTCTGATTCTGCTTATCCTCATCGCGGTTTCCGCAATTGACTGGATTTCCGGCAAACTCCGCTTCGCGATCATCGGGCGGCGCGCCGTCGCATGATGCTTCTATAGGGTGAGTAGAGGCGCGCTAGCGACGTGCCCACAAGAGCGCGTCACTGAATGGTGGGCACGCTATCGCTTTGCCCACCTACAAGCATCAACTGTTCTCCACCAGAAATTCGACACGCTCCGCGGCGAAGCGCGCGCGTTTGGTTACCAGCGGTTTGCCGTCGGTATCGACATCGGTACTATCGACCACGAGAACGGGACGCCCGAGCGCGAGATCGAGCCTTGCGGCGTCGGAGGCGTCCACGATGGTGGCGGTGACGCGGGTTGAGGCGCGGCGGTAATCGCGAACGCCGTAATGCGCCAGCAGTTTGGTCATTGAGCGTACGTTGGCGAAGACCGCTCCGGCGCCCGGAAAGCGATCGGCGGAAAGCCAACTGGTGCTGACGCAGATCGGCGTGCGGTCGGCGAGCCGCACCGATTCGATCCGGACCAGCGGCGCGCCGGTCTTCAGTCCGAGCTCACGGGCCAGCTCGCGCGTCGCGGGCTCTTCGGAGGCATCGATCAATCGGCCGCGAGGCTCGCGGCCGCCGGCGCCGACGATTTCGGAAAATCGCGTCCGCGAGCGCAAGGGATAGGCGAGGCGCTGCGCCTCGACATAGGTGCCGCTGCCGCGTTCGGCGCGCACCAGGCCGCGTTCGGCAAGCGCAGCCAGGGCGCGCCGCACGGTGTGGCGGTTGACCCGATAGGTATCGGCGATCTCGATCTCGCCCGGCAGCTTTTCGCCCGCAGCAAAGCGGCCGTCGGCAATGCCGCGCTCGATACCGTCGGCGACCTGCCGCCACAAGGCGACGCCGGAACTCTCCTGCAGGCTCATGGCGTGGTGATACCAGAAATTATTCGTTTGTCACGAAACAGTCATGGCGCTCCGCTATCAAGTTGTCTATTATCATAGACAACTTGATTCAGGCAAGGTTGTTCATGGGCTTGACCGGGCGGAACAGCAGAGAGGCGCAGCGCAAGGCTGCGATGGCCGTGCTGGCGCATTCCGAGGCTGGCGACATTGCTGGCCATCTCGCGGCGATCGCGGTACCCGCACACGAGAATCTGCGCGAGCCCGAGAATGGCCTCGTGATGGTGCGCGGCCGCGTCGGCGGCGACGGTGCGCCGTTCAATCTCGGCGAGGCTACGGTGTCGCGCGCGGCGGTGCGTCTTGCGACCGGCGAGATCGGCTTCGGCTACGTGCTCGGCCGCGACAGGCAGAAGGCGCAGATGATCGCGCTGTGCGATGCCATGGTGCAGTCGACAGAGCTTTCGGGCGAGGTCGAGACCAAGGTGATCGGGCCTTTACGCGCCGCCATGATCGCCGATCGCAACCGCAAGGCGGCCGAGACGGCGGCGACGCGGGTCGATTTCTACACCATGGTGCGCGGCGAGGGGTGATGCGATGACGACGGTTACAGAATTGCACGCAGGGTTTGCCGACAAGGTGTTGTCGGCGCAGTCGACCTTCCGCTCCGTGATGGATGCGATGACGCGTCCCGGAAGCGTGCAACGGGTCACGGCGGCTGCCGGCACGCCGGCCGGGATGATGCGCGGCGCGGCGGCGATTGCGCTCACGCTGTTCGATCACGACACGCCTATCTGGCTCGATGCCGCGATGTCGGCCACGCCTGATGTGGCGAAGTGGCTCAATTTCCATGCCAGTGCGCCGGTGGTCGCGGTTTCCTCGATCGCCAGCTTCGCCCTGGTCGGTGACGCCAAGAATCTGCCGGCGCTCGATCGCTTCGCGTTCGGCAGCAACGAGTATCCGGACAGGTCGACGACGCTGATTCTGCAGGTCGAGAGCCTGACGCAGGGGCCTACATTCGAGATGAGAGGGCCGGGCATCGACGGTACAACGCTGCTGCAGGCGACGCTTCAGCCGCGCGACCTCTTTCAGCGGCTCACCATCAACGAAGCCCTGTTCCCGCGTGGCATCGATGTCGTGCTGGTTCATGACGACTTGATTGTCGCGATCCCCCGAACCACGCGGCTGGTCGCAAGCGGAGCGTAGTCCATGTATGTAGCCGTCAAAGGAGGCGAACGCGCCATTGAGAACGCCCACCGCCTGCTGGCGCATGAGCGGCGTGGCGACCGTGATGTGCCCGAACTCTCGCTGGCGCAAATTGCCGAGCAGCTCTCGCTCGGCGTCGACCGCGTCATGACCGAAGGCTCGCTCTACGACCGCGAGCTGGCGGCACTCGCGATCAAGCAGGCGCGCGGCGACTTGATCGAGGCGATCTTCCTGGTCCGTGCGTTCCGCGCCACGCTGCCTCGTTTTGGCGCGACCGAGCCGGTCAACACCGGCGAGATGCAGGTCCGCCGGCGCATCTCCTCGACGTTTAAGGATATTCCGGGTGGCCAGATCCTGGGGCCGACTTTCGATTATACCCATCGCTTGCTGGACCCGCAGCTTGCGGACGGCTTTGTGCCGGAGCAGCCGGCGACGTCGGAAGCAGCGCAGGCGGCAACCCCGCGTGTCACCGACATTCTCGGCCGCGATGGCTTGATCGAATCTTCGCCGGCGGCGGATGCCGATACGCCGGTCGGCGATCTCACGCGCGAGCCGCTGAGCTTTCCGGCCGACCGCGATCTGCGGCTGCAAAATCTTGCGCGTGCCGACGAGGGGTTCCTGCTGGCGCTCGGATACTCCTCACAGCGCGGCTATGGACGCAATCACCCATTTGCCGGCGAAATCCGTTTCGGCGAGGTGGAGGTGGAATTCTTCGCCGAGGACGTCAGCTTTGCCGTCCCGCTTGGCTCGATCGCGCTGACCGAGTGCCAGATGGTCAACCAGTTCAAGGGATCGGCGACCGAAGCGCCGTGTTTTACGCGCGGCTATGGCCTGGCCTTCGGACAAAGCGAGCGCAAGACCATGTCGATGGCGTTGGTCGATCGCAGCCTGCGCGCTCGCGAACTGGGCGAGGAAGTGATCGCTCCGGCCCAGGACGAGGAATTCGTGATGTCGCACTCGGACAATGTCCAGGCGACCGGCTTCGTCGAGCATCTCAAGCTGCCGCACTACGTCGACTTTCAGTCCGAGCTCGGTCTGTTGCGCAAGTTGCGCAAGGAGTTCGCTGAGGCCAATGAGGCGCCGGATATGCAGGAGGCCGCGGAATGAACGCGCCGGCTTACAATTTCGCCTATCTCGACGAACAAACAAAGCGGATGATCCGCCGCGCGATCCTGAAGGCGATCGCGATTCCCGGCTATCAGGTGCCGTTCGCCAGCCGCGAGATGCCGATGCCCTATGGCTGGGGCACCGGCGGCGTGCAGGTGACGGCCGCGATCCTGGGGCCCCAGGATGTGCTGAAGGTGATCGACCAGGGTTCGGACGACACCACCAACGCGATCTCGATCCGGAAATTCTTCGGCAAGACTGCGGGCGTCGCAACGACGACCGCTACGTCGGACGCCACCGTGATCCAGACCCGGCATCGGATTCCCGAAGCGCCGCTGCATGCCGGGCAGGTGCTGGTCTATCAGGTGCCGATCCCCGAGCCGCTGCGGTTCCTGGAGCCGCGCGAGACCGAGACGCGGCGCATGCATGCGCTGGGCGAATATGGCCTGATGCACGTCAAGCTGTATGAAGACATTGCGCGCTTCGGCCACATCGCGACCTCCTACGCCTATCCGGTGAAGGTGAATGCGCGCTATGTGATGGATCCGTCGCCGACGCCGAAATTCGACAATCCGAAGATGGACAACTGTCCGGCGCTGCAATTGTTCGGCGCAGGGCGCGAAAAACGCATCTACGCGATCCCGCCGCACACCCACGTGGTGTCGCTCGACTTCGAGGATCACCCGTTCACGCGCTATCGGTTCGACGCACCTTGCGCGCTGTGCGGCGCCGGCGATTCCTATCTTGACGAGATCGTCACCGACGACAAGGGCGGCCGAATGTTCGTCTGCTCGGATACCGATTATTGCGAGTCTCGCCAGTTGATCGGTCATCGCGGCAGCGAGAGCGCGGCTCCGCACGAGGAGAGGACGCATGGCTGAGCCGCAAGACTCCATGCAAGACGACCAACCGCTTCTGGTCGCCGAAAACGTTGGCAAGAACTATGGCCGATTGACCGCCTGCCACGACGTATCGTTTGCGCTCTATCCCGGCGAGGTGCTGGCTATCGTCGGCGAGTCCGGCTCGGGCAAGTCCACGCTGCTGCAACTGTTGTCCGCGCAGCTCGCGCCGAGCGCCGGGCGGGTGTCATACCGGATGCGGGATGGCGTTTTGCGCGATCTCGCCAGCCTCGGCGAGGCCGAGCGCCGCTTCTTGTTCCGTACGGATTGGGGCTATGTGCACCAGGACGCCGCGCAGGGCCTGCGGATGGCGGTCTCGGCCGGCGCCAATGTCGGCGAACGGCTGATGGCGGTGGGCTGGAATCACTATGGCCGCATCCGCGATACCGCCTCATCCTGGCTGGAGCGCGTCGAGATCGATACCGCGCGTATCGACGACGCACCGCGCACCTATTCCGGCGGCATGCGGCAGCGGCTGCAGATCGCGCGCAATCTGGTCACCGAGCCGCGGCTGGTGTTCATGGACGAGCCGACCGGCGGGCTCGACGTGTCGGTGCAGGCGCGGCTACTCGATCTGATGCGCAATCTCGTCAGCGAGCTCGGCCTTGCCGCCATCGTCGTCACCCATGACCTCGCTGTTGCCCGGCTGTTGTCGCACCGCGTGATGGTGATGAAGGGTGGGCGCGTCATCGAAACCGGCCTGACCGACCAGGTGCTCGACGACCCCTGCGAGCCCTATACCCAACTGCTCGTTTCGTCGATCCTGCCGGCATGAGCGCGCCAATGACTGCGATGATCGACATCACCAGCGCCGAAAAGACCTTTACCATGCATCTGCAGGGCGGCGTCGAGCTGCCCGTGGTGCGCGGCGTCTCGTTTCAGGTCGAGCCGGGCGAGTGCGTCGTGCTGTCGGGCCCCTCAGGCGCCGGCAAATCTTCGATCCTGAAAATGATCTTTGGCAATTACCGCTGCGATGGCGGCCGGATCGGCATCCGACATCAGGGCACGGTGATCGATCTTGCCACAGCCGAGCCGCGGCAGGTGCTTAGCGTACGCCGCTCGACCATCGGCTATGTCAGCCAGTTCTTGCGGGCGGTGCCGCGGGTTGCCACCATCGACGTGGTGGCGGAGCCGCTAATCGCGAACGGATTTGCACGCGCGCAAGCTCGCGAAAAGGCCAGCGCGCTGCTGCGCCGCCTCAACATTCCCGAGCGGCTGTGGGCGCTGCCGCCATCGACGTTCTCCGGCGGCGAGCAGCAGCGCGTTAACATCGCGCGCGGTTTCATTTCCGATCTGCCAATTCTGCTGCTGGACGAACCGACCGCCTCGCTCGACGCGGCCAATCGCGCTGTAGTCGTTGAGTTGATTGAGCAGAAGAAACGACAGCGCGTCGCGATGGTGGCGATTGTCCATGACGATGAAATTCGCCATCTAATTGCCGACCGCATCGTCGACGTGACATCGTTTGCCGCCGCGGCATGAAGGAAGATGTAAGATGACTTCGAAGCACGAAACCATCCTCGGCAACGCCCGCCTCGTACTGGCCGATCGCGTGATCGAGCACGGCTGGGTCGCCTTCGCAGATGGCCGCATCGCCGAATATGGCGAGGGCACTGCGCCGTCAGGCAGCGAGGACGCCGGCGGCGATCTGATCATGCCCGGCCTGATCGAGCTCCACACCGACCATCTCGAAATGCACTATGTGCCGCGCCCAAAGGTGTTCTGGGATCCGATCGCAGCGGTGGTTTCCTACGACGGACAGTTGGCCACCTCGGGCATCACCACGGTTCTGGATTCGCTCCGGGTCTGGCGCGAGGACGGCGCCGAGGACGTTGACGGCAGGGCGGGCGTGCTCGCAGGTGCGATCACGGCGGCGCGTGAGGCAAACCTGCTGCGCGCAGAACACTTCCTGCATCTGCGCTGCGAAATTCCGATGCCAAGCGTAGTCGAGGAAGCCAAGGAGCTGATCGACCGGCCGGACGTGCGGCTGATGTCGCTGATGGACCATACGCCGGGTCAGCGCCAGTTCCGTGACGAGGTCAAGCTCCGCGATTATTACCGCGGCAAGGGCGGCGGCATGACCGACGCCGAGCTCGATGTACTGTTCGAGAAGCGCTTTACCTATCAGAAGGCCTATGCCGCGACCAACATGCGCGAAATCGTGGCGCTTGCCCATCGATATGAAATTCCGCTCGCCAGCCACGACGATACCACCGAGGAGAATGTGGCCGATGCGATCCAGGATCGCGTTTCCGTCGCTGAGTTTCCGACCACGATGGAAGCCGCGCGCGGCCTGCATCAGGCCGGCATCGGCATCCTGATGGGCGCGCCGAACGTGGTCCGCGGCGGTTCGCATTCCGGCAACATCGCCGCCATCGATCTCGCCCGTGAGGGACTGTTGGACATCCTGTCGTCCGACTACATTCCTTCGAGCCTTTTGATGGCAGCCCTGCAGTTGCCGCAGCATGCGCCGGCGATCGATCTGGCCTGCGCCGTCCGCACCGTCACCAAGACACCAGCCGAGGCCGTGGGTCTTGCGGACCGTGGCGAGATCGCAGCAGGCAAGCGGGCCGATGTGATCCGGGTGCATGTCGCCCGCAACATTCCGGTGGTGCGCAGCGTCTGGCGGGAAGGGCGGCGCGTGGCATGACGGAATCACTGACAACCTCAGCACCAGATCAAACGACCGTAATTGGGCCGGGTCGGCTGATTCTGGTGGTCGGCCCAAGCGGTGCCGGCAAGGACACGCTGCTCGGCTTCGCCAAGATGGCTTGCGCCGAGGAGAAGAACATTGTGTTTCCCCGCCGCGTGATCACACGCGAGGCGTCGGCTTCGGAAGAAAACGAACAGGTCAGCGCGGAAACATTCCGGGAGGCGCTGGCGCGTGGCGAATACGCCATGCATTGGGAGGCCCACGGCCATTGCTACGCACTGTCGCGGGCGATCGACGACGAAATCCGCGCCAGGCGAACCATCGTTGCCAATGTGTCGCGCACCGTGATTGGCGCGATGCGCCGCGCCTATGCCGACGTGGTGGTGGTTTCGATCACGGCCCCGCCAAACGTTCTGGCCGAACGGCTTGCGATGCGGCGGCGGAGCAGCGACGGCAAGCTCGAAGCCCGCTTGGGTCGCACGGTGGAGGATGCGGCGGCCGCGCCCGACGTCACCATCGTCAATACCGGCAGTGCCGAATATCATGCCCGCCAGCTCGTCCGCGTCATCAAGGGCGAGAAATGGGACGATCGACGGGAGAACTAAAATGACTGTTGTCGCGACCATCGAGCAGCTCGAGGCCATCTACGGCTTTCCCAACGATGCCTCGACGGTCAAGGTCGCCGACCGCGTCACACCAGCCTATCGGGCGTTGATGGACAAATCGCCGTTCGCAGCGCTCGCGACCTGCGGACCGGAGGGGTTGGACTGCTCGCCGCGCGGCGACCTGCCGGGCTTCGTTCGCATCCACGATGAGACAACGCTGATGATGCCGGATCGTCGCGGCAACAACCGCTGCGATTCGCTGCGCAATATCGTGCGCGATCCGCGTGTGGCGCTTTTGTTTCTCATCCCCGGCTCCGGCAGCACGCTGCGTATCAACGGCCGCGCACACGTCTCGGCCGATCCGGAACTGCTCGCGTCGTTCAAGATGGAGGGTAAGGCGCCGCGCACCGTCATCGTCATGACGGTCGAAGAGGTTTATTTCCAGTGCGCGCGCGCCATCGTGCGTTCCGATCTCTGGAATCCCGACAAGCGCGTCGACCCGAGAAGCTTGCCGACGCCCGGCCAGATCCTGGCCGAGATGAGCGATAGCACCGTCGGTGGCGAGAAGTACGATCGGGAATGGCCGGAGCGCGCGCGGCAGACGATGTGGTGAGGCGCTGATACGCATCAGCGACCTGGCGGCCATGCGGCTGAACCGTGGATGGCATGAGTGCATCTGGTCGATGTCGTGTCGACCGTTGCGCCGTCGTCGCTGATCATCCTGCCGGAACACGCGGGCAGGTCATGGATCTCAGCTTGCTGCCGCGCTTGTCGATGGGCACGTTGCAATTGTCGATCCGTTGCTCGTCCATCCACTTTTTTCCAAGACGTTCTTTTCCGGTCAGCGATGACCCGTCAGCCGGCAGGGCGGTTTCCGCATTCGGTGCGGTTTGGCCAGGCTGCGTTTCCTGCGCAAACACCCCCGATGCAAAGCACAGCGCGAAAAGAAAGCTGATCAACCCTCGGTGAATCGGTTCCATCGGATTGTCCTCACCAGAAACTCACCCGTCAGATTAAACATGTCGATATTCTCGTAGCCACCCGGAACCTGCGGACAACGGGTCGGTTGCCTCTCATCGCATTGGGCGCTCTTCACAAGAAAAGGAAGGAGAGACAGATGAAAATGAAACGGCTCATTCTTGCTGGTTGTTCGATACTGGTCTTGAGCACCGGCGCGGCACTGGCGGGTCCTTGCGAGACGGGACGCGCGGCCAACCTGAAGGATGCTGGCTCCGGACCGGCCAAGATGGGCGACAGCCAGACAACGGGTATGGCCGGCAGCACCGATAAGCATCCACCGACCGATACAATGAATCGAGCGGCTGGAGAAACTGCTGCATCTTCACAAGATACACAGCGGCAGATGCAAGGCGAACCGACGGCGGCACAGCAGGCTGAAGGTGCCAAGGCCGACAAGGTCACAGAGGCGGATAAGGACTGCTGAAGATAGTATCGATCCCTGGTCCTCATACTGCTTCGGTAGACAAGCGCGGATGCGCAATAGAAGGTCGTTCGAACTGTGATTGGACGAATCCTCGCGGTGCATGCGTCGATGCGGCGCCCTCATCCGCAGGGTTTGTCCAAGAGAGAAGTAGGCTTGTCCAAGAGCGAACTTCTTCTTTCGGAGATGGTGCGCATAGTGCGACCTTCGACCTTCCGTACTTGCGCTCTGCCCACGGTGACCCTAATTTTCGTCCCGGCACGAATGTCGTGCCAGCACTGCTTGGGAGGACCCCTGATGAGTTGGAAGACTCCGAAGATCGTCGAAGTGTCGGTGGGCATGGAAATCAACATGTACGCCTGCGCGGCGCGTAAATAGACGCGTCGAAGCGGTCTGCCCGGCTCTGGCAACAGCACGTTGCTGCGGGCCGGGCAGGCTGTTCAATTGCCACGAAGTCCTCCATTGCTCTGCACCAGAGTGAGTCCGCGGATCCTGCTAAAGCCAGCGGGATCTCCCGTAGGCGGCCGACGGTGCCGATCCAGCCCAGTTTCTGCGCTGCTCCACCTGCATTCCGTGTCTTCCCATGGCTCGCGGACGGTCGCCGTATCATGCTAGGGTATGCTGGCCGGCACCGCCGGGAATCACCCGTTCCACCCCATGACCCGCTGAATGCGAATGTCTATGCGTGCAAGGACCTTCCAGGCGGCGGTCGTGTCCTTTGCTACCCTGCTGCCGGCTTGTGGCTATGCGGATGGCATCGACACCGAGCACCTGTTCGGCTTCATGATCGGCACGGATGTCGGCAATGTCGGCGAACGGGAGTTTCAGAGCGAGACGACCGGGCGCTCCGGCAGGAACGGAGGTACTTACCGGGCGGTCGGCCAGGAGTTTGAACTGGAGTTTGTGCCGGTACGGAATTTTAGAATCGAGGTAGGAAGCACGTTTGCGTCGCATCTGATCAGTGGCGTGCCAGGCCTTGACGACCAGCGCCGGCTGTCATGGCAGGGTGGGTCGATCGATTTGCGCTACCGCTTTCTCGATCGGGAAACGGCACCATTCGGAGTTACGTTCGCGACGGAAGCGCACGCGCATCGTGTCGAGGAGACGACCGCTGAAGCGGTCCGGAGTTTCGGGACTGAATTCAGGCTGGCGTTCGATCGCGAGCTCGTAACGAATCGCGTCGTCGCCGCGTTCAACCTGATCTACGAACCAGAGTGGACACGATTGATCGGCAGTGGTGCGATGGAGCGGGAGTCTACCGCCGGTACGGCGCTTGGGGTCATGGCGCAGTTGCATCCCGGTTTCTTGCTAGGCGGCGAGGCGCGTTACCTGCGAAAATATGAGGGGATCAGTCTGGACAAACTTGCAGGGCAGGCGTTGTTTGTCGGTCCGACCGCATATTTCCAGTTGTCGAAAAGCACGCGGCTGACCGCGAGCTGGAGCTTGCAAGCGTGGGGGCGTCCGGTGGGGTCGACTGCCGGCCTCGATCTTGTCAATTTCGAACGTCACCAGGCGCGGCTGGTATTTGGCGTCAACTTCTAGGGCGGGCGACTGCGCGGACGGCCCGAGTTCCGACTTTTTCACGGGGTAGTGAAACGTCGGGCCGCCCATTGCCGTAGCTCTTTGCGTTATCTGTTCGGGAACAATGCAAGGGATATCAGATATGACTCCAATAGATTTGGTCGTGACCGTCTGTGCGGTGCTCTCGCCCACCACCTGCGAGGAAACCCATTTGGTCTTTTCTTCAAATGCTTCGTTGCGGCAATGTGCCATGAACGCGCAGCCCTACATCGCGCAGTGGATTGGCGAACGCCCGAAATGGACCGCGGTCAAGTGGCGCTGCGAATATCCAGGTACCAATCGAAAGGCATCCAGCGACGCCGTGTGGTCAGCAGGCTAAATAATCGTCCAGCGGCGGCTATTTGTTACAGTCCTTTAAGTCCTTGTCCGCGATCGAAAACACGGCGTCAGCCTTGATTTCGATCTCGCGAACGAAGCAGTGCTTTGAGCCGCGATAGCCGACCTTGGCGTCGTAACGTCCCGGCTCCACGCCCGTGATGCGCAGGCGTTCGTCGTGGTCGACCTCCTTGTCCTTGTCGTTCAGGGTGAGGTTGGGGCCCCAATCGTCCTTGCCGGGCGGGGAAAGCTGAAACTCCGAAATGGTCGCCGTCGTAAGATTCCACAACCGGATGCCTTTTCCCTGCGCGGCCACCTCGTTGGCGCTCGTTGACAGCAGTGCCACCCGAGCCAGTATCCATCGCATCGGTCATCCTTTCGTCGCGGGGCGCATGGAGCCGTCATTGCCTGATCAGACGGTCTCGATTTTTGACTTTATCGAAATTTCTTGCCCGATCGAGACCGATCGGGGCGATCAACCGGGCCGTATCGAGATCGGCACCCTCGAAATCGGTATTGATGACGGTGATGCCGGTCAGGTCGGCTCCGCCCAGTTGGGCACTCTTGAGAGAAGCGCCGGTTAGGTCGCCGCTCTTCAGCACCGCAAATTCGAGATCGACGCGAGACAGATCGGCACCGCGCGCGTTCAGGCGTTCCAGATTGGCCGATTTCAGCACCGCGCGCATCAGGCCCATCGATTGGTTGCGCATGTCGGCACCGAGATTGGCGCCCGCGATCGAAGCGCCGACGAGGCTCGCACCGGTGAGATCGGCAGCGACGCGTGCTCCCGAAAGATCGGCGCCGTCGAGGCGGGCGCGAGCCATCTGCGAAGCGAACAGGTTTGCGTTCCTGAGGCTTGCGCCGGTCAGATCGGCTTCGATTAGCCAAGCCTGGTCGAGAATTGCGCGGTCGAGTCTGGCGCCGGCGAGCTTTGTCTTGTTGAGTCGGGCCGCGCGGAAAGTTGCGCCGGACAGGTTGAGTCCCGATAGGTCCAGGCCGGATAATCTCTTCCCGGTGAAATCGGCGGGCGCGGCGATGGTCGCGGCGGCGAGCGCGGCCTCGACCTCTCCGCGGGTCAATTCGGCCGAGACCATATCGGGCGACGACAGGTCAACATGACGCATCATGTCCTGGGCCGTTGCCGTCATCGCCACAAGAGCAAGACCGAGCGCTGCAGTTCCGATCGAGCGTTTCATCGTCAACCCCAACCGATCACGCATCCTAGCACCGGCCCAGGGCACTGCCTATGACCCACCCTGCTTGGTGGGACAGCCATCGATCCGCCGCATGATTTCCGATTTGATTGCGGCGATCTCGACCTCTCCGCGCGCGCCTCGCGGCGTGCGGATAGGCAGGTCCGCGAGAACCCGGGCCGGGCGCGGCGACAGCAGGATCACGCGATCGCCGAGACGAACCGCGTCGTCTACATCATGCGTGACCAGCAGCGTCATCACGGAGCGACCGTCTATCAACATGGCGATCTCATCGCGCAGGCGGCTCGCAAGGGCGGCGTCTAGCGAGGCGAGCGGTTCGTCGAGAATAAGGAATTCCGGCTCAACGGCGAAGGCGCGGGCAAGCGCCACGCGCCGCGCGAGGCCGAGCGATAACTCGCCGGGAAAATGGTTGCGATGTGCCTTCAGCTCCAGAATTTCGAAGAGTGCTGAAAGCTTCGGTTCATCGGCAAGAGGCGCGGCAAGTCGCACATTCTCCTCGACCGACCGCCACGGCAACAGCCGCGGCTCCTGGAATACGAAGCCGATCCGCGCGCCGGCGGGTCGCGACACCCGCCCTTGAAAATCGGGGTCGAGGCCGGCGAGGATCCGAAGCATCGTGCTCTTGCCGCAACCGGATGGGCCGACCAATACACCAACCTCTCCTGCATTAAGCGCAAAGGCGACGCCGGCGATCACGTCGTGCTGTTCGCCCGCCGCGCTCTTGAACGTCTTGCTGGCGATTTCGACCTCAAGCCGCACGGGGACGCCACCGGGATGACCGGGCCTCAAACGGCTGCACCAGCAAGGTTTCAATAAGGAGCACGACCGCGGCGAAGCTCAGCGAGTAGGCAAGCAACAAAGGAATGTCGAACAGCTGGAACGCCACGCCAATCTCGAAACCAACGCCGTTTGGACGTCCAAGCAATTCCGCAACAAGTACGATCTTCCAGACCAGGGAAAGTCCTGATCGTGCCGCGGCCGCGATGTAGGGCGAAAGTTGCGGTAAAATGACGTGTCGAAACCTGCTCCAGCGGGGCAACGCGAACACCGTCGCCATTTCGTCGAGCGCCGCGTCGAGGGCACGCGCGCCCTCACGTAGCGTCACGACGGCGGTCGGGAGTTTGTTGATGGCGATTGCCGCAATTGCAGCGACTTCAGTCAATCCGGCCCAGATGTAGGCGAGCACAATGGCCACGAGCGCCGGCAGATTGAGCAGCAGGATCAGCCAGGGGTCGCCAAGCCGATCGGCAAGCCGCACCCGGCCCATCAGATATCCGATAGCCGTGCCCAGCGCCATCGCCAGCGTGAAGGCGAGCGTAACGCGCGCCAATGTCGCGCCGAGATGGAAGAACAGGTTGCCCGACCTTGCTTCCGCGATCATGGCCGTGAGCACGGTGGGTGGAGGTGGCAGCTTCGCGTCACCGGCAAACAGCGAAGCGATCCACCAGATCGCGACGAACATGGCGAACGACAGCAGGCGTGCCACCTCAATCTCCCGGGATCGCGTGATAGAATGTTCCGGCATCCAGTTCAGGCGCTGGCCCGACAAGTTCATGACCGCCGATTTCAGCCAGCACGCGGTAGAGAATGCGTGCGTCGGCTTCTTCGTCGGCGATCGGACGACGCGGAATTCCCTCTCGATAGCGATCACGATAGGCGCGCAACGTTGCGGCGTCTGGAGCGCCGGTCAGCGGTGCAATTTTCTCCCACTCCGCATCCGAGGTCGACAGAATCTCCTTTGCCGCGCGGGTCATGGCGATGAAGCGGGCAATTTTGTCCCGGTTTGTGTTCGCCCATTTGTCGTCGAAGACGTAGCCGAGCATCGCGGAGCGGCCTTTGGCGCCTAGTTTCGGCAGCAGGTCCTCGATGCCGGCGATGCGGCGGAAGCCTTTTGCTTCCAGTGCCGCACAGAAATTCCAGTAGTTCACGGTCGCATCCATTTCGCCGCTGAGCGTCTTGGCTGCCAGCAGCGGCGGCGCGCCGTAAGCGATTGTCGCGTCCGACTTCAGGTCGATGCCGCCCTGTTTCAACCATGCCAAAAGCAGCAGCCAGTTCTTGTCGATCGGTCCGCCCGCGACGGCGAGCTTGCGGCCCTTGAGATCGGCCAAGGTCTGGATCGGTGATGAGGCAGGGACCATCACGGCGCCGAGCGCGCTCGAATAGGGATAGAATGTCAGCTTGGCGCCAAGCCCGCGTTCGCGCGACACCCAAAGCCAGTCGGTCACCACAATGTCGGCATTCCCGGCGCGAAGCGCAATCTTGCCCGCCTCGGGGCTCGCCAGTTCGAGAACCTGGACCGAAAGGTTGGCCTGCTTGTCGAGGCCGTGCGCGCGGATCACTGCAAGTTCCCAGGCGAATGTTCCGGTCTTCTGCACCGCAACGCGTAAGGCCTCGGCGCTGCAGCACGTGCCGAGCGAGACCAAGACAATCGTAGCAACCAGTGTGCGAACAAAATGCGTCATGGTGCCTTGAGCCGTATCCTTGAACGTCTGCTTTTCAGCTGGCCAGTCATAGCATAGCTTCCACAGTTAACAGCGGGAGGAAGAGTATGACGCTTGTCGGATGGGTACGACGTATTGTCGCCACGTTGACAGCGCTGATGACGATTGCGGTGGTCGCGCACGCCCAGGACATCAATGATTATCCGACATCAGCGCGTGTTGAATACGCGTTTGGCTGTTTGAAAGCGAATGGCGAGACGCGGCAAGCGATCGAGCAATGCTCCTGTTCGATCGATGTTATCGCTTCGCTCGTGCCCTATGAGCGCTATGTCACGGCCGAAACCGTGCTCAGCATGTCGCAGGTCCGGAGCGATCTGGGCGGCCCGTTCCGCACGTCGGAGCAGGCGGCAAGCGCACTCAACGAGCTTAGGCGAGCCCAGGCCGAAGCGGAGGTCCGCTGCTTCTGAATGCGATGCGGCCGCCGCTTCGGAGAAGCGTCCAGGGGCAGAGTAGCATCCGTCTCCCGGACGCGGTGCAGCGCGACAGAGCTGGTGATTTGGCCCGGCTCTCCAGCGCATCACTCCGTGCTGCGCTGCGTCCGGAGCCCGAGAGAAACGGCTCACGCCTGATAGTCGGTATCAAGTCCCCGAATCATCCACCTTCCATTCGCGCTGGAAGACGTGCCCCTCGGTATCTTTTGCCTCGGCGCGGAAACGTTTCGCGCCATTGGAGACGTAGGTGAATCTGATATTGGGGTCCTCTGAAATGGAAATGCCGCCTTCCATCGTCAACACCAGGCTGTCGTCCTGCCAGAGCCGCAGTTCGTTGATGAAGAAGGCCGGGACATACAGGTGCGTGACCTGGTCCATCTGCAAGCCGGAATTGTTCGGGTGGCCGATCATGATCTGGGCCTCGCGCGCGCCACTGGCCGGGCCTTCGCCGGTCTTCGCGAACTGCCGATAGCGCATCTGGCCGAGCCTGGCCTTGGCCTCGTCGGCGTTTTTGGCGGCAGGCGCCGAACAGCCGCCGGAGGCCTTCACATAGGTTTTGGTCATGTAAAGTTTGCCGTCGCTGAGTTCGGCGACCGCGTGGACATCGGTGTAATTGTTGACGCGGACGCGGGTGGAGATTTCCGAGACGTTGGCGTTCGGCCCAAGCTGGAACTTCGCCGCCATCGGCGCGGGATTCTGGTCGATGACCAGCGTAATGCTCCGCACCTGTCGGCTATCGCCGGCCGCAAGTTTCGTTCGCAAGGTCACCGGGACGATCGCGGCATCCTCGGCACGCGACGGCATTTCGATGCCGATCACGTCGCTGCCATCGTTCATCGGACGATTGTTGAAGATGTCCTGCACCAGGCCAGCCCAGAGGTCATTTGCCTCTGCCGCGAGCGCCATCGGTGCGCCGCAGAGTAGCAAACCAACGACGCCGAAGAGGCGGAACAGATATCCGGACATGGTCACGGCCTTCGCGCGGATGGAAGCAACGACGCAATATAGGGCAATGCGCATGCTATTCCCATTCAATTTCCGAGAATGCTGCGGTTGCGTTGCGGGCGTTGAAGTCGTCGAACAATTCCCACCGGGATCGCTCGGAGCTTGCTGCAGTACCCGCCGCTGCCCCTATCGGTTCGCCGCGGGCGATGAGCCCGCGTACATCCGAGGCCAGCGTTTCGAGATAACGACGTTGGTCGGCGAGGGCGGCCGGCCATCTGCTCACGGGACCGTGACCGGGAACCACGCGCTCGGCAGGCAAGGTGGCGAGCTCGCCGATGACGGACAGCCAGCCGCGGATGCTGCCGTCCAGCACCGGCGTGTGGGCCAAGAACACGAGGTCGCCCGCGAACAGGGTTCCGGTCTTGTCATCTAGCACCGTGAGATCGCAATCGCTGTGCGCGGCAGGCCACGCCCGCAGGACGAGGTTTCGCCCGCCGAGATCGAGCTGGAACGTGCCGCTGACGAGCAGCGTCGGCGGCACGATGCGTATTTCGTCGATCAATTGATCACCCATCGTGCGGCGAAATGCGTCGAGATAGAATTGACCGCGCGCCGCCAGCGCGCGGGGCAGGTTCGCGTGGCCGACAAACGTCGTTCCCTCCTGCAGGAAAGCGCCGTTACCGAAGATGTGGTCGGGGTGGCCGTGCGTATTGATGACGTAGCGGATCGGCTTGTCGGTCCGGGCGCGAATGGCTGCCAGCAATTGCCGTCCCTCGCGAAGGCTGCCGCCCGTATCGATGACGGCGACCGCGTCCTCGCCGATGATGAAACCGACATTGGCGATCGCGCCTGCGTTCTCGCGCGTCATCTGCGCGGTTTGTCCGTTGTGTACGAATACGCCATCCGCAATGGAGTTGACGGGCAGCTCCTGTTGCTGCGCGAAAGAAGCTGTGATCGTCGCGATCATCGCGAGCGCGGCAAGGATCCATGCGGGATAAGCCATAATTCGGCCTTCGTCTCTCCACGAAGCGCAGCCGGCAGTTCAACGTTGCATCGCGGCTGCGTTTGCGTCGCAGCACGGGCGGCGAGTTCGCCGGGATTATTCCTGTTGCGCGCCCCAATTGACAAGCATAGCATTTTGCTTGTCTGCGGCTTCAACGGAACTTCATTCGTCGAGGTTGCCGATATCTTTTGCGAGTTGGCAACAATAGCGAGCCGGAAGTGCTGCAGCTTTCGATGACATGTGCCAGACAGAAGCGCTGGCTGGCGATTTCAACCTTGGTGATGCTCGCGGCGTTTTTCGGGCGCGATGTTGCGCGCGCGCAGATCAAGGAAGGCGGCGATCTGTCGATTGAGCTCGTCGATCCCAAGGTGCTGCGCGTCTGTGCCGATCCGCACAATTTGCCGTTTTCGAACGACAAGGGCGAGGGATTCGAGAACAAGCTCGCCGAACTGTTCGCCGAGAAGCTGCACAAGAAACTGGACTACATGTACTTCCCCCAGGCGACGGGCTTCGTCCGGATGACGCTTGGCGCCCATCGTTGCGATGTCATCATGGGTTTCCCACAGGGAGATGACGTGGTCCAGGGCACCAATCCGTATTACCGCACCGCCTACGCGCTGGTCGTCAAGAAGGGCAGCGGCCTCGATGAAGTGACCACGCTGGAAGACGAGCGTCTCAAGGGCAAGCATATTGGCATCGTGGCCGGAACACCGCCTGCCACGAATATGGCGGTCAACGGCCTGATGGCGAATGCCAAACCGTATCAGTTGATGGTCGATACCCGCTTGGATTCATCTGCAGAGGCCATGATAGCCGACCTGACGTCCGGTAAGATCGACGCCGGGATTCTCTGGGGGCCGATGGCGGGCTACTATGCGAAGAAGGCGGACCCGCCGCTCCACGTCACGCCCCTCGTGAAGGAAAAGTCAGGCCCTCGATTGGCGTACCGTATCGGCATGGGAGTACGTGCCGCCGACCAGAACTGGAAGCGGCAGCTCAATGGCCTGATCCAGGAGAACCAGCCGGCCGTCAACAAGATACTGCTGGACTTCGGCGTTCCCTTGCTCGACGAGAATGACCGGCCGATCGGTGCGGGGACGGCAACCAAAGCCCCATGAGAGAAGCGCTCGCAGGCCTGATCCTTGCGACATTCCCATTCATCGTCTCGACCTTCGCGCAGGAGAGGCCTCCCGAGCCCGACGGGTATCGCATGGAAGATTACCGTGCGCCGGTTCCCGCGACCCTTGCCGGTGTACGCGTGCTGACCACCGCAGAGGCCGAGGCGATCTGGCGCGCCAAGGCCGGCGCATTCATCGATGTGATGCCTCGCGTGCCGAAGCCGCAAAATCTTCCCGAAGGCACCATCTGGCGCGATCAGCCGCGGGTCAACATTCCCGGCAGCGTGTGGCTGCCGGACACCGGCTACGGAAAGCTCGCGGCCGCAACGGAAGCCTATCTGCGGCGCGGGCTTGTCCGCGCGACGGCAGGCAACAATGCTGCACTGGTGGTGGTCTACTGTCTTGCCGATTGCTGGATGTCCTGGAACGCGGCCAAGCGCATCCTCACCTGGCTATTCCAACGTGGCGTGGTATCCGGACGGGACCGACGGCTGGGAGCGGGCCGGTCTGGCGCTGGCAGAGTCGCAACCGGAGCCGCGAACGCGCGAGGAGACCGCATCGCCGCGTTAGCGACTATTCGATCTCCTGCTGAATCGTTCGTGCGAGGGCAAACAGCCGCTGGTCGATCGTCGTCGGCACCTCGCAGACGAACTTGATGACGTTCCGCCGGTCTTCGAAGATGCGCGTTTGCCAGACGAGTTGATTGCTGAGCTCGTCGATCTTCGCCTGGTTGGGTGGGGTTTCGCCTTGCAGCGCCTGCAAGGCCAGCGTGTCCGTGCGGATTTTATCTGCCGCTTCGCGCTGTTTGCGGGTGACGCGCTCCAAACCGTTCATAACCTGGGAGCGTTGGGCATTGAGAGATTCGAACAGGCCGGCAAACAGCAGTTTCCCGCTAGCGGTCTTGTCGGCTGCACTGTTCAGATACTCCGTGATTGCCTTTTGCGCCTCCTCGAGCGGGGTCCGCCTTGCCGCGAGCTTCGCGACCAGCGCGCTGACCTTGGCATCGTCCTTCCACTTGCCGGAGACGTCGTCGAGTGGCGGGCCTGCCCACACCGCGGCGACGGATATCTCGGGTACCTTGGCCTGCGTGCACGGCCAGTCCGGATAGCGCGGATCGGCGGCGTGGCCGTGCCCGCTCATGGCCGCAACGGCAAGGAATACGGAGATCGCGATCGGGCATTTCATGTCTCGCCTCCGGCCGGACCCCGGCGGATCAGGCCACGCGATGGATCGTAGGCGAGGATGGCGCCGATCATGAAGGCGATCGTGCAGCCTCCGACGACCGCAAGCGCGATCCAATTCATTTGCCCATACAGCGCAAAACGTATCAACTCCACCGCATGCGTGAACGGATTGAACAGGCAGACATAGTAGAGCATCGGGCTGCTCTCCAGGATGCGCCATAGCGGATAAAGCGCCGAGGAAGCAAAGAACATCGGAAAGATGACAAAGTTCATCACGCCCGCAAAGTTCTCGAGCTGTTTGATGCCGGACGAGATCAGCATGCCCAACGCGCCGAGCATCAGGCCTGAGAGGACCAGCGCCGGCAGCACCGTAAGATAGCCGGTCGGGGGCGCTGCGATATCCCAGAACCAGGCGATCAGCAGGAAGGCATAGACCTGAAGCAGCGAGACGGCGGTTCCCGCCAGAAGCTTACAGGACAAGAGGAACCATCGCGGCAGCGGGCTCACCAGCAAGGTCCGCATGTTGCCCATTTCTCGGTCGTAAACCATGGAGAGCGAGGACTGCATGCCGTTGAAGAGCTGGATCATCGCCATCAGCCCGGGCGCGATATAGACCTCGTAAAGAATGTAGGTCTCATATGGGGGGATGATGGAGAGGCCGAGCACCTGACGGAAGCCGGCGGCGAAGATGAACAGCCACACCAGGGGCCGCACCAGCGCCGAGATGAAGCGTTCGCGCTGGTGCAGGAAGCGAAGCGCCTCGCGCCACACGATGCCGTTCAGGCAGGTGAGATATTCGGCCAGCGAGAAGCCACGCTGGATTGGCGTCATGGCTGCCGATGTCATGACGTTGAACTCCCGCTCTGAGCGGTGGAGCCGGTCAACCGCATGAACGCCGTGTTGATGTCGCTACCGCCGGCATCCGCGATCACCCGCGCCACCTTGCCTTGGGCCAATACGCGGCCCTGATGCAGCACGACGAGATCGTCGTTCGAACCGATCTCATCGAACAAATGCGTCGCCCACAGCACGCTTATTCCCTGTTCGGCAACGAGCTGCCGAACGTGGTTGAGGATGTCGGCGCGCGCCTTGACGTCGAGGCCGACGGTTGCCTCGTCAAGCAGGAGCAGGCGCGGGCGATGTAACAGCGCCCGCGCGATTTCCAATCGTCGCATCTGGCCGCCGGAGAGATCGCGCACCTTGCTGCCGGCGCGGTCGGCTAGGCCGATGCGCGCCAGCACCTCAGCGCTGCGCGCGCGGGCATCGCGTCTGCCGATGCCGTGCAAGGCGGCGTGATAAAGCAGATTCTGCGTCACCGAGAGGTCGAGATCGAGCGTGCGGGGCTGAAACACCACGCCGAGCAGCCGCAAGGCTTCGCCGGGCGCCTGCGCGACGTCATGGCCGAAAATCCCGATACGTCCGTGCTGGATTCCGAACAGCCGTGTGACCAGCGAGAACAGGGTGCTCTTGCCGGCGCCGTTCAGGCCGAGCAACGCGGTGAAACTTGCCGGGGCGACGGAAAAGGCGATGTCGATCAGCGCGCGCCGGGTGCCATAGGCATGGCTGACGCCTTCGATCGACAGCGCAGGCGTCGCCACGGCATCGGACTGGGGATGGAAACCTTGCGTGCTCTGACCGGCGGAAAAGGCGTCAGTGGCCGTCATGGTTGTGCAATCGTCATACCCCAGGGCAGTTCGCCGACCTGGATCGTCTTGATGACCTTTTGCGCGGCGACATCGATCACCGAGACGTCGTTCGATACGCCATTGGTGGTCAGCAGATATTTCTCGTCGGGCGTGAATGCCATGTGCCAGACACGCTGGCCCACCAGCAGATACTTGGTGACCTTGTGGCTAACGGCATCGACGACGGCGACGCGATTGGCCGGGCCGAGTGCGACGAAAGCGGTCTTGCCGTCCTTGGTCATGCCGATGCCGACCGGCTGGATGGCTTCGCTTCGCAGGCCGGGAATTTCGAATGAAATCTTCTTCGTCACCTCCCGCTTGGCCGGGTCGATCACTGAAACAGTACCGCCGATCTCCGACGACACCCACACCTCGGAATTGTCACGTTTGAACTCGGCGTAGCGCGGGCGCGCATCGACCAGAACGTTGGCGACGATCTCGCGCGTCGTGGTGTCGATGAAATGCGCCATGTTGGTCGTCTCGGACGTATTGATCAGGATTTTGCCGTCCGGGCTGATCGCCATGCCCTCCGGCTCTACGCCGACCTGGATCTCGCCGAGACGGGCGCGCTTCTCGACGTCGATGATGGTCACCGTATTGTCGTTCTCATTGGCGACATAGAGAATCTTGCCGTCGGCATCGAGGGCGAACAGCTCGGGGTCCGGGCCGGAGGGCAGGGAATCGACGACCTCCTGCTTCGCAACGTCGATGACTTGAATGCTGTCGTCGTCGCCGACCGCGACGAATACGAATTTGCCGTCCCTGGTGAATTCGATGCCGCGTGGCCGCTGGCCGACCTTGATGGTCTTGGTGACGGTCCAACTGTTCGTATCGATTACCGATACGGTGTTGCTCTTCTCGTTGGACACATAGGCGATGAAGGCCGATGCGGGCGTCGCCGCCGCGAGCCAGACAGCCATTCCGGAAAACAGGCAATAACGCCAGATGCGCAATCCATCCTCCTTCAATTCAACTTGCATTTGGTTTCCGGTCGATCAGCGCCAAGCGTGTCGAGCTCCGATACCTGGTGCAGGAATCCCTCTTGCGGCGAAACCGAGACCACCATGCGTCCGTCGACCAAAAGGATCGGCTGGCGAAGCTGCAAATTCCAGTCCCGCAGCGTCAACCGCCGACCTTTGAACGCAGCAACGGAAAAGTCCTTGCCTTTAAGAAAATCCGACACGGCCTTTGGGTCGCCGGACTTTGTGCGCGACGCAGCTTCACCGATCATGCGTGCCGCCGTCCAGGCCTGCATGTCCAATGCGCTCATGTGTCGCGAGTTCAGTTTGGCAAATCGGTTCTGAATCTGGATAGCGCCCCACTGATCTTGCGCGGCGTGCCAACTGGTCGGAATGAGCCCCGCCGAGCCGGCAACCGGGCGCGGATCCCAGGTGCGGTAGGGCAGGTAGGACGCGAACACCTCGCTTTCGTCGGCTGCCACGAGGACGTCATAGGCCGGTGCTTGCTGGGTGAATACCGGAATTTGCCGCTGGATCAGGGTGACGCCACTGTCTGTGTGGCGCGCGCCCCCGGTATCTTCAAAGGTTCGCTCCTGAACGATCTTGGCGCCAAAACGCTTGGCCGCGCGCCGCAGTGCGTCGGCGTAGAGCTTGTCCTGATCATGCGAGCCGACCACGAGCAACCAGCGCTTCCATTGCTTCCACACCAGATATTGCGCGAGCGCATCCGCAAGCATCGAGCGCGTCGGCGCGACGTGGATCACGTTGGCGCGGCAATCCTGCTCGCGCAGGCGATCGTCGATTGCTCCGGCGTTCAATAGCAACGTCCCACGCTCGCGAAGCGCATTGGCGACCTTCAGCAGGTCGTCTGCCGGAAGGTCGGCAATGATGAAGCCGGCGCGCTCGGCAAGCGCCGCCGCCGCCTTCGCGACGTCCTCCTCATCCTTGAGCCGAACCTCTTCCAGCGTGAAGCGCTGATTGAGGAACTTGCCCGTGGTGTTGTTGTCCTCGATGGCGAGGCGTGCGCCGGCAAGCCCGTCGTTCTCCGCTGGCAGTTCGACGAGGGACAATTTCGCCTTGATGCCGGCGCGGCCAAGATAGCCGACGCCGATCTCGATAGGGGCGGCAGCGAGCACGGAGGTAGCTGCAATGCTCAAGCCGATCGCAGCGACCAAGCATCGGATCATGGCTTCTCCCTGGCAGGTCTTCTCGACTTGATATGGAAGACCTTTGGCTCGAACCATGACCGAATTGTCTTGGCTTGCAACTCAATTCTGTTGCGCGCCGGCTTCGCGACGTGTCAGCCCTTCAGGCGCGCGGCGTGCCAACGCAGATGATCAGCCATGAACGTCGAGATGAAGTAGTAGCTGTGGTCATAGCCGGGCTGCCGGCGCAAGGTAAGGGGGATCTTGGCTCTCTCGCAGGTTCCTTGCAGCAGTTCCGGGCGGAGCTGTTCGGTCAGAAACTGGTCGGCATCGCCATAGTCGACCAGCAGATCGGGTAATCTGGCGCCGTCCTCGATCAGGGCTACCGCGTCGTGCTTGCGCCATGCTTGCCGGTCGCTGCCGAGATAGCCGCCGAGCGCCTTGATGCCCCATGGCACCTGCGAGGGAGCGACAATCGGCGCAAAGGCGCTGGCAGCGCGGTAGCGGCCGGGATGGCGCAGCGCGACCGTCAGCGCGCCGTGGCCGCCCATGGAATGGCCAAGAATGGATTGCCGGGTTGCATCAACAGGGAAGTTTTCGGCGACCAGTTTTGGCAGTTCCTCCGTGACATAGCTCCACATGCGGTAATTGCGGGCGAACGGCTCCTGCGTCGCATTGACATAGAAGCCGGCGCCAAGCCCGAAATCGTAGGCATTGGCGGGATCGCCCGGCACCCCTTCGCCGCGCGGACTGGTGTCGGGCGCAACGAAGATCAGGCCGAGTTCGGCGCAGGCGCTGCGGAATTCGCCCTTTTCCGTCACGTTGGCGTGGGTGCAGGTCAGGCCTGAGAGATACCATACCACCGGCAGCCTGGTGCCGGCGGCGTGCGGGGGCACATACACCGAGAACGTCATGTCGGTCCGCGTTTCGCTGCTAGCGTGCCGGTAGACGCCTTGCGTTCCGCCATATGACTTGTTCAGTGAAACTGTCTGCATACTCATGGCCTTGCTACTCCGGCACCGTGCGGCACGCTTATGCCAATGCCACTTTCGATTGCCAGCCGGACCAGTTCGGCGGAAGTTCGCACGCCGAGCTTTTGGCGCATGATCGAGGACGTATTGGCAACGGTTTTGTACGAGGAATGAACCAGCCATGCGATCTCGGAAAGACTCTTGCCCGCGCTGAGCAGGCGCAGGATCTCCATCTCCCGCGAAGTCAGTTTTGCAAGCGGGCTGCGAGCGAAAACGGGTCCGGCGAATGCGATGCTTCGCGCAATTGCGGAGGGCAGATAGACCCCGCCCTTGCCCACTTCACGGATGGCCTCGACCAAATCCTGCGGATCGCCTGTCTTCGCGACGTAGCCCTTGGCGCCGATTTCGATGGCGCGCGCGGCGAAGACGGGATCGTCGTTCATGCTGAACATGATGATTCGTGCCGATCCAGTGCGCGCAAGAATGCGCCGCGCCAATTCAAACCCCGAGACGGTCGGAAGGTTGATATCGATCACGCAGATGTCGGGGCGCTCAGTGATGAATACGCGTTCGCCGCTCTCCGCGTCGGCGGCCTCCAGCAGCACGACCTCCGGTTCGTCGGCAAACACAGTGCGGCAGCCCGAAGCCACGATGGGATGATCGTCGACGATCAGTACTCGCATGGCATCGATCCCCGATAGCTGCTTCGCTCGCGTTGCTGCATCGCGTCAAGCTGCATCGACATCGGCGCGAGCCGGTCATGCAACGCCGACACGATTGCTGTAGGCTTCAATCTGATCGTCGGTTTTTCGACTGTCAACGGTCCTCTCGACGAGGAACTGATTGCGACGCGATTGGGGCAAACCTCATGTGGCAGAAATTATCGTTGCGTGGGCGGATCAATTTGCTGCTGGCGCTAGGGCTCACGCTCGGTTTGGCCATCAATATCACGCGGTTGGTGGTGGAGGCCGCGCCCCGTGTCCGGGCCGAGGATCAAAGTGTCATCCGGCTGGCGCGCGAATTCGTGGAGACGATCGTTCCCAGCCTGAACGAGGCGACAGATCCGGAGGCGCGGCTGAACCAGATCGTCCACGACCTCAGCAGGCTCCGGCACGTCAGTATCACGCGGCAGGGCGATGCAACCGTGGCCGAGCGCTCGGGCGATGGCGGCGACGAACGATCGCCGCCGGCCTGGTTTATCGCGCTCGTGCATCCCGAAACGACCACTGTAAGCGTACCGATCACGATCCACGGAAAGCCGCAGTCGCTCCTGATCACCTCGCATCCGAACGACGAAATGGCCGAAATCTGGGACGGAATCGTCACCCAGCTAGCGGTTAGTTCCGCCCTCGCCATCGCGCTCTTTCTGGTGACGATAGTCGTGGTTGGCCGCGCACTGGCGCCGCTGCAGGCGCTTTCGCAGACCATGGCAAACATCGAGGCCGGGCACTATGGATCACGCGTCGAGCCCGGCGGCACGCCTGAATTGGCGGCGATCTGTGCCAAGCTGAACCACCTCGCGGGCGCCCTTGGCGAAGCTGTCGAGGACAAGCGGCGGCTCGCCGAGCGCACGGTCTCGCTGCAGGATATGGAGCGCAAGGAGATTGCGCGCGAGCTGCATGATGAGTTTGGGCCCTATCTCTTTACGCTGCGTGCTCACGCCGGCGCCCTGATGCGGCTAGCGGAGGACGGGCGCGCGCCGAGCGCGGATGCGTTACGCAAGCATGGCACCGCAATCATGGAGCAGATCAACGCACTCCAGCAATTCAATCGCAGGATACTGGAAAAGCTGAGGCCCGTTGGGCTTGCAGAGCTTGGACTGCGCGAGGCGCTCGGTGTGCTCTTGCGTTTGTGGCGTGAATCCCGTCCCGATGTAACCATCGACGCGAACATTGCGGACGCGCCGGACGAGACTGGAGAAGTCACGGACTTGACGGTTTACCGCATCGTCCAGGAAGCCCTGACGAATGCCTTCCGCCACGCCGACGCGACCGCCGTCAGCGTCACGGTGGAACAGGCTGCAGGAATGCATGGAAGTCGCGCCTGCGCCTTGGTGCGCGTCAGCGACAACGGCCGCGGCTTGGCGCCGGATCACAAGCTCGGTTTCGGCTTGATCGGCATGCGCGAGAGAATACTGGCGCTGGGCGGGACACTGAATGTGGTCTCCGGCAATGGGGGCCTCACGGTAGAGGCGGTCGTTCCCCACGGGGCGCACTGAGGCGGCGAAGCGATGGGCGGGAATTTTTCCCGGTTTCTTCGGGAAGGAGGACATTTAGGAAGCCCGACCTTTTGCGGCTAGCGCGTGCCGATGTCTTCTCACTAGTATCATCTGCATCGAACCGGCATTGCCAATGCGCCGGAATGTAGTGGGGTGGGGACATGGGCGTACGCGTACTGGTGATCGGGACAATCTCACTGTGCCTGGTTCCCCGGATCGACCGTGCCGAGGCCCAAACCGTATCTGGCGAGAGCGAGGTCTTGCCCGCCATCGAGGTAGTCGCCCCGCCGACGACATCAGCACGACCGGCAGCCAGACCAACCCGCGGCAGTGCGGCACCTCGAGCTACCCGAAATGTGCGCAGGGTTTTTATCTACCCGACCGCGCCCACGCCGATGGCCGGCTTGGGAACGGATGTCGACAAGGTGCCGGCAGCGATCAACGCCGTAGGCGCCGGGCAAATCGCGCGCACCGACTCGCTGAACATCGCGGATGCGTTACAGCAACGGGTGCCGGGTATCATTACCAGTGATACGACCGGAAATCCATTTATGCCTGACGTACAATTTCGAGGTTTCGTGGCATCTCCGGTCTCCGGTACGCCTCAGGGGCTTGCGGTTTACCAGAACGGGATGCGCATCAATGAAGCGTTCGGCGACACAGTCCATTGGGATTTGATCCCGACCGCCGCAATCCGATCGGTCACCGTCGTAACCAACAACCCCGCATTCGGCCTCAACGCGCTTGGCGGAGCCGTCAACGTACTGATGAAGGATGGCTTCAATTATCAAGGCGCTGAAATCAATACAATGGGTGGATCTTTCGGACGGATCCAGAGCTCGGCACAGTATGGCAAGCAGATCGACAATTTTTCCGTCTATGGCGCGCTCGAAGGCGTGCGTGACAATGGCTATCGCAACTTTTCGGAGTCGGCGATTCGCCGGTTTTACGGCGACGTCGGATACCGGACCGACAGCAGCGAGTTTCACCTCAACGTGGGCGTCGCCAAGAACAATTTCGGCGCGGCGGCGGCTGTTCCGGTCGAACTGCTCCAGAGATATTGGGGGGCGACCTATACGACGCCGCAAGCCCACGACAACCGCGTTGCCTACGCCAATCTGACCGGAAAGGTCGAGGTGACGCCGACCTGGACGATCGAAGGCTCGGCGCGCGTCCGGGCATTCCGGCAGAAGACGGTGGACGGAAACCCGACCGAGACGGAGCCGTGTGCCGCCGATCCGGGGCTGCTTTGCTTCAACGACGATGACGTGCCAGCAAATGGCCTTAACGGCGTCCAACTCGCAAATCCGTTCCCTGACACGGCGGTGTTGGGGCAGATCGACCGGACAACAACCCGTTCGACGACGACTGGCGCGACCCTTCAGGCAACCAACACCGACCAGTTGTTCGGACATAACAACCAGTTCATGATTGGCGCCAGTTTCGACTCCGGAGTCACCCGCTTCGGCGCCAGCGCGGAACTGGGCACGATCGGCTCAAACTACGTCGTCAGCGGCAGCGGCATATTTCTCGGGCGGTCTGGTGAGCCTGTATCCATAGGCCCGGTCTCGCTTCGCGCCACCAACCGGTACACCGGCCTCTATGCGCTCGACACATTCGACGTGACGGACGCGTTCTCTATCTCGGGCGGCGGCCGGTTCAACTATGCAAACATCGTCCTTCAGGATCAGATTGGCACCGACCTCAACGGCAATCACACGTTCAGTCGCTTCAATCCGATGATCGGCGGCACCTACAAGATCACGCCGGGCTTGACGGCCTACGCGGGATACTCCGAAGCTAATCGCGCGCCGACGCCGTTGGAACTCGCATGCGCCGACCCTGCGCGCCCCTGTATTGCTGCGGCATTCCTGATCGCGGACCCGCCGCTGAAACAGGTCGTCTCCCGCACCATAGAGGCTGGTTTCCGCGGAACGCAGGAGCTGAATATTGGAACGCTCGGGTGGAAAGTCGGCGCGTTCCGCGCGACCAATGCCGATGACATCCTGGCGATCCCGAGCCCGGAGTTGCAGGGATTTGGATATTTCCAGAACGTAGGCCGGACGCGGCGCCAGGGCATCGAGGCCCAGGTCAGTCTGACGTCGAAGACGCTGCAACTTTATGCCAGCTATGCCCTCGTGGATGCGCGCTTCCTCGACCCTCTGACGCTCACCTCCAACAGCCCGTTCGCCGATGCTGACGGGAATATTCAGGTTCTGCCGGGCAATCGCATTCCGGCGATACCCCGCAACCGGGTCAAGGTTGGCATCGACTATTCGGTCACGGACGCCTTCAAGGTCGGTGGCGATGCATTGTTCGTCGGCAGCCAGTATTTTGTCGGCGATGAATCCAATCAGGCAGCGCGGCTGCCAGGGTATTCCGTTTTCAACGTGCACGCCTCGTATCAGATCAACAAGACGTTCCAGCTCTATGCCCGCGTCGACAACATCTTGGACCACCGCTATGCGGTTTACGGGACGTTCTTCGAAAAAGATGACATCCCCAACTTCGCCAATGGTGGTGCGGACTTTATCGACGCCCGCTCGGTCAGTCCGGCGCGGCCGCGCGCCTTTTACGCGGGCCTGAAGGCAACTTTCTAGAGCAGGGGGAGGCGTAAAGGGGCTCAGCGATGATGCGCGGCAGAGTGTTCAGCTTGCCGCGCCACCGGGATGTTCTCGTCAGGAAACATCCGGCGACGGATCGACGCAGTGCGCCTTGTGGATCGCGGACGGAACGAAGCCAAAATGCTTCCGGAACACGCGGCTGAAGTGCGACGAACTCGAAAAGCCCCACGAAAACGCGACATCGGTGATCGTCTTTCCGTGCTGGGTCTCCAGCTCCTGCCGGCAGTGCAGCAGTCTCGCCCGCCAGATGTAATCGCTGACGGTCATGCCCTTGTCGCTGAACAGCATGTGCAGATAGCGCTTGGTGCAGCCCAATGCCGCGGATATCTGGTCGATGCAAAGATCCGGGTCGCGCAAATGCTCGCGGATGAAGGCTTGCGCGCGAATGTACATTGCTTCGGGACCGACGCGATCGAACATCGTGTCGGCCTCGCGCAGCGGTAACAGCAAGAGATCGATGAGCGAATCGGCGACGCCGATGGCGTTGTGAGGCGACAGTCTCTTTGCTTCGTCAAACGCGGTGTGCACGAAGTCGTAGGCGATGCGGCCGGTGCCGTTGCGCGCGGAGAGCTTGCAAGGCAACATCTTCGCCGTGCGGAAGCCGCGCTCGTGAAGCAGCTCCTTCGGGACGATCACGACCTCGTGCCGGGTCAATGAGGGGCTCACGATCGTGTGCGGACATGAGACATCATAGGCAAGACAATCGCCAGGCATGATATCGATGCGGCGGCCGTTCTGTTCGAAATGCGAGATGCCGTAGGTCTGGAACAGTATTTTGACGTAGGGATGTTCGCTCAGCTTTGTGCCTGAGATCGTATGCGCGATACGATGCTGGCTCGCCTCGATCTGACAGAGTTTGAGCTGCGAGACGGTCGTGTAATTTATCCGCCCCTCCAGCGAGGAACCTTCCAGCGGATCGACATCAAACTGGCCACATAGATCGGTCAGTGCGTCTGACCAAGTTTGGATCTGCTTCTTCGGCGCTAACCCGGAAGTGCTGAGTGAACGAACCGTATCAGGCATTGCCCAGCCACCGATTTGAGAACAGGCTACAACCTCCGCCGAGGCGTCGGTCAGATGGTCGCGACATTTGGCCCCGTTTAGACAGTCGTCAGGAAAGCGCGCAGATTCTTCCCAATATCCCTTTGACAATCCTCCAACTTAGTTTCGGCGGCGTCAAGGGAAACCTAGACCGAGAGTCACGCAGGGAAAGCCGTGGGAACACGCCCACGGCATGATGCTTCGCAGCATCACGGCAGAGCCGGAACGGTGCGCCAGCGCGAAATTAAAAAATTCAGTTGGGTTCGCTATTGAGCAAACGCGGTTCGCTCTTGGGCAAGTTTCCTATCTCCGGGCGGGATAGGAATAGGGACCAATAATGGAAGAATGGGCCGTTTCGGCGGAAACCCAGAACTCGTATCTTGGAGGAAACCACTATGCGCAAGGTGCTATCCGCAGCCTGTCTTGGCGCTATGGCGACATTCGTTGTCGGCGTCGCATACGCCAACGAAGAACTGATCAAGATGTCGCAGAACCCAAAGGACTGGGTGCAGCCGGCTGGCGACTACGCCAACACACGCTACTCCAAACTGAATCAGATCAACGCATCCAACGTCGGCAAACTCCAGGTCGCCTGGACCTTCTCGACCGGCGTGCTGCGCGGCCACGAAGGCGGCCCGCTCGTCATCGGCAACATGATGTACGTCCATACGCCGTTCCCGAACAAGGTCTATGCTCTTGACCTTTCGCAGGACAACAAGATCGTCTGGAAGTACGAGCCGAAGCAGGATCCGAACGTCATTCCGGTGATGTGCTGCGACACGGTTAATCGCGGCGTAGCCTATGGCGACGGCAAGATCTTCCTGCATCAGGCCGACACCACCCTGGTCGCCCTCGATGCCAAGACCGGCAAGGTGGAGTGGACCACAAAGAACGGCGACCCCGCCAAGGGCGAGACGGGCACTTCTTCGCCGCTGGTCGTCAAGGACAAGGTTCTGATCGGTATCTCGGGAGGCGAGTTCGGCGTGCATTGCCACGTCACGGCTTACGACCTCAAGAGCGGCAAGCAGGTCTGGCGCGCCTACTCGGAAGGGCCGGACGATATGATCAAGGTGGATCCCGTGAAGACCACCGAGCTCGGCAAGCCGGTCGGCAAGGACTCGAGCCTCAAAACCTGGCAGGGCGACCAGTGGAAGATCGGTGGCGGCTGCACATGGGGCTGGCTGTCCTATGATCCCAGCCTGAACCTCGTCTACTACGGCTCGGGAAATCCCTCGACCTGGAATCCGAAGCAGCGTCCGGGCGACAACAAGTGGTCGATGACCATCTTCGCGCGCAATGCCGACGACGGAATGGCCAAGTGGGTCTATCAGATGACGCCTCACGACGAATGGGACTATGACGGCGTCAACGAAATGATCCTTACCGATCAGCCGTTCAATGGCCAGCCTCGCAAGCTGCTGACCCACTTCGACCGCAACGGGCTCGCCTATACGATGGATCGCGAAAGCGGTGAACTGCTGGTGGCCGAGAAGTACGACCCGAAGGTTAACTGGACCACCGGCGTCGACATGAACAAGAACTCGCCTACCTACGGTCGACCGAAGGTGGTGGACCAGTACTCGACGGACAAGGCGGGTGAGGACGTAAACGTCAAGGGTATCTGCCCGGCCGCGCTCGGCACCAAGGACCAGCAGCCGGCAGCCTACTCGCCCGATACGCAACTGTTCTATGTTCCGACCAACCACGTCTGCATGGACTATGAGCCGTTCAAGGTGAGCTACACCGCGGGTCAGCCTTACGTCGGCGCGACGCTCTCGATGTATCCGCCCCAAGGCGAAAGCCATATGGGCAACTTCATCGCCTGGGACAACAAGGGCAAGATCGTCTGGTCGAACAAGGAGCCGTTCTCGGTGTGGTCAGGTGCGCTCGCTACCGCCGGCGGCGTGGTGTTCTACGGAACGCTCGAAGGTTACCTCAAGGCGGTCGATGCCAAGACGGGCAAGGAGCTCTACAAGTTCAAGACCCCGTCCGGTATCATCGGTAACGTCAACACCTATGAGCAGGGCGGCAGGCAGTATGTGGCCGTGCTGTCCGGCGTCGGTGGCTGGGCGGGTATCGGCCTTGCCGCAGGTCTGACCGATCCGACTGCGGGCCTCGGTGCCGTCGGTGGCTATGCCGCGTTGAGCAACTATACCGCACTTGGCGGCACGCTCACCGTGTTCGCGCTGCCGCAGTAAAGCAGGACCACCTCGTCCGGCGCGTGGCTCGCTCCACGCGCCGGTTGTGGCCTGCATCTGATATCGAGGATGAGCTCTTGCGTAAAATCTGGTTGATTGCGGCCGCTCTCACGTTGGTGGCGCCGGGAACGATTGCCTTCGCTGCGGATGATGCTGCCGCGGTCAAGACCGAGGACGGTAAGTATTTCGACAAGGAAGGAAACCCGACCTACAAAGTCGGAGCCGATGGCACGGTCGATTGGTACACCTACTCCGGATACCGTCGCTATCATTCCGAATGCCACGTCTGCCATGGCCCCGACGGGATGGGATCGACCTATGCGCCAGCGTTACAGGAATCGCTGAAGACGATGAGCTATGGCGACTTCGTCTCGGTCGTCGCGAGCGGCCGCAAGAGCGGCAACTCCGTCATGCCAGCCCTCGGCGACAACCCCAATGTCGCCTGCTACATGGACGACCTTTATGTGTATCTGCGTGCCCGCGCCCATGACGCCGTCGGGCGCGTTCGTCCTGCCAAGAAGGAAGACAAGCCCGAGGCGTACACCGAGACAGAAAAGTCCTGCATGGGAAGCAAGTGATCATGCCGAACGTGCGAGGTTCACGTCCTGGTACGTCCATGCAGCGATTTGAAAAGCAAATGTGGAGCCTAAGATAAAAGCAATGTGGAGCTTAAGATGAAGACCCGCGCCGCTGTCGCGTTCGAAGCCAAAAAGCCTCTTGAAATCGTTGAGGTTGATCTTGAGGGCCCAAAAGCTGGCGAGGTTCTCGTCGAGATCAAGGCAACTGGAATCTGTCATACCGACGCTTACACGCTTGATGGATTCGACAGCGAAGGAATCTTTCCTTCGATACTCGGTCATGAGGGCGCGGGCATCGTCCGCGAAGTCGGGCCAGGCGTAACGTCGGTCAAGGCCGGCGATCACGTGATTCCGCTCTACACGCCGGAATGTCGCCAGTGCAAAAGCTGCCTGAGCGGCAAGACCAATCTTTGTACTGCCATTCGCGCAACGCAGGGGAAGGGCGTGATGCCGGACGGCACCTCGCGCTTCAGCTATCAGGGCAAGCCGATCTTCCACTACATGGGCTGCTCGACGTTTTCGAACTTTACCGTGCTGCCGGAAATCGCGGTGGCAAAGATCCGCGAGGACGCGCCCTTCGACAAGAGCTGCTACATCGGTTGCGGGGTGACGACGGGCGTTGGCGCCGTGGTCAATACCGCCAAGGTGACACCGGGCGCCAACGTCGTCGTTTTCGGTCTCGGCGGCATCGGCCTCAACGTCATCCAGGGCGCGAAGATGGTGGGCGCCGACAAGATCGTCGGCGTCGACATCAATGATTCCAAGGAGGATTGGGGCCGCCGTTTCGGCATGACACATTTCGTCAACCCGACCAAGGTCAGCGATATCGTCCAGCATCTGGTAGGGCTCACCGACGGCGGAGCCGACTACACCTTCGACTGCACCGGAAACACCACCGTGATGCGGCAGGCGCTCGAAGCGTGCCATCGCGGCTGGGGCGTTTCGGTCGTGATCGGGGTCGCTGAGTCCGGCAAGGAGATCGCCACCCGGCCATTCCAGCTCGTGACCGGCCGTGTCTGGAAGGGCACGGCCTTTGGCGGCGCGCGCGGCCGCACGGATGTGCCGAAAATCGTCGACTGGTACATGAACGGGAAGATCGAGATCGATCCGATGATCACCCACGTCCTCAAGCTGGAGGAGATCAACAAGGGTTTCGACCTCATGCACGAAGGCAAGTCGATCCGTTCGGTTGTCGTATTCTGAATCGGGGAACTTCAAGCACAAGGAGGATAGGCCTATGACTGTTCATATCCACCCATCGATTGACAGCGGCGTAAAGCAGGGCACTGGCAACTTCGCCGGTGGCACCCTGGTTTGCAAATGCGCGGACAGGCCGGTCAAGGTCGCCATCAAGGGCGACGTGGCCCACAACCACGCCTGCGGCTGTACCAAATGCTGGAAGCCCGAAGGGGCGACCTTCTCCGTCGTCGCCGTCGTCCCGCGCGACAATGTGAAAGTAGTCGAGAACGGCGACAAGCTGCAGATCGTCGACCAGGCGGCGGCAATTCAGCGTTATGCTTGCAAGGCCTGCGGTACGCATATGTATGGCCGGATCGAGAACACGGGGCATCCGTTCTACGGGCTCGACTTCATCCATCCCGAACTGTTCCAGGAAGGCGGATGGGCAGCTCCTGGGTTTGCCGCGTTCGTGTCGTCCGTGCTGGAGTCCGGTGTTCAGCCGAATGAGATGGATGGCATCAGGACCCGGCTGAAGGAACTCGGACTGGAGCCGTATGATTGCCTGTCGCCGCCCTTGATGGATGCGATCTCAAGCCACGTGGCCAAGTCCAAGGCCAAGGCGGCGTGAACAAGGCGGCTTGAACAAGGCGGCTTGGAGCAGGCGCCAGCCGTGAGTTCGCGCGATACCAAAGTTGCGCTGATGGCGGTCCCCGTCAGCGCAACCCCGCTCTAAGAGTACGGCGAGGCGGTCCCATGCCTTTCCGTTGGGCCGAGAGGTGAGCACGCCCGCCGGCCTCCAGTCTTCAGCGATCGGGCTGTCCCGCGCCTAATTCCCAGACATGGAAGGCCTTCGAAGTCTTCGCGCAGTCGCCGTACCGCCATGGTTGGTGCAGGCGCGTGCAATCGGCTGCACTTGACCGATCGTCTGATTTTGCATGCTGCGGTGCGGTGGCGTGTCATGGCGGCGGGCGATGCTGGAGACGGACATTCCCCGGGAGGTGTTGACCCATTGAGCGGTTCCCTTCTATGGACGGTGCTGACAGCATAGATGCTCGCGAGGATTTCCACGATGCCGATCGTCACAGACGCCGCCTTCATTCTGCCCGACGATTTCGCCGATGCCGCGCTGATGGGGCGCGTCTGGCGTCCCGATCTTGCCGGCCCGTCGGTGGTCGCGATCCGCCAGGACGGCGTGTTCGACATCACCGAGGACTTCCCCACCGCCAGCCAGCTTGCCGCCGCGGCCGATCCGGCCGGAGCGCTGCGCGCCGCGCGTGGCGAGCGCGTCGGCACACTGCAGGATCTCCTAGACAACACGCCGCCCGACACCCGCGATCTGACCAGGCCATGGCTGCTCGCCCCGATCGATTTGCAGGTGATCAAGGCTGCCGGCGTCACGTTCGCCGTGTCGATGCTGGAGCGGGTGATCGAGGAGCGGGCGC
Source organism: Bradyrhizobium retamae (assembly GCF_001440415.1). Classification (GTDB taxonomy): domain Bacteria; phylum Pseudomonadota; class Alphaproteobacteria; order Rhizobiales; family Xanthobacteraceae; genus Bradyrhizobium; species Bradyrhizobium retamae. The sequence goes on from NZ_LLYA01000214.1 coordinate 168,422, forward strand.
GCGGCAATCCGGATTCGGCCGAAGCGATCCGGGCCGAGGTGACGCGGATCGTCGGCACCGACCTGTCACAACTGAAGCCGGGTTCGGCCGAAGCGCAGCATGTGAAGGACGTGCTGGTTTCCCAGAACGCCTGGAGCCAGTATCTCGAGGTCGGCATCGGGCCGGACGCCGAGGTGTTTACCAAGGCGCCCGTGCTGTCCGCGGTAGGTACATGCGTGGATGCGGGCCTGCATCCGAAATCGACCTGGAATAATCCGGAGCCGGAGGTCGTGCTGGTGGTGGCGAGCGATGGGCGCATCGTTGGCGCCACGCTCGGCAACGATGTCAATTTGCGGGACTTCGAGGGGCGTTCGGCGCTGCTCCTGTCCAAGGCAAAGGACAACAACGCCTCCTGTGCGATCGGGCCGTTCGTGCGGTTCTTCGACGCGAGCTTCACGCTCGACGACGTGCGGAGTATGGAGATATCGCTGGAGGTGAAGGGGCCGGAAGGCTTCGTCCTGCACGGCGCATCCTCGTTGACCCAGATCAGCCGCGACCCGGCCGACATCGTCGGGCAGACGATTAACGAGAATCATCAATATCCCGATGGCTTCGCGCTGTTCCTCGGCACGATGTTCGCGCCGATCCAGGATCGTGCCGCGAAAGGGCAGGGATTCACCCATGTCGAAGGCGATTTGGTAACGGTCGCCACGCCGAAACTTGGCCGGCTGACCAACCGGATGCGTCACAGCGGCGATTGCGAGCCCTGGCAGTTCGGCTTGGCCGATCTCTTCGCCGCATTGATGCGCCGTAAGGGCGGCCGAAGCAGCAATAGCAGATAGAAACGCGTTGGGAATCTATGCGCAAGTGGGCAGGAAGATAGTCGGCAGGACCGTCCACGCGATCCCAAGAAGCGAAAGCAGGATCAGGAGGTGTGATACGCCATGCAGGAACCGAGAGCTGCCGAGGCTCTGGGTGTGCGGCGCATTACCACGATGGAGCGTCCATGCCGTCAGGAGCAGGGCGGTTAAAGCTACGGCAGTGGCAAGAGTAATCGTCCAGGTCATCATGGTCGCCGCTGCGGCCGCTGGTCCAATGCAGATCAGCGCTTCGGCGCCGTAGACGGTGGTCAGATGCAGAAACCAGATAAGGGGCGGAGCAAGCACCTGCAGAAGATCGCCAAGTGCTGGCTTGAAAGTGTCACTCATCCTGCAAGCCTCGGAAATCCGTGCACGAGGAGAAGCCCCAGCAGGCCTTGGCCGACCGTGTAGTGATATAGCAGGCCAAGATTGTCGAAGACCACGCGTCGTTTCCGATCAAGGCGGCCAGCGAAGCTCCGCGCGATCGCAAATCCCGTCATGGCCAGAACCGCAAGGGCTAGCTGCCCCTGCAGGAAGGCGGCCATATAGACCATCGCACCATGGGCATCGGATTCCGGGCGTAGCCCGGCCCGCCATTGCGCGAACACGTCGATCACCAGCGCGCCGGTGAGCGCGGCCGCGGCAAGACCCGCAAGTCCTACGAAAGCGCCACTGCCGCGAGACCTTCCGGGCAAAACACGTCGGGCGATTTCGAGAGTTGCGCTGCCAAAAACAAGCAGCAAAGCCGATACGATGGGGTATGCGATCGGCACAAGCGCTGAAAGCCTCGGCCAAACCTGCGGTGAGACAGTCCACAAATAGAGGTAGGAAAACACATAGGAGAGGTAGAGCGAACCGGCGACCAATAACAGGACGATCATGGCCCACCAGGCATGCGACAATGAACCGTTTGCGTAGGTTGGGAGCTTGAGGTTTGCTCCGATATCGACAGATGGCAGCGGCTTCAAGTCGGTACCCCACATCCACACGACAGTCATCGCAATTCCGAGCAGCCCGCAGATCAGCGCAAGTACCACCGCCTTGACGGTGAGCAGCATGAAGAAGGCAGCCGTGAGTACCGCCGCGAATAACGGCGTCCAGCCTGGGCCGGGAAGGCGGAGCAGGTATTGCGGCGTCGCATCGAAGGGCGAGGTGACGATGGTTTCGCGCAGACCGGTGATCGAGCCGGGCAAGAAATGCCGTCCGTCTTCGATCTCCCTGGCTAGCTGCGGATGATGCCACAACGGGTATGCACTGGTTACGGCCGGAATGCTGCGCAGCCCATAGACATTATTAGGCAGCCACTCGAGGGTTGCTGCTCCCCAAATATTGCCAGCTGTTTTCGACATGGCGGGACGCAGGCTTCGAATCGTGTCGAACAGAAACATGGCAATGCCGGCGGCGAGCAGAAAGGCGCCGATCGTGGAGATCATGTTCAACACGTCCCATTGCATAACTGCCGGATAGGTATAGACGCGCCGCGGCATCCCCATCAGGCCAGTGAGGTGCATCGGAAAGAACGCGACGTTGAAGCCCGCGAACATCAGCCAGAAGATCCACTTTCCAAGTCGCTCGGACAGTGCCAGACGGCTGAATGCAGGCGCCCAGTAGTAAAATGCGGCGAACAGCGGAAACACCATTCCGCCGACCAGTACGTAATGGAGATGCGCGACAACGAAGTAGGTGTCGTGCGCCTGCCAGTCGAACGGGACCATCGCTACCATTACGCCAGTGAGGCCGCCGAGGCTGAAAATCAAGAGGAACCCCAACACGAACAGGGACGGCGTTGTCCACCGTAAGCGGCCTGACGCGATTGTCGCGATCCACGCAAAAACCTGAATTCCACTGGGTAGCGCCACCGCCATACTGGCGGCCGAAAAGAAACTAAGCGACAGCGCCGGAATTCCGGTGGTGAACATGTGGTGGACCCACAGGCCGAAGCTGAAAAAGCCGGTTGCGATCAGCGCCACGACGATAAGCCGATAGCCCACAAGTGGTGTACCGCACATGGTCGGCACGATCATCGACACCATGCCGGCAGCCGGCAGAAAAATGATGTATACTTCCGGATGTCCGAAGAACCAGAAAAGATGCTGCCATAGCAACGCATCGCCGCCCCTCGCGGCGATGAAGAAAGGCCAGTCGAACGCGCGTTCCAGTTCGAGCAGCAGCGTGGCCAGGATCACGGCCGGGAATGCGAAGACGATCATGCCGGCGAAGATCAGCATCGTCCACGCAAACATCGGCATCTGGTCGAGGGTCATGCCGGGTGCCCGGGTGCGCAGCACTCCGACGATAATTTCTATCGCACCGGCGATCGCTGAGATCTCGATAAATCCAATACCCAGGAGCCAGAAGTCCGCCCCCGGTCCGGGCGAGAACTGCGAACTGGTCAGCGGCGGATACATGAACCAGCCGCCCGATGGCGCGAGGTCGAAGAATAACGTGCTGAAGAAGATCAGTCCGCCGACCAGATAGGCCCAGAACGCATAAGCGCCGAGTCGCGGAAAAGGCAGGTCGCGCGCACCGAGCATCTGGGGAAGCAAAAGTATGCCCATTGCCTCGACGACGGGAACGGCGAACAGAAACATCATCACGGTGCCATGCATCGTGAAGATCTGATTGTAGGCTTCCTGGCTGAGAAAAGTATTGCTGGGCACCGCGAGCTGAAGCCGCATTAGCAGTGCGAGAATGCCCGCCAGCAGGAAGAACAGAACCGCAGTAGCGGTATAAAAAAGGCCGATCACCGTATTGTTGACGTCAGTGACAATACGCCAGCCTCTAGGCGAAGCCCATATTGCTTCGAGCTCAGCCAGTTCCTCGCTTGGCCGGGGTAATGTGTTTGGGTGGGAGGTTGCGTCAACCATCTAGTCTGCTGCCTTGAGGCTCAGAAGGTAGAGGGCAAGCGCCTCCAGTTGCTGTGGCTGCAGGACGCGAAACTCAGGCATCAAATTTCCGGGTTTGACGTGCTGGCCATCGACAATGAAGCGCATCAGGTTTTCGCGGGTCAGCGGCAGGGTATCGATGCCGACTGAGCGTCTCGCGCCGATGTGCGTCAGATCCGGACCGACCAAGCCTGCGGCGGCGGTGCCGCGCACCGTGTGACATGCGCCGCAGCCGGCCGCGAGGAAGATCGATCTTCCGTGCAAGCCGATGTCGGTCTCAGGCGTCGCGGGCACCCCTGCCGCGCGCTGGAGCCAGGCCGCATAATCGGATGAAGACATCGCGATAACGTCCATGGCCATGAGGGCGTGAGGCCCGCCGCAATATTCGGCACATTGTCCGCGATAGACCCCCGGGCGATCGACAGTGAGCTGCAATTGGGTTGTGCGCCCCGGGATCATGTCAACCTTTCCACCAAGGCTCGGCACCCAGAAACTGTGAATGACGTCAGCGGCCTTGAGCTTCAAGGTGACCGGAGATCCAACCGGAACACGAATTTCATTGGCGCTGGCAATCTGTGGACCAGCAGGAGCGTGGTACATGACGCGCCACCACCATTGCTCTCCGACCACCTCGATGCTGACGGTGCTGCCACCGTGGGGCAGGTTGAGGTGCGAACGCGTCACCCAAACCCCATAGACCAGAAGCACCGTCAGCGTCACGGCAGGAAATGTGATGCCGAGCCAGATCACGGTGCTCTCTCGCGCCACCGCTTGGCGTATTCGCAATGGCCCGCGGATGGCTAGCAACAACGTCACGATCACGAGGACGAGCACGAATGTTCCGAGCCCGAACAGAAACCAGGCTACTTCCGCGATCTGCACTGCCTGGAGACTGCTCGGATTCATCACCGATTGGACATCGCTGGTACAGCCGCCGAGAAGCATAGAGACGCCGAGCAGGTACCAGAATGGTCGGGCCCGTATCATTTATTCTCTTTCGAAGCTGACGCGCTTGTCGACGCAAAATAGGCCGCGACATCGTCGATCTGCTGCTCGTTTAGAGACCGCGCGATAGGCGCCATGATCGGATCGGTTGCTGAGGAGGATGTGACTCCCTTCCTCCAATTCCGCAGCCTATTGACGATGTAGACGGCATGCTGTTCCGAGAGACGCGGATAGACGTTGAGCGCCGACGCGTTGTGGCAATCCATACATGCAGGAATTTTTGCATTCGGATCCCCCCCGCGTCGCGAGTTCGCGCCCACGCTCGACGGCCGCAGCGTTCTCCAATCGGTTCGGCGCGCCCGGCCGAGCAAGTCCCGCGTAATAGCGTGCTACCCGCTCGCGTTCGGCGGGGGAGAGTCCGCTCGCCGCCGGCTGCATGATGCCGCTCGCACGGCGGCCCGCGGCGAAGTCTTCCAGCGCCGCAATCAGAAACTCGGCGGGCTGGCCGTGCAGCACCGGTACCAGGTGGCTCTTGGGTCCGCGGCCGTCCGCACCATGACAACGCGCGCAGGCGCTCATCGCCCCGGACGTATCCTCAGTGGTGGCGATCTCTCTCCCAATCTGCGGTCGGATTGATAAGCCGCCAAGCGCTAGTTCGCGATAGCCCGCCGCATCAAGCGTGGGCAGTCGCCTGAGAAATGCGACTATCGCCCATACCTCGTCGTCGCGCTGCGCCGCAACCCAGGCCGGCATGCCGGTGTACTTGATCCCATGTTTGACAATCCAGAACAGCTCCCGATCGCGCCAATCCGGCACCGCCTTCGAAAGGTCAGGTGGAGGAGGCAACATGCTTTGCGCGATCGGATCGATCGGAACGCCTGGTGCGCCGTGGCAATAAGCGCACCCATTGTGAAAATGAGCGGCGCCGAGTGCCGAGAGATCGTCGCTGTAGGTTTGCGGCGCCTCGATGCCAAGCGCATGAGTCTTTACGGAATTACGCATTCCGAATGTAAGAATGGCGTTGGTCAGCGCGAAGTGGCCCCGACTTGCCGCAACGCTGTAAAGACCGGACCATGCGAAGAGCAAGCCGCCGAGCGCGATTGCGATCAGGCCATAGAGAATGAAACGGATGGTTCGTATCAGGCGTGGGCGTGAAACAAGGGGCATCGCTAGCGGCCGATGGGGAGCCTGCCGTCCGGCATGGGAGCCGCGGACATTTCCGCGCGTGTTATTAACTGCACGGTGATGATCACGGCCGCGACCAGATAGCTGAGTGGACAGGCTGTGATCATGAGCAGGCCGGCTAGATGTTGATCCTCCAGCGCGTGATGCAATGAGACATGTCCAGGAGCGTCAGCAAGATGGCCTGAGAACCTATAGAGTGTTCTCGGCGCGAAGATGAGCAGCGCCGCAAGCAGACATGTCAGTTTTCCAGTAATCAGGAGCGCCGGAATTGTCTGCCACCGCGATGCGGCGGAAGTTGTCAGCAGGGACAACCAGAAGAAGAGCGCAGCTAGCAATAGAGTTGCGTGGAACGTCAAACCAGCCGCCGGAGACTGGAGGAGAAGGTGATGGACCGCGGGGGAATGCCACGTCCAGAGCAGAACAATCTGGAGGAAAGTCGCGGCCCAAAGCCAGATCGGTCGGGTGCCGCCGATGTGCCGGCGAGTAACGATCAGCGCGGCGACCGAGGGCGCGATGATTCATCGATGCGACATGCAGCACCATATGGGTCGAGAAATGACCAAGATCGTAAACCAAAAGCACCGCCGCCCCAGTCAAGAGAACGGCAGTAGCGCTCGCGATGGCGGGACTGGTCATCCGGACGTTCAACGGCCTGGCTTATCGCCCTCAACGGGCACCAAACATCAAGTCCGGGTTCCCAAAGATGTTCCCCCTCGGCGCTGTTGGCGCTGGACGGCGCCTGAAGGAACCTACAGAACAAAACGGCATTGAAAGATGCGCCGTTCATGGTTCGCAGACGCGAAACAGGAGCATGTGCATGACGCGGAAATCGATCTGGACGCGGTACGGCTTCGCCTGGGTCACTTTGGCCCTATTTCTGATCACGCTGACCGGTCACTGGATATTCGGTTGGTATTCCTACGCGAACGAGCAGCTTGCTCTGCAGCAGCCAGCGGAAATCGGCGACTACACCGTGCAGATGATGCGCGACACGCTGGAGAATTGGCAATCTGAGTTCTTGCAGTTGCTTTGGCAGGTCGCGGGCCTGGCCATTCTGTTGCACGTCGGCTCGCCGCAATCCAAGGAGGGCGACGACCGGATCGAGGCCAAGATCGACGCTATATTGCTTGCTGTGGAGCCGAAGAAAGGCGACAGCCTGCTGAAGGATATCGACGACGAGTATGAAGGGCGTCATACGGACGCCCGCTTTGTACGGATGCTGGAGCGCCGACATAGCTGAGCCCGCCGTCGAGCGATCGCACGTTTTAGCGTATGTCGAGCTCGCGTACCGATATAGTATCGCTGAGCGTATCGGCTCAGACGCGGGCCGATTCATGTGAGGCGGCATCGCTCCCGACGAGAGTGACTCGCCCTGATTCCCTGTTGTACGATCCTGATCGACGACAACCGGGATGTATCCGCAATGGCGAAAATCAGGATCGGTCTGGCCGGCTGCGGCTTCGTGTCCGAGTTGCACATGCACGCCTATCGGCGCGTTTACGGCGTGGATGTCGAAGTCAGGGCTGTTGCGGCGAGGGGCAGTTATGTCCTCGAGTTTGCCAATCGTCACCAGATCCCGGCGGTGTACCGCAGCTTTGGCGATCTGATCGCCGACGGCGAGCTCGATGTGATCGACATCTGCACGCCGCCCAACTTGCACACTTCAATGATTGTCGATGCGATGCAGGCCGGCAAACACGTTATCTGCGAAAAGCCGTTCTCCGGCTATTTCGGTCGAGATGGTGACGAGGCGCCGATCGGCAAGCACGTGCCGAAGGCACTAATGTATGAGCGCGTGCTGGACGAAATGGCGAAGACCCGTGCGGCGATCAACAGGACCGGCAAGCTCTTCATGTATGCGGAGGACTGGATTTACGCGCCGGCGGTGACCAAGACCGCCGAGATCCTCAAGGCCACGAAAGACAAAATCCTGTTCATGAAGGGGGAGGAGAGCCACTCCGGCTCGCACGCGGCGCACGCCGCGCAATGGGCGATGACCGGCGGTGGCTCGCTGATCCGGATGGGATGCCATCCGCTCTCAGCGGTGCTTTATCTCAAGCAGGTTGAGGCGAACGCTCGCGGCGAGACGATCGACGTTGCGAGCGTGACGTGTGACGTCGGCAACGTCACGGCTATCCTCAAACCGGAGGAGCGCACCTACATCAAGGCCAATCCGGTCGACGTCGAGGATTGGGGCATGCTCACGGTAACCTTCTCCGACGGCACCAAGGCGACGGTGTTTTCCGCCGACATGATCATGGGTGGCGTCCGCAACCTGATCGAGACCTATACCAGCGGCGGCTCGCTGTTCGCCAACATCACACCGAACACCCACATGATGAGCTACCAGACCAGCGAGGAGAAGCTCGCCGGCATCTACATCACTGAAAAGGTCGACCGCAAGACCGGCTGGCAATATGTCTGCCTCGAGGAGGAATGGACGCGCGGCTATACGCAGGAAATCCAGGACTTCATGGAGTGCGTCGTCAGCGGCCGGCAACCGCTCTCCGATCTGGCGCTGGCCTTCGAGACTATCAAAGTCAACTACGCCGGCTATTGGGCGGCCGAGGAAGGACGGCGTGTCACGCTGTGAGCCGCTGGCGAATGATCCGATCGTGGCGTGTCTGGCCACGTGGTTCGAGACGCCGTTTCGCGGCTCCTCACCATTGGGGTCTGGGAGCTTGCGCGATGCGAGACCTCACCCTGAGGAGCGCGCAACGCGCGCGTCTCGAAGGATGAAGCCCCGAACGCTCTACGCCGCGTAGACCGATGACTTCGGCAGCGGGAACACTGGATCCCGCGTCCTGATATTGGTGGGCCAGACCACCGAGATATGCTCGCCGGCATTTTGCATCACGACCGGCGTCGAGCGCTCGTTCTGGCCGGAAAGCGGTGTGCCGGGCCGATAGAATTTCACGCCGTAGCCCTGGATTGTGCCGCCCGGCGGGATGTCCACGTCGAGCGCCGCCTTGCGAACCGCTTCTGGATCGAAGCCGCCATATTTCTCCTTTGCCACCGGCAGCACGTTGTTGAGCAGGATCCAGGTCTGGTTGAAACCCATCGAGCAATGCGGCGGAATGTCGGTCGCGCTGGTTTTTTCCTTGTAGCGGGCGACCATGACCTTGGTGAGATCGCCGATCCCGGGCGCGAGTTTCGAGGGATCGAGCAATTGCGCCGGCACCGGATCGATGTTGCAGAAATTGTCAATGTCCGCGCCGAAGGTCGCGCGCAACTTGTCGAGCTGGCTGTAGCCTGCGCCGGCGCCAAACAGCATCTTGAACTTGAGGCCGTTCTCGCGCGCTTGCCGCAGGAACAGAGTGATGTCCGGATTGTATCCGGCATGGGAAATCACATCAGCCCGGGCGCGCTTGATCTTGGTCACCAGCACCGAGAGGTCGGGGGCGGACGCAGAATAGCCTTCCTTGAGCACGACTTGCAGGCCGGCTTCCTTCGCATAGGCTTCGTCGGCCACGGCGACCCCGACCCCGTAAGGGCCATCCTCGTGAATCAGCGCGACCTTGACGTCTTTGGGCTCCATGCCGAGCTTGGCTTTGGCGTGCTCGCTGATGAAGCTAGCAAAGGCCTGGCCATACTGGTCGGAATGAATCTGTGCGCGGAAGACGTATTGCAGGTTCTTGTCCTTGAACACGGCGGTCGAAACCGCAGTCGTGATCCAGAGAATCTTCTTCTGCTGTTCGACCTTGGCCGAGAGCGGAACCGCGTGCGAACTCGCGTAGACACCGTTGATGATGTCGATCTTCTCCTGGTCGATCAGGCGATTGGCCTCATTGATCGCCACATCCGGCTTGCTCTGGGAATCGGCAGCGACAGGGACAACCTTGTACTTGCCGCCGATGCCGCCCTTCTCGTTGACGAGATCGATGGCAATCTGCGCGCCGATCGAGGAGGCGACCGACCCGCCCGCGGCAAAGGGACCGGTCAAGTCGTAGATCAGGCCGATGCGTACCGTTTCGGCTTGTGCCTGCGCGCGGGTCCAATCGAAAGTGAAGGCAGCGGCGGCCGCCGCAGAAGTCTTCAGCAGTGTTCTGCGTGAAGTCGGCATCGTCTCCTCCCACTGAATTATTATTATCGCCGGGACTGGTTCTTCCGATTTTCATTCAAGTATTTGGAGAATGCGGCGAGAAGTCAACCTGCGCGCATGCTCGTCATGGGGCGCTATCGCAGCGCAAACGTGTGGTCGGGCGGGCGCGAGGGCAGGGCTCACCGACTAAAGTCTGAGGGGCAGGTGTGCAGCCGGACCGCAGAGATAAAGTTGCATCCGCGAAGGTCCGCTGCTCACTAACACGATGCTGGTGTGAGCCTCCGGCCTCGATCCAGGGCCGGTCCAGCGGAGCTCAGCATGGTTGGCTTATTTGCCTTTGGTCTCGACCTTCCGCTTTTCGTCGTCGTTCATAGTTGTCGTGGCCGGCGGGCTGTCGCTTGGAACGGAGGTTTGCCCCGGCGATGCCGTCGCCGGCCGCGTTGCGGTGGTGCTCGGCGGCAGCTTATAAATTTGAACCAAGCGTGAGGAGTTGGGAATATAGGTCCCTACCATGGCAGCGCGTCGAGGGACGCTTCGGATATGCCTACAACGATAACCGCGCTCGCTGTCGCGTTAGCTTTCTCGCTGGTTGCCTTCACAACGCCAACATCGGTTTGGGCAGCCGGTCCGACGTTGACGGTGTCAGCCGATGGCGCCGTCCGTATCTTCGATCGGGACGCGCTGCTTGCCCGCACGGACGTCGTTGAGATAACCACGTCGCGTGATGTCGCATACGGTAGTCCTCGGACGTATCGCGCCGTGGCGCTCGCGAAATTACTTGAAGGAGTTGCCATTCCGCCCGATGCCGTGGTGGAAGCGGCATCGCAAGACGGCTTCCTGACGCAACTTCCCCGCGATCTGATCTACGCCAACCACGGCGCAATCGCGTATTTGGCAATCGAAATCGCCGACGCGCCGTGGCCGCCTATTCCAGGTAAGGAGAAGAGCGCCGGCCCCTTCTATATCGTATGGCTCGGCGATCAAGCGTCATCCGTCCCAAGCATGAAGTGGCCCTACCAAGTTGTGAGTTTGTCGGTGCAAGAAGCGCCAGCCACGCGGTGGCCCTTGCTCACGGTTGATCCCATGCTCCCTGCGCTTCATCCGGCGCGAGTGGGGCAAACCGTCTTTGTGAACAAATGCTTCATTTGTCATAAGATGAACCAGGCAGGATCGGCGTCGGCTGGCCCCGATCTGAATTTGCCGATGAACCCGACGGAGTACTTCACTGATGCCGGTTTGCGCGCGCTGATCCGAGATCCTCGCTCGGTTCGGGTTTGGCCCGAGCAGCGGATGCCCAGCTTTGCCAAAGAGGACCTGAGCGATGAGGAACTCGGGCTGATCTTGGCGTATTTGAGTCACATGGCGGGTAGGAAGAGCCGAGCAACCGAAGGCGGAAGCGGCAAACGCTAAGTAAATTGCGAAACTCGACTACGGTTCGATGAGGATGTGGTCGCCCCGCCGACATGCGTCGTCGGCTCTTGCAGACCTGCCACGGGCCGGCTGAGCCGTGACCGGTTCGGTTCGCTTCAACTTGCTCTGCTCCTTAAGCAATTGCGCCGATCATCGTGCATTTCGCGTGCCGCGGAGTCGTAGGAGCAGAGGCAATAAAGGCGGTCACCCCAAATCTCCTTCCGTCATCCCTGGGAAGACCGCAAGGAGCCTCTCGAAGGACGATGGCCCAGTGTGAGAGCCGTGTACCCTTCGAGGCCAGCTACGCTCGCGCCTGCAACGGAAACGGCGAAGCCGGCCGTCGTGTGCACCGTCGCGTGCTGAAACTCAGAGCTAGCGCGGAGTGCCGCTAGGCTCCGAACTCCGGTCGCCACTCGTCCCAGCTCCAGGGCCCGTCGTTGTCTGAGTGCTAGGTTGCCCGGGCGGATGCGCGGAAGCACCCGGCCTTTCCTGTTGCCCCACAAATCCGGATTCTCCGGAGTCGCGGGTCTTGACGCCTTTATCCGCTTCCTCCTGCATCTGTTTGTCAGATTGCATCTGCTGCTGGCCAGGCGCCGTCGACTGCTGAGCTAGTGCCGGCACGGCGATGGCGGTTCCAAAAGCGACCGTCATGGCGAAAATTGAGGTTCGCATGAGCTATCCTCCTATAGTTTCCCTCCGCACAACGCGCGAGACAGCGATGGTTTCCCGGGAGAATTGTGAACATCTCGCTGAAGCGCCGCCTCAAGCTGCGCAAGGAAAGCGCCCTGACGGTCGGCAAGAGCCTCGCGCTCATTCTGTACCTTGCACGCCGCTACGGTGGCGCGAAAGTGAAGGATACGTCGATTGAACCTGCCGGCATAGCGGTTGCGGGGCGTCACCGACTTCATCGACACGCGTTTGAGCTCGACGATACGGATTGCCGAACTTGCCGATCTCGCACAGCTCTCCGAAGGCCACTTCCACCGCGCGTTCAGGGCAACGACCGGGCGACGCCGCGGGAAGTTCATTCATGGGCGTCACGTAGCAATGGCAACGCTACTGCTGGCGAGGAGCGACCCTTCAATTGCGCAGACGGCGCTGCGCGTGGGGCAGGTCGATCTTGTAGGCTGCCTCGGAATCTGACCGGGTGGGACGAGACCAAGGTCCCGCACCCGCAGCGGCAACGTGCCAGCGAGGCGTCCCAGGACGCGGCTCTCGGGCGGACCTCGCGCAGTGCCTGAAACGAGCGTGATGCAATTTGCTGCAATTGCGTCAGATAGACCTTCATAGAAAAGGTGGAGGCCGCACGTGACAATTTGTCCGCTGCCTCTTTTTGGCCGGGTTCGGCCTTTCAGTTTGTGATATCTGAATCCACTCACGCACTACACCATCGCCCGATGGCATCAGTGCAGAAAGCGAGACGAAAATGTCATCGCCTTCAGATCAGACTCGGCGCACAATCATCCTGACCGCTCTCGCCACTGCGGTGCACGCATCGGCGGCCCGATCGGCCGCTGCCGAGGAGGACGCCCCTGGCAGCGACCTGCGACCTCAAAAAGCCGACGTCCTGGTGTTCGCCGAAGGGGATCACGCGGGTGAAGTGATCAAGCCGCAGGATCTAACACCCGGCGGACCGTTCGTGCGCGCTTGGCCAAAGGATCCCAAGACCTCGGTGATCCGAAAGGGCTCGAGGTTGAATGAGGTGGTGGTCGTAAAGCTTGATCCGGCGGAACTTGATGACGACACGCGCGCGCGGTCGGCTGACGGAATCGTTGCCTATTCGGTAATTTGTTCCCACGCCGGGTGCCCCATCACGGCGTGGGGGAAGGCAGCGCAGGGCGACAAGGACGTCCTGAAGTGCGTTTGCCATAATTCCGAGTTCGACCCCCGGCAAAGCGCGCAAGTGGTGTTCGGTCCGGCGCCGCGGCGCCTTGCGGCACTTCCCCTGGCGGCGGCCGACGGTTCGCTCACCGTCATTGGAACATTCATTGGAAAGGTAGGAGCACAGCAAGGAGGGTAACGGCCGCCCGCATCAGATGCCGCACAACTAAAAAAGATGAAGAGAACAAACAGGGAGGTAGCATCTATGACCATGAAGCAATGGCTATTGTCGAGCTTTGTCGCGTCCACGTGCCTGTTTTCAATCACTGCCATCGCCGGCCCGATTGAGAAATACACTCCAGTGACAGCCGACCGCTTGAAGAACCCGGAACCCGGCAATTGGATGCTCTATCGCCGAACCTATGACGGACAGGGATACAGCCCGCTCGACCAGATCAACACCTCGAACGTGAAAGATCTGGTACCGGTGTGGACCTTCTCGACCGGCGTGATTGAGGGGCACGAGGCTCCGCCGATCGTAAACAATGGCGTGATGTTCGTTGCGACCCCACAGGGCCAGGTGATCGCCCTCAACGCCAAGACAGGCGATGAGTACTGGCGTTACAAACGCCAGCTCCCCGACGATCTCTTCCAATTGCACCCGACCAACCGCGGGGTGGGATTGTGGCAAGACAAGCTGTACCTGGCTACAACGGATGACCATGTGGTCGCGCTCGATGCCAAAACCGGCAAAGTCCTGTGGGATACCAAAGTCCAGGACTACAAGAAGGGTCAGTACCTGACCCTGATGCCATTGATTGTCGACGGAAAGGTTATCGTCGGTGCCGCCGGCGGTGAATTCGGCGTGCGGGGCTATATCGTCGCGTATGACGCCAATAACGGCAAAGAATTGTGGCGGACCTTCACAATTCCCGGCCCAGGTGAACCCGGCCACGAGACGTGGAGCGGCGACGACTGGAAAACGGGTGGTGGCTCTGCGTGGATGACGGGAAACTACGATCCCGACACCAGGACCATTTACTGGGGCACCGGCAACGCCGCACCTTGGCCGGGAGATACTCACCCCGGCGACAATCTTTACACAACCTCGGTGCTAGCGCTCGACCCGGATAGCGGCAAGATCAAGACCTATTTCCAGTACCATCAGAACGATTCCTGGGATTGGGACGAGGTGGATGCGCCAATGCTGATCGACCTGCACAGGGATGGTCGCATCTTCAAGAGCCTCATCCATCCGGGACGCAACGCGATCTTCTGGGTGCTCGAGCGCAAGCCGGATAGCATCAAGTATGTAGCCGGCTGGCCTTATGTCTATACCGACGTCTGGAAGGGCATTGAGCCCGAGACTGGCAAGCCGATCGTCGATCCGGCTCACAAACCGGTTATTGGCAAGCGGGTTGAGTTCTGTCCGTCGTTATGGGGGGGCAAGGATTGGCCATCAGCGGCCTATAGTCCGAAGACCCGCCTTGTCTACATTCCCGCCAACGAGAATTTCTGTGGCGGCTTTACCGGCGAGAAGGTGCCGTTGGTTCCCGGTCAGCTTTGGCTCGGGACCAAGCCCGAAGATATCGGTCTGAAGGTTCGCGCCGGGGCTACTCATTTTGGTGAACTGCAGGCGTGGGATCCGGCCACGGGAAAGAAGGTCTGGTCGCATCTTTTCCCCAGATCGCACCTGTTTGGTTCGGTGACGGCGACCGCGGGCGACCTGATCTTTGTCGGAGGTACAAACGACCGGATGTTCCGCGCCTTTCATGCCAAGACAGGCGAACTGCTTTGGGAGCAGAAGACCAATTCCGGCATCATGGGCATGCCGGTCGCGTACGAAGTGGACGGGACACAGTACATCGCCATCCAGTCCGGCTGGGGCGTAGACGCCCAGCGCATCCAGGACGCCCTGACGACCAATAACATCGGTATCGAGAACAACGTGCCGCAGGGCGGCGTCGTCTGGGTATTTGCCCTCAAGAAGTAACTGCCAGAGAGAGACGGCAACGGAGCGGCAAGAAAAAAGCGGCGGACGAGGGTCCGCCGCTTTCAATTTGGCTTACTTGCCCTTGGTTTCGACCTTCCGCTTTTCGTCTTCGTTCATTTGCTTGATCATCGGATCGCGACTGGCTTCGCCGGTGGTCTGCGTCGTCGTGGCCGGCGGGCTCTCGCTTGGAACGGAGGTTTGCCCCGGCGGTGTCGTCGCCGGCCGCGTTGCGGTGGTGCTCGGCGGCGATGCCGTTTGAGCGGTCGCCGCCTGGGCATTCAATAGAAGCATGCTCGACAATAGCGAAACTGCGAGCACCGTTGAGTTGGGTTTCATCGGTCTGAACTCCTCTCAGACCAGGGGGAAACGGTTCGTTCGGTCTAACGTTCCTTATTACGCCTCCAATTGCTTGCCGATCGGCAGTGCGCGGATACGCTTGCCGGTCGCGGCAAAGATCGCGTTGATCAGCGCCGGCGCAACGGGCGGCACGCCCGGCTCACCGACGCCGCTGGGCGGGGTGTCGGGTCCGGGAGGCACGATATAGACGTTGGTCACGGCAGGGGATTCGTCGATCCGCAGCACCGGGAAATCGTCGAAATTGCCCTGTTGTACCTTGCCGTCCTTGAAAGTGATCTCGCCAGTTTTGGCGAAGCTCATGCCCATGATCACAGCGCCTTCCATCTGCGCCTGGATCCGCTCCGGATTGACGTAGGTTCCGCAATCGATCGCGGTGTCCACGCGGGGCACGGTGAGCTTGCCCTTATCGTCGATGGCTACCTCGACAATGGTCGCGATATAGCTGACGAAGCTGCGGTGCACGGCAATGCCGAGCCCGTGGCCCTTGGGCACGGACCGCCCCCAGCCGCCCTTGTCCGCGACGAGCTCGACCACTTTCCGAAGACGAGCTCTATCGATCGGATAACTGTCGTAGGGCTCGCCATAGTTCCAGAGGTCTTTCACGGAATCGAGCTTAACGATCCGCGGAGAGCCGATCAGCTCCAGCAGCATGTCCTTTTGATCGCGGTTGGTGGCATGGGCGATTTCAGCGACCATGGACTGCACCGCAAACGCGCGGGGAATGTTCGATACCGAGCGGAACCAGCCGATGCGGGTATACGCGGCCGCTTCCGGATTTTCGCACTGGACGTTGGCGATCTCGAAGGGCATGTCGACCAGTCCCATGCCGAGTTCGAACGGCGCCTGATGCAGCGCACCGGCGGCAAATGTCGAGGCGATGCTCGGCGCGACGCTGCGATGCCGCCAGGCGGTCACCTTGCCGCTCTTGTCGAGGCCGGCCTCGATACGTTCGACCGAGACGGTGTGCAGGAAGCCATTGCGAATGTCGTCTTCCCGCGTCCATTGCACCTTGACCGGCGCGCCGAGCTCCTTGGAAAGCAGGGCGGCTTCGAGGGCGAAATCGCATTTCGACTTGCGCCCAAATCCGCCGCCGAGCAGGGTAACGTTGACGGTGACGTTCTCCTGGGGAATGCCAAGCGTTTTGGCGACGTCTTCGCGCGTTCCGCCCGCGCTTTGCACCGGTGCCCAGATCTCGGCCCTGTCGCCCTTGACGTCCGCAACCGCGACCGGCGGCTCCATGGCGACGTGGGCATGATGCGGCAGGTAGTACTCACCCACGATCACCTTGTCGGCGCTCTTCAAGGCGGCGTCCACGTCGCCTTCCTTGCGCACGACCAGGCCGGGCTTGCGCGCTGCTCCCTCGAGCTGAGCCCGGTAGGCGACCGAATCGTATTTGCCGTTTGCCCCGTCATCCCAGACGATCTTCAACGCGTCACGTCCCTTGATGGCCGCGCCGGTGTTGCGCGCGATTACGGCGACCCCGCCGAGTGGCTGGAATTTTGAGGGCCACGGCCAGCCCTTGACCTCCATAACCTTCTCGACGCCGGAAACCTTCATCGCTTCCGACCCCTCGAACGACACGACCTTGCCGCCGGTCACCGGCGGCCGGGCAATGACGGCATACTTCATGCCGGGCAGGCGGACATCGGCGCCGTAACGCGCAGTGCCCACCGTGATGTCGCGAAGATCGACGATGCCGATCGCGCCCTTGCCGAGATAGCGGAAGTCCTTCGGATCTTTCAGCTTCAGGCCTTCGACACTCGGCACCGACCCCTTGGCGGCATCGGCCGCCAAGTCTCCGAAGCCAATTCGGCGTCCGCTTGCATTATGGACGACCTCGTGATTGACGGCCTTCACTTCGGTTGCCGGCACGCCCCAGCGTTTCGCCGCGGCTGTTTCGAGCATTGTGCGGGCCGAGGCGCCGATCTGGCGCATTGGCATCAGGTAATGCCGCGTGCTGCGCGATCCGTCGGTATCCTGGTTGCCGAACTTGACCTCGTCGCCAGGCGCCTGCTGGACGCGAACACGCGACCAGTCGGCTTCCATCTCTTCGGCGACGATCATTGGCAGGCTGGTGCGGACACCCGTTCCCATCTCGGCGCGGTGCGCGACGATTGTCACTGTTCCGTCGGAGGCGATAGAAACGAATACGCGCGGGTCCACCACGGTACCGTGCGGCATCTTGTCCGCGCCGGTCTGGTACGCGGCAAAGCCTGGGCGTGACATCACCGGCGCCGCGAGTACAAAGCCGCCGGCCAGCCCGAGGCCCTTGAGGATACTGCGACGGGAGACGTTGTCGATCTTGATATGGCGCTCAAAACCACGAAGCTTTTTGGGATTGGTGAGGATATTCATGATCACACCCCCGTCGATGCCAGATGCACGGCGTTTTCAATGCGCTGGTACGTGCCGCAACGGCAGATATTGCCCGCCATCGCCTCGCGTATCTGATCGTGCGTGGGTTTCGGATTTTCCATCAGCAGTGCGGCCGCCTGCATGATCTGGCCGACCTGGCAAAAGCCGCATTGCGGAACATTAAGCTGACGCCAGGCCTTCTGGACCGCGTGATCCCCGGTCGGATGAAGGCCTTCGATGGTGGTGACTTCCCGGCCGACCACGTCGGACACCGAGGTGATGCAGGCGCGAACGGCCTGCTTGTCGACAATGACGGTGCAGGCGCCGCAAAGCGCCTGGCCGCAGCCATATTTCGTGCCCGTCAAGCCGGCCTCATCGCGGAGAAACCAGAGTAATGGAAGGTCCGGGTCGCCGTCCCAGCTATGCTCCTGGCTATTGATCTTCATCTTGATCATGATCGTTCCTCGCTCTTCATAAGCTGCTGAGTTTTCTTCGGCGTGAGCGAGAACATATTTCCTAACCGCTCAACGCCGTTGCTTTACGAGTTTGATCGCGTGGCCGGAGAGCCGGCCTTGCTTGGCAACCGCTGGCTGAATTGTACGATTTGCTTTGAATTTTGGTGGGGCATCCTCCTGCCTAAACATTCGTCGTGTTACAGGACAGCGCGGCGAGACGGGCGCCGTGAGGACGCTATCAGAAAGCACGCCGGATCGAATTCACAACGTGTTGTCTTTGCACTCTATTGGGACGAAAGCTGGGCTGCCGCTCACTGACTGCCAACCTTTCCCGGCGGCCGTCATGCAAACCCGCTTTGCAAATGTTCGCGGCAGACCGGTGCGATCAGCACTACGCCGCCCGCCAGGCTCTCCCGCTAGCTTGCGAGCTGCGCCAACCCTTTCCAGTCGAATGTGATTCCATGGCCGGGCCGCGTCGGCGCCAATGCCATGCCTTCCTGGAGGACAAGCGGGTGCTCGATGCAACTATCGAGCCCAAATCCGTGCGCTTCGAGATAGGAGCGGTTCGGACACGCCGCGAGCAAATGCACGGTAACGTCATGTGCGCCGTGGCTGGTCACCGGTAGATTGAACGCTTCCGCCAGCCGGGCGATCTTCATAAAGGCTGTAACTCCGCCGCAATTGGTGACGTCGGGCTCCGGATAGGACACCGCGCCGGCCACGATATAGTTCTTGAACTCCCAGAGCGAGCGCAGGTTTTCGCCGGCCGCGATCGGGACGCCGCCGGCAGCCATGATGCGGGCGTGACCGGCAATATCGTCGGGAATGATCGGCTCTTCGAGCCACGTGAGATCGTAGGGTTGCAGCGCGCGCGCCGCGCGGATGGCTTCCTCGACCGTCCATTTCATGTTGGCATCCGCCATCAGGGGAAAGCCGTTGCCAAGATGTTGGCGCATCGCCTGTACGCGTGCGACGTCGGATGCGAGATCGGGGCGGCCCACCTTCATCTTGATGGCGCGAAAGCCCTTGGCGAGATTGTCGTCGGTTTGCTTCAAAAGCTGCTCGATGGACAGATCGAGGTCGATGCCGCCGGCGTAGCAGGGTACGCGGGCGTCGAAGCCGCCTAACATGCGAAACAGCGGCAGGTTGGCGCGACGCGACTTCAGGTCCCACAGGGCGATGTCGAGCGCCGAGAGCGCAAGTACCGGCGGTCCGCCACGCCCGCCGTAATGCAGGCTCCACCAGACGTGATGCCAGATGGCTTCGGTGTCATCGGCCTCGCGGCCCTCGATCAGTTCGGGGATCTCCCGCTTGAGGATGTCGGCAATCGCGCCGCCATTGCGGCCGACGGTGTATGTATAGCCGACACCTTCGGCCCCGTCGGAATCGCGGACACGGCATGTCACCAGTTCGAAGGCTTTGAGTTCGCCGTGCGTGCTGTCGGAGAGAGTGACGGGCAGGGGGATCCGGTAGAGTCCGGCCTCGGTTGTCTTGATACGCGCCATTGTGTTTCCACCCGGTTTTTCATTGCACGCTAAATCGATCTTGTCGGCAGAGCAATTGCTTGCTGCGCGCTGAGGCGGGAACCACCTCCCACGTGCGGCTAAGTCGCGTTCAGGGCCTGCGCGATATCAGCGATCAGATCGGATGGGTGCTCGATGCCGATCGACAGCCGGATCGTGCAATCGAGAACGCCTATTTTTTGGCGGATGGCAGCCGGAACGCCGGAGTGGGTCATGCTTGCAGGCAGGCTGGCGAGCGACTCGGTGCCGCCCAGGCTCACGGCCAGCTTGAAGATCTGCAGCGCGTTCAGGAATTTGAATGCGGCGGCTTGGCCGCCGACGATGTCGAAGGAGAATGTGGAGCCCGCACCGGTGCATTGCCTCGCAAATAAGCGGCCGGCGGGGGACGCCTCATCGTGGTGACCGAGGTAATGGACCTTGGCCACTTTTGGGTGGTCGCGCAGGTAATCTGCGACGAGGCGCGCGTTTGCGTCAGCCTTCTCCATGCGCATGCCCAATGTTTCAAGCGACCGGCTGATCATCCAGCAAGAATGGGGGTCCAGTTGGGTGCCAATCGCGCCTCGCAAGGCTTTAACGTCTTTCATCAGCGCCTTTGAGCCGAGCGCAGCGCCTGCAATCAAGTCGGAATGACCGCCGATATATTTGGTCAGCGAGTACAGCGAAAGATCCGCACCGTGTTCGATCGGTCTTTGAAACACCGGTCCGAGCAACGTGTTATCACACGCGATGATCGGCGTACTCCCCTGGGTTTGGCCGATCATCTCGGCGATCCGGCGGACCATCGCTATGTCGACCAGGCCATTGGTTGGATTGGCCGGAGTCTCAATGAAAATCATCGCAAGCCGGCCTTTGCGCATGGCGTCGCCCGCTGCCGCTCTGACCGCCGCTTCGTCAATGCCGTCGGAGAAGCCCACCGCGCCGATGGAGAGGTTCGCAAGCGTCTTCGCAAACAGGGTCTCCGTCCCGCCATACAGTGGCTGAGAGTGCAGAATGACGTCGCCAGGGCGGACGAAGGCCAGGATTGTGGTCGAAATCGCGGCCATGCCCGAAGAGAACAGCGCGCAATTCTCGGCGCGCTCGTACACTGACAACCTGTCCTCAACGATCTCGCTGTTAGGGTGATTGAACCGCGAGTAAACCAGACCAGCGCCCATCCCCTCGGGCGGCTCGCGGCGGCCCGCAACGTAATCGAAGAAGTCCTGTCCGTCTTCGGCGGTCCTGAAGACGAAGGTCGAGGTCAGGAAGACCGGTGGTTTGACGGCTCCTTCCGACAATTGCGGATCGTAGCCGTAGTTCAGCATCAGCGTTTCCGGATGCAGCATGTGGTTGCCGATGTGGGTTTTCGACGGAAACGGTTTCACCATAGGCTGTCTCCCTGTCGGGATGCGGAACTTCGCACTGCGTTCGTGGGACGCAATCGCGAGGCGATCAGGAGTGATGGATGCGATCGCATCCAGCGGCTCCAGTTGACGTAGTTAAGCAGGGATCAACGTAGCAAAATTCGGGACTGATTTCACCGCATCCGGAGCGGATTTCGCAGTACTCGATCGTCAGGCATGGACCGCAACCTTCAACGCCTCGGCGCGGATCTCTTCGACAAGCCGTTCCTTCAGGCTGACGAATTCGGGCGTGGTCTTGATCTTGTAGGATCGCGGATGGGGTAGATCGACCGCGATCTCGGCCTTGATACGGCCCGGACGGGCGCTCATGACGATCACGCGGCTGCCAAGGAAGATCGCCTCCTCGATATCATGGGTGACGAACAGCACGGTTTTCTGCTCGCGCTCCCAGATGCCAAGCAGCATTTCCTGCATCAGCACGCGGGTTTGATTATCGAGCGCGCCGAACGGCTCGTCGAGCAACAGGATTTTTGGATCGTTGGCCAGCGCCCGCGCGATCGCCGTCCGTTGCTGCATGCCGCCGGAGAGTTGCTTCGGCCAATGATTCTCAAAGCCCGACAGGCCGACACGTTGGATGAAGCCGTCGGCGATCTTGCTGCGATCCGCTTCGGAAATCCTGCGCTCGCGCAGGCCGAACGCGATGTTCTCGCGCACGGTCAGCCATGGAAACAGCGTGTAGGACTGAAACACCATGCCACGATCGGCGCCGGGGCCAGTCACCTCTTGCCCGTCAAGAATGGCCCGGCCGCTGGTCGGCCGGTCGAGCCCGGCAACGATGCGCAGCAACGTCGATTTTCCGCAGCCCGACGGGCCGAGAATGGTGACGAAGTCATTATTGCGGACGTTGAGGTCGATCGGCTCCAGCGCCCGTGTCGGCGCATGCCCCTGGCGTGCGGGGAAGGTGCGGGCGACCTGATCGATTTTCAGCTCGGTCATGCCAGTTTCCACGGAAACAGCCAGGCGTTGAAGGCCTTGAACAGGAAGTCCGACACCAGCCCGATCAGACCGATGACGATGATGCCGAAGATAATCTGGCCGGTGTTGAGCAGGGCCTGGCTGTCCGTGATCATATGGCCGATGCCCGACGATGAGCCGATCAGCTCGGCTACGATGACGTAGGTCCACGCCCAGCCGAGTACGAGCCGAAGGATCTCCGCGACCTCGGGCGCGGAGGAGGGCAGCAGCACCCGGTTGATGATGCCGCGGTCGCTGGCGCCAAGCGTGTACGCGGCTTCAACGAGGTCGCGCCTGGTGTTTCCGACTGTCACTGTGACCATCAGAATGATCTGGAAGACCGAACCGATGAAAATGACCAGGAGCTTCTGCAGCTCGCCAATGCCGGCCCACAGGATCAACAGCGGGATAAAGGCCGAGGCGGGCAGGTAGCGGGCAAACGAGACGAACGGCTCCAGTAAAGCTTCGATCGGCTTGTAGGCTCCCATCAGAACGCCGAGCGGCACAGCGATGATGGCCGCCAGCACAAAGCCGCCGACTACACGCCAGATCGTCATGCCGATGTCGAACAGGAAGCCGTGCTTTGTCAGCAGCTCCCAACCTTCCTGCAGCATCGTCAGCGGGTTGGCGAGGAACGTCTTGGAGACATAACCGCCGAAGGTCGCCCAACCCCACACGGCAACGAAAAGCACGAAGAACGCCAGGCCATAGGCCGCGCGCTGCCTCGATGTCACGGGATCCAGGGGACGTATCACAGGCATATCCTAAAAGGCTGTGCGGTTTATCGCCGTCGTCCCGCTCTCATGACCGAAAGCGGGACTGGCGCGGCACGCACACAAAACTACTTGATGAAGCTCGCGTCGTAGAGGTCGTCGATCTTCGGAACCGATTTGATGATGCCGATCTCGAGCAACAGGTCTGCAGCTTCCTTGTTGAAGGTCAGAAATTCGCCCGCGAAGAATTTCTGGTTCGCGGCTTTGTCCTGCCAGCGCAGGAATTTGGCCGAGTTGCCGAATTGCTCGCCGGACTGTTTTACGTCGGCACCCATGATCTCGTACGATTTGGCCTGATCCTTCTCGATCAAGGCGATCGCCTCGAAATAGCTGTCGGCCAGCGCCTTGGCGGCTTTCGGGTTTTCAGTCAGGAATTTCGGCGTGCAGCCGAACGTGTCCATGACCATCGGATAGTCGAGCGTGGTGGCGATGATCTTGCCCTTGTCCGGCGCCGCGCGCACCGTCGAGAGGTAAGGCTCATAGGTCATGGCCGCATCGTTCTGGCCGGAAACGAATGCCTGTGCTGCCGCCGCCGGCTCCAGGTTCACGATCGTGACATCCTTGACCGAAAGCCCGTTCTTCTTGAGCATCCAGGCCAAAGCAAAATAGGGCGAGGTGCCGGGCGCGGACGCGGCAACCGTCTTGCCCTTGAGGTCCTTGATCGAGGCGATATTGTTTCGCGTTGCCATGCCGTCGGCGCCGTAGCTCTTGTCGAGCTGGAAGATCTGCTTGGTGGCGACGCCATTGGCATTCCAGGATATCCAGGTCTCGACAGTGGTCGCCGCGCATTGGATGTCGCCCGACGCGATGGCGAGATGGCGGTCTTTCTGCGGGATCTTCTTGATCGTCACATCGAGCCCGTTCTTTTTGAAGATGCCGGCCTGATTTGCGAGCGTGAGCGGCGCGAAACCGGTCCATCCGGAAATGCCGATGCCGACCTTAACGTCCTGGGCGGCGGCCGGTGCGGCCACCAGGAGAGCGGCCGTTGCCGCGAAAATTCCAAAATTACGCATGGCTGTATCCCTTTTGCTGGTTCATGGTCTTCATGCTGGTTGCGGCGAAGCTGTAGCCAAAACTGCTGCATAGCTTGTGCCAGGTCTTGCGTGCATTGCTATCCCTCCAAGCCTCCCTTGAAGCGAGCAATCAGTTTATGGGACTCGCCCGGATAGAGCAGGCGCACGGCCGTGAGCGGCCGGGCGCTGCGCCAGGTGTGCCGGTCGATCACTAGGCAGGGGGCTCCGATCGCGATATCCAGCGCCGCCGCGGCCTGTTCGTCAGCCACGATGGCGCTGATCGAATGCTCGGCTTCCGTCCATGGCACATGGTGCAGCAGCCACGAGCCGGGCGGCTCGGCCGCAAAATCCGCCGCAGCCGCTTCGGGCACGGCGTCAAGATCGATCAGCCTGTCCTCGATGGCGAACGGCACGCCGTCGGCGCTGTGACGGCATGCAATCGCGATCACCTTTCCGGTTTTCCCCGCGCCAAGGCGGGCACGGTCGGTGGCGTTTGCAGTGCGCCGCGAGCACTGGATCAACTCGTAGCCGTAACTGCGGCCGAGTGCGTTTATCTCCGCGCGGATATCGGCGATCTTGAGCACCGCTGACAGAAATGTAGGACGCCGGACAAAGCTGCCGGCCTTGCGCCGCCGCTCGATGAGATCGGCTTGCGCAAGTTCCGACAGCGCCTTGCTCACCGTCATGCGCGAGCAGCCGTAGCGCGACATCAGCTCGTGCTCGAACGGGATGCGGTGACCGGGCGGCCATTCTCCGGTCAGGATGCGGCGCTCGATGTCGATCCGGATCTGCTTGTACAGCGTCGGCTTGTCGGCCGATTGGAGTTTGCCGCGATCGGTTGCGAGACTCATGCCACGAGCCTCCGCACCGCTGCGTTGAACGTGTCGCGCGCGCTCTCGCGGAGCCGATGACGCCCATGCTCGACGACCTTGGTGCCGCCGGCCCAGACCGTGTCGACGGCACCTGCGCCTGCTGCAAAAATCCAGCCGTCGAGGACGGCATCCCCCCGACGCCCGGCAAGCGAGGGATGGGTGTTGTCGAGAATTACGATGTCGGCGCGTGCACCGGCCTGGAGGCCAGCACTTGGCTGTGCAAGGGCCTGGGTCCCGCCGGTAAGCGCGGCGTCGAACAGCGCGCGGCCGGTCGACAGGCCGGGACCGCCGGACAGCACATTGCGCTCACGGTGTTTCAAGCGCTGGCCATATTCGAGCTGACGCAGTTCGTCGGTGGCGCCCACCAGTACGTTGGAGTCGGTCCCGATGCCGAACCGCCCACTGGCATCGAGGAATTCGCGGGCCCGAAAAATGCCGTCGCCAAGGCTCGCTTCGGTGACCGGGCAGAGCCCGGCGACCGCACCGCTTCTTGCAAGCGCGGTGGTTTCCGCTTCGGTCATATGGGTCGCATGGATCAGGCACCAGCGCTGATCGACGGACGCATGTTCGAGCAGCCACTCAACCGGCCGCCGGCCCGACCAGGCGATGCATTCCTCGACTTCCCTGGTCTGTTCGGCGGCATGGATATGTATCGGCCCGGCTTCGGCCAATGGCGCGATGGCCGCTAATTCGTCAGGCGTCACGGCGCGCAGGCTGTGCGGGGCGATGCCGATATTGGCTCCCGGCAGCGTGCGGACGGCTGTCCGTGTGGCGTCAGTCAGCTTGGCAAACTGATCGACCGAGCAGATGAACCGGCGCTGGCCGGCATGTGGTGCCGCTCCGCCGAACGAGCCGTGTGCATAGAAACTCGGCAGCAGCGTCAGCCCGATGCCGGAGATTTCGGCGGCCCGCGCAATTCGCGTCGCCATCTCCGCAGGGTTGGTGTAGGGCGCGCCGTCGTGGTCGTGATGGAGATAGTGGAATTCGCCGACGCGCGTATAGCCTTGCTCGAGCATCTCGACATACAGCAGCGCGGCGACGGCTTCGATGTCTTCCGGTGTCATTTCGAGCGCGAAGCGATACATCGTCTCGCGCCATGTCCAGAACGTATCCGCGGAATTGCCGCGCGTTTCGGCGAGCCCCGCCATGCCACGCTGGAACGCATGGCTATGCAGGCTCGCTATGCCCGGAATCGCCAGCTTGTAGCGCTCGTCATGCGGTCCCGGCGCCACGCCGGTCGTAACCTTGGTGATGGTCTGGTCCGCCACCACCACCTGCACGTCATCAGCCCACCCCGAGGGGAGCAGCGCTGATGCGAAATGCAGTGTCGACATGTTTCGAAACCGGCTGGACAGAACACCCACGCGATTTTATGTATAGACATATAGAGACGTCAAGCTCCTGCCTTTGAGGAGAGCTGAATGGCCGAGCGCTTCGATCGAGTCTGGCTCAACGCCCGGCTCGCCACGGTCCGGGAGGATCTGCCCGAACTGGGTGTGATCGAGGACGGCCTAATCGCCGCGCACGACGGCCGCATCGCGTTCGCCGGTAGCCGTTCCGATTTTCCATCGGACGCCGATGCGATCGAGTGGATCGATTGCGCGGGGCGCTGGATCACGCCGGGACTGGTGGATTGTCACACCCATCTGGTTTTTGGCGGAAACCGCGCCCATGAGTTCGAACTGCGGCTGCAGGGAGCGAGCTACGAAGAGATCGCGCGTGCAGGCGGCGGCATTGTCTCCACCGTTGCGGCGACGCGGGCGTCCAGTGAGGCCGAGCTTGTTGCCGACGCGCTGCCAAGGCTCGATGCCCTGATCGGCGAGGGCGTGACGACGCTGGAGATCAAATCCGGCTACGGGCTCGATACCGAAACCGAAATGCGTCAGCTCTCAGCGGCGCGCGCGCTGGGTGACAAGAGGCCGGTCGCCATCAAGACGACGTTTCTTGGTGCGCATGCGACGCCTCCGGAAGCTGACGGTGACAAGGATCGGTATATCGATCTTGTCTGCCGCGAGATGTTGCCGGCGGTGGCGCAGGCCGGATTGGCCGACGCCGTCGATGCCTTCATGGAAGGCATTGCGTTTTCGGGAGAGCAGACGGCACGGGTGTTCCGCGCGGCAACGGCGCTTGGATTGCCAGTCAAGCTGCATGCGGATCAGCTCTCGAATCTCGGCGGCGCCGCGCTAGCTGCGGAATTCGCGGCGTTGTCGGCCGATCATCTGGAGCACACCGATGATGCCGGCGCCGCGGCGATGGCGCGGGCAGGGACGGTCGCCGTGCTGCTGCCGGGCGCGTTCTACTTTATTCGCGAGACGATGAAGCCGCCGATCGAACTATTCCGCGCCCACGGCGTCAACATGGCACTTGCGACCGACTGCAATCCCGGCAGTTCGCCGCTGACGTCGCTTCTCCTGGCAATGAATATGGGCGCAACGCTGTTCCGGCTGACCGTTGCCGAATGCCTCGCTGGCGTAACGCGGGAAGGTGCGCGCGCACTCGGAATTCTCGGCGAGACAGGAACGCTCCAGGCGGGCAAATGGTGTGATCTTGCGATCTGGGAGATCGAGCGACCGGCCGAGCTCGTGTACCGGATCGGCTTTAATCCGTTGCATAGCCGGGTGTGGAGGGGACAGTGAGCCGCCCCGACGCCTGCATTGTGGTTTCGCCTGGGAGGGTCAGCCTCGACGATCTGGCGCAAGTCCTGGCCGGCGCTCCGGTCGTGCTCGACCCATCGTTCTGGCCGCGCGTTGAGGCTGCATCGGCGATTGTTGCGGCGGCCGCGCGTGCGGAAGCCCCAGCGTACGGCATCAATACCGGATTTGGAAAACTTGCGTCGAAACGGATTGCTGCCGACCAGACGGCGCTGCTGCAGCACAATCTCATTGTGTCGCATTGCTGCGGGGTAGGGCCGCCGACGCCGGAGCCGATCGTTCGTCTGATGATGGCGCTGAAAATCGTCTCGCTCGGGCGAGGCGCATCGGGCGTGCGCCGCGAAATCATCGAGCAGCTCCAGGCCATGCTGGCGAAGGGCATCTGTCCGCTGGTGCCACAGCAGGGATCGGTCGGAGCCTCCGGCGATCTGGCGCCGCTCGCGCATATGACGGCGGTCATGATCGGCGAGGGGCAGGCGCTGGTCGGCGGAAGCGCTGTGCCGGCCCGCGATGCACTGGCCGCCGCCGGTCTTGCGCCGGTGGCGCTCGGTCCAAAGGAAGGCCTTGCTCTGATCAATGGCACGCAGTTTTCGACGGCCTATGCCGTTTCCGGTTTGTTGCGTGCCCATAGCCTCGTCAACGCGGCGTTGGTGACCGGCGCCTTGTCGGTCGATGCGGCGATGGCGTCGACGGCGCCGTTTCGTCCTGAGATCCAGCAATTGCGCGGACATGCCGGGCAAATCGCCTCCGGCGCGACACTGACGGCGTTGCTCGATGGTAGCGATATCCGCATGTCGCATCTCGAAGGCGATGAGCGCGTGCAGGATCCTTATTGCCTGCGCTGCCAGCCCCAGGTCGCCGGCGCCGCGCTCGATTTGCTGACGCAAGCCGCCCGCACGCTGACGATCGAAGCGAACGCCGTCACCGATAACCCGCTGGTCCTGGTCGAGACGGGAGAGATCGTCTCGGGTGGCAATTTCCACGCGGAGCCGGTCGCTTTTGCTGCCGACCAGATTGCGCTGGCGCTGTCCGAGATCGGGGCGATCAGCGAACGACGCATCGCGACTCTCGTCGATCCCACGCTCAACTTCGGCCTGCCGCCGTTCCTGACTCCCGATCCCGGCCTCAACTCCGGCTTCATGATCGCCGAAGTGACGGCAGCCGCGCTCTATGCGGAGAATAAACAGCGCGCCACGGCCTGCTCGATCGACTCGACGCCGACCAGCGCCAACCAGGAAGATCACGTGTCGATGGCCGCACACGCGGCGCGCCGCTTGTCTGACATGGCGGACAATCTCGCCATCATCCTCGGCATTGAGCTATTGGTTGCGGCGCAAGGTATCGGGCTGCGAGCTCCGCATTCGACCAGTCCCGCGCTTGCGGCCGTCATTGTAGCCCTGCGCGAGCAGGTGCCGGCGCTGGGCAGCGATCGCTACATGGCCGATGACCTCGCGAAGGCAACGGCGCTGGTTGAAGCCGGCGCGCTGCCGACGGCCGCTATGTCGGTACTTGAGAGTAACCCGTTTCCAATCCTTGCCGAGAGAGGCTCTTTGTCATGAACCGCCGACTGGACAACGATCGCATAATCCGGGCGCCCCACGGGTCAGAGATCAGCGCCAAGAGCTGGCTGACGGAAGCGCCGCTCCGAATGCTGATGAACAATCTTGATCCCGACGTTGCCGAACGGCCGAGCGAACTCGTTGTCTATGGCGGAATCGGCCGTGCCGCCCGTGACTGGGACAGCTTTGACCGGATCGTCGCATCGCTGCGCAAGCTCGAAGGCGACCAGACGCTGGTGGTGCAGTCGGGCAAGCCGGTCGGAATTTTCCGCACCCATGCCGATGCACCGCGCGTGCTGATCGCGAACTCGAATCTGGTGCCTCACTGGGCGACGCTCGATCACTTCAATGAACTCGACAAGCAGGGGCTGATGATGTTCGGCCAGATGACAGCCGGATCGTGGATCTACATCGGCAGCCAGGGCATCGTGCAGGGGACGTACGAAACGTTTGTCGAAGTGGGGCGACGTCATTACGGCGGCGACCTCGCGGGCAAGTGGATCTTGACGGCGGGTCTAGGCGGGATGGGCGGCGCGCAGCCGCTGGCCGCGACCATGGCCGAGGCGTCGATGCTTGCGATCGAATGCCAGCCGAGCCGCATCGAGATGCGGTTGCGCACGGGTTACCTCGACCGGCAGGCAAGCTCGCTTGACGAGGCGCTCGCGATCATGACGGAGGCGAAGCAGAACAAGAAGCCGGTCTCCGTCGGCCTGCTTGGCAATGCCGCCGAACTCTTTCCCGAGCTGGTGCGCCGCGGCGTCAGGCCGGACATCGTTACCGACCAGACCAGCGCGCACGATCCGATCAACGGCTATTTGCCGAAAGGATGGACGCTTGCCGAGTGGGAATCGAAACGCGAGGCCGATCCGAAAGCGGTTGAAGTCGCGGCCAAGACCTCCATGGTCGGCCATGTCCAGGCCATGCTGGATTTCCACGCACAAAGCATTCCCACGCTCGACTATGGCAACAACATCCGCCAGATGGCGAAGGACATGGGATTGAAGAACGCGTTCGATTTCCCCGGCTTCGTACCGGCCTACATCCGTCCGCTGTTCTGCCGCGGCGTCGGCCCGTTCCGGTGGGCGGCGCTCTCGGGCGATCCCGAAGACATTTTCCGGACCGACGCCAAGGTCAAGGAGCTGATGCCTGATGACAAGCATCTGCACAACTGGCTCGACATGGCGAAAGCACGGATCAAGTTCCAGGGGCTGCCGGCACGAATCTGCTGGGTCGGTCTGGGCGATCGCCACCGGCTCGGCATGGCGTTCAATGACATGGTAGCGCGCGGCGAACTGAAGGCGCCGATCGTCATCGGCCGCGATCATCTCGACAGCGGCTCGGTTGCGAGCCCGAACCGCGAAACCGAAGCGATGCGCGATGGCTCGGATGCAGTGTCGGACTGGCCGCTGCTCAATGCGCTGCTCAATTGTGCCAGCGGGGCCACCTGGGTCTCGATACATCATGGCGGCGGCGTCGGGATCGGCTATTCGCAACACGCCGGCATGGTTATTGTCGCCGACGGAACGCCCGAGGCGGCGCGTCGACTTGAACGCGTGTTGTGGAATGATCCGGCATCGGGCGTCATGCGTCATGCCGACGCCGGCTATGAAAACGCGATTGCATGTGCCCGCGCCAACGGGCTCGATCTGCCCGGTCTGACGTTGTAGCGCTCCGGACTTTCTTGCGCCCGGTATTTCCAGAGGGGAGGATTTCCTTCCTTGTTGTAAATACAGACAGTTTACCTATATAGTACTACAAGGGTCGCTGACCCGCATAATTCATTTGGTTCTCCGGTCAGGCCCGTCATTCAGGCGGGCCGTTGCCGTTTTGGGACTACCGAACGATGAGCCATTCCAATCGTATCGACCATATTCGCCTGACATCGCATCCGGTGCCTGGTGCGACGCATGAATTCCCGATCCTGTGGGGAGCGCCCACCGCGCGTGAACGTGGCCCGATCATCGGGACGGTATCGCGTCCGCAGGATCGCAACGTGATTGGCACTCACGGGGGCTCCTATGCGGTCTACCGCGCGCTTGCCGTTTCTTCGGGTGCGCTGGATCCGATCCGTCGGCCCGACCTGACCAACACACACCCGGCCGCGACCGTTGGGCCGTTCTCGCAATGGATAGATCCGGAACGTATTGTTGCGCTCGATCCGTGGGGACATCTCGTCGCGGAAAACTTTCGTGCCGAAATCATGGAAGGCATCGATATCCGGCCGAGCATCGCGATCACGCGGGCCCGGCTCGACCTGCCGGAAATTCAGGCGGCTCTGGCTGCCAAGCGGTTGGTGCCCGACGGCGAGTTCGTTCACGCCAGCGGCTCCGTCTCCGTTGTCAAGATAGCGATTGATCCGGTCTGGCACTTGCCCGGGATCGCGCAGCGCTTCGGCACGAGCGTGACCAATCTGCGGCGTGCGCTGTTCGAACAGACCGCGGGCATGTTTCCCGAGCTTGTCACGCGCCCCGATCTGCAAGTCTTTCTTCCGCCGATCGGCGGAACGACCGTCTATCTGTTCGGCGATGTCACGAAGCTTCCGGACCATCGGACCAAAATCACCTGTCGCGTCCATGATGAGTGCAACGGTTCGGATGTTTTCGGCTCGGACATTTGCACCTGCCGTCCATATCTCATTCAGGGCATCGAGGAATGCGCGCGCGCCGGACAATCGGGTGGCCTGGGCGTTATCGTCTACAACCGCAAGGAAGGCCGGGCGCTCGGCGAGGTCACGAAGTTTCTGGTCTACAATGCGCGCAAGCGCCAGGAAGATGGCGACGATGCATCCGCCTATTTCGAACGAACGGAATGCGTTGCCGGGGTACAGGATGCGCGTTTCCAGCAACTGATGCCGGATGTGATTCACTGGCTGGGATTGAAGCGCATCGATCGCTTCATCTCGATGAGCGACATGAAGTATGATGCGCTGACGGGGCAGGGTATCGAGATTGTCGAGCGCATCGCCATTCCCGATTACATGATTCCCGCCGACGCCCATGTGGAAATCGCCGCCAAGAAAGCTGCGGGATATTTTTCACCTGACACGAAGCCTGAGGACCTGATCGCCTCCGGTCGGCCGCTCGAAAAATACTAGGGCGAGCCAGGGCCATTGATCGTGACAGCAGACGCGACGGCAGACGGCTTATCTCTCTTAAGTGCGGAAGCGGTGCGCAGTCGCGCGCACCGGATGCTGGAAATCGGCTTGAGCGACCAACTTCAGCATTTCCAAGTCGATCTTGACCGGCTCGACGAGGCGGTTGATCTCGTGCTTGCGACAACGCGCAAGGCCTATCCGACGTTCAATGTTCCCTTTCATTCGCGCTGGCGCCATTTTGTCGTCGGCGGCATCGATCGCTGGGCAGCGCTTGCCGACGCCAAGAATTGGCGCGACAGGAAAGAGCGCGCCCGCGCGGAATTTGACCTTGCCATGATCAGCGTGCTGCTCGACGCCGGAGCAGGTCCGTCGTGGCGCTATCGCGATCCCTTGACGGGCGCAAGTATCGGCCGTTCGGAGGGGCTGGCGCTTGCCAGTCTGGATATGTTTGCGCGCGGCGTGTTCTCAGCGAAGGCTGACGAGCCGCTGCGGGTCGATGCCGCCAGGCTTGAACGACTGACAGTTGCCGATCTGCAGACTGGTTTTCAGATTGCGGACGACAATCCGCTGGTTGGCCTCGAGGGCCGCATCAGCCTTCTTCGCCGGCTCGGTCAAGTAGCGTCGGCGTCACCGCAGATTTTTGCTCGTCACGACACGGCTCGGCCCGGTGGATTGTTCGATCATCTCGCAGGGGCGGCCGACGCGGGGGCGATCGCCGCCTCGACGATTTTGTCAGAACTTTTGCGCCAACTGGGGCCGATCTGGCCGTCGCGCATAACGCTCGGCGGAATTTCCTTGGGGGACTGTTGGCGTCATCCGGCGCTCAAGACCGAGGATGCGACCAGCGAGCTGGTGCCGCTGCACAAATTGTCGCAGTGGCTATCGTATTCGCTGATCGAGCCGATACAGCGGGCGGGGCTACAGGTGACGGATATCGACGGCCTGACGGGCCTCGCGGAATACCGCAACGGCGGATTGTTCGTCGACGCCGGGGTACTGGTGCTGCGCGACCGCGTGGACGCGCAACGCGAACATGATGTCGCGTCTCTGCTCGTGGTCGAGTGGAGGGCGCTGACCGTCGCGCTGCTGGACCGGCTGGCGGATCTGCTGCGGCAACGCGTTGGTCTTGACGCGGTCTCTCTTCCACTGGCGAAGATTCTGGAAGGCGGCACCTGGGCGGCGGGCAGGGCGCTGGCGTTCGCGCGCCGGCCCGATGGTTCGCCGCCCGTCAAGGTCAGTAGCGACGGTACGGTTTTCTAGTATCCGTTTGACGCGTTTTCTTCATGCGAACAGGGTATGCGGTTCGCTCAAAAAATGCTGTGGAACGCGGTTCGATTACTCGCAGGGAGCAAAAGCATGGAAGGCGTTACGATCGTGGATCACCCGTTGGTCCAGCACAAGCTTACGCTGATCCGCGACAAGACGATCTCGACCAAGTCCTTTCGCGAGCTCCTCAAGGAGATCGGAATGCTGCTTTGTTACGAGGTGACGCGCGACCTGCCGCTAACCGATGTAGAGGTCGAGACCCCGCTTGCGCGAATGCACTCCGCCAAGATCGCGGGTAAGAAACTGGTTTTCGTGCCGGTGCTGCGGGCAGGGGTGACCTTTGTCGACGGAATGCTGGACCTCGTTCCGACCGCCCGCGTCGCGCATATCGGGCTCTACCGCGAACCGCAGACATTTGTGGCGGTCGAATATTTTTTCAAATCGCCGTCCGATCTTTACGAGCGGCTTGCAATCGTGGTGTCGCCGGTTCTTGCGACGGCGAACACGGCGGTGGCGGCGGTGGACCGGCTGAAGGAACGCGGCGCGAAGGATATTCGGCTGGTATGCCTGCTCGCCGCGCCGGAAGGTGTGGAGCGCTTCCGCGGCCTGCATCCCGACGTGCGATTGTGGACGGCCGGTATCGACGAGGGGCTGGATGCAAACGCCTTTATCCTGCCTGGTCTCGGTGATGCCGGGGATCGCGCCTACGGGACGCGATAGCTGCCAATTTGCGAACCGTTCAATGGCTCCGGCAGTTCTCCGCGCGCCTTACTGGAACGCCGTTTCCGAGAAGGTTCTGAGCTTGCGCGAGTGCAGCCGTTCCAACGGCATGTCCGCCAACTTCTCCATCGTGCGAATGCCGATGGTCAGATGCTGGGCAACCTGCCGCTTGTAGAATTCGGTGGCCATGCCCGGCAGCTTCAGTTCTCCGTGCAACGGCTTGTCGGACACGCACAGCAAGGTGCCGTAGGGTACGCGGAAGCGGAATCCGTTGGCGGCGATCGTCGCCGATTCCATGTCGAGCGCAATGGCGCGCGACTGCGAGAGCCGCTGGATCGGACCACGGCGGTCCCGCAATTCCCAATTGCGATTGTCGATGGAAGCAACGGTGCCGGTGCGCATGACGCGCTTCAAGTCATATCCGGATAGCCCGGTCACTTCCGCCACGGCCTCCTCGAGCGCGACCTGGATTTCGGCCAGCGCGGGAAGGGGCACCCATAGCGGGAGGTCGTCGTCGAGAACATGATCCTCCCGCATGTACGCATGCGCCAGCACGTAGTCGCCTAGCGCCTGGGTGTCGCGCAATCCGGCACAGTGCCCGAGCATGAGCCACGCGTGTGGTCTGAGCACGGCGATATGGTCGGTGATCGTCTTGGCGTTCGCAGGTCCGACACCGATATTGACCATGGTGATGCCTGCGTAGTCCGGCCTCTTCAGATGATATGCCGGCATCTGCGGCAGACGCGCCGTTGTGACGCCGGCGGCCGGTCGCTGTTCGCCGCGCCTGATGATGATGTTGCCGGGCTCGACGAATTCGGCATAGCCGGTATCGCCATTCGCTATCAGGTCCCTGGCGCGAGCACAGAATTCATCGATATAGAATTGGTAGTTGGTGAACAACACGAAGTTCTGAAAGTGATTTGGGCTGGTGGCCGTGTAGTGCTGCAGGCGATGCAGTGAATAGTCGACGCGCTGCGCGGTGAATTGCGCCAGCGGCCTCGGCCGGCCGACCGGTGCTTCGTATGTGCCATTGGCGATCTGATCGTCGGTTCCATCAAGATCTGGAACGTCGAACAGGTCTCGGATCGGTCGCTTGATGTTCCCGGCAGCGGCGCCGTCAACATAGGTGCCTTCCTGAAAAGCAAAATGCAGCGGGATGGGGGTTTCCGATTCCGATACGACGACCGGAACGCCATGGTTGCGCATGATCAAATCGAGCTGCTCGATGAGATAGGTAGCGAACAGGTCGGGCTGGGTGATCGTGGTCGAGTAGTGTCCGGGCGTCGGCATGTGGCCATAGGACTGACGAGAATCGACCTGGGTGTATGAACTCGTGGTGACGCTGATTTCCGGGTAGAACGCCCGGTATCGCCGGTTACTGTCGCTGCCAGCCGCGAGCGCGGCGAAGGAATCGCGCAGGAACTCGGTATTTCGGGCATAAAGTGATCGCAAAGCCGCGACCGCCTTGCGCGCGTCGTCGAAGCTTTGCCGCACGAAGGGGTCTGGTGTGGCTATTGGCCCGATGGCTTGGGGACGGCCGTGATTCTTCATGACCATAACCTAGTATCTCGGACCCGCCTTGGGGAGGCTTGGTAAGGGAACCTTCTCGGCCCAGCAGCAGGCTCGATTGCCGGACGTCGTCGGCCACCGCGAGGGTTTTGGGCGCAAAGGGCCGAAGATGAGATCGCGCCGGGTCGCTTCTAGTGCGAAACTGGTGCAGTGTGTTCGCAACCGAAGCTTGGATTGGCAGGGATCAAGCTCAACTCCGCCTGGTTCGCCACGTGCCAGGTGGTAGCGAGCCAAACATATTTCATGAAAAGCAAAACCAGCGAACGATCATGAGTTTCTTCGAGCGCCTAAAGACGGCAGCATCCGCCGAGTGGCAGGCCTACACCGAGCATCCCTTCACGAACGGGTTGGCGGACGGTTCGCTCACTGAGACGGCGTTTCGTCACTACCTCGTCCAGGACTACCTTTTCCTTATCGAGTTTGCCCGCGCCTACGCGCTCGCCGTCTACAAGTCGCCCAAGCTTGCCGATATGCGTGAGGCGGCCGCCGGCCTCTCGGCCATTCTCGACGTCGAGATGAACCTGCATGTGAAGCTCTGCGCCGGCTGGGGCCTGTCGCCCGGCGATCTCGAACAGGCCCCGCCTGCCGTCGAGATGCTGGCCTATACACGCTACGTACTTGACGCCGGAATGCGCGGCGATCTGTTGGCACTCAAGGTGGCGCTTGCTCCCTGCGTGATCGGCTACGCGGAGATTGCGACCCGGCTTGCGTCGCGCCCCGATGCGCTCGCTGCAACGAATCCATATCGCGTTTGGATCGCCGAGTATGCCGGTGCGCCATACCAGGACGTCGCAGCGAAGGCGCGGGCTCATTTGGAGAATCTCGCTGATCTCTACGCCACGCCCGCCCGCGAGACCGAGCTGATCACGATCTTCAAGGAAGCTACGCGACTCGAATCGGACTTCTGGGAAATGGGCTGGCGCGCGGGCCAACGTGCATAATAGTCAGTGACAGCGTACTGCTGTTTGGCTTCCAAGTTGAGCGAGTACGACGGTCGTCGAAAGCGGGCCGCCCCTCCCGATCCTGCACTCCACTGGCCGAGGGACTGCAGCGTTCTGAGGCTATGTCAGCCACCCTTTGACCCTGGCGCGGAGCGCTTCCGTCGATATGCCGTAGCGGTCGTGCAGCGTTGGCAGCGCGCCGGCCGCGAGGAACTCGTCCGGCAGACCGACCATGTGAAAGGCCGGATGCACGCCCTCGCGCATCAGCAGGCCGGCGACGGCCTCGCCCAGGCCGCCAATGACCGTGTGGTTCTCGGCAACCACGACGAGTCGGCCTGGCTTTGCGCAGCAGGCCAGGATCGTTGCGGCATCGAGCGGCTTGATTGTCGGCACGTGCAGGACACCGGCATCGATCCGGTCGCTCACCAGCGCCTTCGCGGCTTCCAGCGCACGCATCGTCATGATGCCCGAGGAGATGAAGAGGACCTCGTACCCGTCCCGCAGCAGCTTGGCCTTGCCGAGCTCGAAGCTGTAGCCGTATTCGTCGAGCACGAGCGGAACCTGCCCACGCAGGAGGCGCATGTAGACCGGCCCCTTGTGGCGCACCATTGCCGGCACGACCTGCTCGATCTCGTGTGCATCGCAAGGATCGATCACCACCATATTCGGCATGGCGCGGAACAGGGCGAGGTCTTCGGTCGCCTGATGGGAAGGACCGTAACCTGAGGTGAGTCCCGGCAGTGCGCAGGCGATCTTCACATTGCGGTCTTCCTCTGCGATCGTCTGGTGGATGAAGTCGTAGGCGCGGCGCGAGGCGAACACGGCATAGGTCGTCGCGATGGGCGTGAAGCCTTCCGCGGCCAGTCCGGACGCGGCACCGAACAGTAACTGCTCCGCCATCCCCATCTGGTAGTAGCGATCAGGAAAGGCCTGCGCGAAGATGTGCAAGTCGGTGTACTTGCCGAGATCCGCGGTCATGCCGAGGATCGAGCCGTCCTCTTTCGCCAACTCGACGAGCGTGTGGCCGAATGGAGCTGGCTTCGTTCGCTGCCCTTCGCCTGCGATCGAGGCGATCATCGCGGAGGTGGTGAGGCGCGGCTTGCGGGTGTCGGTCCTCGGAGCTGCGGGCTTCATGAAGGCTTCCTCTCGTCGAGTGCATCGAGCGCAAGCCGCCATTCATGGGCTTCCACGCGGATGAAATGGTTCTTCTCGCGCGCCTCCAGGAAGGGGACGCCCTTGCCCATCAGCGTGTCGGCGATGATCATGCTGGGCTTGCCCTGGCCGTGCTGCGCCTTGGCCGCATCGAAGGCGGCGCGCACCGCCGCGAGATCGTTGCCGTCGATGCGCTGGACGAACCAGCCGAAGGACTCGAGCTTCTCCGTCAGCGGCTCGAAGCCCATCACCGTGGTCGAGGGACCGTCGGCCTGCTGGTTATTGACGTCGACGATGGCAATGAGATTGTCGAGCTTGTAGTGCGCGGCGGACATGATCGCCTCCCAGACGGAGCCTTCGTCCAGTTCGCCATCCGAGAACAGCGTGTAAACCCGGCTGTCGGAACCCTTCCGCTTGAGGCCGAGGCATTTGCCGACCGCGATGGACAGCCCGAGTCCGAGCGAGCCGCCCGACATCTCCATGCCGGGCGTGTAGCTCGCCATGCCGGACATCGGCAGGCGGCTTTCGTCCGAGCCGTAAGTCTCCAGCTCTTCCTCCGGAATGATCCCGGCCTCGATCAGCGCCGCGTAGAGCGCGATCGCATAGTGGCCGTTCGACAGCAGGAAGCGGTCGCGTCCTTCCCAGGCGGGATCGTCGGGCCGGTAGCGCATGGCGTGGAAGTAGGCGGTAGCCAGGATGTCGGCGACATCCAGCGCCTGCGCGATGTACCCTTGCCCCTGGACCTCGCCCATCAGGATGGCATGGCGCCGGATATTCCAGGCACGGCGTTCAAGCGAAACGTTGTGGCCGAGTGGAGCGGTTCTCATGAGTACTGAGCCTTCTTAAGCACTAGCGACAGTGACGAGGATTGTTGGCTGGAGCGGGTGGCTGGCGCTCAGCCGTGGATCAGCATGCCCCCATTGACGTCGATCACGGCGCCCGTGACGTAGGCCGAGAGGTCGGAGGCGAGGAACAGGTAGATGCCCGCCACGTCGCTCGCGTCGCCGAGCCGGTTGAGCGGGATCCCCTTGATGATCTCCCTGCGCATCTCGTCGGCTAGTTTGCCGCCGGTGATGTCGGTCTGGATCAGGCCTGGCGTCACGCAGTTCACGCGGATGCCGTCCGGCCCGAATTCGCGCGCCATCGCCTTGGCGAGTCCGAGCACGCCCGCCTTCGCCGAGGAATAGTGCGGCCCGCCGAAGATGCCGCCGCCGCGTTGCGCCGAGACGGAGGACATGCAGGCGATCGAACCCTGCTTGCGCGCCTGCATATGCGGGATGAAGACCTGGCTCAGGAACAGGACACCCTTGCAGTTGATGTCCTGGATCCGATCCCAGCTCGCCTCGTCGATCTCCAGTGTCTTCACCGGCTGGGTGACGCCCGCATTGTTGATCAGGACATCGAGCTGACCGAAGGCCTTGATGACCTTGTCCGCGGCGGCCTGACAGGACGCCTTGTTCGCGACATCGCAGCCAAGGCCGATATGCTGCGGGCCGAGCTCGGCGGCAGCCTTTTGCGCGGCCGCCTCGTCGATATCGAGGATGGCAATGCGCGCGCCATGACTGGCGAAAAGCTTCGCCGTGGCCAAGCCGATGCCGCGAGCGCTGGCGGCGCCGGAAATCGCGGCGGTCTTGTTCTGAAGCAGCATTTCATCCCTCGAACTGGTGTGATTTTTGTTGCGTGATACTGACTCGCCTTTTTCCATGGGAGAAACGCAAAAATTGCGCTATTTGATGAACTGAATTCATCCTGCCGGCCTCCACGCGATGGTCGGCCGGTGTCCGCAATCATTAAACATCGCGGAGTCGGGCTCCTGAGGAAGAGATGAGGCGCTTGCCGCTTTCCGCGCTCCAGGCCTTCGAGGCCGCAGCCCGGACGGGCTCCTTTCGGGCAGCCGGGGAGGAACTCGGCATTTCGCCGAGCGCGGTCAGCCACTCGGTTCGCAAACTCGAAAGCCTGATGGGTGCGGTGCTGTTCGACAGGCAGGGCCGTGCCGTCCATCTCAACACGGCCGGCGAAGCGCTGATGCGCCACGTCGCGTCTGGCTTTGACGAGATGCGGCAAGGCATCGAGACCGTCGGCTCGCGCTCCGGCAACCTGCTGCGGCTGCACTGCGCGCCGTCCATAGCCGCGCAATGGCTCATGCCGCGCCTGCGAGATCTTCTGGCCAAGCAACCCGGGCTCGAGGTGCGGCTTGCGGCCGGGGTCGACTACCCGAGGTTTGAGCACGACGAGTTCGACGCCGACATCTGCTACGGGCCGCCGCGGCAGGAGGGATTGATCGTCATCCCGCTCGGCGAGGAGACCGTCACTCCCCTCTGCGCGCCGGATCTTGCCGCTCAGATCACCTCAGCGAAGGATCTCCTCGACGCGAAGCTCATCGAAAGCGACAACAAGCGCGTGCGGTGGAATAGCTGGTTCCATGCGAACGAGATAGCTCCTCCGGCTCCCCGTGGCTCGCGCTTCGACCGGTCCTTCATGGCCATCGCCGCAGCCGTCGACGGACTCGGCGTCGCCCTGGAATCGACACGGCTGGCTGAGCGGGAGATTGCGACCGGCCAGCTCGTCGCGCCGCTCGCTGGCCGGGCGAAGGACGTGGGCTATGTCGGGCACTACCTCGTCTTTCCACGTGTGGCCAAGGCCCGCC
Source organism: Bradyrhizobium retamae (assembly GCF_001440415.1). Taxonomy (GTDB): domain Bacteria; phylum Pseudomonadota; class Alphaproteobacteria; order Rhizobiales; family Xanthobacteraceae; genus Bradyrhizobium; species Bradyrhizobium retamae. The sequence goes on from NZ_LLYA01000214.1 coordinate 208,843, forward strand.
GATCGGTCCGGATGTTCACGCACTGGCTGACGCGGGAGTTGAACCTGCCTCTGCCCAAGATCTGAAACGAGGCAGCGCTACTTCATGACTGGAGAGACATCGTGAACCTCTACGCAAAACTCCTCGAACGCGAAGCAGAGCGACGCCCGATCAAGATCGGGTTGATCGGTGCAGGAAAGTTCGGGGCGATGTACCTTCATCAGGTTCTGCGTACGCCCGGTGTGCATCTCGTCGGCATCGCCGATCTATCGCCATCTCGTGCGATCGAAAACCTGAAGCGCGTCGGGTGGACCGAGGAGCGGTATGGCGCAGTCTCTCTTGATGATGCCCTTGAGAATGGCACGACCTTCCTGACCGACAACTGGGAAGCGCTTGTCAAATACCACGGCATTGACGTGGTTGCCGAATGCACTGGTAATCCGGTGGCTGCCGTCGAACACTGTCTAGCGGCATTTTCGGCCGGCAAGCCGATCATCAACGTAACGGTCGAAGCTGATGCGTTCTGCGGACCGATCCTGGCGCACAAAGCCAGGCAGGCAGGTGTGATTTACAGCCTTGCCTATGGCGATCAACCGGCTTTGGCTTGTGATCTCGTTGACTGGGCGAGGGCATGCGGCTTCCCAGTGGTCGCGGCTGGTCGCGGCCACAAATGGCTGCCGCAATATCGGGAATCGACGCCTGAAACGGTGTGGGATCACTGGGGGCTAACCGCCGAGCAAGCTGCACGCGGTGGCATGAACCCGAAGATGTTCAACGCTTTCCTTGACGGATCGAAGCCGGCGATCGAATCCGCTGCGATAGCGAACGCGACCGGCCTAAAGGCGCCCTCGCAGGGGCTTGCGTTCCCTCCGGGATCAGTCGACGACATTCCTACGCTGATGCGCCCCCGCTCGGAAGGAGGAGTGTTGGAGGCCAAGGGTCAAGTCGAGGTCGTGTCCTGCCTCACAGCCGACGGCGTTCAGATCCCCAACGATATTCGAAAGGGCGTCTGGGTTTGCTTCGAGGGCGATAGCGAGTACATCCGCAACTGTTTCGAGGAGTACAAGGTCGTCACGGATCCGAGCGGCCGTTACATGAGTTCGTACAAAAAATGGCACCTGATCGGTCTGGAACTCGGAATATCGGTTGCAGCCATCGCGCTTCGCGGCGAACCAACAGGTGTCGCAACGGCCTTCAACGCCGACGTTGCCGCTACCGCAAAGAAGGATTTGCGTCCGGGAGATGTACTCGATGGGGAAGGAGGTTACACCGTCTTCGGAAAGTTGGCGCCCGCCAGCACGTCGCTGGCGAAGGGATATCTGCCGCTGGGCCTTGCTCACAATGTGCGACTGATCCGGCCAGTGGCCAAAGACTCCTGCATCACCTGGGCCGATGTAGCGATCGACGAGACGCTGCCCGCAGTGCGTATCCGACGGGAGCAGGAGGCGCTCTATTCTCCGGCCGCTACACGAAAACGCGCCTAGCTTGTTGTTCCTGACGATCTATGCCGGCCCGTGTATCGCAACAGGCGATCCCTGTTGCAGCCGTTTCCTGCTCTCGCTGGCCTCTATTCCGCGTCAGTTGTCTTCAGAAGTTGCGCGACTTCCATCAATTTTCGACGTAGGCGCTCATCAGTAATGCCGAAATAGAGCTCGAGGAGCTGACGTGACTCTCGCTTCGTAACGAGTTCACTCCAATTCTGCGCTTCGGTGGTTTGCTTCGACTCGATGGACTGTCGTTTCTTGCTTTCCAACTCGTCGAAGAACCATGTGATCGGGACGGCGAGTTGCATGGCAATGCCGTAGAGTCTTGACGCGCTGATCCGGGTTTCCCCGGCCTCATATTTTTGGATGAGCTGAGATGTCAGGCCAATACGCCTTGCCAGTTCGTCCTGACTCAAGCCGAGGAGATTGCGCCTGAGACGCAACCGTTTCCCGACGTGTTCGTCGACATGCGTCGGCTTCTTCGACGAGACCCGCATTTTGCCGCCGCGCCTGTTCGGCGTGCGCGATTTCGATTTCTTCTCAAAAGGTTCAGAAGGCATCAAGCACCGCGGTTGAATTCTTGCTCGGTACAATCAACTGGAATGGTGGAAATGGCATATCAACTCCTAGGCGATACTATCAACTAGAATTATGTCATGCGGGTTACAAATGCACGGATTATTAACCCTCAACCACACGATGTGAGAATGGGGGAACGTATAGTCCATGAAAGAGCCTCTTCCGACGTCTGGGCGCTTACCCACTCAACTCAAGGTTAAATACGGCCCCGTGGACCTGCTCGGGCGGTTCTTCCTCTGGGCAGACACCGCTGCAAGGGAGCGCGGCGTAACACTGTCCTTTGGCAGCCTGCAGGATCTCCTTGAAGCCAACAGGGGCAACTCCGATAGCTGGCGCCCGCTTGTGCCGGTTTTTGACGAGGCTTTGGGCGGCGTTACGCCGGAGACAGCGTTTGTCCTGATCGGGCGGAACAAGGATGGGGAGGTCGTCGCAACACAAGCGGCGCGCCTCTATGATTGGCCGGAAACGTCTCTCAAGGACGAAGCAGCTTCGCTGCGAATGTTCTATGCCGATCCTGATGCCGCTTTCGCGCGCGAAAATCGCTGCAAGATCACCACGCCGATCGCCGAGAAAATCACCGGGCGCGTCGTCTTTTCCGGTGGCATCTGGTATAGGCGTGATTTCAGAGGCAAGGACCTTGGAACCATCCTGCCGCGCATTTCGCGGGCATACGCCTTCACGCGCTGGAATAGCGATTTCACGATCGGCATGTATGCCGATGCCGTCATTGCGGGCGGTCTGGCAGAGCGTGCCGGATACACGAAGGTCGAGCGCAACTGCATCGAACTTGTGGCATCGCCGCTTGGCGAGATGCGTTGCGGGTTAAGCTGGATGCAGTCCGACGAACTCCTCGCCGATCTCGCAGCAATCCTGGATCGGGTGCGTGCCCCTGTCATGGGGTCTCGCATTGCCGAGGACGCAAATCACTGATGTCGCAAGGCGAGGCGGTATGAATATCCAGAGCTTTCGTCCCGAGCATTCAGAAGGGCTTGTCAAAAGGCTGTTCGGTTGCATCGACGGCCGGGACTGGGCAGGGCTTTCCGAATTTCTCCACGACGAGGCGATCTACGAACGACCGGGTTATGAACCGTTCGTCGGAAAGCCGGCTATCCTGGACTTCTACCTGACGAAACGGATTATTTCGCTCGGCCAGCACTGCGTCGAGAGGGTGCTGAGCGACGGCGCAAACATTGCGTGCTGGGGCAGCTTTTCCGGCGTTGCCAAGAATGGGCGTAATCTCAGCATGCGTTTTGCAGATGTCTACCGCATCAGGGAAGGGCGGATTGATCTACGCCGGACATTCTTCGACAGCCCGGCGATCTAGGGCGGATTGTTGCTCCCTGAGGTCAAAGACCGATGCGCCGAGAAGGCATGTTCGACCGTTCCCCTGGCAGGTGAACGGCAAGATGAGACGGTGATAATGGCAGTGAATGCTGTCGTTCATGTCTGGCCGTCTGATCGTGGCGTCCACCTCGTCCAGGCGCGGCATTAGCGTCTCCTGGACACCGCGGTAAATGCCTTGCACCCACTGGCCGTAAACGTAATCCGGTTGTTCTTCCATCGGCAGGCCCCGCGCGTTCTTCCGCCAGGTCTCGCCGTAAATCTCAAAGCCAGATCCGACATCGGTGATGGTCAGGCGGCCATCCACGGGCTCGACAAGCATGAAGCGCGCACGAAGCGATTCGGGCAACACGTCGGCCAGCGTCGCTGAATCGTAAGCCTGCTTCGAATCGATCCATTGCGCGAAAAGGGATGAAAGTGCTTCGTCCGTGTTTGCAAGTGTTTCGAGCGGCAGCTCTCTGCTCGTGAATGCGGAAGAAGGTTGCTGATGGCTCGCAGCAATCTGCTCGGCAATGTAGGCGATCGTCTGCGCGAGGCTCGGGACCAGCTTCTCGACGAACTGGCCCGGGTGGGAAATGATGGTGCGCTCGATCCCCATATCAGCGAGGCAGTATAGAGCTGCGGCGATGCTCGTCTGGGACACGGTTTCGGGCCGAAACCGGATACGCGCCGCATCGGGAGCGATTTTAGTGACAGCCACAAATCCCAGATTTTCGATGAGGTAGGTCAGAAAATCGAAGTCAGGAAGTGAGCAGTGCAGGAAGCTTCTTAAGGCCGGGGATCGAGCGTCCCATGCGCGGCCATGGTCGTCCAGAATGATTGTTTGCATGCGACCCCCACCCAACCGAGGAGCAAAGTCGTCCATCCAGCGCTCGTTATTTGGCGCAGTTGCGGCATCTTAGTGATACTCGCTTGGCTAGACATCAAAATTCGATGAGTAATTGGCTTCACGCTTTCGTGACGGCGTTTCTCCTCCGCTTCCGCTTCGCCTCAGTCGGCGTGCTGATCTGACTGCGCGAAGTCAGGGCTGAACCACTTCTCGGTTGCAATGAACTATTGAGGTGGCACCGGCATCCGGCTGCGTGCGCTCCAGCTTGACTCCATATCAACGAGAATTAGAAATTCCGTCCATCAACTAGAATTAGATATTGACGCCGCGAATAAACATGTCACAACTATTGTTAGTCAGGCGTCATGATGCAGATGGGACGCTCAAGGAGTTCGACATGCAACCGCAAAACCAGTCCGTCGTCGCAAACGGCCGTCGCCACCACGCTGCAGCGGGAGCAGCGGATAAGCTTCGCAGCCAGATCTGCTGCAATCGCGACCTCTCCTTCCTGATGGAGGCTCACGACGGTCTGTCAGGCGCCATCGCCGAGCGTGCAGGTTTCAAGGGACTCTGGGCGTCCGGCCTGTCGATTTCGTGCTCGCTCGGCTACCGCGACGCCAACGAAGCCTCCTGGACCCAGCTCGTTGATGTCGTCGAGCGAATGGTGGACTCGACCGATCTTCCAGTGCTTGTCGACGGCGATAGCGGTTTTGGCAATTTCAACAATGCGCGCCTTCTGGCGCGCAAGCTGCAGCAGCGTGGCGCTGCCGGCGTCGCACTGGAGGACAAGAACTTTCCCAAGATGAATTCGTTCGTCGGCGATCGGCATCCGCTCGCCGACACCAGCGAATTCTCGGGCCGGCTGCGCGCTGTGAGGGATACGGTAGGCGACGATTTGGTCCTCGTCGCACGGATCGAGGCACTGATCGCTGGCCACGGAATGGACGAGGCCCTCACGCGCGCCCATGCCTATGCCGAGGCCGGAGCAGACGCCATCCTTATTCATTCGCGCAAGAGCGTGGCGGACGAGATCCTCGCTTTCGCGGGCGCCTGGCAGAATCGGCTTCCCGTTGTGATCGTCCCCACCAAATACTATCGGACGCCGGTCTCCGCCTATCGCGAAGCCGGCATCTCGACAGTGATCTGGGCCAACCACTCGATGCGAGCGGCGATCGCTGGGATGAGAGACATTTGCGGCCGCATTATCGCCGAGGAGAGCATTGCCGGCATCGAAGGCGAAGTCGCCACGCTCGACGAGGTCTTTGGTCTAATGCGCTACGGCGAACTCGCTGCCGCCGAGGAGCGATACTTGCCGATGTACGGCGGAAACGGTCACGCGAAAGCGTGATTCTCCGGCCCTCCATCCCACAGCATAGAAACCTTCCTAACACGGAGATCGTGCCATGCTTCATTCAACACTAGCGACGCCACTGCCAATCCAGATCTCTGAACCGGATATCGCGCAGGTGATCCGATGGCGCGATAGTTCCTATGCGGCTGACCTCTATATTGCGGCGGTCTCGTGGCTCGATCTCTTCACCTATCTCGACCAAAGCCCCGCGACTGAAGCAGAGTTGCGCAGGCATTTTCAGATCAAGGAGCGGCCGACGCGAACGATGATCAGGCTCTTTGAGTCCTGGGGGCTGCTCGTCAACATCGATGGCAAACTTCTCGTGACGGCATCTGCGCGGCGGTACCTGAGCCGCGGCTCAAACGAGAACATTTCCTCCTACATTGCCACCATGAAGTACAAATCGTCCGTCCGGGAGATCTACGACGTATTGCGCCAGGGTGCACCTGACACCTGGCATGTTGAGCGTGGCGACACGACCAACTGGGACGCGCTGATGCAAACGGACGATTTCGCCGATCTGAATACGCGCGGAATGGAGGAGCGTGGGCGGATTTTTGCTCCCGATCTCGCGCGCCTGCTCGATTGTACACAGGACACGGCCGTTCTGGATGTGGGAGGTGGATCCGGGGTCTACTCGGCGCACCTGCTCAACCGCTATCCCAATCTGTCGGCGACGATATTTGAGCGTCCCCCAGTCGACCAACTCGCCACGCGATGTCTTGCCGAGCGTAAGCTAACGGCAGCAAGGGCGCGTGTCATCGCCGGAGATATGTTTGTCGATCCATTTCCGGAGACCGCTTCTCTCCATCTCTATTCGCATGTCCTGCACAATTGGGGGCCGGAGAAGGTGCGGCTGTTGCTGGATAAATCGTACCAGAGCTTGCTGCCTGGCGGTCGGGTGGCCGTTTACAGTTGCCACCCGGACGATCGCGGCGGGCCTGCGCCGGTCGCGGAGGCAGAATATTCGGTCCTGCTGACCACCGGCTATGAGGGCTGCTGCTACAGTTTCGAGGACATGCGTTCCCTCATGGAAGGCGTCGGCTTTCAGCATGTCGACTATCGCAAGTCGATTTGCAACCGAAGTCTCATCACGGCGCGGAAGCTCGCGAACAGGTCTGCGTGAACAAGAACTCTGTCTAAACAAGATCGCTGTCTGAGCGTTTTGCTTGACCCCTGGTGTCGTCGATGCTGACGGCACCAAACGCTGCGCCGTGTCTGGCGCGGGAGAAAAAATGCCGCCTATCGGGAGGAAACTAATGACTTTGTCGACAACGACACTCTTGGCTTTGCTGAAGCAGCAGAAGTATCGGTTTTTTTCCGGGGTACCTTGCTCGAACTTCGCTGATCTGTTCCAGCAGGTATCCTTGGACAACGATATTACGTCAGTCCCGGCGGCGAGCGAAGGCAGCGCGTTGTCATTTGCCGTCGGCGCGGCACTGGCGGGGCGACGAAGCGTCGTTGCCCTCCAGAATTCCGGACTGGGAAACATCATCAATCCGCTGACATCGCTAGTCCAGATTAACTGTATCCCGACGTTGCTTCTGATCTCCGTGCGGGGACATACCGACGAACCCGAGGACGAGCCGCAGCACCGCGTAATGGGTGCCAATACCCACGCATTGCTCGATCAGTTGGCAATCCCATGGAGCGAGTTCGACGGGACGCCACAGGGATTCATGGCGTGCCTCGTGAAGGCCGAAGAGGCATTCCAGCGATCGGTCTCGTTTGCTGTTTTGGTCCGGAAAGGTCAGTTGTCGGCGGGCCTCGGCGTCGTTGTCAACGACGAGCAACAAGTGAGCGCTTATCCACTCAGCGTCGGATGCGCTCTGGAAATCATCAGCGAAGCCCTGCGACCGTCCGATCTCGTTGTCTCAACGACCGGGTTCATCTCCCGGGAGCTATTTCGCTTGAGCGATCGTCCAGGGAATTTCTACATGCAGGGATCGTTGGGCCATTGCAGCGCTGTAGCTGCCGGGGTCGCGCTCGCGCGTCCATCGCATCGCGTGGTCGCGCTGGATGGCGATGGCGCCGTGCTGATGCATATGGGAGTCTTGTCCACGATCGGATACGCATCTCCCCGAAATTTCCTGCACATCGTGCTTGATAACGAAGGCTACGTTTCAACCGGGGGGCAGGAATCCACCTCGGTGACTTCCTCGCTGGAAGCCGTGGCCGCAGCCTGCCGGTACCGCGCGGTCAGACGGTGCGTAACCAGCGCCGAATTGAACGACGCGGTTGCGCGAAGCTTGTCGACCGAAGGGCCGCACTTCCTGCTGTGCAAGGTCAATCAATCACATTCGCGCTCACTACCTCGGGTTACGTCCCGCCACACCCCGGAGGAGAACAAACAAGCGTTCCAGATCGCACTAAACCAGCCGCCGACTTTCCATCTGCAAGCCGCGCCGGTCGCGGCGGTTCGGTGAAAACATCAGGCGGTCGATATGCTGATCGGTTTCCTTTGCCTCTCGTTCGTCGTCATTATCTGGGGCACAAATTGGCTCGTGATCAAGGATGCCTTGCAGTCTTCGCCGCCGCTGCTTTTTACCGGCATCCGTTTGCTCGGCGGGGCAATCGCGATCGGAGCTGTCCGTCTGTGCCTTGGATACCCACTCCAGCTCGGATGTGAAGGGAAGGGCAGGCTTGTCGCGGTGGGTTTCCTTCAAATGGCTGGAGGCCTCGGGCTGAGCCTGGTCGGCTTGCAGTATCTCGATGTCGGCACCAGCGCTTTGATTTTCTATACGATGCCCTTGTGGCTTGTCGCGATCGAATGGACGATCGATCGCCAAAAGCAATCTCTCCTTGATGTCATCGCACTGACCTGCGGCATGCTTGGTCTCGGGCTGCTGGCGTCGGGTGCGACGCCGGTGGCGACATCTCATGGCATCCTGGGCATCGCGTTGCTTTCGATGGCAGCTTTTAGCTGGGCGCTGGGAACATGGATCCATAAACGCACCCCAGGCGACATCGACGTATGGAGCCGTACCATCTTTCAATTGGCGACCTCAGGCATAGCGGTCATCATTGCGTCGCTCCTGCTGGAGCGTCGGCTCGACTGGACTCAATTGCCGATTCTCGCCTGGCCTATCGCATTCAACTGCATCATGGCGACCGGCTTGGCGTTCGTCGCCTGGTATCGCGCGCTCAGCTCCATTTCCACGCAGATCGCATCCCAAAGCCTCGTGCTCATCCCTGTCGTTGCGCTGGTTGCGGCCGCCGTCTTGCAACAGGAGACTCCCACGACACGCGTCGTGCTCGCCTGTGGCCTCATAATCGTCGGTGTCACCATCGCGATTTGGCATGCTGGCGGCCAAAGGAGATCCCTGTGAGGGCGATCCCACGCGCTCAGAAGCCTGCGATCGGCACGGAACATCACATGGAGTCGAGCGATGTTAGATTCGACACGTCTCTATCATCCAATGAAGATCGCGGGGGAGGATGTCCTTGCGGATTCGACGATCGACGTACGGAACCCCTTTACTAACCAAGTCATAGCTGCAGTTCCGCAAGCGCGCCCCGAGCATGCTCGCCGCGCCTTCGCGATTGCGCGGGCATTCCGTTCCAGGCTCACGCGGCAGGAGCGGGCGCGGATCCTCCTGGCCACGGCGGAAGCGATCGACGCAAACCGGGACCGGCTTGCGCATCTCATTACATCGGAAAGCGGCCTATGCTTGAGAGACTCGCTACATGAAACCGCGCGCGCCAAGGATGTCTGGTCATTCGCTGCGCACGCAGTGCTTCAGGACGATGGAGCGATTTACGCGGGCGATATCGGAGGGAATGCGCAGAGCAGACGCATATTCGCGACCAGGACACCGCTCCTTGGTGTAATCTCAGCGATTACCCCCTTCAACCACCCGCTGAATCTCGTGAGCCATAAGCTCGCTCCGGCGATCGCGACCAACAACAGGGTCGTGCTGAAGCCGGCGGAGGCGACCCCTTTGACCGCGCTTGCTCTTGCCGAACTGCTCTATGAGGCGGGACTACCGCCGGAAATGCTGTCGATAGTCACCGGCGATCCGCGTTCGCTGGGAGACGCGATGATCAATGACCCCGATATCGACCTGGTGACGTTTACGGGATCGGTGAGCGCCGGAAAGAAAATCGCCGAACGGGTGGGATACAGAAGGCTGGTGCTCGAGCTCGGCGGGAATGATCCTCTGATCGTAATGGGTGACGCCGATCTCGACCGCGCAGCCCGGTTGGCGGTGCAGGGTGCGACCAGAAATTCCGGGCAACGCTGCACCGCCGTCAAGCGGGCCTTGGTCGTCGAGAGCGCGGCCGATCGCTTTGCCGAAGCGACCCTCTCTCTGATGAAGCGCCTCGCGGCAGGAGATCCCATGGATCCCAACACGGACGTGGGGACGGTCATCAACGCGAGGGCGGCGTCGATTATTGCCGGACGCGTCGAAGCCGCAATTCAGGACGGCGCCCGCCTGCTGCTCGGCAATACTCCAAAAAGCGCGCTTTACCCGCCGACACTGTTGGACCATGTCCCGTACGATTGCGAGTTGGTGCGCGAAGAGACCTTTGGTCCTGTCCTCCCCATCATTCGCTGCCCGGATGACGTCGAGCACATCATCTCCATCGCAAACTCAACGGCCTTCGGTCTTTCGGCTGGGTTGTGCACAAACAGGCTCGACTACGTCACCCGCTTTGTCGATGCCCTCGACGTGGGCTGCGTCAACGTGTGGGAAGTTCCGGGATACCGGACAGAGCTAACGCCGTTCGGTGGCGTCAAGGATTCCGGCCTCGGCCATAAGGAGGGCGTGCTGGAGGCCATGAAGAGCTTCACGAATATAAAAACCTACTCGCTACCGTGGTGAGGCAACCTCAATCCAGGAGTTTGGACGCGGCCGCTTCATCGGTGACCAGGACCTGGCAGAAGCCAGCCAGCAGGCCGGCGCGAATGATGGGGACCTTGTGCTCGCCTCCGGCGGCGAGAATCCGATGTCTGATCTGAAGCACGTGGTTGATCGGCGGACGTATAGTCCGCTGCACCAGGGGGTGGCGAAGCGGCTTCCCGGCTGAGTCGAGGTAGTGACCGCAAATGTCCCCAACCGCACCGGCCTCAAGCAATGAAGCCCAGGTTTCGCGAGAAATGACCTCGTATTCGAGCGCCTTTGATTGCTCGGAGAGATCGATCGCACTTAACAGGGCCACATCGAGGGAGGGTACCATGGCGAGCACTGAGCGAACAGGCTCACTCGCGGCGAGGATGTCCCTTAGCTCCGCAGTCTCGGCGAACATCGGCGCGGTCAGATAATAGCATCGCGCGCCGAGCGCCCGGGCAATCATGGTTGCATTGTCATACGGATTGATCGGCGCGCTTTCGGCCAACCCGCCGGACATCAGCACCACGCGGGTGCCGTCTCCAGATCGGTGCGGCAGGTTTTGGGCTGCGGCATTGATGGTGCCTCCCCAGGTGATTCCCAGCGAACCCGATGGCGGAAGACACGCGGCGACGTATCGCGCGGCGGCGGCTCCGATGAAAGAACGCACGTCTGTGCCGCCCAGGGGGACGGGGACCACGATCGCATGACGCAGATTGAATTTGCGGATGAGCTCTTCTTCGAATTCGGTGCGCTGACCCGCCGGGTCGGCGATCGTGATTTGAACGAAGCCGCTTTCCCGTGCCTCGCCGAGGATCCGGTTGACGCGCTTGCGCGTCATCTTCAGCCGCTGCGCGATCGCGTCCTGGGTTTGGCCTTCGCGGAAATAGTACCAGCAGATTTTGGCAACCAACGCGGCGTCGGCGCGACCATCGCCGGCTTCGCCTTCGTTTGCTGCGACTTGCGAGCCTCGAATCAACGCGTACTCCGATCAGCTTCAGGAACCCGCTGTTTGCCTGCTTCCGGGGTTGGGAGGCAACTCCTTCATACTTCTCCACAACTTATGTGGTTGTGCACAATTGTTCCTTCTCCGTCACAAATGTGTTACGGGGGCCATCTATCTGTTCGCCGGGCTTGGAAACGGGAGAAAATCCATGCGTCGGCTGATCATCGCATCATTACTGTTGTGCGGCGGGGCAACGTCCGCCCTCGCGCAATTTTCTGATAACAAGATCGTCATCGGTGTGATGGGTGATCAAAGCGGAGTTGTCGCTGATGTCGGCGGCCCTGGATCGATCCTGGCGGCCCGCATGGCGGTCGAGGACTCGGGCGGAAACGCCGGTGGTGTCCCCATCGAGATCATTACTGCCGATCATCAGAACAAGCCCGACGTCGCGTCTGCGATTGCCCGTGAATGGTTCGACCGGCGCGGTGTCGATGTCATGGTCGACCTGCCGCATTCCGGCGTGGTCTTCGGGTTGATGGCGATCGCCACCGAGAAAAAGCGTTCCCTCATGATATCTGGCGCCGCCAGCGTGGAGATAACCGGAGGGCGTTGCTCTCCCTTTGCCACGCACTGGACTGACGACACCTACTCGCTGGCGCGCGGCACCGCCGCAGCCCTGATGCAGCAGGAACTGAAATCCTGGTACTTTCTCACCGCGGATTACGCATTTGGCCACGATCTCGAAAAGGATGCCGCGCGCGTCGTTGAGGAACGTGGAGGCAAGGTGAACGGAAGCGCTCGCCACCCCCTGAGCACGGCCGATTTCTCCGCGCTTCTGCTGCGCGCGAAATCCTCGCAAGCGCAGGTAGTAGCTCTGGCGAGCGCCGGCGCCGACACCGTCAACGCCATCAAGCAGGCTGGCCAATTTGGCATTATGCGCGGCGGCCAGCGTGTCGCGGCTCTCCATGCGTTCGTCACCGACATCAACAGTGTCGGTCTCGAAGCGGCCCAGGGCCTGATCATCACCACCGGTTTTTACTGGAATGACACCGATGGGACTCGCGCCTTCTCGGAGCGATTTTTCAAGGCTCATGGACGGATGCCGACCCGTGAGCAGGCCGGCGTCTATACGAGCGTGCTGCACTATCTCAAGGCCGCCAGCAAGGCAAAGACTGACGACGCCGCTATCGTGAACACGGAAATGCGAAAGCTGCCCGTCGATAAGTTCGGCCAGCAGGTCCACATTCAGGAAAACGGTCGCGTCATCTACGATCTCGGCGTTTATCGTGTGAAGACCGCGACCGAAAGTAAGGTTCCGTGGGACTACTATGAGCGCATCGCCACGGTCCCGGCCGACACTGCTTTTCGCTCGATCGATAACGCGGGCTGCGCCGCTCCGAGCGTTCGATGACAACCATCCTTCTTGATCATCCGCAGCGGGCAGCGGCGCCGATTGCTTCGGCCGTTCGACAACGCGCTGCCGCATCGCTGCTGACCGCCCGCGGCCTGACGGTTCGCTTCGGCGATTTCGAGGCGCTTCGCGGTGTCTCGATCGATCTCGACACAAGGTCGATCCATGCGGTGATCGGGCCCAACGGGGCGGGCAAGACCACACTGTTCAACGTGATCAGCGGCTTTACGAAGCCAACCGCCGGCCAGGTTCGTCTCAACGGTGCGGATGTGACTGCGGTATCGCCGAACCGTCTTGCGCGGCTCGGGCTCGCCCGATCGTTTCAGATATGCTCGATTTTTCCAAATCTCTCCGTCGCCGACAACATCCGCACGGCACTCGCGCTGAACGAGCGGGGCCCGCAGCTCCTGCGCGGCCGTTCGAGACGGGACGAAAACGGAGCAAGAATCCGGCATCTTCTCGATCAAGGTGGGCTGACGGACGAAAGCGAACGCCGGGCCGCTGATCTGCCCTATGGTCGCCGGCGACTGCTTGAGATCGTCACGACGATCGCGATTGCGCCGAAATTTCTGCTGCTCGACGAGCCGACTGCCGGTCTGGCTCGGGAAGACATCGCGCCAGTCGCAGCCCTGATCAAGACGGTCGCCGCCACCTGTGGCGTCCTTCTGGTCGAGCACAATCTGCAGGTCGTGAAAAGTCTGGCAGCGAAGGTTACGGTGCTCGCGGAGGGCGCGGTCCTCTGTGAAGGCAGCTACGACGAGGTCGCTCGCGACCCTCGCGTGATCAACGCCTACATCGGGGCCGAGCGTCGTGCCTGAGGCGGCTTCGATGCGACTCTCGAATGTGCAAGCATGGTATGGCGATTCTCAGGCGCTGTTCGGCGTCGGGTTCGCGGTTCGGCCAGGTGAGGTGACCTGTCTGGTCGGCCGCAACGGCGCGGGCAAGACAACCATCCTTCGCGCCATCATGGGTTTACTGCCGCGACAAACCGGCAGCATTATCTTGTCAGGGCGCGAAGCAAGCGGAATGCGCCCATATGAACGTACTCGGTTCGGCATCGGCTATTGCCCCGAGGAGCGGGCGATCTTCTCCAGCCTCACCGTCGAGGAAAATCTTGCCCTTCCTCCAGCGGTCTGCGCCGCGGGCATGGCCAACGCCGATATCTTCGTGCTGTTTCCGAATCTTCGCACGAGGGGACGCCACTATGGCGACCAGCTCAGCGGCGGCGAGCAGCAAATGCTCGCCATCGCCCGGATTTTGCGCACAGGCGCGCAGACCCTTCTTCTCGACGAACCTACCGAGGGACTGGCTCCGCTCATCGTGAGGCAGATCGAGGATGCGCTGATTGAACTCAAACGCCGCGGCTACACGATCCTGCTTGTAGAACAGAACCTCGACTTCGTCCTGCATCTCGCCGATCGGGTGGTGGCGATCGAAAACGGTGCGGTTGTGGACGACCTCGAAACCCGAGGTGGCGAGCACGTCAAGGCTCGGCTCCTCGAACGTCTTGCGCTGTGATTCCAACATGATGGACCTCATCCTCGGCTACCTCACGATCGGCCTCGTCAACGGCTCGTTCTATGCGCTGCTTAGTCTCGGGCTGGCGCTTATCTTCGGCCTTCTCAACATTCTCAACATGACGCATGGCGTGCTCTACATGATGGGCGCTTTTGCTGCATGGGCCGGTTCTCGATATCTCGGATTGGGCTATTTCGGGGGGCTGGTTTTCGCGCCGATCTGCGTAGCTGTTTTCGGCACCATCTTCGAACGTTTGTTGCTGCGTCGAACCTACGGTCTCGATCCGCTCTACGGATTCATGCTGACGTTTGGCGCAGCGATGGTCGTTCAGGGCGGCTTCCAGGCCTATTTCGGTTCAACCGGACTCCCCTACGCCGCACCGGATTGGTTATCCGGCGGGCTTGATCTCGGTTTTCTGTATTTCCCTGCATACCGACTTTGGGTCGTCGCCGTGGCGCTTGTCATATGTGTGATCGTTTGGATCGCCATTGCGCACACGCGTCTTGGCTCGATTCTGCGCGCGTCGTCCGAAAATGCAGCTACTGCCGAAGCGCTCGGCGTCGGCGTGCCTCGTGTCTTCGCCGCCACTTTCGCTCTGGGCGCCGCCTTGGCGGGACTGGCGGGCGCGCTGGCCGCGCCGATCTACCAGGTCTCACCGCTGATGGGTTCGGACATCCTGCTTGTTGTATTTGCGATCATCGTTATCGGCGGCATGGGGTCGATCGGGGGAACCATCGTCTCGAGCTATGCCCTCGCGCTGATCGAGAGCCTTACACAGGCGCTGGTTCCGCAGGCGGCAAGCTTCATCGTCTTCGCCTTCATGTGCGTTGTGCTTCTGCTTCGGCCGCAGGGGCTGTTCGGCATTTCGGTGGTCCGATCCCACGAATTCCTGGCGGCCCGGCTTCCGTGGATTGAGCCTGCGGATAAGGAAACCGCCGCCAAACGCCTGACCGGCATGGTGCCGGTACTCACCGCCGTCGCCGCGCTCTTGGCACTGCCGATGCTGCTTTATCCCATCTACCTGATGAAGATCTTCTGTTTCACCATCTTCGCCGCCTCATTCAATTTCCTGCTGGGATTTGCTGGTATCATGTCCTTCGGCCAGGCGGCCTTGTTTGGTACTGCTGCCTATCTCACAGCGCATGCGGCAAGAGAGTGGGCGCTGCCACCGGAAGCCGCGATCGGCGTCGGGATAGCAGCGGCGCTCGTTCTCGGTCTCGTCATGGGCATCTTTGCGATCAGACGCCGGGGCATCTATCAGGCCATGATCACGCTGGCGATCGCGCAGATGGTCTATTTTGTCTATGTGCAGGCCAGCTTCACCCATGGTGAGGATGGCATCCAGTCCGTCCCCCGCGGCATGTTGCTGGGGTTGATCGATCTTCACAACGACAGCAATGTTTACTGGCTCTGTGCTGCCGCCATGCTCGGCGTGCTCTTCGGCCTGCGCCGTCTGATCAACTCCCCGTTCGGGATGATGTTGATCGCCATTCGCGACAATGAACGCCGGGCCCTGTCGCTGGGGCACAATGTCGACGCATACAAACTCGCTGCATTCGGCATCGCCGCTTTCTGCGCCGGCATCGCCGGCTCCATGAGTGCCATCGTCTTCCAGTTGGCCACCCTATCCGGCGTACATTGGCATCTTTCGGGCGAAGCCGTGCTGATGGCGTTGATCGGCGGTATCGGCACATTCGGCGGGCCCCTCATCGGCGCCGCCGTGTTGGTGACGATGCAGCATTTCCTGTCGCCGTTTGGCGCCTGGATCATGGCAATTCAGGGAGCCGTCTTTGTTCTTTGCGTCCTGCTGTTCCGCGACGGGTTATCACCCCAGGCCCTTGCACTTGCCGCAAATCTTCGCCGGCAAGGTGCAACGTCGAAAACCGCCGGGACCCCGCAGGCTATGGAGGCTATCGGCCGATGAATGACATATCAGGTACCCAGAGGCTGGCGCTCGTTTCGAACAGCAAGCGATTGAACGAATTGTCGGCTCGCACGATCGTCAGTGCGATCCGCGATCGCCGGCTAACGGCGACATCCGTGATGGAAGCCTGCCTGGAGCGGATTGCCGCTCGCGAGCCGCAGGTGAAGGCCTGGAGCTTTCTGGATGCCGATCTGGCGCGGGAACGCGCGCGGCTAGCAGATGAATGGCAGGCCGCGGGATTCCCGCTCGGCCCGCTGCATGGTCTCCCAGTAGGCGTGAAGGACGTGTTCGATACCAGCGACATGCCGTCGGAGTACGGCAGCGGAAGCTTGCGTGGGCGTCGGCCGACCGAAGACGCGGATGCGGTCAGCGTGCTGCACCGGGCCGGCGCACTCATCATCGGCAAGACCACGACGTCCGAATTCGGAATGTATCATCCCAGTCCGACCCATAATCCCCTGGATCTGTTGCGCTCACCAGGCGTGTCGTCGGCGGGGTCTGCGGCGGCCGTCGTCGATCACATGGTTCCACTGGCGCTCGGCACTCAGCACACGGCATCCACGACGTTGCCAGCTTCGTTTTGCGGCGCGTTCGCCTTCAAGCCCTCGCTCGGTTTCACGAGCATGCGGGGATCGAACGTGCTGGTCCCCCGCATGGCGCATGTAGGTCTGATGGCCCGGTCTGCCGACGACCTCGCGCTGTTTGCCGGCGCATTCGATCGCAGGCTCGCGGAGGTCGAAGCACTGCGACATCCGCCCAGGCTCGGTTTGGTCCGCGGGCCGGGCTGGCACATGGCAAGTCCCGACGCGCGTCAAACTCTTGATCGTTTGGTCGCCGGACTGCCTGCAACTGTGGTCGCGGTCGATCTTCCCTGCGAATTCGATATGGCGCTCGAGGTTGTGCTGGGTCTTCTGAACGCTCATCTGGCACATCGTTTCGGTGCTCTGCCGGACGAAACGTTCCGCAGCTTCTGCCCGCCACTGCAGGAAGGCATCGTTGCCGGGCGCGCGCTGAGCGCTGCACGTTATCTCGAACTCGAGACCATGGCCGACCGGCTCACCGCTTTGGCCGCAGAATTGTTCCATGATCATGACGCCTTGATCACGCTGTCCGCGCCGGGAGAGGCCACGCGCCTTGAGGAGGGGCCGGGCTCCGGCGCCATGTCCATGCCCTGGAGCCTGTGCGGATTACCGACTGTGTCCTTACCGCTGCTGCGCGGAATGAATGGCATGCCGATCGGCGTTCAGCTCGTTGGTCGCCAGGGCGCCGACCGCAATCTTCTGCGGGTGGCGGCATGGCTCACAGATGCAACAACCCTCAACGATATGTCATCCCATGAACAAACCTGATCGCATCCTGACCGACGCCGCGTCCCGTCGCGCTGAGAGACCTCTGGTGAGAGTGAACGGACGCGCCTATGCGTGGCCGAAACATCCGGCCGTGGTCATCTGTTTCGACGGCTGCGATCCGGCGTATATCGAGTCTGCCAGCGCCGCTGGGGCCATCCCAGCCATCGACCGGATGCGGCGCGAAGGCTTCACCGCCTCCGCGCTCGCGGCAATGCCGACATTCACCAATCCCAACAACGTGTCCATCGTCTGCGGTGCGCCGCCCGCCGTTCACGGCGTCTCCGGAAATTTCTATCTCGACCGCGATACCGGCGCAGAAATCATGATGGTGGATGCGACCCCGGTGCGCGCACCGACTATTCTGGCGGCGTTCTCGCAAGCGGGAGCCAGCGTTGCTGCCGTTACTGCCAAGGACAAGCTGCGCAGGGCACTCGGTCATGGGCTCGACGGCATCGCTTTCTCTGCCGAGAAAGCCGACGAGGCGACCGATGCGGAGAACGGCATCTCCGCAATCGGTGCGCTGGTGGGGCGCGGACCGCCAGACCAGTATTCCGCCGATCTTTCCTTGTTTGTGCTCGATGCCGGAATTCGCCTGCTTGAAACCCGCCGGCCAGACCTGATTTATCTGTCGCTTTCCGATTATGTGCAGCACAAGCATGCGCCGGATGCTTCCGAAGCGATTGCCTTTATGCGTGCGGTGGACCAGCGGCTCGCAAGGTTGGTCGGGCTCGGCGCCTGCCTCGGAATCGTCGCGGACCATGGCATGAACGACATGGCTCACCCGGGAGGCGAGCCAAACGTCGTCTACCTTGGCGACTTGCTGGATGCCGCCTTCGGCGCGGGCACAACCCGCGTCATCTGCCCAATCACCGATCCCTTCGTGCGTCACCACGGCGCTCTGGGCGGCTTTGTCCGTGTCCATCTGCAACGGACGGAGCCTTCCACCACCACGGTATTGAACTTCATTCGGCAGATTTCTGGTGTCTGCATGGCCATTCCGCGAGATGAAGCGTGCCTGCGCTTCGAGCTGCCTGAAGATCGCGAGGGTGACATCGCCGTGGTGGCCAGGTCGGGCGTCGCCCTCGGCGGCCGTGCCCGCGACCACGACATTTCGCAGCTATCGGGTGAGCGGCTGCGTTCTCATGGCGGGCTTGCCGAGCAGGTGGTGCCGTTCATTCTCTCTCACCCGCTGAAGGCCGAACTGGTTGAGGGCAGGGTAGGGAAACCGCTCCGCAACTACGACGTCTTTTCGGTCCTGCTCAACGATGTGGAAGTCTGACCGTGCCTCGCGCCGTCCTTGTCATCCTCGATGGTCTGCGCCGCGATCTCGTGACGCGGCAGACCACACCCCGTCTTGCCGCCTTCGCCGAGCGCGCTGAGCAGTTCTCTGCCCATCGCACAGTGTTTCCATCCTGCACGCGGGTGGTATCGGCGAGCCTGGCGACCGGTTGCCATCCGGCGCGCCACGGCTTGCAGGGCAACACCATGGCGCTCATGGAAGACGGGCGCCTCGTTCGGCACGATGCGGGTCGCCCCGACTTCCTCCAGCACAAGCGGCGCGTCACCGGTCGCGCTCTGGCCGTGCCAACTTTGGCCGAGCGCGTAACGGACAGCGGCGGTGCCGTCATCTTCAGCAACGTTTCGCCAGGAGCAGCCTATGCGCACGATCCGGATGGATTTGGGCGGGTCTATCATCGCGCCGGATCGTTCGGCCGCGGCCGCATCCCGCTACCGCAGGATGAGCAACTTCGCGTCGCGCTGGATGTAGAAGGCGACCGGGCAATGACCGAGCGCTTCATCCGCGAAGCGGTGTTGCCCCGGTCTGATCCTCCTGCTCTTGCGGTGCTGTGGCTCGGCGAGCCGGATGCCACGCAGCACGCCTTACCCATGGGATCGCCCGGTCATCTTGCGGTGTTGCAGCAGGCAGACCGCAATGCCGGGCGCGTCATTGACGCGGTGGCCATGCTCGCCGACAGGGACGATATTCTTTTGCTGATTGGATCAGATCACGGCCATCAGACCGTCTCCGGCGTCATCGACATCGACGAAGAACTGGTTACAGCCGGATTGAAGGAGAGCCTTGAATCAACCGACGTGGTCGTCGCCTCGAACGGTACCTCCGCGCTGCTTTACGTTCATCCCGATTTCGTCGCGCGCGTGCCGTTGGTCGGCGACTTCCTCGCCAATCAGGAATGGGCGGAAACCGTTCTCGATGGCGCCGCATTGGCGTCAGTGGGGCAGGGCCGGGATCACGGCCTCGCTTTTGCGGTCTCCATGCGCGCGAGCGAGGAGCCCAATGCCTACGGCGTGGCTGGCACCAGCCTCGTCGCAGAGCGCGCCGGTGGCAAGGCAGATATCCTCGGCAGCGGCCAGCACGGTGGCCTCGGCGCAGGCGAGCAAGCACCCTTTCTCATGATCGATGGCGCGGGCTTCAGCCGCGGCGTAGCGAGGCAGGAGCCTTCCTGCATCATCGACATCGCGCCAACCATTCTCACGCATCTCGGGCTTTCCGCCTCCGGAATGGATGGGCGTCCGCTCCAGGCCGTACGGGCTGGCCGCGATGGCTGAGATCGAACTGCGCCACATCGAGAAGAGCTATGGCGAAACCGCCGTTGTGAAGGGAGTGTCGCTGAGCATTCGTGATGGGGAGTTTCTTACCCTGGTGGGCCCCTCCGGATGCGGGAAATCGACCTTGCTGCGGATCATCGCCGGGCTGGAGGAGCAAGATGACGGCGAGGTCATGGTGGATGGCCGCTGCGTGAACGACAAGCGCCCCAAGGAGCGCGACGTCGCCATGGTATTCCAGTCTTACGCGCTCTACCCTCATCTTAACGTATTCGACAACCTCGCCTTGCCACTGCGGACCCGGCGCCTGAGCTTCGCCCAGCGGCTGCCATTTGTAGGCCGTGCCTTGCCGGGACGCGGCGGCATTGAAAAGACGATCCGCGCCGAGGTCGAGCAGGCAGCTTCGATGCTCGACATTGCCCATCTGCTGCATCGCAAGCCCGGCCAGCTTTCCGGCGGTCAGCGCCAGCGTGTCGCGCTGGGCCGCGCGATGGTGCGGCATCCCGCCGTGTTCCTGATGGACGAGCCGCTGTCCAACCTTGACGCCAAGTTGCGGGTGCAGATGCGCGCAGAAATCATCGCACTGCATCGCCGCCTGGGCGTCACCTTCGTGTACGTCACCCATGATCAGGCAGAAGCGATGACGATGTCCGACCGCGTCGCCGTGATGACGGCCGGCGAACTGCTTCAGGTCGGCCAGCCGGAGCAGCTTTATCGGGACCCGCAGGACCTGCGGGTCGCCGAGATGATCGGCAGCCCAAAGATCAACGTGGTTTCTTGCGACCATTGGATATCTTTGGGTGCGTCGCTTCCTCCAGGCGTTGATGGCAACACGACGCACCTCGCGTTTCGTCCAGAGGCCGTCGGGATAGCCGCGCCTGGGGATAGAAGACTCAATGGCGTCGTCGCTAGCGTCGAGAATCTTGGCGCTGATATCTTCCTGAACGTGGCGCTTGCAGATGGATGCGGCACCGTCGTCGTGCGTACGCATCCGGACGGATCGCGTTCCGAACCAGGCCGTCCGGTCGGCCTTCAGATCGACCCCGCCTGCTTGCTGCAGTTTGATAGCGCGGGCATGCGTCAGCGCCAGGCCGAGCAGGTAGGGGCCGCAGGGTGACAGCGCTTGACCAGAATCGCCCGCGCAGGGCCGACGCGAAACCAAGCCTTGCGAAGAGATCGGGAGAGCACGGGCTTGGTTGGCTCGCCGTATCGCCGGCGCTGCTGCTGCTGATCGGCCTTCTGTTCGGCCCGGTTGCGGCGGTGATGCTGTTCTCCCTGACAGACTGGCAGTTGGGATCATTTACTTTTCATTTCATCGGGACCACGAATTTCAGGACGTTATTCACGGACCCGACTTTCTGGAAGGCACTGAGCAATACGCTGGTTTATGCGGCCGTCGTCGTTCCGGGCACGGTGCTGCTCGGTCTCGTCGTGGCTCTGCTCATCGAGGCCAGTCCCGGCCTGCGTGGTTTCTACAGGGCCGCCCATTTCCTTCCTGTGATGTCCACAATGTCAGCCATGGCGATCGTATGGGGCACCATGCTGCATCCTACCATCGGCCTCGTGAACCGCGCCCTGGGCGCGATGGGGATTTCCGGGGTGAACTGGCTTAGGGACGAGCGTACGGCACTGCTCGCTCTGGCCTTGATCGGCATATGGCAAGGCTTCGGTTTCGCTATGGTGCTGTTCGTATCCGGCCTTAAGGCTATTCCGCAGCAGCTCTACGACGCAGCCGCCGTTGACGGCGCCGACGGCGTTCTGGACCGGCTGCGTTTCGTGACGTTGCCGATGCTGGGACCGGTCACCATGTTCGTGGTCATCCTGACGGCGACACGGGCTTTCGAGGTCTTCGACAGCGTTCGCGTCCTGACCCAGGGCGGGCCGAACTATGCATCCGAGGTGCTGCTGCACCGGTTCTACACCGAGAGCTTCGATTTCCTGCGCATGGGATATGGCGCAGCGCTCACCGTTGTCTATCTCGCAATCGTTGTGCTGCTTACGCTGACACAGGCGCGGCTTCTCGAACGGCGGGTTCATTATTCATGATCGCCCGCTTTCCAGGCCGGCGGTTCGCTGGCCGGGTCGCCCGGCATGCGATTCTTATTCTCACCGCCGCTTTTGCGCTGCTGCCCTTCGTCTGGATGGTGAGCCTGTCGCTCAAGCCGCCGGAAGAGATCTTCCAGGCCGACTTCCACCTTTGGCCGACGGCCTTTCATGGGGTCGAGAACTACCGCGTCGCGCTAACTGCGGCGCCGATGTTCCGCTTCCTGCTAAACGGATTGCTGGTCTGCACAGCGATCTTCGCGCTGCAACTCCTGGTCTGCATTCCATGTGCCTATGCACTTGCGAAGCTGCGGTTTCGCGGCAGGGACACCTTGTTCTCCGCCGTACTGGTCGGTCTGCTGCTGCCGCCTCAAGCGCTCGCCATTCCCCATTTCGTCATGTTGAACGTGTTTGGGCTCCTGGACACCTATGCCGCGCTGATCCTGCCGTGGGCGATCTCCACTTTCGGCATTTTCCTGCTGCGGCAGTTCTTTCGGTCCATACCCGACGAGATCATTCGCGCCGCCCGCCTCGATGGACTCGGCGAGTTCGAGATCATCTGGCGCATCATGATTCCCATGACAGCCCCGGCGCTGACCGCGTTTGGCATCTTTTCGGTCGTGGCCCATTGGAATGACTTGTTCTGGCCGCTAATCGCGGTGCGCCGCGAGGAAATTTCCACGCCTGCGCTCGGCATCCTGCTCTTTCGTGACGACGAAGCCGGGCAATTCTTCGGTCCGCTGATGGCCGGCGCCGTGATTATCGTAGCTCCGCTCCTCGTTGCGTTCCTGATCGCGCAGCGCCGGTTCATCGATGGGCTCGCTGTAACGACCATGAGGTAATCCAAAATGGAGACCGTCCGTGATTGATCGAATCGTAACCAGACTTTGTCCAGTGCTTGCCGGTGCCGCTGCCCTCATGGCAGTCGGGGCCACTGCTACGCGGGCCGAGGTAACACTCGACGTACTCTACACCACACCCGGCACCTTCAATGCGCTGCATCAGGAATTGGCCAGGCGCTTCACCGAGGCGCACCCCGACATCAAGGTGAAGTTCCGCAATCCCGTGGCGAGCTACGAGGAGGCCGCGCAACAGATCCTGCGTGACCAGATCACCGGTCGCCTGCCGGATGTGGCCTTCAACGGGATCAACCAAATTGGCCTGTTCGTGGATCGGGGATTAGGCGCGCCGCTGGACGGATTCGCGGCGGCAGATGGTGGGCTTGCCGAACTTGGCTATTACCCGACGCTTGCGGAACTCGGAAAATACAAGGGCAAGCTCTACGGACTGCCGTTCGCTATCTCGACGCCGGTGCTCTATGTGAATGCTGATCTGCTCGCAAAGTCTGGCACCGATGTGTCAGCGCTTCCAAAGACCTGGCCGGAGCTTCTGGCTCTGGGCAAGAACATTGAGGCGAAAGCGGGTACCGCGGCTACCGGTTTTTATTATCAGTGGGAGCAAACCGGCAACTGGTTATTCCAGTCGCTGGTGACGAGCAAAGGCGGCCGCATTCTCAAAGCCGACGGGTGCAGCATCGCCTTCGACGACGCAAACGGCATGTGGGCGCTAAAGACGCTCGAAGCTTTCGGCAGATCGGGCATGCCGAATCTCGGGCTCGGCCAGGCCCGGCAATCATTCGTTGCCGGCAACATCGCGATATCAGCGGATTCCACATCCTATGTGGCCGCGGCCGAGCGGCAGATCGGCGGTCGGTTCCAGTTCAAAACCGTCGCCTTTCCGCTCGCCGTCGCCGACGGGCGCCTTCCCGCAGGCGGAAACGTCGCTATGGTTTTCGCAAAGGACGCCGAACGTCAGAAGGCCGCCTGGAAATATGTGAAGTTCACCACGGGGCCGGTCGGCCAGACCGCGATGGTCAATTCCACCGGCTATATGCCCGGCAACGAGATCGCCGTGAAGACGCCGGAACTGCTCGGCGCTTTCTATAGAAAGCGTCCCAATCACCTGACCAGTATCCAGCAACTACCGCTGCTGACGGAATGGGCGTCCTTTCCAGGTGACAATTCGCTGAAAATCATTGAGGTGATCAAGCACCATATAGAGAGCCTGGTGACGGGTAAGCGTACGGCGGCGCAGGTCATGCCTGAGCTGGTTGGAGATGTGTCCAAACTTCTGCCAAAGTGCGGCGGCTAGCCAGCGTCGAACGAACGGGGCGGATTTAATCGGGCAGTCACGCTTGCGCCCTTGGTCACCTCGCTTGGCGGGCTCAGTGGCAGGCAAGCGCTACTGGAGCATCCAGGGAAGAAGGAGCACTTCATGAGGATGATCAAGGGACCAGGAATATTCCTCGCTCAGTTCACCGCCGACGCCGCGCCGTTCAACTCCTTCGACGCGATCTGCGAATGGGCCGCCTCGCTCGGCTACGAGGGGATTCAGATCCCGAGCTGGGATGGGCGACTCTTCGACCTGAGCAAGGCCTCGGAGTCCCAGGACTATGCCGATGAGGTGACGGGGATCGCAGCCGGTCACGGCCTTTCCATCACCGAACTCTCGACCCATCTCCAGGGCCAGCTCGTCGCGGTTCATCCGGCCTATGACGCAGCATTCGACGGCTTCGCCGTGCCGGAGGTGCGGGACAATCCCAAGGCGCGCACCGAGTGGGCCGTCGACCAGGTCAGGCGCGCAATCCGCGCCTCAAGGCGCCTCGGGCTTACGGCGCAAGCGACCTTCTCCGGCGCATTGGCCTGGCCCTATGTCTATCCCTGGCCGCAGCGTCCGGCCGGCCTCGTTGAGGCCGCCTTTGACGAGCTCGCCAGGCGCTGGCAGCCGATCCTTGATTATGCGGAGGAGCACGGCGTTGATCTCGCTTATGAGATTCATCCGGGCGAGGACCTGCACGACGGTGTCTCCTATGAGATGTTTCTCGAGCGAGTGAATGGCCACACGCGCGCGAACCTGCTCTACGACCCGTCGCACTTCGTGCTACAGCAGCTCGACTATCTCGACTACATCGATATCTATCACCAACGCATCAAAGCCTTCCACGTCAAGGACGCGGAGTTCAACCCGACGGGCCGCCAGGGAGTCTACGGCGGGTTCCAGAGCTGGGTCGATCGTGCCGGCCGCTTCCGCTCACTGGGCGATGGTCAAGTAGATTTCGGCGCGATCTTCTCCAAGCTCACGCAGTACGATTACGGCAGTTGGGCGGTGATGGAATGGGAATGCGCGCTGAAGCATCCTGAGCAAGGCGCGCGCGAGGGCGCCGAATTTATTAAAAGAAATATCATTCGGGTGACGGAGAAGGCTTTTGATGATTTCGCAGGTTCCGGCACCGACGACCGCATGAACCGCAAGATGCTTGGCATCTTCTGAGCGAGGAAGAAGAATGGCTATTGAGGCAAGCAGCGAAGCTGGCAGTCATAATCGTATCCGGCTAGGCATGGTTGGCGGCGGCCAGGCATCTTTCATTGGCGCCGTCCACCGCATTGCGGCGCGTATCGACGACCAGTTCGAGTTGACAGCCGGCGCGTTGGCGTCGGATCCGGTCCGAGCCAAGGCCTCGGCGAAGGAGCTCGGTATCGCCAACGACCGCGCCTATAGCTCCTTCGAAGAGATGGCGAAGGCGGAAGCCGCGCGCCCCGACGGGATCGAGGTGGTTTCGATCGTGACCCCCAACCACGTGCACGGCCCGGTCGCCAGGACCTTCCTTGAAGCCGGCATCCACGTCATCTGCGACAAACCGCTGACGACGACCGTCGCCGAGGCGGAGGAAATGGTGGAACTGGTCAGGAAGACAGGCAAGGTCTTCGTCGTGACCCACAACTACACGGGCTATCCCATGGTCCGACAGGCCCGCGCCATGGTCGCGAACGGCGATCTCGGCGAGATCCGGCTGGTGCAGGCCGAATACCTGCAGGATTGGCTGACGGAGCGGTTAGAAGCAAGCGGGCACAAGCAGGCCGCGTGGCGCACGGACCCGACCCGATCCGGCCCTGGCGGATGCATCGGCGACATCGGCACCCACGCCTACAATCTCGCTTGCTTCGTCACTGGACTTCAGCTTGACGAACTGCTCGCCCAGCTCTCGACCTTCGTCAGCGGCCGGCGTCTCGATGACGACGTCCAGATCCTCCTCAAGTGGAAGGGAGGTGCCAAAGGTATGCTTTGGGCGAGCCAGGTCGCGGTCGGCAATGAGAACGGCCTGACGCTGCGCGTCTATGGGACCAAGGGCGGCCTCGAATGGGTACAGGAAAATCCGAACCATCTCTGGTTCACCCGCTATGGGCAGCCCAAGCAACTCCTGACCCGCGGCGGTGCCGGGGCCTTGGTCGAGGCGGGCCGTCTCACCCGCGTGCCGTCGGGGCATCCCGAGGGTTACCTTGAGGGGTTCGCAACAATCTATACCGAGGCGGCGCGCGCTGTCCGCGCAGCACAGGCCGGCAAACCGCCCGATCCGGCGGTGATTTTCCCGACCGTCGAGGATGGCCTTGCCAGTGTGAAGTTCATCGAAGCTGCGGTAAGCTCATCCGCAAACAATGGCGCCTGGGTTCGGATCACGTGAATGCCGACGCGTCCATCTTATCCACGCCGCCCGGTCGATGCGGTGTGCTGGCATAGTGCTTCCACAGAGTTGGGCCGGCAATACTGAAAGCCGCGAGTCCTTGAGCATCCGCCGCGAGCTCGTGGTCTGCCGGTCAAGTCCGCCGCGTGCCCTGAGCGGCAAGGCTTCACGCTTTTAACGCTGGATATCGATGACGCTGCGGTGAAGGCGTTTGCAACAGCAGCGAAGGCGCTAAATGTGTCCCTTACTGTGCGAGGGACCGCCGTACCGGTGAACGTGCGCGTTACGAGGCGGCGCTAATACTTGTGCGACCGGATCCATTCGTCGCGTGGACGTCCAACAATGGCGAAGTCGATCCGGAAGCAGTTCTCAAGCGAGTGACAGCTTGGGAGCAATGACGGTCCTGGCCTAGGCTGAGGCGAGCGGGCAATCGTCAGGAATCGGGAACCTACTATCGGGCGGAGAAGGGGGACGATCGAGACGCCTCCGCTCCCAGGCCACGTTTCACTGGACTAAATTGGATACGTGCGTCCGCGATCAAATTCGCATATGTACGCAGCCCGAGGCGTAGCTCTCGCATCAGAGCGGGCCTGTTCGAAACAACACTCGCCATCAGCCACAGTTGGTGGCGAATCAACGACGGATTCAAGGTGGGCCATTCTAGCAAAGCGCGTATTGCAAGCCGGGCAACGAAGCGAACGAATTCTTCATCGCGGACTGCGATCTCTTCTTCATCGCCCCTAGGCATGTTGGCCCTCCATCTGCTGGCACAGTGGAGGAAGTCGGGTCGCAAAGGCGTCGTCTTTCTTGCTGAGAACGAGAATAGGGCCGAGCGGCTGGGTGCCGTCATTCATGCCCTCGCGCCTTCGTGCGATGTGCTCGTTTTTCCAAGACTGAATACGCTGCCGTTCGATCAGCTTGAGCCGTCGCACGAAATCGCGGGTAGACGAAGCTCGGTCTTGAGGCGCCTTGCCAAGCCTGAGAAGCCGATCCTGCTCGTATCCACGGCAGAGGCCGTGATGGAGCGCCTTCCCACGGCGGCGAGTTGGTCCCGGGTCATCCTCCGTTTGAAAGTCGGTGCCGCGTTCTCTGAACAAGATCTCCGGGCGCGGCTTGAGGCCCTCGGATACGACC
>NZ_LLYA01000215.1 GCF_001440415.1 Bradyrhizobium retamae
CCGCCGCCCGCGCCGCCGCCGCCGCCACCCCAGATGGTGCTGCCTGCGAGGTACTCCAGATTAATCGCATAGCGCGTATAGAGCGCAGCACCGCCAGGGCCGCCGGGATTACCGGCGGCCCCGGCGTTGCCGCCCGCTCCGGCCGGGCCGCCCGCGCCCTGAATACGGCCGCGAACGATGACCTTGATCGTGACGCCCGCCGCCCAGTCACCGATCATCAGCGCCGGCACCGCGGCGATGATGGAGCCGACGGTCACACCCGCGTTGATCACGAGCGTGACGGTGTCGCCGCTTTCGGCTTCCGGATACTGCGAATCGTGCAGCGTGCGCAGGTTGAGATTGTAGGTATCGGCGTCGACGATACAGAGATGGCTGGGCACGTCCTCGGCCAGCGGATCGAAGCGCATCTCCTCGGCTTCGACCATGAAGCGGTCAGGCGCCGGCACCAGGCGCGTCACCTGCACCGGAACGTTGACGCGCGCGCCCGCGGCGTCCTGAAACAAATGCGAGCCGAGATTGTAGCCGCGGCCTAGCTCGACGTCGCTGTCGCTGTAGCGCATCGTCGCGAGGCTGAAGGCGCGCGGTGCCGTGCGGAAGCGGGCCAGCAGCTTGTTGTTGAGTTTCTGCGCGATCGCGCGCGCCAACTCCGGTATCTAGCGCGACAATACCACCTTGATTGCCGACGAGCCGTGATTGGTCTCCGCCTCGCCGTCGATCGTCACCGCGGTGGAACGGTAGTTGTCGAGATCGTCGAGTGCCTTGAGGGGATTGATCTGGGCATAGTAAGTCCAGACCTGAGAGAGCCGCTTCTCTGGCTGCTCGCGCACGGACAGCGCCGTGTCCTTCCTTCTATTGTGCTCGTCGAACAATGCCGCATCCGTCGAGATCGCGCGCAGTACCGTGAGCCTGACCAGCGCCGTCAGATCGTCCCACCAGACACAGAGCGCGGCCTGCTCGATCAACTCGTCACTCAGCTTGCGGACGGGGGTCGGCTCGGCGATCACCGCCGTGTAGACCGTGCCCAGAAAACCCTCGGTTTCCGTCAGCCATTCGTCGATCGGGATGTAATCCTCGGAGACGCCGGCATAATCCTCCCACAGCATCTTGAGGATGTTGCTGACGTCCTCGCCGAAAATGTACAACACGGTCTGGACGCGATCCTGTGCCTTGTGGGCCTGCGCCTCGGTGTTGAATCGGGCGCGGCCAGTGATGGTCACAGCGTCACCGGACCGGGTGAACGATACGATCTCCTTGCCGCCGATCGCCAGATAGCCCGAGGTTTCGTATTCAGCGTTGCCGATGCCGGCCGGCGACAGCGTGAAGGCCATATCGTTGTTGTCGATGTCGGCGAGCAGAAAGCCGTTGCTCATTTCCGGCGCCATCGCACGGTCACCGTCGAGCTGCTTGAAGATATCCTTGGCTTCGATCATGAAGGTGCCGGCCATCGTCGGGCCGGTGTAACTCTCGGCGAAGAAGTGCCGGGTCTCCATATCCGCCAGCGACTGGCCGAGATAGCCCTGGATGAGTCGCATCTTCAGCCCGCGCAGATAGGGCTGCCGCGCGCGGAATTTCCCCCAATAGGTGCCCTGCGCGACCGGATCATAGTCCCGCTCGGCGCGATACTTGTCGTAGCCCGGGCCGGTGTCGGGATGCAGCCCGTCCTTGAACGTCACCGTCAAGGTCGAGCGCTCGCCGAGGCTCTCGCCCGGCTTGATGGTTCCGGGCGAGAACTCGACCGCAACGATCGACGGGATGGCGTCGATGTCCGTTGGCAGGTAGGCCGCCGCCTTCGCAAACCGCAGCGTCACAAATGTTTCGCTGAAATTGGCGCGGTCCTGACACGTCACCTTCGAATTGTAGCACTTGTCGGCCCCGGTCGCCGGGATCGACGCCGTGCACGGCGCAACCCCATAGCTCAAGGCGCAGAACGGAATGTCGATCTCGACATAGGTGAGTGCTAATTTCTCAGACAATGCCGTTGACCTGCAATTGCACGCTCATCATGCCGTTGTTGCGCTGGTTGACCGGCTTCGGATTATTGGTCAGCCAGCAGAAGCCGACCTCGTTAGGGTAATGAAGCGGCCGCCAGGCGAAGAAGAACGGCGCGGTCTTGGCGGCGACCACGAACGGATCGAAGTTGGCCCGGTACCAGTCAGGCGTCAGATTCTTCAGGTCGATACCGGTGCCGACATATTCGCCCAGCACGATGCGGCCAAGAAAATCCGACGCCTCGCTCATGCCACTCACGACGTCCGTAGTGCGTGACAGCTTCAGCGGAGAATGTGGGACGTAGATCCTGCGCTGATGCACCAGCGACGGGCCGATGTAGACCACGGCGGCGCGCGCCGGCGCCATTCCCGAAGCGAGCCCGATCCGGATCTGCGACACCGATTGCGCCTCGAAACGGTACAACAGCGGGCTGTCATCGGCCGGCATCCTTTCCGGCATGATCTCGGTCCAGACCCCGGCGATAAAGGACTCGAGCACCAGCGCGATCGCGGCCGAGCCGAAATTGTGACCGGCGATGCCGATGTAATCGACCTGGTCGATCTCGCTGATGGTGAAGGTCACATACTGCGCCGATGTGTCGGCAGCGCGCCATCCGGCAGCGGGATAGGTCAGCGGGTTGGCCAGGTTGGAGGCCGGGTAATCGTCTTCCTCGGTGTCGGCGACGATGCCGTCTGCGGTGACGAAGTTGCGGTAGCCGAACAGCGGATTGTTGAGAGAATAGGACGCCGCCGCCGGCGACAGCACCAACGCTGGAGAAATGACGATCATGCCAGCACGACCTTGCCGCCGTCGTTCTGGAAATCGATCAGCTTGCCGGCGAGCTCGCGGACCTGTTCGCGGCCGAAGAAAGAGCCGTTGACGGAAAGGAACATGGTCTGCGGCGCCTGGGCCTGTTGCGCCGGCGCCGCGGCAGCGGCAGCCGTGGCTTCACCCCCGCCACCGGAGGCGGCGACACTGCCGCCACCGCCGCTGTTGACACTAACGCTCATCAGCTTCGCGATATGCGCCGCCACGCCGGCCGCCGCGATGCCGGCGAATACCGCGCCGAGCGCCGGCCCGCCGAGCTTCGAACCCGCAGCGTAGGCGGACACCACTGCCTCATAGCCCTTGACCAGGGCAGTCGCGGCCGAGATCGCCTTGAAGATCCCGAACTGCTTATCACCTTCCTGGCCGATCAGGTCGGTCATCTGGCCCATCGATGTATCGACGATGTTGGCGAGGCCGGAATATTGCGAGGCCTGCAGCTGCAGCGCGGATAATCTTGCCTTTTCCTCGATTTTGCGCCGCAGCTCGGCGGCGCGCTCGACGGTGATGGTGCGGTTCCTTTCAAACGTATCGAGATCGGCGAGTTGCTTGGCGTACTTGCGGGCCAGCAGCTCATCCTCGGCGATGACGCCCTCCTCGAATCTCTGCTGAAGCAGTGCCTGGCTATCCTGGGCGAACTTGTCCTGAATCTGCAGGCGCAGCGCGTCGGCTTCCTGCGCGGTCAGCAGTTTCTTCTGCTCGAACTCGGCGAGGTTCTTGAGCTCTTCATCCCGCTGCAGCCGCAACTGCTCGTCTTCACTTGCGATGGATTTCTTCAGCCGCTCCAGCCGGCTCTCCAACGACTTGCGCTGGCCGTCATCCATGCCATCACCGGTATCGGCGCCGCCGGCGTTGACGCGCTTGCGCTCATCGACGACCTTCTGCGCCGCGTCCTTGGCCTTGGCCTTCAGGCCCTCCCACCATTTTTCCCAGTCGGCATCCGTCGGCGGCGCGGCCAACGTCTCGCGCATCTTGCCGAACCCGTGCTCAATGTCGCGATAGCCGAGTTGCGCGGCCGTGACCGCGCCGAACGTTGCAGATTCGATCCCCTTGGGGATTGCGCCGGCCACCTTGTCAAAGACCTTGATCGAGTCCGCGGCGAGATCGTCTAACCCGACGCGGGCGAGATAGATCTCATTCTGGAACCGAGCGAACGCACCGATCGCCAGCTTGACGCCGGCGCCGATCGCCTCGCCGAACCCGCCCCCCTGCCGGCCGGCTTCCGCAAGCTGGTCGCCGAGATACTGCACCAGCGGCGATATATGGACCGCGATCTGGTTGCCGATGCCAGTTAGCAGCAACCGCGCCGTGGTCCAGGCGTCATTCGCCGCCTCGATCTCCGCAGCGTCGACATCGGAGACAGCGACGCCGAACGCCTGCACATCCTTTGCCGCCGAACGGATGGTATCGCCGCCACCCTCGAACAGGTTGATGATTTCCTGCCCGCGGATGCCGAACTGTTTCAGGACATCCGCCTGCTGCGCGGTCGTGTAGCCGAGGGCCTTGAAACGGTCCGCCAGGGTTGCCAGACGCTCATCCACGGGCAGCGTTAGAAACTCCGAGGCCCCCAAGCCAAGCCGCCGGAGCGCCTCGTAGGCCGGCCCCTGCCCGGTGCGCGCGGCTTCCGCCAGGCGCTGGTTCATCTTGCCGATGTTCTGGGCCAGCGTCTCCTGCGACACGCCTGCCAGATCTCCGGCATGAACCAAGGCCTGCAGCTCGGCGACCGTACCGTTGAGCCGATGCGCCAGCTTCGACTGCGCGTCGATGGTTTCCATCGACTTCGCGGTCAGGTGCACCGCCAACGCCGCGCCGGCCGCCGTCGCCGCAGCCGCATAGGACGCCAGATGCGTGACGGCGGTGACGCCGATCGACTTCCCCAGCTTGCCGACGATGCCCTCGGCTTTCGCCGCAGCCTTGTCGAGACCGGAAACGTCGCCGCCGATCACGACCGACAGCGCGCCCATGACGGCGGATTGGATCATCGGTTACCTGCGAGAGAGTTCAAGCGTCCGCGCCGGGCGGGTCGCCATAGGCGTCACGGTAGATTTCCGCGACCTCAGCTTCCGTCATCGAGCCGTAGCGCTTGACCGGCGTCCTGGCTTCGACCATCCACCAGAACTCAACCGGGTGCATGGCCCAGAAATCGCGCGGGGACACCCCCCACGCGCCGACCGCTAGACGGAACGCCGCTTCGACGAGCGGCGCGCGGCCCTGCGCACCCGCCGGTTGCCTTCCCCCGGGCCACCGCCTTGCGCCTTCGCGACTGCAAGCTTGACGTTGTGCGGGATCATCATGCCGAGCAGCATGGACACGGCGCCGACGACGTTCTTCTCTGCATCCTCGCCGAACATGCCGGCATATACGTCCGACTCAGTGACCGCGCCCGCGCCGGCGTATCGCAGCACGTCGGCATACGCCGCCGCCATTTTGCCAAGCCGCAGCGTGCCGCGGCCGGCATCGCGCTGCAGCTCAGCCAGCGTGAGGTGATCCTCGATCCGCTTGATCGCGCCCATGACGCGATCGGCCGGAATGGTGAACGTCTTGCCCTGCCAGGCGAGATGGATGTCGTCGAATGGCGAAGCGGTCACGGCTTGGCCGCCCCGCCCTTGACGATGCCCATCACCAGAATCGCCGCCGTTCTGGCGACGCCCAGGATGACGGGATAGTCGCCGCTCGCAAGATCGCCGATTGGACAGATGCCACCAGCGTTCGATGACAGACAGTAGGTCTCGCCGACCGTCAGTATCGCGCCGAGATTGATCTCGCCCTCATACTGAATTGCGGCCGGCTGGCCGTTGCTGCCACCGTTGAGCGCAATGCCGATCGCGTCGCGCACTGCCGCGGTCGCGGAATCGTTGTCGGCCTTGAGAAAGTTTTTGCTGGTAGCATCGCGGTAGACGACCTGGCCGGCGGTGTTCGTCTCGCCGTGATCGCCACGCAAGACTTTCGCCCCGTCGCCTCTAACGACGCTGGCAGCCGTAATTACAAGATCAACCATGCCAATCTCCTTTCCGGAGTGTTTGAAGTTTCAGGAGGCGAGAACGACGCCCCGACTATCAGACGCCAGGCGTAAAGGTGACTTCGCCCGTGTTCTGCAGCGCCGCCTCCATGGTCGTCGCGTCGTTGTAGGTGCCGGTTTCGTTGTAGGAGGCGAGGAAGAAATCGCCGGAGATCACGCGCCCGTTCGGATAGGTGATGGTGACGGCGCGGACGCGGTTGCGGGCGAACCAATCGGCCGCCAAGGTTTCGTCCTTCAGGACGCCGGACAGGCTGATATCGATCGTGCTCTCGCCAGCCTCCGAAAGTAGTTCGCGGATGCCGTCGGAATCGTCGTCGCTCACGTTGATGGGCTCGCCGGCGCAGGCGATGCCTTTTTCGCGCACGCCGGCGATGGTAGAACCGTTCCAGGTGAAAATGATCTTGCGGCCAAGCGTTCCGTCGCCTGCGGGCATGGGGACCGTCTCCTTTAAGTGTGGGGTTGAAGATGACGCTGACGTCCCCGCGCGGGACGGACTATTCGGTCTCAGCCGGTTCGCTGTACCGGATGACGTAGACGAGATTGATCTCGCCGAGATGGCGGTTGCCGTCGGCGCGCACCTCGATCGTTGTCGACTGCAGCATGATGTCGAAGACGTCGAGGGCGTCCTCGGCGTTGCGCAGTTTCGCCTCGACTTCGCTGGCGATGACGTCGAGCAGATCGTCCGGCACCGAGGCATGACTGACCCTACCCTCCACCACCAGGAGAAGCGTGCGGCCCAGCGACGCCGGATTGCCTTCGATCGGCCGGCCGGACTGCTCATTGACCGTATAGATCAACAGCGTCGGCTGGTGGTTCGCCTCCAGCGGTCGGGTGCGACCGTGATAGACCCGGCTTGCGGTCGTCGGCAGGCCGGTGAGGCGCGCGACCACCGCGTTGCGGATCTCGGTGCGTGCATGGGTCATCAGGCGGCCTTCTTCATCCTGGACGTCACGAAGCGCGCAAAGCCTTCCTGCGCGCGCAGCACCAGCCGCTTATTGAACACGGCCCGCGCGGTCTCATAGAACGGGAAGCGCTTCTTGTAGTGCGGCGCCTTGACAAACATGACCACCGGCACGATCTGGGTCAGGTTCTGGCGCAGATAGATGCCCGGCGCGACGCTGCCGCGGCCCCGCCCCGTGCCGTCCGGCCGCAGCACGAAATAGGTGCCGCTCTTCTTGCGCTTGGCCCGCGAGCGGCGGCTGTTCGTGGCGTTGGCCTGGTAGCCGGCGAATTGCTCGGCGGCCTGCACATGGCTGAGGATCCGCTCAATGGTCGCGCCTGAAAGATTGCCGTACTTGTCGAGCTTTGCGCCGGCGCCCGGCACGGCGAATTCGTCCGGCTTCATATGCCCGGCCCGGATCAAGCGCTTCTCGTGCGCCTTGTGCTGACGCTTGCCCCCGTCGACCTGCGGCCCCAGATAGCGCCAGGCCGGGATCGAGCCGAAGCCTTCCTTGAAGTAGACCATAGCGACCAGATCGCGCTTGGTCGCCGGCTTCATGTAGAGCGCATTCAGCGTAAACCGCGACGGCCGATCGAACACCGTCTTCATGACAGCGACTTCCGCCTCTTTGATATCCTGCGCCGTCTTGGTCAGCGCATACGCCGTAACGATCGGCGCATCCTCGCGCGCGAGCCGTCGGATCGCGCGCATGACATCGCCGGTTTCGACGCGGAAGTGGATGGCCATCAGGCAATATCCGCGAGGTTACAGCGGATCATGCCCTTGCCGTCGGGCAGGATCGGCTCGGTCACCTTCATAGTCTTGCCGTCGTCTTCGCGCGTGGCAACATCGCCTTCGACCGGCGTGACGTCGGCGGCCTTCACGCTCAGCGTCGATGTGCCGATAGTGGCCTGCGCCTCGCTGCCGACGGCCACGACATCAGAGCCATCCGTCCATATCGCCCGGATCTTGCCGTCCTCACCGACGGGAACGCCGGTCGCAACCGGCGTGTAGATGACCGGCTCCCCGAAGGTCTGCACGAATATCCCGGGGAGCCGGGCAAACAGCGGATTGGCCACGTCTCAGGCAGCCTTCAGCGCCGCGATCATCTCGGCGCGGGTCGCGCCTTCCTTCAGCTGCACGTTGCGATCAGCGGCCATGGTGGCGAGCTCGGCATCGGTCAGCTTCTCCAGCGGATCGGCCTGGGGCGCCTTGCCGCCGATCGGCGGCAGCGGCGCGGGCGCCTGCCTGGCAGCGCCGAGGCCGATCAGGCGGAGGGCTTCCTTCTCATCATCCTCTGAGAAGGTCTCGCCGGCGTTGATGGTGACGCTGTTAAACTTCTTGCCGCCGGCCTTCTTGACGGGCTCGCGGCGGCGGATGGCGTGAATGGCAATCAAACTGACCACGGGGCAGTCTCCTTTTGAATGTGGGTGCGCCAATTGGCGCAGGCTGGGAACTGATGCCCGGGCCACACCCGGGCATCAGCAGCGATCAGAGCACCGTCGCGCCAAGCGAGGCGTTGGGCCGGTACGGCACCACGAGCGGCGCCGACTGCAGCATCAGGTAGCGCACCGCCGGATCCTCCTGCGTCCAGGACTTCTGGAAGAAGTCGCGCGCCTGGAAGCCCGCCTTTTCGTCCCTGATCGAACCGTGGTGCTGCACGCCCTCCATCTGGGGCGAGCCCATGATCAGCTTGCCGTTCGGCAGGAACTTCTGAGTCACGCCGGCGTCGTCGACATACTCGGCATTGTAGGTCCAGATCGCGAAGTCGCCGACATAGCCCTTGAACTGAGGGCCGATCATGCCGCTGCTCGGACCGGCATCGAACCGGGTTTTCGGCGACAGGTTCTTCTTGTCGAGAAGGTTCTGCACCTCCTCGTTGGCGCGGAACGCTTTCCAGACGTCGGTCGCCATCACGACATCGGTTGCGGTCGCGCCGGAGCGGGTCGCGATCTCCTCACCCCAGTCCTCGAGATCGCCGATAGGATCAGGCGCGCTGTCATTCCAGCGTGCGGTGCCGGCCAGCACGACCGTCAGGTTGGCGTGGCGCCCGAAGTCGACCAGCACCTGCGGATATTTCTCCCCTTCAACGATGTATTTGCCGTCCAGCGCGGCCTTGGCCGCCATCCATTCCATCCGACGTTTGATCATGGCGATCTGATCTTCGGATTCCTGAATGACGGACAGCAGCCGGTTCTGCATCGGATCAAGCGGGGCAGCAATCGGTTGGCCGGGCCGGCGACGAATTGCCTTGCCGTCCTCGAATGGCCGCTTGTCCTTGACATAGGCGGGCTTGAAACTTTTGGTCTCGTAGCCCAGAGACTCCACAATCTGGCCTTCGACCAGAGGCGACACGAACGGCGACAGCCGAGGCTTGCCGGTCATCACGTCGAAATAAATCTCTTCCGTCGTTGAGGTCGAGATTTCCGGGAAGAACATTGACAGCAGAAACATGCTGACCTTGTCCTTGAGGTCGTCGACGATGCGGTTGAGCACCGCGGGCGTGAACACGTCCATGATAAAATTCCTTGGCTTGGCGGATCGGGACTATGCCCACGCCGCGGCTGGTTTCAGGGGATGAGGGTGAGACGTCCGCGCTCCTAGCGAACGGTACTGGACTGAAGCTTGATGCCGAAATCGCGCAGCTGCTCGCGCACGCCGGCCGCGGTGTGGCCGGCCCCGTAGACCAGCGCATTCTCGTCGTACACGCCGCCGAAGTGCGCGATGGTCACCTTGTCGGCGCTGGTCGCGTCACAATCCTCGCCAAGGATGGTGACCGGCACGGCCGAGCCGTCGACCGCGGCGGAAGTCGACATCCTGTACTTGCCGGTGGCGGTGATCCTGCCCAGCACAGTGCCGCGCTTGCGGTTCTCGCCCAATAGCAGCGTGATCTTGCGGGTCTGCGGGTCGTCGCTGCCGGCGAAGATGCCGTCGGGGGTGAAGGAGCCCTGGGAGGTGAAGCCGGCCGCCAGGACCGACATCGCGATGAACGCCGGGCCGTGCACGATCGGCGCAGCCTGCGCAACTTCGAGGGGGACCGGCATTGCCGCCAGAGCGACGGCAAGGCCGGTGATGAGGACAGCAGCAAGCGCCGCGCCGAGATAGCACTTCATGGAAGGTCTCCTTTCGAGACAAATTTTGAGGGCAGAGAAAAGAGGCTTTAGGCGAGCCGCGCAGGCCTTCAGGCGGCGCGAATGCCGAGGTAGCTCTTCACGGCCGCGCTCGCGAGGGCGGCATCGTCCTTAGCAGCGCCGTCAGCATCGGCGCCGACGGTTGGGTTCTTGACCTGCGACATCGCTGCCGACAGAGCATCGGGCGCAGCAGCTTCCTGCTTCGGTGCCTTGGCGAGAGCCGCCTTGGCGGCATCCGCCGTCATGTCGGTGGTGAAGGCAAAGTGCTGCGCCAGCTCGCTGCGGCCCTTGGCTTCCTCGCTGGAAAGGATGGCGCCGATCCGCGTGCGCTCGGCGGTCGCACCCTCCTTGACGCCTTCGGCCTTGCCTGTCGCATGGCCTTCGGTACGCGCAGCATCGACCGCGGCGGAAGCCGCGGCTGCGGCCTGCCCGGCCGGGGGTACTGAAGCGGTCGTCGACATTTCGGTATCTCCTTCTTCATCATCGTCCGGATCGGACAGTTCGTGGGAAAACGCGGTTACGGCATCGTCGAGCGGTGCGATTTCGTCGATCAGCTTCAGCTTCAACGCCTCGCTGCCGGAGTAGCATTCGGCTTCCGTCGCCCGCACCGCCTCGACGTCGATACCGCGATTGCGAGCGACCAGGCCGCAGAACATCTCGCCCTGCTCGTCGCACCAGGCTTGCCAGCGCGACTTCACTTCTTCCGGCAGCGGCTGACAGGAATTTCCGTCGACCTTGTGCTTGCCGAAATGCACGAAGGTGATCTTCATGCCGGCGTCTTCCATGGCGCGGCTGACATCGAGATGCGTCATCACGACGCCGATCGAGCCGATGCCGGCGTTGCTGGACGCGGTGATCGCGCTGGCGGCGGAGGCGACCGCATAGCCCGCGGAGTACGCCATCTGCGCAAAGGCCTTGATCGGCTTGACCGAGCGGCCCGCAAAAATCTTGTTAACCAGGTCGAAGCAGCCGTCGCCCTGCCCGCCGTAGGAATAGACGATCAGCGCAATGCCGCGGACGTTGCCGTCGGCAAGGCCGCGCTCGATCGCGCGGGCGATGTAGGCGTATCCGGTAGCATACGAGCCGAACGACCACGGAAAATCATAGAGCAGCACGCCCTTGACCGGCACCTGCAGGATCCCGTCGACCACAACGTAAGGGCGGAACATGCTGCGCCAGTCGTCGGCTGCGAACCAGAAGCCGTCGCCGGCGTTCAGCTCGGCTGACGCCATCAGCTCGTGCGCCCGTGGGTGGCGCAGGATCGCCGAGAGATCAGCCTCGAAGCGGCTGCCGGAGCGCGGGTCGATCAGCGCCGGCACATCCGCAAAGCGGGCAAGCAGAGGATTGTTCATGCGGCTTGCGCTCCCTGATCCTTGGCGGCCGACTGCGAGCCCGACGATTCACCCTCGGACGAATACACGGTCACCACCTGCCCATTGCCCTTGCGCGTCAGCGTGCCCGGCGGCAGGCCGTACTGTTCTTCCAACGCCATGGCGTGCGCGAACTCGCGGGCCCGCTGCTCCTGCACGTCGCGCGCGTCCTTGCCCTGCTCGGCAGCTTCGTCCTGCAGGCTGGTAAGGTTGTTGTCCATGCGCGTGCCGGCGGCCTGCGCTTCCTTTAAGGGATCGACCCAGCCGCGGCCGGCGTAGATCCATTTTGCCTGCGTCCACGCGGTGCGACGCGAATAAAAATCCGCCGGCGTGCAGTCCGGAATCCGCCCGCGGTTGACCGCCTCCTCGAACCAGAGGTCGTAAACGACGCTGCACCAGCCGTCGGAAACGAGCTGGCGGCAGGCGTAGAAATAGCGCCAGGCTTCCAGCAAGGCTGCGCGCGCGCTGGAATAATTCGTCTTGGAAAAATCCTTGAAGATCAGCTCATAGGGCATGTTGAGCCCGGTGCCGATGTGACGCAGCATCAAGGTCGCAAACGCATCGAGCTCGCTGTCCGGTCCGCCCGGGATGAACGGGTTGAGCTTGGTGCCGGGCGGCAGCGGAATGATCGCGCCGCCGCGCATCTGCACCCGCCACTCGTTCAAGGCGGACTGGTAGTCGGCAGCCTTGTCGCCGCCGAAGGCGGAGACGAACGCCTCCTGATCCATCGGCGTTTCCATCGCCGCGAAGATCATCGCGTTGAGCACGGTCGAACGCAGCTTCTCGACGGTCAAGTGATCGTACATCTTGAACATGCGGGCCACCGCCGTGACCGGCGGCTTGCCGCGGCTCTGTCCGATGCGCTCCGGCTCGAAGGCGTGGATCACGCGCGCACGGCCGAACGGCGTCCATGCCGGAATCCGTTCCCACACCCCGCCGCCGAACATGCCGCCAAACCCGAACAGGTCGCCGGGATGACTCTTGCGGATGTGATAGGCGACCGCCGCGCCGTACGCATCGATCTCCTTGCCGCCGCGCAGCGTTGCGGTATCCATCATGCCGTTCGGGTTGGACAGCCGCGCCGGGTCGACCAGCTGCAGGCAGGTACTCCATCGCGAGCCTCGCTCCGGCAGCCACAGCGGCAGCGCCAAAAGTTCGCCGGCAGAAGCCAGCGTGCGGGCCTGCAGGCGGGTTGCACCATGAAAATTCAGCGTCCATGCGGCATCGAAATAGATGCCGTCGGCAAAGCCCTTCCATTCGGCCTCGACCTGCCGCGACCATTCGTCGACCCAGACCGCGTCTTTTCCAAGCGCGATGCGGTCCGGGTTCGGCTTGCACATGACGCGCGGGCCGATGACGTTGTCGACATAGGTGCGCTCGGCGCCGGCGGCAACGCCGTTGTTGCGCGCGAGATCATCGCCACGGGCGTTGATGGTGTCGAGCTCGGACAGCAGCGCGGAATCCGGCGACAACCGCGGCGGCATCCACGACGCCATATCCTTGGCGCGGTAGGACGCAGCCGCATACGCGGTCTCGACCTCCGGCACGGCCGAGGCCATCGCGCGCGGTATCACCGTCACGGCCGAGCCTGCGCCAATTGGCGCGGGCTCGGCGGGACCGGGCGTCCAGTCGATGTCGGGCAAAGCGGCCATCTGTTTCCTAGAACGTGAAGTGGATCGGACGCGAGACCTTGCGCGGATCGCCCTCGATGTCGCCGATCTGGCTGCGCAGCGAAGAGATGTAGGCGTCCAGCTTGTCGATGTCGGTCTTGGCGAAGGTGACTTCGTTCTGCCCGTTGTAGCGGACCGTCTGCTCGAGCGAGCCGGTCAGCAGCTTGTGCTTTGCGGTCTCTGCTTCGAGCAGCCAGCCCTGCAAGGTGACGAGGTCAGCCATTCATGCCTCACAGATACGGGTTGTCCGCGACCGTCACTCGCGGGCGCAGCGTGATCGCCGGTTTCTTCAGCACCGCGAGCGGCTGCGCCTTGTCGGCCGGCCGGACGCCTTCAGTCAGCTCCGGCAGATCGTCCAGATCTTCCTGCACGGGCACCACGGCTGCCGCCGTCGACGGCCGCGGATCGAACAGGTCTGGCGCGATCGGCGCCGACAGCTCGGCGAGTTCGGCCGCGCGCTTGGCCCAGCGCTCTTCGCCCCAAGCCCACAAACCCTCATGATGCGTCAGCGCCATGTTGTAGACCCGGCAGTCCAGCCAGTGGTTCGCGCCCTTGCGCACCCACTCCCGGTCGCCGTCCTCGTTCTTTTTGATGTACTCCGACGACATGTGCTTGAAGTACGCTTCAGGCGTGTCGGCGGGCCAGTGACAGTAGCCGGTCGGAAAGCCGGCCTTGTTTTCCTTTGGAACGCGCGCCAGGTAGATCATCAGCGCGGCCTTGAGGCCGTAGGTGCCAACCAACCATATCTTGACTCCGTAACGCTTGGAGCGGCCGGCTTGTGGCCCGGAGTGTTTTACTTCCGCGGCCTTGGCACCAAAGATCGCCGGTCGTGACCAACCATCCTCACCCTTCAGAGCGGTCGCGTTGTGACGGCGCTTCACCCACAGGCTGACCGCGTCGATGTTGTAGCCGGTGTCGACGCCGATCAGATCGTCGCCGAGCCTTGCGCCGCTCTCGAGCCGAAAGCCCTGATCGACGATGACATCGAGCTTCGGCCATGCGCCTTCGAATGCGACGTCGGTCGCGCCGGAAAGGTAGCCGCAACCTATCAGCCAGTTTTCCTTGTTCGGTCCCCAGCCGACGCGCTCCCAGTAGATGCCATCGCCCTGCACGTCGACCGAGAGCGTGAAGTACAGCGCGCCGGACATCGCCGTCCCGCGGAGCCAGGCTTCTTTGCGCGCCGCAAGCACTTCCCATGCCGGGCCC
Source organism: Bradyrhizobium retamae (assembly GCF_001440415.1). GTDB lineage: Bacteria > Pseudomonadota > Alphaproteobacteria > Rhizobiales > Xanthobacteraceae > Bradyrhizobium > Bradyrhizobium retamae. The sequence continues at coordinate 14,151 of NZ_LLYA01000215.1, forward strand.
TCGCCCTTTGCCTCATATGGCCGGCCAAGGCCTGCGTTGACGAACGGCTTCTGCAGCTCCGGATCGTCGCCGGCTTCAGCTTCCTGCCGGGCGAGTTCGTCCCAGGTTTCGAACGAGGTGATCTCGCCGGTCTGGGCGTAGCTGTGATCGACGCGCGCCTCGTGCGACGACCGCCACTGCTCCGCTTCGCTCCGGTGCATCGTCGATGGCGGAACAACGCCGTCGGCATCGGGCACTGTCGGAATCCAGGTCGCACCCCGCGCCAGCGATTTCATCACCGGCTTGTCCGCATCGATATGTTCGGTTTTGCACGACGGGCAAAACCAGCGGCAGCGATACGGCGCTTCCTTGTTCTTCTGGATGTCCTCCCATTTGACATCCGAGATCATGCCGCAGGCGTCGTTCTTGCACGCCATGTAGAAGCGGCGCTGATCGCTCGCCGTGTATTCGCGGTCGATGTCCTCACCCTTGCCAACCGGCGTGGAGATGTCGAGCACCTTGGCAAGGCCGAAGCGCCGGTAGGTCTTCAGACGCTTGTCGGACAGGCCTTTCGGATCGCCTTCACCATCCGCATTCTTGGTCCATGCCGAGCGATCGTCCCGGATCATGAAGCGTATGGAGTGCTGGCGCAGCGAGGCGGCAGAATTCGCGCCGGCGAACAGGATGTAGCCGCCCTTGAAACGCAGCCTGGGTGCGGTCGACCCTTCGCCCGATCGAGACTTCTGCCCCATCACACAACCGCCCTTTCGGGGGTTGAGCGCGTCCGTCACCTCGATGGTCGGATCGAGTTTTTCGGTGCGCCAGTCTTTGGCCGCGCTGATCGTCGGGCCGATATACATGCCCGGCCCGGGCGTCTTGTGCGCGATGTAGCCGATCCAGTTGCAGGCGACCTCCGATCCGCCCGACTGCGCGCACTTCGCAACGATCACGTTCTCGCAGGGATCGTCCGGCGAGAGGCGATCCATGATCTCGACCAATTCCGGCGAGACGTCATTGCTCCAGGGTCCGGCCAGCACCGAGGCTTCCGGCGAGACGACGCGCTCTTCGGCGGCCCATTCCGAAACCAGTTTTCGAGGATCGGGACGCAGCGCGTTTCCGGCTGTCCTTTCGACGATGCGCCCGTTGGCCTTGATGCGCTCATCACTGTAACTGCGCAGATCCAACGGTCTGCTCCTCGTCTAACTCCTCGCCGGCGTCGTCATCGTCCGGCCGATCCAGCTCCTTCGCGGCAGCGTCGAGGACCTTTCGAACTTCCTCATCGATGATTGCCCGTGCGGCGCGCTCATCGGCGGCGTTGATCACGCGGGGCGCGCAGATCGACGGCAGCGACAACAACCGATCACGGACCCGGCGAAACACATTGAAGGTCCGGGCCTCGACATCGGCGCGGTCGCAAGTCCGGCCCAGCCGATCCTCGAGGTCGAGGCGATCATTCTCCGCCTGGTACGCTGCGCTCGTTTCCTTGTGCAGCAGATAGCCGCGCGATTTCGGCTGGCTCTCATCCGTCGGCGCCGCTGACCTCGATGCCGCCGGCGGCTCTGCGCCGTCGACCATCAGTCCCGGATTGCGCAGCGCCTGCGCCGGATCGGTCGTCTCACCGACCGCGCGATCGTACGCCACGCGGTTGACCATGACCTCGCCGCCCTCGCCGGCCTTGGTTTCGAGCGCCCGGCTTTCAACAAGCCGCTTCACCCGCTTCGAAACCGCCTGCTTCGACTTCCCTTTGATCCGCGCCAGCTCCGAGATCGAGACCCACAGCGCCGGGTCGCTCGCCGCTGCCGCGGCGTCAACCGGTTGACCGCTCATCGTCAACTCCCGTCAACCCCGTCAACCCTGCGAAAAATCATCGAAACTGGGGGGCTGGCGGGGTTACTCGCGACGCGAACAGGGCCGGGAAGGACCCAAACACCCCCACCCCTCCCCCTAC
>NZ_LLYA01000216.1 GCF_001440415.1 Bradyrhizobium retamae
TTGCCCATCCTCGAATGGCTCGGTATCAAAACGTCAAAATCACTATGATGAACCATTAGTACCTCAGGCCATTGCGATTTCTTGTTATACAGGACCGTCAAGTCTAGAAACCGCGAGAGCGGCTCGCGCGCCGCATCCGCGTATTTGCCTTTGCTACATTCATCCTTCGATGCGGCTTCAGCGCCTGCAACACCCCAGATCGTCGCGAGCGCCGCCGCGATAACCAGAACTCGTTTGGTCTTTTGTCTCACGTCCTCGTCCTTCAGCCTTCTTCATATAGAGCTTCTCAAGGGCAAAAGCTGCCTTGAGCTGGCGGGGTCGCTCGCGCCAAAGCGCCAGTAGCCCGTGTGGGCGGTCGTTAGCGGTCTCAGTGCCCAGGTAATTACCGGTACGGCTGCCCGCTGTTGCGCTGACAGCCAGTTGTTGCCGCCAAGTAAGCTGATGGTACCACAATCGAGGCCAACGATAATAGCTCGCTGCAAAAGTTCGGTGTGGCAGGTCTCTGTCCATCGCGTGTATCGTCGCTGGAGCGAAAGACCCTGTCGTACTGGCCAGAAGTGTCGGGTGGTGGACGCACTCAGCTTCGGGTCGAGATCGCCGCCTCTGCGCTAGAAGGCCACCATTGATTTCCATTGTGCCCTGTTCGCGACCGCCTGGCCACCCGTCCGGCAGCACCCGCTTAGCGAGCCGGCTCGATGACCTCGGCGGCCAAACGCGCTGATGTTGATTGGCCGGCCGTACACTTGTCGCTTTAACGACCCCGCTCCTCGACCTCACTTAATCCAAGTCGCCCAGATGCATAGGTATGTTTTAGGGCCAAGCGGCGATCATATTCGATGAGATTGGCGGCGGCGCTATGTCCCTCAGCGCAGAGCAGTCATTGATGGAGGTCAATCGGGATTCCGGCACCGCATTCGGCGCTGTCACCAGATCTTAGATCGGGTTTGCCCAGCTCTTAAGTCGCCTCAAGCCGGATTGATTTACCGCAAGGTGCCCTCCGCAAGACATCCATATTAATTGCCGTGCAATGTGGAGGCGAAGAGGCCACGTTACGGGCCATAGGCCTCCGGCCTTCCCTCAGACATACGGTCTAGCAGTCGGTGGAGTTCGATTCTTACAATGTACGCCGAAGCTTGACGACAATGCTCCTACTTCCGGCCGTGGGCTATAAGAAAGCGATGGCTTGACCACGAAACGCAATTTGCCGGCGAGAGCTGCGCTGTATTGACCCTGCCCGGCGCCGGCCCGCAGCAGTTTGGTTCTCGGGCTGGCCCAGCGAACGGACCCTGATGCCCCTGCAATTCCATCGTGCCGTCGAAGACATGGAGATATGGAGCGCAAGCAGCGACCACTATTCGTTCGTGATCAGCTTCCAGAGCCCAACCGGTCCTGGCTTTCGCGGAAGGTTGGGCTACGTCGCGTCGTGGCGTCCACTTCACCAGGGCCGTGGCGCGATCAGGGTTCTCGGCTCGCCCCTCCAAAGTTTCGCTGAGGCCGAGGACGCCTGCAACACCATGCTGAATTACCTGAAGGGCGACACTGATTCCAGTTCCCAGTAAAGTTGAAGCCTCGCTAAAATGCCGCAATCGCTCCGCGTGCCGCCCAGGATATCCGCACGATCAACTCGCAGCGCTCAAACCAGCCCTCGGTCGAGGGTGCATCTCCGACAAGGAGGACAAAATAGCCATGAACTTTGCCATTGGCCGCCATTACGCTTTCGCAGGCGGCATCGCTGCCAACGCTGCATGGTCGAGGATCAACTGCGTCATCACGCTCGTGAGGGCCTCCTGCGCTTCCGCCGGCAGCTCCGGCCACGCGGTTGTCGACAGCGTCGGTATGGGGCGAGATCACCCAGCGGTTCGTCGTGCTACACGGACCTCGCCCGGGCGGCGGGTACGGCTTTGGCCGTTATGGCGTGCAAAGGCAGCCAAGGCAGCCTCTAGACTTTTCTTGTTCTTGCCGGGTCGTTGTTGGGGGGCCCCGGTGGAATTGGATGCAGCTTTCTAGTGTGGTGTTAGGTGTACGCTGACGCGGGTGGCTAAGCGAAGCAGTTTGGGAATGCGGGTTCAGGTTATAAGCGATGATTGAGCTAGGAAGTCGGCGCGAGCGATGCCACGATGTTTGGTCTTGAGCATGGTGCCGTGCTGCTTGCCCCATCGAAGATGCACTTGATAATCGCCCGGCGTGATTACGACATGCCATATCCCGAATGCCGCGTGGTTCGTTGGTCGAGGGCGCTGTTGTGGGTCTTGCCGGTTTTGGTGACGGCCTGGTTCTGCGTCACATGCGGCGTCACGCCGATAGCGGGAAGATTGGCGACATGATCGGCTGTGCCATTGGCGGCGTACCCTGCCGGCCACCGCCAGCCCATGCCGGTTATCCATGGTGGCGTGGAAATTGGCGCCGTTATTATCGTCGCCGCTGCCGTCCTTGGGGCGAAAGCTCTTCTGTGAAGCCCAGGCTTCGATCAGCGTTCGATCCACCGAGAAGTGCTCGCCGACAGCAGCGCCTTGACCTGCGGATGGTTCAGAAGCCTGGTCATGAACTTCGTGAACACATCGCCGTTCTGCAGTCGCTCCCGGTTCTTGGTGAAGGTGGTCGGGTCCCAGACCGGATCGTCGGGCGACAGCCCCACGAACCGGCGACACAAAAGATTGTAGTCCAGTTGCTCGATCAACTGGCGTTCCTAGCGGATGCCGTAGAACACCTGCAGCAGCAAGGCGCTCAGCAATTGCTCCGGAGGGATCGAAGGACGTCCCTCCCTGGGATAGAGCCTCCCAAGGCTGCGGTTCAAATCACTAAAAACAAACCGCTCTGATCCGTAAACCTGCAGCGCATGATCATCGCCACCAATTCGAGAAGACAAAGTGAATCATCAAGCCGCCTCCGTGGCGAGGGGTTCTTCAGCAGACTTCAAGAGCCAGATTCTCCGCGATCAGCTCGCTAACGTAGGGGTCACCAGAGCGGCGGCTGTTGACGGTAAACTGCGACTGATTCGCGTGCCGTCACGCCCGCAAGCACTGCGTCGGCAAGCGCGGTGCGTATGTCGAAATTCTCGTGCTCCAGTTTGGTGACGCGTTCAGACTCTGCGCTGCGAGCCTTGCAGGCTTCAGCGAAAGCAACGTTGACGGTCGGGAAATTGATAACGTTCATGGGGCTGTGTCTCCCTGCGGCTATTGGGGAAAGGGCCGCGCGGATTGAAGCAGTCGACACGTGCTCCTGTCCGGTTGCCCAGGGTCGCGCTTGGATCAAATCGGCTCGATCCCATAACGACGCAGGAGTGCATTTCGGCGGACAATTTCGGGCCATAGCTCTGTCTCCGATAGGCAAAAGGTTTGGTCATTGAGCGCCTACATTGCGAACAAGGTCTCGATTTGCTCATGAACATCAATCAAAACCAAACCTCGCCAAGTTTGCGCTGGAATCATGATTCCGACTTGCTCCTCGGGCGGCGGCGCTGTGCTCACATTTCGGCGAAGCTCTTCTGCGCAGCACAGCAGTTAGACGGTAGGCTGCTGCGTACCATGCGCGCGCAGAGGTTCGAACGCGCTAGCGACGAATGTATTGCGAATCTGCGATTGCTAATTTGTGACTCAGGACACTAGCTCCGCTTCAACACCACAACTAGGCGGTCGACACGTTTGCCTTCCTTGAGATGGGACTCGATGATTTCGTCGATGTCGTCGGCGGTGGTCGGGCGATACCAGATGCCGTCAGGATAGACCGCCATTAAGGGACCTGCGTTGCAAAAGCCGAGGCAGCCCGCGGCCGTGAAGCCGATATCGGTGAGCCCTTGCGCTTCGATCGCGTTTCTCATCCTGTCCCACAGGACTTGCGCGCCGGCCGCGCCGCAGCTGGCGTGCGGATGTGTGGGCGGACGCTGGACGTGGCAGGCAAAGACATCAGGCCTGTAGAGTTGAGGAAGCTGGAATTCCGTTTCTGAGTTCATGTGCCTGCCAAGCGTTCGATTGAGTTCATCTGAAGAAAGACTAGGTCCGAGTGCATCGCCCCTAGGAGCGCGGTCGCCTGCGCAAGCCCGTGAAGTTCGTCACCCATTGTCCCGTTGAGCGTCGCATACACAATCTGATGCTGCTTCGGCTCTTGATTGTGAAGGCAAGCGGAATGACGCGGGCGCCATGATGATCGCCGTCGCCGGCAAGATCTGCCACGGAAACCTTCGCCTCTGGAAAGGCCTTCCTGCTCAGGGCTTCGTCTGGTCCCATCATCGCAATCTTCCTTGCTCCCGCTTTGCTTGCTCCGCCATCGTGCTTCTCCATGCAAGCCTCGAACCAAGATGCGAGAGGGCGTGCTTCTGCGCCAACCCTTCTCAATCTGCCGACGTGCAACTACCAGTCGTTGTCACGTTTGCCACAGCAAAGGTCTCTTCTGTTGCGGATGTGACAAACATCGAGCCGCACGCGCCCGCCTACAGCTGTTCCGCAGCGAGGCCCAAGATATCCGGAGAATCCCCGTCCTTCCGCATAGCCCGGCTCTTGCAATGTCACCCCGCGGAAGGATGTAGCGATCGCCGTGACTGTCGTCTTCACAGAGGAGCCCATCAATTTCGCGATCTTCCTGATGAGATCGACGCTTACAGCAAGGCGTGATCCGGCGCGAACCCACGGCATCTTTCGGCGAGCGCTGGACCGTGCGACGAGGGGCGCGTGATCGTGGATTGTGCGAGATTGCAAGCCGAGCCGGCTAGGAGCGCGAATGGCAAACCGCGATCAGCGATGCCAATAGCCGGCCCTTCAATCAATTGATTCCTGGGGCGGAGACCTCGATCGCAAGACTACGTCAATGGATAAGCCCTTTGAGTTGCCGCGCGTGACTGGGATTTGTACTTCGCAGGGTTGCCCCCTCACCCTGCACGCACGGCCAATCTGGCTTCAGCGAGTCTCCAAGGGCTTCTGATACAGGATCGTTCACCCCTAACGGTCCTGTTACGTCTGGGTCTACGCACCCCCAGCCAGCCCAGACGGAGCCCTCGGCGGTGTTATGGCCGCCGGGGGCTTTCTTTGTTTCAAGCGCGCCTGGACGTCACTAGCACCTGCTCGGTCTCGGCGCCCTCCACAAGCGCGGGTGTCATCGGAAGCAAAAGGCGCGCACCCGGCTTCACCCGACCAAAAAGTGCTGGCATCGATGTTCGCCCCTTGCGGCCTGCCTCACTCCGTAAACGGCGTGGAACCGTGCAGCTCGCGCTCGCCCGCACGCGATTTGTGGATCTAGCACTATTATGGAGAGGCAGCCGCCAATTCTCCTAAAAGGACGCCGGCGTCTTGTCGCAGGCCAAGAGCGAACGGAAAGGAAAAGGCAAGCGGGACGAGGGGAGCGCTGCCACCTTCTCTTTAGGATGCGCCGCGGTCTTTCATCATACCGGCCTGATTGCGCCGGCGAGCGTTGACAGCGCAAGGTCGAGTTCGGCGCGCGCGGTTTCGTTAGCAATCGTCTCCTGCAATACGCCGCACATGTAGGCGAGCCAGGGGGTCGAGCTCGGCGCCACCGATGAGAAAACTGAGATGGCTCTGGCGCGGCCGCTGGCATGGCCCTTCTCGGAAGTTTAGATTTTTGGCCCGCCCTCCATTCGGTGAGATCGCACTTGAACACCTCCTTGGTGCCCCCGACATCAGCCGGATGCACGGCGCGAATGGTCTCCGCTTCAGGCAATTCATCCATGCGCGCCAAGAGCTGTCGACCGGCCGATCGGTCCTCACAAAGCCGCCAATGCGGCTCGAACACCGAAATGGCTGCGCGTCTCGCTGTTCGACTGTCCCCGTACCATTCATTCATGCCGGGCTACTGGATGACTTCGGCCGCCGTGCCCGGCCCTTGATCTCTCACGAGTTCGAAAGCAGCGACAGGCGCGGCCTGCGCCAATGTTCATGAGAACGACGGCGCTTTACCGAAAGACTCCTGAGCTACGGTCATGAGATCATCCCTGTTAATCCGGATGGATCATGATGTCCATGGTTTCGTCGCTGTCCTCGAACGGATCGGGAAACCCGTCGTCCTCCACCAGCTTCACGCCACACAGGCAGACGTCGCCGTCGACCACAGCGAGCGCGACCGGCTCAAGGGCCTTTCCGTTGCAGGGGCCATCGATGCAAAACCCGCTATCGATCTCGAATGTCGCACCGTGCCGGCCGCATCTGATAAAGGCGCGGTCCGACGAGAAAAACTCTCCGGAGCCGATGTTGAGCCAGACACCGTCATGCGGGCAGCGGTTGACATAGCCGTGGTAGTCGTTTCCGAAGGTCCGCACCACGACAATCAGAAACGGCCGGCTCTCGCCGCTCTCGTCGATCCGCGACAGGTTAAAACCCTTCGCGCCGCCCCGCTCGATTGCATCGGCGCGACAGACGGTGAACACCTCGATCTCTTGGCTACCCATGTCGCGGTGCCTCCCTTCGCTCGTGCTTGTCGTTGCATTTTCCTGCCTGAAGGCATCGACGGCGGCACTGGTCAGCCGAAGCACGCCAATTCCACCGACCAGCTCCTGGAAGGGCATCGACGGCCCGCTGATAAAATCAAACCATTGGTGCGGCGTGAGGCCGGCCAGGCGCTCGTCAAGCTCCACCACTGTCTCGTTCAGGGAACAATGACGTGTTGCGAAATCCATGTGCCTTCCCGCCCAAGCTTGAAGAAACCCGAGCCGAAGCCGAAGAGCTCGATGATCATGCTACCGGTTCCGAGCAACTTGACTTCGCAGGCGAGCCGCAACTTGGAGGCGCCTCCTCCGATCGTATTGAGCTTGTCATTCTCTTTGCGCACCACCCTCGAGAGTTCCTTGCGGCCTTGCCGGACGAAATGTCGGAGGATCCACGTTTGGTCTGCACTTGCATTTGTTTGGCGTTGCGATCTTCGGGTTCTGCAGCACCGCCAAGAGTGATGTGGCCTGAATGACCTCGATCATCTTGCCCCATGGTGAGGCCGTGGCTGTCGACATTCAAGCCCTCCTTTTGCGTCCCATTTATGATTCCTCGGGTCTAATAAATTGCAGCGCCAGCGCCGATGTTGATTGACGCATCCTTTATCGTCTCCACGATGAACTCGATCTGGTCATCGGTGAGGTGGGTGTGAAACGGCAGTACCAGGGCGCGATCGGCGATCTTTTCCGTGACAAGAAAATCGCCATGCCGATAGCCGCGTTCGAAATAATGCCGCTGCAAATGCAACGGATGGCAATAGGCGGCGGCCTCGACCTGCTCGATGCGCAGGTCATCGACGATGGCATCGCGGCTGGAGCGCGTGAAGCGCGTCCCGAGATGGACGAGATAGAGGAACCAGTTCACCTCGGTCGCTTCGGGAGCCACATAGGGCGGCTTGATACCTTCGAAGGATTGCATATGCGCATTGTAGAGCTGTTCGGCGAGCCGGCGTCGCTCCAGGATTTCGTCGAGGCGCCTTAGCTGCGCAAGGCCCAGCGCGGCTGTGATATCGCTCATGCCGGCCTGGTGGGGCGCTGCGCTGCTGACGACAATGGAGGAGCGCTCATCCAGCCGATGTGCGCGATGGCGACGCAAGCCGCCGGCCAAGTCGATGTCGTCGGTCACCACCATGCCGCCTTCACCGCAGGTCAGGGCCAGTGGCTGGGCGAAGTCGAACACGGCGATATCGCCAAAGCGGCCAACGAGTTCGCCCTTGTATCGCGATCCGATCGCTTCGGTCGAATCCTCCAGGAGCGGCAGCTGATGGCGCTGCGCGATCGCGCGCAGCTCCAACCATGGCGCCGGATGGCCATTGGGGTTGCCACCAATAATCGCCCGCGTGTTGGCCGTGACACGCTCTTCGACCTTCGCCGGAGCCAAGGCTCCCGACCAATAGTCGACGTCGGCAAATACGGCCCTCGCGCCCACGAGACTGATAGCATGCACCGTCTCGCGAAACGAATAAGGCGAGGCGATCACCTCCTGCCCGGGCCCGATGCCTAGCGCTTTTAGCGCAAGCAGAAGCCCGATCGTGCCGCTGGGGACGGCAACGGCATATTTGCGGCCAAGATAGGCGGCAAAGGCTTTCTCGAAGGCGTCAGTGATCGGCCCATTGGAGATTCGCGGCGAACATAGCAGCGCTTCCACGGCAGAGAGCTCGGCGGAGGTGATATCGGGATCGGAGAGCGGAATGAAGGATACGGCCTCGGTTGCTTCGGTGCCATCGCCGTGATCCTCTGCGAGTGCAATGCCGGTCACCGCCCAGTACTCCTTGCCGCCAGCAGGATACCAATCGCGCGTGCCGGATCGGCCGTGATCTGCACGCAGCGATCGCAGCCATCGATCAGATGCAGGTCGAAACGCGGAAAGCTTCGGAACGGCCGCTCCGTCACATCAGACGCATCACAGCGCGTGAAGGCGAGGTGCGGAAAACGGCGCCGCAGCTCGAGGAATGGGCTTGCATCGGCCTCCGCCGCCGCAAGCACCCGTTCTATTTCGATCAGTTGGTCTGTGCCAAGCGCCATCGCGGCTCCCATACAACTAGTCCCAAATCAGCTTTATTGCCAGAACCGCCGCTCTGGATCCGTGTTTAAATCCTCGATCGCTGAGGTCAGCCGGAGGTAAATGCTGTAAAACTCCCAGATCCCGTGCGCGTGGTTCATGCGAAACAGCTTCCACATCCCGCTCACCATGTCATAGTGGATCAGCGCGACATCGATCAGGCCGCCGTCCTTGTCGATATTGCGAGAGCAGCAGGGACTCTCGATCAGATAGCCACCCCTCACCGGCTTCACATTCGGCGACACAAAGCGATAGCGCTTGCGCGAGCCCAAGGCACGCTCGATCCGCTTGCGATCGAGCTCGTTCGGGTGAGGGATCAGTCCGATCGCTAGTTTTCTCATCACCGCAGCATTCATCGCGAACCAGCACCCTCAAAGCACTGCAATTTCTTCTTCAAGACAGCCGACGACCAGCCGCTCGCCGAACTCGACGAGATAGATTGGCACGTTCGCTTCGGTATGCCTGCCGACCTGCACGATCTCGCCGATCCCTCCGGCGCCCATCAATAGTCCATCGGCCGGTGCATCCGGAAAGGAGCCGTCGTTAATGAGGTCGATCGCCGCCTTGACGCGCTGGCCCCATTGGTACTTCGGCAGCCTCGGGTCGATCATGACGCGGCCTCTTCCGGCAACGGCAGGTCCTCAAACTCCTCGCGCGCCACCGCCGGCACGAGCTCCTTGCGCTTCATGCCGACGCGGTTGCCGCTTTCGAGAAATTCGACGCCATAGATGTAGAACTGCTGCAGGAAAGTGCCGATTGAAACGACGTAACCCACCTCCCCCTTTTTGGCGAGGATCTCGCCGACTTCCTTGCCGGCATAGGTTCCGTCATTGCGGATGGTGCGGTTGGCCCGCACCTTTTCGCCAAAGCTGAAGAAAGGCGGCCCGGTCAGCTCGACCACCTCGCTGTCGCGAACGATGTTGCTCATGTCCCACTCTCTCTCGGTCGTTCGGGCCGGATGGCCGCGCGCGCGCGGGCGGCTTCCTGCACCATCGAGTCCCCGTCCTCGGTCAACTCCGCCAGCTCGGCCGCCATAATGCGGCTTGCCACCTCATAGCGGACGCGCCAATCCGGATCGCGGCGCAGCAGGCTGAGCGAATCCGGAGACAGCCGCCGTGCGATCTCGAGCCGCACGGTGCCATCGGGATCAGTGACCATGCCGAGCAGCCAGTCATGGGGAATGCGGAGCGCGACCACGCGGCGCACCTCGGGCTCGTCATCGCTCATGAGACCCCCAAGCAGCGCCGGCGCGATCCGGCTCGCCACCACCAGGCGGACGTAATAGTCCTCGTCCGACATCATCGGCGCCAGCTCCTCGCCGTCCAGCAAGGTCGCAACCCGCATCCTCACCTCCCGATGCGGGTCGCTGCGCAGCCGCAGCGCAAAGCGCTTGGGCAGGCGGCGCGCCGCGTTCCAGCGCACGGTTTCCTCAGCATCGTCGAGCAGCATCGGCAGCAGGAACACATTGGCGTGGTTGGCCGCGATTGCGCGCACCTCGAAATGCGGATGTGTGACGTAAGCGTCGGCCAGCACCGGATTCCAGTTGAAGAAGCGGTCGATGCAGCGGGCGTAGCGGTCGTTGACGCAGGCGTGCATCAAGCGGCAGCCGCCGCTGGCCCTGAGCCCGAGATGCGTGCAGGTGCCGCAGTCGACCTCGTTGCCCAGCCAGTCGCGGGCCTTATCGATGTCATCCGTCATCGTCCTGCCCCATCCGCTCCAGCACGTCCAGGAGCACCTTGGCGCCGATCTTGTCGGTCGGGTCGAGCTCCACAAGCTTGTTGGCGGCGGCGTGCCCTTCATCCAGATCGCCGAGCCGCATCTGCAGGTAGGCGTAGGCTTTCAGGGAAAATAAATAGAAGCGCGGCAGGATGTTCTCGTAGCGATCGAAAGCAGCGTCGCCCGCGCTGACCCGCCGCCAATCGTCTGCGAGACTGTTTTCACGTGCTGCCTTACAAATACAGAGCTTTGCGACCTCCAACGCCTCGGCCAAGCGACCTTTGTAGAAATAGAAGCGGTAGAGCCCGATCAGGACGGCGGCGTGGCCCGGCGCCAGCGCCTGCGCTTCATGCAGGTGTTTTTCCGCGATCTCGTCCAGGTGATAGGACAGCCCGGCGTCCCACAGATGATCCTTGGCTTCGCGCGGCAGCCCTTCGCCGAGTAGCGTGTGCGCGATCAGCGCCCCCTCGCTCTCGGACAGCGGATTGCCTGCCCCATCGAGGTTCATTGGCAGCTTTCCTCTTCTAATGGGCAGCCTTTGCGGTGTTGCTGGAGCAGCATACCTGCTTCTGGAAAGATCAGCCTGGTCTGCGCAGAGGTGTCGGTCAAATCGATGGTGACAAGGCCAAGCATTAGCTGGCTCTCGGCATTGAGAAGCAAATTTAGGCCGTTGCGCTCTACGCCTTGCTGACCGGGCTGAGCTGCCGGCGCAACACCTATATCGGCGGACAACCCCGAGCAACCATCTGCCGTGACGGCGAGCCGGAAACCGGCGCCAACGGTGCCATCGGCGCGCAGCACGTAACTCGTGAGTTTTTCAGCGGCGGGCGTCAGCGTGATGGTCATGGGCTCGCCCCCTACGCCCGCGCCTGGTAGCGTGGCAATGAGGTGTCGACGACGCAGGTGTTATCAACCGGGCACACCGCGACGCATTGCGGCTCGTCGAAATGGCCGATGCACTCGGTGCATTTCTTCGGGTCGATGACGAACGTCCCGCCTTTCTCCGAGATTGCGACATTCGGACATTCGAGCTCGCAAGCCGAGCAGCCGGAGCATTGCGAGGCAATGATCTTGAACGGCATGGATATCTCCCTTACGCCGCCGAAATCAGCGCGCCCTGGCGGATCGCCGCCTCGCCCCGCTCAACATGCTGGATCTCGCCGCTTTGCACCTTCGCAAGATAGGACTTGAACCAGGCGATCGCTGATTTTTCGATGAACTCATGGGCGTATTGGTCGACCGGCTCGATCCCTGCCTTCAACAGATTGCTCTTCGGACAGCCGCCGATCTTGGCCACGAAGACCGCATGGCAGTCGTTGATGGCGCGGATGATGGTGGCAAGGCTCTCCTCCTCGCCATAACCGCCCCGGCAATAGTGATCGACGCGGCGATGGCCGACGAATTTGGCGCCCGTAGTGGAGAGTTCGTACACTTGGAACTCCTTGGCATGCCCAAAATGCTCGTTAATCAGCCCCGTGCCCTTCGTCGCCACTGCAACCAAGAGCTTGATGTCGCTCATCTCGCTGGCGAGCTCGGCGAGCTCTTCCTGCTCGGCAGCAACCTTGGCGACGCGCTCCTCCTCGACCTTGGCCTGATAGGCCTTGCGCATCTGGAGGTCATAGTTGACATCCATGGCCATAACCTTCTCGGTAGTGAACTCCGCGCTACGGTCCTCGCCGAGCAGGCCGACAGCGTCGGCGCGGCACTGGCGGCAGTGCCGCATCATGCTCATCTCGCCTTCGCAGGCATCCTGCAGTGCTTTCAATTCCTGCGCGGTCGGAGCCCGCTGACCGTTGAGACCGAACACCGTGCCGTGCTCGGGCGCGGAGATCAGCGGCATGATGTTGTGTAGGAACGCGCCGCGCGATTTGACCGCCTTGTTGACCTCGACGAGGTGCTGGTCATTGATGCCCGGGATCATCACCGAATTGATCTTGCAGAGGATGCCCCGCTCGGTGAGCATCTCGAGGCCTTGCAGCTGGCGGTCGTTGAGGATCTTTGCGGCTTCGAGGCCGGTGTGGCGCTTGTGGTTGTAGAAAATCCACGGATAGATTTTGGCGCCGATTTCGGGGTGGACCATGTTGATGGTGATGGTGACATGGTCGATCTTGAAGCGGGCGATCGTATCGACATGGTCGGGCAGCATGAGGCCGTTGGTCGACAGGCACAGCTTGATATCGGGAGCGGCCTTGGCCACCAGCTCGAAGGTCATGAACGTCTTTTTCGGATTGGCCAGGGGATCACCGGGCCCAGCGATGCCGAGCACGGTCATCTGTGGGACGGTGGAGGCGACTGCCAGCACCTTTTTCGCCGCCTGCTCCGGCGTTAGTTTTTCGCTCACCACGCCCGGGCGCGATTCATTGGCGCAATCAAATTTGCGATTGCAGTAATTGCATTGGATGTTGCAGGAGGGCGCAACCGCAACATGCATGCGGGCGTAGTGATGATGCGCTTCTTCGCTGTAGCAGGGATGGTTCTTGACCTTCTCCCAGATCTCGGTCGGCAGATCACCCTGGCCGGCTTGCGAGCCGCAGCTCGCCTTGCCGCTGCCGCCGGACGCGCCGCAGCCCTTGTGCTCGGCGATCGCCTGCATGGTCTCGCCGATGTCGACGGCGCTCCCTGCCAAGCTTGCTTCGTCCAGCGCTGATACGTCCATCCGTTCATTCTCCCTGAAGGCGGAAACTGAAAAGAAGATTTGCAACTCGCGTGCCATGGCCGGAATGGCGAGCAGTTTTGATCTAAGTCACAAAGTGAGCCGCCTGCCGCGGTTCGCCGTGGAAGCGAAGCCTTCTGCACGACATTAGAAATGTTCGAAGTGTGACAGGCGTCTTGATCCTGACATGGAGATGAGCGCAGTCATTCGCCGGCGCGAAACGCAAGACAACTCGCATGCGCCGGCACGCGAGCAACATCGACCCATATACAAGGTCTGTCAGGCAGCGAGCAGGATCTCGATCGCGCGCGGGAGCGGGATCGCAAGCGGCGTCAGGCCCTGTTCGACCAGAAAGCGCAGCTCATTCCTGGACAGCACATCCGGTTCCACGATGGCGTAATGAACACCGGCTGAGCGCTTGGTGAGCTGCCGCGCATAGGTTCGCAGCAGCTGATCGTTGAATCGGCAGCCGATGAAGAGAAATCTTCTGCCATTGCGCCGCTCTTTCACCACATCGGGGATCGGCGTCTGAATGTCGATCTCGGTCAGCACCTCGACATAGTCGGCGTCAGAGATCAGGAAGTTCCTGGCAGGCAGCACGCCGCCGTGCGGCTTGTAGAGGACCGTGGTCCAGCTCTGCGCCACAGCGCGATCGACCTCTCTGCCCTCCGCATCATAGAAGCGATACCAGCGGTCCTCGCCGAGGCCGGCGCGGCAAATGCCCTGCACCTCGCCCCACCCCTCGTGCTTGCCGAGCGCCGCACGCATCGCGCCGTCATACCAGGCATCGACCATGACAGGCAAGGACAGCGCGGCGAGATGATGATGCAGTGGTGTAGGCTCGACCGGCGCAGCAAAGGCCTGCGCCACCAATGCCGTCACGGTGGAGCGATGCTTGTTGCTCTCGATGTGCTGCGCCGACGCCCAGACATTGCCCTTGGCCCGGCGCGGCAGCGCGACCTTGGTAGCGAAGAAGCCAGCCAAGGCCTCCGGCGTCATCGGCGCATCCGGTTTGGACAACGCGGTGAGACCAGGTCCGAGATAGGGAACAATGCTGCCGGCACGCAGCCTAGCCGCTACGTCAGTGAGAATCGCCTCCGCATCGGCCGCGTTGACAAAGTCGATTTGCGGGGTCGCCTTCATCGGTCGTCGCCGCCCTCGCCGCGCTTTCGGGCATTGACCGTGATCGGCAGCGGCGTATCGCTCGCCATTTCGGGCAGATCGAGCACCCAGCCATTGGCTATTCTGATCCAGCCGCCCCACAGCGTCTCGTGCTCCGATTCAACGATCGGCTCCTCGAGATCTTTTTTCGGCACGTAAATCGACAGGCCCGCCTCCGGAGAGCGGCGAATCATGACTTTCATGAGATCAACTCGTGTATCGCGGGCGAATTGCTGGTGGGATTGGGATGCTCTCGTGACATGGCGCGCAGGTGAGCCACGATGCCGGACAATACGCGGACGACGTGATCGACTTCTTCGACGGTGGTTTCATGCGATAAGGAAAAGCGCACCGCGCCGCGCAGGCTCCTCGCCGGCACGTTCATGGCGCGCAGCACGTGCGACGGGTCCATTGAGCACGAGCTGCAAGCTGATCCCAGCGAAGCGGCAATGCCCGCGCGATTGAGATGGTGGACGATTGCTTCGCCTTCGAGATCCTCGAAGGCAATGTTGGCCGTGTTCGGCAGCCGGTTGCTGACATCGCCGAGCGCCATGCAGTGGCCGTTGTGCAAAATCGCCTGCTCCAGGCGATCGCGCAACCCACCAATGCGAACGCGATCCGGCTCGAGCCGCTCCGCCGCAAGCTCTGCAGCTTTTCCAAGACCGATGATGCCGGGGATGTTCTCGGTTCCGCCGCGGCGCCTTCGTTCCTGTGCCCCGCCCCAGATCAGCGGTCTGAAATTTGTGCCTTGGCGTAAATAGAGCGCGCCGGTCCCCTTGGGGCCGTGCAGCTTGTGCGCGGACAGCGATAGCATGTCGATAGCATTGTCCTTCAGGTCGATGGGCACCCTGCCTATGGCCTGCACGGCATCAGTGTGAAACAGCGCGCCTGCCGCACGCGCTAACCCGGCCAGAAACTCCACCGGGAAAATCGTGCCGGTCTCGTTGTTGGCCCACATAACCGACGCAATCGCCGTGCGTGGTCCAAGCGCCCAGCGAAAGGCCTCGACGTCGAGCCGTCCGCGCGAATCCACCGGGATCACGTGCGTGTTGATGCCCCTTGTCGCCAATTGCTCGACCAGCGTGAGGATGGCGGAATGCTCGACGGAGGTGGTGACGATCTCGTCGCGCCCTTCCTGGGTCGTAAGCGCAGAAAGGATGGCGGCGTTGTTGGACTCGGTCCCGCCGGAGGTGAAGACGATCTCATGATCGTGGGCGGCCCCCAGCAAATTCTGCAGGCTGCGGCGCGCCTTCCCCACCGCGCCCGCGATCTCGCTGCCGAAGGTATGGGTGGACGAGGCATTGCCGAACTGCTCCGTGAGGAACGGCAACATGGCTTGCAAGACACACGGATCTGTCCGCGTGGTCGCATTGTTGTCGAGATAGATCGGCACAAACGCCTCCTTCAATGCCGCGCATTGGCGACGCCGGCGACCGGGATGAGGCGAACGAATTCGCCGAGCTTTCGACCAGCCGCGCCTGAATGCCTTCTAGCGTCGCGCTTGAAAGCTTGCAGAATACGCAGGCACCAGTCAGCTTCACCATGATCTTGCTGCCCTCGATCCCGACCAGCTGACAGTCGCCGCCGTCGCGTTGCAGATTCGGCCGGTTCGCGCCGTAGTTGCTCCCGACCGGTCTCAATGCTCGGCGGTTGCTTCAATTGTTCCGGTTCGA
>NZ_LLYA01000217.1 GCF_001440415.1 Bradyrhizobium retamae
TGTATTCATGATCGCGCGCAAAGGTGGCGTGGACGCCAGGCTTGGGCGGCAAATCCGGCGCCGTCGTTGCGATGGCCTGGATTCCCGGCTTCTCATCGCAGGAGACGATCGTCACCGGCTTTCCCCGCCGCTTTCCCTTGGCAGAGGCTTTCTTCAGGACTTCGACTTCGCGGTAGACGCACAGGACCTCCGCCATCTTCTGTTCGAACTCGGCGTCGCGATTTTCAAGATAATAGCGCACTTTGTGCGGCTTGATTTCCTCTCGGCCGAGGATCTTGCACACCGTTCCCTGGACCAAATTGGCCAAACACGCATGCCCCGCCGCCGGCCCGTGTTCGCGCGCATGGCGCGCCAAGAGCCGCGTCGTCCACAACTCATGTGGATAGCCGTGGTCCTTGGCCTTGTCGCAGGCCAGCGACACCAACCAGGCTTTGGCCTCAGGCGTGATCGTCGGCTCCTTGCCCGGTCGCGGACGATCATCAAGGGCTGCCAGCGGGCCATCGGCCAGCGCCCGCTCGACACAGCGCTGCACCGTCTGATGATGGACCCCAAGTCTCTGGCCCACCGCGCAGAACGAAGGATTTTCCCGATACGCCAGCAGCATCTGCGCCCGCGACACCCGGCTCGCCAGTTCGATCCTCGACCGCGAAAGCGTCGTCAAGGTCGCTATCTCTTCATCACTCATGGCCAATTCGACCGCTCGCCGCCATCCTGCCATGATACAGCTCCTCGTTTCGCCGACCGCAAACGAGGAATCCGCCAACAGCCCATCCGTTCCACCAATTCAGCCTGCTCCATCAGCGCAGGTTTCATGGAATCGGTCGTCTAGCAGCGCCTGCGATTTCTGGGGGTCTCGCGCGGAGAAGCCATGCGGGATGCCTCCCGCAATATCATCCGCCGCATCCAAATGCTTGCCGGATCAGTATTGTGGAGGGCAGGCCATTGGATGGCCTCGGTGAATGCGGGAAGTGGAAGTGGAGTTTCGACGATCAGCAGCGGCATCGTCTTTGCAAAATGCTGGGCCAACCTTGAGGGCATCGTCGCTATACGCTCAGTCTCCGATAGCATCGGCGGGATCATGGTAAAGCCCTGCACAACGACCTCGATGCGCCTCTTAAGACCGTGCTCAAGCAAGAACCATTCCTCAATATTGGGCCTCAGCGCCTGCCCGAACTTCGCTGCAACATGTCCCATTGATATGTATTTGTCGAACGAGAGCTGTCGTGACAGCTGCTTGTTCGTGCGGCAGCCTACGCACACGAGTGTCTCCTCGAACAGTGTCGCTTTAGGATGCGCGCTCGACATGAACAATTCCGGCATGACAAGAAAGTCGACTTCGCCGCGCCGCAGAAGCTCTTCGGGCTCATCGACAAAAGGCAGAAATTCGAACCGGACGGCGGGAGCTTCCTGCGCGACACGGTCGACGATCTTTCGAAAAAAAATGACTGTCATGAAATCGGAAAGGAGAATCCTGAAGCGGCGATCCGATTTGGCTGGGTTGAACGTGTCGTGGGAAATAATGGAGCGCTGAATGTGCACGAGAGTCTCGCGAATCGGCGCGGCGAGCCGTTCCGCTCGTGGTGTTGGGACAAGCTCCCGGCCCCTCATCGTAAATAGTTCATCGCGGAAATAGGCGCGTAGCCGGGCGACTGCCGCACTCATAGCCGGCTGGCTCAGGTTGATGATGCGTGCCGCCGCGGTGAGATTACGCTCGGTCATCAGAGCATCGAGCGCGACGAGAAGATTTAGATCAAGGCCTTTGAAGCGCATAGCGTGGAGTTATCCATCCTGTGGATGAGTTCAATAAAAACAATCGATTTTACCAATTGTGCCGAATGGCGGATAGCAAAGCCGTCTGTCGGGACAAACAAAAAAAGTCAGGCATATCAGGAATGCTTACCAGTCTTTGCCCTGGCTCCGCGAAAAAGTCTCAGCTGCACCCCGAGCGCCGATCGAAGCGCATGCCCATTGGAGCCAGATTTGTCAACGGGCTGTACAAACTGCATCGCAGTGTCTTGACGCTACAGGTATGCCGCAGGTCGCGTCGGCGCTCACTACCGGTAAACGTTCGTATAGCTTCTCGAAGCGTTTCTATATTGGGCGTTTACCTCCGTAGAATTGATCCAGCCCTCCACTTCGCTCTAACGTCGCAACCAATCAGGAGCTGCCGATTGCAGGCGCCAAATGCCTTTGCAACCCGGCCAAATGTATCCCGTGTCCATAGCAGTCAAATCGTGCGGAAAATGCAGGAGTTAGATCTGGTGCGACTGGCACATGCGCTCGACGTAATCTCCGTCGTGGATAACGATGCATCGGTTCGTGAAGCGCTGACAGGCGTACTCTGTTTGACAGGCGACAATCCCGACCCTTTCCAGTGCGCAGATGAGTTATTGAAATCCCGCCGTCCTCTCAGCACGTCCTGCTTGATAGCGGATGTTCAGTGGCCCGGAGTGGCCGGGCTCGAGCTATGCCAGACCAGCGTTTCCAATTCCCCGGTGGAGCCATTCATCGATAGCGAACTGCTCGCGTGCACCAAGTCCATCGTCAAATGCCAGACGGTGCATGGGAGGCAATCATGAATATTGTCGTATCGAGCTCTACGGCAGGTATCTCCATGCGCTCTCCGGTGCGGTGGAGGGTGGTCTGGGAAAATGAACTGCGCCTCGCCGACCATATCGAACTCTCCGACTTCTTCCGAAAGACCTATGGTCCCACCGGTGCATTCAATGCCAAACCTTTCGAAGGCCATCGAAGTTGGGCCGGCGCGAGACCTGAGCTCCGTGCTATCGGCTACGACGCACGCGGCGTAGCGGCTCATATCGGCGCGCTACGCCGCTTCAT
This sequence comes from Bradyrhizobium retamae, assembly GCF_001440415.1. Lineage (GTDB taxonomy): Bacteria > Pseudomonadota > Alphaproteobacteria > Rhizobiales > Xanthobacteraceae > Bradyrhizobium > Bradyrhizobium retamae. Next base: position 2,842 of record NZ_LLYA01000217.1, read on the forward strand.
CAAGGTCGGAGACGTCGATCTACTAGTGGCCGAGCTAGGATTGTACGGGGTACGTCCGGATCTTGAAGGACTCGGAATCACCCACTCAATGCGCGTGATGTATCCAGTACTGCAGAAGCTTGGCGTTCCATTCGGTTTCGGTACGGTTCGGCATGCGCTGAAGGAACACCTTACAAGGTTGCTGGCCCGCCGCGGACTGGCGACCATTATCTCTGGGGTTAGCGTGCGGTCCACCCTTCCGGATGTGTATCTGAAGTTACCGCCCACGCGCGTCGAGGACGTGCTTGTCCTGGTTCTGCCGATTGGACGGCCGATCAGCGAGTGGCCGACTGGTACGGTGATTGATCGGAACGGGCCAGAGCTGTGACATACCTCGACCGCTTATGCGAAGCGCGCAGCGAGTACGCTGACCGCACGGAAAGTCGCGGCGTCTATCTGACGTTTGACGACGGTCCCGATCCACTCTGCACGCCGGATGTCCTGGATGTGCTCGCGGAACACCGAGTGCCCGCAACGTTCTTCGTCATCGGCGCGTACGCGGCGGACCAGCCGAAACTAATCCGACGAATGATCGCAGAAGGGCACGAGGTCGCAAACCACACGATGACGCATCCGGACCTGTCCAGATGCGAACTCACGGAAGTGCAGTATGAAATACTAACCGCGAGCAGGGTCATCAAAATGGCCTGCCCCCAGGCCGCTCTGCGGCATATGCGGGCACCTTATGGTATGTGGAGCGAAGAAGTGCTCACTACCTCGGCGAGGGCTGGACTGGCCGCCCTGCACTGGTCGGTAGATCCGCGAGACTGGTCTCGTCCCGGTGTTAGCGCGATTGTCGACGCTGTGCTGGCCTCTGTCCGGCCGGGTGCAATCGTGCTCTTACACGATGGATGTCCTCCCGAGGAGTTGGGACGGGCCACTCATGCTCGTGTGCGCGACCAGACCGTCTTGGCGCTTTCGCGCCTGATTCCAGCATTGCATGGCCGCGGGTTCTCAATCCGCTCGCTTCCTCAACCTCACTGAACAAATAGACACACCAATGAATCTTCTTGCCACGACCAGCACAGTCGCTATCTCGTTGTATGCGCTGCTCTCGACTTTCTATCGAAGCGCGCAGGTGCTTTATGCTCTGCCGGCAAACGTATCATCGGCCTCGGACGACGTGGCCGTCTCCGGGGCTTTGCCGAGCGTGGATGTCATCGTCCCCTGCTTCAACGAGGACCCGCGCACCCTATCGGCGTGTCTGAGATCCATTGCAAGCCAAGACTACGCCGGGAAACTGCAGGTCTGTGTGGTTGACGACGGTTCCGGAAATCTCGACGCTGTAGCACCCGTTCACGACGCCTACGCTGACGACCCGAGGTTCAGTTTTATTCTGCTGGGCAAGAATGTCGGAAAACGGAAGGCGCAGATCGCCGCGATACGCGGGTCGTCTGGAGATTTGGTGCTCAACGTCGATTCAGACACGATACTCGCCGCCGATGTAGTCACGAAACTTGCACGAAAGATGCAAGATCCAGCGATCGGGGCGGCCATGGGTCAGTTGACGGCGAGCAACCGAAACGACACCTGGTTAACCCGGCTGATCGACATGGAGTACTGGTTGGCTTGCAACGAGGAGCGCGCGGCACAGGCTCGCTTCGGCGCCGTTATGTGCTGCTGCGGCCCATGTGCCATGTACCGCCGTTCCGCGCTCCTTTTGGTGCTAGATCAGTACGAGACGCAGTTTTTTCGGGGAAAGCCAAGCGACTTCGGTGAGGATCGCCACCTCACGATCCTCATGTTGAAAGCAGGTTTTCAAACGGAGTACGTTCCCGACGCCGTCGCGGCAACAGTGGTTCCGGATAGGCTAGGGCCATATTTGCGCCAACAACTCCGTTGGGCGCGGAGCACTTTCCGTGACACCTTCCTTGCGCTGCGCCTGTTGCCCGAACTCGATCGCTATCTCACGCTAGATGTAGTCGGACAGAATCTCGGCCCGCTACTTCTCGCCCTGTCATCGATAGCGGCGCTCGCGCAGCTCGCACTCACAGCCACAGTACCGTGGTGGACAGGACTGATTATCGCATCAATGACCGTGGTTCGCTGCAGCGTCGCAGCATTTCGTGCTCGCGAAGTTCGATTTCTCGGATTTTCTCTGCACACACTCATCAACATATTTCTCTTACTGCCCGTGAAAGCTTATGCATTGTGTACACTGAGCAACAGCGATTGGCTGTCACGCGAGTCTGCAAAGTTACCAAACGAGAGTGAAAGACAGGTCGTCATCCCAAACCCGATCGCTGGACCAAGAGCCGCCGACGCTAAAGGAGGTTCGGTCATTGCTGGGTCAATTCGTCCGACGGATCATTCGCGCCGTTCTTCGAGGTTCGTGACGTCGAACAGTATCTGCAGCGGCGAGTGACCTTGAACGTTACGTGGGTGCACAAATCGTGAGCCGGAAAATGAAATATCAATCGTTAGATCTCGAATTGGCGACCGACGATCCGTGGCGGCTCGACGGCAATCCGTTCGAGCGGGAGCGTCACACGCAAATGCTCCGGCTGTCGCTTTCACAAGGGGTTGTTACACATGCTCTCGAAGTCGGGTGCGCAGCCGGCGCATTCACAGAAAAGCTTGCACCCCACTGCAAACGGCTCACAGTGGTCGATGTTATGCCGCGAGCGATCGGTCGAGCGTGCCAACGGACGAAGAGGTGGTCGCACATCACGTGGATAGCTTCCGACATTCAACAGTTCTCGACCCCAGAGCTGTTCGATCTGATCGTCGTGGCGGAAGTTCTCTATTATCTCGAAGACATAACTGAGATCCGCGCGGCCATCCGCAATCTGGTGCAGATGCTTGCGCCAGGTGGGCATCTGGTCTTTGGATCGGCGCGTGATGCCGCCTGCACTCGTTGGGGGCACCCTGCTGGTGCCGAGGCGGTCATCACCATGCTCAATGAAACGTTGATCGAGGTCGAGTGCGTACAGTGCCAGGGTGAGTCGGCTAACGAAGACTGCTTGCTCGTCTACTTTCGGAATCCGGTTCGAGTTTCGATTAAATCCAATTGCCGACCTTGAGATGGAGATACTATGCGCATCTGCGGCATCAAGCTGACGCATGACGGGGCGATCGCTCTTGTGGAGGATGGACGGCTGGTCTTTTGCGTCGAGCAGGAGAAACGGGACAACAATCCGCGGTATCAAACCATCGACAATCTTGACGCAGTTGTTGTCGCTTTGGCGGAGCATGGGCTGAATCCGCAGGATGTTGATCAGTTCGTCATCGACGGCTGGGACGGGGAGGACGAGTCGCAATTCCAGGTCCTCAGCGGGGTGGCACCTATCACTCTCAAAGGGGCGCCGTATGTTGAACGGAATGCCCGCGGCCTTCTCACTTCGCGCGACGGCTTTAACCTGATGCTCGACGGCAGGGTCTTTGCTTATAAAAGCTATCCGCACGTCACAGGCCATGTGGCCTCCGCATACTGCACGAGCCCTTTTGCCAAAGCCGGACAACCCGCCTTCTGCCTGGTATGGGACGGCTGCATCTTTCCACGTCTCTACTACGTAGAACCCCGCGGCGCGCGGTTCATCGAATGCCTGTTTCCGATCATAGGCCATGCTTATGCTGTCGCGGGCCATCACTTCGGACCTTATAGGCAGGCGAGCCGTACCAGCTGGGATCTAGGTGTTGCCGGCAAACTGATGGCCTATATCGCGCTCGGGTCTGTTAATGAAGACATCGTGGCGGTGTTTCAGGAGCTGTACGAGGAGCGCTTTGCGGCCGACACTGAGCATGCTCGTCGTCACCGTGCGGAGGCCTCACTTGAGGATCTGCACGACTTCTTCGACGCGAGCGCGCTCCGATTGAAGGACAAGCTGCCCGAAGATGTACTTGCATCGTTTCATTGTTTCCTCGAGCGTCTCCTTATCCGCCAAATGGCCATTGCTTTGGAGCGGCATTCGTGTTCTCCGGGACCACGCAATTTGTGCATAGCCGGTGGCTGCGGTCTTAATATCAAATGGAACAGTGCACTACGTGCGACAGGCCTGTTCGATGATGTCTGGGTTCCGCCCTTTCCGAATGACAGCGGCTCGGCAATCGGTGCCGCTTGCTCCGCAATGGCGGCGGACAAGGGCTTCGTGCCGCTGCAATGGTCGGTCTACAGTGGCCCGACCCTGATACGCAGCGATGTGTCGTCCGAATGGAACGCTGCGCCATGCAGTATGCGTGAACTTGCGACCATCCTCGCGAGCAACAAGCCCGTGGTTTTCCTCGCCGGTCGCGCGGAGCTTGGACCACGAGCATTGGGTGGCAGAAGCATTCTGGCCGCCGCGACTTCGCCGGCAATGAAGGATCATCTCAACGAAATTAAGCTCCGCGAACTCTTTCGGCCAGTCGCGCCGATATGCCTGGAGGATCGTGCGCCGGAAATTTTCAGTCCCGGAACGCCGGATCCTTACATGCTTTTCGATCACCAGACACGGGCAGAATGGTGGGACAAAGTCCCCGCTATTATACATCTCGACGGATCTGCGCGATTGCAGACCGTTCCCAGAACCTCTCCACACAAAATCGCAGAGCTCCTCGTCGAATATGAAGAACTCACTGGCATTCCGCTGCTTTGCAATACGAGTGCCAACCACCATGGACGTGGGTTTTTTCCGGATGCTGCAGCAGCCTGCCAGTGGGGACGCGTTGGACACATATGGTGCGATGGCCTGCTGTGGACCAAAACCATCGTAAGTGAGCGATCGCCGGCCGAACGCCTTCTTTCAGTCTAAAATGAACATATGTCCACCGTAGCAATCGACCTTACCTGCGTAAGGAAGTCGTATGGCGACAAGATCGTCGTCGACGGGCTGTCCTTTGCTGTCGCGTCGGGAGAGTGCTTTGGCCTCCTTGGACCAAACGGGGCGGGAAAAAGCACGATTGCGCGTATGGTTCTCGGCATGGTAGCGCCAGACACGGGCAAGATGACCGTGCTCGGCGAGCCCGTACCGGCGCGTGCTCGCCTGGCACGCGCGCGCATCGGCGTGGTGCCGCAGTTCGATAACCTCGAACTCGAATTCACCGTCCGCGAGAACCTGCTGGTATTTGGGCGCTACTTCAACATGACTGCACGCGAGGTCGAAGCAGTTGTGCCAGCACTGCTCGAGTTCGCGCGCCTGGAGGGCAAGGCGGATGCTCGCGTCGCCGAACTATCCGGCGGCATGAAGCGGCGGCTGACGCTGGCGCGTGCGCTGATCAACGACCCACATCTGCTGGTAATGGACGAGCCGACCACCGGTCTAGATCCTCACGCGCGCCACCTAATCTGGGAACGCCTGCGATTGCTGCTGGCGCGAGGCAAAACGATTCTCTTGACCACCCACTTTATGGAAGAGGCCGAGCGGTTGTGCGATCGGCTGTGCGTGCTTGAGGCAGGACGCAAGATCGCAGAAGGCGAGCCTCGCGCGTTGATCGATGAGCAGATCGGCTGCCAAGTAATCGAGATCTATGGCGGCAATCCGAACGAGCTATCTTCTCTGATCAGGCCGTATGCGCGGCATATCGAAGTGAGCGGTGAGACGCTTTTTTGCTATGCGCCGGATCCAGAGCAGGTGCTCGTGCAGCTGCGCGGGCGCGCAGGTCTACGCCTTCTACAGCGTCCTGCGAATCTCGAGGATGTCTTTTTGCGGCTGACCGGGCGGGAAATGGAGAGATGAACGATGCGTGAAGGTTACGCTGCCGTCATGCCCGCCAACGCGTACAACTGGGTCGCTGTATGGCGTCGCAATTTTCTGGCGTGGAGGAAAGTGGCGCTTGCATCGGTTCTCGGGAATCTCGCCGATCCCATGACCAATCTGTTTGGCCTCGGCTTTGGCCTTGGAGTAATTGTTGGGCTCATTGACGGCACTTCATACATCGCGTTTCTGGCTGGTGGAATGGTCGCGACTAGCGCCATGACCGCCGCCACCTTCGAAACAATGTATGCGGCGTTCGCCCGCATGCGTGCTCAGCGCACGTGGGAAGCAATCCTGTGCACACAGCTTACGCTCGGCGACGTCGTTCTCGGTGAATTGGCATGGGCAGCCACCAAAGCCGTTCTGGCCGGAACGGCAATTGCAGTTATTGCCGCGAGCCTGGGCTACGCAGCGTGGGCATCCATCGTCTATTCGATACCAGCAATAGCAATCACTGGCTTCGTCTTCGCGAGCCTAGCGATGGTCGTCGTATCGCTTGCGCCCAGCTACGATTACTTCGTGTTTTACCAGACGCTCGTCGTCACACCCATGGTGTTCCTATGCGGCGCAGTCTTTCCGGTGAGCCAGATGCCCAGCGCATTTCAGCGCGTGGCGGGCTTATTGCCGCTGGCACATTCGGTCGACCTCATCCGCCCAGTGATGCTTGGGCTGCCGGCCGGCGGCATCGGCCTACATATCGGTGCGCTTTGCATGTACGCGGTGCTGCCGTTCTTCCTCTCGATCGCGCTGCTTCGCCGGCGCTTGATGCGTTAACCCGAGATTCCGCAGAAGCGATGGAGAGACACGATGCAGTACCGCGAATTCGGCAGTCAATTGGGCTTCGTGTCACGATAAATGGAGAATGAGATGTTCTGTCTAGGAGTGAGCGGTGGGCTAGACAAAGTCTATGAAGATACACGTGAGCTTTCGAACACATTTTTGCACGATGGCGCTGCGGTGCTCGTCCGGGACGGACGCGTGATAGCGGCCGTTGAAGAGGAGCGCCTCAATCGTATCAAGCACTCCAACAAATTCCCAAGCCGTTCGATACAATACTGCCTTGCAGCCGCAGGGATCCAGCTCAGCGATATCGATCGTATCGCGTTCTACGCGACCGAGGCCTATTGCAACACTATGCTCGAAAGCCTGTTCGGGTCCCGGCCGGACGTCTCCATTCCTTTGGATGCCAAACTGTTGATGCGTAGCTTACTAGCGCAGGAGTTTGGTACCGAGGTCGATCCGTCGCGTGTCTCTTTCGTAAGTCACCATCAGGCGCACGCCGTAAGCGCCTTTGCGATGTCGGGCTTCGAGCAAAGTCTAATCCTCGCGATAGATGGCGGTGGTGATTTTCTCTCCGGCCTCTTAGCTCTGGGGTCTGGAACCGATGTTACCCAGCTCGCAACCTTCCCGGAGAATAATTCTCTAGGGCTATTTTATCTCGAGACGATCCGGTATCTCGGCTACGGCTTATTCGATGAATACAAGGTCATGGGGCTTGCGCCCTACGGGGATCCGGCTCCCCATCGCGAGCTCTTCGCGCAGTTCTACGAACTCTTAGACAACGGTGGCTACCGCGTCTACGTCGACCGAATCGGTCCGACGCTGCGCCGGAGCATCCAGGTCCGGCGAAAGGGAATGCCATTCACGCAGCAGCATCGAGATGTGAGTGCTTCACTGCAGGAAGCCTTGGAGCGGATCGTGTTTCACATTCTCCGGCATCATCGCGAGGCTACCGGTATGAAGCGGTTGTGCCTGGCTGGAGGGGTAGCCCACAACTGCACCATGAACGGTAAGCTGCTGTATTCGGGGCTCTTCGAAGACATCTTCGTGCAACCCGCGGCGCATGACGCTGGCTGCGCACTAGGCGCTGCGCTAATGATGTCTAACGAGCTGGGCCGGCCCGCACCACGTGAGCGGATGCAGGAGGTCTATTGGGGGCCTGATCTTGGGAGCGAGAGCGCCGTGCAGCAGGAACTGGATGCATGGGGTGGACACCTTGACGTCGAACGCAGTGACGACGTGTCAGGTAGCGCAGCCGACTGGATGGCTAATGGCGCCGTGATCGGCTGGGTGCAGGGTCGTTCGGAGTTCGGGCCACGTGCGCTTGGCAATCGGAGCATTCTTGCCGATCCTCGGCCTGCAGCAAACAAGGACCGGATCAATGCGATGGTAAAAAAGCGTGAAGGCTATCGACCGTTCGCGCCATCAGTGCTGGAGGAGGATGCGAGCGAATTTTTCGACCTGGCCGACGGTACGCGCGAATTTCCCTTTATGAATTTTGTAGTTCGCGTGCGCGATTCCAAGCAAAGCATGCTCGGCGCCATAACGCACGTCGACGGCACTGCGCGACTGCAAACAGTATCGCGCAAGACAAATCCCGTCTACTGGGAGGTTATTAATTCGTTCAAAAAGCGGACGGGCATTCCAGTTCTGCTCAATACGTCCTTTAACAACAATGCCGAGCCGATCGTGGAGTCGGTTGCAGACGCGATTACCACATTTCTGACGACAGAGCTGGATGGACTTGTGGTCGGGCCGTTCCTCGTCAAGAAGAGGGCGGCAACGTTGGAGGATTGGACTGCGCTCGCGGTTTCATTGCCGCCTTATGCACGCCTCTATCGGATTCGCGCTTACACAGCGCGAGATCGCCAGGAGACGGTGTGCGAAATCCGTACGGCGCACTCCAGCGGTGACAGTGTGCGTATTTCACAGGATGCGTTCGATCTACTGATGCAGATCGAGGGCGAAGCCGTGCTCGGGGATCTCCTGGATACAATTACTTTCGATCGGGCTAGGCGTGAAGCTGTCGTGAAGGAACTGCGGGGATTGTGGGAGCTCCGTCGCCTTCGGCTGCATCCTTCCCATGCTGCTCGCGCGCATCAAGACTGCGATCAAATGCTGGAGAAAGCATAACAGCACCACGAATATGGCCGTGTGCATGTCTCCAAATGCGGGGGCAGCTGGGCCCTGAGGGCGGCATACCCGGTAGCTGGGCTCATGCTTGTAGTCTTGGGCGCTGCGCCATAGCGGCAGCTCAGGACGGCAAGCGCCCCAGCAGCAGAAATTCTATTCGACATGGTACATGCCAGAAAGGGCTTCGAGGAGCTGTTGCAACAAGGCGGATACGACTGAAATCAAGCATGTCGACGGCAACATTTTCGCGCGGCTCCTCCATGGTAGCGGCATATGAAGTTCTACCAGCCAAGTTGGCTAACATCACGATCGCTGACGACAGCATCGGGCGAGGCCATACGTAGAGTTTCCGTAGCGTCCTTATCCAGGCGGTATTCCCTTAACGAGGAAAACACAAATGTTTGTTGGCGGCTCGATGAACGGCCGGTTCGTTGTTTCTCGACGACGTACTGGTTTCGGTGATTGCCTGTGGTCCCTGGCGTCAGCCTGGCGCTATGCGCAGCGGACGGGGCGGACTCTAGCCATTGATTGGCGTGGCTCCTGTTATCTCAATCAACCTTTCACGAACGCCTTTCCGGTGTTCTTCGAACCAATTCAAGACATCGCGGGCGTACGGGTCATCTGCGATGACGAGATCAACCAGCTCTCATTCCCGGGTCCTTTCTTCCCGTCATGGTGGAATAAGCCATCGATCGACTGCGTTTACCGCCCAGATGAACAGATTTTCCGAGAACGTGATGAGCTGAGTGAGCTTTTCCAAGCCGAACAAGATAGTGAAGCCAACACCGTGGTGTGTGATGCTTGTTTGATGTGGCGTTGCGATCAGAATGCCGAACGACAAATATTCCGGAGCATCAAACCAAGGCCCGAAATTCAAGCTCGGATTGACGCCCTATATCAAGAGCACTTTGAAGGGCGCAATATAATCGGGGTTCATGTTCGGCACGGCAACGGCGAAGATATAATGGGGCACACGCCCTACTGGGCCGATGCGGAGCTCGCCTTGCGGCAGGTATGCACTGCCATTGATACGGCCAAAGCGTTACCACATCCAGGACCTGTGAGGGTATTGTTGTGTACGGACAGCGCGCAGGTGCTTGACAAGCTGTCGGGTGTGTTTCCCGATCTTTTCACGATCCCAAAACGCTTCCAGGCGGATCAGGCCGGGCCATTACATGGTGCAGCACTGGGAGTCGACGGCGGGATCTCCGCCCTTATCGAGATGTATCTCCTCGGGCGATGCGATACCGTGATTCGCTTTCCGCCGACTAGCGCCTTCACCCGCTATGCCCGCCTCTTCGCGCCACGCGTTATTGAGTTCGATTTGAACGATCCGAGTCGTTTGATCTTGACTGATGAATCCTCCGAACATCTCCTGGCTTTATGAAACTTGCAACCCGCACCCTCGTCGATCATATCGGCGCGCGCTTCGCATTTGCGCAGCATCGCCGTTCGTCCTGTCGGATGTCGTTTTTCGTAAGGTTCAGAAACTGCGACAAAGAACGTCGTCGCACTATCGCCATCGAGCAGCCGATCACGGTTCTTGTAGAACACGGTAGCATCCCATACCGAACCATCGATCGACAGTCCGACAAATTAGCGGAACAAAAGATTGTGGTGGAGCTGCTCGATCAACTGCCGCTCAGATCGCACCGTGTAGAACGCTTCCAGCAGCAGAGCCCGCAAGGAGCCGCTCAGGCGGGATCGACCAACGGCTTCCCGGCGTAAAGGCTCCGGAAGTCTCGCGACACGTCCTTCAGCGCTGCCTCGATCAGTTCGCGGATCGCCCGCAAGGGAACGCGCTGCTCCAAACCGCTCGTAGCTGAATATGCCTTCCGCCCGCTGATCTTCCCAGCGGATAAAGCCGTACGTTTGCCGCCCGCAACGTCTCGATGGCCGCTTCGCTATCACGAATGGCATTCAATCCAGCAGCTCGATCGGTCTCCGACAGCGTGAGCGCCTGTTCCAACTGAGCCGCTATCGAATTCGCCAGGCGCAAATTCTCGTCCATGTTGGGCTCGGCTAGATGTTGCTGTTCCGAACCATGGAGGGGTTGAAAGCCGAGGAGGAGTTCTCTTCAGCTTGCCAGACAATACTGTTTGGCGCACCCGTTTCCGCCAGATGCCGCACGGGCTCCTCGCTACGCGCGGCGCAAATCCCACCAGGTTTGAAATACCTGACGATATTGTTCGGTTACGGCCCGACCTCTATCCACGATCCCGGCTTGCTGAACGTGCCGAAGTTCCTGCTCATAACCGAGGTCAATCAAAAGCTCGGCGCCGATTGCATCCGTTATTGCTTGCATCTCTTGCATGCGCAGTTCAGTTTGCCAAGTGTAGACTGAGCGGTCATCGACTGCCTTTCTCTCGAGGAGTTTTCGATCCCCGAAGCGACTGGACCGAAGATATTCCGGCTGCTCCATATCGCCGATGCAATGCCCATTGGATCGTAGCCGAGGCGAGCGATCACGCGCCGGATTTCCTCGTCGGGGCGCGCCACCAAATGTTCGTACCGCACCACCTGCGTCTGCCGCCGACCGCGGTGCGCGGCGAGCGCAGGTAGGCCCAGAACGAGATCAGCGAGAGAAGATGCGATGTCGGGAGGCAGGCTGAGCACGAGATCGGAGAGATCAGATAGGCTGGCGGGCGGCCAGCTTTCTGGCACCAGCGGGATGCCCTGACCTTGCCCACGGGCTTAATCCAGTTTGAAGCTCGCTCTGGCCCAAGACGAGGACGAGAGCGTGAAGCGCAATCGTTTTACGGAAGAGCAGATCATCGGGATCTTGAAGGAGGCACGAGGCCGGGGTTTCTGTGGCCGATCTGTGCCGGAATCACGGCGTCAGCGACGCCAGCATCTACAAATGGAAGGCCAGGTTCGGCGGGATGGACGTCTCGGAGGCCAAGCGGCTGAGGGCGTTGGAGCACGAGAACACCAAGCTAAAGCGGCTCCTGGCCGACGCCATGCTGGACAACACGGCGCTGAAGGACCTGTTGGGGAAGACGTGGTGACGCCCACGGAGAAGTGGAAGGCTGTCGTCCATCTGCGAGAGGCATTCGGGATGAGCGAACGGCGGGCGTGTAAAGCCATCGGCTGCTGCCGTATGACCATGAGATATCGGACAATCGGGGCCGACGAAGCCGATCTTCGCCAGCGCATGAGGACGATTGCCCAGGAACGCCGCCGCTTCGGCTATCGGCGGCTGCATGTTCTGCTCAGGCGGGAGGGGTATCTGATCAACCACAAGAAGCTCCTCCGACTCTATCGGGAAGAGAAGCTGACGGTACGCCGCCGCGGCAGTCGCAAGCGGGCAATCGGGACCAGGGCGCCGATGCTGGTCCCGATGACGCCGAACGCCCGCTGGTCGCTCGACTTTGTGTCGGATCAACTGACCTGCGGCCGCCGCTTCCGCATCCTGGCCGTCGTGGATGATTGTACCCGCGAGTGTCTGGCGCTGGTGGCCCACACCTCGCTCTCTGGCATCCGCGTGGCGCGGGAACTGGACCGGCTGATGATCGAGCGTGGCAAGCCCAGAATGGTGGTCAGTGACAACGGCAGCGAACTCACCAGCAAAGCCATTCTCGCATGGGCCGACCAGAGCCGCGTCGCATGGCATTCGCGCCGGGCAAACCTATGCAGAACGCCTTCATCGAGAGCTTCATGTATAGACGGCCCCGCGGATGCAAGGGATTTTAGCAGCACTTTGGATGACGGTCGGGTGCGT
>NZ_LLYA01000218.1 GCF_001440415.1 Bradyrhizobium retamae
TCGGCCTGATCTGCTGCATCAGCCGGATCAGGTTGGTCGAGTCGGTCATGTCGCCATAATGCAGCAGGAACGGCACGTTGCGGGAATGCGGGTCCTGGTAGAGGTGGTCGATCCGCGCGGTGTTGAACGAGGACGACCGCCGCTTGATGCCGTGGACCTCATAGCCGAGGCCGAGCAGATATTCGGCCAAGTAGGCGCCGTCCTGGCCGGTGACGCCGGTGATCAGCGCAACGCGACGCTTTAAATCCTGAGCCGCCATATCTTCTCCAAACCCGCTCGTCGCGCAGGCCATAGCATTCGACCTGCGCCAAGTCTATCGCCAAAGCCGTTGGAAATCAGGCTCTTAGGTGCCTAATCGCCATGGTGGCGCAAGTGTTCGAGTTCGATGATGGTGACGCCGCCATATTCGAGCCGCAGCAAGCCCTCCTTCTCGAGCCGCTTCAGACACTGGTTGGCGTTTTGCCGCGAAATACCGGAGAGCGCTCCGATTTCCTCCTGCGTGATCTCCAGGTGGCGCGTCATGTCCGGATAGAGAATCGGGTTGAACAGCGACGCGATGGAACGCGCGACGCGGCTGGTTGCGTCGAGCGTGCGGCCATGTTCCACCGCTCCGATGAACTGGCCGAGCCGCTCGTTGAGCTGCCGGACCAGAAAGCGGTTGAACGCCACGCTGTTCTCGAACAGCCAGAAGAAGGTACTGCGGTCCATCAGCGCCAGCCTGGTGTCGCGCAATGCGACCACGTCGTAACGGCGCGGCTCGCCCTTGAGCACCGAGCCTTCGCCGAACCATGCACCGGCCGTCAGGCCGGCGAAGGTCGCGGCCTTGCCCCCGCTCGACACCGTACTCATCCGGGCAAGGCCGGTGACGATGCCGGTCCAGTAGTCGAAGGGATCGCCGCGCATGAAGATATGCTCGTTGGCGCGGTAGGATTTCTCGACGATGCCGGCACGGGCGACCTCGATTTCCCGCTCGTTCAGTTCGCGCGACCAGGCGGCGATGCGCTTGAGGTTATCCGCAGCAATCATGATTGCATCGACCGTCGGGACCTATACTTGCTGCACTGCAACAGAAGTGCGACTGGCAAAATTTCCCGACGAATTGTCAGGCAAAAGACATTTCAAACTATCGCATTGCCCTAAGGAGGACCACCTCGACAGGTGCGCCCATGGCGCTACCGGTTGGGGTGCGGCGTTACCACGCGTGATGCCGGCCGTGATCGGCATCGTTAGTCGGATGGCCGGAAGGCGACTGCGGATGTAAGATTGCGGGTGTAGTTGCGAACGATAGATAAAGAGCGCGGCAAGCGCCTTATCTGGAGGGAATGAGTGGCTCATACGTTGGAAGTGCGCGGCGTGTCGCTGCGCTTCGGCGGCGTCCGTGCGCTGACCGAGGTCTCGTTCGGCGTGAACGAGGGCGAATTGTTCTCGATCATCGGCCCGAACGGCGCCGGCAAGACCTCCATCGTCAATTGCATTTCCGGCCGCTACAGCCCGACCGAAGGCCGGCTATTCTACCGCGGCAAGGATATCACCGGCCTCAATCCGAACGCACGACCACGGCTCGGCATCGGCCGCACTTTCCAGAACCTGGCGCTGTTCCACCACATGAGCGTGCTCGACAACATCATGGTCGGGCGGCACCACCTCTTGAAGAACAATTTTGTCACCGGCTCGCTTTACTGGCTGACCGGCGCGCGGCGCGAGGAACTCGAGCACCGCCGCAAGGTGGAGGAGATCATCGATTTCCTTGACCTGCAGTCGGTGCGCAAGGCGACCGCCGGCACCCTGCCCTACGGCTTGCGCAAGCGCGTCGAGCTGGCCCGCGCGATGGCGCTGGAGCCGCAACTGATCCTGCTCGACGAGCCGATGGCCGGCATGAACTTCGAGGAAAAGGAGGACATGGCGCGCTACATCGTCGACCTCAACGAAGAGTTCGGCATGACCGTGATGATGATCGAGCACGACATGGGCGTGGTGATGGACATCTCCCACCGCGTCATGGTGCTGGATTTCGGCCGCAAGATCGCCGAAGGCGATCCCGCCTCCGTCCTCGCTGATCCGCATGTGAAACGCGCCTATCTCGGCGAAGAGGATGAGGTCCTCGTCGATCCCGACGACACGCCGGCGCCTCGGGAGAGCGTGGCATGATGGATTACGCTGGGCGCGCCGTCCTAGCCGATACCTTTCCAAAGCTGCTGCGCCTCAACGCGAGGGAGCACGGCGGCGAGATTGCGCTGCGCGAAAAGGATCTCGGGCTGTGGCGCGTCTTCACCTGGAGCGATTACCAGACCCGCGTGCACGATTTCGCGCTCGGCTTGGTCGAACTGGGTCTTGGGCGCGGCGACGTCATCGGCATCATCGGCGACAATCGGCCGGACTGGGTGGCCGCCGAAATCGCAACCCATGCCATCGGCGCCATGAGCCTCGGTCTTTATCGCGATGTGCTGGACGAGGAAGCGGCCTATCTGCTCAGCTACGGCGAGGCCAAGCTGGTGTTCGCCGAGGACGAGGAGCAGGTCGACAAGCTGCTGGCGCTGGCCGATCGCGCGCCCAACCTCAAGCACATCGTCTATTCCGATCCGCGCGGCATGCGGAAATACGACGATCCCCGCCTGATGGAAGCCGAGAAGCTGGCCACGATGGGACGCGACCGCGCCACGCGCGAGCCAGGCGTTTACGACCGGCTGGTCGACGCCACCCGCGGTGAGGATGTCGCGATCCTCTGCACGACATCGGGCACCACGGCCAATCCCAAGCTCGCGATGCTGGCGGCTGGCCGCGTCCTCAAACATTGCGCGACCTATCTCGCCTTCGATCCGAAGGGACCGGACGATGAATACGTCTCGGTGCTGCCGCTGCCCTGGATCATGGAGCAGGTCTACGCGCTCGGCAAAGGGCTGCTCTGCCGGATGAAGGTCAACTTCGTCGAAGAACCCGAGACCATGATGCACGATTTCCGCGAGATCGCGCCGACTTTCGTGCTGTTCGCGCCGCGGCTCTGGGAATCGATCGCCGCCGAGGTCCGCGCCGGCGTGATGGATTCCTCGCCGCTGAAACAGAAGCTGTTCGATATCGGAATGAAGGCAGGGCTCTCGGCGCTCGCACACGGCAAGCATTCGATGTTCGCCGATCAGCTCCTGTTCCGCGCGCTGCGCGACCGCCTGGGCTTCACGCGGTTGCGCTCGGCGGCAACCGGCGGCGCCGCACTCGGCCCCGACACCTTCAAGTTCTTCCAGGCGATGGGCGTGCCGCTGCGCACGCTCTATGGCCAGACCGAATTGCTCGGTGCCTACACGCTGCATCCGGCGGGCAAGGTCGATCCGGATACGACCGGCGTGCCGATGGCCGACGATATCGAAATCCGCGTCGATAACCCCGATGTCAACGGCGTTGGCGAGATCGTCGTCCGCCACCCCAACATGTTCTTAGGCTATTACAAGAATCCGGAAGCCTCTGCCGCCGATATCAAGGACGGCTGGATGCATTCCGGTGACGCCGGCTACTTCAACGAAGATGGCCAGCTCGTCGTCATCGACCGCATCAAGGATCTCGCCGAGACCGCGCGCGGTGAGCGCTTCTCGCCGCAGTATCTGGAAAACAAGCTAAAATTCTCGCCCTACATCGCCGAGACGGTGGTGCTCGGCGCCGGCCGCGATGCACTGGCGGCGATGATCTGTATTCGTTATTCGATCATCTCGAAATGGGCGGAGAAGAACCGCATCTCGTTCACGACCTATACCGACCTCTCCTCGCGCTCCGAGGTCTATGCGCTGTTGCGCAAGGAGGTGGAAGGCGTCAACGCCACGCTGCCGCCGGCGCAGCGTATCTCGCGCTTCCTGTTGCTCTACAAGGAGCTCGACGCTGACGATGGCGAATTGACACGTACCCGCAAGGTCCGCCGCAGCGTCATCAACGAAAAATACGCAGATATCATCGACGCGATCTACGCCGGCAAGAGCGACATTCCGGTCGATACCGTGATCCGCTTCCAGGACGGCACCACCCAGCGCATCCGCACCACGCTGCGGGTCGTCGATCTCGGCGGACCTGCGCCGATGGCGGAGGCCGCGGAATGAAGCTGACGTTTGCCGGTGGCGCCGCAAAACTGATCGTCATGCGCGGGATTGACCCGCGCATCCATCCTCTTCGGAAAAAGTGCTTCTTCAGGCGATGGATCGCCGGGTCAAGCCCGGCGATGACAGCTTGCACGTCGAGTGACTTCGCATGAACACCCAGCTTCTGATCCAGCTCCTCGTCAACGGCCTCGTGGTCGGCACGCTCTACGGCGTGGTCGCGATGTCGTTCGTGCTGATCTACAAGGCGACGCAGGTGGTGAATTTCGCGCAGGGCGAACTGCTGCTGGTGGGCGCCTGGGTGTGCTGGTGGCTGCTGACCAAATATCAGGTGCCGTTCTATCTGGGCATGCCGATCACGCTGGTGTTCATGTTCCTGTTCGGCATCGCGATCCAGATCGTCATCCTGCGCCCCATGATCGGCGAGCCGATCATTTCCGTGATCATGGTGACGATCGCGCTCTCGACGGTGTTTTCGGCGCTGATGAAGTGGATGTTCGGCGTCAATCTGCAGCCGTTCCCGCGCATCTTCCAGACCCAGAACGTCAACATTCTCGGCCTGCAGGTGCAGACCGTCTATCTGATGAGCCTCGCGGTCTCGGTGGCGATGATGGTGGGTATGGCGTGGTTCTTCCGCCTCTCCAAATATGGTCTGGCGATGCGCGCGACCGCGTTCAACCAGCAGGTGGCGCAGTCGCTCGGCATTTCCGTCAAAAGCGTATTCGCGATGGCCTGGGCGATCTCGGCGACCGTCTCCGCCGTCGCAGGCGTGGTCGTGGCCGTCGTCAACGGCGTGTCGGCAGGCCTCTCCGCCTACGGCGTCAAGGTGTTTCCGGCCGCGATCCTCGGTGGTCTCGACAGCGTTGGCGGCGCAGTGCTTGGCGGCATCATCATCGGCCTGTTGGAAAACGTCGCGCACTTTCTCGACAGCGAATATCTGCACTGGGGCAATCTCTACGAGATCGCGCCATTCTACGCGCTCATCATCATCCTCATGATCAAGCCGTACGGCCTGTTCGGCACCAAAGACATCGAGCGGGTGTAAATCAATCATGGCAGGCCAGACCATCATTCCCGCCGGCGATTTCCGCACCAGCTATGCGGCGGATACCACCGTGTTTCCGACCACGACCAGCCGCAATGCCATGATCGCCGGCATCGCGCTGACTTGTGTTGCGCCACACGTCGTCAACGAATACGTCCTCAGCCTGCTGATCCAGATCGGCATCTTCGGCATCGCGGCCCTCGGACTTAACATCGTCGTCGGCTTCACCGGCCAGATCTCGATCGGTCATGCTGCCTTCTTCGGTTTCGGCGCCTTTACCTCAGCCTATCTCTCGAACCGGTTCGGCATTCCCGTCTTCTTCTGCATTCCGCTCGCCGGTGTCGTGACGGCCGCGGTCGGTCTGGTCTTCGGCCTGCCCGCGGCGCGGCTGAAAGGGCTTTATCTCGCGATCGCGACGCTGGCGGCGCAGTACATCCTGCTCGACTTCTTTGCCCGTGCCGAGTGGTTCACCGGCGGCAGCGTTCCCGCCAGCGCCGAACCATTCTCGATCTTCGGATACATGCTGCGCGGCGATAAGCAGTATTTTTACGTCGTGCTGGCCTATGTCGTCGTCTGCTATCTGCTGGTCACCAACCTGATCCGTTCGCGTGACGGACGCGCGCTGGTCGCCGTGCGCGACCATTATCTGTCCGCCGAGATCATGGGCATCAACCTGACCAAATACCGGACGCTGTCGTTCGGCCTCGCCGCCTTCTTTGCCGGCGTCGGCGGCGCGCTCTATGCGCATTACAATCAGGTGGTCTCCAACGAAGGCTTTGGCATCGATCGCTCGATTATCTTCCTCGCCATGATCATCATCGGCGGGCTCGGTTCGATCATGGGCACGCTGATGGGCACTGCCTTCATGGTGCTGCTGCCGGAATCGATGGAATGGCTCAGCGTCGCGCTCCGCGACAGCCCGATCGATCAATTTCTGGGACTAAAGAACAATATCGCTTTCTTGCGCGAGATGGCCATCGGCCTGATCATCATCATCTTTCTGGTGTTCGAGCCGGATGGACTTGCGCATCGATGGCGGCAGATCAAGGCATACTGGAAACTCTACCCGTTCTCGCATTGAGGTCGGAACGGGACGAACAACGAGAAGACCTCGAGAAGTAACCGGGAGGACTATGTCCATGACGATGAAGACTCTGTTGAGCACAGCCTCGCTTGCTTTGCTGTTGGGTTCTACCGCTGCATTGGCCCAGGCGCCAATCGCGCTGGGGCATCTCACCGACTATTCAGGACCAACTTCGGACGTCGGAACGCCGTTCGGGCAGGGTGTCGCCGACACCTATGCATGGATCAACAAGAGCGGCGGCATCAACGGCGCCAAGGTCAACCTCGATACCGTCGATTACGGCTATCAGGTGCCGCGCGCGATCGCCCAGTACAAGAAATGGTCGGGCGCCGACAAAGTCGCCGCCATTCTCGGCTGGGGCACTGCCGATACCGAGGCGCTGACGGGTTTCCTGGCCCAGGACAAGATCCCGGATATCTCGGCATCCTATGCTGCAGCACTCTCCGATCCGACCGGCGCCGGCGGAAAGGCCAAGCCCGCACCCTACAACTTCTTCTATGGACCGAGCTATTCGGACGCACTTCGCGGCATGCTGACCTGGGCCGCCGAGGACTGGAAAGCCAAGGGCAAGTCCGGCAAGCCGAAATACGTCCATATGGGCGCCAACCACCCCTATCCGAACGCGCCGAAGGCGGCAGGTGAAGCGATTGCCACCGACCTCGGGTTCGAAGTGCTGCCGCCGATCGTGTTCGCATTGACGCCCGGCGACTACAGCGCGCAGTGCCTTACGCTGAAGAGCTCAGGCGCCAACTACGCCTATCTCGGCAATACCGCGGGCTCCAACATCTCCGTGCTCAACGCCTGCAAGGCGGCCGGCGTCGACGTGCAGTTCCTCGGCAACGTCTGGGGCATGGATGAGAACGCCGCCAAGGCTGCCGGTGCTGCCGCTGACGGTGTGGTGTTTCCGCTGCGCACCGCGATCGCCTGGGGCGGCAACGCACCCGGCATGAAGACGTTCACGGAAATCTCCAAGATGTCGGACGCGGCCGGTACCGCCTACCGTCCCGTGCATTACCTCGCCGGCGTCTGCACCGCGCTCTACATGAAGGAAGCCGTCGAATGGGCTGCCAAGAACGGCGGCGCCACCGGCGAGAACGTCAAGAAGGGCTTCTACCAGAAGAAGGATTGGGTGCCCGCCGGCGGCGAAGGCATCTGCAACCCCTCGACCTTCACCGAGAAGGATCACCGCGGCACGCTCAAGGTCGATCTGTATCGCATGAAGGTCGCAGGCGCGACCGACGCCCCCCTCAACGAGCTCGTCAAGAACGGCGGCATCAAGATGGAGAAGGTGAAGACGATCGACCTGCCGCGCAAGCCCGACTGGCTGGGTTGGTGAGGTCGGGAGGCGCCTCTAGTCGCCTCAACACTCAACTGTCATCCCCGCGAAAGCGGGGATCCAGTACGCCGCGGCTTCTCGATTGATCGCAGGTGCCTCTGGAATACTGGATCACCCGCATACGCGGGTGATGACGGCGGTGGTGGGTGGAGCGGACGACCCGCTCCACTAACAACGCCAGGATCGGAAAAATGACTGAAGCAACCGAACTCAATCGTCCTGCGAAGACTGCCGCGCAAGCCGCCGCCCCGCTGCTCAGCGTCCACAACATCGAGGTGGTCTACGACAAGGTGATCCTGGTGCTGCGCGGCTTGAGCCTTGAAGTGCCGAAGGGCGCGATCGTGGCGCTGCTCGGCGCCAACGGCGCCGGCAAGTCGACGACGCTGAAGGCGATCTCGGGCCTGCTCAAGACCGAGGACGGCGAAGTGATCCGCGGCGAAATCGTCTTCGATGGCGAGCGCATCAACGGCATCGATCCCGACAAGATCGTCCGCCGCGGCATCTTCCAGGTGATGGAAGGCCGCCGCATCATCGCGGACATGACGTCGATCGAGAATCTAAAGCTCGGTGCGTTCACGCGCACCGACAACGAGATCGCCGCCGACATCGAGATGGTGTTCAGATATTTCCCGCGGCTCAAGGAGCGTACCGGGCTCGCCGGCTATCTCTCCGGTGGCGAACAGCAGATGCTGGCGATTGGCCGCGCGCTGATGGCGCGCCCCAAGATGATCCTGATGGACGAGCCGTCGATGGGTCTGTCCCCGCTCCTGGTCAAGGAAGTGTTTGGGATCATCAAAGCGATCAACCGCGATCTCGGCGTCACCATCCTGCTGGTGGAGCAGAACGCGCGCGCGGCGCTGTCGGTCGCGAGCCACGGCTACATCATGGAACAGGGCAAGGTGGTGCTCGACGGCACCGCCGACGAATTGCGCGACAACGAGGACGTCAAGGAGTTCTACCTGGGCGGCGCCGGCGACCAGCGCAAGAGTTTCAAGAACCTGAAGAGTTTCAAGCGGCGAAAGCGGTGGCTGTGAGCGCCGCCCCACGCTTAGCCGAGCACCTGCTCCGCTTCCGCTACCGCGCTGAGAACATGATAGAACGAAGACGCAGGAATGGTGGCGACCAGGGAGTTGCCGTCGCGGTCGAATTGGTCGTACCAGCCGCCCGTGACGGGGTGGCTGAGGTAGTGCCGTTCGAGCCGCGCCAGCGCCGCGCGCGCTTCATCGGCCGCGCCTGCCTCGCCCGCTTCGGCCTGCGCGATCCACGCCTTGGCGATTTCCGTCTGCGGCCACAGCCGGCGCGTATGCCGCCTGATGTTGCCGCGGGCGTCGCCTTCGTCGATCAGGCAGCCGGTCGCCTCGTCGCGATAACGCAGCGCTGTCGCCAGCAATTCGCCGCGATAGCGCCCGGTCGGACAGCCGGTGATGCGCTCAAAGCCTTTCAGCAGCCACGCCCATTCCGCCTGATGTCCGGGCTCGACGCTGACCGGCTCGATCTTCGACCAGTCCTCCTCGAAATATTCGCCAAGCACCTGCCGCTGCTTGTCGTAGAGGTTGGCCAGAAACAGGCTGAAGAAATTTCCGGCCCTGTTCTGGAACACGAGGTCATGTGTCGCGTCGAACGCCGCGATCATGGCTTCGAACAGATGCATCTGCGGGTTCTGCCGCCGCGGCATCGAAACCGGCAATCCTTCGTGAACCCCGCCGTGCGGCGAACGAAGCTGCGTCTCGATGAAGTGGCACAGCCCGTCGATCTCGGCGCGGATCTGCGCATCGTGATCGAGTCCATAGACGGTCGCAAGGGCCAGCAGGATAAAGGCGTGATCGTAGGAATCTCGCAGCGGGTCCAGCACGGCGCCTTCAGGCTGCAGCGTGTGCACAAAGCCGGGCTTGCCGTCGGGGGCTTTCGCCTTCGCCAGCAGGTGCTCCAGCCCCTTCAGCGCGATCGCGCGCCCCTGCGGATACCAGCCCATTTGCGCCGCCTTGGCGTAGCAATAGATCTGGCGCGCTTGCACGAAAACCCGGCGTGGCGCCAGGCGGTCTGCACTTCCGTCCAGATCGAGCCGATCGATAAAACCGCCCGCTCTATCGTCCCACCCCTCGATCGACCACAGCGGCAGGCAGTGATCGACCATGCGAAGCTTCAGCTTGGCGACGATATCGGCCGAATCCAGCGTGTCTGCCGCCGCGGTATCTCTTTCAGCCATTGCGTTCCCTGGAACATCAACACCGGTAGAAGCCGTCTGATAGCACGTCAGAGGCGGCACGCAATCGGCCCTCACCTGAGGATCAGCCATGACCGACCACTACGACGCCCTTGAAACGCGCGAGCCGGGCATACGCGAGGCGGAGCTGTTTTCAAGGCTTCCGGACGTCCTGCGCAAGGCGCTCGCCGCGCCGGCCTATGCCGAGCGCTTGAAAGGCATCGATCCCGCCACCGTGGCCAGCCGCGCCGCGCTTGCTGAGTTGCCGGTGCTGCGCAAATCAGAACTCCCTGCCCTGCACAAGGCCGCGCCGCCCTTCGGCGGCTTCGTCGCGTGGCCGCTTGGGTCGTTCGGACGGCTGTTTACCTCACCGGGACCGATCTTCGAGCCTGAGCCCGTTCACGCCGATCCCTGGCGTGGCGCGCGGGCGCTGTTTGCGGCGGGCTTTCGGTCCGGCGACGTGGTGCTCAACACCTTCAGTTATCATCTGACGCCGGGCGGCTTCATTTTCGATGCCTCGGCGCGAGCGCTGGGCTGCGCGGTGATTCCGGCTGGCCCCGGCAATACCGAGCAGCAGTTTGAACTGATCGAGGCCTATCGCCCGGTCGGCTATAGCGGCACGCCTGATTTCCTCAAGATCCTGCTCGACGCTGCCGCGAATGCTGGGCGTAATGTCTCCTCGATCAAGCGCGCGCTGGTCTCCGGCGCGGCGTTCCCGAAATCACTGCAGGACGAAGTCAAGGCGCGCGGCATCGACGCCTATCAGGCGTTCGGCACCGCCGACCTCGGCATGGTCGCGTTCGAGACGCCGGCGCGCGAAGGCATGGTCGTCAACGAGGATCTGATCATGGAGATCGTGCGTCCCGGCACCGGCGATCCGGTGCCGCCCGGCGACGTCGGCGAGATCGTCGTCACCTCGCTCGACCCGCAGCATCCGTGGATCAGGCTCGCGCTCGGCGATCTCACCGCAGCGCTGCCCGGGACAAGCCCATGCGGACGCACGAATATGCGCATCAAGGGCTGGATGGGCCGCGCTGATCAGACCACCAAGGTCAAGGGCATGTTCGTCCGCCCCGAGCAGATCGCCGAGATCGGCAAGCGCCATCCCGAACTCGGAAGACTACGCCTCGTCGTCACGCGATCCGGCGAGAGCGATTTGATGACACTGAAGGCGGAAACGGCTTCGCCCGGCGAGGCGCTACAGGGCGAACTCGCGGCAACACTGCGCGCCGTGACGAAGCTTGGCGGCAATGTCGAACTGGTCGCGGCAGGCGCGCTGCCGAACGACGGCAAGGTGATCGCGGACGAGCGCTGAGCGCTCAAAACTTGCGAACCAGATCGATCACCTCGTCCTGCTGCGCCCGCGTGATCTCGGCAAACATCGGCAGCGACAGGATACGTCCCTGATCGCGATGCGCGTTCGGAAACTGCTCCGGGCGATGGCCGAACCGCTGATACGCGGCAAGGAACGGCAGCGCCGTCGGATAGTTGATCGCGGTCTGCACGCCGTTCGCGTTCAGATGCGCGGCCAGCGAGTCGCGGCGCGGATGCCTGATCGTGTAGAGATGATAGACGTGGGTGCGGTCAGGCGCGACCTGAGGCACGATCACATCCTCGATCTGGTTGAGCCCGGCATCATAGGCTTTTGCCGCGTCCTGACGCGCCTTGGTCCACTGCGCGAGATACGGCAGTTTCGCCGACAGGATCGCGGCCTGCATGCCGTCGAGCCGGCTGTTGATGCCTTCGATATGATGCTGATGCTTTACCAGACCGCCGTGACGCGCCAGCATCGTCATGTGCTCGGCGAGCG
The DNA here is from genome assembly GCF_001440415.1 of Bradyrhizobium retamae. Taxonomy (GTDB): domain Bacteria; phylum Pseudomonadota; class Alphaproteobacteria; order Rhizobiales; family Xanthobacteraceae; genus Bradyrhizobium; species Bradyrhizobium retamae. The sequence goes on from NZ_LLYA01000218.1 coordinate 11,552, forward strand.
CGGCGTCGTTGGTGACGACGGCGCCGGCATCGCCCATCGCGCCGAGATTCTTGCCCGGGTAGAACGAATAGGTCGCGGCCGCGCCGAACGTACCTACCTGCTGGCCCTTGTAACGCGCGAGATGCGCCTGCGCACAGTCCTCGATCACCCAGAGCCTATGCTTGCTCGCGATCGCCATGATCGCATCCATATCGGCCGGTTGCCCGTACAGATGGACGGGGATGATGCCGACGGTGCGCGGCGTGATCGCGGCCTCGATCGCCGCCGGATCGATCGTGAACGTCGAGCCGTCGGTGTCGCAGAACACCACCGTGGCGCCGGCATGCGTGATCATTGCGGACGTGCTGATCCAGGAATGCGCCGTGGTGATCACCTCGTCGCCCGGCTTGACCTTCAGCGCGGCCATGGCGAGATACAGCGCATCGGTGCCGTTGGCGCAGGACACGCAATGCTTGACGTCAACGGCAGCGGCGAACTGCCGTTCGAACGCGTCAACGTAGGACCCGCGAATGAACGCATTGTCGCGGATGACGGAGGCAATCGCGCCATCGATCTCGCTCTTGATGGTCTGATACTGCAGTTGCAGATCCGCAAAAGGCACCGGCATCGGTCGGCTTCCTACCTGTCCGCCAGCAGCCGGCGCGCCGGGTTGCCGGCATAGGTCCCTGGCGACGTGATATCTCTGGTCACAACAGAGCCTGCGCCGATGACGACGTCATCGGTGATCCTCACCGGCAAGATCGTCGCGTTGGAGCCGATTGAGACGCGATCACCGATCACGGTCTCGCGCCATAGATCCTTGTTGCCCCGCGCCGGGCCGCCGGTCGAGAACGTATCGTTCACGAACATCACCCCGTGCCCGACAAAACAATCTTCGCCGATCGTGACCAATTCGCAGATGAAGGCGTGTGACTGTACCCGCGTGCGGGCGCCGATCATGACGTCTTTCTGGATCTCGGTAAACGGCCCGACAAAGCAATCGTCGCCGATTTTGCAGCCGTACAGATTGCACGGATCAACGATCCTGACGCGCGCGCCGAACTCGACGTCGCGCACGCCCGCCTGATGTATCTCCGGCGGGTTCACGACACGACACCGAGCCGGCCCAGCCGAGGCGCGAAGCGAAGCGGCACCTCGGCACCCGTCTCGATCGATTCGTAGAGCGCCGAAATCAGTTCCAGGCTCTTGCGCCCTTCGAGGCCATCGACCAGCGCCGAACGCTGGTTCACCAGACAGTCGATCACGTGCTGGTAATAGGCCTGGTGACCGAAGCCGTAGACGTTCGGCGGATTGACGGAAAATTTCTCGACCACGTCTCTGTCCGAGGCAAGTTCCTCGACAAAGCGCCAGTGCCGGATCTGGTTGACGGCAAAGCCGGCGATTTCAACCGTTCCCTTCTCTCCGAGAATCGAAAGCGAGCCTTCGAGGTCGGTCGGACGCGCAGCCGTGGTCGCCTCGATGATCCCGAGCGCACCGTTGCGGAACTTCAGCGTGGCAACCGCCGTATCCTCGGCCTCGATCTTCGCCAACGCTGTCGCCGCGCGGGCATGAACGCTGACGACATCGCCGAAAAACCATTCCAGCATATCAATGTGATGGCTGGCCTGGTTCGAGAGCACGCCGCCGTCATAGGCCCAGGTGCCACGCCAGGCATCCTGGTCGTAATAGGCTTGGTCGCGGCACCAGCGGACGCGCACGGTGCCGAGTATCAGGCGGCCGAAGCGGCCGGCCTCCAGCGCCTCGCGCGCCTTCACCACCGGAACGTTGAAGCGATTCTGTTTGACGACGAACAGCTTGACGCCTGCCTCGTCGCAGGCCCGGATCATGTCGTCGGCGTCCTGAAGCCGCAATGCCATCGGCTTCTCGACGATGGCGTGCTTTCCGGCCTTGGCGCAGGCGATGACATGGGCGGGATGCATCCCGCTCGGCGTCAGCACCGCCACCGCGTCGATATCCTTCCGGGCCAGGAAGGTATCCATGTCATATTCCGCGGGGACGCCGGATCTCGACGCAATCGCGTCGGCACGGGCGCGAACAGTGTCGCATACTGCGACAAGCCTGGCTCCGTCGACATGATTGCCCCCCAAAAGGTCGGCGTGCCGCTTTGCGATACGCCCGCATCCGAGCAGGCCGAATCTGATCATGGGGAGCCTTATTCCGATTAACCGTCTGGATTCACATTAGCCGCCCCGTCGACCGCAGCCAACCCTTCAAAAAGGGCTGCCTTCCAAATCCCGGAGGGGACTGATAGATTTCGCCTCTCTTTGAAGCGTTGACGATCTCCCAACTGCCCCATACGACAGCGCACCAAACGGCGAGTATCGACCGAGCCGCACATTTACGCTGTGGTCTACGCTTGCCTCATAACAAAGCAAGCTCGATCGAAACTGCCATGTGAAGGCGACGAATGAAGAGACCAGCAGTTTTCTTTGATCGAGATGGCGTGCTCAATGAAGACCACGGTTATGTTTACGAGATCAGCAAACTGAAGTGGATAGATGGCGCGCGTGAAGCTGTAAAGGCTGCCAACGAGGCTGGATATCTCGTGTTCGTTATTACGAACCAGTCAGGCGTGGCTAGAGGTCTTTACGACGAGCATCACGTGCAAGCTCTGCATGAATGGATGGCAGGTGATCTGGCTAAAATCGGAGCTCACATAGACGCATTCGAATATTGCCCCTATCATCCCGATGCGGTGATCGAGCAATATCGCAAGGTAAGTCATCGACGAAAGCCTGCTCCCGGAATGATCACCGATCTTCTCGAGCGCTTCCCAGTAGATATCAGTCGGAGCATTCTCGTAGGAGACAAGCCAACTGATTTGGAGGCAGCGCGGGCCGCTGGAGTCCAGGGTATTCTGTTCTCGGGTGGCAACCTCGCACGACTGCTGAGATCGGTCCTGCACCCGAACCCAGACGAAAACATCGACAACTGAAGCGCCAAGCAACTCATACGCATCGACAGATTCATTGGCCACGGAAAGTGCGTCATTCTGCATTGTCTGAGCAACACAAACGCTATTTGGTAAGCCACTCAAGTCCGCATTGCTCTGGCTCAGCCCTCACACTGCCCCTTTCGCCTCATTCCAATTCACTTCATCCAACGATTTCTTCGGTCATGGACATCCGAGATGTCAAGATGTTATGAGCCACAAGCGGGTGCTCCGGACCTGATCGCGGCCCGTTTGGAACCGGCAGTGACATCATGCCAAACGCAGGTTGTGTTGGCGGACCTATGGAGAAGTACTGGTGAACGCCTCTGTTGCGTTGATCACCGGCGTCACCGGCCAGGACGGCGCCTACCTGGCCGAATATCTGCTTGGCCTCGGCTATGAGGTCCACGGCATCAAGCGGCGCTCGTCCTCGTTCAACACGGCGCGGATCGACCACCTGTACCAGGATCCGCATTCCCGCAAGGCGCCGTTCCTGCTGCATTACGGCGACATGACCGACTCGACCAACCTGATCCGGCTGATGCAGCAGATCAGGCCGA
>NZ_LLYA01000219.1 GCF_001440415.1 Bradyrhizobium retamae
GCCCGGGCGGAAAGCGGCTCGGAACGAGCGGCACCGTGCACGAGGGCAAGACGCTGTTGTATCGTGCGAGCAAGCTCGACTGCGATGTATGCCCGCTCAAACCGCAGTGCTGTCCAAAAGAACCATCGCGCAAGATCCCGCGCGACATACATGAGCACGCCCGGGACGTCGCCCGGTCGTTCGCTGGCACCGAGGGCTTCGAGACATCACGACGTGAGCGCAAGAAGATCGAGATGCGGTTTGCGCACCTGAAGCGCATCCTTAAGCTCGGTCGACTTCGACTGCGTGGTCCACAAGGCGCCCAGGACGAGTTTGTTTTAGCTGCCATCGCTCAGAACCTGAGGCGGCTCGCGTCACTGGTTGCGCGACCGCCACCGGCAGAAGTTCTGTGCACCGCGTAGCGTTGGAGTTGAGCGCCAAGGCCGGCGGCGTTAAGCCGCCGTCCTAACAAAACGCCAAACGACCCGATCCCTTGCACCCGACTTTTGCAACAAAATCCGCCATAAGCGGACTCATGCGTTGCAGCAAACTGCGTCTTTTAGTCGATCACCTCGTCTGCGCGGGCGAGCCGCGCCGCGGGAAGATCGCATTCTAGCGGTCTTGAGGTTGACGACTAGCTCGTATTGGTCAGCGCTTGCAATGCGAGCATTTCAAACAGCCTTGAATGACTAACTTGTAAGCTGACTTTCCGCTGGCGACCTCTAATGTTCTGGTCAAATCCGCTTTGGACATTGGCGCGACTTGGTCTGAACGACGGTGCCGGATAGCGGTAGGGAATGCAGCAATTGATGCTTGGAAAGGGTTATAGTCGCACGCAATTCAGCCACGGAGATCGAGCCATCGCCATGCGCCACGCCTCCCTGTTGCACGCTCTTACCACAGCCGGCCTGTTCACCGGTCTGTTCCTCGGATCCAGCCTCATCTCAGATGCATCCGCCGCGACCGCCGGCCACGCCTTGGCCGTCTCCGTCGATGATTTCAATTATATCGACACGTCGAACGAGCCCACCGATCAGACGGCCGTGCATGAAAAGCGATTGCGGGCTTTCATGACCGCGCTGCGGGACGACGTCACGGCAGACCGGCGCTTTGAGCTCGTGCCCTCCTCCTGCGCACCAAATTGTCCGACCGACGGACCGGCGTTGCGCGATCGGCTGCGCGCGGCGTCACAGGCCGGCGCGCAGATCCTGATTATCGGCATCGTTCACAAGCTAAGCACGCTGGTGCAGGTTGTGCGGATTGCTGCCATCGATACGACAACCCAGCGCGTCGTGTTCAGAAAGTACTTCCAGTTCCGCGGTGACAATGACGAGGCATGGCAGCGGGCGGAACGCTTCGTATCGGAGGAGGTCCGCGACCGGCTGCTTGAAAGTAGATCGCAGCAATAGGCCGCGCGCGTCTGCAATGGGTCATCCGCGTTGGTTTGAACGGACCACGGCGACTTCCGGTCTACCCCGATGAACGGACATTCTCAGGATAGGCGGGCATGTCTCAAAGGTGCCAATAGTGGACATGATTGAGCCAGTCGATTGCACGGCAAGTAAATCAACGGACAGCCCAGTTAGAGACCTTCGCGTCTTCGCTGAAATGGACTGCAACTCTTCAAAAGTGTTCAGCGTCGTTATTTCGCTCGATAGCGAAGGGCATCCACTAACAGCGAAAACGCCGGCGAAGCTTGCCGTCGGCTGGGATAGTACAGGTGGTATCCGGAAAACGGCGGACACCAGTCCGCCAACACGCGGACAAGCTCGCCGCTCGACAGGTAGGGCTGAACCTGACCTTCGGTCAGGTAGGCCAGGCCGAGACCCTGCAGCGCGGCGCGCAGCAGGGCGCCGGAGCTGTTGAAGACGAGTTGCCCTTCGACGCGCACGTTGAGTTCGCGCCCGTTCCTCTCGAACTCCCACGCATACAGGCTTCCGCCATGGGTGGGCAGGTGAAGGTTTACGCAGTTGTGCTGCGTCAGATCCTGTGGCGTTCGCGGCCTCTTTCTGGACTCGAAGTAGGACGGCGAGCCCACCACGGCCATGCGCAGGTCCGGACCGACCCGAACTGCGATCATGTCCTTAGCCACAAGTTCGCCCGGCCGGATCCCGGCGTCGTACTGCGCCGCCACGATGTTCGTGAGGCCGACGTCGATCATCACCTCGACTTTGATGTCCGGATACAGCGGGGCGATCTTGGCCATGGCGGGCATGAGGATCGCCTGCGCGGCATACTCGGTCGCGGTGATCCGGATCGTCCCGGCCGGCTTCTCGCGCAGTTCGCTCAACGCCCCGAGTTCGACTTCCATTTCGTCGAACTTGGGCCCGATCGTGAGCAGTAGCCGCTCGCCGGCCTGCGTCGGCGTGACGCTCCGCGTCGTGCGATTCAGCAGCCTGACGCCCAGCCGCTCTTCCAGACTCTGAACGGTCTGGCTCAAGGTCGGCTGGGAAATCGCGAGCCGGGCCGCCGCCCGGGTGAAACTGCGTTCCCGCGCCACCGCCAGGAAGGCGAGAAGGTCGCTCGCGTCGGCGCGTTCCATTTATAGGACACTCCAATAAATCCAATTGAGTTTTATCATCTAATCCCCGGGGCCCCAAGCGCTTACCTTGGGAGTTGACCGGCGGCCGAACGACGGCCGCGAAGCGACGAATCCCAGGAACGGCGATGTCCGTTGTAGCCATGAAAGAGACTGTCGATCCTCGTCCGTTAGCGGCGTCGCTGTTGCCGATCATGGGCGTGGTTTTCGTCGGCTTTCTCGTCATCGGCGTCGCGATGCCCGTGCTTCCGTTGTACGTTCACGACGGATTGGGGTTCGGCACGTTCGTGGTCGGTCTCGTCGCCGGCAGTCAGTTCGCCGCATCGCTGATCGCGCGACCGTGGGCGGGTCACTATTCGGACGGTCGCGGCGCGAAACGCGCGGTCGTCCTGGGTCTGCTCGCGGCCTCCGCGTCCGGGTTACTCTACCTGTGCTCACTCCTGATCCGCCGCGATCCGGAGGCCTCGGTAGCGGTGCTCCTGCTTGGGCGAGCCGTACTCGGGGGAGCGGAAAGTTTCATCATCACTGCCGCGGTCAGTTGGGGATTGGCGATCGTCGATGCCCAAAACACCGGCAAGGTCATCGCCTGGTTGGGATCCGCGATGTTCGCCGCCTTCGCGATCGGCGCGCCGGTCGGCTCTGCGCTCTACGCCGGCTACGGGTTTGTAGCGATTGCGCTCGTCACGGCACTGGTGCCCTTGGCGCCGCTGCTGCTCATTGCGCCTCTTCCCGCTGTCGTGCTGGTGCCGCGCGCCCGCTTATCGTTCGTCAAAGTGTTTGGAAAGGTGTGGGTACCGGGTCTCGGCTCGGCGTTGGGCAGTGTGGGGTTTGGGGCTGTGACCACGTTCGCCGCGTTGCTGTTCGCCGATCGCGGCTGGACGCAAGGCTGGCTCGCATACACCGCCTACGCCGTCGCATTCATCCTCGCGCGCGTCTTCTTCAGCCATGCAGCCGACAGGTTTCAGGTTTGGCGGCGCCAAGGTCGCGCTGTTCTGCGTGCAGATCGAAACTGCCGGACGGGCGCTGATGTGGCTGGCCGCTCGTCCCGAACTGGCGCTGATCGGGGCCGCTCTCACGGGATTCGGATTTTCGCTGGTCTATCCGGCTTCGGCGTCGAAGCGGTCCGTCGGGTGCCGGCACAGAGCCGCGGCCTTGCGATGGGAGCCTACACCGCCTTCCTCGACCTGGCCCAGGGCCTCGCAAGCCCGGCGCTTGGGTTGGTCGCGAAAGGGGCCGGCCTGAACGCCGTGTTTCTCGTCAGCGCCATCACCGTGCTTTGCGCCGCGCTCGTCGCGTCATGGCTCATAGCATACCCAGTGACCATCGGAGGACAACCGCAATGAGATTGCTCGCAGCAACCGTACTTTCATTATTGATCGCCGCCAGCACGGCCAGCGGTCAACAGACAACCATCGAAGGATTGAAAGCCATGCCCACAACCGAAGACATTCGTGCCGTCGCGCCCGCCCTCGAAAAATATGCGAAGGGCGTCGTGCTCAGCGATCTCTGGAAGCGCCCAGGAATGTCGCCGCGCGACCGAAGCATCGTCACGGTCGCCGCGCTGATCGCGCGCGATCAGACGGTCGAACTACCGTTCTATCTCAATCTCGCGCTCGACAATGGCGTGAAACCCGCCGAGATCTCGGAGATCATCACGCATCTTGCGTTCTATACCGGCTGGGCCAACGCCATCGACGCCGTTTCAGCGGCGAAGGACGTGTTCAAGAGCCGCAATATTGGAGCCGATCAGCTCCCGCCGGCTTCCGGGCCTCAGCTACCGCTCGATGAGGCCGCGGAGGCGCAGCGGGCCACGCGCGTCGGGCAGCAATTCGGACAGATCACCCCCAGTCTTGTCCAGTACACGACGGATGTCCTGTTTCGAGATCTCTGGCTGAGGCCGGGACTCGCGCCGCGGGACCGCAGCCTGGTCACCGTCAGCGCCCTGGTTGCGACCGGCCAGGTCGCGCAGATCACCTACCATTTGAACCGGGCGATGGATAACGGGTTGACCAAGGAGGAGGCCGGAGAGGTCGTCGGACAGCTCGCTTTCTACGCCGGTTGGCCCAACGCGTTCTCGGCCGCGCCGGTGATCAAGGAAGTCATCGAGAAGAGGCCCCGGTAGCAATGTCGTACTCGCGCCGACAAGTGATCGTCGTCACCGCCGGGCTTGCTGCGTTCGCCGCGACGAGCGCCAACGCAGAAAGCGCGAAACGCGCAGCGAAGGAGTTCGGATATGGATATGGACATCAAACGAAACGGCTCTCGGCCCTCCGCCAAAGGCTCTCCGGACTGGTTCACCGGATCGGTCCGCGTGGATCCGCTGTTTCAGGCTCCGGACCCGGCGCGGGTGGGCGGTGGCCAGGTCACCTTCGAACCCGGCGCCCGCACGGCGTGGCATACGCATCCGCTCGGCCAGACGCTGATCATCACGGCCGGTCTGGGATGGGTGCAGCGCGATGGCGGGCCCGTCGAAGAAGTCCGTCCGGGCGACGTGGTTTGGTTTCCGCCCGGCTTGAGGCATTGGCATGGCGCGTCGCCGACGACGGCGATGACACACATCGCCATTCAGGAATCGCTGAACGGCAAGAACGTCGATTGGCTGGAAAAGGTCAGCGACGAACAATACCGGCGGACCTGATTCCAGCCGAGAAGCCATGACCGGATCGACGCTTTTCACCTTAATCCTCGGAGCGTTGCTGAGTGGCATCGTCTCGAGCGCCCATGCCGAAGGACGCGGCCCGTCGGCTCCCGCGACGTCGCAGGACGCATCCGCTCAACGGACAAATGCGATGAAGATAAGCATAAAAATCCAGGACAAGGTCGTCACGGCCACCTTGATGGACAACGCGACATCCAGGGATTTCGTCTCGCTTCTGCCAATGGATTTGACATTGGAAGATTACGCAGCGACCGAAAAGATCAGCAACCTGCCGAGAAGATTATCCACTGAAGGTGCGCCCCCAGGCAGCGATCCTTCCCTCGGAGACATCGCCTACTATGCGCCTTGGGGCAACTTAGCCATATTTTATAAAGATTTTCGTCATTCGAGCGGGCTGATCAAATTGGGAAAGATCGATTCCGGCATCGAAGCACTGAAAGCAACCGGATCCGCGAAAGTGACGATCGAGCTTATCGACAAGTCGCAATAGAAAGAACGTCGACACTAACCGCAAAGTGATACAGGCGTTCGCAGCAAGGACGATTCAATGAAGCCCCACGTGATCTGCCACATGGCCGCCAGCGTCGACGGCAAGACGCTACTCAGCCGCTGGAAACCGGAAGGCCGTGTCGCGGCAGGCTTGTTCGAGCGGCTGCACGACGAACTCGACGGCGACTCCTGGCTCGTCGGCCGCGTCACCGGACAGGAGTTCGCCAAAGGCAGCGCATATTCCGCATCGGCCGGCGGACGCTTTCACCGCCATGCCTGGTTCGCCCGGCGCGACGCAAAGGCCTACGGCGTGGTGCTGGATGCGAAGGGCAAGATCGCTTGGGGCCGCGTGGATATCGGCGGCAGCCGGTCTTGTCTTGCGCGTTCAGTCTGGGTAGCCGGACCAGGTCCATCCCTGACCACGGCATAGGCCCCCACCGGGCGGTCGATATTCTTGAGGTTCTGCTCGCCCCAGATCGGCGAACTCAACGCCGACCTTGCCCCGGACTTGATCGTATGCAGAGGCTGAGATGCAGATGCCGCCGGGTTCTGCGATACTTTCAAGCCGCGCCGCAATGTTAACCCCGTCTCCAAAGATGTCGTGGGGCTCGAATTACGTCGCCGATATTGATGCCTACACGGAAAGTAATGCGCCTATCTTCAACATCTCCGATTGTCAGTTCGTCAATCCGGGTCTGGAACTGTACAGCAGCTCGGACGGCTTCGACGGCGCTCGAAAACTCCGCCAAGAATCCGTCGCCGGTGTTCTTCACGACGCGGCCGCCGTGGTGCGCAATCGCTGGCTTTACACCGTTCGCTAGGAGAGTGGCCAGTTTGGCGTGGGTCGCCTCTTCGTCATTGTGCATCAACCGCGAGTAGCCAGCCACGTCGGCGGCCAGTATCGCCGACAGCCTCCGCTCGACTCGGTCTGGCCGCTCCTGCACCATGCCTGCGATCCAACCTAGACGCGATTTGTACAACGGGTCACCTGGGATGGCTATACGGGCAAATGTCGCAATTGGGTCAAAGGCGCCGTTTTAACAGTCGGCCGGTCACTTCCGATCTTCCCCGGTGAGCAGACGTGATCAGAGCCCGTCGGCACGTCCCAACAGTGTCAAAAGCTGCCGTCGGCCAACTGCTACATTCCCTTCTCGTCATGCGCCTGCCTTCCAATCGAGTTCGCCTCGCTCATTCACGGTTTCATAGAGCGGGCCGCGAGCGAATGCTTTGCCAAAGCGATCTTCGCGTCCAACGTATATGAACGCCTTGGTCGGCAGGCGCTCGCCAGCGGCGAGCGCTAGGGTGACGTCGATCAGCTTACGGTCGTAAGAGCTGCCCTCGCGCTCAAGTTGGTCGAGCCGCGCCAGCGTCTCATTATCGACGGTATAGATTTCACCGACTAATGGCTTGCCTTCTGGATCAGGCATGATCACCGGGAAGCCGTTCTCAATCATGTTGTGGCCGGTCTCAATCATCTTGTAGGTCGGCACGGTAACTGCGCCGCCGAAGAACTCGCATCCACCAAGCAAGCGATGGTTAAAGAAGCCGCTCTTGAGGGTGCCGTAAACGAATACTCTATGCATGATGCTCCGCATCTCTTCCAATGTCGCAGAGGCGTAGGTAATTGGCCTCCTCACCAGTATGATATAGCGGACGAACAAGGGTTGCGGCCCATGTCTCAGTTGGGTCAAAGAGCGACGTCTGATCGATTGAATTGGACCCAAGTACGTCTCCAATCGTCTGAAAGCCGACGTCGTTTCAGAAGGTTGCCGGTTGGAGAATGGTCGACCTCGTTAACTGAGGAGGTGATCATGACCGAAGTTTTAATGATCGTTGAAAGCGCCTCAAAGCACGTTCCGTGGAACAAGGGAAAGATCGTCGGAGCGAAGCCGCCGCTCCGCCCGAAGCACGTCTGGTCGATCTGGACAAAGCTCCAGGTCGAAGGTCGGCTCCGTGACCTAGCCCTGTTTAACGTGGCTATCGACAGTAAGCTTCGTGGCTGCGATGTAGTGGCGCTGAAGGTCGATGACATTGCGCCAAGCGGCTATGCCCCCGATCGCGCGAGCGTTCGGCAGAAGAAGACGGGCCGGCCGGTCAAATTCGAACTGACCGAGGCAACGCGCCAAGCCGTGGACGACTATCTGAAGGCGACCAGCAAGAAGCCGGGAGAATATCTGTTCACCGGCCGACGGGGACCCAACTGCAGCCTAACCACCCGACAGTACGCGCGGCTGCTCTCTGATTGGCTTGCCAGCGTAAAGCTGGATCCGCACCTGTTCGGGACACATTCCCTCCGGCGAACGAAAGCGACCCTGATCTATCGGCGCACGGGCAACCTACGAGCGGTCCAGCTCCTGTTGGGTCACACGAAAATCGAGAGTCGTTCGATATCTCGGGATCGAGGTCGACGACGCGCTCGCAATAGCAGAACAAGTTGACGTCTGAATCACCGGGGCGGAGCGGACGAACTCCGCCCTCGTTAGGTAGGCAGCTAAGAGCCAAATGCGGACCTCCGGCGTCAATGATTGCCCAGAAACCTAAGGACGGCCTGATCGTAAGCGTCAGGGCTTTCCGAGGGCACGGTGTGCGAACTTCCGGCAATGACGATCCTCTCACGGTTCGGCAAGCAGGTGTGTAGCTGGTCGACAATTCGATGGAAGAACTTCGGACTTCGCTCGCCATTGGACAGCAGCGTTGGCGCATTGATCGACTTGGCCATGTCGCACGTGAAAACCGGTCTCGGGCGTTTCGTTGTCGCGTCGGCCTGATGGGATGCCACGTTATCCAAGTTCATCCTCTTGTCGGCGTCGGAACGACGGTCGTAAGCACCCGGGCCACCAACGGCATTTACGAACAGCGGTATCCCAGACTTGACCTCGCCTGTCTTCAACGCCTCTCTCGCCGGTACCATACCATTGTTCCAATCCTTCAGCATGTCGGAGGCATCGGGAATACCGGCCAGTATACCGGCCGCAGGTGGTTCATTGAGCGCGAGGCCAATTACCATTTCTGGATGCGCGGCAGTAAAAAACAGCGCCGTATGCGCGCCCGACGAATGTGCGACGACCCGCACTTTGGATAGTCCTAGAGCCCGTATAAAGGCGGCAAGATCCTCGCCATGCGCATCCGCGGCGCCATCCGGCACTCCGTCCGCGCTCGCCTCGTTTGGGAAATGGTTGCGGCGGCTGTAGGCTATCGCACGATAGCGATCGGCGAATTTTGGAAGGTGCGCCAGCCACATTCGGTAATCTTGAAGACCGCCGTGAACGAATATGACCGGCTCGCCTTGCCCAACTTCCACGTAGGAAAGTTCAGTTCCGTTCGCGGAGACGCGCTTGATGTCCCCTGCATGGGCCTTGGTAACTTCGATCAAAATACAGGACGCTGCGGCGAAACCAACGAGGAGGCGAAACATTGCGATCTCCCTTCTTGCGTGTAGTGTGGCTTTTGGTCCTCACCCATCAGCTTAGAAGTCTGATACAGCCACAAGCAATCGTTTGCTTCGGCTCTCATCGGCCACTTCGGCAAGCCGTACTAAGGAACTGATGCTGCGCCGCCCCTCTGGCAAATGTGTGGGCCAAAACATGCCACGATCGCTCAGGCCGCTTTGCTCTCGGTCGGGACGGTTTTCTGCACTGGTACCTACCGCCTTAAACAGGAAGTATCCACAAATACGGTCTCGAAAATCAGTGATGGACGAGTGCTGCCTCCGCAGGTGCGGCTCTATGGGACCGTAGGAATACAAAACGGGACGCCACGGAAATCTCTGCGTCAGCGCGGCCATCTTGGCCGATGAGGATTAGTCCCGCTCCGCCATTGGCTACAGTCAATATGACCGGCTCGCCTTCCCATGTTTTGATCGGCTCCATTCCGATAATGAGAAATTCACCGATCGGCTGATCTAGGTATTGAAGCCTCAGGTGCGGAGCGATCTCCGCTGCCGCAAGACCAAAACCTAGCTGTTTCGCGCGGGCATAAATTTGCCCCAGCGACGCAGTCTGGGTCTGAAAGCCGAGTTCGGCCGCCGATACCGTATAGAGCTCCAGGTCTGCTTTCGTGGCGCTGAGGGTAAACGCCGGTCGAGCAAGAATTTCCCCAGCCAAGCCTCCAGTACCACAGCCTACTGCATGCAACGCGTTACGTAGAGCAAACGAATTTGAAAACGTCCCTATTGTAATCTTCTTCCACACCGGAACATCGACGGCGGATCTGACTAGAACCTGCGGCATAATAGGTGAGGAAGTCTTCTTGAGCCTCAGTTGGTTTTGCAAACTATCCCTCGCCGTGCATTGAGCTTTGGCCTCGCTCGCGAATACGAGGCTGCACGTGCAGAGCAGCATAAGGATGATAGCGCCGTGCCATCCTGTCGAGTGACGTGGTGTTGTGACATCTCGCCTCCAGCGATTCGAAGTGACGTAGTCGATGTCGCCGAGGGTGATACCAATATCCGTTAGCTCCCGTTCGCTCAGGCGGCACAGTTCGGTTCGCAGCCTCTCGCGCTTGCGCCACTTTTGAAATGCATCCCAATATTGTTCGAGAGGGCTATAGACTTGCCGCTTTGCGGTTGTCTGCCGCAGCTCGGTGACCCCGTGGATCGTGCTCATTGCGATGTGTCCAGGCTGGACTGTTTCACCCAGACGATGATGCCGGGACATGCGTTGGCGCGCTTAACAGGTGGCTTACATTTTCCTTACCGGCAGCTTATTCTTTGCGCTCTAGCGGTGCTCAGAGGATCTCCGATGATCGGGGGCGACCCGGGGGAATGGCAGCTTGCGCTATCTCTTTGAGGATTACGCGTTTGATACCGACCGGCGCGAGCTGTACCGCGAAGCGGACGCGGTTGCTATCACACCGCAGGTTTTCGACCTGCTGGAATACCTAATCCGTAACAGGGAGCGCGTCGTCAGCAAAGAAGACATTATTCGCGCTGTCTGGAACGGACGCATCGTTTCAGATGCCGCGCTGACAACCCGCCTGAATGCCGTTCGGAGCGCGATCGGCGATTCTGGCGAGCAGCAGCGCCTAATCAAAACGCTGCCGCGCAGAGGCGTCCGCTTCGTTGGAACGGTTCGAGAAACGCCCATGGCCGCGGACTCGGCAGTGATTGCCGACTCCGATGAGCAGAGAATTCGGAGTGCCAGCGATTCAGTGCGGGTTGATGGCATTGTCCGGCATGGACCCGATACGCGAACACACAACGGCGTTCCAATGCTGAGGTCGCCTTCAGCGCCACGTCTGTCCATCGTGGTTCTGCCCTTTGCGAATATCGGCGGCAACCCCGAGCAGGACTATCTCGTGGAAGGTGTGACCGATAGCTTGACCACAGACTTGTCGCGTCTTCGCAACTTGTTTGTAATCTCCCGGAACAGCGCCTTCTCATATAAGGGAAAGGAAATCGACGTACGGCAAGTCGGCCGCGAATTGAACGTCCGCTACGTGCTCGAAGGTTCAGTGCAGCGCAATAGCGATCGGCTTCGGGTGAACGTGCAGTTGATCGATGCCGAAAACGGTAAGCATCTTTGGGCCGAGCGTTTCGAGAAGTCCGTCGGCGACCTCTTCGATGTGCAGGACGAAATCGTATCGAGGGTCGCCCACACGTTACATGTGCAACTCATTCTAGCCGAGGCTCAACGAGCAAAGCGTTCGCCGGATCCCGATGCAACGGACCTGAATTTTCAAGGTGTAGCCTGCTTATACAAGGGGTGGACCCCTGAATACTTAGCGCAAGCGCGCAGCTTTTTCGAACGTGCCTTGGCAGTCGATCATCAAAGTATCGCAGCGATGGTCGGCATCGCAAACGTCGATCTGATCGCGGTGATTTCCCTGCTAACTGACGATCCGACCGCTTGCCTTTCGGCAGCCGAAACAAATGCGATCAAAGCGCTTTCATTAGCCCCGGACCTTGCGTATGCACATTTGGTCTTGGGTGGCATTTACAGCACGACAAACCGTGCCGCCCAAGGGATTACCGAATGCGAGCAGGCATTAGCGCTAGATCGCAATTTGGTCTACGCCCATAGCGCTATTGGTTTAGCCAAATATTATATGGGTCGCGCTGCCGAGACCGAGGCCCATATACTGGAGGCTTTCCGTCTCTCGCCTCGCGATATGGGTGCCTACCAGTGGATGTATTTTCTGGGTGCAGCCAAGATACATCTCGGTGCGGATGCCGAAGCTGTCGCTCGGCTACGACGAAGCATAGACCTTAACCGAAATTTACCTCCAGCCCATTTTGCCTTGGCCGCTGCCTTGGGCTTGCTCGGCGCGTTGGATGAAGCGCGAGCCGCTGCGGAGGCGGGACTTGCGCTCAGCCCAGGCTTTACCATCCGCCGCTTACGCGCCGCCAAATCAAGCGACAATTCGATTTATCTCGCTGGACTAGAGCGGGTCTGCACAGGCATGCGCATGGCGGGGGTGCCGGAGGGGTAATGTCCGCTAATGGGATGGACCGGCTGCTTCCCCCGCGGGGATAGTCTGCAAAGACTACACCGCAGCACCAGGAGAAGCAGCTCATGGATACCACCACTCCACCCCTTGCCTCGATCGGCATCGACATCGGCAAGGACGTCTTCCACGGCGTTGGCTTTGGCACGAACGGCAAGATTGCTTTTCGTCGTAAGATCAAGCGGTTGGCGCTCGTAGAGATCTTTAAAAAGCTGCCTCCGAGCATCGTCGGTATGGAGGCGTGCCTCAGCGCCCATTTTGTCAGTCGGGCGCTGCGTCAACTGGGTCACCAGCCGCGGATCATCCCTGCGATCTATGTGAAGCCGTTCGTGAAGGGACAGAAGAACGACTACAACGACGCTGAGGCGATTGCAGAGGCCGCACTGCGGCCTAACCTGCGCGTCGTGCGAGAGAAGACGCAGGACCAATTTGACCTCCAGGCCCTCCATCGCGTTCGCTCCCGGCTGGTCTCGCAGCGGACAGCGACGATCAATCAGATCCGTGCCTTTCTGATCGAGCAAGGCATTACGGTCAGGACTGAAGCAAGGGCTTTGCGCAACTCTCTTTTGGCGATCCTAGAGAACCGGCAGGACGAGATATCGTCACGAATGCGCGGCCTGATCACTGATCTATACGAAGACTGGACGTTTCTCGATGAGCGGATCGAGACCATTGCCGGCGAGATCGACCAAATCGGCGAGAAGGAAGCCAACTGCCGCCGCCTCATGAGCGTTCCCGGCATTGGTCCACTGATCTCGACCGCCGTTGTCTCTGCTATCGGTACCGGCGAGGCGTTCGAGCGCGGGCGTGACTTCGGCGCATGGCTTGGTCTTGTGCCACGCCAGTACAGCACGGGCGGCCGATCCATTCTGGGCCGCATCTCCAAACGAGGAAGCAAGTACCTCAGAACCCTGTTCATCCAGGCCGCAAACGTCATCCTGATGCGTCCGCACAACTGGGAGCGCTTTAGCTTCGGAGCATGGCTTCGGAACGCAGCTCCACGGCTGCATCGCAACAAGCTGGCAACGGCCCTGGCCAACAAACTGGCGCGGATCGCCTGGAGCATCCTGCGCAACGAGAAGACCTTCGACGTTCCCCGTCACGAGGCAATGGCGATCTGAGCCAAAAACCTCATCCAAGTTCGCGACAGAGAAAATGCATGGAACGGGTCGATGAACGCATCAAGAGTCTGGTGACCCTAATGGTTGCTCGCCAACCTGTCCGCTAATGAGACCAAAGATGCGTGCGTATTCCCATCAAGGCCGCGGCCCGCGAGCCGATCAAACAGGCCGGATACATATCAGCGACTTCCGCAGCCCACGCACAATCTCTCTTGCGAAACGCAGCCGGTCCATACATTGCGTCAGTTGCGTCGTTCTGACGGCGCGCAAGCCACTTCCGGTCTACCTCAAAAAGCAGACATGTTTAGAGTCCGGAGGCACGTCTCAAAGGGGCCA
This sequence comes from Bradyrhizobium retamae, assembly GCF_001440415.1. Classification (GTDB taxonomy): domain Bacteria; phylum Pseudomonadota; class Alphaproteobacteria; order Rhizobiales; family Xanthobacteraceae; genus Bradyrhizobium; species Bradyrhizobium retamae. The sequence continues at coordinate 13,568 of NZ_LLYA01000219.1, forward strand.
AGAGCGGAAGTCCCGCTGATTTCTGTCAGTGACGCGGATCATCTCCGAAGCGCAGGGCAGCTACCCGATGGGACGTTTCGCACTCTCTCTTTGTTGCCGGGATCGTATTTCAGCCCAGCGTGCAGAACGTTCAGCCCCGCAAATTCGTATCGGTCGGTGGCAAGTTCATGAGAAAAGAGGACATCGATGGTCGTGTACCACCGCACTAGACACAAGTAGCACACAGGCGCGAACCGCACCCGCGGCAAGTAGTATGTGAAACGGACGCGCGAGCTGACGCCACGCCGGTGCATGTCCGGCACCTCCTGCGTTTGGACGTATTCCGCGCCGATAGTGCGCAGAATGGCATGTGCCGAGGCCAGTTGCCGATTACTGGACGGATCGGATCCAGCAAGCTCTCCAATGTGTGAGACGAGCTGATCCCCGATATCGCTGCCCTCCGATGGAAGAAACACTCCGTTCGATAGACCGGGCCATACCGTCCAGCGTTGCGCGCCGGCGCGAGACACTATGGTCTGGTATTCGACATCGCTAATCGAACCGAAGCTACATTTCTCCTGCATGAAGAGATCGATAAAGTTGACGCTCCAGAGTATGGCCCAGAGCAAGATGGGGAGCGCAAATGGCATTCCCAAGACGGACAGCACGCCTATCGCAATCTTCGACCTCACACTCAAAGCGAAGCTCCTTAGAAACAACATGAACAACGCAAAGCGAGTTTCCAACCGGCGATCGTCGGCTGCCGATTCGCGGCACCTGTTCGTCCACTCACCTATTGGTTGCGCCATCTTAAAACATCGTTTTGAAATAGGTTTGACTTGTTCCAGCGGACCAAAAAATCCGAAATAGCGACGTCCTAAATGGGTCAAAAGCGGCGGTGGAAGCGAGCGTGGACCGATGTCCGGTTTACCGCTGGCAGCCGACGTCACAACGGCTTAAGCGCTGTTCGGCTATGTGCCGATTTTGTTGCAAAAGTCGGTTGAGAGAGGCCTCGAGGCGTGATTCCGTTGTGTTGAGGCGAATCGCGACGAGGTCGATCCATGATGGGCCGTCTGAAGAGTGACCAAGGTCAACTGTTCTACGAGTTTGATCTTAGCGACGCGATTCCCGAAGATCATCTGGTGCGGAAGATCGATGCTGCTCTCGATCTTTCCTGGCTTCGCAGCGAGCTTGCACCTCACTATTCGTCGATGGGTCGCCCGTCGATCGATCCGGAACTGATGATCCGGATGCTGGTCGTGGGGTACGTCTTTGCGATCCGCTCGGAGCGGCTGCTCTGCCGTGAAGTGCAGGTGAACCTCGCCTATCGCTGCAAGCTCGGTATCGAGGATGCTATCCCGGATCATTCGGCGTTCTCGCGGGCG
>NZ_LLYA01000220.1 GCF_001440415.1 Bradyrhizobium retamae
TTGAAAATCGCGACGCCGAGTTCGAACAGAAGATGGCGGAGGTGCTGTGCGTCTATCGGGAAGTCGAAGTCCTGAAGAAAGCCTCTGCCAAGGGAAAGAAGAAGCGGGGAAAGCCGGTGACGATCGTCTCCTGCGACGAGAAGCCGGGAATCCAGGCCATCGCAACGACGGCGCCGGATTTGCCGCCCAAGCCTGGCGTCCACGCCACCTTTGCGCGCGATCATGAATACAAACGCCATGGCACGCTCAGCCTGTTGGCTGGGATTGATCTGCTCACCGGCAAGGTCCACGCCCTTGTCAAAGATCGCCATCGCAGTCGAGAGTTCGTCGAACTCCTCAGGCTTATCGATGCCGCCTATCCGCCGAACACTGCGATCAAGTTGATCCTCGACAATCATTCCGCGCACATCTCGCGAGAAACCAGAGCCTGGCTCGCCACTCGACCAAGCGGGCGCTTCGAGCTCACCTTCACGCCCAAGCACGGCTCATGGCTCAATCTCATCGAGGGATTCTTCTCCAAGTTCGCCCGTTCAGTCCTCCGCCACATCCGGGTGGCCTCAAAACACGAACTCAAGGAGCGCATCATGGCCGGTATCGACGACGTCAATCGCCATCCGGTCATCCACACGTGGTCCTACAAACTCGCCGACGCCGCCTGATATGATTCGAACCAAGAAAACGCTAATCTAGGTTTTTACTCAGGGCGTCTTAACACCTGCTCTCGACATCAATCCAGATGCTTCAGAATGTGGTCGCTCGGGCCGATCTCGTTGTGCCGCAATGTCTCAGACGCCCGCACTGCAAGAGGCACGTACGCCATATTCTACATGCAGAAGAACCCCTGCAACTCGATGTCAGCCGCAGCACGCCCGAATGGCGCACTTGATTTGCCGCTTGATCAAGTAGCGATCTGATCTTGCTTCTCGCGCCCGCCACCTGGCAGGCCCGCCGCAAGATGTTCTTGGAACTAGGCAGAGAGCGCAGCGGAATGGCTTTCCGCGATTGCGGCGGGTTGCACTTGGCACCGGTGTCGGCGACGCGGCTCAGATAATGCGAGAGGTGCATTTTGTCGGATGAAATGAGTTCAGCTACACAAATGAAATTGCTTGAATCGCACACTGCGTCAGGTTGTAGGCTTACAAACGACGACCAAAGCTAAGCCACGCGGGGCGTCGATAGCGCATTTGCGGCGCTATTGGCGTAATGGTGCGCAACTGCGCCCTACTCTCAACGGTTCATAGTGATCGATGTGGTGCTGCGAGCGATTGCTGAGCGCACCAAAGGCCCTACTTCAAGGCCGCGGACGACTTCCACGCCCGCTCGCATGCTCCGTTGCGCAACTAACATGCTTGCGACCGAGTCCGAGAGCCTTCTTTGCGATCGCGCGGCATCCCCGAAGGAGCCTAGCTCGGGCGGGGGCGACTGGGACCTTCATAGAAGTAACTGTTGCTCAATGTTTACAACGCAAAGGCTTTCAACGGGAGAAGATATGCGTTTTAAGGGCCTTGATCTAAATCTTCTTGTTGCGCTCGATGCTCTGATGACCGAACGTAATCTCACCGCGGCGGCACGCAGCATCAAGCTGAGCCAGCCAGCCATGAGCGCCGCCGTCGCCCGGCTACGCGCCTATTTCCGCGACGAACTATTTACGATGAGAGGTCGGGGCCTTGTCCCAACACCGCGTGCCGAAGGGCTCGCCGCCCCTATTCGCAAGGCTCTGCTGCACATCCAGCTCTCCATTATATCCCAGGATGTGTTCAACCCTGCCAAATCGGATCGCCGCTTCCGGATCCTCCTGTCCGATTTCATGATAATCGTATTGTTTCGAAAGGTCGTGGACCGTGTCGCACGGGAAGCTCCCGCCGTCAGTTTCGAATTGCTGCCACTCGCCGATGCGACCGATGAGCTTCTCCGGCGCGGTGAAGTCGATTTTCTTATCTTGCCGGAATTGTTCATGTCGAGCGCACACCCTAAAGCGACATTGTTCGAGGAGAAACTCGTGTGCGTCGGATGCCGCACGAACAAGCAGCTACCACCGCGGCTTACATTCGAGAGATACATGTCCATGGGACACGTTGCGGTCAAGTTCGGGCTTACGCGAAAGCCCTCCATTGAGGAATGGTTCTTACTCAAGCACGGTCTCAAGAGACGCATCGAGGTCGTCGTGCAGAGCTTTAGCATGATCCCGCCGGTACTATTGGACACTGGCCGCATAGGTATGATGCCATCAAGGCTGGTTGATGCATTTCGCAAAAACGATGCCCCTGAGGATCGTCGAACTTACGCGGTCACTTCCCGCGTTTACCGAGGCCGTCCAATGGACCGCTTTTCACAATAGTGATCCGGCAAGCATCTGGACGCGAGAAATATTGTTGGAAGAGGCGTCCCGCATGAGTCCTCCGCCTGAGACCACGAAAGATCCAGGCGCCCCTAAATTCACTTAAAGCGTCTTCTCACCTCCTCTTCGCATCAATCCGGTTACCCCCAATCCTTCGTGAGAACCGCCCCTCATTCATCGCAAGCGCGGATTCGCAAAAGCGTCCTACGTCCGTTATATCTGCACCCATATTTCAGCTGTCTCTCGCGAGTCTAATATTAGGCTCCTCTCGGCTTGACGCCATTCTCGCTCGAGCTCGATAGCGACAATTTGCGGCGTTGAAGATTAGTGGCCCGTTGCAAATGGCTATCGAACCCGCCACACCAGCAACGGTCTCAAGCCAGCGGTTGGGCTCGCTCGAGAGGATAGCGATCCAGTCGACAGCAGACGCGGAGCGCGACATGTAAACGACCTACGCGATCAACGACATTTCCTACACATCGTCGGCGGCAGTTCTGGCACGAAGTCAGCTCCGATATCTTCTTCTCGCTCGACCTTCGTCTCTTCGGAGCTCATGACTCTCAAAGGGCGCCTGGCCCTCGGACCGACCCCTCCCGACCTCAAGCAGCGCATCATCTGCAAATCGAAGTGGTTGCAGGACTGATCTGCGAAGGCAAGCCACGCGCTCCTGGCAACCCAAATTGCGCAACGAACTCGCAAGCGCGCTGATAACAGCAGAACTCGACATTTGCCTGGAGGGTGGGACTAGCGAATCGGCCCAGATGCCCTCAGCGCACTGGCATCGACTAATTTGGAAGGCATTGCCATCTGCGTGTTTGTCATTTTGTATACCAGGCGCGGGCGAGCAAGCATGTCGGACAGCCCGATCACCTACCCCTTCGCGCCAAGTCTCATCTACCGTGGTGCGATCCGTTGTGAACGGGATCAAAGAGCGGCCACCACTTTGCGATAGATATCGAGGCAGCGGGACCCAAGCTGAGAAAATGCTGGGCTATAGTTGTTGGATCAGCATTGGCTGCCGATCGTTGCTCGTATCGGCGCGGCGCTTTCTTGCAGCCATGGCTCAGAATAGCGGCGCACCGAATGTGAGAATCCTCTTCTTCGCCCCGCCAGTTCGGCTGCACATCGGCACTGCGGTGCTCGCAATTCCGAGAAAAGTTAGTCGATATCGCCTGCGCGGCCTTGAGACGAAGCAAAGCGCGACTGTGTTGCGCAACAGCATCACTTCAACGTATACCGCACCTTCGTCGCTGTACGCCGGCGGTCTGTCTTCTTTTGGCCAAACGTCTTAGCCACGTGCGGCCGCCCTAGCGTTAATCACGGAGCCGAATGTTGCAGCAACACAGTGGTGTCTACGATCCAGAAGACCTCTCGGTCTTGGGAAGGCTTTTTGATGAAGCAGTCGCGGCGTTACCGGCTTCGATGCGAACTCCTGAAAATCGAACGGCAATCGCCACGCTTGTTCTGGAACGTGCAGCAGCCGGTGAGGCCCACTTGGCGTCCCTGATGAACTTGATGGGCGCCATTGCTTCTGCCGCTTGATCAGGCGACTCTCTGAGGACAGCAACCTTGCTGGCGCCAGAAGAGCCGCCTAGCTGGCGCCTGAAACGAAGCCGTTTTCAGGTAGACCGTTGAAATAGCTTGAATCTCACGCGACGTCAGGTTGTAGGCTTGAAATTAGAGGACCATGACAAAACCTACACCACGAAGGCGTCGATGGCGCATTGGCGAGCTTGCAGAGGCGACCGGGGTAACGGTACGCACTCTGCATCATTATGAGCAAACCGGCTTATTACGTGCGTCGGAGCGCACCGACGGCGGTCACCGCATGTACGACCACGAAGGCCTCAAACGAGTACATCAAATCCGAGCGCTACGTGAGCTTGACTTCTCGCTTGACGAGATCCGTAGAGCGATAGAGGGCAGAATCTCGCTTACCGACCTATTGCGCAATCATTTGGGGAGAATTGAACTTCAAGTCGCGCGTGCAACCTTGTTGCGAGATCGTTTGCGCAACATCACGACGGATAGTGAATTGCACGTCAGTGTAGATGAGCTACCTGCCACTCTGGATGCAATGTCGCGGGTTGAGGAAGAACGCCCTCAGCCGCTCCCATGCACATGCGTCATGGACTCAGATCGAGAGGAGCAGTGGCGGAAGATCCGCGACGAGCTGCGCGATTGTGTGGATCGGGGCGAGCATCCCAGCAGCGAACGGGCAAATGCTGTGGCGCTTAAAGCGCGCTTGCTGATCACAGAAATCGCAGGAGCTGATTCGACCGTTTCAATGGTACTGAAAGTTCTTGCGCGATTGAGCGCGCCACGCAGTATGGCTGGCTGGGATCCCTGCCTAATGCAATATCTCGACCTCGCACTTGCCGCCTTGAACGGATGAACTGCGCTGAACCTGCCGCGCATAATGCGTGCACCCCTGCTGTGTTCTCCATCTAGATGAGAATGATATGAGTTTTTTAGCGCTAGGGACGCGCCGGTTGTGGTTTGCGTCAGATGGTTGAGGACTCGTGGCGCTCTTCTCTAAGTTTTGCAGCGTCGCTCCTTCATCGAGACATGACTTTGGACACATTTATGAGACGAGCCACCGAAGGGCTTGAATCGTACGTGGCGTCAGATTGTACGATCTAATGTAGGTGGCCACGGTCCCTGGCAATACGACCTAGGGACAACTCCGCCTAGCCGGGAGGATCGCATGGCCTGCAGTACGTTCAGAAGTTTCTGGGCAAGAGCTTCGGCATTCGGGACGCAGTGGATGATCTTGGTGGCCTTGCAAGTGCTTGATCAGAGCGAGCCGTGCCGGTCGGGGTGATCGCGGGTGTGCTGGATGCTGACGCAGCGTTCGTTACGACGTAGTCGAGCTTCTCGCAAGGAGAGGCTTTGTCCGACCAACCGAACAAGACGGATTTATCTATCTCTCACTCACGGATAAGGATCGCAAACGTCGCGGATCTCGCTTCGCTGCAACCCAATTCGACTCGACATCATGTCGTTGGCACGTCGGTTGCTGCTCCAAAGGTTAAGTTAAGGATTACGAATGTCTCAAGCTGTTAGGCTCACGCCCCACGAGACGGTCAGAAGGCTCGAGCACTTCCGCAAGGAGCTGATTGTCAAAGTGCTCTATACGCCGGATGGGGTGCCGCCGCCATACCTGCAGCTAAAACAGGACGACCAACTAGAGATCAGGGCGGGACGTATTCACGTCGCCGTTGCCGGACAGGAACGGGAGCTCGGTCCGAGTTCGGTATGTGACGTCTCAGGCGCCGGTCCTCACAAAGTATGGAATACGGGCGACGAACCCGCAGACTCCATATACGTAACGCCGCCGCGGGGATGGACATGCGAACCGTTTGCTGTGTTCGATCGATTGCAGCGTCAGGAGCGCGTCGGACGTGATGGAATGCCGAGATTGCCAGCGTTCGGCGTGTATCTCACTGCTTATCGCCACATCTTTCCTATAGCGGGACCGCAATGGCTGTTTCGCTCTGCCACGGCAGGTCCGGAGGCATCGGCCAGCCGCGGCTTACGCGCTGCCTTGAGGCATCCAAAGCTGGCGTTATCTCGTAACCAAGCGATGCCCTCGCATGGGCAGGAACGGCAAGCTGTTAGCAAACTAAAGCGAACATCCGGAGCTCTAAGTGCCAATTTCTCGAATTACGACAGCTGCAAGCGCAGCATTCCTCTCTTGTGCTTTGGCTTCGACCGCGCCAGCTGCCGACGTTAATATCGCCGTGGTCGGCCCGATGACCGGAAGCACTGCTGCGCTTGGCGTACAGATGCGCGACGGTGCTACTGCGGCTGTCGATGCGTTAAATGCCTCGGGCCTACTTCCCGGTATCAAGGTCATATTGAGCGTCGCCGATGACGCGTGCGATCCCAAGCAGGCCGTCGCAGTTGCCAATCGGCTGACGATGGATCAAGTCAAGTTGGTCGTTGGCCACTTTTGTTCGTCTTCCTCTATCCCCGCTTCCGACGTTTACGCCGAAGCGGCACTTATTCAGATTTCACCTGGCTCAACGAATCCTCAGCTAACAGAGCGTGGTCTCAAGACGGTGTTTCGGATCTGCGGCCGCGACGACCAACAAGGACTCGTGGCGGCCGAATACATCTTGCGACATTATCCGAACAAGAAGATTGCCGTCCTTGACGACAAGAGTACCGCCGGCAAGGGCATTGCCGACGTCGTTGAGTCACGCCTTCAGGAAGCGGGCGAAAAGGTCCTTCGGCAAAGCTATGTGGCCGGCGAAAAGGACTACACGGCCCTGGTCTCAAGAATGAAAAGAGACGGAATCCAGATCGCCTATATCGGCGGCTATTACGCCGAGATCGGCTTGATTGTGCGTCAGGCCGCAGAAGCCGGCGCAGGCCTCACTATCATGGCGAACGATCCGTTGATGACCAGCGAGTTTTCGGCGATCGCGGGCGAAGCAGCAAACGGCACACTGTTCACCTTCATGCCCGACTCCACCAAGGATGCTCAAGCCGCGGACGCCGTAGCTAGGCTCAAGTCTTCCAACCTATCAGCGGGAGGCTACACGCTCTACGCCTATGCCGCCGTCCAGGCATGGGCGGACGCGGTAAAGCGGGCCGGTACCTTCGACGGTCCGCGAGTAGCAGCTGCGCTTCGTTCGCAGCCAACCCAAACAGTAATTGGGCCGGTCCGGTTCGATACCAAAGGAGACAATGCAGCTCCCGGCTTCGTCGTATACCGGTGGCATAACAACATTGTCGAGACCGTCGAGTAGAACTCATCGTTGTGACCGCACACGAGCCTAGATATTCAGCGAAGTAATGGAAATGATGAAACGCAATTTCGGATATGACGTGCTACTCGGGTCGGTTCTCGCGCTCGCGGTACTCGCGTCGTTTCTCGCGCTCGCAGTACTGCTCGTGGAGCTATCCTATGACGCCGATGCGCCAACGGAAGAGTTTATGCCCAACGGCACAGCTCGGCCGATGTCGCTGCGTTACCTTTGCTTAGCTCTTTGCCGAACTTCCACTGTGCGATCTGAGAACGACTCGTTCCGGGACCAATATTTAGTACCTGGACCAACGCAGAGTGATATTGCCGCCAACTTAGAAATGACGGCAATGCCAATCCGTGACCGAGGCGGCTGATTGCTGCACTTTGGATGCCGGCCGTCCTCGCTGTCGCAACAAACACTCAAACTCTGTCCTCAGGCCGTCTACCGGACTGACTGACCGGCATGCTGACAGCTGCAAGCGCCCTCGCTGGTTCAACGGGAGAAACCTATGTCCGATGCCAAATTGCAAAATGTGCTCTCTTCTCTTTCGCAGGCAGCGAAACAGTTAGATGCTCTGCCGTCCGGCCGGCCTGCGCCGGCCGCCAATTACGTCAAACTAAACAGGAATGAGAACCCATTTCCTTTGCCAACAATCGTATGGCAAAGTGCAATTGCGGCGCTTGAGCGGCAGTATCTGTATCCAGAAGATGACAACATTAGCCTGAGGGAAGCAGCCGCTAATACCTACGGCGTCGCGATCGATCATGTGATTGCCGGCAATGGATCATCTGAGCTTCTCGGGCTCATCTACAGAGCATTTCTTGCCCCGGGCGACAGCGTCGCAATGCTGTCGCCAGGTTTTTCATTCAATCGCAAACTTGCTATGTTGCAGGGTGCTCAACTGCTTGAAATCAGATGTAACGAACCTCAGTCGTTGCCGATAGAGCAATTGCTCTTTGGGCCAGCAAAAGATGCCAAGTTCATTCTGTTGGCGAATCCGAACAATCCGACCGGAACGTTCATCCCTATAGCCGATATCGAACGCCTCCTGGCACAATCGGACCGCCTCGTCGTGTTGGACGAAGCGTATGTCGATTTTGCGCCTGATAATGGCCTGCGGCTCCTCAGCCGTTATCCGAATTTTCTGCTCTTAAGAACACTTTCGAAAAGCTATGCCGCCGCTAGCATTCGCGTCCGCTTCGGGTTCGGCCACCCGCAGCTTATTGGAAGGCTTCGTAACATCCAGAACGTCTTCAACATGAATGTAGTCGGGCACGCGGTCGGCATCAGCATTCTTGCGCATCGCGCCGTCTATGAAGAGAACCATAGGCACATCAGGCATGAAACACAGCGGGTTGCGACCGCACTGTCGCAACTTGGATTTTCTCTAACGCCCTCCCACGCAAACTTCTTGCTAGCGCGTGTGCCTGCGGGACACGACGGCCGCTTTGGAAAGGCAAAGAATACTTGTTGCCTTCCTTCCCGATAACGGTCTTGAAAATTGCATCCGCGTCAGCATCGGGACAAAAATGCAAATGGATGCGCTTCTGGGAGCCGTCAGTGACATTTCTGACAGCTTAAAGCTAGGAAGATCGCCAGTTGAGCCGCGCTAAAGTCTGCTTTTGCGTTACCCAGGCGAACGCATCACGACGGAACTAAGAGCGGTTGCTGCCAATGGCTAAGATCTGTTGTGACTGAGCCGCGAACAGTGGCAACGGATCTATCCTCCTTCGCAACGGATGCTTAGGCGTCGAAGAGGGACGGACAATCGTCTCGTGATCAGCGGTGAAGACGAAGCAGAGGAGAACAAAATGTGTGGCCACGATAGGAGACGTCGGCGTCTTTGACCCGCTCAGATGCCGAAAACAAGCGAACTTCCTGCCTTCACACCTACAATTGGAGACAATCCAGTGAAAGACGTCTTTTCTTCAAAACTAACGTTCGGCATCTTCGATCACTTAGACGAGGACGGCCGCGACATCGTCCGACAATACGCAGATCGGCTCGTCCTGGCAGAGGCGTACGACCGACTCGGCTTCTTTGCATATCACGTGGCAGAACACCACTGTACGCCGCATGGGAGAGGTCCATCGCCAAATTTGTTCTTGTCGAGCATCGCACAGCGCACACGGCAACTTCGCATCGGGCCATTGGTGATGCAGCTTAACCTCTATCATCCCCTGCGTGCATTTGAAGAGATCTGTATGCTCGATCACTTAAGCGGTGGCCGGCTTGAGGTGGGTATCGGACGCGGCTCTCTTCCGCTTGAATTGGGCTACTACGGCATCAGCGCTGACGCGGCGCCAAGCCGTTATAAAGAAGCAAGCGAAATCCTTATCAGCGCTATGAAAGGCGGCATGCTATCCTATCAAGGCCAACATTTTGAGCTAAACAGCGTTCCGTTGACGGTAAACACTTATCAGCGTCCAAGGCCGCCGACATGGATTGCGACAAATCGACCCGAGTCCGCAGCTTGGGCAGCTGCCAATGGCGCAAATCTCGCGTGCGTAGGCCCCTCCTCTGCTGTACGCAAAGTTACTGATGCCTTCCGCGCTCATCGAGAGCCCAACGGCGAGGCTCACGATCAAATGCCATTTCTTGGATTGCTTCGCATGGTCGTGATTGCGCGTTCGGAGATAGATGCCTATTCGCTCGCGGCATCTGCTTACGCACAATGGCTCGAGAGCTTTAAGTTCCTTTACGAGCTCAATGCCATCCCTACACCACCACACCTTCCGCTGACCTTCGATGCGGCAATCGAGAGCGAATTGTGCGTCGTCGGAACGCCATATTCTGTGCGACAAGTTCTCCTAAATCAGCTGGAAGAGGCAGGTGCGAATTACCTTCTTTGTCAACTCGCATTTGGCAATCTGCCATTAGATGCTTCCCTGTGCACCGCAACCGCAATCCAATCCGAAATCATGGCTGGACTTGGCCGACAATGATTTGCCGTCCGGCTTTAGACATCAAACGTTGTGGCAGCGCTCCTAGATCCTTCCCGTATAGTCGGCGGGCAGCATGCGCTCACGATCAGCAGCTCCTGTTTGCTCACCACATCCATGGGTCGACGAGGTGCGCTGTTGCCGCGATCCGGCAGCTCACGCTTTTCTAATCACACCTACGGAGGACTGACTAATGACGAAAGACCGATTCGCCATGGGCTTTGCCCTTGCATTGATTCTGATGGCGAGCTTTCCTGGAGCCGCCGGCGCGGAGCAGCCTGCGTACGCGGGGCTGAACGGGGGCGCGCCGATCAACACCGGCGACGTGTTGTCAGGCGAGCTCTACGCGTTTCGCATACGCGATGCCAAGCACGGCAAAAAGGTCGCCTACCATATCATCTCCGCGCCGCGCCGGCTGCCCGAACCGCACGCGCTGTGCAAGCTAGAGACCGGACCGGTAATGTTTGAGCTGCTCACAACTGGCGAAGCGCACGCCCGTCAGCTGAAGCCACTAGTCGGCAAGAGGATTTCGGTGAAGGTCGATGAAATCGCCTGTGCCGACGCTGAGCAGATGAGCGAGGCGGTGATCAAGAAGTGGAGTCTGGTGAAACAGCGTTGACTTGTTAGAGCCTGCGCTGACAATGTTCCAGCATATCGTGCAACAAGCTGCGGAATTCGCCCCACTGCCGTGGAAGGCAACTAGCTGCAGGGCAAGGATTTGGATCTATAGAACGAAGCTTAGGCCATGATGAAGCATTTTTCGTTGAATACCCATATAGGCAATCACAAGCTGCGTCCGATACGCAGATGCTGAACTACGGCTACGATCCACAATTATCGCAAGGAGCGGCTAAACCGCCGGTCTTTCTGACCTCGACCTTCGTTTTCCGGACTGCCGAGAAGACGGGATGGACTTTCGATTTCGTCTCAGATCGGCGCGAGCCTCCCGAGGGAATGGGACGCAGGCCTGGTTTATTCGCGGTTCAATCACCCCAACAGCGAAATTGTCGAGGACGGGATTTCCGTCTACGAGCGCATAGAGAATTGCGCACCATCCGGCATGGCGGTGATTGCGACGACGATCCTCGCGTTCGGCAAGCCCTGGCGACGTGATTCTGCACTCTCAACCCACTCTACGGTGCACCGGAAGCGTTGCTTGTGAAGACGCTTGCGGGCCTTTCGATTCGGTGCCGTCGGCTTTGCCGACGGCCTCGACGAGACCGGAGTCATGCTGGCGACAGGGGACGCGATACACAAAGGCAGGGTTCCAATGATTTTCATCGAAACTCTGGCAAACCCAACCGATGGGCTGGTCGATATTGCGATGGTCCGCCGCGTCGCAGAGATGCCCGGCCGCGCCCAGGAGCACACGCCAATCGTCGCGTGCGATAACACATTGCTAGGGCCAGTGTTCCTGCGACCGATCGAACATGGTGCGGATTTCACTTTGTATTCACTGACCAATATGTCGCGGTCATTCAGACCTGATCGCTGGCGCTGCGCTCGGGTCAAGAGCCCTCATGAAGGACGTCAAAGCGCCGCGAGGCGCCACCCGCACCCAACTGGACCCGCATTCCTGCTGGATGATCAGCCGCTCGCTCGAAACACTGAGCCTTCGCATGGAAAAGCCGATAGAAATGCGCATCTCGTAGCGCAATACCTGCGCGACTACGAAAAAGTGGCCTCGCTCACCACGAGGCAGACGGGCCGCGGGCCGGCTATTCGCGAAGCAATGCACTGGCACAGGTTCCACATTTTCGTTCGATACTGTCGACGGAGAAGCCGCCGCATACAAATTTCGGAACGCGCTGAAACTCTTCAAGCTGGCAGTGAGCCTGGGCGGTACCGAGTCGCTTGCCAGCCTACCCGCAAGCATGACGCACTCAGGTGTTACGACTCACATTCGGGAAAAATCGGCGTCCTCGACTCCACCATCCGGCTATCGATCGGCATCGAACATGCGTCGGACCTAATTGCATATATCGCGCACGCGTTGACCGAGGCATAGCTGCAGGCGTGCGGCTGCTGGGACCGACCCGCCAGGCGCCCATAAATGCTGTCCCGCGGGGCTTGTTGCCAACTCGACACCTCGGTCCCGTAATCACTTTGACGACGTGCTTGTGACCTCCGAGCAACCCTGAGCTGCGCTGCGCAGAATGCGTGATGGGCAAGCTGCCAGCGCGACTGCTCTTTTCATCCACAGAGGTCTGATTGCCATATCGATGCCATTAACCGGGCTATCAGGAGCATAGATGCAGCAGCATCATCGCTAAAGGAGAACCGTAAGTGCGCGTTAGTCCGTATTTTGAGGAGATCAAGGCTCGCGCGCTGCAACTGCTAACTAGCTTTCGGCCCACCGCAACCACATTCCCTCGAATCAAAGGGGAACTCCGACATGCCGTGCGCGGCGCACTCGGCCAAGCACGCGACGAGATGTACAAGCGCGAGAGACCCCGCATCATGGGGTCGCGAGCGGAACGCGCTGCTGCGTATCGGCGCACTCACTTCAACATCGGCAACTTCGCGCGAGCAGAGCGGGAAATTCGCAAGCTCATGTGGACGCGGCTGCACCACTGACAGTGGCGCCTTTATTTTACCCGGCGCTCGGTATCGGCAACACTTACATACATTGCAGCGTTTTGGCATAAGATCAAATCGCGCGCGAGCCTCGCGCCACCGCATCGTCTGAATGTTTTAGACGCGACACTCTTCGGCTGCATTTGCATCTCAACCAGGGACTCGAAACCTAAATGGACGTTACAAATAGCTCGTTTCGTCGGGAGACTCTGCGGGCATCGCAAGAGACAGCAAATCCGGGCTTAATAAAGCTCGTCACCGACCGCTACTTCAAACGCGAGCGGAATGGACGCTATCTGCTCGGCGAATCTGTTTCCGACCTGTTAAAGCGCGTCAAGGCGCAGAAGCGCAAAGAAGAGACGAGCCCCGCCTCACAGGATCTGCTCATCGCCCGATCCGAAGAGCGCTTAATGTCGGCGCCGACAAGCCACTAGATTAAGCAACACTGCGCAATCCTCAAGGAGATCTGCGGCGTGCTCAAGTAGACATCTTGCGATCCCATCGATAATTGCAACGGGATCCGGCGTTATGTCGAAGCGCGCCGCGATGATGTTCGAGCGCTGAACAAACGTTCACACGATCCCGTTCGGCTCGCCGAAGAACTCAGGAATGCCAATCCAACCACTACTGACGACGAGAAGGAGGATCAACGTGTCTGAGCAGCGAATGATCACGGCAGGCGATTCGATCGCGAGGATCGATCGTGTATTTCAGAACTTTCGGAAATGATCGATACTGACAATTCGATTTCCCCTTGCGTTCGAGGCGCGATGCACGCATTGCTCGATGAGGATCTTCTTTTGGCGAGAGCGAGAATTCTCGACTATATCGCGAAGAATGAGGCGCACTGGCGATGAGTATCCCTGCGGCCGTTTCAGGTGCTGAGGCCCTTGCCCTCGCCCAGGAGCGCTTCGCGTACGCTTGCGCGGTAATTGACGCTAATCCCGACGTGCTGCTCGAGATTCGCGACCTGACGCTGGAGTTCAGGATGCGGATCATCCCGCAAGCGGGGACGTCATGACGCGGTCCCCGCAGCACCAGCACTCGCCCAAGATCGAGGGCATCGCGCGAAAGCTCGAGATCGTGGTGGCGGAGCTAGCTTCGCTTTCGAATGCTGCTCGCAGCTCGATGAGGATTATAGCAGTATTCAGCGGGTCGCGGAGATCCGTCACGTTAGCCCCGAGGGGGTGCTCTCTCGCATTTCGCCGGGGCAAGCTACGTGCCGAGAAGCGCGGTGGCCGCTGACACGGTTGCGCGGTATAGCCGTACATCAACCTAAAAGACGACAATAGGCAAATCATGGACAAGGTTTCATAAATCGAGGCGGAGCTTCGACAGATGGCAGCAGTGTATGCCCGCAAATGCATTGCGCTTGCCAAGCTGCAGGAGGCGTACTGTAGTAAACTCAACGAGTTGCTCGAGGCCGAGCTGGCGCGCGACCGACACAGCACCGCTGGGACCCGCGAACGAGATGATCATCACCGACGCCTGTGCTGCGATCGACCAGGGTTTCCGAAAGGATTGTAGAGACCCGATGAATGGGCACATTGACCATCCCAGCGTGTCTAGGAGCCTGTCCAGTTAGCTTTGGGAAGGCAGTTTTATCTTGATAATGGCGGCTCAGGCGGCCCTTGCGAGCTTGACGAGGTTGTGAGCGGTGCAGATGAGCGCCCATTCTGCGCTGACCTTTTCGATGCCGCGCAGCAGGAATTGCCTGAACCCTCTTGCCTGTTTGATCTGTCCGAAGACGGCTTCGACGATCTGCTTGCGCAAGCGGTAGCGACTTCGGTAGCCGGCGCGCTTGAGCTTGGTGCTCATCCTGGCGATCAGCGAGCCGGGTCTTGAAGCCTTTTTCGCGGTGGCGGATTTGGTGCCGTGCTTCTGCCTTCCGGTGGCGATGTAGCCCTCGATGCGCCGCCGTTTGATCGTGCGAAGATTGGCGTCGGAGCAGTAGCCGGCGTCGGCCGACACTTCGTCGGGATTGGTCCCCAGATTGGCCCTGATCCCGTCGAGCAACGGCGCCAGTTGCGCCTGATCGCTGGAGGAACTGGTCAGCGTCTGCGCCACGATGATCTGATGGGCACCATCGACCGCGGCCTGGGCGTTGTAGC
>NZ_LLYA01000221.1 GCF_001440415.1 Bradyrhizobium retamae
ATCAGGCGGCCGCTCAGCGCGCGCACGTCAAAACAAAAAGGCAACTGTAATGCTAATTGCCCGATCAGGCCGTTTTGCTGCGAGCACTTCATTACAGCACAGCCGTATCAGACTAAGTCGGTCAACTGGTACTGGCGTGGCTGGATGCCGAAGCGTTTCGGAAAACTACTTCATATCGCCGTCCATTGCGATGAGGATGGAATTGTTAAGCTAATGGCGTATCGCACACCACGTCATCCGCGCCATTTTCGTGTAAGAGATCGCGGTAGAAAATTGCTTCGTGACCATGCTCGATGGGTATGCTTCCTACGAAAAGCCGGAACTCCAGCATCCAAAAAGTCTCTCGGATATGGACGCCGACGCTCAAGCTGCAACGTCTTTGTGAGCGATCGCCGCGCGGATGGCGTTTTCAGTCACAGTCGGGTATTTTTTGCGGATATCCGCACCTGAAACTCCACCTTCTGCGAATGACTTGATGCTGCGAACAGGAATGCGCCTGCCGGCATCCCCGGCTGACCCAAATCAATGACTGCTCTGCGCACAGCGACTATCCTATTGCCAATTTCTCGCACAACGAAAGCTGCGGTAGGCAGGGCTAGTCCATGAGAACTGCGCTGAAATTGCTCATTCTTGCGACGCCTTAATGCTCGCGGGCCAGCCCTTCTTCGCGCAAAGCCTACGAACTGCCCAGCTTGAAATCGTCGATGTCTCGCCAGCCCGGCTCTCCCGAATTCGCTCGATGCTGAAAGAGGATGTCGACGCGGAGCGTATGCAAGGCGCCGTACCGCCTTGCCGCTTGGCCTCACGGTTACCGAGTGAAGCCGAACTGATTGGCTCGCCGCCAGCGGAAAGCCTTTTCTCGAGCCCAACACCGCGCCGCCAGTGCAGAGCCTACAGAATCGTCGGTGATTAGCACTACTTTGGCATGTTCGTCAGTTTGGTGAGCTTATCAGCGTTGAAATGGACGGTCTTGGAGGCTTCCGCCTGCTTGACCCAAGTGGCCATCGCCGCGCTGTCGGGCTTGGCGGCAAGCCCATGGCCGATCCGGAACGCATTGCCCACGGTCGGGCCGAGAATGAGGGCAAAGGTGGAACGATCTCGAGATAGACCAGCGCCTTGACGCCAACCCAACTGACCTTTTTCGCATGACGGGTGCGAGCGATGCCGGAAACCACCTTACAGAAGATGATCAACGCGATCACCATCTTGATCGGCTTGATCAAGCCGTCGCCGAGCGCCTTGACCCAGTTATTGGTCGGAAGAGACGGCGACAGCAGCGGACGAGGACACCGATCAGGATCGCGATCAGCGCCTGGACATAAAGGAGGTTTCACCAGGGTCGAGACGCCCGCGCGGCCGCCGCAGTTCCGATCTTGTCATGATTTTCCTGCCCCGATACGAACTCGAATATCTGGCCGCCGCGCGTTGAGAGGCGGCCGACATCACACGAGCGGCCAGCTTGTCCGCTCCAAGACGACGATGTCGGAAGTCCGACAATCGGCAACTTCATCCAAAAGCAGGCAGTTACGCGCTTTCTCTCTCGCCAAGTAAGGCGCTCACCAGAATCCTTCGAGCGGCACGGCGATTGCTGGGATCAGGCGCAAACCCGCCGCAGCCAAAGCGCTGGCAGCGGCCCCGTCTCAGGAGTGCCCGATGAGCCGCGCTCGATTGATCCCGATTAAAGCACTGATGGCGCTTATGCTCAGTGAAGAACCGGCGGACATCAATGTCGCGGTTGCCGCCAAGTTCACCGAGCCGGCCGGGGACATCGCACCCCTCAAGCAGAAATCTTGGTGCGGTTGGAGAATGACGCCAATAGCCGAGCGACGCGCGCCTTGCGTAAGGGGCCCGTTAGCCTACGCAATCATTGCGCGAGCATGACCATGTGCTCTGTGCTCGAACGCTTAAGTTGACGCACATGGATGGCTTTTCGCCAGAAATCTGGCAGTCGCTCGGGCTCACGATCGAGCTCGCGAGCGTGACGACCGTGATCCTGCTGATCGTTGGCACGCCGCTCGCGTGGTGGCTAGCACGCTCGAAGAGCCTTTGGACTGAGGCGGTGGCCACGATGATCGCGCTGCCGCTGGTGCTGCCGCCAACAGTACTCAGTTTTTATCTGCTCGCCCTGCTCGGCCCGAACGGCCCGGTCGGCCTTCTCGCCTCTCTGTGGGGCGGGCGCACGCTGGCCTTCACCTTTGCGGGGCTCGTGGTCGGATCGGTTTTGTCCGCGCTGCCTTTGGTGGTGCAGCCCATCCGCAACACCTTCGCTGCCATGGGTGACCGCCCGCTGGAGATCGCGGCCACTCTGCGCGCCTCACCGTTATATGCCTTCTTCACGGTCGCCCTGCCTCTGGCGCGACCGGGTCTTTTGACAGCCGCCGTGCTTGGCTTTGCGCATACGATCGGCACGTTCGGCGTCGTGCTGATGATCGGCGGCAACATTCCTGGCCGCACCAAGGTGCTGTCGGCCTTTCTCTTCGACTTTGTCCAAGAGTCGCGCTGGCGCGAAGCAAGCTGGCTTGCCGGCGCCATGCTGATGTTCGCCGTTGCGGTAGTCCTCGCCTTAACCTTGATCGACAAATATAGCAGAAGGAGGAGCACGTGAGGACAGCCACACCGGGCCGGATTGAAATTGCCTTGAGTGGCAGTATCGCTAGCTTTCCACTCGATACGCGATTCAGCGTACCGGCCAAAGGCGTGGCGGCGATTTTCGGCCCGCCAGGCTGCGGCAAGACTGCGGTGGCGCGCTGCATCGCCGGCCTTGAGCGTCTGCCGGCCGGCTTCTGCGCCATCGATGGCGAGGTATGGCAGGACAAGACGACCTTCCGCCCACCGCATCTGCGTCCCATCGGCTATGTGTCTCAGGAGGCGAGTCTCTTTCCCCATTTGTCGGTCAGGCGCAACTTGCTTTACGGTGCGCCCAAACCCAAACCGACGCCGATCGCGTTTGATGAGGTGCTCGAACTGCTCGACCTGGCGCCGCTGCTCGACCGCTCTCCCTCGCATCTCTCCGGCGGCGAGCGGCAGCGCGTCGCCATGGGTCGCGCGCTGTTGTCTCAGCCCAGACTGCTTGTGATGGACGAGCCGCTTGGCGCGCTCGACAGCTGCGCCAAACGTGAGATTCTGCCGTTCGTCGAGCGCCTGCCCGAGAAGCTCGCGCTGCCGATGATCTACATCGGCCGTGACATGGCGGAGATCGAACGCTTTGCCGATCATCTCGTTATGATGGAGCGCGGCATGGTAACCGCGGCTGGGCCGCTGCATGTCTTGCAGACCGATCCTGCGCTGCCGCTTGCGGCGAGCCGCGAAGCCGCCATCAGCCTTGATGGCGTGGTGAGCGGCTACGATGGGCGCTATGGGCTTCTTATTCTCCGCCTCAAAGGTGCGCGCCTGTTGGTGCCGGCGCCGCCGCTTGCACCCGGCGTGCACCAACGGCTGCGCATCGCTGCCTGCGACGTCAGCGTCGCGCGCGAAGCACCGCGCGCAGGCTCCATCCTCAATGTCTTTCCGGCGCGCATCAGAGCCTGTTTGCCGCTCGGCGCGGCTGAGATCACGCTGGTACTTGCGCTCGGCACCGGGGGCTCGGGCACGGAGATTTTGGCGCGCATAACGCGTTTCTCCTTTGATTCGCTAGGGCTCAAGGATGGAGTGGACGTATTCGCCCAGCTCAAGCACGTTTCGCTGCTCTCGGCCTCTGAACCGCCACTGCAAACCATACCAGCTTCCACGCCAACAGCAGATCCTGGGGACAGGCAAGCGACGCCGCGGCGTGAAACGAGAAGCTCGGCACGAGAGGCGAGCGGCATCTTCTTAAGCCTCCACTCTTGTGGTGCCACGCATGTAACTTGACGGCGATATCGGAAGCTGGCAAAGCGACCCAGCATTCCACGGGCACGCTGGCAGCTATGCGCGTTTCAGTGTCGTCAACCAAGGCGCGCACCACGTTCCCGAACGGCACGCCGATTGCTGGGATGAGAAGCAAAGAGCCGCCGCGGCCAGAGCCATCGCAGCGGCCCATCCCTGGAATGCCCAATGACGCTTACCCGACTGATCCTGATCAACTCAATTCTGACGCTGCTTATGTTCGGAAATGCGGAAGCGGCGGAGATCGATGTGGCGGTCGCCGCTAACTTCACCATACCGTCCAAGGAGATGCAGCGTCGTTTAAGCAGAAGACTGGGCGAGGCCCTGTTGAGCTTTGGCGCGAGCGGACAGTTTTACAGCCAGATCACGCAAGGGGCGCCATTTGAGGTGTTTCTCTCGGCCGACAACGCCCGCCCGAGCAAACTGCTCGAGAAACGGCTCGCGGTTCCGGAAAGCCGCTTCACCTATGCGATCGGCAACCTCGTGCTCTGGAGTTCGACTCAAAAGTTCGTGAACGACGCGGAGACTTTCGCAAAACGGTCGATCTACAATCCGGCCGCGGCGCTTTATGGCGCAGCCGCGGAGCACGCTATTAAAGCGCTCGGCGCCTATGAGTCGACGCAGCCGAAGCTGGTCGCGGGATTCTCGCCTCTCTCTGGGGCGGGCGCGCCCTCGCCTTCACCTTCGGGCTTGTGGTCGGATGGGTTTTGTACGCGCTCTCTTTCGTGGTGCAGCCGCTTCCCAACGCCTCCGTGGCCAAGCTGGCTTGCCATCGGCATGGTGATGCTCGGCCTTGCGGTAATCCTCGCCGCAACGTTGTTCTAGAAGTGCAGCGCAAGGAGAGCACGTGAGGACAGCCACACCAGAGCGAATCGAAATCGCCTTCAGCGGTAGGCTCGCTAGCTTTGCGATCGATGCGCAGTTCAGTGAACGGGCCAAAGGTGTGGCGGCGATCTCCAGCACAGCGCGCATGACGCGCCGCTGCCTATGCGCTAAGGCTCAACCATGGAATGGACGTGTTCGCCCTGGTCAGGGGTCGTCTCATTGGTTCACGACCTCTGAACGCTAGGGCATCGCGCCATCTACGCCAGCAGTAGATGCTGGACGGGCAAGCGCCGCGGTTTGAAACGAGCCAAGAGGATCAAGCCCATGATCGCCAACCACGCCGAGATCTATCCCAAGCGCGTCGCGGCAATCCTCTATAGGCCCGAACAAGACGCGGATACGCTGCTTGCCGACTTCACCCAGGATCTCGCGCGGCAAGGCGTGCGTCGGCGGCATCGTCCAGCGAAACTTCAAGGGCGCAAGCGGCACGAAAACCATGCTCGCGCGCGACGTTGCGACGGGGCGCCAGATTCCGAGCTGTCAGCCACTCGGCAGCGGCGCCATTTCCTGCAAGCTCGATGCTAATGGGCTTGCCGATGCCGCAGTTGTCGCGTTCCGCGCGATCAAGCGGCACGTCGATCTCCTCGTGATCAACAAATTCTCCAGGAAGGAGGCGTCCGGCCAGGGCCTGCGAGGAATTTGCTGATGCGATCATGGCTGGCGTGCCGCTCCTCACCGCTGTTCCCGAAAAATACCATGCCGCCTGGCGGACTTTCACCGGAGATGTCGGCACGACGCTGCTGTGCTAGCGACAGGTCGGGGAGGGACGGTGGCGCGACATCGCCCTGCGCCTCCGCGCATCCGGGCGCATTCCACCCCGTTATCGGCTATTTACTGATCATCAGATCCGACAGCTTGATCACGGCGGGAGGACATCCACAATTTTGACCCCGAGAACGTCCGCGGCGGCCTCGATCTTGGCGAATGCAGCGACGCGCCAAGGCCCGTGGCCGCGAATTCAACGCCGATGATGTAGTTAAAGAGTTGCTGATGGACGCTGTGTTGCAACAGTTTGGGGCACCGCCTTTGGCGACCCCGCCGGCGTACGTCTCTCCTACGCATCGAAATTACCGTCAACATTTCGGCCCGCGCATGCGTCGCAATAGCAGCGAGGCTTATTGTTCACATTCCCGCGGCCGAAATGTTTGCTGTCCTCGGGGAGAGCGCCGATAACTCAATTCCCCAAAGCCGTCCGGATCGCCGTTACATCGCCAATGACAGACGCGATGTTACAGGAAGGCTTGGCGCGCTTGACATCGACCTCTGTGCTCGCGTTGAACGTGAAGTTTCTTCTCACACGAGGGCCATGAGCGAGCCTTGACCTCCCAGAAAGCAAGCCGCTGATGCTGCGAAGCAATCCATCGTGCGGCAGAAGGAGAGAATAGATTAGTTCGTCGCTCCGCTCCTCGCAATGATGAAGAGAGAGCGCAGCCGCGCTACGGCCGCATGGACATGAAATCCATCGCTGGATCGCAATTATCGGCGACGAAGCGCAGCTCCGACTGAACGTCGTCGACCGGCCGGATCTCGAGATATTTCGTGACCACACAACTAAGCAGCGCGCGGCAAACGCTGTCAGTCCCAAGACCTGCGCCCTCCGCCTCCGCAATGGCGGCGGAAAAATGACGTGTCGCGATTTCAGTTGCTGACATCCGTGCCTCCCAATTCTTCCAGATCACTCCTTATGCCTAAAAGCGTCTACGCTGCCTTTGATCCTGGTCAACGAATCTGGCTCGAGCTCGCCCGGCTACTATCCCCGATTCGGCATCGATCAAAACAAGGTCAGTCCCAGCTCCCGCTCCAACATCAGCGGTCCTCGTGCGCGTCGTGAGGGCGACCAGTGGCTTGGCGGAACATCGCCGCGCGCGCTGAGTTCATCTTAATTAAGCGAATTCTTTTGGCATTATAGCACACCCGAACATTTGACTTGGGCTAGTCGTTCAAAGGCGCGCAACCGGTCGAGCACGGCAACATATTCAGTCGTTGAAGCAGGACGGCAGGACCATTCAATCGAAACCATGCTGCTAAGATGCCTCCCACGGCGAGCGTCCGATTGTTGCATTTCCGCCAGTTGAATCGCGAGATCACCTGGCATATCGCTTGCTTCGCCTGAGGCTGGAATCATCGGTTTCCACGCGAAGCAATCTTGTGAGGACAATATGCTTGGAATTGGAAGTAAGTTACCGTCGTTCGAAATCACAGGCGTGAAGCCCGGTTTTCACCTGCACGAGGAGAACGGGCAGAGCGCGTTCGAGACGCTGACGGAGAACAGCTTCCCTGGGAAATGGAAAGTCATCTTCTTCTACCCCAAGGATTTCACCTTCGTCTGCCCAACCGAGATCGCGGAGTTTGCCCGCCTGTCGAAGGATTTTGCCGACCGCGATGCGGTCGTGCTAGGCGGATCGACCGACAACGAGTTCTGCAAGCTCGCTTGGCGGCGCTCGCACAAGGACCTGCACCATCTGCCGATCTGGCAGTTTGCCGACACGAAGGGCGGGCTGGTCGATGGCCTTGACGTGCGTTCGCCCGACGGCGTCGCCTATCGCTACACATTCGTCGTCGACCCCGACAATACGATCCAGCACGTCTACGCGACCAATCTCAATGTCGGCCGGAGCCCAAAGGACACGCTGCGCGTGCTGGATGCCCTGCAGACCGACGAGCTCTGCGCCTGTAACCGCGAAATAGGCGGCGAAACCCTGAAAGTTGCTTGAGGCATGATGTCGATTGAACAGCTAAAGGACCAAATTCCCGATTTCGCCAAGGACGTGAGACTCAACTTGGCGTCGATGATGTCGGATGAGACGCTATTACCGCAGAGCAAATACGGGCTGTTGCTCGCCACCGCGATTGCGACCCGCAATCCCGTGGTGATCGGCGCAATAGAATCTGCGGCGGCCGTCGTGATGACGCCGGCCGCGGTCGCGGCGGCGAAATCCGCGGCCTCCATGATGGCGATGAACAACGTCTACTACCGCTTCGTTCACCTCGCCTCCAATCCGGAATACAAGACGATGCCGGCGCGGCTGCGCATGAACGTGATCGGCAATCCCGGCGTGGACAGGACCGATTTCGAGCTGTGGTCGCTGGCGGTAAGTGCCATCAACGGCTGCGGCGCCTGCATGGACGCCCATGAGAAGGCGCTGCGGGAGGCCGGCGTCAGCTCGGCGGCCATCCAAACTGTGGTCCGCTTTGCCGCGATCGTGCAGTCGGTTGCGGTTGCGATCGAGGCGGCCGGCATGGGCGTGACCCAGGGGTGGAGTGATCCACCCCCTCCGCGCTCTTGTTGAGGGTGTTCTGGAATCCAAATGCGGTTGATAATCCAACAACTTCAAGGCGCATTTGGAAAAAGGCGCTCCCTCAGCAATTTCAATAGCTTGGCAGCCGTTCCAAGTGAAAAACAGCGCGTCCGGTTGGAGCGCACGTTCGCCGCGCCTACCGTGAGGCGAGGCGTTCCATAGTGATCAGATCGAAGTTAACGAGCTCTGCAGCTTGGGTACTTTCGTCGGTATGCGGCTAAGAAGTCTTCGTCGGCGCAGATGCACCGTCCCGACGTATCTTTCGCCTTGGGATCGTGAAGATGCGACGCGAGTGGACGAAGCAGGTTAATCCGTGTGCTTGTGGTCTGCAGGTTCAGAAGCCCGGAAGCGTGCTTCACGAGATCCGCCGCCAACATTATGCCAGCGAGAGCCGACTGAAATGACATCGGCACAACGGCTCTCACAGGCTGCGCTCCGTCCGTTAGGCGCATGACAATCCCCCCGCAGATTGCCCGCTGGTGAAACGATCGGACGGACTGGCCGACAAACTCTTTAAGGGCTTCGGACGGGATTTCGAAGGCCTTGGCGACACGCTCGACGAAACCTACATCCACCGGCCTGTTCGTCTGAAGGAGATCCCGGATCTCTTGTTGGGCCTCCGGCATCTTCAGCTCCTCAGCCATCTTCTCGTCCTCGTCCTTGATCTTCCCGTGAGGCAAGTAAAGGCAGGCCAGACATGCCCGCCCGTCATCAAAGCCGTGGCGCGATACCCCGAGATCAAGCTCCTGTGTCCAGGCGTTTACGATCCATTTCGGCAACGCCCCCTGCACGGCAATGCGGTCCGGAGCGTTGTCCAATGCGACAGCGACTCTTTCGAACATCCAATCGTTCCGGTCGCTCACATAGACGTCCCATTTGGCACAATGCGCCGACACTTCCAGCGCCGTGTCCGCGAGCGCGGCACGCGCCAGATCCACTTTTGGTGAACCAACATCACATTGGCCGGCCAGCACGTAGCGCTGCAGATTCGAAAGATCGACCTCCTCATGGTCTACCAGACGGAGCGATCCCTTAAGGCTCGCCGTGCGAGCCAAAGCCCAAATGGCGCCATTGCCGATCGCGCCGAGCCCGACGAGGTGAGTCTCGCCGATATCCGTTCCCTCAAAGGCCGGACCGGAGTCAGGGGTGCCCTGGGCGTAGGTCAGCATTGACAGGTCGATAAGTTCGTCAGCGTCGCCCTGATCCAGCTGGTCGGCAAATACCGTCCGAAAGACGTTGGCTGCGGCGAAGCATGACGCAGCTCCCGCGCCAAACGGATTCATCGACTCGCCGGAGCCAACCAGACCGCGGCTCGAAAGCTTGGCTCTCCATCCGTCCGAGCCGATGAAGAAGGTCGGACACTTAGTGCGCGACGGACTGCTTCCAACGACCACGGAAACCGTGACGGCCTTCCTGGTCTTGGCAAGCTCGATCTCAGGATTTATGGACTTCGCGAGGAACTCCAGGATTGGACCATGATCCTTCGCCTTTGCATCGAGCGGCCGCAGCGCGATCGTCGGATAAAGACGCGACAACAGCCTGATGATCAAATCCAGACTGGCCCTGCCTTCCGGCGACTGCACGGCTGCGCCGTCGAAAGACACTCCGATCACTTGCGCGGCAAGCCTGTCCTCGAACGCTGAGATCTTGAAATTGGTTAGCACCCGCGACGCCGCCGACGCCGCACGGTCCATGAAGTTGGCCATGGCCATCGTTCAATCCTTGATTAAAATCATCCGCGTAACCTGGCCAACCGACAAGGGGCGCCACACTCCAGCCGCGTCAAGCCGGTACGATGCGACGTTCCTGAGATCGAAGGGCACTCGCGCGAAGTTCGGCACGACCAAAGACAAGCACCCCACCGTCGTGGCGATCGCGTATTCGTCGTCCGTGCTGGAATGATAGGCTCGGCCGGGATGACTGTGTATCTGGGCAATGAGCGCAAGCTTCTCCCGGTACAGCCATACATTTATGCGATGCAGCTCTTCAGGTCCTGTTACGACGCACACCCCGTCGGCAGTACGTATGTGGCGTTGGGCGGGAATGAGAGTCCTATGTACCTGAAAATGGTGCCCCGTCTGACGGCCTACCCAAAGGCCGAGACCTTCATGCCCTTCACGCCCCACTTTCCGCAGATGGCCATGGAGTTCGTCCACGCAGCCCCGCGGTACCGAGAGGACCGTAACGTCCGCGATCTGATTCATTCCGGTACGGCCAGTAATGAGGGCAGCACGTTCAGCGCCGGGATCTGGACCTGGACCTGCACCTGGTAATGCTCGATCGGCTTTACCCCGTGCTGCCAGATCTTTTCGAGGATAAAAGCTAAGGATCCTTCGCCAGAGCTTCGATGCATCAGCCATGAATCACCGGTGTGAGCGGGATTGTCGTGGTATTCGCGAATGCCGGGAAGACAAATAAATGGCCGATCATCAGGGCTGTTGTACTGAATCATGTTTGTCACTTGCACCCCGCCCTGCTGGGCCAGCGCCTGAATGGTTTCGGGAGTTGCGCCGGGGATTGCCGCACGGCGAAACATTTGCACCTGGAGCAATTTGGCGGGTATCGGTTCGCGCGTGAAAGGATCCACGAACCTGACGGAGGGCGGCCGCAGATCATAATCCGTAAAATTCAGCACGATGGCAGCGACGATCGGAGGCGGTCTCAGCTTAGTCGCCGCGAAAACCACGAAGATTTCCGGAAACTCTGCGTCAAGCAGGATCCAGCCCCTCTTGCGATAGGCCGATTCCATGCTCCGATAGTTGGCAAGCTCCCGCTCGAACTTTACGCGCGAGACCTCGGGATCGACAGTTTGGAGGTCAGCCACCGGCCACGCCAGCCTTGAGACTCAGGAACAGCGTCACTTCCTTGCCAAACTCAAACTCGCCTAGCTTCTTGTCCGGATCCAACCGCTCGCCCGCTTCGTTCTTGATCTCCCAATTCTCGGGCGGTTGAGCCAGGTTCTTTGTCTCCTCCAGCGCTTTTTGGCGGGCCACATGCAGCGGCTGCTGCTCTACGGCCTTAATGACGACAGGCTGACCGTTCACGACCATCGTGATTTCGACGAAATCCGTGCCCTGATCACTTCCTGGCTTCTTCTCATTCTTCATTTTTGGTCCTTTTGTGTGTGGGCGGCGCTTGGAATCGATGCTGCCGATCGTATGCAGGGGACGACGTGCAAAAAAAAGGGAGCATGCCACAAGACGCAATCGAAAAGCCTTCATTTGACGCGTGCGTACGCAGTTTTCAGGCGTTAGCGCTCTTTCGTCCACATCTCCGACCCGTTGCGGCTTGAGTCGCCCAGACCGGCGGCCCGCCAGTGAGCAACATCCGGAACACGTCGTCGCCACACTGGCGCGTGTGGCTCAAGCTGGACAACCGATGCCTCGTGCCCTTCAACGGCTTTGCCGAATGCGCCCCGAAGCGAACCCCGAAACGGAGGGATGTCGTCTGGTTCGCGCTAAACGAGGATCGGCCGCTCTGTGCCTGCGCTGGCATCGGGACCCACAACATTCCTGTTTACCGAGATGGCGAACGCGCCGAACGTGGGGAGCTGACCTGAATCGGCAGGAAGTCGGTCATGCCGTGACGAATGGTCGCGCAGTATCACAAGATCCGCGGCAACGAAGCTTCGATTATCAATGACACAGCGAGATGTGCATCATGTCACCAACCCGATAGGGTCAACAACAACGTGCTCGGTGTGGACTCACAGTTCGGGCACGTAAATATCCGGCTTTCGAGCCCTGTGCCCTCTGGTTCGATGCGTTACGAGCGCGGTTCGAGTGCCGCACCGCTTACAAGCGGGACGTTTTATCGATTCCGGGAACATACGCATATCCAACCCCGAAGGGGGCTGGGAGCGACTCCGGTGAAAGCCCCCTTTCCCGCCACAACAATTAATCTGGTTTGTTTGTCGGGTCTGCAACATACCCGACATAATCGTTTCGGCATGGGCAGCAAACCGAGACGCCGCCCCGCCGGCTGTCAGGTCGCTCGGTTGACAAACGCAAAATCCGAGTCACGCTTGGCCTCTTTTTGATTGGCCATTTGCATGACGTATCGGCGCCGAGGCCCTGGTTGGGTTGCCGCCATTTTCATCACCGCGGTGATGTGGCTCGCCGTCGTTTCAGCGTTCATGACCTTGTGGTCCTGTGACGCTGCCGCTCCGTAATTTCCCGGAGCAGAAATAGTGCCCGCTTCCTATTGCTGGTGCCAGCAGCCGAGGTGAAGCATTTCAGCACGGACAAGCATAATCTGACCGGTAAACCGCAGAGCAAGCTGCGGCCATTCCGTTTGTGGGTAGCGAGCGCTTCGCGCTGACAGAAGCTCCAGTCCGCGCCGGCCGCCCAGCGCGAGCGACCGGCGACGGAAGGAGGATGACCTGCCTTCGGGGCTTTGGGGGCATAGAGGCCAGGCCGCCTCGCATGCAGTCCAGCACGCCTGGGTCAATGTCGTCTACCCGCAAAGGTCCGCGTATTGACGGTCTGACGAGGAACGTTCGGCGAGGGCGGCGCGTTTCGGGCCATGGATATCATCTACTGGATCGCCGGTTTTGCCGCCCTGGTCGTACTTGCCGCGGGCGGCTTCGCTCTCATACGAGAGATGCGCTGAGTTTCCACCAGCGCTTCGCGCGATCTATTGTTCATCTGGCTTTGGCTTACCCGTTAGATCGAGCGGCTGCTCGCCGTGCATATGCGCCATACCTGGCCGAGGTCGCGCATGTCAACCAGGGCGCCGCAAACCGGGCAGTTGCCGAAATGCTCGATCTCCGGCCGGTTCGGATCATCCATGTCGACGCCGGTGTAGCGCGGCAACTGCTGAGAGCTTTCGACATCCGCCTGAAATCCCTCGGGAAGATCCGGCGCGGTGGACTCATCGGATTGATTGCAGACCGGGCATGCCGCTCCGGCAGCGCCGCAGGTACAGGCACGCGCGCCTAACCACGGCTGGTCCGGATGCTCCTCGCACACCCAATGACAGTTGTCGCAGCGGGCACACCACTTCATTGCAGGTCCTCCCTCTGGGCACAGAAACCAGCGCGGGAAAGGTCCGGGAGGAGATTCCCGCAGGGGTCCTGGAATTGCTACCATGCCGGGGCTGCGCCCGGACAAGGTCCTGCGCCTCTACAAGGATCTTGGCATCACCTCGCTTGACGAACTGAAAGCAGCTACCAAGCAAGACCGGATCAAGAAGGCCAAGGGGCTCGGTGCGGCAGTGCAGACGAAGATCCTGCACAATCTCGAAACTGCAAAGGGCAGCGCGGGGCTGCTTCATCTGCATCGCGCCGCCGCCCTGCTCGAGCATTCGAAGAAAACTCTCGAGAAGACACAACCCGAACTGAAGCACGTGACTATAGCCGGCGACTTGAGACGGAGCTGCGAGCTCGTCGGAGAGCTCGCCCTGGTGGCAGAAACGCCGGTTTCGGAAAGAACCGACCATCCGGGATTTGTCGGGCCTGAAGGTTTACGTGGCCGACCGCAAGCACTTGGGCGCTCTGCTCCTCCAGGCCACCGGATCGGCCGATCATTTGGAAGGGCTCCGGTCTCTCGCCGACACGAAGGGCATGAGGCTTGAGGTGCACGGGCTCCACAAAGGCCGAACCGTGATCGCCGCCAAGGAGGAGGACATCTACCGAGCTCCTGGCCTTCCCTTCATCGAACCCGAATTATGCGATGGCCGCAGCGAAATCGAGCGCGCGCTAAGAGGCAAGCTGCCGAAACTGGTTTCGATCATCCCGATTGAAGGGACGTTCTGAGGGAGCCCCAGGTGCCATGTCTGCGTCAGGATCGACGCCGCAAGGCCGATGCCGCGCGGGCTCGCTTCACGCGAGCCTGCGTCCGGACGTCTCAAGGCGCCCCGGGGCAACCCAGATCACGATAGAAGCTGCTGAACTTTTTGCATCAAAAGCGGATCATGCATATACACCGCCCATTCCAGCAGGGTCTGCCGCACGGTAGTCCCCAATATGCCATGAAGCGCCAGCCGATCGAAAACGAGTGACCGGTCCGCCTCAACACGCGCCGCGATGACGTCTGATAGCAAGCGTACGTCATATCCGCGCTCGGCCGCCTGCAGTGCGGCAATGAATATCTCCTCTTCGAGCCAGCTTCCTCCGAAGAAAATGATACCGGTTTCGGGTGAAGCCAGATTGTCCGTAAACCGCCGGTCGTGCCAAATGGAAAGGGCGTCAACGTCCAGCTGCGTCATCGAGTGAACGACTTGCTGACTACCAGTAATCCCGAACGGCTGGCATTTCCCGATGAGGGTCGACGCGACGGTGAACATCTCCAGGCCTGTCTGCAGTAGTGAGAAACTGACGTGCCGCGCGGCAAGATCGGCCGAAGCCGGCGTTTCGCCGCGCCTCAGATTGACCAAAACCACCCGACTATGTCGTGGGTCTGCAAGCATCTACGTGTCAAATGCCCTT
>NZ_LLYA01000222.1 GCF_001440415.1 Bradyrhizobium retamae
CCCACGATATGCCGCCTTTCCGATTCCCGCCGTCACCAACTTTGGGCCATAGCTCCTGCTGCTCCGGTGAAAGGTCTGGTCTCTTGGCAGGCACGTCCATCTAACGCTGTCGGTTAACGCCGCGCGTGCTGGCGCGGCGGGCAATGAATTCTTTCATCAACGGCAGAAAAAACGCCTTGCTAAAATGGCCAAGTGGCGGCTCTGGCTCAAGGTAGAACGACTGGCCGATGACGTCCTGATTGTATTCGTCAAGGATGATCCAGAGGCGTAGCGAAGCGTCGAGACCGGCACGACGCTTTTCCATCTCAGGAATTTCGACGGCAAAACGATCGGAGTAGGGCGGCCGACTGGTGATCGGAAACAGCACCAACAAGTCCTCACCTTTCGGCCTGGCAATCCGTACACCCACAGCCACCGGGCGAGGCTTGCGGCCTTCCGTTTCCCCGCGCTCAGCTTCGCGCACCCATAAATAGGGAAATCGGATCACGCATCCGGTGCGAAGTCGTCCCGGCTCACGTCTCGTCGCTCTCCCGCTCATAGGCGTCGACGGCCCGCTTGACGTCCTCAAACAAGTCGTCAGGCATCGTCTCGAGCCGACCGGCCTTCCGGGCGTCGGCTCTGGCCGTAAGCTTGCGGTAGTCTTCGATGCTGAGCAGCACCAGACGCGGCTTGTTCCGTTGGGTAATGGTGACGGGCCGGCGCAGGGCTTCGGCGATGATATCCCCCGACTTCCTGGAAAGATCACTGGTTGAATATTGAGTCATTGATCGGTCTCCAGCATTGCTGTAATATACAGCAATGCTGTATATCCTGCAAGGGTGTTCGCTTGGCAGCTGTCGGGGAGGGATCTTTGGAGCGGCAGACTTCGTCTGAAGCGAGCCGTCTCTGCCATCCGTCGTAGGGTTGATCGCTTGGGCTGGCGCTCAATCCTACGAGGCCTTTGGCGAGCACGCGATCCCACGCTCGAAACCACCAGTCGCCCATGACATTCCTCGGTTCTTCCGCATATTTGGTGCAGCATGAGCGATCGGGGTTGGATAGGTTGCCCGGTCGCTCTCAAGCAGCCAGGAGGACGCGTCGACGCAATAGCGGGTAGCTTGCCCGGCCATACATTTGTCGTTTGATGGCTTTGATCCTGCTGATCTGGCCTTCGACCGGACTGGTTGTCCAGGAGGTAGTTATTGCCGCTCGGACCGCGTCGATGTCGCGCGCGATGCCGTTGGCGAAGCTCTTGAGCTCGCTGTTGGCTGCTTGTGTGATCCATTCATCGAGCTCGGCGATGTCGCTACCACTAAGAAGGGACACAAACCGCTTCGCCAGATCGGCGACCGTCGCGAGTTCCGGAGCTTGCGCAAATAGATGGCCGAGGAACAGCCTGGCTTCAGCATCGATCTGATCCGGATCCTGGCTCAAGTACCAAGCACAGCGACGACGCGTGGGAGCTTTCCATGTCAGGTGCGGTTGTGCTGCTCCTCCCGAGTCTGCATGTGCACACCTGTCAGCGGCCCATCGCGCGACGGTCACCCGACTTCCACTATAACCCTGTTGCTAAAGCTCCCGTTAAAGCTGTTTACCGAAGGGGCCATCGACCCATGCACGGGAAGTGCGACGATCCTGCCTGGGGTCGAGCCGGGGCTGTTTGCTTGCCTCTCCCTGCTCGCACTTTTCATCGCAGCCAAGCATTGGAAGGCTGTCGTGCTCCGCCGTTGACACTAATCACGTCAGTGCAGAGGGCTGTGCGAGTCGCCTTTTCGAACGATTTCCTTTCGATTTGAAATCCACACGAAGCCACGTTGGGACGAATTGCGATACAATCTCGCACGTGGCCTGCTTGTGCGTGTACTAAACACGCCACCGTTCCCCTTTTTTGGTGGCGGTTCGCTCGCCCCCGCAGCATCATTGCACAGGCACGGGCGAGCTATGTGAACGCAGCCAATAGCCCAGCGTCAAGGCCTCGTGGCGATTGAAGAACGTCTCGAAATCGAAAACGTGCCGGTCTCCGTTGAGGTCCGCCAGGAGCACCTCGCTCCGACCGAGGCTGCCGCCTCGTTGCGCGCCACAATAGCCGACGATCGTCGCGAACAGATCGGTCTCGCGCAGCGAGCCAAAACGTTGGCGGAATGGGGGAGATTCCACGCAATAGCGGCATGGGTTCGCAGGATCGAAATCGGTCTTGCGCCGTGCCGGATGCGGATGGCCTGTGACCAGGGCGACGATCGGCCGGCCACCATGGCCCTGTTCGACGAAGCGCCAGAGCGTGGACGTCATGGTGTTGCCGAACCCCTTGCTCAAGCTTTTGACGAACGCAAGGCTCGGGCTCGAAGAGATCGCTTCGGAGACGAAGCGACCAGCGAGAAAAAGCATCTGGCCGGCAGCGTAGTTCGCCTCGGCTTCCATGATTTGGTGGCAGGCGGGCGTGAGCGTCTGTTCCGTATCGCCCAACATCATCCCGGTGTGCCAAGGGATGATGTCGTGACCGATCTCATGGGCCTCGTTCCAGCGGTGCTTGAGGAGAGGCAGATCCTGGTCGAGCAGGATCCGCTTCTGGTCGGGCAAATACAGGGCCTTCAGGCTGAGATTTTGGACCGCGTCGCGCAGGAGCGTCGGGCGGAGGAGAACCTGAAGACCTGCGACCTTCATGCGCGAGAAAGTCTCCCGCAAAAGGCTGTCGTCGGTCGTCGAATAGTAGCCGCGGTCGAGCTTCAGCAGGTCCCGGACAACGCGCAGATCGATGGGCGGCTCCGGGTTGCCAAGACCCCGTAGGACCTTGTCGACCTGTCCGTCGATATCGGCGATCGTTCGATGTCCGAGGCTGACGTTCTTCACTTGGCTCGCTTGGGGTCCTGTTCGCTCAAGACGGCGACGAACGCCTCGAGAGCCGAGTTTTCTTCCGGCGTCAGCTTCTGCATAGCCTCGGAGCGGGCGGCGAATCGGACAGCCTCCTGCCGCAACCCGGCGTCGTTCGCCGCGGTCAGTCCGGCAAGCTGCATCAAGCGCCGCTGAGATACCTCAAAGGTCTGCGCCAGTTTGAAGATCGTTCGCGGCTCGGGAACATAATGGACTTCGTTCTCGATCACGAGCAACTCGCTCGCGTCGAGCTCGGCGACCTCGGCCAGTCTCTCCATGGAGAGACCGCGACGGCGTCGCATCAGGTTCACGAACTTGCCGAAAGCGATTCGGGTTTCCTCGGCCGCAGCGGTCTGCGTAATCGTGGTCGGACGCTCGTCCGGTACCGGATCGAACGCCAGCAAGCCGGCGCCGACGGCGGCGTCGCCTTCACGACGAGCTCGAGCCATCCACCACTCCTTACTCCGTTCAATTTTCATCGTTCTCCCTCCTGTTCGAAGAACGCGCGAGCCTGCTCGCTGGTCATCTCAAAGTATCTTAAATTTTGGTACGCCACGTCCTGGCCCAGATCGGTCATTCCGATCTTGCGGTAGTAATCATCGGCTTGGGGCAGGGAATGGAGCCCCAAGCGCCCCTTGAAACCCTCGTCTTCGCTGAGCGCGATGGCTGCCGTGATGAGGGCCGAGCCCACGCCGCGGAGGCGCGGGGCGGCCCCGAGCTCCGGTCGGTTCCATGGCGCAGCCTCGAGGTAATCGACATACACGAGCGGCTTGCCGCGCTGGTTTGCTTCCCGGCCCGTCTTGGTCAGATCGACCTGAGCCAGGCCTTGCGTTTCGCCGAGAGCGACGACGCTGAACCCGCGGAAGGCCAAGAGCCCTTGCACGCGGGTCGTCTTCTGCGTCCAATCCCAGTGCCAGCTTTGCGGCCACTGGTCTATCGGCACGCCTCTGCGCGCGAGCTCCTGAAGTACGGTCAGCAGGGCAGGGCGCCACTTCGTCTGCCAGTCGTCGAGCTGCGCCTGCTCGATCGCATCGCGCAGCTCGGCTTCGACGCTTGCACCGGTCGCGACATCGAGAAGATAGATTTTCGAGACGTCGACCGTCATAGAAGCATCAACTCCGCCTTCTCCTTCGTCGCGTCGTTCTCGAACAAGAGCTTTTCGCCCTTTTCGACCCGAGCATCGATCGTCTGATAGAGGCGCAAGGCCTGCCGGAGCACGGCAGTCTTGGTGATGTCCTTCCGGGCCGATAGTTCGTCCAGAACCCGCATCTCGGCGTCGGTGAGGTTCAGCGTCATAGTTCGCTTCGCCGTCATCTCATCCTCCGTCGTTGTCCGCAGGATATAGAGAATCAATGGATTTTGTCAAGGTTAAATAGCCAGATTTAGCCACCTTGAATAGCTAAAATTTGGCTATTATATCCTAGTCTCAACGCCGCCGCCCCTCGGGCCAGCCGGCCAAACAGGAGCGGGATATGGGACGGCAACACGTCGGCCATGATGAAATCGCCACCTTTGCGCAGGATAAAGTGAACCTGCCCAAGGACACGGCGGATGAGTATCGGGCGCAGGCCCGGCGGCTTCGCGAGAAGCTGGAAGGCTATCTGTCCGAGCATCCGGACTTCACACTGAAGAAGATGCTGCTCTCGGGCAGCCTGGCGAAGGGTACGGCGCTTCGTTCTCTCAATGACATCGACATCGCCTGCTACATCAGCGGCGCCGACGCGCCGAAGGACGTGCAGGCTTTGCTCGACTATCTGGCCGAGCGGCTTCGCAAGGCCTTCCCCAATTTTAGTCCCGACCAGGTCAAGCCGCAGACCTATTCCGTCACCGTCTCCTTCCGGGGGACGGGGCTCGATGTAGACGTGGTGCCGATCCTCTATGATGGTGACCCGAAGTGGTATGGCAACCTCGTCAGCCAGGATGACGGCTCGTTCCTGAAGACGAGCATTCCGCTGCATCTGGAATTCGCGGCCAAGCGCAAGCGCGCGCAGGAGAAGCATTTCGCGCAGGTGGTCCGGCTCGTGAAGTTCTGGGCCCGGCGCATGAAGCAGGAACGGGACGGCTTCCGTTTCAAATCCTTCATGATCGAGATGATCCTCGCCAAGCTCTGCGACGACGGGTTGGATCTCTCCGACTATCCGGAGGCGCTTCAGCACTTCTTTACCTATCTCGCCCGCACGGACTTCCGGCAGCAGATCGTGTTCAGCGACTACTATCCGGCCTCGTCGGTCGGCACGTTCTCCGACACTGTGCAGATCATTGATCCGGTGAACGCCACGAACAACGTCGCTCGCCTCTACACGACAACGAACGCGGACGCGATCGTCGATGCCGCACTCGACGCCGGCGACGCGATCGATGCGGCGCTTGCCGCTCCCAACAAGCAACTGACCGTCGCCTATTGGCAGAAGGTCTTCGGCTCCTCCTTCCAGGCGTGAGGTCCACCATGTCCGACAGCTACAGCTATACCGAAAGCAGAACCTTCACGGTCACCCACGCCCGCCACATGGCCGCCAAGGTCGCAACTGACCTGAAGCGCATGCAGCGGTTCTACGGCAAGCCGTCCGACGAAAGCATCGCGGACTACGAGACCGAGGCGACCGAGATGCTGCGGGCCGGTTATCTCGACACGGTCACTTACGGTTTCAAGAGGGATGGCAAGTGGATCGAGCCGACTCTTCGTTATACGGCCCGTGACCTCGCCGGTGCGTCTGCCGACGACGACGACCCCGGCCGCATCCGCCCAGGCGCCGACATCAGCGGCGCCTCCTTTTACAGCTATATGACCTACACGGCGGCGTGGGACCGGCTCAGCCAGGCCGAGCGCGAAGCCTTCAAGGCGACCTTGCCGTTCGCGCGCAACGGTGCCGCCGAGCCCGGGGTCTTGGGCTACCTATCCAACGACCGCACCTATTCGTCCGGGGGCAGGGCCCTCGACCGCGCTACCGTTAGGAGCTTCTGATGAACACCAAGCCGACACTCGACGAGCTCTTCGAGCGCCGCATCACCTATCCCGACATCGACCCACAGGCGCGCCTCGCCCGGCTCGTCGGGCTCGATGAGCAGAAGAACCGCCTCGCGAAGATCCTCGGCCTGCTCGTCAATCCCGGCGGCCTCGCCGATTGGGCGAAGAAGCACCATCCGGGTGCGCAGGCTTTGCTCGACACGGTGCTGCGGCGGCCTCCACTGGTGGTGCTCGCCGGCGACGTAGGCTCCGGAAAGACCGAGCTCGCCGAGACGATCGGCGATGCGGTCGCGCGGCAGGAGAAGATCGACATCACGCTTTTTCCGCTCAGCCTGTCGACGCGCGGGCAGGGCCGGGTCGGCGAAATGACGCAGCTGCTCTCGGCAGCGTTCGACTACACCGTGGCGGAGGCGACCAAACTCAAGTCGGCTTCGGGCCGGGCGCGTGGGGCTGTGGTCCTGCTGGTCGACGAGGCCGACGCGCTGGCGCAGTCGCGCGAGGCGGCTCAGATGCATCACGAGGACCGCGCCGGCGTGAACGCCTTCATCCGCGGCATCGATCGGATCGCCAATGCGAAACTGCCGGCGGCCGTCCTGATGTGCACCAACCGCCTCAATGCGCTCGATCCGGCCGTGCGGCGCAGAGCGGCTGACGTCCTGAGTTTTGCGCGTCCCGGCGACGAGCAGCGCCGCTTCGTGCTGTCGAGCCGGCTGGAGACCATCGGCCTCGGTCACCATCATATCGATGCCCTAGTCTCGGCCACCGGGCCGCAGCGCGGCGGTCGCGACCACGGCTTCACCTTTTCGGACCTGACGCAACGGCTGCTGCCGACCATCGTCCTCGACGCCTATCCGACCAGGGCTGTCGACGGCGCGCGCGCGGTCGAGATCGCCCGGTCCATGATTCCGACGCCTCCCTTCCGGGATGTCGAGATGCCGAGGTGAGGGAGCCATGACCCAGGCGGTAACGGTGCGGCGTGACGGGGACACCTTCCAGGCGCGTCTGTTCTGGTATCACGCGGCGCGTCTGCTCGATCCCGAAAGCCCGATCGTCCGCGTGGGTTTCGAGACGGGCCCGAAGAGTTTCGACGACATCTGGGTCGAATACGATCCGGCACGCAGTGCGGTCGACCAGTATGGCGATCCGCTGCGGCGCAAGCACATGCAGTGCAAATGGCATGTCACACCCGACAGCTACGGTTACTCACACCTGGTCGATCCGGAGTTCATCAACGCCAACGCCCGCTCATTGCTGCAGCGGGCGCGCGAAGCACAGATTGTCCATGCGCCGCAAGGCAGCGGCGTGCGCTTCAAGCTGGTGACCAATTGGCGGCTCGACCGCAATGACCCGCTGCGCGAGATGGTCGGCACCCGCTCGGGCGCGATGCGGCTCGAGCGGCTCTATGGCTCTCTGACCGACAACAGCAGGGCAGGAGCCGTGCGCAAAGCCTGGCGCGAGCATCTCGGCATCGACGAGGCGGAGCTTCGGCTGCTCGCACGCACGCTCGCCTTTGGTGAGGCGACCGATACGCTCGATGGGCTTCGCGATCAGCTAGACCTGTTGTTCGCCTATGTCGGACTGCGCCGCATTCCGGCCAATCAGAGCGCGTTCCCCTACGACGACGTCATCTTTCAGTGGATGGCGCAGGGACGTGTCGAGTTCGACCGCGAAAGCTTCCGTGCCGTATGCGCTCGAGAAGATATGCTCGGGGCGGCCCAGGGCGGCCCTCGCGTCTACGGCGTGAAATCCTTTGAGCACGCGTTCGATCGGCTTGAGGAGCGCTGTCACGCGGTCCTGGATCTGATTCCGTCCTTCGACGAACGGTACATCCGCAGCGACGCGGACTGGGACGCCAAACTCTATCCCGCACTGCGGACCTTTCTCCTCGCGGCCGCCAAAGACCAGCCGCGGTTGCGACTTGCGCTTGACGCCCACGTTACGCTTGCCTTCGCCGCGGGCTCGGTCATAAACATCAAGTCCGGCCGCCAACTGGAGCTCGAACAGCGAAGCACGGGCCGGCGGCTCTGGTCCGCCGATGACGTGATTCCCGATCCGACCTGGCCGACCCTCGTCTCCGAAACCGTGGAACTTCGGCCCGATCAACCGGACCTCGCAGTCGCGGTCGGCCTGACGCATGACGTATCGGCCGATGTGCGCCGATATTGCGAATTCGCTCTTCCGAATGTCGGGAATATCCTGATCCTAAAGCCGAGTTGCGGTTCGGGTGCGCAATCGGTCACTTGCGGCCGCCACGCATTCGAGCTTGCCGACGCGGCGACCAGCGCGATCCGCACTGCCAAGGCTGACGGGGCCGGCCTCACGCACCTGTTCGTCGCTGCGCCCAACGCTTTCACCTTCTTTCTCGGCCAGCGTCAGACCGCGCTCGGCGCTGTCCGGCTCTATGAGTTCGACTTCGACGGCGGTCGCGGTCGTTCCTATACAGCCGCCTTGACGTTGCCGCTCGACAAAGCGAAATCGTGAAGCGTGCCTGTGAAGGCGGTGGAATAGAGCAGCTCCCCCGCAGTATGCAAAGCGGGACCTGACCAGCCGCAATGCATTGAATCGCAGATTGTTGGCGCGGTGTCGGCGGTGACCATCGGGCGGAGTTCCAACCGTGCCGGACGAACCGGCGGGGAGTAGAGCAGGGACAGAATGTGGGCCGACAATCGCCAGCCTGGCGGGATAAGGTTTGCTGTTGGTTGCATGGCATGCGAAACTCACCCTACGGCGATAGTTTTTGAGTTCTTATTGAAGGACGTACGCGGTATTTCGAGCATGGGGCGTCGGCGTACATCTTCCGCAGGCGGAACAGTTTTCCTGGTCGTTTTCGGCCTGCTGGCAGCCGCGGTTTCGGCCGTTTATCGATTCGTGGTCGAAAACGCCGCGGCGATCAGCGCGTTTGTGCTCGTATGCGGCGGCATTATCCTTTCGGCGTATCTGCTCTCGCGCAGAAAATCTCAAGCCGTACCGGCACTTGATCATGGAGAATCGTCGCGCGCGGCTAGACAGCCAGTCCGAAGCAGCGGTCCGACGCGGCAACAGGCGCCGCCGGCAAGGTGGATTCCTCTCGGTGAACGGGCGCGCGTAGGTAACGCTGAGATTGCGAGCGGTCTCTTCTACCTGGGTGGACACCTTCCGGGGCCGGGGCGGGCGATTGTGCAATATGCTATCAATCCCGCGCTGCCGGTCGCGGCCGCTGGTGCGGACATCGAAGGCAATTCGATGCCCTATTGGCCCTCCTATTCGGACATGTCGCCCGCCGCACGGCGTGCCTTCCTGGATTGGATGCGTGACGGCCGGCGCAATCCTGCCTACGGCATCGGCCATGTCTTCGTATTTTTCTACGGGCTTGAGCATCGTCTTTTCGTTGAACGTGGCGACGATGCGGCCCTGCTCGTGCGCGAAGTCGAGCGACTGCTCACGATTTATGGCACCAACAACTCCTTTCGTGGCTACGCGACTACGTTCGTCACCACGGCCTGCGTGTGGTACGGCGCGCGGCTCCCCTTGCCGCCGCTGTCACCTGAGCGAGCGGGTGGTCCAGAGATGGATATTGCGACCCGTCTTCATCTAGGAGAGCGCCTCGCCGCCGCGCCGTCACTTTCCGCCGAGGATGCGTTGCGATGGGCATTGGCTTCACCCGACACCTATCTCAGGACACCCGCGCTCCGCTGCTTCGAGGAATTCGTGCAGCTATGGAACATCCGCTTTGTAAAGCATTTTCCGGCAGGGCTTGCGGTCAACGCAAAGAGCAACATTTCCCTGCGGTATCGCGCGGCAAGCGCAGCATTTGAAGTCGAGGTCGTTGGCCCGCACCAACAATGGCCGGATGTGTCTAGCATTTCCAAGCCTCTCGATAAGCTACAGGGGCTGGTCGCCGAGTGCACTGATGAGCTCGATACTTTCAGCCGTTTCGTAGGCCGCAAGCCGGCCCTTCGAAACTCAATGGTGGCGGCGGCGATGCTGCCGGACGATCTTCAACGGACGCCCGGGCTCGTCGCTGTCGGCGATTTCCGACGTCGGCTGGTGTCCGTCATGGGCGAGCAAGGGCGTGGCAGCACGACCGCCCAGATTCTCTTCGAAATGGCGGGGATCGAAGTTCCCCCGGATGGAAAGATCTCCGCGGCGGTCGCCGATGATCTCGGCCGCGCGCTGGATTCCATAGATGTTGCGATCGAGCCCGACCGGCGATACGGCAGCAGCGTGCCACGCGCCGACGAACAGGTTTTCGTGTTCAAGGCTCAAGCGGGCGGACCGGTCGATGCCGCGCGAACTGCGTTCACGGCGATGCGGGCGCAGGTCGAGGTCGCCGTTCTGGCCGCTGGGGCAGATGGCGATGCATCCTTCGAAGAGTTGCAGCGGACGATCGCCCGTATCCGCGCCGCTTCAGACTTGTCTGGCGTGGAACAAGCGCGCCTGATTGCCTTCGCCGTGACCACCTTCAATAGTCCTCCCAAACGTGCCCGCGTGATGCGTAAGCTCGCGGAAATGGGCGAAGCGGAACGCAGAGCGATCGCCGGCGCGGCCTTCGCGGTTGTCGGCGACAATCCAACCCCCGACGTCGCCGAAGTAAAATTCCTGGAACGGCTGCATAAGTCGCTTGGATTGCCGAAAGAGGCCGTTTACGAGGGCCTTCATCAGGCCGCCGCCGCCCGTTCTGACGAACCCATCGCAATCAGTGAAGAAAAACGCGTCGCAGGCGTCCCCATCCCGAAGGAGTCGGCGCCCGCGCGAGCCCTCCCGCCTGCTGCCAGCAGAATTCGGTTCGACGCGGCTCGCCTCGCCCGCACGCGTCAGGAGA
The DNA here is from genome assembly GCF_001440415.1 of Bradyrhizobium retamae. Taxonomy (GTDB): domain Bacteria; phylum Pseudomonadota; class Alphaproteobacteria; order Rhizobiales; family Xanthobacteraceae; genus Bradyrhizobium; species Bradyrhizobium retamae. The sequence continues at coordinate 10,614 of NZ_LLYA01000222.1, forward strand.
CCGATGCCGTCTCCGCGCTCTTGTCGGGGATATTCGAGGAGGAAGCGCCGCCACCGCCGCCCGCCATGGCCGATCAGCCCGCCACTCTGAAGGGGCTAGACGGACCCCACACCGAACTGCTCGAATTGCTTGAACTGCGCGGGGCGATGAGCCGGTCGGAATTTGATCGCCATGCGCGAGAAATGCGCTTGCTCCCCGACGGGGCTATTGAACGTATCAATGATTGGTCCTTCGATCGTTTTGACGAAGCGTTGATCGAGGATGGGGATGAAGTCGCGGTCGCTCCGCATCTGCGCGACCGCATCGCCGAGATAAGAGAGAGTGCGGCATGACGAAAGCTACCAAGACCATCCGTTCGAAGGAGAGGGATACGATTATCCAGGCTCTGTCAGCAGGCGTGGTGCCGCGGCTTGGATTGCCGCATATCGTGGTGGGTCGCGTGGGGGAGACAGCGGCGTTGCTTCGCGACATCGATCGTGTTGCCGACGGTGGGTCGGCAGTCCGCTTCGTTATCGGAGCCTATGGTGCCGGCAAGACATTCTTCGCAGGCATGGTCCGCTTGATTGCGCACGAAAAGAAATGCGTCACCATGCACGCTGACTTGTCACCGAACCGGCGCATTCACGGCAGCGGAGGCCAAGGTCGCGCACTGTATGCCGAGGCCGTCAACAACATGGCGACCCGAAACAAGCCCGAGGGCGGCGCCCTGCAGAGTGTCATCGAGAGGCTGGTCACCGATGCCGTGAAGGAAGCGGGCGAGAAAAGCGTAGCGGTTGAAACTGTGATTGACCAGAAGTTGGAGCCTATTTCCGGTCTCAAGCAGTTGGCGGCACCGCCAAGAGACCGGTGCATCGCTACAGGTTCGCCTTACAGGACACGGACGTTCGTCCGGGCGATGCGCTTCACAGCTTGGGCGGGGAGAAATTCGGGGGCGTCGAGGATATTGCGCTGGACCAGCGCATGATCGACATCAAGAAGCACGGCGATGCGGTTGGCCTGCATCCGGAGGCAATCGTCGCTCACAGCTTTGTCGGGACTAAGGTGCTTGCCGACCCGACCGCCTCTCAGCCAGTCAGCGGCGCGATCTCATGGAGATCGTCGAGGACCGTCATGGCCGCGGCTCCATCCTCATCACCAGCCAACTCCCTGTGGCAACTTGGCACGAGGTTATTGGCGAGCCCACCGTCGGCGACGCCGTGCTGGATCGTATTGTCCACAACGCTTATCGGATCGAGCTCGACGGCCCGTCTATGCGCAAGCTCAAAGCCGACGAGGAACGGCTGGCGCCGGCCGCGGCCACACCGCCAGCCAACGGCAAGCCGCCCACGGGAGCAAAATATGAAGCGCATCGCCAGCCCACCGGCCGCCCCCGTGGGTCAACAGGGATCTCCCGCGCGCGCTGCTGCGTCAGCCGTGGGAGCACTCCGCAGCGCGCGCGGGTCCCTCCTGTCGACTACGGGGACGGCCTCCACCGCGCTTGACGTCGAGCCAAAACACTGAGATCAGAAAATGCACCTGACGGCACCATCACACTGGTCGCGATCGATCGGAATGGGTGGTCACAATCCGTCGTAGCGGGTGGTCGCGATCGTCGGAATACGCAGAGAAGCCCACACACAGGGGACGAAATTCGAGCAACGGAGTTGTTGGTAACACCCATGAAGACCCCGCCACTCGATCCTGATGTCGCCGATTCAGCTCCGGATGATCCGGTGCTCACGGGCTACGATGAACAGCATCTCGTGACGTATTGGCGACTTCTCGATGCCGAGACCGATGGCGCCGACTGGAAAGAGGTGGCTCGGATGGTCTTGCTATCGATCCAGATCGCGAGCCGGCGCGCGCTCGCAATGCGTTTGATAGTCACTTGGCGCGAGCAAAATGGATGGCTGATCATGGTTACCGCGATTTGCTGCGCGCGGCGGCGCGACCAAATAGCAAGAATTGTCGATTAGAATTCGCAATTGAGAATGGATTTCTCCCACTGACAACGTGATCGCCTGTACGCATCACGCAATGCACAATTGGTGGCTTCCCCAACAACCAAAGGCTTCATAGACATTTCGCAATCGCCTTACGGCAGGGGATCAGAGCAATGTCCGAGTTCGACTGGCGTGCCGGGCGCGTATCAGCACGCCATAAAGTCAGGGGAGGTGGCGGATTTCGCCTGGGAGGCGGTCCGCCGAAGGCCCAACCATCGAAATGCTTACCGGGACGCTCGCTCGAAGGGCGGGCAAGTTTCCGAATTGGGCGTCTGCTTTCGCTTATGAGCGGGCTCGGTAACGTAAATGAAAGAGGCCGCTAACCGAGGAGCCCTTACTGTCGTGAAGTCGCAAGCGCACTTTGCTTGAATTCAGAGTGGCTGGCGACCGTCGCTGATGTTGGCAGGGCAACGACAACTCGATAAGTTGTGAAGACCTGAACGATGGCAACAACCTACAACAGACCGAGACGCAACTCTCTCACCTCGGCCGTGGTCCCGCTAGGAGCCTGTCTGAGTAGTGACTGGTCAAGAGGGAGCGAGTCTGATTCCTTGCGCAGCCATGAGCAAGGAATTTCGCCCCTGGAAGATCGACGAGGCCCAGCTTCTGCCGCCGAGCGTGCAGGATTATGTGCCGAGGGACCACGTTTCGCGGCTGATCGTGTCGCTGGTCAGGGAAAGCCTTGATCTATCGGCGATCATAGGCAGCTACCGAAGCGGGCTGGGGCAGCCGCCGTTCGATCCTCGGATGCTGACGGCGCTGCTTCTGCACGGCTACGCGAGCGGTATCTACTCGTCGCGGCGGATCGCCAGGGCGGCGGTGGAGCGGGCGGATTTCATGATGATGGTGGCGGGCGATGCGCCGGACTTCCGCACGATCTCAGAGTTCCGGCGGCGGCATCTGAAGGCGCTGGCCGACCTGTTCGTGCAGGTGTTGAAGCTGGCCGAGAAGGCCGGGTTGGTGAAGCTCGGGCACGTGGCGCTCGATGGCACCAAGATCAAGGCGAACGCGTCCAAGCACAAGGCGATGAGCTATGATATCA
>NZ_LLYA01000223.1 GCF_001440415.1 Bradyrhizobium retamae
TCGAGGTGATCTGGTAGGCCGTCATAGGATCCAGCACCTGCTCGCGGCGATCCACCAGTTGCGGCTCGGCCTGGTTCTTCCAGCCGCCGGGTGCGTCGCAGCCGCGGCATTCGCGGGCGTCATGCTTGAAGATGGTGCGGCCGTAGCGGTCCTGGATACGGTCGATCAGGGTCGGCTTCACACGGCGGCCGCCATTGGCGAACATGGAATAGGCCGTGACCATGCGCATGACCGTGGTTTCACCCGCGCCGAGCGCATAGGACAGGTAATTCGGCAATTCGTCATAGACGCCGAAACGCCGCGAATATTCGCCGATCAAGGGCATGCCGATGTCCTGCGCGAGCCGCACGGTCACCGTATTTAAAGATTGCCGGAGCGCGTTGCGCAGCGTCGTTGGCCCGCCGTATTTGCCGGACGAATAGTTCTCCGGGCGCCACACGCCGGCGCCCTGCCCTTGGTCGATTTCAATGGGCGCGTCGACCACGACGGTCGACGGCGTATAGCCGTTGTCCATTGCCGCCGAATAGACCAGCGGTTTGAACGACGAACCCGGCTGTCGATAGGCTTGCGTCGCGCGGTTGAACTGGCTCTGGTCGAACGAGAAGCCGCCCACCATCGCCAGCACGCGGCCGGTCCACGGATCCATGGCGACCAACGCGCCGGACACTTCCGGCAACTGGCGCAGCCGGTATTGGCCCTCGACCGGCTTGCCTTCCTTGTCGAACAGCGGGTCGGCATAGATCACGTCGCCCGGCGACAGCACCTGAGCTACCGAACTCGGCGTCCTGCCCTTGGCAGGTCCCGAGGCCGCCTTCGCCCAGCGCACGCCATCGAGCGTGATGATGCCGGTCTGCCGTTGCTTGCTGACGGCGCCACCGAGTTCGCGGCCCGGTTGGAAACCGATCCGCGCCGACTGGTCGGACGTCTCCAGCACCACGGCCATACGCCAGGGCGAGATATCAGAGAGCGATTTGACATCGGCGAGTTTCACGCCCCAATCGCCGGAAATATCAAGTTTGGAGGGCGCGCCGCGCCAGCCGCTGGCTTCGTCATATCTGACGAGACCGGCGACCATGGTCTTGCGCGCCATCACCTGCATCTTGGGATCGAGCGTGGCGCGAACCGAGAGCCCGCCTTCATAGAGTTTCTTTTCGCCGTAACGCTCGAAGATGTCGCGCCGGACTTCCTCGGCGAAATATTCGCCGGCGAAGGTATGCGCGCCGTTGCCGCGGCTGGTGGTGACGTTGAGCTGCTCCTTGCGGGCTTTGTCGGCATCGGCCTGCTTGATCCAGCCGTTTTCTACCAGACGATCGACCACGTAGTTGCGCCGCTCGACCGCACGATCGCGGTTACGCACCGGATGCAACGCCGCAGGCGCCTTCGGCAACGCCGCCAGATAAGAGGCTTCCGCGATGGTGAGCTCGTTCACCGATTTGTCAAAATAGACCAGCGATGCCGCCGCGATGCCGTAGGCGCCGAGGCCGAGATAGATCTCATTGAGGTAGAGCTCGAGGATGCGGTCCTTGGAGTAGGCGCGCTCGATGCGCATCGCCAGCAAGGCTTCCTTGATCTTGCGGGTGAAGGAGACCTCGTTGGTCAGGAGGAAGTTTTTTGCGACCTGCTGGGTGATCGTCGACGCGCCCTGCGGACGCTTGTTGGAGCCGAAATTCTGCGCATAGAGCACGGCCGCGCGCGCCATGCCGGTGAAGTCGATGCCGCCATGCTCGTAAAAATTCTTGTCCTCGGCCGCGAGGAACGCGTTGATGACGAGTTTTGGCACCGCCTGAATCGGCAGATAGAGCCGGCGCTCCTTGGAATATTCGCCGAGCAGCGCACCGTCAGACGCGTGCACGCGCGTCATCACCGGCGGCTCGTAATCCTGAAGCTGCGAATAGTCGGGCAGGTCCTTGGAGAAATGCCAGATCGCGCCCGCGACGCCGGCCACGCCGACCAGGAACACCACGGTGCCGGCCGCAAACAGGAAACCCAAAAACCGGACCAGCAAGCGCATTATCGAAGTTCCGTTCCAACCTGTACGCCGTCATCCGCGGCGCCTATCCAGACACGGCAATCCCGCCGGACGGGTTGCCGCTACGCGGTCGAACAATAAAAGGTCCGGCGGGACAATATTGACCGATTCCAAAGACCAGCAGTCTGTTTTCTATACCGTTGCCGCTGTGGCCAAACTAGGGCTTGGTCCATCGGGCGGCGCCCTTTTCAATCCACCCTTACGTCACGCGTACCGGGCTTTTCACTTGGCCGGTCCGGCAGTTGCCAGCCGTTTGGCCAGAAACGCATCAATTGCCTGCGCCATCGCGCCGACCGTCTTGTTCCGCCAGTTTTCCGACACCAGAAGCTCGAGGTCGCCCTTGTTCGAGACGTAACCGAGCTCGACCAGCACCGACGGCACGTCCGGGGCCTTCAGAACCCGGAAACCGGCCGATTTCAACGGATGCTTGTGCATCCGCACGCTGTTCTTCATTTCACTCATCAGGATCCGTGCAAACCGGTTTGAAAAGGTTTTGGTCTCCCGCTGCACCAGGTCGATCAGGATGTCGGCGACTTCGGTCGGCTCGTCGACGAGGTTTACCCCGCCAATCGCGTCCGACTTATTTTCGGTATCGGCCAGCCGCTCGGCCTCGGAGTCGGAGGCCTTATCGGAAAGCGTGTAGATGGTGGCGCCATGGGCGTCGCCCTCGCCGCGCGGCAAAGCGTCGGCATGGATCGAGACGAACAGTGCCGCGGCCTCGTTGCGCGCGACCTTCACACGGTCGCCAAGCGGTATGAAAGTGTCGTCCGTCCGGGTCATGACGACGCGATACTTGCCCGATTTCTCAATCCTGTCGCGCAGCGCCAGGCCGAAGGTCAGCACCAAGTTCTTTTCCATGATATCGCCGCCGCCGGCCTGGGTACCGTTGTCGACACCGCCATGACCGGGATCGATCACGATCACCGGCCGCTTGTCGGCTGCTTGCGGCGGCTGGGCGATTGACGAATCCGGTTGGGCGGCGGCGTTCGCCTCGGCAATCGCGGGCCGCAGTTCGGGACGGCTTTCCGGCGGCAGCGACTGGACAAAGGCGGTGCGGTCTACCTGTTCGAATTCGAGCACCAGCCGCGGCGGTTGGCCGTTGGCCGCTTCCAGTACATAGGATTTGGCGATCTTGGTCGGCCCCGTCAGGTCGAACACGATCCGTGATCCGCCCGGCATGACGAGACCGTAACGGAACGCCTTGACCAGCCCCCGCCCCCCGGCTCCGATCCCGGCGGGAAGATTGAAGCTGACCTGGGGAAGATCGACGACCACGCGATAAGGGTCCGCCAGCGCAAAGGCGCGAAACTGAACCGGCTTGTCCAGATCGAGGATGAAACGGGTCTGCCTGGCATCGCCAGCCAGCCGGGCATCGGACGCGATCGGGAAATTCGATACGGCCGCCGGGCCGGGGACGGCGGCGACAGAAGCCGGCTGTTGAGAAGCTCCTCCCTGGGCCGCGCAGGAGCCAATCATCTGGGTGCACAGCAATGCTGCGGTGCACAAAAGCCCACATCCCAGCAAAACAAGGTGATTTGCGCGGCTCGCCAACGATTCGGTGCCTCCGGAGGAGCCTTCCCTTACCGCATTAGAACCGCAGGGTTAATTGGGCCTTAACGTTTGATCACCGAAAAAGCAGCAGTGTTGCCGTGCAGCGACGCTCGGCGGCGGGTTCCCTTGCGCTTCCCTTGCACGGAGCCCCCGATCCACGTATGTACGAGGTGCTGACGGCTAATACTCCCGGTTGTGTCGCGTTCAGCCTCCCGGTGCAGCGCCGGAACCTCCGAAGCCCGGAGGAACCTGCGTCTTTCCCGATCCCTCCACAGCCAGCGCCGCGCGCGGCTGACACGGAGCGGCGGTTTCGAGCCCGAGCGGCGTCCGGTCCCAGGTACTTTTCCAGGGGCGGTTTAAGACACGGCAAAACTGATTATGCGGACCCTAACGGTCCGATATGCGATGGCCGGCGGGCGTTTAGGCGCCGAACCGGGCCTTCAGCGATAAATACGGCGGTATCCCTTTCCGCCAACATGTTCAGACGGGCCGACGCTTGATGCGCCAGACTGTGTTGCCGACCAAGATCCACAGAACGATCGCAACGACGCGAGGCGGAAGCTTCGCGCGTCGCATCGCTCTGGTGGGCCCCCGTTCGGCGCGGCGCCAAGAAGTGCGTTTTGGCCTTCCCCTCACCCCCGAATCAGGTGGACCGTCGCGTCACCGGGCCGCGCAATTTGCGCGCGCCATGCACCGCGCCCGCCGCCGTCAAGAGTTCCAAAATGCCCAACAAGATGTTGATCGACGCCACCCACCCGGAAGAGACCCGGGTCGTTGTGGTTCGCGGCAACCGCGTCGAAGAGTTTGATTTCGAGACCGCCCAGCGCAAGCAGCTCCGCGGCAATATCTATCTCGCTAAAGTTACGCGCGTAGAACCGTCGCTGCAGGCGGCGTTCATCGAATATGGCGGCAACCGCCATGGCTTCCTGGCGTTCAGCGAAATCCACCCGGATTACTACCAGATCCCGGTCGCCGACCGTCAGGCGCTGATCGAGGCCGACGAGCGCGCCCATCGCGAGGCCGAGGAAGAGAGCGAGAGCCGCTCCAGCCATCGCCGCCGCTCGCGCCACCGCAATGCGCGCCGCCGCGGCCATGGCGACCGCGTCCAGAGCGACGTGGTCGAGGGTACCAGCGAGGATCCGTCGCAGGCCGCCCAGCCCTATGAGAGCCAGGAAAGTTTTCAAGATCAGGATTTTCAAGAACATCTGCACGAGCCTGAGGCCGTGCAGGCCGGCGATACCCCGGCACACGACGCTGAACATCACGCCGAAGCGGCTTCTCACGATCGTGATGCGCACGACCATGAGGCGCATGGTGACGAGCGGGCGCATGATGGCGACCGCCCCGCACTCGATCACGACGAGCCCGAACAGGCGCGCGCCGCGAGCGAAGCTCCGGTCGCGGAGCTGCAGTCCGATGCGCCTGCCCCTGCTTCGGTCGAAGCTGCCGAAATGCAGGCCGAGGACGGCCATGACGACCGTCATGACGAGGAGCGCGCGCGGGAAAACGCCGCCCATGCCGACGACGTGCCGCACGTCGAGCACGTCGGTGATTATACTCCCCCTCCCGATGAACCCGCCGCGGCTCTGGAAGCCGACGACGGCCATGACGATGAGGACGATGGCGAGGACGCCGAAGAGGACGTCGTCGAGTCCGTCGGTGGCGACGACGTGCTGGAGGAAGTTCCGGAGCGCCCGTTCCGGCCACGCCGCCAGTACAAGATTCAGGAAGTCATCAAGCGCCGCCAGGTGATGCTGGTTCAGGTCGTCAAGGAAGAGCGCGGCAACAAGGGCGCGGCGTTGACGACCTACCTCTCGCTGGCCGGCCGCTATGCCGTCCTGATGCCCAACACCGCCCGCGGCGGCGGCATCAGCCGCAAGATCACCTCTGCCCAGGACCGTTCGCGGCTGAAGGAAGTGGTGCAGGACCTCGACGTGCCCGAGGGCATGGGGATCATCCTGCGCACCGCCGGCGCCTCGCGGACCAAGCCCGAGATCAAGCGCGACTTCGAATATCTGATCCGGATGTGGGAGACCGTGCGCGACATGACGCTGAAGTCGCAGGCCCCTACCCTCGTCTACGAGGAAGGCTCGCTGATCAAGCGCTCCCTGCGCGACCTCTACAACAAGGAAATCGACGAGATCCAGGTCGCCGGCGAGTCCGGATACCAGGAAGCGCGCGACTTCATGAAGATGCTGATGCCCTCGAACGTTCGGGCGGTGAAGCAGTATCGCGACGGCCAGCCGCTGTTCTCACGGATGGGTGTCGAGAGCCAGTTGGACGCGATGTTCTCGCCGACTGTGCAGCTACGCTCCGGCGGCTACATCGTCATCAACCAAACCGAGGCGCTGGTTTCGATTGACGTCAACTCCGGCCGCTCGACCCGTGAACATCACATCGAGGACACCGCGCTCAAGACCAATCTCGAGGCGGCCGAGGAAGTGGCGCGGCAGTTGCGTCTGCGCGACCTCGCCGGCCTGATCGTCATCGACTTCATCGACATGGACGAGAAGCGCAATAACCGCGCGGTCGAGCGCAAGCTCTCCGACTGCCTGCGGCAGGATCGCGCGCGCATCCAGGTCGGACGCATCTCGCATTTCGGTCTTCTGGAAATGTCGCGCCAGCGCATCCGTGCCAGCGTGCTGGAAAGCTCGACCGAGCCCTGTCCGCAATGCGGCGGCAGCGGCCATGTGCGCTCGGTCTCCTCGGTCGCACTGCAATTGCTGCGCGGCATCGAGGAAATCCTGATGAAGGGCGCGACCCACAATCTGGTGGTGCGCACCCGCACCGACGTGGCGCTCTATGTGCTCAACCATAAGCGCGGCCACCTTCGCGATCTCGAAAACGCCTTCAAGGTCACGCTCGCCGTCGTCGCCGACGCCACCGTGAGCGGCCAGCAATCATACGTCATCGACCGCGGCGAGCAGGTCCACACGCTGGAAGCCGCCAAGGCGTTGCTGGCAGCGCAGGCTGCCGCCTTCCCGACGCAGGTCGAGGAAGCCTATGACGACGACGAGGTGTTCGACATCGAGACCGAATCCGAGATCGAAACCGAGGAGACCGAGGGGCTGACCGACGATGGGGCCGAGGCAGCGGTGGCCGAAGGTGAAGGAGACGGTCACCGCCGCAAGCGGCGCCGACGCCGGCGCGGCCGTGGCGAGCCGCGTGAAGGTGGTGCCCCGCGCGAGGACGGTGACGCGATGCGCGTCGCAAGCGAGACCATCGAAGGCGCGATCGCCGAGGAAGGCGAAGCCGACGAGGACGAAGGCGACGAACAGGCCGGCACGGGCCGTGGCGATCAACTTGCCAGTGGCGAACGGCGCCCGCGCCGCCGCGGCCGTCGCGGCGGACGCCGCCGGCGCGGTACCGGACTGGAAGATGGTCTTGCCGGGTCGATCGCAGACGAACTCGGGCCGCCCCCAGCTTCGGAGGCGACCAGTGCGGTTGCCGATTTCGAGGGCGCCTCGTCCGAGCCCGCGCCATCACTGGTGCAGGCCGACGCCCAGCCGGAACCGGTCTCGCCGCCGGCGGAGATGCAGCCTGTACCCGATGCCCAGCCGGAGCCGGTTGCGAGTGCGCCGGCGCCAACCGCTGAGGAAACCAGGCAAGAGGCCGAGCGCGCCGCGGCGCGGCGGCGCTCGACCGTGCGCGAGAAAGTCAGCTTCTTGACCAGCGCTCCGGCCGAACCGGCGCCCGCCGTCAGCCAGAACGCGCCAGAGCCGATCGCGCACCCCGCGCCCACTCCAGCCGAACCTGCGCCCTCCTCATCAGGCGAAGCTGCGCCACGCAAGGCAGGCTGGTGGTCACGGCGCTTCGGCAGCGGCGAGTAAAGAATCGAACCTAAAAAAGAAAAACCGCCCGGCGAAAACCGGGCGGTTTTTGTTGTCTGACGCGATGGCTTAACCGCGCGGATCGAAAATCCGCCGGACCGCCGGCACGAGAGCAGCGCCGAGCGCGTTCTTGATCAGCGATGCCGCGATGAATGGCCCAATGCCGACCAGCCACGCCTTTTCGACGCCGAGTTTCATGCCGAACGCAAGCCAACCAAATCCGGCGGCAAGAATGAGAACGTGCCCGAACGCCATCGCCACGAATAGCCGGAGCACCGATCGGTCCCAGCCGCGCTCGCTCAACCATCCCGTCACGAAGGCCGCGGCTACGAAGCCAAAGAGATATCCGGCCGTCGGACCGACGAACGGTGCGAGGCCGCCGACCGGGCCTGCGAACACCGGAAATCCGATCGCCCCCTCGGCCAGATAGGCTACGAGGGTAGCGCTGCCGAGCCGCCAGCCATAGGCTGCACCGATCACCAAGACGACAAGCGTCTGCAGTGTCATCGGCACGTAGGGCAACGGCAGATTGACCTTCGCCGATAAGGTCAGCAGCGCCGTTCCCAGCGCAACCAGGATCACGCTGCGCAACAGGCCCGACGATCCATCGGCGCGATGCGGCCATAGCAGCGCGGCGAGCGGGAAATGCGATGGCGCGACGGTTTCAGTCATGGTTCTGGACACGGATAGCTCCCGGTTGGTTATTGGTATGGATGAGATGAGATTTGTGACAGGCTGGAGGTATTATCGCAGCCAACGCGCGATGCGCGCCACCGCTTCGCGCATCTCGTCGGCCGAGCGCGCATAGGAGAAGCGAATGAAGCTGCGGCCGTGGATCGGATCAAAATCGACGCCCGGCGTCGCCGCCACATGCGCTTTCTCCAGCATGCGGCCGGCAAATTCGAAACTGTCTGACGTGAAATCCGAAACGTCGGCGTAGAGATAGAACGCGCCATCGGCCGGCAGGAATTTGGTGAGACCGGCCTTCGGCAATCCCTCGATCAGGATGCAACGGTTCTCCTGATAGCCGCGCTTGATCGCCTCCATCTCTTCGCGGCCTTCGAATGCCGCTTCGGCCGCGATCTGCGACAGCGTCGGCACCGAGATCGACAGGTTCTGCTGCAACCGCTCGATCGGGCGCACCAGAGACTCTGGCACCACCATCCAGCCGACCCGCCAGCCGGTCATGCAGAAATATTTCGAGAAGGAGTTGATCACGAGCGCATGCGGCGAAAGCTCCGCCGCCGTCACCGCCGGAAACGCATAGTCGAGCCCATGATAGATCTCGTCGGAAATGAAGCGGATGCCAGCACCTTCTGCCGCGTTGATCAGGCCGGTGAGCGCTTCGCGCGACATCATCGTTCCCGTCGGATTGGCGGGGCTGCCGACCAGCACGCCCTTCAGCGGCGCCTTGCGGTGCGCCGCCAGCAACGCCTCTCCCGTCAGCGCATGGCGCGTCGCGCTCGAGGTCTCGATCAGCACCGGCTCGCAACCGAGCGCGGTCAGAATATGCCGGTAGGGCGGATAACCCGGCACCGTGACCGCCACGCGATCCCCCGGTTCGAACATCGACAGGAACGCCAGAATGAATCCACCGGACGAGCCGGTCGTGATCACGATGTGGTCGGTATCGACCACGCAGCCGTAAATGTCGCGGTAATGCCTGGCGATCCGCGCACGCAGCGTGGGCATGCCGAGCGCGGAGGTGTAGTCGATCCGCGCCTCACCGAGCGCTGCGTGCGCGGCCGCGATCGCGGTTCTGGGCGCGGGCGCCGCCGGTTGCCCCACTTCCATGTGAATGACATGGCCGCCGGCCGCCTCGATGCGGGCCGCGGCCGCCATCACGTCCATCACCATGAAGGGCGGAACATCGCTCCGCGCCGAGGGGGTCAGCAGCGCTGTCGCGCGGTCTCTAAGTGTCGATTCCAGCATCGATCTCTGCTATTGCACGGGCGCCGTTCCGAATTCGGGTTCCCGAGCCGGTAAGCGCCCCACACTGGCCGTATTCGGTGGCTTGTTATAGCGTTTTCAAGCGAAGTGATACCGGCTCGGTGAAGAAACGCATTGAAACAACAAACTGGGACCCGTTTCTGATCTAATTGGAAACCGAACCGGCGTCCGGGCAAATCCGGATGCACCGCCAATCGCCAAAGACTGTTCATGCTGCTCCGCATCGCCCCACGCAAGAAATCACTGAAGATGACCACGTTGACGACTGCAATCGCCCTTGCCGTCGCGCCGATGGCTGCGCTGGCGCAGAACAGGGGCCCACCCGTGCTCCGCGATACCGAGACGGAACAATTGCTGCGCGAATATACGCGGCCGATCCTGCGCGCCGCCGGTCTGGAAAAACAAAATATCCAGATGGTGATCATCAACCAAGGCGTCTTCAACGCCTTCGTTGCCGACGGTCGACGCATCTTCGTGAACTACGGCGCGATCATGCAGTCGGAGACACCGAATCAGATCATCGGCGTGATGGCGCACGAAACCGGCCATCTTGCTGGCGGCCATCTCGCCAAGATGCGCGAGGAGATGGCGCGGGCCCAGACGCAGATGATCATCGCCATGCTGCTTGGCGCCGGCGCGATGGTCGCGGGCGCGCAAGGCGGCAGCAATAGCGGGTTGGCCAACGCCGGCGCGGCGATGTTTTCCGCGCCGGGAGAAATGATCCGCCGTAACCTGCTCTCCTATGTACGTCAGCAAGAGGAGAACGCCGACAAGGCCGGCGTCAAGTTTCTGACCGCCACAGGCCAGTCCGCCAGGGGCATGTACGAGACCTTCAAACGCTTCACCGACGAAAGCCTGTTCGCCGCGCGCGGCTCAGACCCTTACGTTCAGTCGCATCCGATGCCGGCCCAGCGCGTCGCCGCGCTGGAAGACCTGGCACGGTCGAGTCCTTACTGGGATAAAAAGGACGACCCTGCCCTGCAGCTACGCCACGACATGGTGCGCGCCAAGATCTCGGCCTTCATGGAGCGGCAGGATACTGTGTACCGGCGCTATCCATTGTCCAACAACAGCCTGCCTGCGCGCTACGCCCATGCGATCGCGACTTATCGGCACGGCGACCTGCGCAGCGCGCTCGCGCAGATCGACGCGCTGATTCAGCAGCAGCCCAACAATCCCTATTTCCACGAGGTGCGCGGCCAGGCGCTGCTGGAGGGCGGCAAGCCGCAGGAGGCGATCGGGCCGCTTCGCAAGGCCGTAGCGCTTTCCAACAACTCGCCACTCATCGAGATGCTGCTTGGGCAAGCCCTCGTGGCAACCGGCAACAACGCCTACACCGACGAGGCGATTGCCATCCTGCGCGCGGCAGTAGCGCGCGAGAGCGAGGCGCCGATCGGCTATATGCAGCTTGCGATGGCCTATGGCCGAAAAGGAGATTATGCGCAGGCCGATCTGGCGTCGGCCCAGGCCGCCTACCTGCGCGGCGACAGCAAGACGGCGCGCGATCTCGCCTCACGGGCAAAAACACGCTTCGCGGTCGGGACGCCGGGATGGGTCAAGGCTGACGACATCGTGAACACCAGGCCGCTGCCCGGCCAGAAGGGCAACTAGAATTAGGCCGCATTCGGCTATAATCGGACTTGGTCACCAAACTTGGCCATCAAGGACTTGGTATCAAGGACTTCGCTATCAAGGATTTGGCCAACCCGATCCAAGATATTCTCGGAGCCGGCCTTCAGCAGAATTGCCGGGAACTCGCCGCATAAGGATTTACCGATGCCCTCGTTCCGTCTTCTCATCCCCGCACTGTTCGCTTTGGCGCTCTGCGGCGCGCCGCTGTCCGCCTCCGCGCAGAGTTTTACCGACACCCAGCGCGGCGACATCGAGGCCATCGTCCGCAATTACCTGATCGCGCATCCCGAGGTGCTCGAAGAGGTGATGACCGAACTCAGCAAGCGCCAGGCCGCAGCCGAAACCGCCAAGCACGAAGCCGGCGTCGCCAAGAACGCGGACGCGATCTTCAACTCGCCGCGCAACGTTACGGTCGGCAACAAGGACGGCGACGTCACCTTCGTCGAGTTCTTCGATTACAATTGCGGCTATTGCAAACGCGCGATGCTGGACATGATGGAGCTGATGAAGAGCGACCCGAAGCTCAAGGTCGTGCTCAAGGAATTTCCGGTGCTGAGCGCGGGCTCGGTCGAAGCCGCTCAGGTCGGCGTCGCCGTGCGGATGCAGGATCCGACTGGCAAGAAATATCTCGACTTCCATCAGAAGCTGCTCACCGGCCGCGGCGCCGCCGACAAGGCACGCGCGATGGCCGTTGCCAAGGAAGTCGGCCTCGACATGGCGAAGCTGGAGAAGGATCTGAACAGCGCGGAGGTGCGCAGCACGCTCGAGGAAAACTTCAAGCTCGCCGAGGCCATGGGCATGAACGGCACGCCGAGCTACGTGATCGGCAAGCAGGTCGTGATAGGCGCGGTCGGCGTCGAGGCCTTACGCGAAAAGATCAGCAACGCCCGCTGCGGCAAGGCGACCTGCTGAGGCCACGCTTGCTTCGCGCATGAAGTGAAAGGCCGGCTCGACAGCCGGCCTTTTTCGTTGCGGCACCATGTGGCGCAGCGGTTCATCCCGCGTTCACAAAACAAAGACGGCGGAACCGCCAACTATCCGGAACATCATGCAATTCCTTTCGTTGTTGGCGCGGGCAATGCAGAAACGTGAGGAGACATTCGATGAGTAATCGCTTTCTGATGACGGTCGCGGCAGCGGCCCTGATCGCCGGAACCGGCTTTGCGAATGCGCAAGGCACCGGCATGGGACGCGGCGACGCAGGGTCGGCCGGTTCTGCGGCGCAGCAGAGCGCGCCTACTGAGCGGGGCGGTGCTTCTTCTGAGCGCGGCGGTGCCGGCACTACGCAGCAGCGCGAACCCGGCGGCGCGACCGGCATGAAGGGCGCAGAGTCCGAACAGAAGTCGATGGGCGGTGAAAAGGCCCAACGCAGCGAAGACCGCAAGGGCGGCAAGGACATGAAGGCCGAGGGCAAAGAGGACCGCGGCACTATGAAGGGCGACAAGGGCCAGACGACCGGCCAAGGCACCGGCCCAGAAAAGATGCAGCGTGATCAGGGCACGACCCAGCGTGATCGTGACCAGAAGACTACGACCCAGGGCCGTGACCAAATGCAGCGTGACCAGAAGGTCCAAGGCCAGCAGGACCGCGACCGCACGCAGACCCAGACCCAGGGCGGAGCCGCGGGCGAAACGACCACAACAGGTCAGGCCGGCGCGGGCGCCAAGCTCTCGACCGAGCAGCGCACGCAGATCACCACCGCGATCAAGGAGACACGCGTTCAGCCGGTGACGAACGTGAACTTCTCGGTTTCGGTCGGCACCCGCATACCGCGCGACGTGACCTTCCACACGCTGCCGGAGCGCGTTGTGACGATCTATCCGGAATGGCGCAGGTATAAGTACATCCTCGTCAAGGAGCAGATCGTGATCGTCGATCCGAACACCTACGAGATCGTGGCGGTCCTGGACGCCTAACAGCGGCCTTTCGCAAGGACCAGGGCGGGCAGCAATGCCCGCCCTTTTCGCTGATCAAGGGCATGACCAGGCGGCAGCAGTGTGAAACGATAGCCACAACCTGATTGACCTATCATGGCGCCGCTCCACCATGGGCAGCATCGTTCAATCGCTTTCGGCCCCGGGGAACGCCTTGGCGACGAATGACGGTTGGACAATCGGCGGGCGGGCGGCCGGGCAATCGATTCAGCCGCATTGGTTAATGAATAAATTCAGCAGCTTATATCGGCCTTTTTATGAACAGGGTAAGGCCCCTTGAAAGGCTCAAGAGCAGCCTAAAGGCTTCCCCTTCGGCGCGTTGTTACCTATAACCCCGCGACG
>NZ_LLYA01000224.1 GCF_001440415.1 Bradyrhizobium retamae
ATCCACCTCGCCGCTGCCGTGATAAACTCGCGATGAATCCCAACAGACCCTAGTCCGGACGAATACGGGTCTCACGCTCGACGTTGCGCGCGCCACCACACACCGAACGCGACGACGACTGCAAAGGCGAGCGTGAACCAGGTGATGGCGTATTGCAGGTGATCGTCCTTGAGGTGCACGGAGAGCGGCCCGGGCTTTGGAATGCCGCTTTCGGGCACCGGTTGTTCCAGATCGACATAGAACGGCGCGACGGCCTTGCCGCCCTCGCCCCAGCCGAGCGCGCGCACCATCGCGAGATGATCGCGGGTGAACCAAAGCCGTTTTGCCACGCTCTCCGGCGGCGTCAGCGTGCCGGCACTCTCGGGAAAGCGGATATAGCCGGTGAGCTGCACCGGGTCACCGGTGATGAGCCGTCTCGCGGCGCGATCCTGCTGGGCGCGGTCCTGCATCGTGTTTTGCACAAAGCCGGTGTTGACCACGATGGTGTTGCCATCGGCGAGCTGCGCCGGCAGGAAGGCCCAGGTGCCGGGGCCGGAGATGTCATCGCGCACCGCGGAGCCTGCGCTATAAACCATCGCGTCCGGCAACGGCGCGTAGGTCGCGGTGAAGCTGACGCGGCGGAATTCGTCTTTGGCCGGCGTCAGCGTATGCCATTGCGTTTGCGCCGGCAGCGCCTCGGGCGCGGCCGCGAGCCGCTCATTCAACCTGTCGATCAGCGCGTGCTTCTCGACCCGGCGCTGCAATTGCCAGACGCCAAGGCCAGCGAAGACCGCCACCATGATCAGCGTGAAGAGGGCAAAGCCGGCGACCGGCCGCCGCCGTGACGAAAGGCCGGTCATTTCGGCTCGCGGTCGATCAGCCGGCCCGGCGCCGCCTTATGATGGAATTGCAGCGCGATCAGAAGCGACTTCATCGAGCGTAACGGCAGAAGCGTGGTCGCTGCGATCAGCGGCAGCCAGAGCACCGCATGCAGCCAGAACGGCGGCTGATATTTGACTTCGACGATCAGGGCGGCGGTGACCACGATAGCGCCTGCCAGCATGATGATGAAGATCGCAGGACCGTCGCCAGAATCGATGAAGGCGTAGTCGAGCCCGCAAGTTTCGCAATTCGGGCGCAGGTCGATGAAGCCCGCATAGAGCTTGCCCTTGCCGCAACGCGGGCAGCGGCAGGCGAGGCCGCGGAGTGCGCTCTGGGTTAGTGTGGGTGATTGGTCAGGCGTCATATTCCGTCCTTCCTCTCCCCTTGTGGGAGAGGGGTGCACTCGCGACGCGAGGATCCACCTTCTCCCAGCCTAACTCGGGTTTACCCGAGTTAGGCATTTCAGTTTGTCGAAGTCGGATAAATCCGACTTCGATGGGAGAAGGAAGAAAGAAAAAGGGCGGTCCTTCCGACCGCCCCCTTTTAGCACGTCAAGCCTGCATCAGTGCCCGGCCACCGGCCCCGAACCGCGGAACCAGACGTAAATGGTGACGAACAGGAACAACCACACCACGTCGACGAAGTGCCAGTACCAGGCCGCGAATTCGAAGCCGAGATGCTGCTTCGGCGTGAAGTGGCCGGCATAGGCGCGGAACAGACAGACCAAGAGGAAGACAGTGCCGACCAGCACGTGGAAGCCGTGGAAGCCGGTGGCCATGAAGAAGGTCGCGCCGTAGATGTTGCCCGAGAACGAGAACGTGGCGTGCGCATACTCATAAGCCTGCACGGCGGTGAAGCAGGCGCCGAGCACGACGGTGAGGATCAGGCCGTATTTCAGGCCCTGACGGTCGTTCTCGAGCAGCGCGTGGTGCGCCCAGGTCACCGTGGTGCCCGACGTCAGCAGCAATAGCGTGTTGAGCAGCGGCAGGTGCCAGGGGTCGAAGGTCTCGATGCCCTTCGGCGGCCAGGTGCCCGGCACGGGGCAGGCGCCGGCAGCCGTCCCCGGACCGCAACCGAACACCGCGTCGCGAGTGGCGTGGACCGCATCCGCAGGAAACAGCGCGGAATTAAAGAACGCCCAGAACCAGGCGACAAAGAACATCACCTCAGAGGCGATGAACAGGATCATCCCGTAGCGGTGGCTGATCTGCACCACGCGGGTGTGGTCGCCCTTGTACTGGGCTTCGCGGATCACGTCGCCCCACCAGCTCGCCATGGTGTAGAGCACGCCGATGGTGCCGACGCCGAAAATGATCGGCGCGGCGGCGAACATGTGATGCATCCAGGCGATCGCGCCCACGGCCATGATGAAGGCCGAGATCGAGCCGACGACCGGCCACGGGCTCGGATCGACGAGGTGGTAGTCGTGGTGCTTCGCGTGCGCCGTAGCCATTGCGGTCTTTCTCCGTTAGATGTGCCGTTCCCTTCGGCACATATTCGTCTCAACGATCAAATCGCGAAATCCCGCCAGATACGGAATTCCGGGCTTACAGGTTTCCCTTGCGTTTATCCGTTTCGCCGGCCGCAAGCGGCTTCGGCGTCGGTTCGCGCACGGGATAGAAGGTGTAGGATAGCGTAATCGTCTTCAGTCCGTTGTTCTCGCTGTCTTTCACCAACGCCGGATCGACGTAGAACACCACGGGCATCTCGCGCTTCTCGCCGGGACCCATGGTCTGTTCGGTGAAGCAGAAGCAGTTGATCTTCTGGAAATAGGCGCCGACGGTGAGCGGCGCGACGTTGTAGGCGGCAACGCCGGCGGTGGCGCGCGCGGCCTGGTTGGTCACGGTATAGAAGACGGTGACGACCTCGCCGATGCGGACTTCGATCTCGTTCTGCTCGGGCTCGAATTTCCAGGGCAGTCCGGGACCGACATTGGCGTCGAACCGCACCGCGATCCTGCGCTCCAGCGGCGCGTCTGACGGCGCCGAGGTCGCAACCTGGGTGGTGCCGTTGAAGCCGGTGGCGCGGCAGAACCAGTTGTAGAATGGCACGGCGGCATAGGACGCGCCGACCATCAGCACCACGACGAAGCCGCAGATCGAGGCGACGGCCGCATCGCGCGTCAAGGTACGGCGCGAGGCAACCCTCTCGCCTTCCGCCCTGGCCTCGCTGATCTGCGGCTCGTTCTGCATCTCAATCACAACGGACGGACGAGAACGCCCGGCCCCTTGACCATGGTGACCGCGAAAAACAGTACGACGAGGACGCCGAGCGCGAGCGCAATGGCGATCGAGCGCTGCCGGCGGCTCCGCTTCTGCGCCTCGGTGAGGACGATTCCATCTGGCTTGCGCTTGTCGTCCATAAGCGTTCCATGCGCCCCCTACCCGACCATAGCTGCGACGGCACGAATTACGACCTCAAGCAGGAGCGTCGCAAACAGTGCGAACAGATAGAGGATCGAGAAGGCAAATAGCCGGCGAGTGGCGCGCTGCGCCTGCTTGCCTTCGCGGTGGCGATAGACCTCGATCGCGAGCCACATCATGCCGGCCCCGAGCATCAGCGAGGTGACGCCGTAGACCGCGTCGAAATAGCCGAGCGGCCAGGGCGCTGCGGCGATCGCGACCAACACGATCGTGTAGAGCAGGATCTGCAGCCGCGTCGCGTCGGGCCCCGCGACCACGGGCAGCATCGGAATCCCGGCGCGGGCATAATCGTCACGGCGGAACAGCGCCAGCGCCCAGAAATGCGGCGGGGTCCAGAAGAAGATGATGAGGAAGAGGAGCAGCGGCTCCATCGCCAGCGAACCGGTAGCCGCGGCCCATGCCACGACAGGCGGCAACGCGCCGGCGGCACCGCCGATCACGATGTTCTGCGCGGTCCAGCGCTTCAGCCACATGGTGTAGATCACAACGTAGAAGAAGATCGTGAACGCCAGCAGGGCGCCGGCGAACCAGTTGACGAGGGTACCGAGCGTCATCACCGAGAAGAACGACAGGATCAGGCCGAACGCCGTGGCCTCGCCCTGAGTGATGCGTCCCCGCGGGATCGGCCGGTTGGCGGTGCGCGACATCAAAGCGTCGATGTCGCCCTCATAGGCCATGTTCAGTGCGCCCGAGGCGCCGGCTCCGACCGCGATGCAGAGGATCGAGGTGAAGGCGATGACCGGATGGACGTGGCCGGGTGCGATGAAGAGGCCGACCAGCGCGGTGAAGATCACAAGCGACATCACCCGCGGCTTCAGCAGCGCGAGGTAATCGCCGACATCAGCCTCGGAAATCCGGGGCAGGGCATCGATGGCGTTGTGGTCGACTACCGACAAGGTTTATCTCGCTTCACTAAGGCCGCGGCGCGCAACGACAGCGCGCCGCGAACAAATGTTTACTGCACGCGCGGCAGCACTTCGAACTGGTGGAAGGGCGGCGGCGACGTCAGCGTCCATTCCAGCGTGGTGGCGCCGGCGCCCCACGGATTATTGGCAGCCGCCTGCTTCCTCACGAAGGCATCGACCACGCCGTAGATGAAGATCAGCACGCCGAAGCCCGAGATGTAGGAGCCGACCGACGACACCAGGTTCCAGCCCGCGAATGCGTCCGGATAGTCGACATAGCGGCGGGGCATTCCCGAGAGGCCGAGGAAGTGCTGCGGGAAGAACACCAGGTTGACGCCAATGAAGGTGACCCAGAAGTGCAGCTTGCCGATGGTTTCCGAATACATGTAGCCGGACATCTTCGGGAACCAGTAGTACCAGCCCGCGAAGATCGCGAACACCGCGCCCAGCGACAGCACGTAGTGGAAGTGCGCGACCACGTAATAGGTGTCCTGCAGCACGCGATCGACGCCGGCATTCGCCAGCACGACGCCGGTGACGCCGCCGAGCGTGAACAGGAAGATGAAGCCGATCGCCCACAGCATTGGCGTCTTGAACTCGATCGAGCCGCCCCACATCGTGGCGATCCAGGAGAAGATCTTCACGCCGGTCGGCACAGCGATCACCATGGTTGCGGCGACGAAATAGGCCTGCGTCGCGCTGGACATGCCGACCGTGTACATGTGGTGCGCCCACACCACGAAGCCAATGCCGCCGATCGCGACCATGGCGTAGGCCATGCCGAGATAGCCGAACACGGGCTTGCGCGAGAAGGTGGAGACGATCTGGCTGATCATGCCGAAGCCGGGCAGGATCAGGATGTACACCTCGGGGTGGCCGAAGAACCAGAACAGATGCTGGAACAGCACCGGATCGCCGCCGCCATCGGCGGAAAAGAACGTGGTGCCGAAATTGCGGTCGGTGAGCAGCATGGTGATGGCGCCGGCGAGCACCGGCAGCGACAGCAGCAGCAGGAACACCGTCACCAGGATCGACCACACGAACAGCGGCATCTTGTGCAGGGTCATGCCCGGTGCGCGCATGTTGAAGATCGTGGTGATAAAGTTGATGGCGCCGAGGATCGACGAGGCACCGGCAATGTGCAGCGACAGTATCGCAAAGTCGACCGCCGGTCCCGGATGGCCCGAGGTCGATAGCGGCGCGTAGATGGTCCAGCCCGCGCCGACGCCGTTGGCACCCGGCTCACCCTCAACGAAGGTGGACATCAACAAGAGCGCGAAGGAGGCCGGCAACAGCCAGAACGAGATGTTGTTCATGCGCGGGAACGCCATGTCGGGCGCGCCGATCATCAGCGGCACGAACCAGTTGCCGAAGCCGCCGATCATTGCCGGCATCACCATGAAGAAGATCATGATCAGGCCGTGCGAGGTCACGAACACATTGTAGGTGTGGGATTCGTGGAAGAACTGGACGCCGGGATACATCAGTTCGATGCGGATCGCGATCGACATCGCAGCCCCGATGACGCCCGCGAAGATCGCGAAGATAAGGTACATCGTGCCGATGTCCTTATGGTTCGTCGAATAGAGCCAGCGCCGCCATCCGGTCGGATTGGCGTGCGCATGGTCATCATGGGCGTGATCGTGGTGTGTCGCTGCGGTCGTTGCCATTTTGTAATCCTGCCTTGCAGTCCCTTTTCGGACCTTTTCAGGTCCGGTCGCCCTTGTCCCTTGCTTGTCCCTTGGCCCGCGCCTTACTGCGCGGTCTGACCAGCCGAGGCGTAGGTATTCGCCGGGTTGGTCGCATATTTCTTCTTCGCCGCCTCAACCCAGGCCGCGAATTCCTGATCGCTCACCACCTTGACCGCGATCGGCATGAAGGCGTGATCCTTGCCGCACAATTCCGAGCACTGACCGTAATACATGCCGGTCTTGGTCGCCTTGAACCAGGTCTCGTTGAGACGGCCGGGGATCGAGTCGATCTTGATGCCGAACGAGGGCACCGCGAACGCGTGGATTACGTCGGCGCCGGTGGTCTGGACCCGGATCACCTTGTTGACCGGCACTACCATTTCGTTGTCGACGCCAAGCAGGCGCGGCTGCTTGTCCTGCGCCATCAGCGAATCGAACTCAAACTTGCCGTTATCCGGGTAAGCGTAGCTCCAGTACCACTGCTTCCCGGTGACCTTGACGGTCAGGTCGGCCTTGGGAATGTCGAGCTGCTGGAACAGGAGACGGAACGACGGCACCGCGATGCCGACCAGGATCAGCACCGGGATCAGCGTCCAGGCCACCTCGATCAGCGTGTGGTGGGTGGTCCGGGAGGGGACCGGATTGGCCCCGGCGTTGAACTTCACCACCACGATGACCAACAGCGCCAGCACGAACAGGGTGATCAGCGTGATGATCACCAGCAGCAAATTATGGAAGCTGATGATGTTTTCCATCACCGGGGTCGCGGCTTCCTGCAGCGTGATTTCCCACGGCTTTGGCTGCTGCCCAAAAGCCGTCCCGCCGGAGACGAGCGCCATGCCCGCTACCGCCAACCCCAGCAACCGCCGGCCCATCAGGCCCTTCGACATCTTCATGCCGCTCGCGCTCCTTTGAATAAGTCCCCAAAGCACTCCCGCCGAATGCCCGGGAATGCCGCACGATCCGCCCTCACAAACGGCCTACCGGAGGTACTTTTGGAAGTACACCTTCGAAAGTACCTGCAACGATATTGCTGCAGTACCCCGGGCCAGATCGTTAGAACGCGTCGAAATCCAGCCTCTCAAACCATAATTCTAAGGCTCTCGCAATGCAGTAGTGGGGCGCAAAGCCATGCGTCACCTGCTATTCGCCGGACGTCGGATTTCTCCGACAAATCAGGCAAAACCTGCCGTTTGGCAGGCCTGCGCCGCTTGACAGCCCGATTGCCGGATGTAGGCACAGTCACGGCGCTCCCGAGCGAGCTGATTCGCCTGGGCCGAATGGTCCTCGACGGCGCGGATTGGCTCTCGGACTGCCTTCAAGGCGCCGTCATTGCGTATCAGTCCGGGTAAGTCCAGTTACAATATGTGCTGTGCCGGCGCTGCCGGAAATCGTGAGAGGATCGACCCTGATGGGGCGTTCGAAACATAGGGCGCGACGACATCAGGCAGGATATCGCCTGGAACCGGCCCGCTGGCTCGGCGGCCTGCTCGCCGTGGCCTTCCTGCTCGGCTTAACCCAGGCGGCGAGCGCGCAAGGCGCGGTGCGGTCGGTCAATGGCGACTGGCAAATCCGCTGCGACACCCCGCCTGGTGCCCAAGGCGAGCAATGCGCCCTGATCCAGAGCGTGGTCGCCGAGGACCGCTCGAACGCCGGCCTGACCGTGATCGTGCTGAAAACCGCCGACCAGAAGAGCAAGCTGATGCGGGTGGTCGCCCCCCTCGGCGTGCTGCTGCCCTCCGGTCTTGGGCTCAAGCTCGACAACCAGGACGTCGGCCGCGCCGGGTTTGTCCGCTGCCTGCCGAATGGCTGCGTCGCCGAGGTGGTGATGGACGAAAAACTCCTGGGCCAGCTTCGGGGCGCCAAGACGGCGACTTTTATTATCTTTGAGACGCCCGAAGAGGGCATCGGGTTTCCGCTCAGCCTGAACGGGCTGGGTGAGGGATATGACAAGCTGCCGTGAGGGCAAGCCGATAATTCCTCACGGTCCTGCTGATCGACTTAACCGGCACTGCCGTAGTAATCGAGCAGCCGGCGCGCCTCGATGGAAAGCCAGTCCGCGTCACCGTTGATATAGCCCTCGACTTGCCCGGTGACGCCGATCAAGAAAGTAATGGGCATGCCATAGAGCGCGAACGGCGTGTCGGCTTGGCCGCTGGCGCCGGCTCTTGCCACAAGCCCTTGCGAATCAAGCCCGATCGCAAGGCGTCGAAGCTTCAGCCCTTTCACGAAAGGCGCAACGACCGAGCGGTCGCGATCCGTTGCCACGGCGATCACCACGAGATTCCTGACGTCGCTCCCCGCCAGATTGTCCAGCATCGGCAGTTCAGTCCGGCAGGCCGGACACCAGGTCGCCCAGAAATTGACGAGCACCACGTTCCCTCTCAAGGAGGTCAAATCGATCGCGCCGCCGGAGAGACGCGGAATCGGCACGGACGGGACAGGCTTCGCGCCACGAAGCTGGATGAACTGATGCCGGGAGGTGGCGAATGGCGGCGGACCTTCGGCCTGGGCGCGATTGGATGCAGCCGACATCGCGACCGAGGCGCCAGCCCCGAGCAACCGTGCAACAACAGTGCGGCGTGTTAGCCCGCGATGTGGCGTCATGGTGCGCGTCCGCTTGTCATGACCTGATATAGGACCATCCGGCTTCCTGCAATTCGATGATGCGTCCGGGCCCACTCGGCACCAGATCGACATTGTCGATCAGCGTGATCGGACGGCCCTCGCTGCGCTGCATGCCCTGCTTTGTCGCATCGCAGACCACGAAACGGATGTTCGGATTCACCGCCCTTACCACCTGCAGCATATCCTTCACCGGCGACGTGTCGGCACGGAACATGTGAACGCCGGCATTGTAGGCAACGACCTCGATCATAAACGGCTCGTTGCGTTCCTGATAATATTTCGGAAGGTTGAGCGAGGTCGAGATCAAGGCCCGCATCGTGGTGGGATCGTCGCTATTGATCGGCAGCACCAGCCGATGCACCGGAGGCAATGCGCGCTTCGCCTCCGGTTTCGAGACGGCGGATCCCGGCTCGGTCAGCAACAATGTCACGACCAGCGGTACGATGAAGGTCAGAGCCAGCCCGACCCATTTGATTACCCGGCGGAAAGACATGCGCATTGTCGCTGCTTCAAAACGCCTTGGCGAGAGAGGCGATCGCCTCACGCTCAGAATAGGCCACGAGCGCGTTGAGCGCGAGCAGGACAATCGCCGGCACCGGCGATCCGCCGATGACGAACAGGTGCGTGATCACGGCGCCGATCATGATGCAGATCAGCAGCAGCGCACCGAAGCCGGCCTTTCGTGGAAGCAGCAGCAGGATTGCCCCGATGATCTCGAGACTGCCGGTCAAATAGCGAAACCATTGACCGAGCCCAATGTGGTGAAACTCGTCCACCATCATCGGCACGCCATAGAGCTTGACGCCCCCGGCCCCCAGAAACGCCAGCGCCAGCAATCCTCTGACAATCCACACGCCAACATGGGTCCAACGGCGCCCGGCAGGCACAGCAACGTCCGACATCGAAAACTCCCGAAAGTTTGAGAAACGGTCCCCAGGTGTCCAAGACTTAAGACGCCCAAGGCTTTCAAAATCAAAATTCGGTACTAAGATGAAATTGACAAGTAGGATGATTTTTCTGGGGTAGTATGAAAAAGCAGACCAATGAGCCCACACCGTCCGAATGCCCCGCGGCGCCGCAGCTTCAGCGCGCCCTTCGCGTGCTTTCCGGCAAGTGGAAGGGCGAAATCCTCTGGCAGTTGGTCGGCGGCAAGCGCCGGTTCGGCGAATTGCGGCGCGCCATTCCCGATGTGACGCAGCACATGCTGACCACCCAACTGCGCGATCTCGAAAACGAAGGCCTGGTGAAGCGCACCGTGTTTCCCGAAGTGCCGCCGCGGGTCGAATACGAAATGACGCCTGCAGCAAAGGACCTGAAACCCGTGTTCGACGAGCTGTCCCGCTGGGCCAATGCGCATGGCAGGCTGGAGTCCGATTCGGAGACTGCGAATGCGGCCGGCAAAGCGCATGACAAAGGGCTGTGAGGGACCCTCCCCTTTTGCTGCGGTCATGACTATCTTCCGTGATCGTCGTGCCCCGCGAACGCAGGGACCCATAACCACAGATGTCCGCCTTGTAATGTGAACTCGCTGGACGTCTGCGCTTACAATCGGCGCTTGTGGTTATGGGTCCCCGCGTTCGCGGGGACGACAGCAAACATTCGCATCGGAGCCTGCATGACCAACCTCGCCACCACCTCCCTGCTCGACCGCGCCAATCTCGATCGCGATGCCGTCAGACGCGAGATCACTCGGGGGCTTTTGGGCGCCGACGACGGCGAGCTGTTTCTGGAATACGGCCAGACCGAAGCGCTCGGCTTCGATAATGGCAGGCTGAAGCAGGCGACCTACGACACTTCGCAGGGATTCGGCCTGCGCGCGGTAAAGGACGACGCGGTCGGCTATGCGCATTCCTCCGACGTGTCTCTGCCGGCGCTGATCCGCGCGGCGGATGCGGTCGCCGCGGTGCGCGGCGGCTACAGCGGCAATTTTGCCGCTGCTCCCGCGCATACCAACGTTCGGCTTTATGGCGACGAGAATCCTTTGGATGCGCCGGGGTTCGAAGCCAAGGTCAAGTTGCTGGCAGAGATCGACGCCTATGTCCGCGACAAGGATCCGCGGGTGCGGCAGGCTTCCATCAGCCTGGGCGCCACCTGGCAGGTGGTGGAAATTTTGCGGCCTGACGGCGAAAGCTATCGCGACATCCGCCCACTGGTGCGCGTCAACGTTTCCGTGGTCGCCGGACAAGGCGACCGGCAGGAAAGCGGCAGCAAGGGCTATGGCGGCCGCGAGGGCTATGCGCGCTTCATCGAAACCAAGGCGTGGCGCGAGGCCGCCGACGGCGCCATCCGCGAGGCGCTGGTCAACCTGGAATCGGTGCCTGCGCCTGCGGGCGAAATGGACGTGGTGCTGGGCGCCGGCTGGCCCGGCGTGATGCTGCACGAAGCAGTCGGCCATGGCCTCGAAGGCGACTTCAACCGCAAGCAGACGTCAGCTTTCGCAGGACTAATGGGCAAGCAGGTCGCGGCCAAGGGCGTCACCGTCGTCGACGATGGCACCATCGCGTCGCGGCGTGGTTCCCTCTCGATTGACGACGAGGGCACGCCGACCAACCGCACCGTGCTGATCGAGGACGGCATTCTGGTCGGCTACATGCAGGACCGCCAGAACGCGCGGCTCATGAACATGAAGCCGACCGGCAATGGCCGTCGCCAGAGCTACGCCCATGTGCCGATGCCGCGCATGACCAACACCTATATGCTGGCGGGCGAGCGCGATCCGGCGGAAATCATCGCTTCGGTGAAGAAGGGCGTTTATGCCGCGAATTTCGGCGGCGGCCAGGTCGACATCACCTCGGGCAAATATGTGTTCCAGTGCACCGAGGCCTACAAGATCGAGAACGGCAAGCTCGGCGCGCCCTTGAAGGGCGCGATGCTGATCGGCAACGGGCCGACCGACCTGCACCGCATCACCATGGTCGGCAACGATCTGGCGCTCGATACCGGCATCGGCACCTGCGGCAAGAACGGCCAGGGCGTGCCGGTCGGCGTCGGCCAGCCGACGCTGCGGATGGAAAGGATCACGGTCGGAGGAACGGGCTAGTGAGCGACGAGAAACTGGTAGGTGACCGAAAGGACGCTTCTCTCGGGAAGGTAGCGAGCTGGCGCGCCCAGGCGGTGCAACTGGCGGCGATCGTTGCCGTCGTCTTCATCGCCAAGGGCGCGCTGGCTGAGCCGTTTTACGTGCCGTCCGGCTCGATGGAGCCGACGCTTCTGATCGGCGATGCGTTGCTCGCCTCGAAATATCCTTACGGCTACGGCGCGGCGTCGCTGCCGATCCAGATCACGCTACCCGAGACCGGCCGCCTGTTCGGCGAAACGCCCAAGCGCGGCGACGTCGTCGTGTTCCGCTGGCCGGGCGACCGCTCGCAGGCCTGGGTCAAGCGCGTGGTCGGATTGCCGGGCGACCGCATCCAGTTGCGGCAGGGCCAGCTCTTCATCAACGACCATGCCGCGAGGTTGGAGCCGGACGGCCTGGCGCAGGCCGAAGACGATCGCGGCAACACCGAACGGGCCTATCGCTTCGTCGAGACGCTGCCGAACGGCGTCAGCCACGCCATCTTCAAGATGCGTGACAATGGAAGGCTCGACAACACGCCCGAGGTAATCGTGCCGCCGGGCAAACTGTTCGTGCTCGGCGACAACAGGGACAATTCCGCCGACAGCCGGGTCTCCGTGCGCGACGGCGGCGTGGGATTGTTGCCGATCGACAATCTGATCGGCCGCGCCGATGCCGTGGTCGGCTCCTGGGATCTCGGCATGCGCAACCAGCCGGTATGGACCTGGCTGTCGGGTTTCCGGCTGGCGCGGTTTTTTACCTCCGTGCATTGAGGACGTAGAAGTAGGTGGGCTAACGCGCATTTGCGCCGTGCCCACCATTTCGCCAGCAATCAAGCTTGATGGTGGGCACGCTAGCGCTTTGCCCATGCTACGGCGCCAGCCATGACCTTCGATGATGTCCGAAAAATCGCGCTGGCCTGGCCGGAGGTCGAAGACGGCACTTCCTACGGCACGCCGGCCTTGAAGGTGCGCAAGAAGATGCTTGTGCGGCTGAAGGAGGACGGCGACAGCCTGGTGATGCCGGGCGTGCCAAGGGATGAGCGCGAGATGCTGGTGGAAAGCCGGCCGAAGGTATTTTACTTCACCGATCACTACCGCGATTATCCGATGGTGCTGATCCGCCTCTCGAAGGCCAGCCGCGCTATCGTCGAGCCGCTGTTGCGCCGGCAATGGCGCACGCTGGCGTCGAAGAAAGTGGTGAAAGGGCACGACGCGAACTCGTAGAGCCTGTGAACCATTTGGGTTTTGCGGGTAGTCGGAGCCGAGACAACGG
>NZ_LLYA01000225.1 GCF_001440415.1 Bradyrhizobium retamae
GCAGAGAATCATGGCCGCCGACCCTCCGCCATGAAAAGATTCACAGCCTCGTAGGGTGGGTTACGCCTTCGGCTAAACCCACCCTACAATCGTCGTTTACGCCGGCATCCTGTGCATCGCGCAGATCTTGTTGCCGTCGAGATCGCGCAAATAAGCGAGATAGAGTTTGCCCGTGCTGCCCTCGCGGATGCCAGGCGGATTTTCGCAAGTCGTTCCACCATTGGCGATGCCGGCCGCGTGCCATGCGTCGGCCTGTTCGGGCGAGTCGGCCGCAAAACCGATGGTGCCGCCATTTGCGGGCGTCGCCGGCTGGCCGTTGATCGGCTTGGTCACCGAGAATATTCCGGTCTTGGTGATGTAGAAAATGCGGTGGCCGTCGACCCGCGCCGGCCGCACACCGAGCGTACCGAGCAATGAATCATAGAACGCCTTGGCCTTGTCGAGGTCGTTGGTGCCGATCATCACATGCGAAAACATTTCTTCAATTTCCTCCCAGTTTTCAGGACGAACAAACGCAAATTGCTTGCCACTTCACTTTCCCGGGTTGCCTCATCACGCTGCTCGTTGCCGGGCAATGTAGACGGCGGCGCGGGCGTTCTACAAGCAGATCCGCCCGGTAGCCGAAAAGCCACACGATCCCGCCGGATTACGGATCGTTAATCCGGCTGGCGCGTTGGTTCCTGTCGCCAAACGCGGCGCCTCGACGCACCCCGGCATCTTGAAGCGGTCTCGGGTGAGTTCCTACCTCTGGGATGCCTGCCACGGCGTTCAGCCGCGGGCGGCAAGGAGACGACAATGAGCTATTTTAAGACTGCCATTCTGTTGGCCGGTCTGACCGGCCTCTTCATGGGCGTCGGCTATCTGATCGGCGGCGCCACCGGTGCTACGATCGCGCTAGTGATCGCGGCTGCGACCAATCTTTTCGCCTACTGGAATTCGGACCGCATGGTGCTGTCGATGTACGGCGCCCATGAGGTCGACCAGCGCACGGCGCCCGACCTCTTCAATCTCGTGGCTGAACTCGCCGGCCGCGCCGGCCTGCCGATGCCGCGCGTGTTCCTGATGGACGAGCCGCAGCCCAACGCCTTCGCCACCGGCCGCAATCCGCAGAACGCGGCGGTCGCCGTGACCACGGGTCTGGTGCAGTCGGTCAGCCGCGAAGAACTCGCGGGCGTGATCGCGCACGAGCTCGCGCACATCAAAAATCACGATACGCTGCTGATGACCATCACCGCGACCATTGCCGGTGCGGTCTCGATGCTGGCGCAGTTCGGCATGTTCTTTGGCGGCAACCGCGACAACGGTCCCGGCATCATCGGATCGATTGCCATGATGATCCTGGCCCCGCTCGGCGCCATGCTGGTGCAGATGGCGATTAGCCGGACGCGCGAATACGCCGCCGACGATCTCGGCGCGCGCATTTGCGGTCAGCCGATGTGGCTTGCGTCCGCTCTGGCCAAGATCGCCAACGCCGCGCATGTCGTGCCGAATGTCGAAGCTGAGCGCAATCCGGCGACCGCGCACATGTTCATTATAAATCCGTTGTCGGGGCAGGGCATGGACAATCTGTTCACGACGCACCCCTCGACCGAGAACCGCATCGCCGCCTTGCAGCAGCTCGCGGCGGAGCTTGGCGCGCAGGGCAGCACCTTCTCCGCCAACGCGCGCGGCAATTATCCGCGCCGCAGCCCGTGGGGCCGGCCCTCGGCCTCACGCGGACCTTGGGGATAGACTGACCCGCATAGGGTGGGCAAGGCGCTTCGCGCCGTGCCCACTATCTCTTCGCACTATTCGCCGTGAAGGGTGGGCACGCCTCGCTTTGCCTACCCTACCGAACGTTGCCCACCTGTATCCTGTGCGGCGACATCTAGAGCCGCCCCAACCTCAAAACGCCGTATACCCGCCATCGATCACAAAGCAATCCGCGGTATGATACGACGATGCCTGGCTCATGATGTACACGGCGATGCCGCCAAAATCACCCGGCTCGCCGAAGCGGCGCAGTGGAATGCGCGGCATTACATTGGCGACGAATTTGTCGTTGGCCATCAGCCCCGACGTCATGTCGCTCTTGATCCAGCCGGGCAGGATCGCGTTCGCGGTGACGCCGTAGCGCGCCAACTCGACCGCGAGCGCGCGGCACAGCGCGTTCAGCGCCGCCTTGGTGCCGGCGTAGTGCTCGTTGCGCGCGGTGCCGAACAAGGACGCCAGGCTCGAGGTCGCAACCAGCCGGCCGAATTTGTCGCCGGCTTCCGCACGTTCGGTCATGTGGCGGGCGGCGGCCTGAAACACGTGGAAGACGCCGTCGAGATTGGTCGCGAACATTTTTCGCCATTCCTCCTCGGTGCGGTCGATAAAGGCGCGCCGTCCGCCGCCGCCGATACCGGCATTGGCAAAGCAGCCGTCGACGCGGCCGAACGTATCGAGCGTCGCCTTCATCGCGGCCTTGACGGAGGCGGGGTCGGTGACGTCGCAGATCTGCGTATGCACCCTGCCGGGCCCGGCCGACATGGTTGCCGCCGCGCTCTTGTTCTTGTCGCCATTGCGGCCCCAAATCGAGACGTTGCAGCCTTGGGCGTTCAGCGCCTGCGCAATGCCGAGGCCGATGCCGCCATTGCCACCGGTGATGACCGCCGTGCGGCCGGTGAGGTCAAAGATGCTCATGGGATGTTTCCATTTTGTTTGGCAACAGAGTTGCGCTCTGCGGCGGGCAGATGTTCTGGCGCAAGCATGGACAACGCCGTCCAGAAAATCAAATATGGGCGAGACATCGTCCGGTCTTCCGCGCAGCGAAATAGCGCGTAAACACAAGTTAAGAGGAAACAATGCAGTTCAAGCACGTCACGCTCGATTTCGATGGCGCGGTCGCCGTTCTCAAGCTCGACCATCAAGAGGTCATGAATGCGGTCTCGATGGATATGCTGGGCGGGCTTGGCGAAGCGCTCGACGCGATCGAGGAGAAGCGAGACGAGGTGCGCTGCCTCGTGCTGACCGGCGCCGGACGCGCCTTCTGCACCGGCGCCAATCTGCAGGGCCGCAACAACCAGAAGCCCGGCAAGAGCAATGCCGGTCAATCGCTGGAAATCGGCTTTCACCCGTTCCTGCGGCGGCTGCGCCGGCTGCATTGCCCGATCGTCACCGCCGTCAACGGTCCTGCCGCGGGCGCCGGCATGAGCTTTGCGCTGATGGGCGACATGATCCTCTGCGCCCGCTCGTCCTATTTCCTGCAGGCGTTCCGCCGCATCGGCCTGGTGCCGGACTGCGGCTCGACCTGGCTGTTGCCGCGCATGATCGGCAAGGCGCGCTCGGTGGAATTGTCGCTGATGGGCGAACGGTTGCCGGCAGAGAAGGCGCTGGAATGGGGCCTCGTCAACCGCGTCCATGACGATGCTGACTTGATGGTGGAGGCGATGAAGCTCGCGCATGAGCTCGCCAATGGCCCGACGATCGCGCTGTCGCTGATCCGAAAGCTCTACTGGGACAGCCCGGAAAATTCCTTCGAGGAGCAGCTCAACCTCGAATTCGAATCGCAACGCATCGCCGGCGCGGCTGATGATTTCAAGGAAGGCGTTGCTGCCTTCCTCGAAAAGCGCCCTGCCAAGTTCAGGGGCAAATGATCGAGGAGCAACTTGGGCGCTGCGTCGCGTCCTGGTATCCGGGAGCGACCGGCGTGACCGGCGCCGCCAAGCTCTCCGGCGGCGCCAGTCAGGAGACCTGGACGTTCGATATCGTGCATCCGAGCGGCAATGTTGGCGCCATCCTACGCCGCGCGCCGCCGGGCTATGGTGCGTCGCCGGGACGGGCCGCCGGCCTCGATGCCGAGGCGACACTGATGCAATTGGCACATGACGCCGGCCTGCCTTCACCGCGCGTGATGCATGTGCTGAAGCCTGCGGACGAACTCGGTCGCGGCTTCATCATGCAGCGGATCGAGGGCGAGACCATCGCGCGGAAGATCCTGCGCGATGAGCAATTCGCCAGGGCGCGGCCGATCCTGGCGCGGCAGTTGGGCCGCGTGATCGCCGGCATTCACGGCTTAGCCCCAGCGAAACTGCCGAAGTTGCGCGAGATGAGCGCGACCAAGGAGATCGCCGACCTCGAGCGGGAATACCGCAGCTTCGACTGGCCGCGGCCGGTGTTCGAATTGGCGCTGCGCTGGCTGCGCGAGCGCGATCCCGGACCGTCGCAGCAGGTGACGCTGGTGCATGGCGATTTTCGCCACGGCAACCTCATCATCGGCGCCGACGGCGTCCGTGCGGTGCTGGACTGGGAGCTCGCGCATGTCGGCGACCCGATGGAAGATCTCGGCTGGATCTGCGTCAACTCCTGGCGCTTCGGCGAGATCGACAAGCCGGTCGGTGGCTTTGGGACGCGCGAGGAATTGTTCGCCGGATACGAGGAAGCCGGCCGCACGGTCAATCCTGATCGGGTGATGTTCTGGGAAGTGATGGGCACGCTGCGCTGGGGCATCATGTGCTGCGGCATGATGCAGCGTTTTCGGCAAGGCCCCGACCATTCGATGGAACGCGCCATGATCGGGCGGCGTTCCTCGGAGACGGAGATCGATCTGCTACGGCTACTTGCTCCGCGGGGAAAGGCATGATCCCGAAAAGTGGAAACCGATTTTCGGATAGGATCATGCCTCAAAAAAGAGGGTAGGATGCAAGACGAACCGACCCCCGCCGAACTGATCAAGGCGGTCGCGGATTTCCTCCGCAACGAGATCGCTGCCGAGATCAAGGGCCACAACGCCTTCAAGCTCCGCGTCGGCATCAACGCGCTCGACCTGGTGACGCGGCAACTGGCGTTGGAGCAGGGCAGCGATGCAGCGGAGGCCGCGCGGCTGAAGCAGTTGCTCGGCATGGATGGCGCGTTGATCGAGTTGAATCGCGCTCTGTGCGAGAAGATCGCGAACGGCGAGGTCGATCTGCAGACGCCGGGGCTATCGGAACATCTCTGGCAGACGACGATGGACAAGCTCGCCGTCGACCAGCCGAACTACGCGTCGTACAAGAGGGAGCTGGGGAATAAGTAGGGCACCGACCAACTCTCCGCAGTCATTGCCTGCGACAAACGCGAAGCGTTTGCGCAAGGGAGCGGAGCGACGAAGCAATCCATCTCACCGCAAGCGGATAAATGGATTGCTTCGCTTCGCTCGCAATGACGAGGATAGACCGTCGCGATCGTCACCGCCCCAGCCATTTCGGCGGTCGCTTCTCGGCAAACGCCTTCGGTCCCTCGATGTAATCCTGCGAGGCCGCCATCGCCTTCACGGCGGGATATTCGCGCTGCTCGGCGATCGCCTGTTCCAGCGATACCTCAAGGCCGCGCTGGATCGCCTGCTTGGAGGCACGGATCGACATCGGCGAGTTCTTGCAGATCGTCTCCGCCCAGCGCTCCGCCGCGGCGAGTGCTTCACCGGCGGGAACCACCTCGTTGACGAAGCCGAGTTCGAGTCCCTCCTTGGCCGAGACGTGGCGCGCGGTGAGGATCATGCCCATGGCGCGCTTCAGGCCGATCTGCCGCGGCAGCCGGTGCACGCCGCCGGCAAGCGCGGCGAGGCCGACGCGCGGCTCGGGCAGCGCGAAGGTCGCATTCTCCGAGGCAATGATCAGGTCGCAGGCCAGCGCGATCTCGAAGCCGCCGCCCATCGCGACGCCGTTGACGGCGGCGATGATCGGCTTGTCGCAGTCAAAGCGCGAGGTGAGACCGGCGAAGCCGCCCTTGTCCCAGCCGCGTTTTCCGCCGGCCGCCTGCCATTTCAAATCGTTGCCGGCGCAGAACGCCTTGTCGCCGGCGCCGGTGACGATCGCCACCCATTGCGTGGGGTCCGCGGAAAAATCGTCGAACACCTTGTTGAGCTCGAAATGCGCGTCGATATGCAGCGCATTGTACACTTCCGGCCGCGACAGCGTGATGATCGTGATCGGCCCCTTGCGTGTCACCTTGGAGAATTTCAGGTCCATGTTTGCTCCCGTTTGGATTTTCTGCGGCGAAGAATATTGGTTGCGATCATAGCGCTGCCCGGCCGTCCGAAACCATCCAATTACGCAAGGCCCCCGCGCGTGCCAGGGCCTGCTCCGTTGCTTGACTTGGGCCCGGTCTTCTCACTCTATTCCGTTCGAGCAGGAGCGCTACGCAGCGCCTAAACGCAAATCAAAAACAAACAATATTCCCGGGAGACCGCCTTGGATTTCAACCTGCCTGCCGACCTCACGGCCTATCTCGACGAACTCGATCGCTTCATTGCGCGCGAGATCAAGCCGCTGGAGGAAGCCGACGACAACATCCGCTTCTTCGATCACCGTCGCGAATGGGCGCGTACCGATTTCGAAAACGGCGGCCTGCCTCGGCATGAATGGGAAGCGCTGCTGCGCAAGGCCAAGAACCTCGCCGACGCCGCCGGCCATTTGCGCTTCGCGATCCCAAAACGCTATGGCGGCAAGGACGGTTCCAACCTCTGGATGGCCGTCATCCGCGAGCATTTCGCCTCAAAGGGCCTTGGCCTGCACAATGATCTGCAGAACGAGCATTCGATCGTCGGCAATCTGCCGCTCGTGACCATGCTCGACCGCTACGGCACCGACGAGCAGAAGGCGATGATCGAAGGCTCGATCACCGGCAAATATCGTATCACCTTCGGCCTCACCGAACCGGACCACGGCTCCGACGCGACGCATATGGAAACCAGGGCCGTGCAGACGACGCGTGACAACGTCAAGGGCTGGATCATCAACGGCCAGAAGATGTGGACCACCGGCATGCATGTCGCGACCCATTGTGCGCTGTTCGCCCGGACATCAGGCAATGACGGCGACGCGCGCGGCATCACCTGCTTCCTGGTGCCGGCGAAGAGCGAAGGCGTGAAGGTCGAGGAATACATGTGGACCTTCAACATGCCGACCGACCATCCGCGCGTCAGCTTCACCGATGTATTCGTGCCCGAAGACGCCCTGTTCGGCGAGATCGGCCGCGGACTATCGCTGGCGCAATGTTTTGTGCATGAGAACCGGATCCGGCAGGCGGCAAGTTCGCTCGGCGCAGCGGTCTATTGCATCAACGAGAGCGTGAAATACGCGCGCGAGCGAAAGCCGTTCGGCAAGGCGTTGGCCGAAAACCAGGCGATCCAATGGCCGCTGGTGGAGCTGGCGACGCAGGCCGAGATGCTCAGGTTATTGATCCGCAAGACCGCCTGGGAGATGGACCAGCTCACCCAGGCCCAGGTCGAGCACACGCTCTCCGATCGCGTGTCGATGTGCAACTACTGGGCAAACCGCCTGTGCTGCGAGGCCGCCGACCGCGCCATGCAGGTGCATGGCGGCATGGGCTATTCGCGCCACAAGCCGTTCGAACACATCTACCGCCACCACCGCCGCTACCGCATCACCGAAGGCAGCGAGGAAA
This sequence comes from Bradyrhizobium retamae, assembly GCF_001440415.1. GTDB lineage: Bacteria > Pseudomonadota > Alphaproteobacteria > Rhizobiales > Xanthobacteraceae > Bradyrhizobium > Bradyrhizobium retamae. The sequence goes on from NZ_LLYA01000225.1 coordinate 7,405, forward strand.
TCCAGAAGCGCAAGGTGGCGGGATTCCTGTTCGGCTATATGGGGGCGGGGAAGCACTGAGGAGCAAAGCCAAGGAGAAGATCATGGAAGGTGGATGCACATGCGGGCATGTCCGCTACCGCCTGAACGGCAGGCCTATGATCGTGCATGCCTGCCATTGCACCTGGTGCCAGCGCGAGACCGGTACGGTGCATGCGCTCAATGCGATGTACGAGGCCGATAGGGTAGAGCATCTCGCGGCCGAACCCGAGATCATCGTGACGCCGTCGGCGAGCGGTAAGGGCCAGCGCATCGCCCGTTGCCCGATTTGCAAGGTGGCCGTCTGGAGCAACTATCCGGGCTCCGGGCCCGCGGTGCGTTTTGTCCGCGTTGGTACCATGGATGATCCGTCACAGTGCCCGCCGGACGTTCACATCTTCACCTCCACCAAGCAGCCCTGGGTGACGCTGCCGCCGGGCGCACGCGCGGTCGCCGAGTTCTACGACATCGACGAGGTCTGGTCGGAAGAGGCCAAGGAACGCCGGCGGATAATGCGGGAGAAGGCGAAGAAGTGAGCACTATTGTTACCACCGTCATTGCGAGCGAAGCGAAGCAATCCATGGCACGGCATAGCGGATAGATGGATTGCTTCGTCGCTTACGGTCCTCGCAATGGCGACCGGCTAGTTCACCTGCCGGTCCTTACCCGCCCAATACGGCTCACGCAGATTCCGCCGCAAGATTTTCCCCGACGGATTGCGCGGCAGCGCTTCGATGAAGTCGACGGATTTCGGCGTCTTGAAATTGGCAATGCGCTCGCGCGTAAAATTGATGATGTCGGTGGCATTCGCCTGCTTGCCCGGCTTCATCACCACGATCGCCTTCACCGCTTCGCCCCATTTGTCGTCGGGGATTCCGATCACTGCGGCTTCGGCGACATCAGGATGATCGCAGATCGCACTCTCGACTTCGGCCGGATAGATGTTCTCGCCGCCGGAGATGATCATGTCCTTGATGCGGTCGTGGATATAGAGGTAGTTGTCTTCGTCCATGTAGCCGGCATCGCCGGTGCGCAGCCAGCCGTTGCTGCCGAGTGTCCTGGCGGTCGCCTCCGGCAGGTTCCAATAGCCGACCATGTTGGAGCCCGAGCGGGTCGCGATCTCGCCGACCTGGCGTGGCGGCAACCGGTTGCCGTCGGGATCGAGGATCGCAAGCTCGATGCCGGGCAGCGCCTTGCCGGCGGAACGCATGCGCTCCAGCCCCTCGACATGATCCTCAGGCGGAAGGGCGACGATGGTGCCGGTCGTTTCTGTCATCCCATACAACTGCACGAAGCCGCACTTGAACACCTCGATGCATTCCTTCAGCAGCGCCGCGGGAATCGGCGAGGCGCCATAGAGCATGTATTTCAGCCGCGAAAAATCCACCTGACGCGCGCGCGGCTGCCGCACCACGAACTGCATCGCCGCAGGCACCATGAACAGCTTGGTAATGCCGGACCGCTCGAAGAAGTCCAGCACCTTGGTCGGATCGAACTCGCGCGCGATCACACCCTTGGCGCCGTGATAAAGCCCGATCACGCCCCAGCCGGAGCCGCCGATATGGAAGACCGGCATCGCCACCAGCGAGACGTCGTCGCTCGACCATTTGTTCCATTCGGGCTTCTCGGCCTCGCTGCCGGCGTGCACCAGATTGAGGAAGTTGGCGTGCGACAGCATCGCGCCCTTGGGCTTGCCCGTGGTGCCCGAAGTATAGAGCTGGATCGCGATATCCTTCGGGCTGATCGGCACCTTCGGATCGTCGCCGCCAGCCGCATCGCGCCAGGCCGCGAAATCCGGCCATTCCGGTGCGCCGCCCTCGGTCGTGATGATGGTGCGGACCTCAGGCAGTTGCGCCTTGATGTTGCGAACCTGCGTGATGAACTCAGGCCCCACGAACAGCACCGGCGCCTTGCAATCGCCGACGATGAAGGCGATCTCGGGGCCGGCGAGCCGCCAATTCACCGGCGCCATCACCACTTTGGCCTTCATCGCGCCCATCAGCAGTTCGAAATAGATGTCACTGTTCTTGCCGAGGTAGGCGATCCGCTCGCCCGGCTTGACGCCCATCGCAATCAGCGCATTCGCCACGCGGTTGGTCTTGATGTCGAACTCGGCGAAGCTGGTCTGGCGTCCCTCGAATTCATAGGCGATCGCATCGCCGCGCGTTCCGGCGCGTTCGCGCACCATGTCGGCAAGATTCGTCAGTTGCTCCAGCGCGGACATGTCTCTCCCATAGTGTTTTGCTTTCGTTGCGCGGAGTTTGGCGATATCGCGCGACAAAGACAATATGTCACCGTCGTCCCTGCCTCCGTGCGCAATCGCGCACGGAGGCAGGGACGACAGCAGAGATCACCCCCGCGCAGCGCGGTCCTTCTCGTTCTGCGCCTTGATCGAGTCGCGCGCCTTGTTCCAGTCGTCGTCGCTCCAGTCGCGCAACTGATAGAAATTGCCGCCCATCGCGAGCGCCTGCGCACCGTCCATGGCGATGGTCTCGCCGTTGATCCAGTCGCAACCGCCGGAGATCAGGAATACCGCGAGGTTCTGCAATTCCTCCATGGTGCCGACGCGGCCCATCGGGTTCTGCGCCCGCGTGCGCGCGCCGGCCTCGTCGCCCGGCTTGATGCGCTTGCTCATGCCTTCGGTCGGGATTTCGCCGGGCGCAATGGTGTTGAGGCGGATGCCGTACTTGCCCCATTCGACCGCAAGCGACATCGTCATGGCGTGGATCGCCGACTTGCTCATCGCCGACGGCACCACATAGGGCGAGCCGTTGCGCACCCAGGTCACCGTGATCGACACCACGTTGCCTGGTTGTTTGGCGGCGATCCAGCGCCGACCGACCGCGTGGGTCACGTAGAATGTGCCATGCATCACGATATTGGCGACCGCGTCAAAGCCGCGCGGCGAGAGCTCTTCCGAGCGCGAGATAAAATTGCCGGCGGCATTGTTGATGAGATCGGTGAGGGGGCCCGAAGTCCAGATCTGTTCGATCATCTCGTCGACAGCCATCGCGTTGCGGATGTCGACGCCGTGGCTGACCACGCGCCCGCCATGCAGATCCATCAATTCGGTTGCGGTCTCGTCGCAGACGATCTTGCGGCGGCCGCAGATGTGGACCTCGGCTCCCAGTTGGAGAAACCGCGCGGCCATGGATTTGCCGAGGCCCGTGCCGCCTCCGGTCACGAGAATGCGTCGCCCGGCGAGAAGCTGATCATTGAACATCGTTTCCACCCAAGGGGATTGTCTGTTAATTGGTCGATTGACTAAAACCGGACAACACCGTTCTGTAAAGCAGCAACTGAGGAGATTTTTCATGGAGCAGCGCGTCTCGATCTCGATTTCGGACGGCATTGCCGACGTCCGGTTGGTGCGGGCTGACAAGATGAACGCGCTCGATGCCGCGATGTTTGAGGCACTGGTGGCTGCGACCGAGCGGCTGGCCCGCGAGAATGGCGTTCGGGTGGTAGTATTGTCCGGGGAAGGGCGGGCGTTTTGCGCCGGTCTCGATATGGGACGCTTTCAGGCCATGAAGGAAAGTGGCGGTAACGGGATCGCCGGCGGCGAGAAGCGTGACCTCACTGCACGCACCCATGGCATCGCGAACTTTCCGCAAGCTGCGGTCTGGGGCTGGCGCCAGCTTCCGGTGCCGGTGATTGCCGCGATCCAGGGCGTGGCATTCGGCGGCGGCTTCCAGCTCGCGCTCGGGGCCGACATGCGATTCCTCACGCCGGACGCGCGGATGTCGATCATGGAAATCAAATGGGGCCTGGTGCCCGACATGGCCGGCACGCCGATCCTCGCCAGTCTCGTTCGCGACGATATTTTGCGCGAGCTCACCTATACCGGCCGCATCTTCTCCGCGCAGGAAGCCATGAGTTATGGCCTCGCGACGCGGATCTGCGATGATCCGCGCGCGGCGGCTTTCGAGGTCGCACGCGAAATCGCCGGCAAAAGCCCCGACGCGATCCGTGCCGCCAAGCGTATGCTGAACAAACTCTCCGTCGATCCGGCCCCGGCGCTGCTGGCCGAATCCGTCGAGCAGCAGAAGCTGCTCGGCAGCCCCAACCAGACCGAAGCCGTGCGCGCCAATATGGAAAAGCGCGCGCCGCTGTTTGTGGATGTTGGGTAACTAGGCTCCCGGTCATTCCGGGATGGTGCGTTAGCACCAGACCTCAGATGCGCAATCGCGCATCGGGGAATCTCGAGATTCTCAGGTGCGCAATTGCGCACCATAGTTCGATGCTTCGCATCGCTCCGGAATGACTGCGCAGCTTACAAACCCGACAGCAGATCGGAAAAAGACAATGTCAGCCTCCCAACTCTTCCAAGGCATCATCAGCGGCGAGCGCCGGCGCGACCACGGCGAGGTCACTGAGCGGACTGAGCGCATCGCCAGCGGGCTGCAGAAGCTCGGCGTCAAACAGGGCGACAGCGTCGCCATGTTGATGCGCAACGACATCGCCTTCATCGAAGCGGCTTATGCGGCAATGCGGCTCGGCGCCTATGGCGTGCCGGTCAACTGGCACTTCAAGCCGGAAGAGATCAATTATGTGCTGAAGGATTCGGGCACATCCGTGCTGATCGCGCATGCCGACATGCTGCATCAGTTGCGCGAGGCAATCCCGCAAGGCGTCACGGCGCTCAGCGCGCCGACCCCGCCGGAGATTCTCAGCCATTACAAGATCAATCCGGATCATCTGACGACGCCCGACTTCGCGATCGATTTCGAATCCTGGCTGAACCAACACCAGCGCTATGACGGGCCGGCGGTGCCGCAGCCGCAGAACATGATCTACACCTCCGGCACGACGGGCCATCCCAAGGGCGTGCGCCGCTTTGCGCCGACGCCGGAGCAAAGTGCCAACGCTGAGCGCATGCGCGCGCTGATCTACGGCCTCAAGCCGGGGGCCCGCGCATTGCTTCCAGGGCCGCTGTATCATTCCGCGCCGAATTCGTTCGGCTTGCGCGCCGGCCGTCTCGGCGGCGCCCTGGTGATCATGCCACGCTTCGACGCCGAAGAATTTTTACGCGTGGTCGCGACCGAGAAGATCGACACCATCTTCATGGTGCCGACCATGTTCATCCGGCTGATGAAGCTGCCGGAGGAAGTGCGCAGGAAGTATGACATGTCGTCCTTGCGCCATGTCATTCATGCTGCCGCGCCCTGTCCGGCGGAAGTCAAACGCGCGATGATCGAATGGTGGGGGCCGATCATCTACGAATTCTACGGCTCGACCGAGTCCGGCGCGGTTACGTTTGCGACGTCCGAGGACGCGTTGAAGAAGCCCGGCACCGTCGGCAAGATCGCGCCGGGTGCGGAATTGCGCTTCATCGGCGATGACGGCAGGGAACTGCCGCAGGGCGAGATCGGCGAAATCTACTCGCGCATCGCGGGCAATCCTGACTTCACCTATCACAACAAGCCGGAGAAGCGCACCGAGATCGATCGCGATGGGTTCATCACCTCGGGTGACGTCGGTTACATCGACGCGGACGGCTATGTCTTCATCTGCGACCGCAAGCGCGACATGGTGATTTCAGGCGGCGTCAATATCTATCCGGCCGAGATTGAGGCTGCGCTGCATGCGATTCCCGGCGTGCATGATTGCGCGGTGTTCGGCATTCCCGACGCCGAATTCGGCGAGGCGCTGATGGCTGTGGTGGAGCCGCAGCCGGCGGTGACGCTAGATCCGGCTTCCATCCGCAACCAGCTCAAGGTTGCGCTGGCCGACTACAAGGTGCCAAAACACATCGAAATCCAGTCCAACCTGCCGCGGGAAGATTCCGGCAAGATCTTCAAGCGCCGCCTGCGCGATCCCTACTGGGAGCGGGCAGGGCGGAGGATTTAGCTCGCGCTGCCGTGCCGCGGATGCTGCGCAGCGCCTCGGGATCGCGCTTCGTGCGATTCCGGCGGTGGCGCTGCTGATCCGGGGGCCCACGCCTGAGCATACCTGGCGTTGGGTCCCGGGTCTGCGGAGCAGCGCGCAGGGCGCTCCACCGCGTCCGGGATACCACGGTGTGCACCGCCTCCATCTTTATCTTGCACTGCGGCAGAAAAATTGCACACTCGGACGAGCCGGGCAGTTTGAGGTGGCCAGCCAATGTCTTCCCAGACCATGCCTTCCGACATCGAAGTCCGGTCCAGCGACGAGGCGCTGGCGTGGGAGGAGGATGCGCGGCTGCGGACCGACATTCGCCTGCTCGGGCGGATTCTCGGTGATACCGTCCGTGATCAGGAAGGCGCTGACGTCTTCGATCTGGTCGAGCGTATCAGGCAGACCTCGATCCGGTTCCATCGCGACGAAGACAAGCTGGCGCGGCGGGAACTCGAGACCATCCTCGACAGCATGTCGATCAGCGATACCGTGCGGATCGTCCGCGCCTTCAGCTATTTTTCGCATCTCGCCAACATCGCCGAGGACCAGAACAACATCCGCCAGATGCGTGGCCGCGGTCCCGGCGGGCCGCGACCGAGCGCGCTGACCCAGACGCTCGCTCACGCAAAGGCCGCCGGGATCAACGCGGCCGAGCTGCGCCGCTTCTTCAAGGGGGCCCAGGTCAGCCCGGTCCTGACGGCGCATCCCACGGAAGTCCGCCGCAAGAGCACGATCGACCGCGAGATGGAGATCGCTGCGCTGCTCGACCGGCGCGAACGCGTCCAGCTTACGCCGGAGGAGGCCGAGGCTTGCGACGAGCAGTTGCGCCGCGCCGTACTGACGCTGTGGCAGACCAACCTGCTGCGCCGGACCAAGCTGACCGTGCTCGATGAAGTCGCCAACGGCCTGTCATTCTACGACTACACCTTCCTGCACGAGGTGCCGCGGCTGCATTGTGCGCTGGAGGACCGGCTGAACCGGGAGGACGACGGCGCGCCCGGCGAGCTGGCGTCGTTCCTGACCGTGGGAAGCTGGATCGGCGGCGACCGCGACGGTAACCCCTTTGTCACTGCCGACGTCATGCGCGGCACGCTGCGCCTGCAGTCGAGCCGGGTGATGAACTTCTATCTGGAAGAGTTGCATGTCCTCGGCTCCGAATTGTCGCTGGCCGCGCACCTCGCCGACGTCTCCGACGAGTTGCGCGCGCTGGCCGAGCGCTCCCCGGATACGTCGCCGCACAGGAGCGGTGAACCCTATCGGCTCGCGGTCTCCGGCATCTATGCAAGGCTGACCGCGACCGCTGCAAAGCTCGAGGTCGAGACGACGCGTCGTCCGGTCGGCGAGGCCGCGCCTTATGCGAGCGTGAAGGAGTTCAAAGCCGATCTCGACGTTCTGGATCGTTCTTTGATAGCGAACAATTCGGGGGTGATCGCGCGCGGTCGGTTGCGCTTGCTACGTCGTGCCGTGGATTGCTTCGGCTTCCATCTCGCACGGCTCGACATCAGGCAGAATTCCGCGGTGCATGAGCGCACGGTCGCTGAACTGTTCGATGCCGCGATCCCCGGCATGTCCTATCTGGCACTGAGTGAGGAGGCCCGCATCCATCTGCTGCTGCGCGAGCTGCGCAGCGCCAGGCCGCTGACCTCGGTATTCGTCAAGTACAGCGAAGAAACACTTGGCGAGCTCGCAGTGTTCCGCGCCGCCGCCGAGGCCCATGCCCGCTTCGGTCCCGACGTGATCCACCAATGTATCATCTCCATGTGCAAGGGCATGTCGGATATGCTGGAGGTGGCGGTGCTGTTGAAGGAGGTCGGCCTCGTCAATCCGTCCGGCCGCAGCGCCATCAACATCGTGCCGCTGTTCGAAACCATCGAGGATCTGCAGGCTTCATCCGGCATCATGGATCGGATGCTGGCGCTGCACGATTACCGCCGGCTGGTCGACAGCCGCGGCGGCATCCAGGAAGTGATGCTCGGCTATTCCGACAGCAACAAGGACGGCGGCTTCGTCACTTCGGGCTGGGAGCTGTATAAGGCCGAGATCGAACTGGTCGACGTGTTCGAACGCCATGGCGTGCGGCTCCGGCTGTTTCACGGCCGCGGCGGGTCGGTCGGCCGCGGCGGCGGGCCGAGCTATGACGCCATCATCGCGCAGCCGGGAGGTGCGGTAAACGGACAGATTCGCATCACCGAGCAGGGCGAAATCATCTCCAGCAAATATTCCAATCCGGAAGTCGGCCGCAGCAATCTGGAAATCCTGGCTGCAGCGACGCTGGAGGCGAGCCTGTTGCATCCCCGGCAGAGCGCGCCGCGGAGAGAGTATCTGACCGCAATGGAGCAATTATCGGCGCTGGCATTCAAGGCCTACCGCGGGCTGGTGTACGAGACCGAAGGCTTCGCCGATTACTTCTGGGGCTCCACCGTCATCACCGAAATCTCGACGCTCAACATCGGCAGCCGCCCGGCGTCGCGCAAGAAGACCCGCGAAATCGAGGACCTGCGCGCCATCCCCTGGGTGTTCAGTTGGGCGCAGTGCCGGCTGATGCTGCCGGGCTGGTACGGCTTCGGCTCCGCGGTCGAGACCTGGATCGCGGAGCATCCGGAGCAGGGCATGCCGTTCCTGCAGGAACTCTACCGCGAATGGCCGTTCTTCCGCACGCTGCTGTCGAACATGGACATGGTGCTGGCCAAGAGCTCGATTGCAATCGCCTCGCGCTATGCCGAGCTGGTGCCTGATGTGGCGTTGCGCGAAAGCATCTTCGGGCGCATCCGGCGCGAGTGGCATGCCTCGATCGAGACGTTGCTCGACATCATGGGCCACGAGCGCCTCTTGCAGGGCAACCCGCTGCTGGAACGCTCAATCCGCAACCGCTTCCCCTACCTCGATCCGCTCAACCACGTGCAGGTCGAACTGTTGAAGGAGCATCGCTCGCATAGTCCGGACGAGCAGGTGCTGCGCGGGATTCAGCTTACCATCAATGGGATTTCGGCGGGGTTGAGGAATAGCGGGTGAGGTGGGCGACGGCCTCGCCCCGTCATTGCGAGCAAAGCGAAGCAATCCATCTCTCCGAATGCGCGGACAGATGGATTGCTTCGTGGCTTCGCTCCTCGCAATGACGGACGTCGGTGCGATTACGCTTCCAATCCTCTCACGGCTTCATCGCACCCTGCGCACTCGTGTAAACCGCATAGAGCGATGACGAGCCGCAGATGTAGAGCCTATTCCGCTGCTGGCCGCCGAAGCACAAGTTGGCGACAGTTTCCGGTATGTGGATCTTGCCGAGGAGATCGCCGTCAGGAGTGTAGCAGCGCACGCCGTCCTCATTCGGATCGCCCCAACCCACGGAGCACCAAAGGCGCCCCGCGGTGTCGCAGCGCAGCCCGTCGGTAATGCTGGGCTTGGGCATGTCCGCAAAGACCTTGCTGTTCGAAAGCTTTCCGGCCGCGAGATCTACGTCGAACACGCGGATATGCGACGGGTTATCCGGTCCGTCGGTGAAGCCGGTATCGCAGATATAGAGCTTCTTCTCGTCAGGTGAGAAGCAAAGGCCGTTCGGCTGCACGAAGTCGTCGACCACCATCTTGATGTCGCCGGATTTCGGATCCACTCGGTAGACGTTTTTCTTTTCCTGCTCGGGCTCCGCCTTGATGCCCTCGTAATAGCCGCCGATTCCGTAGGCCGGATCGCAGAACCAAATCGAACCGTCGGCCGCGACGACCGCGTCGTTCGGCGAGTTCAGCTTCTTGCCGTTGTATTTGTCGGCGATGATGGTGATCGAGCCGTCAAGTTCGGTCCGGGTGACGCGGCGGCCGGAATGCTCGCAGGTGATCAGCCGTCCCTCGCGATCGATGGTGTTACCGTTCGAGTTCATCGACGGCTGCCGATAGACGCTGAGATGGCCGTCGTCTTCCGAGAAGCGCATGATGCGATTGTTGGGAATGTCGGAGAACAGCACGTAACGCCCGGCTGCAAAGTAGACCGGGCCTTCGGCCCAGCGGAAGCCGGTCGCGACGCGCTCGACCGCCATGGTGCCGGCGAAGGCTGGAAAGCCTGTCGGCCCGAACGAAACCTTCGGTTTCTTCATCGACTCCAGGCGAGAGTCCGGATACCGGGCGCCGGGAAGCGGGCCGAGCGGCAGCGGCTGCGTTGCCGTGGTCGGTGCGCCGGTTTGGCCGAATGGCGCCACAGTGGCCGCGGAGGCGGCTTTCATCGTCACGGCTGAGCCGGCAAGCGCGGCTGCGCCCGTCAGTAGCTTGCGGCGGTTGAAGCCACCGCCCTGGTGCTGTGGATCGGGAAAGGTCAGTGAAGTTGTCATGATTTTCCTCCCAGTGTTTTTTTGTTGGAAGGAAAACATCAGCCCGCATTCCGGCATAAAGCGGGCGGGCGGTGGTGAAACAACTAATACAAGGGTGGGCAAAGCGAAGCGTGCCCACCATTCGTTGCTGACGATTTCGGAAGGATGGTGGGCACGGCGCAAAAATGCGCCTTTTGCCCGCCCTACATTTCCGTCAGATCGGATCCCACGTAAAGATGTCGGCGGAGCGATCGAGCTTGTAGAACGATCCCGCAAGCGCCGGCATGCCGTGCTCGGCGATGGTTTGCGGTGTCCAGCCTTCGCCGCGGTGAACCGAGCGCAGCGGCCGATTCTGGCTGAACAGGAATATCTCGTTCATGCGCACGCCGAAGATCTGTCCGGTGACGTCCTTGGCAGCGTCGCTGAGCAGATAGGCGCACAGCGGCGCGATCTTCTCCGGACCCATCTGCTGGATTTTCGCCACGCGCGCCTTCTCGGCCTCGGTCTCGGTCGGGATGGTGCCGATCATGCGGGTCCAGGCGAACGGCGAGACGCAGTTCGAGCGCACGTTGAAGCGGCCCATATCGAGTGCGATCGACTTCGACAGGCCGACGATGCCGAGCTTGGCGGCGGCATAGTTGGCCTGGCCGAAATTGCCAATCAGGCCCGAGGTCGAGGTGAAGTGCACGAAGGAGCCGCTCTCCTGTTCGCGGTAAAGCCGCGCTGCGGCGTGGCTGACATAGAACGAGCCCATCAGGTGCACCTTGATGACGGCCTCGAAGGCTTCCACGCTCATTTTGTGGAAGATCATGTCGCGCAAGATGCCGGCATTGTTGACGACGCCGTCGAGCCGGCCGAAATGATCGGTCGCCGTCTTGACGATCTTGCTCGCGGGGATCGCTTCCGCCACCGACTCGAAATTGGCGACCGCGGTGCCGCCGCGCTTCTTGATCTCCTCGACCACTTCCTCGGCGGGAGCTGCGTTCGATCCGGCGCCATCGGCAGCGACGCCGGGATCGTTGACGACGACCTTTGCGCCTTCCGCGGCGCAAAGCAGCGCGATCTCGCGTCCGATGCCGCGCCCGGCGCCGGTGACGATGATGACTTTGTCTTGCAGTGATTTTGTCATTGTGTTGCTCCGGTTGTCCCCGTCCTTCCGGGATGGTGCGAAGCACCAGACCCGGAATCTCGAAATTCTCTGATGTGCAATCGCACATCATAGTTCGCGCTTCGCGCGCTCCGGAATGACAGGGTGTTACTTCTCGTTCGTAAAAATGATCGTGCCACTTGCCGCGAACATGCCGCCGACGCCGTGGCAGACCGAGATCTTCGCGTCCTTGACCTGCGCCGGCGCGATGCCGCGCATTTGCCGCACACTCTCCTGCAGCGCGTACATGCCGTACATGCCGGAATGCATGTAGCTCAATCCGCCGCCATTGGTGTTGAGCGGCAGCTTGCCGCCGGGGCGAGTATTGCCGTCGGCGATGAACCTGCCGGTCTCTTCGTGCGGCATGAAGCCGAGATCGCCGAGGCCGTAGAGCGGCAGATGCGCGAAGGCATCGTAGATCATCAAATGGTCGACGTCCTTGTGGGTGATGCCGGCCTCCTTGAAGGCGGTGGGGCCTGCGACTTTGAAGGCGCGCGAGGAGTTGAATGTCTCCATCTGGCTGACCATCGGCGTTTCCACGCTCTCGCCGGTGCCGAGGATGTAGACCGGCTTTCTTGGAAAGTCCTTGGCGCGGTCGGCCGAGGTCAGGATCAGCGCGCCGCCGCCGTCGGTAACGAGGCAGCATTGCAGCAGGCGGAACGGGTAGGCGATCATCCGCGAGTTCAACACGTCTGCGATCGTGATCGGGTCCTTCATCGTCGCGCGCGGGTTTTTTGCGGCCCATTCGCGCTGCACGACGGCGACCATGGCGATCTGTTCATGGGTGATGCCGTAGGTCTTCATGTAGCGCAGCACCGGAATAGGGAACATGCTGGGCGGGCCGTAGACGCCGAACGGCGCCTCGAACTGGCCCTGCAGGCTGTCGGCGGGGATCGAGCGCGGCAATTTGCCGATCATCGATTTTCCGCTTTCGGCGTGGGTGATCAGCACGGTCTTGCACAGGCCGGCCTCGATCGCGGCGGCGGCATGGCGGACGTGCAGCATGAACGAGCAGCCGCCGACGGAAGTGCCGTCCACCCAGGTCGGGGTAATGCCGAGGTAATGGGCGATCTGCTGCGGAGTTTCCACGGCGGTTGCGATACCATCGATGTCGGACAGCTTTAGCCCGGCGTCGGCGATAGCATTGAGCGCCGCATCCGCGTGGAGCTGGATCTGCGACATGTTCGGGATGACGCCGAGTTCGGTGGTCTCGGCAGCACCGACGACGGCAACTTGATTCCTGCGCATGGTGCTTAAGCCTTCGCCGGACGGAACATGGGAAGGGTGATCTTGTCGTCGAGCTTTTCGAACGCGACTTCGAGCTTCATGTCGAGCTCCAGCGCCTCCGGCGTCTGCGGGCAATCGATGATGTTGCTCATCATGCGCGGGCCTTCGTCGAGTTCGACGACCGCGATGGCGTAAGGCGGAGTGAAGCCGGGCGCGGCCGGGCGGTGGTTGATGACATAGCTGTAGAGCTTGCCCTTGCCGCTGGCCTTGAAGACGGAAACCTTGCGCGAGGCACAGGACGGGCAGAACGGGCGCGGCGGGAAGTAGACATTGGCGCAGGCGCCGCAGCGCTGCAGGCGCAACTCGCCGGCCTGCGTGCCGTCCCAGAAATGCTGGGTCTCCGGGGTTGGCTTTGGTTTGGCGCGCGCAGGCTCAGCCATGTCGGCGATTTCTCCTTGGGGAAGTCGGGCGTTACCCGCTCGTTGCGGTCTTGATGCGACATTTGTCTATTGCCCGTCAACGGCCCGAGCGGCGACGGAGATGCATGGCCGCATTCCCGCGCCCGAGAGCGCTTGTATGCCAGCGTGTCTCGGGCAATAGTCCGCGCCACGGCAAATCGCCGATGCACCTTTCGACATCGGGCTCGCTTCGGACCACGAGTGACGCCACAGGAAATGAACAAGAGAGCCATGCCTGACCATCCGACGCTTGCCAGCCTTGCCGCCGAGCTCGACTCCGGACGCACCACCGCGCGCAAACTGGTCGAGGAATGCCTCGCCAGGATTGCCGATCCCGCCGGCGAGGGCCCACGGACCTTTATCCATGTCGACAAGGACGCAGCGATCGCCGCAGCCGATGCGATGGATCTTCTGCGTAAAGCGCGCGCCGCGCCATCGCCCTATGCCGGCATTCCCGTCTCGATCAAGGATCTCTACGACATCAAGGGGCAGTCGACCCGCGCCGGCTCTCGCGCGCTGGAAGATTCCCCGCCCGCAGACGCCGATGCGCCCGTGGTGGCGCGGCTGCGCCGGGCCGGCTTCGTCGTGATCGGCCGCACCAACATGACCGAGTTCGCCTATTCCGGCATCGGCATCAATCCGCATTACGGCACGCCGAAGAGCGTCTGGAACCGCAGCGTTGGCCATGTACCCGGCGGCTCGTCCTCGGGCGCGGCGGTCTCGATCGCCGACCACATGGCGTATGGCGCGCTCGGCACCGATACCGGCGGCTCCTGCCGGATTCCGGCGGCCTATAACGGCATCGTCGGCTACAAGCCGACGCAGGCGCGCGTGCCGCTCGACGGCGGCGTGCCGCTGTCCTCCTCGCTCGACAGCTTTGGGCCGCTGGCGCGCACGGTCGGATGCTGTGCGGTGCTGGATGCTGTGCTCGCGGATGAAGCCGTGCAGCCATTGCAGCCGCGCACTGTCAAGGGCATGCGGCTCGCGGTGCCGACCACGATCGCGCTCGACGACCTCGACGAGGAGGTCGCCAGAACCTTCGAGCGCGCGCTGGAGACGCTGTCGCGCCACGGCGCGTTGATCGAGCGCATCGAGGTGCCGGAATTTCACGACGTCGGCGTCATGAACAGCAAGGGCGGTTTTGCCGCTGCCGAAAGCTACGCCTGGCACCGCTACCTGCTCACCGGCAAAGGCGACGTCTACGACCCTCGCGTCCGCGTCCGTATCCTGCGCGGCGAAGGCATCAGCGCGGCGGACTATATCGACATCCTCAAGGCGCGTCGCTCGTTTATTGCGCGAACCGAACAGCGCATCGCGCCCTACGACGCGCTGGTGCTGCCGACCACCGCGAATACGCCGCCGAGGATCGCCGACCTCGCCGACGACCAGGCTTTCGCCACGCAGAATCTGCGCGCCTTGCGCAATTGCACCCTGATCAACATGCTCGACGGCTGCGCGATCTCGCTGCCCGCGCATCGCGAAGGCGAGGTGCCGGTCGGGCTGATGCTCGCAGCTGCCGGCGGATCGGACCGCCGCGTCTTCGAACTCGCCGCCGGAATGGAGGATGTCATCCGTGTTTGATCTGACCTTCAACGTCGACGACAAGGGTATGCTGACGCCGCTGACGCTCGCGATCGACCAAGCTGTGATTGCAGGCTGGACCGGGCGCGATCCGGTCGCGCGCGACAAGCATATCGCCGAACTGGAAGCGCTCGGCATCGCGCCCCCCGCGACGACGCCGATCTACTATCGCTGCTCGGCGCGGCGGATTACCCAGGACGACCGTATCGAGGTTACGGGCGGCGATTCCAGCGGCGAGGTCGAGTTCGTGCTGATCGGCTGGCAGGGTCGCATCTTTGTCGGCTGCGGTTCCGACCACACCGACCGCAAGGTGGAGAGCTACAGCGTCACCGTCTCAAAGCAGATGTGCGACAAGCCGGTGGCCTCCGTGCTGTGGGAACTGGAGGAGGTCGTCGGTCACTGGGACAGGTTGATCCTGCGTTCCTGGGCCATCATCGGCGGCGCGCGGGTGCTCTACCAGGAGGGCACGCTGGATGCCATGCTGCCGGTGAACGACCTGATCGAGCGCGGCTTTGGCGGCAAAGGCCTGCCCGACGGCTGTGTCATGTTCGGCGGCACGTTTGCGGCCAAGGGCGGCATCCGCCCGGCTGATCGCTTCGAGTTTGAACTGGAGGATCCCGTGCTGAAGCGGAAGATCAGCCACGGCTATGATGTGACCGCGCTGCCGGTGCTGGGCTAAGGTTCCTCCACACGTCGTCCCGCGAACGCGGGGGACCCGTACCCACCGTCGTTCGTTGTTGCGGTTAGCTTGTGCCACAGCCGGGCCGGACTGCGCCGACCTGCGGTTATGGGTCCTGCGTTCGCGGGGCCGACAGCGAGGTTGCGGCGTCTCATTCGGAAATCGGGTGGCAGGGCTCGCTGCCGTCTGCGAAGGTTCTCGCCATGAAAGCAACCGCAAGAAACATCCAGCATCCTGCCTCCGACATCGCCGCCCGCGTCGATGTCATCGACTGGACGCAGGTATCCGCCGATCTCGACGCGCAGGGCTGCGCCGTGCTGAAGGGATTGTTGTCGCCGGACGAATGCGCAGCGCTGGCTGCGCTCTATCCGGACGACAAGAATTTCCGCAGCCGGATTGTGATGGGGCGTCACGGGTTTGGTCGCGGCGAGTACAAGTATTTTGACTATCCACTGCCTGATCTGATCACGGAGTTGCGGCCCGCGCTCTATGCACGGCTTTGCGGCGTGGCCAATCGCTGGAACGAAACGATGGGCATCGGCATCCGCTATCCCGACAAGCACGCAGCGTTCCTGAAGCGCTGCCACGACGCCGGGCAGACCCGGCCGACACCGCTGCTGCTGCAATATGGCGTGGGCGACTACAATTGCCTGCATCAGGACCTCTATGGCGATCACGTGTTCCCGCTGCAGGTCGCGATCCTGCTGTCGGAACCGGGGCGCGATTTCGAAGGCGGCGAGTTCGTGCTGACCGAGCAGCGGCCGCGGATGCAGTCGCGGCCCGAGGTGGTGCCGCTGGGGCAGGGCGATGCGGTGGCCTTTGCTGTGCATCATCGGCCGGTGCAGGGGACGCGTGGGCCCTATCGCGTTAATCTGCGCCATGGCGTCAGTCGGATCCGCTCCGGCCATCGCCACACCGTCGGCGTGATTTTTCACGATGCCAAGTGAGTGCGGACTGAATTGACTGCGGATTTGTTCGAGGCCGTTCCGGATGTGCACCCATCGCGCGAAGCGATGGCGGAGGGCGCGGTATTGCTGCGGGGATATGCGAAGCCCTTCGAAAACGAAGTGGTCGCGGCGTTGCGCGAGATCATCGCGCGAGCACCATTCCGCCGTATGTTTACGCCCGGCGGTCACCAGATGTCGGTCGCGATGACCAATTGCGGCACTGCGGGCTGGGTGACCGATCGCAGCGGCTATCGCTACGACGGCATTGATCCGGATTCCGGGCAGCCTTGGCCGGAGATGCCGTCGACCTTTCGCGCAATTGCCGAGCAGGCGGCCGCCGAGGCTGGCTTTGCCGGCTTCACACCCGACGCCTGCCTGATCAACCGCTACGTGCCCGGCGCACGGATGTCGCTCCATCAGGACCAGGACGAGCAGGATTTCGCCGCGCCGATCGTGTCGGTGTCGCTCGGTCTATCCGCAATCTTCCTGTTCGGCGGCCCGAAGCGCGCCGACAAACCGAAGCGCTACCGGCTCGAGCATGGCGACATCGTGGTCTGGGGCGGACCGTCGCGGCTGTTCTTTCACGGCGTGGCCCCGCTCGCCGACGGCGAGCATGCCCTGATGGGCCGCCAGCGCATCAATCTCACTTTCCGCAAGGCGCGGTAATCTTTCCTTCTCTCCTTGTGGGAGAAGGTGCCTTCGCGAAGCGAAGGCGGATGAGGGGCTCTCTCCGCGGAGACAGGCCTTTCATCCGGCTCGCTGCCGCTTCGCGTCAGCGAGCCACCTTCTCCCACAAGGGGAAACTTTTCCATCCCGGCATGAAGCGAAACCTACCCAAAACGACAATAAGGGGCAGGTTTCCGATTTGCTGATCCAGCGCCCCGCCGATCCGCGAGGCCGTTCTCTCATTTTCCATTTTCGCCACGAGACAAATTGGCCAGCGGCGCCCGCATCGGCGAGGAGATCGCCAAAGTGCCGAAGACGCCGCGCGGCGTGCCAGCCGCTAAAATTACCGCGCAGGTGGCGCCCCATGTGAACGCGGCACGGCCTCGGCCGGTCGTCTGGCAAACTCCAGATAGGCCGGGTCGACCGCGCGGCTGTAGTGCTGGTGATCGAACCGGACAAACAAGCGGCGGGTGTATATTGCGCTGATGACGCCGTACCTGCGTCCAGCCCCCGGAGGCCGGTAGACAACGCGCCGCCCGAGGTCGGTTTGCTGGGGAATGATCATTGGACCGTCCCACTTTTGGGAGCTTGTACCGCCATTGAAGCACAACCTAAACACGACACAAGTAACAGTTGAGTGGGAACTCACCCGGTGGGAATAATTCCTGACGGGAACCGCCGTGCGAGATCGACAAAGCAACGAGCGCACTGGAAATCGCACAAGCGGTTCGGCGACGCGCTTCCGAAGCGGGTCAACGAACTGATCGAGACCGGCAACGCGGTGGTGACGGAAGCGAATGGGTTAGGCCGGGGACGCTGAGCAAGGTGATATTATCACCTTGATCGGTCGCGCTCACTGCAGCGTCGGCTTGTTGATCTCGATCTTTGCCGATTTCCGGATGGTTTCCGGAAATATGGGGGATAAACCACGCCCATCGGTTGCGGAGCGCTGCAGGCGGGTCCCATGCTGCTGCAACCGATGGACCTATAACTCATGACAGAATCAGGAGGGCCGTTTCCAGCCGTCGAGCGGGTGACCGTGGACCCGGTCACTATCGCCGCCTTCACGCGCGAGTCGGACTTTATGGTCCTCGCATCGGAGTTGCTTCGCGAAGTCGCGTCCTACGTCTCCGTCGCAGCGGCAAGGACTTGCGTCAGAAAGCGGAGGCTGTCGGCTTTGGCGAAGCGTATCTGGCGGTCTTTGGCGGCATGTCCCACAACGTGCACGGCTCGTGGCAGGACCTATCTCAATTCCATCTGGAGACCGACGAGAACGGCGCGGCGTTCACACCCAAGCTCGAATGGGGCCGCCCGCGCCCGCAGCCGTTGTTTGCGCTCGGCCATCTCGCGCTCTATGCCGTGGCGGACTTTCTGACGTTCATCGGAGGCGCAGCGGCGATGGACCACTTGTGCGAACAGCTTCGCGACCTCGGCGCGCGTATCGACTCGGTGGACCAAGCCCACGAAGTCTACCTGTCAGGCAAGACGTGGCCAGCGATCTGAGAGCAATAGTCGCTGGACGGTGCGAGCGGCGCAGGGCGGCACGCGCATGCGTTCGATTCAGGACAGCGCCGCCCGCGCTAACGCATCAGCGAGCTACACCAACCGATTAGCGCGGAACCGCGTGCAAGGGACGCTGGACGGACACCACTTCCGGTTTCTGTTGACACTTCAACGCGGTAGATAGAGTGACAATCTCCCACAAGGGGAGAAGGGAAGAGACGTTCCATCGACCGTTTTCGTCGTCTATGCTCTTTCGGCCGGGGGGCCGACATGAGCACGACAGAAGCAACGTCCGAAACCGCCAATCGCACCGGCGTCTATCTTGCCGTGCTGCAGCTCGTGTTCGCGCTGGGATGGACCACTTACGTCATCTATTTGCCAAAACTCTGCGCCGATGTCGGCATCGCGCCATCCGCCGTGATCCTGATCCTGATGCTGGATCAGGCAATCTTCACCATCACCGACACCGCGATGGGGATTGCCGCCGACAGGATCGCACCCTTCGTCGGCAAGCTCGGCGTGTTCGTCGCTGTCCTGACCGCAATCTCCTGCACGGCGTTTGTCGCGCTGCCGTTCGTGGCGGGTACGGGGCCGGGCGCGCAGATCTGGTTTATCGCCTTGATCCTGATATGGGTCGTGACGTCATCGGCCCTGCGCGCGCCACCGCTGACATTGCTCGGCAAATACGCGGCGCGGCCTGCGATCCCGTTTTTGTCGGCGCTGACGATGCTCGGCTACGGCCTGGCGGGCGCTGTCTCGCCGTATCTCGGCGTGGTGCTGCGCAATCACGACCCGCGGCTGCCCTTCGTGATCTCGGGCGTGGTACTGCTGCTCACGACGCTCGCGCTCTCGAGGGTCGAGCGTGATCTGGCGCAGGCACCTCGCGCCGCAAAGCAACCGGTTGCGGCCGCAAAACCGCTTGGCCCGATACCGACGTTCTTCATCGCTTCGATGCTGATCCTCTCGCTCGGTTATCAATTGCATTTTTCAATCAACAGCACGCCGTTCTTCCTGCGATTTGCCAAGCCGGACGAATTGCCATGGCTGATGCCGGTGTTCTGGATCGGCTTCAACATCGCGATGTTTCCGGCGAGCGTCGTGGTCAAGCATCGCGGCGGGCTGATCGTGATGGGGGTGGCCGGCCTGCTCGGCGCGCTGGCCGTGTTCGGCGCGGAGATGGCCGGCAATCTCAACCTGCTGATCGCGGCGCAGTTCGTCGCCGGCGCGGCGTGGGGCTGCATGCTGATGGCCGCGGTTTCGGCGGCGCTGGCGATCGGGGAGACCGGTGCCGAGGGCAAGGTGGTGGGGCTGGTGTTCTCCGCGCTGGCGCTCGCGACCTTTGCGCGGATGGCGGCGGTGGCCGGCGGCCTCCAAAAGCTGCCGGACTACGCACCGCTGTTGCACTGGGCACCGGTGGCGTGCTGGACGGTTGCGGGAGCGGGGCTATTGGTAATTGCGGCGTCGCGGATGCAGCGGGGTTTGGCGAGGCAAGTTTAACCTCGCCGTCATTCCGGGGCGACGCGAAGCATCGAACTATGGTGCGCGATTGCGCACCTGAGAATCTCGAGATTCCCCGATGCGCAATTGCGCATCTGGGGTTCGGTCCTGCAGACCGCCCCGGAATAACGGAGGACGACCTACGGCTTCGGCGGGTGGATGAACGCCCACGGGCTCACTTCCGAATCCGTCGGCACCTCCACTGAAATCACATAAGGCCCGCCGTCGGCTAAAGCCTTTTCCAGCGCAGGGCGGAATTGATCCGGCGAAGTCACCCGGGCAGCACCCGCGCCGAAGGACTCGGCCAGCTTCGCGAAATCCGGATTGACCAGGTCGGACGCCACGACGCGTCCGTCAAAATGCTGGCGCTGATCGCGCCGTACATTGCCATAGGCGTTGTTGTTGAACACCAGCGTGACCACGCCGATCTTGAATTGCACGGCGGTGGATAGCTCTTGCACCGCGAACATGAAGCCGCCGTCGCCGGTGATCGCGACCACCGGGCGGTCCGGATTGGCGACCTTGGCGCCCAGCGCTGTGGGGAAGCCGGAGCCGAGCGTGCCCTGATAGCCCGAAGTGATAAAGGTGCGCGGCTCGTAGATCGGAAAGCCGTACCAGGAGGCGAAGCCGACCTGTGAGAGCTCATCGGTGACGATCGCATTAGCCGGCAGTACCTCGCGCAGGATGTTCAGATAGGCCATTTGCGGCTGAACCTTCTGGATCTCCTGATGCGCCGCCGCGGTGGCTTCGCGGATTTCGGTGCGCCGGCCGTTGGTCCTGCTATAGCCAGCCTTCTTCACAGCAGCCACAAGATCGGCCGTGCCAGCTTTCGCATCCGCGACCACGGCGATGTCTGATGCAACCCGACGCATCTCGGTCGGATCGATATCGACGCGAACGGATTTTAGTCCCTTCGGCTGGTACGGCCAGCGGAATCCTGAAGCCGGTAGCTCCATGCGCGTGCCGATCCCGATCATCAGATCGATGTTCGGCCAGAGCTTGTAGGCCGCCGCCATGGTCAGCCCGAGCTCGTGCGCGTTGGAGACGATGCCGCGGCCACTGCGGAACGCTACGACAGGCGCATCGATCATTTCGGCCAGTTCGAGAATTTCCTCGTGCGCATGGATCGCGCCGCTGCCGACGAAGATCATCGGCCGCTTCGCATCCCTGATCAGTGCAGCCGCCGCCTTGATCCGGTCGGAATCGGGCTGCGGTGCGGGAAACCGATCGAACACGGTTGAGGCGCCGACCAGGGCGCGTTGCGTAAAGATGTCCCACGGCATTTCCAGCGATACCGGACCGCGGCGGCCCGACATCATCTCCTGAAACGCACGCGACACCGCGGCGGGCGCCGCATCGGGATATTCGATGCGCTCGGCCCATTTCACGAAGGTGCGCAGCGTTGCGAGCTGGTCCGGCATCTCGTGCAGATGGCCGCGGCCCTTGCCGAGAAACGCCGTCGGCACCTGTCCGGTCAGGCACAGCACCGGCTCGTTGCAGCCAAACGCAGTGAGTAGCGCCGCACTGGCATTGAGTACGCCCGGACCGGGCACCACGCTGAACACGCCCGGCTTGCCCGATGAACGTGCGTAGCCGAACGCCATGTAGCCGCAGGCCTGCTCATGCCGAGCACCGATCACCTTCAACTGCGCCTGATGGAAGGCGTCGAACAGGCCATAGATCTGCGCGCCGGGCAGGCCGAACACGGTGTCGACGCCATGTGCGACGAGGCCGTTGACGATCGCTTCGCCGCCGGAAGTTGATTTCATCGTTCTGTCCACTCGCTCACGGGATTTTTCAGGCTTCGTCGGTGACGCCGTTTTTGAGCACACCGATACCCTCGGCCGCAACCTCGATGACGTCGCCAGGCTTCAGATAGCGCGGCGGGTCGAACCGCGCGCCGGCGCCAGTCGGCGTACCCGTCACGATGACGTCGCCGGGCACCAGCGTGGTGAAGGTCGAGAGATAGCTGATCAGGTAGCGGAAGCCGAAGATCAACCGGCCGGTGCGGTCATCCTGCCGCGTGTCGCCATTGACCTTCGTGGTGAGGCGGATGTCCGCAATCTGGCTTTCATCGGTGTAGGGCACGAGCCACGGGCCGAGGCTGCCGGTGGAATCGAAATTCTTGCCCTGGGTGACGTTGAATTTGGCGTGCCGCACCCAATCGCGGATGGTGCCTTCGTTGCAGAGCGTGACGGCTGCGATGTGGTCCAGCGCGTCGCTCTCCTTGATGTGCCGTCCGGCCTTTCCGATCACAAGCACCAGTTCGCCCTCGTAATCGAGTTGCGCCGAGGCGCGCGGGCGGACCAGCGGCGCGTTGTGGCCGACAAAGGAGCGCGGTGTCCGCATGAACATGCTCGGATATTTCGGCGCGTCCTGGCCGTCCTTGTATTCGGCGTTGCGGTCGGGATAGTTCACGCCGATGCAGATGATCTTTTCCGGCGAGGGGATCGGCGGCTGCCAACCGATCGCATCGAGCGCATGGTCTGGCGCGCGCCGCGCCGCGTCTTCGGCGAGTTTCATCAGCGCGCTGGCGGCGACAACTTCGCGCAGCGTGGGGTATTCCTTCTCGAAGCGCGCCGAGAGATCGACGATGCCGGCATCGGTCACGGCGCCGTATTTCTGCGTGCCGTTGACGGTGAAGGTAGCGAGACGGGGCGGGGCCATCCGATCAATCCGCAATCAAGACGTCGGCGACAAAGAGCGGCTCGCGGACCTCCTGACCCGTGAAGGGCGAACCCTCCTCGAACCAGGAGCGCGGCGCCGGTGCGCCCCACAGCGTTTGCCGGCGCGGGTCCTTTAGCGACCAGCGCAACGGCTCGTGGTCGTGGTCTCCCGTGAAGTAGTCGCTGGTGTAGAGTTCGAGCCGGTGGCCGTCCGGATCCCGGACATAGAGGAAGAATGCATTCGAGATGCCGTGGCGGCCTGGGCCGCGCTCGATGTTCTTCAGATATCCACTCGAAGCCATCACGTCGCAGAGATGCAGGACGTTCATCGCCGTCGGCACCCAATAGGCAAAATGGTGCAGGCGAGGGCCGCGGCCGTTGGTAATGGCGAAGTCATGGACGTTGCCCTTGCGGTGCATCCAGGCCGCTGCGATCCGCCCGTTCGGGCCGTCTTCCTCGCCATATTCGGTCAGCCGGAAGCCAAGCCGCGCATAGAAGTCGATGGTGCCCTGAACCTCGGGCGCGAAGACGTTGAAATGATCGAGCCGCTGCGGATGGCAGCCCTTGTAGAGATCGTAGCGCCGCAGCAGATGCGGGCGCTTGTCCATCGACGCATAGAGCTCGAGTTGGAAGCCGGCGGGATCGCTGAACTGCAGGGTGCGGCCCTGGAACGGCTGATCGGCGAAGGCGTAAGGGATGCCGTTCTCGGAAAAAAAGGTCGCGGCCTTGTCGAGGTCACCGTCATTTCCGACCTTGAAGCCGAGCCGATTGCAGGCCGCGCTAGGGGCCTTCCGCAGCACCAGCGAATGATGCTGATGCTCCTCGCTGCCGCGCAAGTAAACCGCCTTGTCGTCGGCGTCCTCGACATGCAGGCCGACGGTGTTTTCGTAGAAGGCGCGGCTCTTGCCGAGGTCGGTGACGTCGAGCACGGCGTGGCTGCAGCGGATGATGTTGAACGGCGGGGTGAATGTGTGTGTCGGAACGGGCATAGGCGTTTCCTCGGCGTTGTCGTTCGGGGCGGTCCGCAGGACCGAACCTCAGATGCGCAATTGCGCATCGGGGAATCTCGAGGTTCCGGGTTCGCTTCGCGCCCCGGAACGACGTGAATTCTAGATTCCAAGTCTCTGAATCTTATGCGTCCCGCGGGCGAGCGAGACGTGCTTGGTTTCCATATAGAAGTCGAACGAGTAGTCGCCGCCGTCGCGGCCGATGCCTGAAGCTTTCATGCCGCCGAACGGCGTCGGCAGATGGCGGACGTTTTCGGAATTGAGCCAGATCATGCCGGCCTCCAGCGCGTCCGCAACGCGCAGCGCGCGCCCCATGTCGCCGGTCCAGACATAGCCGGTCAGGCCGTATTGCACGCCATTGGCGATCTCGATGGCGTCCTTCTCATCCTTGAACGGGATCACGGTCAGGAACGGGCCGAACACTTCCTCCTGCGCCACCCGCATCTTTGAGTGCGCGCCGGTGACGAGGGTCGGCTGCACGTAATGCCCGCCGCCGGGGCCATCGTGCGGCCTGCCGCCCGCCGCGATGGTGGCGCCGTCCTTCCTGGCGATGTCAAAATAGCTGCAGACTTTTGCAAGATGCCGCTCATGGATCAGGGGGCCGATCTCGGTGGCGGGGTCGAGCGGATGCCCAACCTTCAGCGCCTTGACCCGGGCGGTCAGCTTTTCGATGAATTCATCGGCGATACCTTGCTGGACCAGCAGCCGGCTCGACGAGGTGCAGCGCTCGCCGTTGAGCGAGTAGATCATGAAGACCACCGCATCGAGTGCCCGGTCGAGATCTGCGTCGTCGAACACGATCACCGGGTTCTTGCCGCCAAGCTCGAAATGCACGCGCTTCAGGGTAGGGGCGCCCTGCGCCATGATCGCGGAACCGGTCGAACTCTCGCCGACGAAACCGATCGCCTTGATGGCGGGATGCTCGGTCAGCGCCTTGCCCGCCTCTTCACCCATGCCATGGACCGTGTTGAGCACGCCATCGGGAAGGCCGGCCTGTTTCGCAAGCTTCGCCAGCAGGTCTGCCGTAACCGGTGACCATTCGGCCGGCTTGTGCACGACGGTGCAGCCGGCAGCGAGCGCTGGCGCGATCTTCCAGGTCGACAGCATGAACGGCGTGTTCCACGGCGTGATCACGCCGACCGGGCCGATCGGCACCCGGGTCGAGATGTTCCAGTGCTCCTCGGAGGGCGTGTTGAGGCCGTCCCGGGCCTCGCCGCACTTGTCGGCAAAGAAGCGGAAATTCTCCGCAGCCCGGATCGCGGCTTTGGCCATGAAGCGGTGGGCCTGGCCGGTGTCAATGCATTCCAGCACCGCGATATCGTCGGCGTTGTCCTCGATCGCGTCAGCCACACGATGCAGCAATTTCTTCCGCGCGGCGGCGGACATGTCGCGCCAGGATGTGAAGGCCGTTGCGGCGGCGGTTGCGGCGCGGTCGATGTCTTCGGCATTGCCGCGCGCGACCGATGCCAGCACTGCGCCATCAACCGGGGACTTCGTCTCAAATGTCTGGCCGGAGACCGACGGCACGGTCTTGCCGCCGATCATGTGGCCGAGACCTTCGCTCTTCAGCTTGGCGAGCAGGGGAGCCGCACGGTCGCGATTGGCCCGAAACAGGTCCTTGGGTGTCACCTTATCCATTGATAGCCTCCACTTTCAGCGCTTCGTGGATGTTGTTGCGCTTCCAGCTTGTTTCCTTGTCGTTGATCTGCATGTCGAACGACAGCGCGAACTTTTCGCTCGCAAACACCGAATCAAGATGGGCCGACAACGCCTTGAAAATATGCTCGCCGGCCTTCTTGCGGGTGACGAGGTCGCGCCCCTCGCCAAGCCGCAACACCATGTCGAGAAAGCCGTAATTCTGGCGACCGTCCGCGATCGCATAGTGCTCGCATCTGATCGCGCGGACGCGAATACCGCCGAGCGGGAAGATGCCGGTCTCGACCGCCGCTTGGCGGACGAGTTCCACGACCGCGCCCATGTCGACGCGCCCATCGAGATTGGCTGAAAATTCAATCGTGAAGTGCGGCATGTTCTGATGGCTCCTGTCGTCCTAAAGCATCAGGCGAAGTAGCAACTCACCGAACCGTAAGGTCCATAGTCCGCCTGGATCGTGTCGCCTTTGCGGGTTTCTATCGGTCGGATGAACGAGCCCGCCAGCACCACTTGGCCGGGTTCGAGCGCTAACCCATTCGGCGCGATCTTGTTGGCAAGCCACGCCACTGACGTCGCGGGGTGATTGAGGACTCCGGCCGCAAGCCCGGTCTCTTCAAGCTGACCGTTGCGGAAACAGAGCGCGCCGATCCAGCGCAGGTCGGCGTCCATTGGCCGGATCGGGCGGCCGCCGAGCACGATGCCGGCATTCGCGGCGTTGTCGGCGATGGTGTCGAAAATCTTGCGGGTCGCCTTGGTCTGCGGATCGATCCGCTCGACCCGCGTATCCAGAATCTCCAGCGCGGGCACCACGAAGTCGGTGGCGTTGAGCACGTCGAACATCGTGCTATCAGGTCCGGACAGCCGCGACTTCATCACGAACGCGAGTTCGGCCTCGACGCGGGTGGCGATGAAACGATCTGAGGGCACGAGCCCGCCGTCGGCAAAGAACATGTCATCGAGCAGGATGCCGGAGTCAGGCTCGTCAATATTGAGCGCGCTCTGCATTGCCTTCGAGGTCAGGCCGATCTTGTGGCCCTTCACGGTGCGCCCCTGCGCGACCTTCATCTCGACCCAGGCTTTTTGAATAGCGTAGGCATCCTCGATCGTTATGCCGGGATGTTCAAGCGAAAGCTGCCGGATCTGTTTGCGGGTCCTTTCGGCGGCATCGAGCCGCTCGGCGGCGCTTCGGATATCGTCTCTGGAAAGGGCCATGGGCGTCCGGCTCGATCAGCAAAAAGCGGGTGCTGAAATTTGTTTAACATGTTAAGTTATTCGACGCAAACTGATTTGATGCTTGTTGCGCCGCAAAACTCTATCCTTGCCTTGATCGAGGATTCCCGATGGCGGGCCACTGAAGATGTCAGGCAAGAAATCGCCGAACGGATCGCGTTCGGACCAGGAGGGAACGACGGAGGCCCGCCGCGCGCCGATGCGCGAATTCTCGCGCTCGCTGCCGATGTCGCTACTGCGCGCGCGGGAAGCCGTGATGCGCCAGTTCCGCCCGTCCTTACGCAATCATGGGCTGACCGAGCAGCAGTGGCGGATCCTGCGCGCGCTGACGGCGGTAGATACCATCGAGGTGACGGAGCTGGCGCGCGTCGCCTTCCTGCTGGGGCCGAGCCTATCGCGAATCCTGCGCGATCTCGAAGCGCGCGATCTGATCGAACGCCGCACGGCCAAGGCAGATCTTCGCCGCGGCGAGGTGTCGATCTCGTCCAAGGGGCTGAAGCTGATCGAGGCCGTCGCGCCCACCTCGGAAGCGATCTACGCCGAGATCACGCACCGTTTTGGCGCGCGCAAGCTCGCCGAATTGCAGGACATGCTGGGCGAACTTGAGCGCAGCCTTGCCGCGATGGAGGTAGCGGGTGAGGGCGAGGCCGAAGCAGACGAGTAAGCGCAAATTTGCATGATGCTACTGGCCCGATGCATAGCGGCCGGGCAAATGATTGCAATCATTTGTCAAACGCGACTGAGGCGGTAGACACGCGCGCGATTTTTCGTTCAAAGTGCCGGCCAAGCCGGTCATCAAAACCGGTGCGGGAATCGCGGGGCTAGCTGCTCAAACGCAGGCTCTCCCGTGCAAGGACAGGGCTGAAATCCGGACATGGTCACAATAAAAGTCAACAATCTGATCGATTTCGTCGCAGAGGTTTTTTCGCATTCGGAATCCTCGTCCGAGGAAGCAAGGCGCATCGCCACTTATCTCACGACAGCCAATCTCACCGGCCATGACAGCCACGGCGTGATCCGGGTTCCGGTCTATATCCGCTGGAAGAAGACGGGCAACATCGTCCCCAACCAGACCCCAGAGATCGTCGTCGACACGCCGTCGCTCGCCGTGGTCGATGGCAAGTTTGGCTATGGCCAGACCGTAACGCCATTCGCGGTGCGGACCGGCATCGAGAAGTGCAAGAAGGCGGGACTGTCAGCCATCGCGCTGCGCAACGCCGGCCACATCGGACGCGTCGGCGACTGGGCGGAAATGGCCGCCGCCGAAGGGTTGGTGTCGGTGCATTTTGTCAATGCCGCCGGCTCGCTGCTGGTCGCGCCGTACGGCGGTGTCCAGAAACGGCTCTCGACCGCGCCTTACTGCGTCGGCATTCCGCGCCAGGGGCAAGATCCGATCGTGCTCGATTTTGCCACCTCGATCGTTGCCGAAGGCAAGGTGCTGGTCGCCAGCCGCGGCGGCAAGAAGCTTCCCACCGGCGCACTGGTCGATGCCGACGGCACGCTGAGCGAAGAGCCGTCCGTGCTCTATGGTCCCTACACTCCAGATGGGCCGCGCGACCACACCAAGGGCACTGGCGCGATCCGCGCGTTCGGCGAGCACAAGGGCTCGGGGCTTGCCTTCATCTGCGAACTGCTCGGCGGTGCGCTGACCGGCACCGGCGCCACCTCGGGCGGCCGGCAGTTCGCCAACGGCATGCTTGCCTTCTATATCGATCCCAAGGTGATCGACACGGCCAACTATTTCGACGACGAAATCTCGCGCTATACCGACTTCATCCGCGAGACCAAGCCGATCGCCGGCGTCGAGTCTGTCCTGGTCCCGGGCGACCCCGAACGCAAGATGCGCGCCGAGCGCACCAGGAACGGCGTGCCGCTGCCTGATGATACCTGGGCTGCGATCGTCAACACCGCCCGCGAGGTCGGCGTCAGCGAAGCGAGCATTCAGCGCGCGACCAGCTAATCAAATCTGCGAACTCCAACAATTGTAACGATCACAAAGGGAAAGCGATCAATGGCAACCAACAACGTCAAGAAAGTATGGGCCTCGGGCAAGGCTGTGGTGAACGCGTGGCTCGCGATCCCCTCCGGCTTTTCGGCCGAAGTGATCGCGCAATGCGGCTTCGACAGCGTCACCGTCGACATGCAGCACGGCGTGCAGGATTACCTCTCGATGGTCCAATGCTTTCAGGCGATGAACGGCCATCCGGTGACGCCGATGGTCCGCGTGCCCTGGAACGAGCCCGGCATCATCGGCAAGGTGCTCGATGGCGGTGCCTATGGCGTGATCTGTCCGATGATCAACACCCCGCAGGAGGCGAAGAACCTGGTCCAGTACGCGAAGTATCCACCCAAGGGCACGCGCTCGAATGGCCCGATCCGCTCCGGCATGTATGGCTCGGCCGGCACCTACCAGCAGACGGCGAACGATGAGATCGTGCTGTTGCCGATGATGGAGACCAGGACTGCAGTCGAGAACATGGAATCGATCCTCGACGTCGAGGGCATTGACGGCGTCTATATTGGTCCCTCCGACCTCGGCTTCTCCTACGGCCTGGTGCCGAAGCTCGACCGCGACGAGCCTGAAATACTCAAGATCTACGAGAAGATCGTTAAGGAATGCGGCAAGCGCGGGCTCAATCCCGGCATCCACTGCTCGGGCGCCGAGGGCGCGGTGCGCGCCATCAACATGGGCTTCAAGCTCGTCACGCTCTCGAACGAGAGCGGCCTGATGATGACCTACGCCAAAATGCAGGTGAACCAGACGAGGAAGGATTCAGGCGGAAAAGCCTGAGACGCGAATAGCAAGTAGCGAATGGCGAATAGGGGTAGCGAGCAGCGTGGCAGAGCCTGCTATTCGCTACTCGCTATTCGCCGAGGTAAGGAGAAACCCAATGACCACCCCGGCACCCGTGATCCGCCTGCACCCTGACGATGGCGTGCTGATCGCGCGCGCGAGCCTGCCACCGGGCATGGTGGTGGCCGAGGGCGTCACCACAACCGAACGGATTCCTGCCGGCCATAAGGTCGCGATCAGGCCGATCGCCGTAGGCGAACCGGTCCGCCGCTACGGCCAGATCATCGGCTTTGCCACGGCGCCGATCGCGCCGGGCCAGCATGTGCATACGCAAAACTGCGGCATGGGCGATTTCGCCAAGGACTATGCCTACGGCGTCGACGTCAAGCCGGTACCGAATTTCGATCTGCCCGCCACCTTCGACGGCATTCGCCGCGCCGACGGCCGCGTGGCGACGCGCAACTATATCGGGATCCTCACCTCGGTGAATTGCAGCGCCCATGTCGCCGGCATCGTCGCCGACATGTTCAAGAAGAACCCGTTCACCGGCGATAACCCGCTGGCCGACTATCCGAATGTCGACGGTGTGGTGGCGCTGACCCACAAGACCGGGTGCGGCATGACGCAGAACGAACCGCTGGCGCTGTTGCGGCGGACACTCGGCGGCTATGCGCGGCACGCAAATTTCTCCCATGTGGTCGTGCTGGGGCTTGGCTGCGAGGTCAACCAGATCGGCGGACTGATGGAGGAGCAGAAGCTCGCCGGACGTTTGCGCGCGATGGACATCCAGGAAGTCGGCGGCACCCGCAAGACGGTGGAGGCCGGCATTGCCTTCGTGAAGGAGGCGCTGACCGACGCCAATAAAGTAAAGCGCGAGAAGGTCGCAGCCAGCGAATTGACGGTGGCGCTGCAATGCGGTGGCTCCGACGGTTACTCCGGCGTATCGGCCAATCCGGCGCTGGGTGCTGCGAGCGATCTGCTGGTGCGCCACGGCGGCACCGTGATCCTCTCGGAGACGCCGGAGACTTATGGCGCCGAACATCTGCTGACGCGGCGGGCCGTCAGCCGCGAGGTTGGCGAAAAACTCGTCGGCCTGATGCGCTGGTGGGAAGAATACACCAGGCGCGAAGGCGCCGAGATGAACGCCAATCCAAGCCCCGGCAACAAGGCCGGCGGGCTGACCACCATCCTGGAAAAATCATTGGGCGCGATGGCGAAGGCCGGCAGCACCAATCTGGTCGACGTGCTCAACTATGCTGAGCCGATCACCAAGAAGGGTTTTGTCTTTATGGACACGCCCGGTTACGACCCGGTTGCGGCGACGGGCCAGGTCGCGGGCGGGGCTAACCTTGTCTGCTTCACCACGGGCCGCGGCAGCGTGTTCGGCTGCAAGCCTGCGCCCTCGATCAAGCTCGCCACCAACACGCCGATGTACAAGCGCATGGAAGATGACATGGACGTCAATTGCGGCACCATCCTCGACGGCGAGGAAACCGTGCAGCAATGCGGCCAGCGCATCTTCGAGCTGATGCTGAAAACGGCATCCGGCCAGCCGACCAAAAGCGAGAGTTTCGATTTCGGCGGCGCCGAATTCGCGCCGTGGGTGCTTGGGGCGACGATGTGATGGGAGGCGCGCTGCCTCAACCGTCATTGCTTCGTCGCTGTCGCTCCTCGCAATGACGGGGAGGCAGCATCGCCCTCTCTTCAGGCACCTCGTGCCCGTTGTTAATGCTTGATCCTGCCCGGAACCGGTGTTCTGCTTAAAAAAGCCGCTGGAGTCTCCGGTCCGTGTCGATCTTCGTCGCACTACACCACGTCACGCACTACAAATACGACCGACCGATCGATCTCGGCCCTCAGACCGTTCGCCTGCGTCCGGCGCCGCATACGCGAACGCCAATCCTGAGCTATTCGCTCAAAGTGACGCCAGCCAATCATTTCGTGAACTGGCAGCAGGATCCGCAGGGCAATTGGGTGGCGCGCTTCGTCTTTCCGGAGAAGGCGTCCGAACTGAAAATTGAAGTCGACTTCACCGCGCAGATAACGGTCGTCAATCCCTTCGATTTCTTCGTCGAGCCCTATGCCAATTCCTTTCCGTTTCAGTACACCGCCGATCTCAAGACCGAGCTCGCGCCCTATCTCGCGACCTCCGAGCAGGGGCCGTTGTTCGCTGCCTACTTAAAGGAGATTCCGCGCGAGGCCGACAGCACTGTCAATTTCCTGGTCGAGCTCAACGCTCAGCTTCAGAAGAAGATCAAATATGTCATCCGGCTGGAGCCGGGCATTCAGACGCCGGAGGAGACGCTGGCGCGCGGTTCCGGCTCGTGCCGCGATTCCGCGTGGCTATTGATCCAGGCATTGCGGCATCTCGGTCTCGCCGCGCGCTTCGTCTCGGGCTACCTCCTGCAGTTGCGTCCCGATATCGATCCGGTCGAAGGCCCGCGCGAGGTCGAAAGCGATTTCACCGATCTGCACGCATGGGCGGAGGTCTACCTTCCCGGCGCCGGCTGGATCGGGTTCGACGTCACCTCGGGCATGCTGACGGGCGAGGGACATATCCCCGTCGCTGCCACGCCGCATTATCGCTCAGCGGCGCCAGTCTCGGGCAGCGCCGGCTTCGCCAATGTCGAATTCGGTTTCGAGATGAGCGCCAGGCGCATCCGCGAGGCACCGCGGATCACGCGGCCGTTCTCCGAAGAATCCTGGACACGGCTCGATAGGCTCGGCGAGCACGTCGACGCCGATCTCAGGCGCGACGACGTGCGGCTGACCATGGGCGGCGAGCCGACCTTCGTCTCGATCGACGATCTGGAATCGCCGGAATGGAACATCGCTGCCATCGGCCCGACCAAGCAGGCGCTGGCGGATGAGCTGATTCGAAAGCTGCGTGCGCGTCTCGCGCCGGGTGGGTTACTGCATTACGGGCAAGGCAAATGGTATCCGGGCGAAAGCCTGCCGCGCTGGGCGTTCGGTCTCTATTGGCGCAAGGATGGCGTGCCGATCTGGAAGAATGCCGAGCTGATCGCAGAGATCGAGAATCCGCACAAAGCCGATGTCGCAGACGCCCGACGACTGACGGAAGGCATCGCGAAGCGGCTCGGCCTCGACGCCAGCTACGTGATGCCGGCATACGAAGACCCCGTGCATTGGCTGCAAAAGGAAGCGGCACTTCCGGTCAATGTCGATCCCGCCGACTCCAAGCTGTCCGATCCCGAAGAACGATCACGCATGGCGCGTGTGTTCGATGAAGGGCTCGACAAGCCGAAAGGGTTCGTGCTGCCGATCCAGCATGCGGACGCCGATGATCCTCGCTGGATCAGCGAGCGCTGGCAATTCCGGCGCAGCCATTTGCTTCTGATCCCAGGCGATTCCCCGCTCGGGCTCCGGCTGCCGATGGCGTCGCTGCCGCATGTTCCGCCGGAAGAATATCCTTACCTCGTCGAGCAAGATCCAATGGATGCGCGGCCTGAACTGGCGGCCGAGGACAAGGAGCCCGGAACAGGGGACGAGTCAAGGTTGGCGCATGCGCCGAAAGCAAAGCGCAAATCCAGGCCGGTGCGCACGGCAACCTCAGTCGAAATCCGCGACGGCGTGTTGTGCGTCTTCATGCCGCCGGTCGAGAAGATCGAACACTATCTCGACCTGATCGCGGCGGTGGAAGCGACTGCCGAAGAGTTGCAAATTCCGGTTCATGTGGAGGGCTATGGTCCGCCCTATGACCCACGCATCGAGGTCATCAAGGTGACGCCCGATCCCGGCGTGATCGAAATCAATGTCCAGCCGGCGCAAAGCTGGCGCGAGGCGGTCGACATCACCTTCGGCCTGTATGAAGACGCCGCCAAGGTCCGGCTCGGCGCCAACCGCTTTCTTGTCGATGGCCGCCACACCGGCACCGGCGGCGGCAATCATGTCGTGGTCGGCGGCTCTACGCCGCAGGATTCGCCGTTCCTGCGCCGCCCGGATTTGCTGAAGAGCCTGGTGCTGTACTGGCAGCGTCATCCGTCGCTGTCCTATTTGTTCTCCGGTATGTTCATCGGCCCGACCAGCCAAGCGCCGCGTATCGACGAGGCACGGCACGACGGGCTCTATGAACTCGAAATCGCGCTCTCGCATGTGCCGCCGCCCGATATCGAAGCCCCGCTATGGCTGGTCGATCGGCTGTTCCGACATATCCTCGTCGACATAACCGGTAATACCCATCGCGCCGAAATCTGCATCGACAAGCTCTATTCGCCTGATGGCCCGACCGGCCGTCTCGGGCTGGTCGAATTCCGCGCGCTCGAAATGCCGCCCGACCCGCGTATGTCGCTGGCGCAGCAATTGTTGATCCGCGCGCTGATCGCAAAGCTCTGGCGCGAGCCGCAGCAGGGTAAGTTCGTACGCTGGGGAACTGCGCTGCACGATCGCTTCATGCTGCCGCATTTCTTGTGGGAGGATTTTTTGGGCGTGCTCGATGAGCTCAAGCTATCCGGTTACGATTTCTCGGCGGAATGGTATTCGGCACAACTCGAATTCCGCTTTCCGGAGTTCGGCCGTGTCCACCACGGCGGCGTCGCGCTGGAATTGCGTCAGGCGCTGGAGCCCTGGCATGTGCTGGGCGAGGAGGGCTCGGCCGGCGGCACTGTGCGCTACGTCGATTCTTCCGTGGAGCGGCTGCAGGTCAAGGCGACCGGCTTTGTCGAGGGACGCCACGTCGTAACCTGCAACGGCAGGCGGATGCCGATGACATCAACGGGACGCTCCGGCGAGGCCGTGGCCGCCGTCCGCTTCAAGGCCTGGCAGCCGTCCTCAGGGCTGCATCCGACCATCCCGGTCCACGCGCCCCTGACATTTGACTTGATCGATAGCTGGAATGGCCGTTCGCTCGGCGGCTGCGTCTACCACGTCGCCCATCCCGGCGGCCGCAACTACGATACCAAGCCGGTCAATTCCTATGAGGCGGAGGCGCGGCGGCTGGCCCGGTTTCAGGATCACGGCCATACCCCGGGGCGGATCGAGCCGCCGCCCGAGGAACGCACAATTGAATTCCCTTTGACGCTCGACTTGAGGACGCCGCTCCTGATCTAATCGGAAGCGACGGTCTCGGGGAATCGGAATGTCAGGCCTAGGCAGCAATCAGGAGAGCAAGGTCCGTCCGGGTCAGCGCCGGATGGCGCAATGGACGCGCGACTATGCGCGGCTGCCCGGCACTCCCGACGAATATATCGGGCCTGATGGCGCGCCGCGCGCGGCCTGGACCCGCTTTTTCGATGCCTTTTCAGCGCTTTCGCCGCCAGATATCGAACGCCGCTTCGCCTCCGCGGACCGGCATCTGCGCGAGGCCGGCGTGACCTATCGCGCGCCTGGCGAAACCGCCGACCGGCTGTGGCCGCTCAGCCATCTGCCGCTGATCATCGACGAGGCCGATTGGCAGCAACTGACCACAGGTATAGCCCAGCGCGTGCAGTTGTTTGAAATGATCCTGCGCGATCTCTATGGCGAGGCCCGGCTGGTCAGCGATAGTGCGGTGCCCGCGGCCGCGATTGCCGGCAGCAATGAATATCTGCGCGCCGTCTGCGGCATCAAACCACCCGGCGGGCGTCATCTCCACTTCTATGCGGCTGACGTCGGCCGCGGCCCCGACGGGCGCTGGTGGGTGCTGAACGACCGCACGCAGGCACCCTCGGGCGCCGGCTACGCGCTGGAAAACCGCCTGGTGCTGTCGCGCGCCTTTTCCAATCTCTACAAATCGATGAACGTCGAGCGCGTGGCGCCGTTCTTCGAGGCGTTCCGCGATTCGCTCCGCGCCAGCGCCGACCGCGACGAGCCGCGCATCGGCCTGTTGACGCCGGGGGCTTTCAGCGAAACCTATTTCGAACACGCCACGCTGGCGCGCTATCTCGGCTTTCTCCTCGTCGAAGGCGACGATCTCGCCGTCAGCGGCGACCGCATCCATATCCGCACCGTCGCGGGCCTGAAGC
This sequence comes from Bradyrhizobium retamae, assembly GCF_001440415.1. Taxonomy (GTDB): domain Bacteria; phylum Pseudomonadota; class Alphaproteobacteria; order Rhizobiales; family Xanthobacteraceae; genus Bradyrhizobium; species Bradyrhizobium retamae. Next base: position 42,608 of record NZ_LLYA01000225.1, read on the forward strand.
GGCTCGACGTGTTGTTGCGCAGAGTCGATTCCAATTTCCTCGATCCGCTGGAGCTCGATGCCTCGTCGCATCTCGGCGTGCCAGGCCTGATCGATGTGCTGCGCAAGGACGGCGTCGTCGTCGCCAACATGCCGGGCTCGGGCGTATTGGAGGCGAGAGCGCTACTTGGATTCTTACCGAGCCTTTGCCGCCGCCTGCTTGGCGAGACTTTGGTCATGCCGCACATCGCGACGTGGTGGTGTGGCCAGAAATCGGCGCGTGAGGAAGTACTGTCGCGGCTGGAGGATTTCGTCATCGAGGGCGCCTATGGCCGGACCGTCCCCGGCTTTGCTGGCCATGCGCCCGTGCTCGCCGGCGAGTTGCCGCCAGCCGAGCGCGACCGGCTCCGGCAGGCGATCACCGACCGCGGCATCGACTATGTCGGCCAGGAACTGGTCCGCCTGTCGACCACGCCGGTGTGGGAGCAGGGTCGGATCACGCCGCGGCCGTTCGTGCTGAGGGTATTTGCCGCGGCTACTCCGCAAGGCTGGACCATCCTGCCCGGCGGCTTCTGCCGGATCGCCGAAAAGGCGGATGCCCGTGCGGTGTCGATGGGCGACGGCGTGCGGTCGGCGGATGTCTGGGTGGTATCCGACAAGGCTGTGGCGTCGGCGACGCTGTTGCCCGGCGCTGACACGGTGCGGATCAGGCGGATCGCCGGCGTGGTGCCGAGCCGTGCCGCGGATAATCTGTTCTGGCTCGGCCGCTATCTCGAACGCGCCGAGGCGACGCTGCGGCTGATCCGTGCGCTCGGCACCTCGACGCGCGATCCCGACAAGGGAGCGTCGACCGCGCTGCATTCGGTCGAGCGTATTCAGCGGATCCTCGTGACCTGGGACGCTACCTCGCAGGCGACGCGGACCAATCCGGCGCGGGTCATCGCGGAAGCGCTGCAGAGCGAGGAGAAGTTCGGTTCTGCACTTTCGCTGGTGCGATCTGTGCAGCGAACTGCGAGTACGCTGCGCGAGCGGCTTTCGCCCGATGCCTGGCAGATCATCACCGAGATGGTGGAGCGCCTTGCGCTGCAGGTCGACGACGACGACAGCATCGTCAGCGCCGCTGAATTGACGCTGCAGGAGCTGGCGAGCCTTGCCGGCCTGGCGCAGGAGAACATGAACCGCGCCGCCGGATGGCGCTTCCTCGACATGGGCCGCCGCGCCGAGCGCGCAATCAACACCGCGCGGTTCGCGCGGCAGTTCGCCTATGACGAAGCGGGCGACGACGACCTCGACGTGCTGTTGACGCTGGTGGATTGCCAGATCACCTACCGCTCGCGCTATCTGGTCGGGCCGGCGCTGGCGCCGGTTCGTGACCTCGCCGTGCTCGACCCTTATAATCCGCGCTCGGTCGCCTTTCAGGTCGCAGCGCTCAACGACCATATCGCGGCGCTGCCAAGCCTGAAGGAACATGGTTTGATCGAGCGGCCGCAGCGGCTGGCGGTGGCGTTGCAGGCAACGTTGACGACGGCGGAGGCCGCGACGCTGGATGTGAAAACGCTGTTTGCGCTCGAACAGGATCTGCTCAATCTGGCCGACGCCATCGGCCTGCATTACTTCCCGCACGGGCCCAATGCGAGCCGGCCGGAGAAGCTCACGGGCCTCGCGTGATCTACGACATCCGTCACGTCACGACCTACGCTTACGAGAGCCCGGTGAGTTTTGCGCGCTGCTCGCTGCGGCTGGAGCCGCGAACCGACGACGGTCAGCAATTGATCTCGCACGCGGTCGAGATCCGGCCGCGGCCGGCCGAACGCACGGTGCGACGGGACTTCTTCGGAACGCATACCGAGAGCGTGCTGATCGAGACCGCGCATCGCAATTTGCGGATCGATTCCCGCTCACGTGTTTCGGTCGCGCGTCTGGCGCCTGGTCGCACGGCGCCCAGCCCGCCCTGGGAGCGCATCCGCGACGTGGCCTTTGAGGCCACCAGCCTCGGTCCCGCTTCGCCGGTCGGATACGTCTTTGCGAGCTCGCTGGTGCCGGTGCTGGCGCCGCTCACTGCCTATGCTGCGCCAAGCTTCGCGCCGGGCGGCGGCATCCTCACGGGCGCCGTCGATCTGATGCACCGCATCCGCAGCGATTTCAGGTACGACTCCAAGGCCACCGTGATTTCGACGCCGCTTAAGGAAGTGTTCGAGAAGCGCCACGGCGTCTGCCAGGACTTTGCCCATGTGATGATTGCGGGCCTGCGCGGGCTCGGCCTGCCGGCGGCCTATGTCAGCGGCTATCTGCGCACCGTTCCGCCCGCCGGCCAACCGCGCCTGCAGGGCGCCGACTCCAGCCACGCCTGGGTCTCGGTCTGGTGCGGCGCCGAGCTTGGCTGGGTCGGCTTCGATCCGACCAACGACCTCCTGGTCGAGAACGATCATATCGTCCTGTCGATCGGCAGGGACTTCTCCGACGTCTCGCCGGTCGACGGCATCATCGTCGGATCGCCCAAGCAGAAGCTCAACGTCGCCGTGGACGTGCTGCTGGTGGAATGAGGCTGGAATGCCTCGGTGCCGGACTTCTTTAAGAATTGGTTGTCCTGCCGCAGCGGTAAGCGGCGCCAATCTCCGCTGCACTACGGATAGGCACCTTAACGGAAGGTTTGCACTTTTGTTGCCAGCATGACGTGCGCGGAACAGCGCCTGCAAGTTGCGTCCACCTAGCCAGGAGATAATCGTGAACAATTGGTCAACAAAGCCTTTCGTTTCCGCCGTGGCAGCCATGCTTGTTTTCGGCGGCAGCGCCAGCGCGGGCGGCGGCGCAAGCAAGGATGAAGCCGTTGCGATGGTCAAGCAGGCCGTTACCTTCATCAAGGAGCAGGGAGCCGAAAAGGCGTATCCCGAGATCACCAGCAAGGCCAGCAAGTTCCGCGACCGCGATCTCTATGTCGTGGTCTACCAGCTCGACGGCAAAGTGCTGGCTCACGGCTCGAACGAGAAGTTCGTCGGCAAGGATCTGATCGACGCCCAGGATGTCGACGGCAAGCTCTACGTCAAGGAACGCGTCGAACTCGCCGCCAAGCAGCCTTCGTTCTGGCAGGATTACAAGTTCGTCAATCCGGTGAGCAAGAAGGTCGAGCCGAAGGAAATGTACTGCGAGAAGCTGGATAACACGGCCGTCTGTGCGGGCGTCTACAAGCTCTGACCCCGATCAAGCGCTTGCGTGACTGTGCGGTGATCGCCGCACTGAAGGGGTGACATGCTCGGCTGGATCAAGAACATTGGCCTTTCATGGAAAGTCCAGCTCGCTCCGGCGTTCCTGATCGCCGTCCTGATCGGGCTCGGCGCCTATGCGTTGCAAACGCTGCGGTCGAATCAGGCCGCCGTTGACGCGTTGGTGTCGGGGCCGGTACGGCAATCGGAATTGGCCAACGATCTCACCACGACGGTGTGGACGGCGCACGCCAAGCTGTATCGTCTTGCGGCCACGGCGGCCAATGAAAAGGACGAGAAGAAAATTGCGCAGGTCGCCAAGGAAGCTTCCGTGGCGGCCGGCAAGATTTCGGACGCGCTGAAGGCCGTCGAAGGCATCAAGGGCGGGCTCGGCCCGGAAACTTTCGACAAACTGAAAGCTGCGGTCGCGGGCTATCTCAAGCAATCGAACAATGCGATCGAGATGGCCGACGGTGATGCCGGATCGGCGCTGATTTTCATCAAGGGTGCGGAACGAAACTTTGCCGTCATCGAAAAGCTGGCCGATGATCTGATCACGCACAGCAGCGAAAGCAAGGACCGCGAAATTGCCCGGGCCGGAATCAAGCTCGAGCAGCAACAGATAACGCTGATGGCCGCGCTTCTGGCCGTTGCGCTCGCCGGCATCATTGTTTCATTTCTGATCGGTCGAAGCATTTCCCGCCCCGTCGTGGCGATGTCGCGGGCGATGCGCGAACTTGCCGCCGGGCATTTCGAGGTCCAACTGCCCGGCCTTGAGCGCCGCGATGAAGTCGGCCAGATGGCGCACGCGATCCAGGAATTCAAGGTGCAGGCGATCGCCAAGGCCCAACGCGAGACGGCGGAGCGTGAGGAAAAGAACCGCGAACTGGCATCGGCCCGCCGTGCCGAGCTTCATAACCTGGCCGAGAGTTTCGAGATCGCGGTCGGCAATATCGTCGAGAACGTTGGCTCAGCCTCGGCCGAATTGGAAAATTCCGCCGCGATCCTGACCAACAGCAGCGTGGCCACCCAGGAGCTCTCCACCGTGGTCGCCGCGGCTTCCGAGGAGACCTCCAGCAACGTGCAGTCGGTGGCGTCCGCCACCGAGGAAATGGCCAGCTCGGTCAATGAAATCGGCAGGCAGGTCGCGAATTCCAACCGGATCGCCAACGAGGCCGTCGTTCAGGCGCAGAAGACCGACGCCCGGATCATCGAATTGTCGGAGGCGGCAAACCGCATCGGCGACGTAACCAGGTTGATCACCACGATCGCCGAGCAGACCAATCTACTGGCACTCAACGCGACCATTGAGGCCGCCCGGGCCGGTGACGCCGGCCGCGGCTTTGCGGTGGTTGCCCAGGAGGTCAAGGCGCTCGCCACCCAGACCGCCAAGGCAACCAGCGAAATCTCGACCCAGATCGCCGGGATGCAATCGGCGACACAGGAATCGGTGCACGCCATCAAGGAGATCAGCGGCACCATCGGCCGGGTTTCCGAGATTGCCGCGGCGATCGCAGCCGCCATCGAGGAGCAGGGCGCTGCCACCCAGGAAATCGCGCGCAACGTGCAGCAGGCGGCGGTGGGCTCGACCCAGGTCGCGACCAGCATCGCCGACGTCAACCGTGGCGCCAGCGAAATCGGCACGGCGTCGTCACAGGTGCTGGCCAACGCGCAACTGCTCTCCAACGAAAACAAGCGGCTCAAGGCCGAGGTTGGCAAGTTCCTCGCCACCGTGCGATCGGCGTAAACGGCTTCGGACCCCAACGATGCTGTTATCGGCGAAGCCGCAGGCCGGTTCTCGCGTGGCGGACACGCGTCCCGCGGACATACGCGCAGAGCGCCAGATGCGAATCATCTCGTGCCTTGGACACGCGGTGCAGCCCATGCGATGAAGCATCGTCCGGAGACGCGCGGAGCCTGTCATCGGGCTGCGCTACGTGCGGACCCGTTGGCGCCCTCACCACGAGGGGCTTACGACACAGTAAGATTAACTAGGTCCCGGTCTTCCGCGGCCGGTCGGACGAATCGGCGCGCAGATTGCGGAAGAATTTTTCGACCTCACGCGACAGCGTTTCGGCCGTGGCCGTCAGCTCGCTGGATGCCGTAAGGACCGAAGTCGCCGCCGTGCTCGTCGTGCCGATGGCGTCGCTGAGCGACCCGATATTGACGACCAGCGTTCCGTTGCCCTGCGCCGCCAATTGCGCGTTCGCCGAGATTTCACGGGTCGCCGCATCCTGCTGCTCGATCGCGCTGGCAATGATGGAAGTCACCTCGTTGATGTCACGCACGGCGGCGCCGATCTCGCGGACCGCTTCGACGGAGGTTTTGGTCGACGTCTGGATCAGGCCGACGTTCTGGCCGATTTCGGCGGTCGCCTTGGCGGTCTGCTCGGCCAGCGCCTTGACCTCGTGGGCGACCACGGCGAAGCCGCGGCCGGCGTCGCCGGCGCGGGCGGCTTCGATGGTTGCGTTGAGCGCCAGGAGGTTGGTTTGCTCGGCGATCGCCTGGATCAGGTTGAGCACGCCGTCGATGCGCTGGGTCGCAGCCGCAAGCCCCTCGATTTCGGAGACCGATTTCTCGGTGCGCTGGCCCGCCTGCTCGACGGCGCTGGCCGACTGGCGCACCTGGCGGCCGATTTCCTCGACGGACGCGGAAAGCTCTTCGGCAGCGCTCGCGACGGCGGAGACGTTGCTGGAGGCCTGTTCGGTCGCACCGTTGGCGGCCACCGCGCGTCCGCTTGCTTCCGAAGAGACGCTGGCGATGGTCTGGGCGGTACCGCGCATCGCGGTCGCATTGTCGGTGACCGCGCGCAGTACGCCGCCGATCGCTTCCCGGAACGCATCGACCGAGGCCTCGATGTGGCGGGTGCGCTCGTCACGCGCCCTGGAATCCTCCAGCACCTGCGAATTGAGGTTGCGGTTGCGATCCATCGCTTCCTGGAAGATCTTGATGGCACGGGCGAGCGCGCCGATTTCGTCGGCGCGTTCAGCATGCGGAACCTCGACGCCTTCGGCGCCGTCGGCAACCTGCTTGATGGTGGCGGTGATGACCGAGAGCGGGCGCGCGATCGAACGGGAAATCATCAGCACGCCGAGGACGACCACCACCAGCGCCAACACGCCGAGGCAAGTCAGGATAAATGCCATCGTATGGTTGGTGTCGGTCTGTTGGGCCAGCCTCCTGCTGCGTTCGGCATAGACCTTGGAGAGCGCCTCGAGATCCTTGTTCAGCGCGGTACGCACTTGGCGGTTGGCGTCGTTGTCGCCCCATTCACGCCCCGCAGCCCCGTTGATCTCGACGCCACGGCGAACCAGCTCCTTGCGGAAGTCGACGAACTGTTCGATGCGCTTCTTGAAGGTGGCGAACTGTTGGGCGTCGTCGGCCTGGACCAGCGTTTCCCAGTTCTTCACGACATCAAGGATGCGCTCGTTGAACTTGAGCAGTCCGTCGCCGTATTTCTTCACCACCGCCGGCTCGCTCGACATGTAGATGCCGCGCGATTCCATCACGACCGCATAGACCAGCGAATTGATCCGCTCGACATTGAGCGCGGCGCGGCTGGCGATCGAGACCGCTTCGGTGAGGGCCGCGTTCTGGCGGGTGTTGTAATCGGACAAGGCTATGATGGCTGCGACGAGCAACGCGAACAGCGCGAAGATCGAATACAATTTGGCTGCAAGCGAAAATCGGGATGCCATGGCGCCACCAAAATGAGTACGGGAAAATTCAGCCGTATCGGCACGCCGGAGTGGGATCCAGGGAATGCCGTCAGCGTAGGCAATGTGCTGAATTTTGGTGGAGAATGTCTTAACGCGCGAAGTTCGTGGAATCGCAACTAACAGAAAATCATCAGTGATTTCAGATGATTACTGGAATATCGCGCGATGCCGCGCCGGGAAAATTCGGCAGGTTGGTGCGACTGCAACGGGCCTTCGTATATCCGTGCAATTGGAGGTCGCTGGCGCGGCGGAAGATGCCCGGACCCCGCAAGTACCCGACAAGACGGGCGGGCCATGACGGCGCAGCCCGCCTGATCCTCCGAAGGACGGTTCGCATTGGCAAGCAGCCGTGGCGCGAATCAAGCTAGACAGCGAGCACGGCGAAGGTGGCGCCGCGCTGCTTCGATTATGCGTGAGAATTGGGACTCATGACTCAAAGTGCCGCCTTGCCGGGCAATCTCGATCTCTATGTCCACGTGCGCGTGCTGATCGCCCTGATCCTCGGGCTGAGCGTCACGCGTCTGGTCAGTGGCATCGCGGCATTGGTCCAGCACCCCGGTCGCTATCCGATTTGGCCTGTGCATCTTGGCTGGGTCGCCTGGGCGCTCCTGAACGTGGTCGCGTTCTGGTGGTGGGAGTTTCGGCTGAGCCACATCCAGCACTGGACGTATGGCCTTTACTTCTTCGTTTGCGTGTACGCATCGATGTACTATTTCCTGAGCGTCCTGCTTTTCCCGCAGGATCTCGATGAATATGAGGGCTACGAGGATTACTTTCTCTCCCGCCGCCGCTGGTTCTTTGGTTTTGCGGCCCTCACGGAAGCCCTCGATGTGGTCGATACCTGGATAAAGGGCGAAGCGCATCTGCGATCGCTGGGACTGGAATATCTCGTCGCCACCAGCGCCTTCATATTGCTGTCCGTGGTAGCCACGAGAACGCGCAACCCAAAATTCCACATGTTGTTTGCGCTCAGCGCGGTGGCTTACCAAATAAGCTTTTCAATCCGCCATCTTGGCACGCTGGATTAGTCACAGGCGGGACGTTGATGGCTGGTCCCGTCCACCGCGCAGGGCCTCGAGCCGATTGAAGCCCTGCGGCCTGTAGCCTTGGCCGGTCGCCCGGCATAGACTAGCCAGGCAACGGAGTGGGACGGCGCGGGAAGGTCAGCATGGTCTATCGGCAGATCATCGGTGCCACCACCTATGCGTTCGACGGTTTGCGCGAGCTGCTCGCCAAAGCGACGCCGCCGCGATCCGGCGACCGTCTTGCCGGCGTCGCGGCCGATAGCGCGGAACAGATGATCGCAGCGCGAATGGCGCTCGCCGACGTGCCACTGAAGCAGTTCCTCAACGAGGCTGTCATTCCCTATGAGGATGACGAGGTCACCCGGCTGATCATCGACAGCCACGATGCCCCGGGCTTTGCCGCCATATCGTCGCTGACCGTCGGCGGCTTCCGCGATTGGCTGCTCTCCGATGCCGCAACAAGCGAGTCTTTGGCGAAGGTCTCGCGCGGGATCACGCCGGAAATGGCTGCCGGCGTCTCAAAACTGATGCGCAACCAGGATCTGATCCTGGTCGCCAAGAAATGCGCCGTGACCTCGGCCTTTCGCAACACCATCGGCCTGAAGGGGCGGATGAGCGTGCGGCTGCAGCCCAACCACCCCTTCGATGACGCCAAGGGCATTACCGCTTCGATCCTCGACGGCGTCCTCCTGGGATCGGGCGATGCCTGCATCGGCATCAATCCGGCCAGCGACGATCCGGCCGTGATCGGCGAGTTGCTGCGGCTGCTCGACGGCATCATCTCGCGGCTGCAGATCCCGACGCAGGGCTGCGTGCTCACGCATGTCACCACGACGCTTGGATTGATCGGGCAGGGCGCGCCGGTCGATCTGGTATTCCAGTCTATCGCGGGAACGGAGGCTGCCAATCGCAGTTTTGGTGTCGATCTCGCGCTGCTGCGCGAGGCGCGTGAGGCGGGGCTGTCGCTTCGCCGCGGCACGGTCGGCGAAAATTTGATGTATTTCGAGACGGGGCAGGGTTCGGCGCTGTCGGCCAACGCCCATCACAATGTCGACCAGCAGACATGCGAGGCGCGGGCTTACGCGGTGGCGCGCGCATTCGATCCGTTGCTGGTCAACAGCGTCGTCGGTTTCATCGGTCCGGAGTATCTTTACGACGGCAAGGAAATCATCCGCGCCGGCCTCGAGGACCATTTCTGCGGCAAGCTGCTTGGCCTGCCGCTCGGGGTCGACGTCTGCTACACCAACCATGCCGAAGCCGACCAGGACGACATGGACAATCTGCTGACGCTACTGGCCGCCGCAGGCGTCATCTTCATCATGGGCGTACCGGGCGCCGACGACGTCATGCTGAACTATCAGTCGACCTCCTTCCACGACGCGCTCTACGTCCGGGACCTCTTCGGCTTGAAGCGGGCGCCGGAGTTCGACGACTGGCTGGTCCGCTCAGGCCTCGCGGACGGCAATTTCCGGCTTGCCGGCAGCGCCGGCCTGCTGCCCGAATTTGCCTCGCGGCTGATCGCTTGAACTCCGGCCTGCAGATTTTCGCAACCATTGAACCCAAAGCGAGTTAGAAGTCACAGTCACAATGTTGAAGAATTTCTGGCCCAACTTCCAATGTCGTGCTTAAATTCATGTCAGCCTTGAGGAAATTTGATGAGAGTTGAAGGCATTGGAACGGTCCGGCGTATCCTGTGCGTCTTCCCGCGCTATACGTCTTCTTTCGGCACGTTCGAATACGCCTATCCCCTGACCGCTGGCGTGAAGGCTTTCATGCCGCCACAGGGCCTCCTCCTGATCGCGGCCTATCTCCCGGCAAACTGGCAGGTGCGTTTCATCGACGAGAACATTCGCCCCGCCAGCAAGGAAGACTTCGAATGGGCGGAAGCGGTGTTCGTCAGCGGCATGCACATCCAGCGCCAGCAGATGAACGATATCTGCCGCCGCGCGCATGCCTTCGATCTTGCGGTCGCGATCGGCGGCCCGTCGGTGAGCGCTTGCCCGGATTACTATCCCTCGTTCGATTATCTCCATGTCGGCGAACTCGGCGACGCCACCAATGAGCTGATCGCGCGGCTGGCGCGCGACCCTTCGCGTCCCGAGCAGCAGGTGGTGCTGACGACCAACGAACGCCTGTCGATGACGGAGTTTCCGATTCCGGCCTACGAGCTGGCGGAAGTGAAAAAATACCTGCTCGGCAGCATCCAGTATTCGAGCGGCTGCCCCTATCAGTGCGAGTTCTGCGATATCCCCGGGCTCTATGGCCGCAATCCGCGCCTGAAGACACCGCAGCAGATCGTCGCCGAACTGGACAGGATGCGCGAATGCGGCATCACCGATACGGTCTATTTCGTCGACGACAATTTCATCGGCAACCGCAAGGCCACGCTGGATTTGCTGCCGCATTTGATCGAATGGCAGAAGAGGACGGGCTATGTCGTGCGGCTGGCCTGCGAGGCGACGCTGAACATCGCCAAGCGGCCCGAGATCCTGGAGAAGATGCGCGAGGCGAGGTTCGTCACCGTGTTCTGCGGCATCGAGACGCCCGATCCCGACGCGCTGCACGCAATGCACAAGGACCACAACATGATGGTCCCGATCCACGAAGGCATCCACACCATCAATTCCTACGGTATGGAAGTCGTCTCCGGCATCATCATGGGTCTTGACACCGACAAGCCGGGCACGGCGGACGCACTGCTCAACTTCGTCGATGAATCGCGGATTCCGCTGCTGACGATCAATCTGCTGCAGGCGCTGCCGAAGACGCCGCTATGGGACCGGCTGGAGCGCGAAGGCCGGCTCAACGATGACGAGAGCCGCGATTCCAACGTCGAATTCCTGATGCCCTACGACCAGGTCATCAGTTCCTGGAAGCGATGCATGGAGGTCGCCTTCCGGCCCGAGAAGCTCTATGCGCGCTACCAGTATCAATGCGACTACACCTACGCCAACCGGATCAAGGTGCCGGTCGCGCCTGAAATGAAGACCTGGCCCAACATCAGGCGCGCGCTGATCATGCTGCGCAACATCTTCTGGCAGGTCGGGGTGCTCAGCGATTACAGGCGCGTGTTCTGGAAATTCGCGATCGGGCGCCTCAGGTGCGGCGATATCGAAGGGCTGATCGGTTCGGCCACGATCGCGCATCATCTGATCAAATTCGCGCGCGCGGCATCCGGCGGCCAGCAGAATGCGTCGAACTATTCGATCCGGCTGCGCGAGGCCTCCGTGCCTGCCGAGTAAAGGCTCATGAAAACGCCGACACCGCCGACCCGCTCGCTCGAAGCCCTGCGGGAATTAACGCCGGCGCGCGTCGGGCTCGGCCGCTCCGGCGCGAGCATGCCGACTGACGCGCTGCTTGCCTTCACCCTCGACCACGCACGCGCGCGCGATGCCGTGCATGCCGCATTCGATGCGCGGCAACTCGTTGCGGAATTGGCCGGCCTCGGCCTGCAGGTTAGTGAGGTTTCCAGTCAGGCGCGCAACCGGCGCGACTATCTGCGCCGCCCCGATCTCGGACGCATGCTCGAGCCGAATTCACGGCGCGCGCTGGAAAAGCAAGGTGGCGGTGCGAACCAGGTTGTAATCGTGATCGGCGACGGGCTGTCGCCGGCGGCCGTCAATGTCCACGCGGTCGAGCTGGTTCGCCATCTTGCTCCGCGCCTGACGGAGGCCGGGATTCGGTGCGGCCATCTCGTGGTCGCTGCTGGTGCACGCGTGGCGCTGGGCGACGAGATCGGTGCCGTGCTCGGCGCGCAGATGGTGGTGATGCTGATCGGCGAACGGCCCGGCCTGTCGGCCCCCGACAGTCTCGGCGCTTATCTGACCTTTGCGCCGCGCAGCGGCCTCACCGATGAGAAGCGCAATTGCGTGTCCAATATCCACGGCGCAGGCCTGAGCTACGATGAGGCCGCCTTCAAGATCGCGTGGTTGGTGCGTGAAGGCATCGCACGCCGGGTCACGGGCGTGGCGCTGAAGGACGAAAGCGGAACCGCGCTGATCGCCGCCAGTGGTGCTGGCAGGTGTGGCAAATCAGAGACTTAACGCGCATTTTCGACATTTGCGTCCCGATTTGCCCTGCCGCGCGCGCTTGCCGGATCAGGTTCGGGCCTGTAAAACGGCGCCGATTAATTTACCGCGTGATTTCAAGGGCTAGTGCCGATCGGATAGGGGCCGGCAAGGCCGTATTCGCGCCACCAAGCTGCACATAAAGCCAAGCTACGCAAACAGGCCGACGTGAGAACTGGACAGGGTATGCTCGACAAGAACTCGGAAAGTCGCGTCCACGTCGCAGCCATAGAGGATCCGCCGCCGGGCAAGAGCATCGCCTTCGGGCTCGAGCGCATGGGGCTGATCGCGGTCAAGGCGCCGATCCTGTCCATGGTCATTCTCGCGGTGCTGATCGTGGCGGCCATCTTCGGCATCCAGCGCATCAAGATCGACGACTCGCTGAGCCAGTTGTTCCGCTCAGATTCCAAGGACTTCAAACAGTACGAAGCCGTCACCAAGCGCTTTCCGGCGACCGAATTCGACGTGCTGGTCGTGGTCGAGGGCAAAACGCTGCTCGCCCGCGAGAACCTCGAAAAGATCCGCGACATGGTCACCGACCTGCAACTGGTCGAGGGTGTGCGCGGCCTGGTCTCGCTGTTTTCGGCGCGTCAGGCGCCAGAGCCCGGCAAGTTGCCTGCCGCGCTGTTCCCGCCCGAACTGCCGCAGGGCGCCGCCTACGACAAGTTCGTCGAGACCGTCAAATCCAACGAGATCATTCGCGGCAAGCTGTTGTCCGAGGATGGCACGCTGGCGCTGATCGTGCTGTCGCTGGAGCCGAAGGTCGTTTCCTCGAACGAGCTCGGCACGGTGGTCGCCGAAATGCGGAAGATCATGGCCGAGGATCTTTCCGGCAGCGGGCTCAACGCCCAGCTGTCCGGCGTTCCCGTCATGCAGCTCGAGATCCGCAACGCGGTCAAGCGCGACGGGCTGACCTACAATATTCTCGGTATCCTGGCCGGCTGCATCATCGCGATCATTTTCTTCCGCAAGATATCGTTCATGGTCGTTGCGGCCTTCCCGCCGATCATCGCGATCCTGCTCGCGCTCGGTGGCCTCGGGTGGGCCGGTTTCAATCTCAACATGTTCCTGAACGTTATGACGCCGCTCATCATGGTGATCAGCTTCTCGGACTCCATGCAGTTGACGTTCGCGGCGCGCGACCGGCTGATTGCCGGCCAGGACAAGCTGAAGGCCTTCACCAACGCCGTGCTGGTAGTCGGCCCGGCCTGCGTGCTGACCCATGGCACCGCCGGCATATCCTTCATCGCGCTGCAATTCTCCGATTCCGAACTGATCCGCAAATTCGGCGAGGCCGGTCTTGCCGCCACCATCATCGCGCTGGTGGCCGTGCTGTCGCTGGTGCCCGTATTCGGCGTGCTGTTCGTCCGCAACGAGAAGATTTTTGCGGTGAAATTCCAGAGCGCCGACGCCGGCGTGCAGGCGCTGCGCAATTTCTGTTACTGGATCGCGGTGCGCATGGTCGGCCGCCCCGGGCTGTTCAGCCTGCTCGCGTTGCTGCTCGTCGCCGGCCTCGGCTACATCTACGCCACGCTGGAGCCGCGCTACCGGCTCGCCGATCAGGTGCCGGACAAGCGGCAGGCGGTGGCGGCATCGAGCCGGCTCGACGCCAAGCTCACCGGCGCCAATCCGATCGACGTGCTGATCGAGTTCCCCAAGGGCGCCTCGCTCTACGCGCCGGAAACCTTGAAGACGATCGCCGACGTCCACTCGATGGTCGAGAAGTCGGCCGGCGTCGGCAACGTCTGGTCGCTGGAAACGCTGCGCCGCTGGCTCGCGGAGAAGGCCGGCAGCAGCGACGTTGCGACGCTGAAGGAATATGTCAGCGTCATCCCGGAACATCTGGTCCGCCGCTTCATCTCGGCCGATCAGGATGCGGTGGTGGTGTCAGGGCGCGTTCCCGATCTCGATTCAAGCGAAATCCTTCCTGTGGTCGACAAGCTCGACAAGGCACTCGACAAGGTGCGCGCCGAACACCCCGGTTATGAAATCGCGGTCACTGGTCTGTCAGCAATTGCGGCGCGCAACAGCGCCAACATGATCGACAAGCTCAACCACGCCCTGACGATTGAATTCCTCATTGTCGCCGTCTTCATCGGGCTCGCGTTCCGCTCGGTCGTGGTGATGTTCTCCTGCATCCTGCCGGGTATCTTCCCGGTGGTGGCATCGGGCACGGTACTGTGGATGTTGGGCGAGGGGCTGCAATTCGCCAGCGTCGTCGCGCTGACGGTATCGTTTGGCCTGGGCCTGAGCGCCACGATCCACTTCCTCAACCGGCTTCGCCTGGAGAGCAAACCGGGCGTCAGTTCGGGACTGGCGGTCGAGCGCGCCACCGTGCTGGTCGGCCCGGCGCTGATCCTGACCACGGTGGTGCTGGCCTGCGGCCTCGTCGTCACCGTGTTCTCCGACTTGCCGTCGCTACGCTTGTTCGGCTGGCTCAGCGCGTTCTCGATGGTCGCAGCGCTGGTCGCTGACCTCTTCATCCTGCGGCCGACCTCGATGTTCCTGATCAGCCTGTCAGAAAAGATTCGCGGCGTCAGTCACGTCGAGCCAGCGGACAACAAGGCCGCCGAGTAGCGAACGCTGCTGAACAACAGGGGTTGCCGGCCGACGGCAGCCAGAGGGGCTGAGGAATGACGTCTGCAGGATTAGCCGCTCGCCCTGCGGCCGACGCTGCCGCCTACCGCGCGGTCGAACACATCTATCATTCCTATCTCACCGGGCTGATCCTGATGCTGGCGTCGCGGGCCGGCGCGCCGCGCGCGGCCGAGGTGGTATTTCGCACCTTCCGGCGCCAGCAACTGGCGCGCTTCCTTCCCGGATTGAAGAAGCTCGGCCTCGACCAGCTTCCGCATGCGGTCGCGTGCGCCCAATATCACTATCTGTCGAACCAGGTCGGCGGCGTGAAGGTCGAATATGTCCGCGAGAGCGACACCAAGGCCTGGGTGCGCTATCCGCCGCCGCGCTGGATCTGGTCCGGCACGGCCATTTGCGGAATCCCCTCGGAAGTGTCGCGTGCGATGTTGCGCGGATGGCATTCCAATAACGGCGTCGTGCTCGGCAATCCCAGACTCGGCTTTGTCTGCACGGGTCAGACCGTTGACGGTCAGCCGGGGCTCGAAGGTTACTACAAGGAATGGGATCACGATCTCGCGCCCGAGCAGCGACTGCAGTTTTCGCCGGGCGAACGCTGTCCGCCATTCTGTGCCGAGCTCGCGCCGCGCCTGCCGGAGAACACATGGCCGGAGGAACGGCTGCAGAAGGTGCTTCGCAATTATGCGATGGAGTACATCACCTCGATCGTTCCGGAGACGATTGCCGTGCTCGGACCGGAGGAGGGCGGCCATCTCGCCGGCGCCGCGGCGCGGCTCGTCGGGATGCACACCTTCGACGACGTCGCTGCGCTGTTGGGTGGCGTGGAGGCGGGGGCGGTGGGTTTCGCCAAGGCCTTCGCCCGGCTTGCGCGGGGGCAGGACGACGATGCGGAACTGCAAATCGAAGGCCCGGGCGCAACCGTGCGCCAGGCTTCGTGGCGCCTGATGGCGGAACGTGAAGCGCTGTCGCCTCAAGTGTTCGATGCCTGGAACGAATTGTGGGTGGGGGCCGCGCTCGCGCATGATCGCTTCATGCGCGTCGAGGTGACGGAACGCCGCGACCGCTGTGATGCGTATTGGGCGTGGCAATTCCGCTGAGCTGCCGAAAATAAAAATGGCGGTGCCCGGGGGGAGCCGCCATTGGCGCTACTGCTTCGAAGAACCGTATCAGGTCCTGGTCATCGTGATCTTGACGCCGCGGATCTCGCCCTTGGAGTCGATCTGCACGCTCTGCTTGTTGCCGGTGGTGCGCAGATTCAGGTTGGCTGCAAATCCCGATGCTTCGACAAACACGTCGATCTGGCCGCCACCGGCGGTGCCCTGCAGATTGCCGAAGATGTTTCGGCTCTTTTCGCTCCAGTTGCCCGAAATGCGTTCACCCTGGCTGGTGACATCGCTCGAGAGATCGAACTTGTAGCTGTCGCTGGCGCAGTGCAGGTTTTGCTTCAGGCCAAGCCCGCTGGCGTTGACCTTGTAGTCGGCCTTGCAGCGGATGTTCTCGGTGGTGCCGTTGGAGAGCGCGACAGTCCCTGTGCCGCTCCAGTTTCCGTCAAAGCCGGCAAACGGGCCGCCCGCCTGCGCATGGCTTTGAGCGACCGACAACATTAGCGCGGCGCCGACGCCGGCCGCTGCAACAGCCTGACGGAGCAAGCTGGAACCAAACAGTTTCATCGTGAGTCTTCCCCTCAAATAGACGTTCTTCGCAAAGATAGGTCTCGCCGCATCGAAGATTTAGTGTTCCCGCAGTATGTTAGGTTCAAATGACCAGATGCTGTTTCCGGCGGTCTCGGCAGCAAGAAACGCCGCAAAGCGACCGAGAGGAATCAAGGCGTTCCATCAACTCCGTCGGCGCAGCATTTAGCTTCGCCCACGACCGTCTGCAAGAACCAATTTCCGAGAAAGTGTGGCAGAAATACACGTTAGATATCAGCCGGTTATTTGCCGTGCTGGGATCGCCGTAAATTTAGCCGTATTTGCCATGCTTGTCCTGTGCACGTTGCTGCGTCACGCGGCACCTGCCATCCAAACAAATCCGCCCCGGCGATGCCGAAACGCAATCGGGAACGGGATTTCATGCTGCCGAAATGAAGGAATACGATGCGTAAATCTCTCCTGGCCCTCACTTTGTTGTCGATGTCGGTCTCGTCGAACGTCGCCTTCGCCCAGCAAGCGCAGCGCAGCGGAACGGAGGAGGAGCAGAAGGCCTGTACGCGCGACGTGCAGAAATTCTGCCGCGCGGTCATCGATCAGGGCGATTTCACGATCCTGGCGTGCCTCAAGGAAAATCGGCCCAAGATCAGCGCGGCCTGCAACCAAGTTCTCAAGAACAACGGCCAATAAGGCGCGTCGCGTCCGTTAACCCTCGCGGAAAAGCCATTTTCGGCTCTATGACGCGCGTCACGGGCGGGGTTGATCAGCCCATATAGCATTGGTTTTGGCGGCGTATTCCCCTATATGGGGCTCGCGATCTCCTCGCATGCGCCGGGCACCGGCGCATGCCGCCAATCCCGATTGATGTAGCCAGTTCTTGATGACCACCGCGAGCGACCTGCGATCCGGAAAAACTGACCGCGACGAGAATTTTCCGGTCGCGTCGTGGATCATTCATCCGCGTCACCGGGCGCTGATCCTCGCGTTCTACAACTTCGTCAGGACTGCCGACGACATCGCCGACCACGCGACCCTTAGCGCGGAAGAAAAGCTGCGCTATCTCGACCTGTTCGAGGCCGAGCTACTCGGCAAGGGCGACACGCAAGCCGAGGCCGTCAATCTGCGCCGTGCCTTGGCCGAGCGCGCGATGGCGCCGCGCCACGCGCTCGACGTGCTGGTCGCGTTCCGGATGGACGTCACCAAGCTGCGCTACGAAAACTGGGACGACGTCATTCATTATTGCCGCTATTCGGCCATGCCGGTCGGCCGTTTCATGCTCGACGTTCATGGCGAGAGCACCTCGACCTGGGCCGCTTCCGACGCGCTGTGCGCGGGATTGCAGATCAACAACCATTTGCAGGACTGCGCCAAGGACTACAAGAATCTCAACCGCGTCTACCTGCCGCGTGACGCGCTGGCAGCAAGCGGCGCCACCGTCGAGATGCTGGGCGAGGCGAAGTCGCAGCCGGCGCTGTTGCAATGTCTCCATGCGCTCGCGGCGCGGACTGAAACTCTTCTCAATGAAAGCAAGTCGTTGAGTGCCGCGGTAAAGGATTTCCGGCTCGGGCTCGATATTGCCGTGATCCAGGCATTTGCCGACAAGATCGTCGGCATGCTGAAAGTGCGCGATCCGCTCAGCGAGCGCGTGCATTTGAGCAAGCTGGAGTTGCTCGGCCATACCATCGGCGGCATCGCCGGCGAGATCACCCGCCGCGCGATCGGACGCCGTCCCCAGGCAAATCCGGCGGCCGGCGCATGACGTTGCATCCGGCGGCGGCCGACGCAGATTACGGTGCCACCGCATCCGGCAGCTCGTTCTATGCCGCGATGCGCATCCTGCCGCGCGACCAGCGCGAGGCGATGTTCCAGATCTACAGCTTCTGCCGCCAGGTCGACGACATCGCCGATTCCGACGGCCCGCGGCCCGAGCGGCTGGCTGCGCTGCAGCAATGGCGCGACGATATCGATGCGCTGTATCAGGGGCACCCACCGCCGCGCCTGCAGGACTACGCCGCGTCGGTCAAAACCTTCGGTCTCAAGCGTGAGGATTTTCTCGCCATCGTCGACGGCATGCAGATGGATGTGCCGCAAGACATCCGGGCGCCGGATCTTGCCACCCTCGATCTCTATTGCGACCGCGTCGCCAGCGCCGTCGGGCGACTATCGGTGCGCGTGTTCGGCCTGCCTGAGGAAGACGGCATCCTGCTCGCCCACCACCTCGGGCGCGCGCTGCAATTGACCAATATCCTGCGCGACATCGATGAAGACGCCGGCCTCGGTCGCCTCTATCTGCCACGCGAGGGGCTGCTCCTTGCCGGCATCACGACCGATGATCCGCAGCGCGTGATCGTCGATCGCGCATTGCCGAAAGTATGCCTGCCGCTGGCCGAGCGCGCGAAAAAGCATTTCGAGAAAGCCGACGAAATCATGAAACGCAATTCGCGGCGCGTGGTGCGCGCGCCGCGGATCATGTCGAAATATTACCGCGCGATCCTGGACTTGCTGCTGGCCCGGGGCTTTGCGGCTCCGCGCGAGCCGGTTCGCGTCCACAAATGGGCGAAAATCGCCATCCTTCTCCGATACGCGATCATCTGATGCAGAAAAACGTTCATATCATCGGCGCCGGCATTTCCGGCCTTTCAGCGGCCGTGCGGCTCGCCAACGCCAATTACCGGGTGCATGTCCACGAGGCCACGCAGCAGACCGGCGGTCGTTGCCGGTCCTATTTCGATGCGGCCACCAACCTCACCATCGACAACGGCAATCATTTGTTGTTGTCCGGCAACCGTCATGCGCTGGCCTACGCCAAATCGATCGGCACCGAGGCGGGGCTGGTCGGGCCAAAGGCTGCGCAGTTTCCCTTTATCGACATCTCAACCGGCCAGCGCTGGCAACTTGACCTTGGCGACGGCAAGTTGCCGTTGTGGGTGTTCGACGAGGCTCGCCGCGTCCCCGATACGAAGCTGTTCGATTACCTCGCATTGATGCCGCTGATCTGGGCAGGGACCGATAAGCTGGTAGGCAATGCGATCGCCTGCAAGGGCACGCTGTACCAGCGGCTGGTGCAGCCGCTGCTGTTGGCCGCGCTCAATGTCGACCCACCGGAGGGTTCGGCGGGCCTGGCCGGCGCGATCGTGCGGGAAACGCTGCTGGCGGGTGGGCAGGCCTGCCGGCCGCTGATCGCGCGCGATGGCCTCAGCGCTGTGCTGGTCGAGCCGGCGATCAAGCTCTTGCAGGACAAGGGCGCCTCGATCCAACTCGGCCATGAGCTGCGCGAACTCGTGATGAAGGGGAACGATGTCGGCGAGCTGAAATTCGGTGGCGACACCATCGCGCTCGGCCCCGACGACGTCGTGGTACTCGCAGTGCCGCCGCGCCCTGCGGCGGCGCTGCTGCCGGGATTGAAGACGCCGTCGAAATTCCGGGCGATTGTCAACGCGCATTTCCGCTTCGACCCGCCCAAGGATGCGCCGCCGATTCTCGGCGTCGTCGGCGGGCTGGTGGAGTGGCTGTTCGCATTCCCGCAGCGGCTGTCGGTCACCATCAGCAATGGCGACCGGCTCGTCGACATGCCGCGCGAGGAACTCGCGCTGGCGATTTGGCGGGATGTCTGCAAAGCCGCCGGTCTGCCGGGCGAATTGCCGCTGCCGCCCTGGCAGATCGTGCGCGAACGCCGTGCGACTTTTGAGGCTACGCCGGAGCAGAATGCGCTGCGGCCGGGGACGACGACGTCCTTCAAAAACCTGTTTCTCGCCGGCGACTGGACTGATACCGGATTACCGGCAACCATCGAGGGATCGGTGCGGTCAGGCGATCGCGCCGCCGATCTGGTCCTGGCGAGGCGTTAAGCCTGAGGACGAGTTGCGTGACCGGCTTCACAGAGCCCGTCGCGAATATAGGGATGTATAGCGAAATGCTTGCCATCGACAAAACAAACACCGTCGACCCCGTTGCCCTGGAGAAGAGCATCGCTTCCGCGACCGAAGCGCTGTTCGGTTACCGCCAATCCGACGGACACTGGATATTCGAGTTGGAAGCCGACAGCACCATCCCTGCCGAATACATCCTGCTGCGCCACTATCTCGCCGAGCCCATCGACAGTGAGCTCGAAGCCAAGATCGCGAACTATCTACGTCGCACCCAAGGCAGTCATGGCGGGTGGCCGCTGGTGCAGGATGGCCCGTTCGACATGAGCGCCAGCGTCAAATCCTATTTCGCGCTGAAGATGATTGGCGATTCCGTCGATGCGCCGCATATGGTGCGCGCGCGCGAGGCGATCCGCTCCCGCGGCGGTGCTGCCCGCGTCAACGTCTTCACGCGGTTTCTGCTGGCGTTCTACGGTGTACTGACTTGGCGCGCGGTACCGGTGCTGCCGGTCGAGATCATGCTGTTGCCGATGTGGTCGCCGTTCCATCTCAACAAGATTTCCTATTGGGCGCGCACCACGATCGTGCCGCTGATGGTGATGGCGGCGTTGAAGCCGCTGGCGAAGAATCCCAAGGGCGTCGGCATCGACGAGTTGTTCCTGCAGGATCCCAAGTCGGTCGGGCTGAGCGCGAAGGCGCCTCATCAAAGCTGGGGCTGGTTCACGCTCTTCAGCACGCTGGACAAGATCCTGCGCGCGGTCGAACCGTTGTTTCCGAAAAAGCTGCGCCAGCGCGCGATCGACGCCGCGCTCGCGTTTACCGAGGAGCGGCTCAACGGCGAAGACGGCATGGGTGCGATCTATCCGCCGATGGCCAACATCGTCATGATGTACGACGCGCTCGGCAAGGGACCGGATTATCCGCCGCGTGCGGTCACCCGCAAGGGCATCGACAAGCTGCTCGTGATCGGCGAGCACGAAGCCTATTGCCAGCCCTGCGTCTCCCCGGTGTGGGACACCGCGCTGACCTGCCACGCGCTTGCCGAGGCCGGCGGCGAGGACACGCTCAAGAAGATGAAGCAGGGTCTCGACTGGCTGAAGCCGCGGCAGGTCCTCGACCTCAAGGGCGACTGGGCGGCGAAGGCGCCCGACGTTCGTCCCGGCGGCTGGGCATTCCAGTACAACAACGACCATTATCCCGATCTCGACGACACCGCCGTGGTCGTGATGGCGATGGACCGGGCGCGCCGGCAGACCGGCAGCAAGGAATACGATCAGGCGATTGCGCGCGGCCGCGAGTGGATCGAAGGCCTGCAGAGCCGTGATGGCGGCTGGGCCGCCTTCGACGTCAACAACCTTGAATACTACCTCAACAACATCCCGTTCTCCGATCACGGCGCACTGCTCGATCCCCCGACCGAGGACGTCACCGCGCGCTGCATCTCGATGCTGGCTCAGCTCGGCGAGACCGCGCAGACCAGCAAGGCGGTCGCGGACGGGATTGCCTATTTGCGCCGCACCCAGCTCGCGGAGGGCTCCTGGTACGGCCGCTGGGGGCTGAACTACATCTACGGAACCTGGTCGGTGCTGTGTGCGCTCAATGCCGCCAGCGTGGACCATCAGGATCCCATGATTCGGAAGGCGGCGGACTGGCTGGTTTCGATCCAGAACCGAGATGGCGGCTGGGGCGAGGATGCGGTCAGTTACCGACTCGATTACAAGGGATATGAGCAGGCGCCCTCGACCTCCTCGCAGACGGCATGGGCCTTGCTTGGTCTGATGGCGGCCGGCGAGGTGGAACATCCGGCCGTCATGCGTGGCGTGGAGTACCTAAAAGCCACACAGACCGAGAAAGGACTCTGGGACGAGGCGCGCTACACGGCTACGGGCTTTCCGCGGGTGTTTTATTTGCGTTATCATGGCTACTCGAAGTTCTTTCCGCTCTGGGCGCTGGCGCGGTATCGGAATTTGAGAAGCACCAACAGCAGGGTGGTAGGGGTCGGGATGTGACTTGGGGGGCGGGGGCCGCCGCGATCGTGGACAATTCGGTTGATCGCAATTCGAATGATCCGCGGCCGGTTTTGATCGTTACAGGATTGGTGCAGGAAGCCCGCATTGCGGCCGGGCCCGGCATGATCGTTATCTGCAGTTCCAGCGATCCGCAGCAATTGCGCGCACTGCTGGCAACGCTGGATTCTACCACTTTCAGGGGGGTGATCTCGTTCGGCGTCGCCGGCGGGCTCGATCCGTCGCTGAAGTCGGGCGATGTGGTGGTGGCGACCGAGGTTCTCGCCGGCGATACCCGGTTTCTGGCAGGTCTGGCGTTGAACGAGGAAATGATCGCCCGCGCCGCGCTGCGCCGCCGGCGCGTGGTCCGTGGCATTCTTTCGGGTGTGGAACAGGTGATCGCGGCGACCGCCTGCAAGGCCGCGCTGCATTCGGAGACGGGGGCGGCGGCGGTCGATATGGAAAGCCATATCGCGGCGGCCTATGCGGCCGAGGCGGGGCTTCCGTTCGCGGCACTGCGGGTGATCTCCGATCCGGCCACCAGGGCGCTTCCAGCGCTCGCCAAGAGCGCCATCAAGCCGAACGGCGATATTGACCTCGGCAAGGTGCTGCGCGGGGTGGCGCGCAATCCCGCCACGCTACGCGCGCTGGTCTCCACAGGGCTCGATTTCAACCGCGCGCTGCGCTCGCTGCGCGGTTGCCGTGGCTTCCTGCACGGCGAGAGCTTTGCCATCGCGGAGGTCTGAGGGCGCGGGGCGGCAGCTTCAGAGTGTTCGAAAGCGTCAAACAAAAAGAAAAGGCCCCGGTTCGCTCAAGAACCGGGGCCTTTTAATCTTGTTTCCGTGCTCGCTCAGGCGGCGGTGGAGGCATTCGCCTGCTGCTTAGCGGCGGCGGCAGCCGCCTCGTCGCGGCGGATTTCCGACAGCTTCTTCTGAACCTGTTCGGAGAAGATGTACTGCGCCGGGCGCTGGTTGGAGAGGTCGATCTCGGGCGCCATCGGACCCGAGGTGCGGACGCCGCGCAGCGCGACCCACATCGCCTTGAACGGATTGGTCAGCGCGGCGTTGGCAGCGGTTGGCTCATAGCCGCAATGCGCCATGCAGTCGGCGCACTTCTCGTAACGGCCGGTGCCGTAGGAATCCCAGTCCGTGGTCTCCATCAGCTCCTTGAAGGTCTTGGTATAGCCCTCGCCGAGCAGGTAGCAGGGCTTCTGCCAGCCGAAGACGTTGCGCGCCGGCATGCCCCAGGGCGTGCATTCGTAGGACTGGTTGCCCGCAAGGAAATCCAGGAACAGACCGGAATGCATAAAATTCCACTTCTTGCCCTTGCCGAGAGCAAAGACGTCGCGGAACAGTTTTTTTGTCTTGGTGCGGTTGAGGAAGTGCTCCTGGTCCGGGGCGCGCTCATAGGCGTAGCCCGGCGACATCGAGACGCCGACACCGAGTTCGGTAGTGAAGTCCAGGAACTTCGCGATGTCTTCGGCAGCGTGACCGTCGAAGATGGTCGCATTGACGTTGACGGTGAAGCCGCGCGCTTTCGCGGCCTTGATGGCGGAAACCGCGCGATCGAACACGCCCTTCTGCGATACCGCCTTGTCGTGGTGGTCCTTGAGGCCGTCGAGATGCACCGAGAAGAACAAGTACGGCGAGGGCTCGAACAGATCGAGCTTCTTTTCCAGAAGCAGCGCGTTGGTGCAGAGCGAGACGAACTTCTTGCGCGCCACGAGGCCGCGCACGATCTCGCCGATCTCCTTGTGGATCAGCGGCTCGCCGCCGGGGATTGCCACCATCGGCGCGCCGCATTCGTCGGCTGCATCCCAACATTCCTGCGCGGTCATGCGGCGGTTGAGGATCGCATCGGGGTAGTCGATCTTGCCGCAGCCTACGCAGGCGAGGTTGCAGCGGAACAACGGCTCCAGCATCAGCACGAGCGGATAGCGCTTTCGGCCAAGCAGCTTCTGCTTCATCAGATAGGCGCCGATACGCATTTCCTTGAAGAACGGTATTGCCATTTTGGAGATTTTCTTTCTGGACCTGTAAATCTTGAAGTAGATCAACCCGCAGTCAGTTCGGCCGGAAGCCGGAACTCGATGTTTTCCTCCCGGCCGGGTAGCACCGAAACCGTGACGGGTCCGATACGCCTCAAAGCCTCGATCACGTCGTCGACCAAAACTTCGGGCGCCGATGCGCCCGCGGTGATGCCGACAGCCTTTGCATCCTTCAGCCAATCAGGGTTCAGCTCGCTCCCGTCGGCAATGAGATAACTCGCGACGCCGACCTCGGTGCCGATTTCGCGAAGTCTGTTTGAGTTGGAACTATTGGCGGCCCCCACCACCAAGATGACGTCCACCAGCTTACTCAGGTCCCTTACCGCAGATTGGCGGTTCTGTGTCGCATAGCAGATATCCCGGATGTCGGGGCCTTGAATATCTGTAAATTTGGCCTGAAGGGCGGCGATTATGTCCTTTGTGTCGTCCACACTGAGGGTGGTCTGGGTGATATAGGCCACCGGGGCATCGGTCGGCAGCGGCAGAGCCGCCACGTCGTCGACGTTTTGGACCAGGAGAACCGGGCCCGGAACCTGGCCCATGGTGCCCTCGACCTCGGGATGGCCGGCATGGCCGATCAGGACCAAGGTGCGGCCCTTGGACATATACCGTTTACCCTGATTATGGACCTTGGTGACCAGCGGGCAGGTGGCATTGAGGACCGGAAGACCGCGGGCGGCGGCCTCTTCCTCGACGCTGCGGGCCACGCCATGGGCGCTGAACACGGTTACCGCAAGCGGCGGTACCTCCGACAGGTCCTCGACGAAGATCGCGCCCTTGGCCTTCAGGCTTTCGACCACGTATTTGTTGTGCACGATCTCGTGCCGGACATAGACCGGCGGGCCGTATTTCTCGAGCGCACGCTCAACGATTTCGATGGCACGCACGACGCCCGCACAAAATCCGCGGGGCTGCGCTAGATACACTTCCATGGGATGTCCATTACGCAAGTTGCACCAAATACCGAATTCGCAAATTCACCCGAAGGCCTCCGTGCAGCCGATCACACTCCGGATATTTGCAATATCCGCACCATGGCCGGTTCCGGTAGGTAATCCCCATACTAGGCACATGGAAGCGCAGGACTATGTGTCAAAAATTGTGTGGATAGGAAAGGTTGGATCGCGCAATGGTTACCGGGCGATGGGTATTTAGCTACCGATACATGCGTTGCCCGGCCGATTGTTCCTCACCGGTTCGTCACTTTATTGCCCACCCGAACCGGCTATACCGGCGCCCGAACGCCCGTTCCGGTCTGTTGTGGCGACTTCGCTCGAACCCTCGGGGAAAGTAACCAAAACAACATTAGATCGGCGGCGGGAACTCCGCTAGACAGCGGGGCGTTTTCGCCCAGCTCTCCTTTTAGATTTAGAAAGAAACGAAGTGCTGACCAGTGTAGTTGTCGCCGTTGTCAAAGCCTGTACGCGGTTTGCCACTCTCGTCGTCATCGTCTCCCTGCTTCTGGCGGTCGGGGGGGCCTACTATGCCGCCCGCAATTTCGCGATCAACACCGACATCAACACGCTGATCTCGCCCGACCTCGACTGGCGCCAGCGCGACATCCAGTTCGAGCAGGCCTTCGACCGGGAAAAACTGATCCTGGCCGTGGTCGAGGGGCCGACGCCGGAGCTCACCAGCGCTGCAGCCAAGGCGCTGGCAACGAAACTGTCTGGTGACACCAAGCATTTCGAATTGGTGCAGCCGCTCGGTTCGGGCGAGTTCTTCGAGAAGAACGGGCTGTTGTTCCTGCCGGTGGAAGAAGTCGGCAAAGTCGCCGGCCAGCTCGAAGCCGCCGCGCCCCTGATCGAGATCATGGCCGGCGATCCCTCGATCCGCGGGCTGACCGGTGCGCTGGAGACCGGACTTGCCGGCGTCAAGCGCGGTCAGGTCAAGCTCGATAATGCCGAACGTCCCTTCAACTTGATCAGCCAGACGGTCGAGAACATCCTGAGCAAGGGAACCGCGACATTCTCCTGGCGCGAACTCGTCAGCGACAAGCCTTTGACCGATTCCGATCGCCGCGCCTTCATCGAGTTCAAGCCGATACTCGACTACAACGCGCTCCAACCTGGCAAGGATGCGACCGATGCGATCCGGCAGGCCGCGACAGATCTCAATTTTGCCGACGAATATGGCGCGCGCGTCAGGCTGACCGGCCCGGTTCCGATCGCGAACGAGGAATATGCGACCGTCCAGGATGGCGCGATCGTCAACAGTGTCGCAACTGTCCTCATCGTCCTCGTGATCCTCTGGTTGGCGCTGCATTCGGCGAAGATCATCTTCGCGGTGTTCGTGAACCTGTTCGTCGGCCTTGCCATAACGACCGCGGTCGGCCTGATGATGGTGGGTTCGCTGAACCTGCTGTCGATCGCGTTCGCCGTCCTGTTCGTCGGCATCGGCGTCGACTTCGGCATTCAGTTCAGCGTCCGCTACCGTTCGGAGCGGTTCAAGAACGAAGATCTGGCGCTGGCGCTGGAGAGCGCGGCCAGACGTTCGGCGGTCCCGCTTTCGCTCGCCGCGATGGCGACCGCCGCCGGCTTCCTTTGCTTCCTGCCCACCGACTACAAGGGCATCTCCGAACTCGGCAAGATCGCCGGCGCCGGCATGCTGATCGCGTTCATCAGCAGCATCACGGTGTTGCCGGCGCTGCTAAAGCTGCTCCATCCGCCCGGCGAAAGCGAGCCGGTCGGTTACGCGTTCCTGGCGCCCGTGGACGCGTTCCTCGAACGGCATCGCGTCATCATCGTCGTCGGTACGCTGATCCTCGTAGTGGCCGGCCTGCCGCTGCTCTATTTCATGAAGTTCGACTTCAACCCGATCAATCTGCGCAATCCGAAGGCCGAATCGATCGGGACTTTCCTCGACCTGCGCAACGATCCCAACACCGGCGCCAACGCCATCAACGTGCTGACCAATTCGGAAGCGGAGGCGAAGAAGATCGAGGCGCGGCTGGAGAAGTTGCCGGAAGTTCTTCGCGTGATGTCGATCGACAGCTTCGTGCCCGAAGACCAGCCAGCCAAGCTCCAGTTGATCGGAAAGGCAGCGAAGGTCGTCGGCCCCGCGCTCAATCCCGACTCGGTCGACGCGGCGCCCACCGATGAGGAGAATGTAGAGGCGCTGAAGAGTTCGGTCGACAGCTTGCGCAGGGCCGCGGGCGACGGCAAGGGGCCGGGCGCGGTTGCCTCGCGAAGGCTGGCGGATGCATTGTCCAAGCTTGCCGGAAGCGACCAGGCGACGCGCGAGAAGGCCCAGGACATCTTCGTCGCCCCGCTCAAGATCGTGTTCGACCAGCTCAGGAACACGATGCAAGCCGGGCCGGTGACGCTGAAGACGCTGCCGCCGGAACTGTTGAATAGCTGGAAGTCCAAGGACGGGCTGATCCGCGTCGAGGCGCTGCCGAAAGGCGATCCCAACGACAACGACAATTTGCGCCGCTTTGCCAATGCGGTGCTGGCTGCCGAGCCGAACGCGATCGGCGGACCGGTGTCGATCCTCAAGTCCGGCGACACCATCGTGAAGGCGTTCATTCACGCCGGCATCTGGGCGCTGGTGGTGATCAGCCTATTGTTGTGGCTGACGCTGCGGCGCGTCACCGACGTGCTGATGACGATAGTGCCGCTATTGGTGGCCGGCGCGGTGACGCTGGAGCTCTGCGTGCTGATCGGACTGCCACTCAACTTCGCCAACATCGTAGCATTGCCGCTGCTGCTCGGCGTCGGCGTCGCCTTCAAGATCTATTACGTCGTGGCCTGGCGCGAGGGCAGAAATAACCTGCTGCAGTCTAGCCTGACGCGCGCGATCTTTTTCTCTGCGCTGACGACTGCGACCGCTTTCGGAAGCTTGTGGCTATCCAGTCATCCCGGCACCGCCAGCATGGGTAAATTGCTGGCGCTGTCGTTTGTCATCACGCTTGCTGCGGTGTTGCTGTTCCAGCCGGCGCTAATGGGCAAACCGCGCGATGTCGGGAAGTAGGCAGATGTCGCCGATGTCGCCGGGCTGGGCGGCCGCCTGTTTCTGACCGGACGCGGCCTTCGGCGCGGGCGCAGGATTTACCGCACCCGTGGTCTTCGGCGGGGCGGCTGGCGCTGCGGTCTTGGGCGCTGCGCCGGATGCACCCTTCGGTGCGCCCTTGGCCATGCTGTTGGTGGGGCTTAAGGGGATCGGCGGACCGACACGGGTCCAGGTCTCGCCGCCGCAGAGGAAGCCGAGCACGCAGCCTTGAATCTC
Organism: Bradyrhizobium retamae; assembly: GCF_001440415.1. GTDB lineage: Bacteria > Pseudomonadota > Alphaproteobacteria > Rhizobiales > Xanthobacteraceae > Bradyrhizobium > Bradyrhizobium retamae. The sequence continues at coordinate 70,987 of NZ_LLYA01000225.1, forward strand.
GAGCTGGTCGGTCCCGACCGGCTTGATGGTCGCACTGTAGTTTTGTCCGTCCTTGGCGTTATAGACCTCACCCTCCCACGCATCGACGCCGGACTTCTTCTTCATGTCGATCAGGATCGGCATGCCCAAAGTCGGCCGGCTCTGCTTAGAGGCATCCGGATTGTTCTTGTCCTTGCCGCCCGGCATCTTTTCCCAGGCAACGACGCCCCACATGTTGCCGTTGCATTGGGCGACGCGAATGTTGGCAACACCGTCGGCCACTTTCCAGTCACCGGTGGGATCGGCGGCCAGCGCCGCATCAAGACCTGTGGCTAAAATGATTCCCGAATAAACTATTGTGCGCGCGACAGTTCTTAGGCAGTGCAACATGGTTCGAACCTGTGTTTAAGTAGATGATCCAAGCGAGGGGTCAAAACGCCGCATTGAGCGTTTTCAGTTGACGAAACAGCCATCAACCGACGTATGTAGCCAATGCCAGATTCATATCTAGACGTTTCCGGGCTGTTTGTAGAGCGGCAGGCGCAGCGCAGTTCCATGCATGCACGGCATCTGAACGAGCAGCTCGTCCGGGTGCTGAAGACCATCGGCTACGATGTGGGCTTTCAGAAGGGTCAAGGACAATACCTGTTCGATCGTGACGGGGCCCGCTATCTCGATCTACTCAGCGGATTTGGCGTTTTTGCGATTGGCCGCAATCATCCGGCGCTGCGTCTGGCGCTGAAAGGCGTGCTCGACAGCGATTTTCCCAATCTGGTGCAACTCGACGTCTCGACGCTGGCGGGCGTACTGGCGGAACGCCTGCTCGAACATGTGCCATATCTGGACAAGGTATTCTTTGCCAATTCCGGCGCCGAGACCGTCGAAGCCGCAATCAAGTTCGCGCGCGGTGCGACCGGCCGTCCCGGCATCGTCTCCTGCTCGCATTCCTTCCACGGCCTGTCCTACGGCGCGCTGTCGCTGATGGACGATGCGAACTTCAGAGGCGGCTTCGAGCCGCTGCTGCCGGGATGCACGCAGATAACTTTCAACGATCTCGCCGCGCTCGAGCAGGCATTGTCCTCGCGCCAGGTCGCAGCCTTCATTGTCGAGCCGATCCAGGGCAAGGGCGTCAACATGCCATCGGATGAATTTTTGCCGGGCGCCGCCGCGCTGTGCAAAAAGTACGGCACGATCTTCATTGCCGACGAAATCCAGACCGGTATCGGCCGCACCGGAAAATTCCTCGCGGTCGAGCACTGGAATGTCGAGCCCGACATGGTGCTCTTGGCAAAGGCGCTGTCGGGCGGTCACGTGCCAGTCGGCGCGCTGCTGACCCGCAAGTCCATCTTCGACAAGATCTTCAGCCAGATGGATCGCGCGGTCGTGCACGGCTCGACTTTTTCGAAAAACGATATGGCGATGGCCGCCGGCATCGCTACCCTCGATGTGATCAAGCAGGAGAAGCTTGTCGAGCAGGCCGCCAAGCGCGGCGCCGAGCTTCGCCTTGCGCTGACCCGCATGGTGCCCGGCTACGAACTGCTGAAGGAAGTGCGCGGCAAGGGATTGATGATCGGCATCGAGTTCGGTCCGCCGAAATCGCTGAAGCTGAAGGCTTCCTGGAATCTGCTGGAGACCGCAAATAAGGGCCTGTTCTGCCAGCTCATCACCGTACCGCTGTTCAAGGATCACAAGATCCTGACGCAAGTCTCCGGCCACGGCAGCCACACCATCAAGCTGCTGCCGCCGCTGGTGATCACGGAGGAAGATTGCACCTGGATCGAAAAATCGTTCGACGACGTCATTGCCGCGAGCCACAAGGTGCCAGGCGCGATCTGGTCGCTCGGCAAGACGCTGGTCGACAACGCGGTCAGGAAGTCGGCGTAACGCAGCCCGGAGCGCCCAACGGGTCGCGCGAATGCGCACCCCATCCGGGCTAAGATCGAAACCCGCATCCATCGGGAGAACAGCATGAGCAACATCACCGGCGGCTGTCACTGTGGCGCCATCCGTTATGAGATCGCTGGGAACCCTATCGTTCATGCGCTGTGCCATTGCGCGGATTGCCGCCGTCACGCCGGCGCGCCGATGGTTGGGTGGACGATGTACGCGGAGGACGCGCTCAAGGTGACGAAGGGAACGCCCAAGGTTTACGAATCATCGGAGCATGGCCGGCGACAGTTTTGCGCGAACTGTGGCACCGGTCTCTTCTACACCAATGCCAATGTGCTGCCCGGGATCGTCGATATTCAGAGCGCGACCTACGATGATCCCGACGCCGTGCCGGCCATGGTGCATATCCAGGTCGCAGAGCGCCTTCGCTGGATGGAGCGGGCGCACGAACTGCCCACCTTCGACCGCTATCCGCCGCCGCCATAGCGACGGCGGCGACCGGGATAGTCTTCGGGATAGTCCTACTGTGTTTGAGCACAGCGGTGAGCGTCTAGCCCGTCGAACGAAAGCCCTGTCAGTCGCGCTAACGCGAAAGCATTTCGCCTCTCCCTGACGAAAATCGGTATCCAATTTTCCCGATCATGCTCTAGGATGCGCGCGCCGAGCGGTCGCAAAGAGCCGCCGGCGCGTGTTGTCGGAGGAAGCATGATGGAATATCAGCGTCGCCAGTTCTTGCAGCTCGTCGCCGGTGCGGCTGCGCTCCCCGTTACGTCAAGCATTGCAAGTGCGCAGGCCTATCCATCGCGGCCGGTTCGCCTCGTGATCGGCTATACGCCCGGCGGCTCGGCGGACCTCACCTCGCGTCTGATGGGGCAATGGCTGTCGGAAAAGCTCGGGCAATCCTTCGTGATCGAGAACCGGCCGGGCGGCGGCACCAATATCGCAACCGAGCAGGTGCTGCGTGCCACGCCCGACGGCTACACGCTGCTTCTGGTGGCGCCGGCGAACGCGATCAACGCCACGCTTTACGACAAGCTCCCCTTCGATTTCATGAAGGAGATGGAGCCGATCGCCGGCATCATTCGTTTTCCCAACGTCGTGGTGGTGCATCCGTCACTGCCGATCAAGTCGATTCCCGAACTGATCGCCTATGCCAAGGCCAATCCGGGCAAGCTCAACATGGCATCGTCAGGCAACGGCTCCACGATCCACATGTCGGGCGAACTGTTCAAGATGCTGACCGGCATCAACATGCAGCACGTGCCGTACCGCGGCGGCGCGCCGGCGCTCACCGACATGCTTTCCGGCCAGATGCATGTCATGTTCGATAACCTTCCGACCTGCGCCGAGCACGTCAAATCCGGCAAGCTGCGCGGGCTTGCCGTCACCAGCACAACGCGCTCGGACGTGCTGCCGGATTTGCCGTTGGTCGCGGATTACCTGCCGGGCTACGAGGCGAGCGCGTGGTATGGCCTCGCAGCGCCCAAAGGCACGCCGCCGGAAATCGTCGACAGGCTCAACAAGGCGGTCAACGAAATCCTCGCCGATCCCAAGGCGAAGGCACGCTTCGCCGAGATCGGCGCCATCCTGCTGCCGGGCTCGCCCGCCGACTTCGGCAAGCTGGTGGCGGATGAGACCGAGAAGTGGGGCAAGGTGGTCAAGTTCGCCGGCGCCAAGGTGGACTAGCGCGGTATTGATCAGACTGGCGGCGAGGGTACTTGCAATGCCGGCTTTCGGGGGTAAGGCATACGCGGATCAGCCGCGCCGTGATGTCCGCAAGTTGACCCCCTAACAGACATCGCGCTTGGCAGCGTCCACTTTTCGCCGTGGGCCACGGTGTTACATTGGGCGAGAAGTCCGGCGATCGGCGCTTCCGTCGACAGATGTGTCTTCGCAACGCTCTCGCATGTGCTATTCTCGTTGTATAAGCCATAGGTATACCATGACCGGTATTGCAGAGTGGCTAGCATCGATCGGTTTGGGCGAGTACGCCGAGCGATTCCGCGAGAACGCCATCGACCTCTCGGTCGTTCGAGATCTCACGGAGCAGGACCTAAAGGACTTGGGCGTCCTGCTTGGGCATCGCCGCAAGATGCTGCGCGCGATCGCAGAACTTCAGGGAGAGGTTCCGCGAACACCTCGAACGGGCACCAAGCCGGCGTCGGCGGACAACGCCGCGCGGCGTCAACTTACAGTCATGTTTTGCGATCTGGTCGGCTCGTCGGCACTTTCGGCTCGCCTTGATCTGGAGGACTTGCGGGCCGTAATGGGCGCCTATCACCGCTGCATCGCAGAGGTTGTCGCCCAGAATGACGGTGTTATCGCGCGGTACATGGGAGATGGCGTGCTCGCCTATTTCGGCTATCCTCAGGCGCACGAGGATGATGCCGAACAGGCGACACGCGCCGGGCTGGCGCTGGTCGATGCCGTGGCTAAGCTCCGGACAGACCCCGCCACCGAGCTACAGGTTCGCGTTGGCATCGCTACCGGCATGGTGGTCGTGGGCGATTTGACCGGCGAAGGCTCGGCTCAAGAGCAGACGGTCATCGGCGAGACGCCGAACTTAGCTGCGCGCCTGCAGGCGTTCGCCAATCCCGGTACCGTGCTGATTTCCGAGAGTACGCACCGGCTCACTGATGGGCATTTCGAATACCGCAATCTCGGCCCTGTCGCGCTTAAAGGATGGGCGGAGCCAATACCAGCCTGGCAGGTCCTGGGAACGACCGAAGTGGAAAGCCGTTTCGAGGCACAGCACAAAACCCGATTGGCGCCGCCAATTGGGCGTGACGAGGAAATCGAGATGCTGTTGCGTCGCTGGCAGCACGCCAAGCGTGGCGAAGGTTGCGCCGTAATGCTCACCGGAGAGCCCGGTATCGGCAAGTCGCACATTGCTTTAGCGCTTGACGAGCGGCTCCACGCCGAACCGCACATCACGGTGCGCCAGTTCTGCTCGGCGCACCACACTAACAGTGCGCTGTATCCTTTCATCCGCCAGCTCGAACGGGCTGCCCGGTTCGAGCGGAGCGACCCGCCGGCAGAGAAGTTCGCCAAGCTTGAAGCGCTGCTCGTGCGGTCCGGCGCTGATGCCGACCGCGTCGTGCTACCTCTGGCCAACCTTCTGTCGATACCACCCAGTGACCGTTACCGCATGCCAGAGCTGAGCCCGCAGAAACGCAAGGAGATAACATTGGCGGCGTTTTTGACTCAGCTCAATGGCTTGGCGGCGCGACAGCCCGTGTTTGTCATTGTTGAGGATGTCCATTGGGCGGATCCGACGTCGCTGGAGCTGCTCACGATGACCTTGGAACAGGTGCCGCGGCTTCGGGTGCTGCTGCTCATCACCGCGAGGCCTGAGTTCACCCCGCCCTGGCCAGGTCATGCGCATGTGACGACGATCTCGCTCACGCGGCTGAACCGGCGCAACGGGGCGGCGTTAATCGAGCGCGTCACCGCCGGCAAAACGCTCCCGGAAGAGGTAATGGAGCAGATCCTCGCCCGCACCGATGGCGTGCCGCTGTTCGTGGAGGAACTGACCAAGACTGTGCTCGAAACCGGGCTATTGCATGAGCAGGACGATCACTACGTCCTCAACCGTCCTCTGCCCTCGATGGCGATTCCGACGACATTGCACGCATCGCTGATGGCGAGGCTCGATCGATTGGCTCCGGTGAGGGAGGTGGCTCAGATCGGCGCAGTGGTGGGTCGCGAGTTCTCCTACGAGCTGCTGAGCACCGTAGCCGAGTTGCCAAAAGAGAGACTTGAGGAGGCGCTTGCCCAGTTGGTTCGGTCGGAGTTGATATTCTGCCGGGGCGAGATACCCCAGGCGGTCTATACCTTCAAGCACGCGCTTGTGCGGGACGCTGCCTACTCGGGGCTCCTGAAGAGTCGACGCGCAGCGCTGCATGCCACGATCGCGGACGCGTTCGAGCAACGGTTTCCGGAAATTGTGGAGACTCAACCCGAAACTCTCGCGCATCATCTGACGGAGGCCGGGCTGTTCCAAAAGGCGGAGGCATATTGGCTGCAGGCGGGCAGGAAGGCCGCCATGCGCTCGGCTAACCTTGAGGCCATCGCGCACTTGCAACGAGGTATCGAGGCATCGGGCCATCTGCCCGACAGCGCGCGAAAGGACAGGTTGGAACTTGACTTCCAATTCGCTCTCGGGCCATGCCTGATCGCTACCCAAGGGCCAGCCTCGAACAAGGCGATGGCAACCTTCACCCGCGCGCGCGAGCTGTGCGAGCGCCTTGGAGACCCTCCCGAGCGACACCAGGTGATGTTCTGGTTGACCACCGCGAGCGTAATGCGCGGTGAATTGCCGCTGGCCGAGGAAACGATCGCAGCCCTGCTCCAACTCGCCGAAGCGCGCGACGATCGACCAGCGTTGCTCAACGCGATGCGCGGGCAGGGGATGATCCGCCTTTTCATGGGACGTCTCACCGGTGCCCATGAAGCGATCGAACGCGCCTACGAAGCATTCGAGGCGAGCAGCGAGGAGGATAGGCTGGCGGCGCGTGTTGCCGGCCAGGATGCCGGCGTGGCCGACCTGGCGCTGATGTCGTGGGCCCTCTGGCTGCTCGGCAACGCCGATACGGCAATTATGCGAATGAACGCCGCTATTCAGCGTGCCGACGCCATCGGTCATCCGCATTCGCAGGCGTATGCTTGTTACTATGCATGCATTCTTTACGCGCTTCGCGGCGAGTTCCTGACTGCGCAAGGTCATGCCGAACGCTGTATCGCCCTGTCGGAGGAGCATGGATTCCGGCAATGGCGCCTGGCGCGCGCCATTCGGGGCATATGCGTGGCGTCGCTCGATCCTTCACCCAGCGCACTCGGGGAGATCCGTGCCGCGCTGGACGAATATCGTAGCGCAGGTTATCAGCTGGCTACCACTGCGCTCGACGTGCTTTTGTGCCCGCCATTGTTGATCGATCACGACTACGAGCCCGCGCTGGAATTGGTCGAGCACGGCCTCGCTACAACCAGCCGCAACAGCGAACGAATTTTGGAGGCCGAATTGTATCGGCTGAAGGCACGGGTGCTGGTCGTCCGCGGCGGACCAGACGTCGAAGCCGAAGCGCAGGCACTGCTCGATCAGGCATTAAACACGGCAAGAAGCCAACACGCCAAGACGCTTGAACTTCGAGCCGCAACGGACCGGGCCGCGCTGTGGATCGATCAGGGCAGACGTGAGGAAGCGCTCAATTTCCTCGCGCCGATCTACGCCTCGTTCTCCGAGGGTCTTGATACGCAAGATCTGCACCAGGCAAAGGCTTTGCTCGAACGGTTGAGGTGACGTGATCTGGAGGTGTAACTGTCGATAGCCTGGCCTACTCAGCAACCTGGTCATCAGCTGCTTCACCGCGCCGTTGCTTATTCGCTCGCCTTACGCATTCATCACGCTTCTTGAGCAACTCTTTCCATCCGTCCTTGTCGTCCACTTCCGGATTCTCATTTATGAAATGTGGGCCAGGATGCTTCTTCAATTGCGCATGTTTGTAATAAGCGTTGATTGCCTGCTTCCCGGCAGCTTTCCCCAGTTCGCGCCCGTTCTTCAGGTTGCTGTGATTCCATTTGAAGTTGATATGACTTGGAACGCGAATTTCGACGATCGTGAGATTCCGATGATTCTCTTTCGCGGATCGCACGTGGTATTTGAATAGTTTCACATCATCTTCGCCGACCGTCGCTGCAAACAATTGGCAAAGATTTGCCAGCGCGTCATGAAGATTTACCGGTTTTCGGATTTGCTTCGAATCGACGATTCTGCTGACCCATATTTCCTCTAGATCTGGGTGCTCCTCGAGCAAGCTTTCGAAATTTACGGTGTCGACCAAAGCCCCCTCGCAGTACGTAACTCTGTCGATCTCTACGGTTCCCTCGATGAAGGGAAGAGCCGAACACGCACAGAGGCTGGAGGCGCTGATTGGTACCTTGTACTCTTTGCCTTCGAGCTTTTTCTTCATTTCGCGATTGGAAAACAACGTGAGCTTCTGATCGTCGAGATTCCAGGCGTTGTGAAAGATGTGTGGCTTTCCGCGCTCTTTCAGCTCCTCGAAGTTTATGCCCTTCATAAATTCGCTATCCGGATAGTTGATCCTGGACAGCCCGTTGATATTCGACAAATACATCATGGACGTGAAATAACGGACGAAGGGATTGGGTGCCATCGCTTGGTTGAGAATCCATCTATTGATGTCCCCTTCATCCAATTTTGTGAATTTCTTCTTTTGGTCCCTGTCAGGCAGCTGATCGAAGAGAATCTTCATAGAGTCCTGGAAGACATCCATCATTCTGTACGGGTCCCAGAGGAAGTCTTTATAGTTGTTGCGGTCGGTGACGAAGTTATTCAGAGCCTGTATGTTGCTGCGCCAATCCGGTCCGAAAACGGTGTTTATCGGAAAGCGCTCATAGCTTTCGTCGTCCCGGAAAATTCCATCCCTGAAGAATTGATAGGTCTGTTCGGCCCTGTGTTTCTTCTCAATTTTCTTGTCTTTAGCTTTCTTGTTTTCAACTTTCTTGTTTTCAACTTTCTCGTTTTCAACTTTGTCGCCGAACTGATTGTAAACAACTCCAACCCACGCACCGATGCAGGACAAAGACCACACTTCAAACTCGATCTCAGGATGCGCCTCAAGAGCTTCCAGAACCCCGATGTGCAGGCCGGCTGCGGGACCGCCGCCGCCGAGCGTAATCGCTCTCTTCACCATTGGTTCCTCCATCTAATTTATCGTATGGCTTGTTCTCCGATCAAAAGTTTCTGAATTGCGTGAAGAGGAAGAGATTAGTCGTTTTTGGGATCATTGGAAAGCGCGATGGACGTCGATGTTCGACGCTCTCCCGAACCTGGTGATCGCACTAGCGCGCATCCGCTAGGGGCCCGGGCTTGCGTATCGTGCGCGTTAGTTTGGCCCCATCGTCCATTGGTGAACCAGTTCACGTTAGATATTAATCGCTGACGGATGGAAGTAGCTGTAGTCCGTTCGTGACTTCCGTTATCGCAGGTAAGGTGGACCTTCCTCAGCCGTGTCGTCAGGTCAGCCAGCTTGGCACGTCCCGGACATGCGAAGATCAGCGCGTAATATCCGCTTTCAGCAGCAAAGCGGACGTTTTGCCGGTCGCGAGTAATCCAGATTATGGTTGAACTTGTCAGTTTCCCGCAGCCGCGCGCGGCGGGTTCTTGCCAAGCTCTGCCGCCATCGCCGAAATCAGCGGCCGCATAAAGAACGCATCCTCCGCCGGGTAGATATCGGTGCGCAGGCCGTGGGACTTCAATTCATCGGACACTGCCGGTCCGACCGAAGCGATCGGGGTGCGGTCAAGCCCTTCGCGCAATCGATCCTCGCAGCCGCGCGCACGCGCGACCTCGATCAGGCGACGGATCTGGCCGAGATTGGTCAATGCGATCGCGTCGATGCGGCCTTCCGCCATCTCGTCGATCGCATTGATGATGTTGGCATCGGCGGCCTGCGCGTCGTAGACATAGGGCAGCACGGTATCGACCTCGGCCCCTTGCGCCTTGATCGCGCCGATCAGGACGCTGTGGTCCTTGTCCGGATAGAGCTGCAAGCCGAGGCGATGGCCGCTGAGGTCGAGGCGTGACAGCATCTCGGCGACGCCTTCGGAGGTCGGCTTCTCCGTCGTCATCTGCGGTTCCAGCCCGATTTCGCGCAGCGCCTTGCCTGGCTTGGGGCCGCGGGCGAATTTGCGCGCCTTGCCGAGAGACGCAGTGAACTCCTGTTCGACGCCGATGCGCCGGACCACCTTCATCAGCCGGCGCAGGCCTTCGCCCGTCATCAGCACCACATCGTCGAAGGGCTTTTCAATCGACCGCCTGATCCAGGCTTCGAGCGGCGCCGGATCCGGCGCGTCGTGGATGGTGAACATCGGACATTGCAGCACGTCGGCGCCCTGTTCGGTGAGCAGGCGGGAAAACTGCGCCTCCTCGCGCGTTTCCAGGATCAGAATACGGTAACCGTTCAATCTGTCAGCCATGATCTCGCTCCAACGCCTTTGCTTCGCGCTTTGTTCATCCTGACCCCGGTTTCCGGATTGGCGCAAGCGCGTCGGCGGTGATAGAGCAGGGCGCAAATCCGAGGTTTTCACCCTTCTGCCTGAATTGTAGTCAGCGCCATGCCCGATCACCAATTCGTCCTGACCCTGTCCTGCCCGGATCGCCCCGGCATCGTTTCCGCGGTGTCGACCTTTCTGGCCCATAACGGTCAGAACATTTTGGACGCCCAGCAGTTCGACGACATCGAGACCAAGAAATTCTTCATGCGGGTGGTGTTCACCGCCGCCGATCTCGCCGTCGAACTGCAGGCACTGCAGACGGGCTTTACCGCAATCGCCGACCGCTTCGCCATGGAATGGCAGATGCGCGACCGCGCCAATCGCCGCCGGGTGATGCTGCTGGTCTCCAAGTCGGATCATTGCCTGGTCGATATCCTCTATCGCTGGCGCACCGGCGAACTCGAGATGATCCCGACCGCAATCGTTTCGAACCATCCGCGCGAGACCTACAGCTCGCTCGATTTCGGCGAGATCCCGTTCCACTATTTGCCGGTGACGAAGGAAACCAAGCGCGAGCAGGAAGAGGCCGTCTGGAAACTGGTTCAGGACACAAAGACCGATCTCGTCGTGCTGGCGCGCTACATGCAGATCCTGTCGGACGAAATGTCGGCAAAACTGTCCGGCCGATGCATCAACATCCACCATTCGTTCCTGCCGGGCTTCAAGGGCGCGCGTCCCTATCACCAGGCCCATGAGCGCGGCGTCAAGCTGATCGGCGCCACCGCGCACTACGTCACCCGCGACCTCGACGAAGGCCCGATCATCGACCAGGACGTCGAGCGCATCAGCCATCGCGATACGCCCGAAGATCTCTCGCGCAAGGGCCGCGACATTGAACGCCGCGTGCTGGCGCGTGCCATGCGCCATCATCTGGAGGACCGCGTCATCCTCAATGGCCGCAAGACCGTAGTGTTTATGGATTAGCGCGCGGCATCCTTGGACGCGGGAGCCGGGTTGGTCTCCTTGTCGCGCTCGGAAGCTGGCATTAGGCGCTTTCGCTCGCGCTCCCGCATGTACTCGTCATATTTCGCGGTTCCCGGGCGCGGCGGCGCGTCGGCAGGCAAGCCGCCGGCCCAGGCCGGAATGGCATCGCTGACGCCGGCTGAGACTTTCTCGTTGATGGTCCCACAGCCGCTCAAGCCGCAGCCCGCGAGGGCAACGGTGACGATTGTGACAATGTGGCGCGCGCTGATCGGCATCGGCAGAAGACTACAACCTTAACCGTTTAAGGATGATGGATTTAGGGCGTTGCTGTGGGATCGGCGAGGGTGGTCTTTGTTGACAGGGCCATTTTATTTGTACAATCGTACAAATAAGCGGCAATCGCAGGAAGGTTCGGGCAGCGTATAATACCATCGCGTCTTGCGCGGCTATGCGGCTCTTCGCTGCGACACGCCAATGGTCCGATTGACAACAAGGCGGGCAAGGACGCCATGTTGCCGCGCTACCCGGCGGAAAATTCTGGGTTATGGTGAGATCAAGGGCCGGGGACTCGGTTCGAGACACAAGGCCGATCAGGGGGAGAGATGCTCATGTCTATTCGCAGTCAAATATTGCTGGCCGCAGGTTCGGTCGCCGCGATGCTGGCGCTTGCGCCGGCCTACGCCCAGGAGACCGTCAAGATCGGCCTGATCCTGCCGATGACGGGTGGGCAGGCATCGACCGGCAAACAGATCGACAACGCGGTCAAGCTCTACATGCAGCAGAACGGCGATACCGTCGCCGGCAAGAAGATTGAAGTCATCCTGAAGGATGACGGAGCGGTTCCCGACAACACCAAACGTCTGGCGCAGGAACTGATCGTCAACGAAAAGGTCAATTTCATCGCAGGTTTTGGCGTGACCCCGGCGGCCCTTGCGGCAGCACCCTTGGCGACGCAGGCCAAGATTCCGGAAATCGTGATGGCGGCGGGCACCTCGATCATCACCGAGCGCTCGCCCTACATCGTCCGAACCTCCTTCACGCTGGCGCAGTCGTGCACCATCATCGGTGATTGGGCCGCGAAGAACGGCATCAAGAAGGTCGCGACGCTGACGTCCGACTATGCACCCGGCAACGACGCGCTGAATTTCTTCAAGCAGAACTTCACCGCCGGCGGCGGGGAGATCGTCGAAGAGGTGAAGGTGCCGCTGCAAAACCCTGATTTCGCTCCGTTCTTGCAGCGCATGAAGGATTCCAAGCCCGATGCGGTGTTCGTGTTCGTGCCGGCAGGCCAAGGCGGCAGCTTCATGAAACAGTATGCCGAGCGCGGCCTCGACAAGGCGGGCATCAAGGTGATCGGGCCCGGCGACGTGATGGACGACGACCTGCTCAACGGCATGGGCGACGCTGCGCTCGGCACCGTGACGGCGCATCTCTATTCGGCCGCGCATCCCTCGGCCGCGAACAAGGAATTCGTCGCCGCCTACAAGAAGGCGTTCGGCCAGCGCCCGGGCTTCATGGCGGTCGGCGGCTATGACGGTATCCGGTTGATCTACGAGGCGCTGAAGAAGACCGGCGGCAAGACCGACGGCGACGCGCTGATCGCGGCGATGAAGGGAGCAAAGTGGGAAAGCCCCCGCGGCCCGATCATGATCGATCCGGAAACCCGCGACATCGTGCAGAACATCTACATCCGCAAGGTCGAGAAGGTCGACGGCGAGCTCTACAACGTCGAGTTCGCGACCTTCGAGGCGGTGAAGGATTCGGGCAAGACGAAGAAGTGACCGAAGGTCATCCCAGGGCGCGCAAAGCGCGAACTATGGTGCGCAATTGCGCACCTGAGAATCTCGAGGTTGTTGCAAAGAGATTCCGGGTTCAGTGCTGGCGCGCTGCCCCGGAATGACGAGTCCTAAAGGTTCTCCGGCGCTCCCATGACCACGCTGTTCACCATCCTGTTCGACGGTGTCGCCTACGGCATGCTGCTGTTCGTGCTCGCCTGCGGGCTGGCGGTGACGCTGGGGTTGATGAATTTCGTCAACCTAGCCCATGGCGCCTTCGCCATGACCGGCGGCTATATCTGCGCCGTGCTGGTGAACAGTTCTGGCTGGCCGTTCTTCGCGGCGCTGCCGCTGGCCTTTGTTACGGCCGCGCTGATAGGCGTGGCGCTGGAGCGCACGCTTTACCGCCACCTCTACACCCGCAGCCACCTCGACCAGGTCCTGTTCACGATCGGCCTCACCTTCATGTCGGTGGCGGCGGTCGACTACATCATGGGATCGTCGCGGATTTTCATCAAACTGCCGGCGGCGCTCGAGGGACAGTTCGACTTCTTCGGCGTCGGCATCGGCCGCTACCGGCTGATGATCATCGTGATCTGCGGCCTGCTCACGGTGGCGCTGCAATTGATCCTGGCGAAAACCCGTTTCGGCAGCCGCCTGCGCGCCGCGGTGGACGATCCGCGCGCCGCAAGCGGCCTCGGCATCAACGTGCCGCAGGTGTTTGCGTTCACCTTCGCCTTTGGCTGCGGCCTTGCCGGCCTCGGCGGTGCGCTGAGCGCCGAGATCCTGGGGCTCGACCCGTATTTCCCGCTAAAATTCATGATCTACTTTTTGATCGTGGTCACCGTCGGCGGCTCCTCCAGTATCACCGGACCGTTCCTGGCGTCGCTGCTGCTCGGCATCGGCGACGTCGCCGGCAAATATTACGTGCCGAAGATGGGGCCGTTCGTCATCTACACCATCATGATCGTTATCCTGATCTGGCGTCCGAACGGTCTGTTCGGCCGCGCCGCCGCGCGATGAGTCCGCGATGACCGCAGCCTCCGACGTCTCATCCCATGCCATCGCCCGCGCCCGCTGGCGCCCGGCCGAGATCGCGTTCTGGATTCTGGCGCTGTCCTGCGCGTTCCTGTTTCCGTCCCGTTATCTCATCATGACCGATATCCTGCGGCTGGCGTTGTTCACGCTGTCGCTCGATCTGATCCTCGGCTACGCCGGCATCGTCTCGTTGGGGCACGCCGCGTTCTTTGGCGTTGGCGCCTATTCGGCCGGGCTGCTCGCCTTGCATGGCATCATCAACGAGCCGGTGATCGCGCTGGTCGTCGCCGGCCTCGTCGCCATGGTGCTCGGATTCCTCACCAGTTTCCTCGTCATCCGCGGCGTCGACCTCACACGGCTGATGGTGACGCTCGGCATTGCGCTGTTGCTCGAAGCGCTGGCGGAACGGTTCTCCAATATCACCGGCGGCACCGACGGGCTGCAGGGCATCGAGATGCAGCCGATCCTCGGCCTGTTCGCGTTCGACATGTTCGGCAAGACCGGTTTTTTCTATTCGCTGATCGTGCTGTTCCTGCTGTTTCTGTTGGCGCGGCGGATCGTGAATTCGCCGTTCGGCCTGTCGCTGCGCGCGATCAAGAACAATCCGCTGCGGGCGTCGGCCATCGGCGTGCCCGTCAACCGCCGCCTGATCGCGATCTATACGATCGCCGCGTTCTACGCCGGAATTGCCGGGGCGCTGTTCACCCAGACCACGGCGCTGGCCTCGCTCGACGTGTTCGCGTTCGAACGCTCGGCCGATTTGATGCTGGTGCTCGTGATCGGCGGCACCGGCTATCTCTATGGCGGGCTGATCGGCGCCGTCGTGTTCAAGATGCTGCAGGAACTGTTTCAGACCATTACGCCGCAATACTGGCTGTTCTGGATCGGCCTCGTCCTGGTCGTGATGGTACTGGTCGGCCGCGAGCGCATCCATCGCTGGGTGCTTTGGGGGCCGAACCTCGTGAGCCGCCAGCTCTTCGGACGCAAGGCCGTCATGGCCGTTCCCGAAAGTGATGCGCCATGACGATCGCGCTCGAAACCAGGGGGCTGGAAAAATCCTTCGGCGGCTTGCAAGTCACGCGCGAGCTGTCGCTGAAGGTGGAGCAGGGCGCCCGCCATGCCCTGATCGGACCGAACGGCGCCGGCAAGACCACCGTCATCAATCTGCTGACCGGCGTGCTCAAGCCCAATGCGGGATGGATCCTGCTCGAGGGCAACGACATCACCAATTTGCCGGTACACAAGCGGGTGCTGCGCGGGCTGTCGCGCACCTTCCAGATCAATCAGCTCTATGCCGACCTGACCCCGCTCGAAACGGTCGGGCTCGCCGTCTCCGAACGTCTCGGCCGCGGCGGAGACTGGTGGCGGCGGATGGGCACGCGCGACGAGGTCAATCAGGAGGTCGCGGAAACGCTGGGACGTTTTCATTTGCTTGACGTGATGAACGAGCGCACCGCGACGCTGCCTTACGGCAAACAGCGCTTGCTCGAGATCGCTGTCGCCATTGCAACCCGGCCTCGCGTGCTGCTGCTCGACGAGCCCGCCGCCGGTGTGCCCGAGAGCGAGCGTCACGATATTCTGGCGGCGGTCGCTGCCCTGCCGCGCGATGTGACGGTATTGCTGATCGAGCACGATATGGATCTGGTGTTTTCTTTCGCTGACCGTATCTCGGTGCTGGTCAACGGCGCCATGCTGGTGGAAGGTCCGCCGGACGAAGTGGCGCGCGATCCGCAAGTGAAGGCGGTCTATCTGGGCGAGGCGGTCCATGCCTGAGCTTCTCGCCATCGATGCCTTGCGTGCCGGCTATGGCGAAGCCGTGGTGCTGCCTTCGATGTCGCTGTCGCTGGGCGAGGGTCAGGTGCTGGCGCTCTTGGGACGCAACGGCACCGGCAAGACCACGCTGATCAATTCGATCGTCGGCATCACCCGCCGTTTCGGCGGTACGATTGCGCTCGGGGGGCTCGATATCACCGCGATGCGCCCGGACCAGCGGGCGCGGGCCGGGATCGGCTGGGTGCCGCAGGAACGCAACATCTTCCGCTCGCTGACGGTCGAGGAGAACATGACCGCGGTCGCCCAGCCCGGCCCTTGGACCGTGGAAAAGGTCTACGAGATGTTTCCGCGGCTGAAGGAGCGCCGCAGCAATTTCGGCAACCAGCTTTCCGGCGGCGAGCAGCAGATGCTGGCGATCGGCCGCGCGCTGACCCTCAATCCCAAGGTGTTGCTGCTCGACGAGCCGACCGAGGGACTGGCGCCGATCATCGTTGAAGAATTATTAAGGGCGCTCGGCACGATCACCCGGGCGGGCGGCATCTGTTCGATCATTGTCGAGCAGAATGCGCAAAAGATTCTGGGGCTGGCCGATCGGGTTGTGATATTGGAACGCGGCGCAATCGTGCATGATGCGGCCAGCAGCGCGTTGAAGGCCGATCCCGCCGTGCTCGAACGCTATCTCGGCGTCGCCGGCGCGGCCGCCCACTAGATTTATGGGAGTTGAGACCATGCAGAGAACAAAGCCCCCGTTCCGCGCCGACGAGGTCGGCAGTCTGTTGCGGCCGCCGCGCATCAAGGAAGCGCGCGCCAAGCTGGAGAAGGGTGAGATCACGGCGGAGGACCTGCGCAAGGCCGAGGACCTCGAGATCGAAAAGGTCGTGCACAAGCAGGCCTCGATCGGCCTGAAGCTCGCGACCGATGGCGAGTTTCGCCGCTCCTGGTGGCATTTCGACTTTCTCGCCAAGCTCACCGGCTGTGAGCTGTTCCACCCCGAAACGGGCATCCAGTTCGCCGGCGTGGAAACGAGGCACGACGCCGTCCGCGTGATCGGCAAGCTCGACTTCCCGGACAACCATCCGATGCTGGATCACTTCCGCTTCCTGAAGAAGCATGCCGACAGGGCCCACGTCACGCCGAAGATGACGATCCCGTCGCCGGCCGTGCTGCATTTCCGCGGCGGCCGCAAGTCGATCTCTAAGGAGGTCTATCCTGATCTGGAGGAATTCTTCCTCGACCTCGGCAAGACCTATCGCAAGGCGGTGAAGGCGTTCTATGACGCCGGCTGCCGTTACCTGCAATTCGACGACACCGTATGGGCCTATCTCTGCTCGCAGGACGAATTGCAGAAGGCGCGCGATCGCGGCGACAACCCCGACGGCCTGCAGGAAATCTACGCGCGCATCATCAACTATGCTTTGGCCGAGCGGCCGGCCGACATGGTGATCACCACCCATGTCTGCCGCGGCAATTTCCGCTCCACCTGGATTTCGTCCGGCGGCTACGAGCCGGTGGCCGAGACCATGCTGGCCGGCACCAACTACGACGGCTATTTCCTCGAATATGATTCCGACCGCGCCGGCGGCTTCGAGCCGCTGCGCTACCTGCCGAAGGGCAACAAGGTAGTCGTGGTCGGCGTCATCACCTCGAAGTTTGGCGAGCTCGAGAAAAAGGACGACATCAAGCGCCGCCTCGATGAGGCCGCCAAGTTCGCCCCGCTCGACCAGCTCGCGGTGTCGCCGCAATGCGGCTTTGCCTCGACCGAGGAAGGCAACATCCTCTCCGAGGAGGAGCAGTGGGCCAAGCTCAGCCTCGCGGTGGAAGTGGCGAACGAGGTGTGGGGGAAATAGATTTCTCAGCGTCATGGCGAGAAGCAATCCATCTATCCCCGTGCGGAGAGGTGGATTGCTTCGCGGAGCCTGTCGTCAGGCGCGCATTCGCGCGACCCGCTGGCTCGCAATGAAGTTGCATTGTATAACCATGTATATTGGTAGGTGCGGCGGGTTCCAATGACGCTACACCCCCTTTTGGGACGTATACTCGTTGGGCAGATGGTGGTAGGAAACTTCCGCCATCCCATGCTGCCCACCGGCGCTTCCCAAATCCCCAGCCCCCTGGCCCGATGAAAAACGACCAGATCCTCAGCCAGATCACCGAGTTCTGCCGCCAGGCCGACATGGCGGAGACGAC
This sequence comes from Bradyrhizobium retamae, assembly GCF_001440415.1. Lineage (GTDB taxonomy): Bacteria > Pseudomonadota > Alphaproteobacteria > Rhizobiales > Xanthobacteraceae > Bradyrhizobium > Bradyrhizobium retamae. The sequence goes on from NZ_LLYA01000225.1 coordinate 88,629, forward strand.
GTTCGGACGCCGGGCGGTCAACGACGGCAAGCTGGTGCAGCGGCTGCGCGAGGGCAAGCGCATCACCATCGACACGCTGGACCGCATCCAGGCCTATATCGCGGCGTCCACCGGCACGCTGCCGCCGCCGCGCGGCCTTGAAGTACCGCCCGAAAAACGCGATCCCCGGGGCAATTTCCGCTTCTTCGAGAACCGGCAGAAATACCTGCTGTTTGTCCATACCTGCAGCGAAAAGCGGGTGATTGCCGAGCGGGTGGCGCTGGAGTTGTCCAGCCTGCATCCGCGGCCGCCGGCGCTCAGGGTATTCGACGCAGGCGTCGGCGACGGCACGGTGCTCGCGCGGGTGATGCGCGCGATGCACGGCCGTTTCCCCCATATGCCGTTCTATATCGCCGGCAAGGAGTTGAGCCTGGAGGACGTCCGGCTGACGCTCGACAAGGTGCCCGACCGGCTGTTCGAGCACCCGGCGACCGTCATCGTCCTGACCAACATGCATTACGCGGAGGCGCCCTGGCTGACGCCGGCCTCGCCTGCGGCAGCCGCGGGCATGATCTGGCATGAGGTGGCCCTGCGGGGGGCCTCGTCGGGGGAGTTTGAGACGCAAATTGCCGAACTGGGGCCGTTTCTGGAACAGAACTGGCGCGCCAATATCAGCCCCAAATCGGGCATGCCGATCTACGAACGGCCGGTGGCGCTGGTGCTGTACCGGGAAGACCACAGGTTCCTGCTTGATTCGATCATCCCCCGGGCCGGCCGGACCGAGGCCAATTTCGACCTTGTGATCGCCTCCCAGCCCTATCGGGCAAAATCCTCTGTGAATTTCCGCGCCAAGCGGATCATTGCACCGCTGGCCCGGTCGCTCCGGGCGGGCGGCCGTTTGATTGGAATTCACTCCCACGGGCAGGATCCGGGCCTGGAAATCATCCAGTCGGTCTGGCCGGGAGAAAATCCTTTCGCCGTGAGCCGTCATGAGCTATTGCGCGCCGTGAAATACGAGCTGGGGTCGGCCGGGCGGGACCTTAACTTTAATGCCTACGCCGATAACCGTTCCATCTTCCGTTATGATATGGAAGCGCTGCCCAACGAGGTTACCGGCTCGATCGGAACCTCGACGGCCTTTGCAGCGTGGAATGCGGCGGTGTATGTCGCCCAGATCGAAGACGACCGGTTGACCGAAATGACTGAAAACAGCCGGACGCTCGATGCCACCAGAGAGGTTCTGCGCAAGCATAACGGGCTTTGGTTTTACGACGAATCCTACGTCATTTCGCGGCGTCGCGACTGACATTCCAGGATACACAACACAGACAGCCGCCGGGGTCCGGCGGGAACAAGGGGTTTGTTGATGCGCGCCTCCTATCTCTTCACCAGCGAGTCGGTTTCCGAGGGTCATCCGGACAAGGTCTGCGATCGAATCTCGGACGAGATCGTCGACCTGTTCTACCGGGAAGGCCCGAAGGCGGGCATCGATCCCTGGCAGATCCGCGCGGCCTGCGAAACGCTTGCCACCACCAACAAGGTGGTGATCGCCGGCGAAACCCGCGGCCCGGAATCGGTCACCAATGAGCAGATCGAAAGCACCGTGCGCGAGGCGATCAAGGACATCGGCTACGAGCAGGAGGGTTTTCACTGGAAGACCGCCGACATTGAAATCCTGCTGCATCCGCAGTCCGCTGACATCGCGCAGGGCGTCGATGCCAAGCAGCCCAGCAACCAGGAAGAGGGCGCGGGCGACCAGGGCATCATGTTCGGCTACGCCACCAACGAGACGCCTGACCTGATGCCGGCGCCGATCTTCTACGCCCACAAGATCCTTCGGTTGATTTCCGAAGCGCGTCACTCCGGCCGCGAGAAGGTGCTGGGTCCGGACTCCAAGAGCCAGGTCACCGTGCAGTACGAGAATGGCAAGCCGGTCGGCGTGCGCGAAATCGTGGTCTCGCACCAGCATCTGGTCGAGGACCTCACCTCCAATCAGGTTCGTGACATCGTCGAACCCTATGTCCGCGAGGCGCTGCCGAAGGAATGGATCAACGGCAAGACCATCTGGCACATCAACCCGACCGGAAAATTCTACATCGGCGGTCCCGACGGCGATTCCGGTCTCACCGGCCGAAAGATCATCGTCGATACGTATGGCGGCGCGGCCCCGCATGGCGGAGGCGCCTTCTCCGGCAAGGACCCGACCAAGGTCGACCGTTCGGCGGCCTATGCCGCGCGCTATGTCGCCAAGAACATCGTCGCCGCCGGTCTCGCTGACCGCTGCACGCTGCAACTCGCTTACGCGATCGGTGTGGCGCGTCCGCTGTCGATCTATATCGATACTCACGGCACTGGAAAGGTGCCGGAAGACCGGCTCGAGCAGGCAGCCGCGAAGGCGATGGATTTGACGCCGCGCGGCATCCGCACCCATCTCGATCTCAATCGCCCGATTTACGCGCGTACCGCAGCCTACGGCCATTTCGGTCGCACGCCCGACAATGAAGGCGGCTTCTCCTGGGAGAAGACCGATCTGGTCGAACCGCTCAAGCGCGCGGTTTAGTTTTAACAGTGTCATTCCGGGGCACCGCGATAGCGGTGAACCCGGATTCTTTTTCCACGATTTCGAGATTCCGGGTTCGTGGCTCACGCGCGCCCCGGAATGACGAGCTCAACAGAGGGAAACTCCCCATGACCACCGCCGCCGCCAAGAAGCCCGCCTTCACCGACTACATCGTCAAGGACATTTCGCTCGCCGAATTCGGCCGCAAGGAAATCTCGCTGGCAGAGACCGAGATGCCGGGGCTGATGGCGACGCGCGAGGAATACGGTCCGAAGCAGCCGCTGAAGGGCGCCCGCATCGCCGGCTCCCTGCACATGACGATCCAGACCGCGGTCTTGATCGAAACGCTGGCCGCACTCGGCGCCGACATCCGCTGGGTGTCGTGCAACATCTATTCGACGCAGGACCATGCGGCCGCCGCGATCGCCGCCGCCGGCATTCCGGTGTTTGCGGTGAAGGGCGAGACGCTCGCCGAATACTGGGACTACACCGCAAAGCTGTTTGACTGGCACGGCGGCGGCACGCCCAACATGATCCTCGATGACGGCGGCGATGCCACCATGCTGGTGCATGCCGGCTACCGCGCCGAGCAGGGTGATACCGCCTTCCTCGACAAGCCGACGTCCGAGGAAGAGGAAATCTTCTATGCGCTCGTCAAGCGCCTCCTGAAGGAGAAGCCGAAGGGGTACTTCGCCGAGATCGCCAAGAACATCAAGGGCGTCTCGGAGGAGACCACCACGGGCGTGCACCGCCTCTACGATATGGCGAACAAGGGTACGCTGTTGTTCCCCGCCATCAACGTCAACGACAGCGTCACGAAATCGAAATTCGACAATCTCTATGGTTGCCGCGAGTCGCTGGTCGACGGCATCCGCCGCGGCACCGACGTCATGATGTCCGGCAAGACCGCGATGGTGGCGGGCTTCGGCGACGTCGGCAAGGGCTCGGCCGCTTCCCTGCGCCAGGCCGGCTGCCGCGTCATGGTCTCCGAAGTCGATCCGATCTGCGCGCTGCAGGCGGCGATGGAAGGCTATGAAGTCACGACGATGGAAGACGCAGCGCCCCGCGCCGACATCTTTGTCACCGCGACCGGCAACAAGGACATCATCACCATCGACCACATGCGCGCGATGAAGGATCGCGCCATCGTCTGCAACATCGGTCACTTCGATAACGAGATCCAGATCGCTGGCCTGCGTAACCTGAACTGGACCAACATCAAGCCGCAGGTCGACGAGATCGAATTCCCCGACAAGCACCGCATCATCCTGTTGTCGGAAGGCCGCTTGGTGAATCTCGGCAACGCCATGGGCCATCCGTCCTTCGTAATGTCGGCTTCCTTCACCAACCAGACGCTGGCGCAGATCGAACTCTGGGCAAACAACAAGGACGGCAAGTACGAGAGGAAGGTCTATGTGCTGCCGAAGACGCTTGACGAGAAGGTGGCGCGGCTGCATCTCGCCAAGATCGGCGTCAAGCTGACCGAACTGCGCAAGGACCAGGCCGACTATATCGGCGTCAAGCCGGAAGGCCCCTACAAGTCGGATCACTACCGGTACTGATTTCACGTCGCGGGCGACGCACTGAAGTAAATGCCAAGGCACTACCAAGCCCCGGAGCGATCCGGGGCTTTTTGCTGATCGGTCGCACAACCTGCGACGGTTGAAATTCAACGGTAAATTCCGATACAGCCTGTATCGTCGCAGCAACCTGACAATGCGAGTTGCAATTTCTGCCTGCTGGCCATTACATCTGAAAGCAGGGAGATCGCCATGACCGATGCGGCAGAGCATTTCGACGTCCTCATTGTCGGCGCCGGACTTTCCGGCATCGGCGCGGGCTATCACCTGCAGGAGAAGTGCCCCGGCAAGAGCTACGTCATTCTCGAGGGGCGCGACTGCATCGGCGGCACCTGGGATCTCTTCCGCTATCCCGGCATCCGCTCCGACTCGGACATGTACACGCTCGGCTATTCGTTTCGGCCGTGGACCGAGCCGAAGGCGATCGCCGACGGACCGCGGATCCTGAACTACGTGCGCCAGACCGCTGCCGACAACGGCATCGACAAGCACGTCCGCTTCCACCACCGCGTCAAACGCGCCGCGTGGTCGTCGCCGGATTCGCGCTGGACGGTGGAGGCCGAACGCAACGCGGGCGAGGGCGCGGCGGAGACCGTGCGCTTTACCTGCAATTTCCTGTTCATGTGCTCGGGCTATTACAAATACGATGAAGGCTACACGCCGGATTTTTCGGGCACGGCGGACTTCGCCGGCCAGATCGTGCATCCGCAGAAGTGGCCCGACGATCTCGACTATGCGGGAAAACGCGTGGTGGTGATCGGCTCGGGCGCGACCGCCGTGACGCTGGTGCCGGAGATGGCCAAGACCGCTGCGCACGTCACCATGCTGCAGCGTTCGCCGACCTACGTGGTGGCGCGGCCGGCCGAAGATGCGCTCGCCAACAAGCTGCGCCAAAAGCTCTCCGCCAAGCTCGCCTATCACCTGATCCGCTGGCGCAACGTGCTGTTCGGCATGTATTTCTTCCAGCTCTGCCGCCGCAAGCCCGAGCGTGCCAAGCAGTTGATCCTCGGCGGAGTCAAGATGGCGCTGGGACCGGAATACGACGTGGCTATGCACTTTACGCCGCGCTACAATCCGTGGGAGCAGCGGCTCTGCCTGGTGCCGGACGGCGATCTGTTCAAGTCGATCCGCGATAAGCGCGCCTCCGTCGTCACCAACGAGATCGACACTTTTACCAGGAGCGGAATCAAGCTGAAGGACGGCAGCGAGCTTGAAGCCGATATCATTGTCACCGCGACAGGGCTGGTTCTGCAGGTGCTCGGCGGGCTCGAAGTCAGCGTCGACAGCCGCACGGTCGATTTCGCGCGAACGCTGAACTACAAGGGCATGATGTATTCGGACATTCCGAATCTGGCCGCGGCGTTCGGATATACCAATGCGTCGTGGACGCTGAAATGCGATCTGACCTGCGAATATGTTTGCCGGCTGATCAACTACATGGACCGCAACGGCTACAAGCAGTGCATGCCGCATAATGTTGATCCGTCGGTCGCCGAAATGCCGTCGCTGGATTTCTCCTCCGGCTATGTACAGCGCTCGATCGCCAAACTGCCCAAGCAGGGCTCGAAGCGGCCATGGCGGCTGTACCAGAACTACGCGCTCGACATCGTCACGCTCCGCTACGGCAAGGTCGATGATGGCGTGATGCAGTATTCGTGAAGTCGCATCGGCGGTGGCTGCGTCCCGAAAGCCCCGTGCGTCATTTCGCGTATACGTAGGTGAAGACGAATCGTCCAAAGTGCTCTCACGGTTAACGCCGGATTAACCGGCGTGCCGATACGCTGCGTGACTTGCGGCACCTGACAGCACGAGGAAGCCCATGGACGCCCAGCGAATTGCCGTCGATGCCCTTGTGGCGCTGACCGATTGCGACCGCGAGGCGGCGATCGCCTTCATCCGCAAATTCTATCTGGCCGGCGTCCGCGACCCCAAGCGGCTCACGTTCAAGGGACTGCAGGCGCTGCGGGGGTGAGGCTGCGAGTCTGCAATTTCTGAACTGCGATACCAAAGCCGTCATCCCCCGCGAATGCGGGGGGTCCAGTACGCCGCGGCTTCTCGGTTCTATCACTGGCGTCTCTGGAATATGGATCGTCCGCCTTCGCGGACGATGACAACTGAGTATGACGTCGCGATCTCGCGACGCTTTGCGCCCGAGCTTTGCGGCGCGCGGCAAATCAGTTCGCAGTTCGTAGGGGGTGGGCAAAGCCACCGGGGCGCATTAGCGCGACCCGGTGGCTTTGCCCACCTGCATCATTGCGAGCCGCGGCTGCGCCATCAACCTACGACGACTTCGCTGATCTGGATCACCGGAGACTGGTCGGTATAGTTCGGGATGTCTGCCATGATCTCCTTGGCATGCGGTCCGAAGCCGGTCTGGAAGGCTTCGATCGAGTCGCAGAAGATGTGGCACATGCCGACATAGGTGGCGGGAGCGCCGGGCGCGCCGCCGGCCAGGCCCTTGTCGACCGTGTAGGACTTGCAGGCGTCGCCCATGCGCGCCTTCACGAGCGGCATATGCTTGTCGCGGTAGTAGTCGTGATCGAAGCGCCCGCCGGGCGTATTGGGATACATCACGCTTACCTTGATCATGGACGTGCCCTCCGATTTTCGCGTTCACCGTTATTTTCCGGCAATAATCGGAATCTGTGTCAGTTTTGCGGATCTTGCAACTGGAAGCGGCACATCTCCGCCTCATCCTGCCGCTGCCGCACGTCTGCGCGATATTCATTTGTAGGCAAATATTCTGCTGACTTGCTGGCGAGCATATTCCGCGCGTTCACGCCATCGCGCGCTTTCAAGCACGGCTTTTCAAATCGCGGTGAGAGCCGTCGCATGGCTATCCGCTTCTGCGCTGCGATACCCAATTGGATGGAGTGATTTCACGACAAAAGAGGATATCACCAATGACCAAGTCTATCCCAACACTCGCCGCCGCGTTTCTGATGACCGCGATCGCAACGCCGGTGTTCGCGCAACCCGCGATCCAGGAGCCCGGCGCCTACTCGTTCTATTATCCCAATGCCGATGTGCTCCGCGGCCGGCCGGCATACCGGTCGTTCGATCAATCCAATGCCTATTACAACGAGGCCGCGCCCGCGCCGCGAATGCGGCAGAGGTCCGTCACGCCGAGGAATCATCGCAGAGCGCAGTAGCGTGAGCGTGCAGCCTGGATGATCCGTTGGGCCATCTGCGCTGCTTCGTTACGCAGCTATTTGCGCCCATCCTCCAGGATCAACGTCGCACCCTTCTCCGCGATCATTGCCGTCGGCGTGTTGGTGTTGCCCGACGTGATCGTCGGCATTACCGACGCGTCGGCGATGCGCAAGGCGGCGAGCCCAAAGAACCGCAACCGCTCGTCGACCACGGCCATCGGATCGTGAGCGGTGCCCATCTTCGCGGTGCCGACGGGATGGAAGATCGTGGTGCCGATATCGCCGGCAGCCTTTGCCAGCGATGCATCGTCGTCGCCGACAGTCGGGCCGGGCAGGTACTCCTGCGGCCGATATCGCTCCAGCCTTTTCTGCTTCATCAGCCGGCGCGTGGTGCGGATAGCATCGGCCGCGACCTGGCGGTCGTCGTCGGTCGAAAGATAGTTCGGCGCGATCGACGGCGCTTCATCAGGGTTGGCCGAGCGGATGCGCACGGTGCCGCGCGAGGTCGGCTGCAGATTGCAGGCGCTCACGGTGATGGCGGGGAAGCGGTGCAGGGGATCGCCGAACTTGTCGAGCGACAGCGGCTGCACGTGGAACTGGATGTTGGCGCGGGCGCGGCGTGGATCTGAGCGCGTGAAGATGCCGAGCTGCGAGGGCGCCATCGTCAGCGGCCCCCGGCGGCGGAAGGCATAATCGAGCCCCATCATCCCGCGCCGGACCAGCGACCAGTAGGTTTCGTTCAGCGTGCGGACGCCCTCGACCTTGTAGATCGCACGCTGCTGCAGATGGTCCTGCAGATTGCGCCCCACACCCGGCCTGTCGAGCACCACATCGATGCCGAGCGGTGACAGCCAGTCAGCCGGTCCGATGCCGGAGCGGTGCAGCACCTGCGTCGAGCCGATCGATCCCGCGCACAACACGACCTCGCCTTTGGTGCGGGCTTCGATCACCTCATTACCTTGGATAAAGCGCACGCCGACGGCGCGGCCGTTCTCGATGATGAGCCGGTCGACCAGCACGTGTTTTTCCAGCCGCAGATTGGCGCGGTTCAGTACCGGCTTGAGAAAACCGCGCGCGGACGACCAGCGCCGGCCGCGCTTCTGGTTGACGTGGAAATAGCTGACGCCTTCATTGTCGCCGGTGTTGAAATCCGCAATGCGCTTGATGCCCATTTCCTCGGCGGCGTCGCCGACCGCGTCGAGAACCTCCCACGACAGCCGCGGCGCCTCGATGCGCCAGCCGCCGCCAATGCCGTGATGTTCGCTTTCACCGAGGAAATGATCCTCCAGCCGCTTGAACAGCGGCTTTACGTCGTCATAGCCCCAGCCGGTCAGGCCAAGCTGGCGCCAGTGATCGTAGTCGGCGGATTGTCCCCGCATCGAGATCATCGCATTGATGGCGGAGCATCCGCCGATCACCTTGCCACGGGGATAGGCAAGGGATCGCCCATTGAGCCCGGGCTCGGGTTCAGTCCGAAACATCCAGTCCGAGCGGGGATTGCCGATCGCAAAGAGGTAGCCCACGGGGATGTGAAACCAGATCCAGTTGTCGTTGCCGCCGGCCTCCAGGATCAGCACGCGGTTTTTGGGATCGGCCGACAGCCGGTTGGCCATGATGCAGCCGGCGGTGCCGGCGCCCACCACGATATAATCGAAATCGCCTTCAAGCCTTTTCGGCATGCTCAGTTTCCACCCGTCACGCGCCCCTTATGCCTAATAGTCAGACGTGGATGGCTCGGACAAGTCCCGGCCATGACGCCTGGGAATGGGCGGCGTCTCCAGGCTGTTGGGTGGACCGCCGCTTGCATGCTACAGAGGTCTGACGTTCCAACCTGAGGTTCGAGAATTCCCATGCCCATCGTCAACCGCGTCGCTGATCTGCAACCCGACATCCAGGCCTGGCGCCGCGTTATCCATCAAAATCCCGAGTTGCTGTACGACGTGCACCGCACTGCAGCATTCGTGGCCGATCGGCTGCGCGAATTCGGCTGCGACGAGGTCGCCACCGGCCTTGGCCGCACCGGCGTCGTTGGCGTCATCAAGGGCAAGCAGCCCGGCAAGGGCGAGATCAAGGTGATCGGGCTTCGCGCCGACATGGACGCGCTGCCGATCGAGGAGGCGACCAACCTTCCTCATGCGTCCAAGACGCCGGGCCTGATGCACGCCTGCGGCCATGACGGTCACACCGCGATGCTTTTGGGTGCAGCGCGGTACCTTGCCGAAACCCGCAATTTCGCCGGCGATGCGGTCGTGATTTTCCAGCCGGCCGAGGAGGGCGGCGCGGGCGCCGCCGCCATGATCCGGGACGGGCTGATGGACCGGTTCGGCATCGAGCAGGTCTACGGCATGCACAATGGTCCGGGCATTCCGGTCGGCTCATTCGCCATCCGCTCCGGCCCGGTGATGGCGGCAACCGACTCGATCGACATCAAGATCGAGGGGCTCGGCGGGCACGCCGCGCGCCCCAACAAATGCATCGATTCCGTGTTCGTCGGCGCGCAGCTCATTACTGCCCTGCAGTCGATCGTCTCGCGGACCATTGATCCGCTGGAGTCGGCGGTGATCTCGATCTGCGAGTTCCACGCCGGCAACGCCCGCAACGTGATCCCGCACACCGCGGAACTCCGGGGCACCGTGCGGACGCTAACGCCGGAAGTCCGCGAGACCGTCGAGAAGCGCGTCCGCGAGGTGTGTGAGGGCGTAGCCAGGATGACCGGGGCCAAGATCGACCTCGTCTATGAGCGCGGCTATCCCGTGACCAAGAACCACGCCGAGCAGACCGAGTTCGCCACGCAAGTGGCCAAGGAGGTGGCCGGTACCCAGAACGTTCACGAGATGCCGCCGCTGATGGGCGCGGAAGATTTTTCCTACATGCTGGAGGCGCGTCCCGGCGCGTTCATCTTCTGCGGCAACGGCGACAGCGCGGGGCTTCATCACCCCGCCTACGATTTCAACGATGAGGCGATCGTGTACGGCACCTCGTACTGGATCAAGCTGGTCGAGAACAAGCTGGCCGCGTCGTAAGGGCCTGCGTCACTTCAACGTCGATCGCACTTGAAGTGCGAGGTCACGTCAAGGAAGGCCTGTATCTTCAATGCAGGCCTTCTTTATTTCGCGCTCAGCCGCAACTTGAAATGCGGGGAGGGTGTTTGACTTATCTCAATCGCTCAATAGCGCGCCGGCACGTACATTTCGGGTGGAATTGGCCCGCGGCTATATTCCGGATGGCGAACCCGCGGCGGCAGTACCACCGGCTCGAGCTTGATTTCCTGGTAGGGAATTTGTTCCAGAAGATGCGCGATGCAGTTCAGCCGCGCCTTCTTCTTGTCGTCGGCCTCGACCAGGTACCAGGGAGCTTCCGGAATGTGGGTACGCTCCAGCATCGCTTCCTTGGCCTTGGTGTATTGCTCCCAGCGCCTGCGCGATTCCACGTCCATCGGGCTGAGCTTCCACTGCTTGAGCGGATCGTGGATCCGCATCATGAAGCGCAAATGCTGCTCTTCGTCAGTGATGGAAAACCAGTACTTGATGAGGGTGATTCCGGAGCGCACGAGCATGCGCTCGAATTCCGGAGCTGACCGGAAGAATTCTTCGACGTCATCTTCGGTGCAGAAGCCCATCACGCGCTCGACGCCGGCGCGGTTGTACCAGCTACGGTCGAACAGAACGATCTCGCCGGCGGCGGGCAAGTGCGAAACGTAGCGCTGGAAATACCATTGGGTGCGCTCACGCTCGTTCGGCGCCGGAAGCGCGGCGACGCGGCAGACCCGCGGATTGAGCCGCTGGGTGATGCGTTTGATGACACCGCCCTTGCCGGCGGAATCGCGTCCCTCGAAAATCACCACCACCTTGAGCTTGTGGTGCTGCACCCAGCTCTGCAATTTTACCAGTTCACCCTGCAGACGGAATAATTCCTTGAAGTACACGCGACGATCGATCGTCTCTTCTGCCGTATGGTCGGCAAATTCATTGGTCAGCGCATCGAGACGATCGTCGTCGATTTCAAGTTCCAGTTCCTCATCGAAACTATCCAGCATTTCGGCCTGAATGCGGTCTTGGATGGTGCCATTCGGGCGTCTTTTGGTCATGGCGGGCTCCGGCTGTGAGCTGTTGGGTTCACGTGAATGTCGATGCCTGCCGTATCATCCGTCAGGTACTTTGCGGAAAGCAGAAGGCCGGAGTTTGGTTCCGGCCTCCCGCTATCCGTCGAGGCCTGCCACGGCAGCGTCCCGACCGCATCGCCGATGGCGTCAGAACAGGTTCGAGAACAGGACGTAGAGGCAGATCGCGGCCGGCAGCGCAGCACGCCATCAGGAGATTGCGAACCGTTAGTGACAGTTGGGCTATCCCGGCGGCGTATGGCCAGGGATGCGCGCTGTCAGGGCACAGGCGGTTCAAGGAAATTCCACGATATTTTTAATCGCCCCTGTCGGAACGCCGCCTCCTCCATCCGTCCTTGTCACAGGAGCGGCCGCGCGCCAGCCAGCAGCTGAATGGAGAAAGGCAGCGTCGATGAAGGTCACACAGCATCTCTGGTTCGAAAAGGATATGGAGGCCGCGATCGGCTTCTACACCTCGCTGATCCGCGGCTCGTCAGTGCAGTGGGTCTCGTCGCTGCCTGCCGAGAGCCCGAGCGGCCCGCCTGGTAGCGTCAAGATCGCGGCCTTTACCCTGGGCGACCAGCGCTACATGGCGATCGAGGCGGGGCCCCTCGACCCGTTCAACCACAGTTTTTCGATCCTGGTCGAATGCGACACGCAGATCGAGATCGACCGCTTGTGGGACGCTCTGAGGGAGGGCGGCAAGATCGAGCAATGCGGCTGGCTGCAGGACCGCTGGGGCCTCTCCTGGCAGATCGCGCCAAAACGGCTCGGCGAATTGATGAACGATCCCGATCCCGCAAAAGCCAAGCGCGTCGCCGAGGCCATGCTGAAGATGGTCAAGTTCGATATTGCAGAACTGGAGGCCGTGGCGAGAGGCTAGAGCCTTTTCGGTTCTGATTGAATCAGAACCGGGCTCTAGATTCTTGTTGTGACGCGTTTTCTTGACGCGAACCGGTGTCCACCCCGGATCAAGTCCGGGGCAGGCTTTCGCTGGAAAACGCTATGGCAAGAGGGTCGCGCGCTGCACGGCGCCGGGGCTGGAGGTAAGGAACCGCGCAGCGCGTCGACCATGTGGGAACATCATGCGTGAGAAGACGTCCCACATTCCCTTGAGAATGCGATTGTGACTTCTATCAATTAATAGTTGCAAGCAGGATTGTCAATTTTCCCATTATGTTTCAACAGAAATTGCGACTATCGGATTGGCGGAATTCAGGCCGCATGTGCCGATTTTCGCAGCACGTCGGCGGCGATTTTGAGGTCCAGGACGAAACGCCGGTATTCGCGCGCCTTGGCGTCGGCGTCCGGCAATCGCAGCAGATAGGACGGGTGCACCGTCACCAGCGCCCTGGTGCCGTCGTCGAAATCAATCGCACGGCCGCGATTCTTGTTGATCGGCGTAATTTTCCCGAACACGCTTTGCGCTGCGGTTGCGCCCATTGCCACCACCAGATCGGGTTTGATCGCGGCCAGCTCGCGCTCGTACCACTGCCGGCAGGCCTTGATCTCCGGGGTGTTCGGCTTCTGGTGCAGGCGGATCTTTCCGCGCGGCACGAACTTGAAATGCTTCACCGCATTGGTGACGTAGACCATGCGGCGGTCGATGCCGGCTTCTTCCAGCGCGCGGTCGAGCATTTGCCCCGCGGGCCCGACGAACGGTTTGCCGGCGAGGTCTTCCTTGTCGCCGGGCTGCTCGCCGACCAGCATGATCCGCGCGGTTTGCCGGCCTTCGCCGAACACGGTCTGGGTGGCATTCTTGTAAAGATGACAGGCGCGGCAATCGGCGGCTTCTTCGCGCAGCGTCTCGAGATCATCGGCGTGTTTGCGGGGCATATCGTTTGCCTCGGGCGGTTCAAGCCGCTTCTGCGGCTTATGCGGTTCGCTCGCCGCCTTCGCGATCATCGCGTTTGCAGTGCGTTCCGCGCTTTTGATCAACGGTTTAATCAATGAGGCCTCGGGCAGGTTCCGCCAGTATTTGCGTGGCATTTCCTTCTGCATCGCCTGAACTTTCAGCCGGGCGGGATTGAAAATGCTGGCGTAATAGCTTCGCCAGGTTTCCTCCAGCCGATCGGCGGTCGGCGCTTCGCTCCTGACTACGCCCGGCGTGAACGAGACGGCGTGGCCATCCCAATGCGCGCAGATATCGGGGGTGAGGATCGACCAGGGCATGTCGGCGAAACGGCGTGCGAAGAACGGGGCCGCCAGCTCGACGATATGGTGCTCCGGCTCGAACCAGGCGACGAAGTGCGATGTCTGCTCGCGGCCGACTTCGCGGAAGCGGACAAAGGCGTGCATCTTATGCTCGTCGCGGCGCACGGCTTTTGCCATGGCGACGATTTCAGCCACATCGGGATCGGTCGCGATTTCGAGTAGATCGTGACGTTGCCGCAGCCGCCACAGCAGGCGGTAGAGCAGGGCGAACCGTTCGGGGTTGCGGTGCAGGATCGCGATTTCAGCCAGTTCGACAAATCTGGCCGGGACGTTGAAAGTGGCCTGTGGAGGTTCGAGTGGCTGATACGTTGGCTCGAACAATTCGGGCGCATCGTCCGCCACGCGCCAGGTCACGTCCGCGGGTTGCACATCGTTGAGCGCCAGCGCGCGCGCCGATTTGCGCCAGCCGTCGAAATCGGTTTCGCTGTCGAGGATGATGTGGTGCATCGTGCTCTCTCCCCGTCATTGCGAGCGCAGCGAAGCAATACATTTCTCCAGCGGGAATAGATGGATTGTTTCGTCGCTTCGCTCCTCGCAATGACGCTGTGGCTAAAACCCAAATCCCAATTGTCTCGCCTTCGACTTGAACCGCTCCTTCCCCGCGCCATCGAGCAGATGCGGCGAGGGCCTGAAATCGCCGAGCACGATGAACGGCAGCGCCTTTTTCTGCGGAATGTGCAGCTGCGCCAGATCAGCGAGGCGGATCGAGGTCAGGCGGCGCGTCGCGATGATGCGGTCCACCGCCTTGATCCCAAAGCCGGGCACGCGCAATAGTTCCTCGCGGCTGGCGGTCGAAACGTCGAGCGGGAAGCGGTCGCGGTGGCGCAGCGCCCAGGCAAGCTTTGGATCGATGTCGAGCGGCAACATGCCCTTGGCTTCATCGACGATTTCGCCGGCGTCGAACCCGTAAAACCGCATCAGCCAGTCGGCCTGATAGAGCCGGTGCTCGCGAAGAAGCGGCGGCGCGACCAGCGGCAGTGCGCGGCTGGCGTCCGGGATCGGGCTGAATGCCGAATAATAGACGCGCTTGAGGCGGTAGGAGCCGTACAGATTGGCGCTGGTATCGAGGATGGTTTTGTCGCTGGCCGCATCCACGCCGATGATCATCTGCGTGCTCTGGCCGGCCGGCGCAAAACGCGGCGGCTTTGCTTTCGTCGCAGTCTCTCTGTTCTCCTTGGCCTCATCGAGTTTCAAGCGCAGCCGGCCCATGGTGCGGCGGATCGCACGCACGTCCTTCTCAGGCGCAAATTTGGCGAGGCTGTTTTCCAGCGGCATTTCGATGTTGATGGAAAGACGGTCGGCATATTTGCCGGCTTCCGCGATCAGCGCATCGTCGGCCTCAGGGATTGTCTTGAGATGAATGTAGCCGCGGAAGTGATGTTCCTCGCGCAGTTTGCGCGCGACGCTCACCACTTGCTCCATGGTGTAGTCGGCGCTGCGGATGATGCCGGAGGAGAGAAACAATCCCTCGATGTAGTTGCGGCGGTAGAAGTCGATCGTGAGCTTCACCACCTCGTCGACCGTGAAGCGCGCACGCGGCACGTTCGAAGAAGTGCGGTTGACGCAATATAAGCAATCGTAATTGCAGGCGTTGGTGAGCAGCACCTTGAGCAGCGAGATGCAGCGCCCGTCCGGCGCGTAGGAATGGCAGATGCCCATGCCAGGTGCGGTCGAGCCGAGGCCCTTGCCGTCGCTTGAATCCCGCTTTTCGGTGCCGGAGGAAGCGCAGGAAGCATCGTATTTCGCCGCATCCGCCAGGATTTCCAGCTTACGTTGCACGTCCATCGTTGAATCCCTTGATTCTGCTCATGAATCGGCTTGGCGTCGATCACGGTTGACTCTGCCTGGCCTGTTAGCTTTATATTAGAACATATCATGAACAAATGAGCCAGCCGCGCGTTCACTCGGGAAGAAGCGGCAAAGGCCAAATTCCTGAAGGAGCGGCGCATGAGCACCGCACGCACGCTTGCGACTTTGCGCGGAAGCATCGAGCGCCTGGAGCAGGGCGCGGCGCATGATCTCAATAAGATCGCGCTCGGCCATGCAGCAGCGGATTCTGTGCTGCACGGCGGTCTTGCGTGTGCCGCGGTGCATGAAGTGTTTGCCGAAGGCCACCAGAGCGCGGCGGCAACCGGCTTCATCGCAGGCCTCGCGGGAAGGGTATCGCCGCGCCGGCCGCTGGTCTGGGTGCGGCAGGATTTTTCGGAAATTGAATCCGGTGCGCTGTCGATGGGCGGGCTTTGCGAGCTGGGTCTTAACCCGCGGCTGCTGGTGACCGTGCGCGCGCCGGACACCGATGCCGCACTGCGGACCGCCGCCGATGCGCTGGCTTGCGATGCGCTCGGCGCCGTCGTGCTGGAAGTCTGGGGGCAGGCGCGTCAGCTCGATCTCGTCGCCAGCCGCAAGCTCACGCTGGCCGCAGCAGCCTCCGGCGTCACCGCATTGCTGCTGCGGGTGGCGGCGGAGCCGCGCCCCTCGACCGCGGAGACAAGATGGATCGTGCGCGCGGCGCATTCGCCGCCGTCAGCTCCGTGGAGCGCGTGGGGCGTGCCGGTGTTCGACGCGCAGCTCGTTCGTAACCGTCATGGCCCGGTCGGCCGCTGGATCATGGAATGGAATTGTGATGAGTGCCTATTCAGTGAACCGTCGGCGTATCCTCAGCCTCTGGCTGCCACGCCTGCCCATCGACCGCATCAAGCGCAAGCTTTCGCCGGCCAGCGCCGCGCAAGCTGAAAATTGCCAAGCGGTTTCGAGCAACGCTGTCTGCGACACGGGCGGTATGCTCCCTCTCCCGCCTGCGGGGGAGGGCTGGGGTAGGGGTGCCGTCGCGGGTGACACTCTCGAGATGACGCAAACCTTCCTCTCCGTCGTCGTCGCCAAGCAGCACAACGCCATCCTGATCCACTCCCTCGACGAGGCCGCTGTCCAGGCCGGCCTCTCTATCGGCCTGCCGCTCGCCAATGCGCGCGCGATCTGCCCCGAGCTGACGGTGTTTGACGCGGATGAAGTCGCCGATCGCAAAACGCTCGAAGACATCGCCGACTGGTGCGACCGCTTCACCCCGCTGGTGGCGCTCGATCCGCCGTATGGCTTGTTCCTCGACATCACCGGCTGCGCCCATCTGTTCGGCGGCGAGCGTGCGTTGCTGCAGATCGTCAGCAGCGCGCTGAGCCGTCGTGGCTTTGCCGTCAGTGCCGCGATCGCGAGCACCTCGATCTGCGCCCGCACGCTGACGCGCCAGACTTCCGGAAAGATCATTGCCGAGGGCGAGGAGGCCGAAGCCGTCAGTCCGTTGCCGGTATCTGCGCTCGGTGCCGGTGATGCCATCACCGCCGGCCTGCGCCGCGCTGGGCTAAAGACCATCGGCGACGTCGCCTCGCGCGGACGTCACGAAATCACGGCGCGGTTCGGCGCGCCCTTCACGACGCTGTTGCAGCAGGCGCTGGGGCAGGGCGATGCGCCGATCAGCCCGCGCAAACCGCCGCCGGATTATATCGTCGAGAAACGCTTTCCCGAACCGGTCGCCACCGACACCGTGATCGCGATGAACCTGTCCGCGCTCGCCGGCATGCTGGTCACGGCGATGGACAAGCAGGGCAAGGGCGCGCGGCGGCTGGAGGCGAGCTTTTTCCGCACCGACGGTGCGGTGCGGACGATTCCCGTAGACACCGGGCGTCCGGTGACAAAAGCTGAAGCGATCGACCGCCTGTTTCGCGAGCGGCTCGATGCGCTCAACGATCCCCTCGACCCCGGCTTCGGTTTCGATCTCATTCGTCTCTCCGCCAGCCGCACCGAGATCGTGGTGCAGCAGCAGCGCGATCTCGATGCCAATGTCCATGACAATGACGAACTGTCCGCGCTGATCGACCGCATCGCCGCGCGCATCGGCGGAAAACGCGTCGTCGTGCATCTGCCGGAGGATACCCACATCCCCGAACGCGCGGTGCTGTCGGTGCCAGCGCAGCATCATCTGGCGGTCGCAGCGCAGGCGGCATGGCCCGAACGTATCGAGAGCGAGCCGCCGCTGCGCCCGTTGCGCCTGTTCGAAAAGCCGGAGCCGATAAAAGTGCCGTTCGCAACCGTGCCCGACGGCCCGCCGCATCAATTCACCTGGCGGCGCGTTACGCACGCGGTGGTGCGGGTGGAGGGGCCCGAACGCATCGCTATGGAGTGGTGGAAGCCAAACGGCGATGGCCCGACGCGGGATTATTTCCGCATCGAGGATGAAGCGGGCCTGCGTTTCTGGATCTTTCGCGACGGCCTCTATGAAAGTGAACCGGCGGATGCGGAGGGCGAGCCCGCTTCTATCAGATGGTTCGTGCATGGATTGTTCGCATGAAAAGCCCTGTGCCCGACTATGCCGAAATCGGCATCATCACCAATTTCTCATTCCTGCGCGGCGGCTCGGACCCGCGCGCCTATGTGCATCAGGCGAGCGAACTGCGTATTCCCGTGATCGGCATCGCCGACCACAACACGCTGGCCGGCGTGGTTCGCGCCTGGAGCGAGCTCGACAACCCTGCCGTCACGCATAAGCCAAAGCTTCTGATCGGCGCGCGTCTCGTCTTCATCGACGGCACGCCTGACATTTTGGCCTATCCGCGCGACCGCACTGCCTACGGCCGGCTCTGCCAGTTACTTACCCGCGGCAAACGCGGCGACGACATCACGCGGATCGAAAAGGGCGAATGCCACCTGAAATTCGATGACCTCCTCGATTTCGCCAAGGGCCAGCTTCTGGTGCTGGCGCTGCCGCATCGCTTTGACGTGGCGAGCGCGCAGGCAACGCTGGAGCGCCTGAAGAACTCCGATGCCGATGGCGTGTGGCTCGCCGCGAGCCTGCTCTACCGCGGTGACGACAAACGCCGCCTCGCGCGGCTGCATCGTTTGGCGCTCGCGGCAAAGGTGCCGCTGCTGGCGACCAATGAAGTGCTGTACCACCATCCCTCGCGTCGACCGCTGCAGGACGTACTGACCTGTATCCGGGAAAAGACCACGATCGACGCGATCGGCAGGCGGCTCGAGGCCAATGCCGAACGCTATCTCAAACCTGTCAATGAAATGGCACGGCTGTTTCGCGATCTGCCCGAGGCGATTGCGGAAACCATGCGCTTTGCGAAACGCATTTCATTTTCGCTCGACCAGCTCAAATACCAGTATCCGGACGAACCGGTGCCGCCGGGCAAGACCGCGCAACAGCACCTCGAAGACCTGACCTGGGCCGGTGTCGACAAATATTTCGGTGGCGTAATCGACGACAAGCTGCGCGCCACCTTGCACAAAGAGCTCGACCTGATCGCCGAGCTCAAATACGCGCATTATTTTCTCACCGTGCACGACATCGTCCGCTACGCGCGCAGCCAGAACATCCTGTGCCAGGGCCGGGGATCGGCGGCCAACTCCGCCGTCTGCTACGTGCTCGGCATCACCTCGGTCGATCCGACCAAGGTTGACCTGTTGTTCGAGCGTTTCATTTCCAAGGAGCGGCTGGAGCCGCCCGACATCGACGTCGATTTCGAGCATTCGCGGCGCGAGGAGGTGATGCAATATGTCTACCGCCGCTACGGCCGTCACCGCGCCGCGATCATTGCGACCGTCATCCATTATCGCCCGCGCAGCGCGATCCGCGACGTCGGCAAGGCGCTGGGGCTGACCGAGGATGTCACCGCAGCCCTCGCCGACACCGTGTGGGGAAGCTGGGGCAAGGGCCTCAACGAGATGCAGGTCCGGCAGGCCGGGCTAGATCCCCAAAATGCGATGGTCGAACTCGCGGTAGCACTGGCCTCCGAGCTGATCGAATTCCCCCGCCATCTGTCGCAGCATGTCGGCGGCTACGTGCTGACGCAAGACCGGCTCGACACCTATGTGCCGATCGGCAACGCCGCGATGGACGACCGCACCTTCATCGAATGGGACAAGGACGACGTCGATGCGCTCAGCATGATGAAGGTCGACGTGCTGGCGCTGGGCATGCTGACCTGCATCCGCAAGAGCTTTGATCTGATCGCCGACCACAAGGGTCGGCGTTACGAGCTGGCCGACATCAAGTCGCAGGACGACGACGAAGTTTATCAAATGCTGCAGCGAGGCGAATCCCTCGGCGTGTTCCAGGTCGAGAGCCGCGCGCAGATGAACATGCTGCCGCGCCTGAAGCCGCGCACTTTCTACGACCTCGTCATCGAAGTCGCGATCGTGCGTCCCGGTCCGATCCAGGGCGACATGGTGCATCCTTACTTGCGCCGGCGGAACGGCCAGGAAAAGGTGAGCTATCCCTCGCCGGCGCCCGAGCATGGGCCGGCGGATGAATTGTACCGCGTGCTGCACAAGACGCTCGGCGTGCCGCTGTTCCAGGAGCAGGCGATGCGGATCGCGATCGAGGCCGCAAAATTCACGTCCGAGGAAGCCAACGGCTTGCGCCGCGCGATGGCGACGTTTCGTAACGTCGGCACCATCGGCAAATTCGAGGCCAAGCTGATCAACAACATGATCGCGCGCGGCTACGATCCGGAATTCGCCAAGAGCTGTTTTGACCAGATTAAGGGTTTTGGCTCTTACGGCTTTCCGGAAAGCCACGCCGCAAGTTTTGCGCAACTCGTCTACGTCTCGTCATGGCTGAAGCATTATCATCCGGATGCGTTCTGCTGCGGCCTGCTCAATTCGCAGCCGATGGGCTTTTACGCCCCCGCACAGATTGTCGGCGACGCCCGCAAGAACGGCGTCGAGGTCCGCGAGATCGACGTGTCCTACAGTTTTGCCCAGAACACGCTGGAGGAGGGGAGTGGAAAGTATTGCGCCGTTCGTCTCGGTTTCCGCCAGATCGACGGTTTTCACTGGCTCGATGAAGACGAGGAGCGGTTGAAGCGAATTCAACTGTCATTCCGAGGCGATGCTGCCGCATCGCTCCGGAATGACGGAGAGCAAGACTGGGCCGACCGCATCGTCGCCGCCCGCCAACGCCGGCCCTTTACCTCGCTGGAGGAATTCGCCCGCGACACCGGCCTGCCGAAGCGCGCGCTGATCCTGCTTGCCGACGCCGATGCCTTCCGCTCGATCGGGCTCGATCGCCGCGCCGCGCTCTGGGCGGTGCGGCGGCTGCCCGACGACGTGCCGCTGCCGCTGTTTCAGGCCGCGGTAGCCCGCGAGCAGCCCGACGAGAATGCCAAGCCGCTGCCGCAGATGCCGCTGCCGGAGCAGGTGGTTGCCGATTACCAGACGGTCCGGCTGTCGCTGAAAGGCCACCCGATGGAATTTTTACGCGAGCGGTTCACGAAAGAGCGCGTCGTCCCCTGCAAGGACGTCAACCACAGTAACGACCGCCGCCGTATCCGCTGCGCCGGCGTGGTACTGGTGCGGCAACGGCCGGGCAGCGCCAAGGGCGTCGTCTTCATGACGCTGGAGGATGAGACCGGCATCGCCAATATCGTGGTGTGGCCCAAGGTGATGGAGCAGTACCGCAAAGAGGTGATGGGCGCCCGCCTGATCCTGGTCGAGGGATACATCCAGAGCAGCCCGGAGCAGGTGACGCATCTGGTGGCGCAGCGGATGTTCGACCGCTCCCACGATTTGATCGGCCTCGCCAACGATGCGTTAAGCCGCAAGCACCCGGTGCCCGCAGGACCTGCACTGGTCGAACCGCTCAACGACGACCGCCGCGATCACCCTGACGCACCCGCGCAGAAAATCCGTCACCCCCGCGACGTCCGCATCCTGCCGCCGTCCCGCGATTTTCATTGAGGCCGGCCTCGCAGGGAGGGTTATCAAAGCGTAACCCACCATTCACTCGCGACGGCTGGGAAGCATCAGTTGACGTCCGGGGCGGAGCCAGACCCGTCAATCGATACGATTTGAATCAAGCTCCTAAGCAGCTCGAAAGAGAGATTCACCTATAGATTGTCGGCCATCAGGAGGGGGACCCTTGCAGCACTTGAAAGCACCGCGAAATTTGCGCGGTTCGACATCGGTGAAAAAGCCCGATCGAAAGCTACGCCTCATCGATCGATTGCGGCTCCGCTTCTCAACCAGCCGGATGGTTGACGGACTTTTGATAGATGTCTGGAACAACGATTCCCAGTCTTTGAATCGCATCGAAGAAGCCCTGCGGCTGATCAAGCATCGCGATGCGCTTCACTATTCCCGTGTCGTCAGTAACCTCGACCGAATATGGGTGCTCTTGCTCCCGGACGCTGCCGCCCATTACGACCGTTCACAGAACGCTTGCGTCATGGATGAGCGGTTTGTTCTGCTTGAATCAACCACACTCGAACGGATTGCATCCACTATCGTCCATGAAGCCACCCATGCTAGGCTGGAGCGATGGGGCATGCTCTATGATGAAAAGAAGCGTCCCCGAATCGAGGCGATCTGTCTGCGTCGCGAACTGAACTTTCTCGCTGGTCTGCCGGACAGCGAGCCATTGCAGGAGGAGATCAAGAGCACATTGGAGTGGTGTGCCGGCGATCATGATTTCTTTTCCGACGAAAACTTTCAGCAAAGGGAAGAGCAAGGCCAATTTGAGACCTTGCGCTATTTGGGAACGCCGAATTGGCTCATCAACTTTCTGATGCGCCTTGTCCAAAGGCGGCGCGAACGCTGGCTTCGGGCGACCAGCGCAGGGAAGTGACTGGCTGTTATTGCCTGCCAGGTCCGCATCCTGCCGCCGTCCCGCGATTTTCATTGAGCCGCTCTCTTTGGACGGCGGTGATCGCCGTGCATCATCCGGCTGTTGCCGGCACACCGGGACGAAATCCGTCCCGGAAGGGTATGTTTAGGGAACCGGGATTTCGGATGTGCGTTCGCTTCACATGACCTGCGGAGCGCGCTTTGCGCATTAGGGCTTCAGCACATGTCACGTCGCCCGTCCGGCACCGATTCCTGCGCTCCAGCCGTAACAGTCAGGTTTACCTGCGAATGGGCCACACAGTTGTGACTGTCTCGTCGCGCAAGCTTTTGAGCGACTTACCATGGTGCACTTTCTTTACAGGCTTATTACCGTAGCATTGCTCGTACTTGGCCCCGGAGCAGCACTTGGACAAAGTAGCGAGCCGGCAAACGTCGCCATTCTGCTGGATGTGGATGGAGCGATTGGGCCAGCGACTTCTGAATATATCCGCGATGGACTTGAGGAGGCGCGTCGGCGACAGGCGAAGCTCATCGTGCTGAGGCTGAATACGCCTGGTGGTCTCGACGCCTCAATGCGCGAGATCATAGGAGAGATACTTAAGTCCCCCATTCCCGTGATCTCTTATGTGAGCCCGAGCGGTGCGCGAGCCGCCAGCGCCGGCACCTACATTGTTTATGCGAGCCACCTCGCCGCGATGGCGCCGAGCACGCATCTCGGTGCAGCCACGCCCGTTCAGCTCGGCGGTGGCTCCGGCTGGCGGACCGATGACAAGAAAGATGATGACAAGAAAGACGGTGATAAGAAAGGAGCCTCGTCGCCGACCAATGCAGGCGAGGCGAAGGCGATCAACGATGCGGTTGCCTATATCAGGGGACTGGCCGAGCTCCGGGGACGAAATGTTTCCTGGGCGGAGAAAGCCGTCCGGGAAGCCGCCACTCTCACCGCGAGCGAGGCCCAGTCGCAGCGTGTCGTTGAGATTGTTGCGAAGGATTTACCCGATCTGTTGTCCCAGGCCGAGGGCCGAACCGTAACGATCAACGATCAGCAGGTCAGGCTGCATACCGGAGGCCTGAGCACAACGGCAATCGAGCCCGATTGGCGCAATCGCATTCTGGCCACGATTACCAATCCGAACATCGCATACATACTCTTGCTGATCGGGCTCTACGGACTTCTATTCGAGTTCATCAGTCCAGGCGCTGTTTTCCCCGGGGTGATCGGCGGAATCGCCCTCCTGGTCGGCCTCTACGCCTTGAATCTCCTGCCGATCAGCTACGCCGGTGCCGGCCTGCTGCTGCTCGGCATGGCGATGATGATTGCAGAAGCGTTTCTGCCCTCGTTTGGCGTGCTCGGAATTGGCGGCGTCATCTCGTTCGCCGTTGGCTCGCTGTTCCTGTTTCGCGGCGACGTGCCGGGTTTCCATCTCTCATGGCCGGTGGTTGCCACGGCCACCATTGCCAGTGCAGGATTCCTGGTGATTGCACTCGCGGCGGTCTGGCGGGCGCATCAGCGCGAGGTGACCACAGGCGAAGCGGTTCTGCTTCGCAGCGCGGGGCAGGTGCTTTGGTGGGCCGACGGCAAAGGCGAGGTCCTGGTCATGGGAGAACGTTGGGCGGCGAAATCGGAAAGCGAGTTCACCCGGGGTGACCGCGTGCGTGTTCTCGAACGTCAAAACCTGAAACTGCTCGTCGAGCCAGATCCCGACGCCCCACCGAAATCATGAGGAGTGAAACCATGCCAACATTCGTAACAGAAACCCTCCCGTATATCGTGATCGGAGCCGTGATCATTGCGGTGGTCCTGTCGGCGATTCACATCATGCGGGAATACGAGCGTGCGGTAGTCTTCACATTGGGGCGCTTTTCCGGCGTGAAAGGTCCCGGGCTCATCATATTGGTGCCGATCGTCCAGCAATTCGTTCGGGTAGATCTTCGTACGCTCGTGCTCGACGTTCCAAGCCAGGACGTGATTTCTCGCGACAACGTTTCGGTAAAGGTCAACGCGGTTATCTACTTCCGCGTGGTAGATGCGGACAAATCGGTTATTCAGGTGGAAAACTTCATGGCGGCCACCAGCCAGCTAGCGCAGACCACCCTCAGGTCCGTGCTTGGCAAGCACGAGCTGGATGAAATGCTGGCAGAGAGGGACAAGCTCAATCGCGATATTCAGGAAATTCTCGACAGCCAAACCGATGCGTGGGGTATCAAGGTTGCGAATGTCGAAATCAAGCACGTCGATATCAACGAGAGCATGATTCGTGCCATTGCTCGTCAAGCCGAGGCCGAGCGGTACCGCCGCGCAAGAATCATAGGCGCTGAAGCGGAGCAGCAGGCCGCCGAGAAACTGGTGGAAGCAGGCGACATGCTCGCAAGGAGGCCGGAGTCCATGCAATTGCGTTACCTGTCGACGCTGCAGGACATTGCGGCGGAAAAGAATTCGACGATCGTGTTCCCGGTGCCTGTGGAGTTTCTTCAAGCTCTGGCAGCGCCGGCGACGGTACAGCGGGAGACGGCAAGTCGCCGGCGGGGATCAGAAGCTGCCCAGGCGTGACATGGCGGAAGTCTGCCGGGCTGACGCTGCTCGTCACTATGCACTCATCACTTGAGTTTTTCGGACTGCAGCGGCAAAGATCGCCTCGACGTTTTCCGGCGCAAAAAATTCCGTCGGCGATATCGTCCCGGCATTCAGGCGCGCAAAGCCATCCATGGCGGCCTGGTTGCCGTAAACCGCCTCAAGAATCTGCTGCAGCTCGGGTGGCGGAGGCTCAAGCATTGCGAGTTCGCAAGTGAAGTCGTACATCGCCCCGGCCTGCGCATCGCGATTGTGCTGGTACTCACTCATGGCAAGCTCGAATGGCCGCGCGCCCGACAGCGATCGGTCAAGGGCCGTGGCGCAGAGTTCGGCGTCTCGGAAAGCGTCGAGAATTCCCTGTGCTGTTATGAAGTCTTTGTTATAGCCGGCGTCCCCTACGAGTGCCCAGCCGGGGCCGTAAGGCTTGCGAAAATAATTCGGCACCGCCGCGCCGGCGAAGGGTGCTTCGCGTGTTGCGCTGCGCAGCCGCCGGGCAAAGTCTGGCGCCAAGTCAATTGCTTTCAAGTAGTTGCCCTCGATGTCTTTCTTGTTGTCGACAAACTCTGGGTAAGGCCATCCGGCAATTACGAGCGTCAGATCGTCGTGGGTCGGCACTGCCGCAAATCCGCGCTTGTCGCGGATATAGGTTTCAAAGCGGCCGTCCATGGGTAGCTCGCTCCAATAACTGTAATAACCTGCCAACAGGGGCGGCTTCTCGCGGTACTGCTCGGGGTGGACTGCCTCGCTCAACATGGAGTGCCGACCGTCAGCCCCCACGATAACGTCGGCATACTCCGTGACGGAGCCGCCATGCTTGGATCGACCCTTGATGCCGACTACCCGCTCGCCGTCGATAATTATTTCCTCGACGACAAAACCCTGACGCACCTCCGCACCGGATTCGGCGACGGCATCGACGAGCAGTTTGTCGAGGATTGTCCGCCGCGGGCAGTATGCGACAGGATCACTATCTGTGCCCGGGGTGCCGGCAATTGTGAAAGCACCAAAATCGAAGGAGTAGGTATGGATCGGCGGACATCCGGTCGCCACCAGACGGTCGAGCAAACCCCATCCCGATAGCGCATTCACAGCGCGGGGATGCAGGAGATGGGTTGAGACGGTGTCGCTCGGGAATGAAGCGCGGTCGACCGCCAGCACCCGGTAACCCCTGCGCGCCAGCAACATCGCTGTTGGCGAACCGGCGCAGCGCGCGCCTAGGACAATCACGTCAAATGCCTTGCTCATCGAACCCTCCTTAAAAAATGCTTGCGGGGCCGGGTTCACGGGGCCAGGCTGAGCGTGTCGGCCTGAACTCGTGGCTTCAATTTAGCGGAAAACCGAAGTCCAAACTTTGCCGGAAGTCCTTGTTTCTTTGCAGCCCGTTCCGGGTTCATAGATGTCGGAGCAAGTAAATGGATGCTTTATCGGAGGCGCTGACATCCGTGCGCATGACCGGCGCCATCTTCTATCGTGCGGAG
Source organism: Bradyrhizobium retamae (assembly GCF_001440415.1). Classification (GTDB taxonomy): domain Bacteria; phylum Pseudomonadota; class Alphaproteobacteria; order Rhizobiales; family Xanthobacteraceae; genus Bradyrhizobium; species Bradyrhizobium retamae. The sequence goes on from NZ_LLYA01000225.1 coordinate 114,882, forward strand.
TGCACCGCTCCCTGGGGGTTCCGTGTACCGCACCTGCAGAACGTCGCCCACTTGCTTGCCCCCGGGACCGAGCGCCTGATCAGCTATCACCTGGTCACCCAAGGAAAAGCGGTCGTATGCTTCGCCGACGAAGAGAATATTGCGGTCACCGCCGGGGATATCCTGATCATTCCCCACGGCGATGCTCATACCGTTTCGAACGGCTCGCCATCGACTTTCGTTGACAGCGGAGCTTCGCTAGGCAGTTTTCTGGCGGGCGATCTCACGACAATGCGATTGGGTGGCGGCGGCGAACTGACCACATTCGTCTGCGGCTATTTCGGCTGCGAACGACATGCGGAACGGCTTTTCCTTGCTGGCCTGCCGCTGATGATCAAGATCAACCTCCGCGGCGATCCGGCCGGCGAATGGCTGGAGAGCTCGGTTCGCCATCTCGTTTGCCAGGCTGGATCTGCGCGGCCGGGATATTCGGTCCTTCTCTCCAAGATGGCGGAAGCGCTCTTCATCGAAGCCATCCGCCGCCATATGGAGGCGCTGCCGGCAGAGCAGACCGGCTGGCTTGCAGGTGCGCGGGATCCGGTCGTCGGCGGCGCACTGGCGCTCCTGCACCGCAAACCCTACCATCGTTGGACCGTGGAAGAACTTGCCACCGAAACCGCGGTTTCGCGCTCGGTTCTTGCCGAGAGGTTTTCCCGGTTTCTTGGCGAGCCGCCACTGACCTATCTTGCCCGCTGGCGATTGCAGCTCGCCGCCAGAATGCTCCAAACGACCACGGAGTCGGTGGTAGAGGTAGCGTGCGAGGTCGGGTATGACTCAGAAGCCGCGTTCAATCGGGCATTCAAGCGCGAATTCGGCGTCCCCCCAGGACAATTCAGGCGATCATGCTCCCGATCGCAACTGGTTGGAGGTGCTGGGCCAACTCACAGCCCATCGCGTGCGGTGTGAGAGGACGAGCTCGCCGATCCGCCGGTCCGTCTCTACCAGTAGATCAATCCCCTTCGTGTCGCCGCGGCTCCGCCTTTCGCAAAGGCTGCTGCAAGCCTCTGCTTTTCGGCGCAATGTGCCGCGAGGGTTTCGTATAGCCTTGCCTCCACAAATGGAGCGTGTTCCCTGGGGCTGGACACCGCAGCAGCGGTCGCCGATATCAGGGCACTGATTTGGCGTATCAGCAGATCGTCTGTCGATGGCTGCATATGCTCCTCCTTCGATCTCGGTTCCGACTGATGCTCGTGAGTCGACTCACCTACCTGTGGAACCGTCGATGCTGAGTGCGACGTGCTCGCGCGCCATTGAAATTCAGTGCGAGAGGGGAGGACCTGCGCATCTCCTGCGACCGAGCAAGGCAGTATCCCGGTAGAGTATGTCGATGAGGTTCCACATGATCAAACCCCACATTTGATCATTGTGTCACGCTACCATGATATCGTTTCCGGATTTCTTCGTGCGCTGAGAAAATGGCTTCGCCGGACGCGCGGAATGTTTCATGCGCCGCCGGCGGCGAAACGCCTTCACGGCGCCGTGATTGCCTTTATCGCTTTTTGGATCGGTTTCCGGATTCGTCGTCCGTTGAATCCACCTTGAGGTCGCTTTCTTCCTTGATCAGGGTGAGCAGCCTCAGGGTCAGGAACGTAAAAATTGCGATCATGACCGCGACGTCGTAGCTGCCTAGCCCAACCGAAAGGCCAATCGCGCCGGTGGCCCACAGGCTTGCTGCCGTCGCGGTGCCCTGCACGGTATCGCCGTGCTTGAGGATCGCGCCTCCGCCGATGAAGCCGATGCCGGTGATCACGCCCTCGATCACTTTCGACATGCCATCGGGAGAATTCACCATCAGATGCTCGCTGGCCTGCACGAAGCCGCAGCTTGCCAGCGCGACCAGCGGGAAAGTTCGCAGTCCAGCACTCCGCGTCCGCTTTTCACGATCCCACCCGATCGGTATCGCCAGCACGAAAGCTGCGGCCAGTACCAGGAAATGAACGCCTATCTGAAACCGGTCCAAAACACGCCCTTCCGAAACAAAACTATGCGCGATACAGGAGGATAACGCGGCAATGCGACGTAAGGTTCAGCGCGGCGGCTGTTGTGTCACCGGGTGCTGCCGACGACAGTCGTGCTCGGCGCTGCGCTCGTGATCGCGGCTTCGGTTCGGTACTGCGGCAAATGATGATCGAGCGAATAGAAGACGCACAGCGCGAGGCTGGACCAGACTGCCAGGCTGAAATAAAGCGACATCCAGGCAATCTCGTCCTTCCACTCGGCAAGGTCGTGCGTCACAATCCAGCGCGTGCTGACGTCGCGCAGGCCCTCGCGCGGCGTCAGGCGCTTGTCGCCATCGGCGTCTCCGGTCCGCCAGCGCTTCAGGTACATCGGGACGTCGATCGTCATCAGAAACGCCAGGAAGCCCACAATGCCCGCGATGGCGACGACGAGGCCTACGCGAGCCGCACCATTGAATTCCGGAAGCAGGCGGCAAAGGCCGACGCCGACGGCGAAGAAGGCAACCGCCCATAGCGAATTTTCGATGGCGTTGCCGAGATAATTCCTGGTCAGCACCGCATACCATGAAAGGCATTCCGCGATCAGGATCAGCGGCACGATCACCCACGCGACATTTACGGTCGTTTCCGCGCCGGTCATCGTGCCGAGCTGGTGCAGGATGATCGCCCATTGCGCCACAAAGCAGATCTCGGCCACGGTTGCCACGGAACGTCCGACCATGACGCTCGACAGCCAGGTGTCGAACAGGCAGATCCGCTGCACATCGGCGCGCGGCAGAAACGACCTGAAGGCGCAGCCGAACACATAGGCCGCGCAGAACAGCAGCATCATCCCGATGCCGGACGTGCCGCCGGCAGCGCCGGTCGGCTGGACGGGAAGCTCGCGATACAGAGCGAACCAGATGGCGATATTGACGCCGCTCACCAGCGTCAGCAGGCCCCACCACCAGGACACGGGATTCGACCAGGCCAGGGAACCTGACCGCGCCTGCCATTCCAAGCTCATTCGCCGCTCCGCCGTAATCGAATTGACATCTGACTGTAATAATACAGTCACATATCGAAGCCAATGGCGACGAGAGTAGGGCGGGGCGGAAGGGCACTCCGAGACGCAGCAGAGATGCCGCGCTCAGGCCGAGGTCCTATGCTGGTGTTAGGGCAAGATTAACAGGCGGCTGCGAAATTCTATCCTCCTCATGGCGGTGCGGATGCGCAAAACGCCGTCTCCGGACGATGCTTCGCATCGCCGGGAGAACCATGAGACCCCGCGGCGAAAGCGCCGCTCCTCAAGACAGGAATTTCACGCCGTAGGTCTTGCCGCGACGCCAAACCACCTCGCACGACTGGCGCGTTTTATGGTCGGGCACCAGCGCCAGTTGAAAGCTGTCCCTGACGTCGAATGCGACATCGGTCACGATCTTGGCGCCGCCCGGTGAGACGTCCAGGACAAAGCATTCAATCCTCGTCACCCCGTCGTCGATCGTCATCCATGTCAGCCGTTTGCGGAGCTCGCGTCGCGGTTCGCGCTGCACCTTTGTCCTTTGCTCGTCGACAATCATCGTGGCCATCCGTCATTGGACCCCGTGGCTGGGTCATCGAAGCAGGCGTCACAGTGGGGGTAAGTTCGTAAAGTTCAGTTAGCTTATCGATTCAAATTGGCCGGTTTGGTTTGCGAGTTGTAAGCCGAGCTCTCACAACCCTGCCAGTCCCGTCGGCACGTTAAGGTCTCCGCAATACGGCGCTCCGTCCGTCATTCCGGGGCGCGCGCAGAATCGTAAGGTGGGCAAGCGCAAGCGTGCTCAACATTCACGACCGGGATGGATGGTGGGCACGGCGCGATGCGCCTTTGCCCACCCTACCAACTTCCTCAAAAATTCACGCGGTTCGAAATCGCGCCGTCGACGACGAGGTTCGAGCCGGTCGTGAACGAGGAGGCCGGGCTCGCCAGGAACACGGCTGCGTTGGCAATTTCCTGCGGCGTCGCCATGCGGCCGGTCGGGTTACGCGCCAGCGCATCCTGGTAGCGTTTCGGCATGTTCTGCTCGACCATGTTCCAGATGCCGCCCTTGAAATAGACCGTGCCCGGCGACACCACGTTGACGCGGATTTTCTTGTCCGCGTATTGCCGCGCCAGTCCCTTGGCCATGTGGATCAGCGCCGCCTTGATCGGGCCGTAAGAGCTGGCGCTATCCGCCTGCGCCGCCGAGATCGACGATATGATGATGAAGGCCGCATCGCCGGTCTTCTGCGCGCTCGCTTCGAGCAACGGCCGCGCGGCCTCGAACGCGTTGACGGCGCCGAGCACGTCGAGCCGGAAATTCTGCTCCCATGAGGCGGGATCGCCGCCTTGCGCCATGGCGCCGGCATTGGAAAACAGCATGTCGATGCTGCCCAGCTCGGCGGCCGCATCCGATAGCCATGATTTCAGCGCGGCCGCGTCGGTGACGTCAACCGCCGCGCCGGTGGCGCGCACGCCAAGCCCTTTCAACTCGGCAACGGTGGCCGCGACCTGATCCGCATTGCGGGCGCAAACGGCGACGCCCGAGCCTTCGCCCGCCAGCGTTTCCGCAATCGCCCGTCCGATGCCGCGCGTGCCGCCGAGCACGACGGCGTTTCTGCCTTTCAAACCCAAGTCCATTTTGTTTTTCCTTCGTTTGATCCGACCATACTGTAGCGACCGTGGTCACGACGAAAGCTCGAACCGAAGAACCGTCCCCGGATTTCGTTCGCGCTCCATCCGGGCTACGCTGGCGGGCAGAACTTGAAGGTTAGGGGAGAGGCACGCCGATGCAAAGCCCCAGAGAAATGCTCTCCGATATCTGGACCTCCATCGGCGGCGATCCGTGTGCGCTCGGCAAGCTCACGCTGACCGGCGACGAACCGCAATTGCCGTCGTCGTTTCGCGTCGCTGCGGCGGCGCAGGTCAGCGTCGCCGCAACCGGGCTTGCAGCCGCCGAGATCTGGAAAATGCGCAGCGGCGAGACGCAGGAGGTCGCGGTGGATATGCGCCATGCCGTGGTCGAGTGTCGGAGCGAGCGTTATCTGCGCGTCGACGGCAAGCCGCCACCGCCGGCCTGGGACGCCATCGCCGGCATCTACAAGACGCGCGATAACGGCTTCGTACGCCTGCACACCAATTTTCCCCATCACCGCGACGCCGTCTGCAAGGTGCTGAACTGCAAGCCGGAGCGTGACGCGGTGCAGGCCGCGCTGTTACAATGGGACGGCGAGGCGTTCGAGACCGCGGCCTATACGAGCGGTGGCGTCGTCGCCTTCATGCGCACGCATGACGAATGGCTGACGACACCACAGGCCAAGGCGCTCGCCGGATTGCCGCTGATCTCAATCACGAAGATCGGCGAGGCTCCGCCAAAGCCGTGGCCCAACGGCGAGCGGCCGCTCGCAGGTATCCGTGTGCTTGATCTGTCGCGGGTCATCGCCGGTCCCGTTGCGGGGCGAACGCTCGCCGCGCATGGCGCCGACGTGCTGTTGATCTCGGGGCCCGATTTGCCGGCGATCCCCTGGCTCGTCATCGACACCGGGAGGGGCAAGCTGACGAGCTTTGTCGAACTGAAGAGCGAGCAGGGGCGTGGCGTGCTGCGCGATCTGCTGGCGCAGGCGGATATCTTTTCGCAAGGCTATCGACCGCGCGCGATCGCCAGCCTCGGCTTCTCGCCGGAGGATGTCGCACGCATCAGTCCCGGTGTCATTTATGTCACGTTGTCGGCCTATGGTGCCGCCGGACCCTGGGCGGCGCGGCGCGGCTTCGACTCGCTGGTGCAGACCGCGACCGGATTCAACCATGCCGAAGGGCAGGCCGCCGGTGTTGACGGACCGAAGGAACTGCCGGGGCAGATGCTCGACCACGCCACCGGTTACTTCATGGCGTTCGGCGCCATGATGGCCAAGGTGCGCCAGGCGCGCGAAGGCGCTAGTTGGCACGTCGAGGTTTCGCTGGCGCAAACCGGACGCTGGCTGTGGAATCTCGGCCGCGTCACCGACGGTCTTGCGATCGAGGATTTGAAGGGGGAAGCGGTGAAGCCGTTCATCGCGGAGGCGGGCTCCGGCTTCGGGCCGCTGCGGTACGTGACGCACTCGGCGCTGTTGTCGAAAACGCCAGCCTTCTGGGCGGTCCCGGCGATGCCACTCGGCAGCCACCCGCCGCAATGGCCCGTACGCGAATAGGAGGTCCCCCGCTCAAAGCCTGCCTCTTCAAATTTTAATCGCGTCCGGTACGGCTATTTCGCTTTTTTGGGTTGTGAGGGATGCCAATTGGGCACTATAGCGCCGGTGAGACAAATTGTCGCTGGAACCCATGTCGTATGTTTTTCGGACTTTGCAAGCAATTACAGATGGTTAGTCCAAAAATGGTCGTGGTCATTGCCGTGATGGCAGTGGCTGGGGTGGCCGCTTACGGCGCCATCCATCTTGGCGGCCCAAAGCGCGGGCATTCGGAGATCTCAAGCCAGTCCCGCAAGGGCTCGCAGCGCTACACGCCGAGCCCAGCCGAATGGGCCAGCCTGACCATTCAGCCCGTCACTGAACGCGACTTCCGCGCCGAGCGCGTCACCGAAGGCAAGATCGCAATCGACGAAGACCGCTCGACACCGGTGTTCTCGCCCTATGCGGGCCGCGTCACCAGGTTGCTGGCCAAGCCAGGCGATAGCGTCGTCAAGGGCCAGCCATTGTTCGTGATCGAGGCCGCCGACAACGTTCAGGCGCAAAACGATTTCGTTGCAGCGATGAGCACGATGAACAAGGCGAAGTCCGCGCTTGATCTGGCGCAGTTGCAGGGAGCGCGCGCCAAGGACCTGTTCGAGGGCAAAGCCGTTCCGCTGAAGGATTATCAGCAGAGCCAGGCGACGCTGATCCAGGCGCAGAATGACGTGCGCTCGTCGGAAACGGCGGTCCAGGCAGCGCGCAACAAATTGCACCTTCTCGGCCTCACCGACGACGACATCGCGACCTTCCAGGAGAAGGGCCGCATCAATCCCGAGATCACCATCTTCGCACCGATCGCGGGCACCGTGGTCCAACGCAAGATCGGCCCGGGGCAATACGTCAACGCCGGCGCCAGCGACCCCGTCTATGTGATCGGCGATCTCTCCACCGTCTGGATGACGGCCTTTGTCCGCGAAAGCGATTGCGCAAACGTCGCGGTCGGGCAGGAGGTGACGTTCAATGTGCTGGCGCTGCCGGGCCGTTCGCTTTCGGCGCGGATCAACTACGTCGCAACCGCAATCGACCCTACGACGCGGCGGCTGCTCGTCCGCGCCACGATCGACAACAAGAACGGTACGCTGAAGCCTGAGATGTTCGCGAATGTCACGATCTATTCGGCAGGCGGCCGTCCGGCGGTCGGCGTGCCGAAGCAGGCGTTGATCTATGAAGGCGATCAGGTCCGGATCTGGGTCGCGAATCCGGACAAGACGATTGAACTGCGTCAGGTCAAGCCTGGCCTCACCAATGGCGACCTCGTCGAGGTGGTCGGCAATTTGAAGCCCGGCGAGCAAATCGTCACCAAGGGCGCACTGTTCATCGACCGGGCCGCATCCGGAAGCTGATGCCTCGCTCATTGAAAGCTTCGATCTGAATGGATCGCCTAGTCGCCCTAGCCGTCAGCCGCCGCTATTTGATGGTCGGCATGTTCATAGCCGTGCTGGTCGGCGGCCTGATCGCGTTCAAGCAGCTCAACATCGAGGCCTATCCCGATCCGACCCCGCCGATGGTCGACATCGTGACGCAAAGCCCGGGGCTGTCGTCGGAGGAGATCGAGCGCTACATCACGATCCCGATCGAGACCCAGGTCGCCGGCATCAAGAACCTGCGCACCATCCGCACCATCTCGCTGTACGGATTGTCTGACGTCAAGCTGCAGTTCTCGTTCGACTACACCTATGACGAAGCGCTGCAGCAGGTCTTGAACCGGCTGTCGCAACTCGCGCCGCTACCGGGCAACGTGCAGCCGACCATCTCGCCGCTGAGCCCGACCGGCGAGATTTTTCGCTACCGCCTGAAGGGCCCGCCGAATTACAGCGTGCTTGACCTCAAGACGCTGCAGGACTGGGTGTTACAACGCCGCTTCCGCGCTGTGCCCGGCGTCGTCGACGTCACCGGCTGGGGCGGCAAGACCAAGACCTACGAGCTGCAGGTCGATTTCAACAAGCTCGTCGCCAACGGGCTGACGTTGCCGCAGGTGCTGCAGGCCGTCGGCAACGCCAACATCAATGTCGGCGGCAACACCGTCAATATCGGCGCGCAATCCGCCGTGGTGCGCGGTGTCGGGCTGATCCGCTCGATCGACGACCTCAACAACACGATGTTATCGCAGTCCGGCGGCAATCCGGTGCTGGTGCGCGACATCGCCCATGTCACGATCGGCGAGAAGCCGCGGCTCGGCATCGCCGGCCTCGACCAGGACGACGACATCGTGCAGGGCATCGTCCTGATGCGACGCGGCGAGCAGAGTTCGCCGACCATTGCACGGGTCGAAAAGCTGGTTCACGACATCAATCATTCCTCGATCCTGCCGCCCGGCGTGCAGATCGAGCGCATCTACGACCGCAAGGATCTGATCGACATCACCACGCATACGGTGCTGCACAACATGGTGGTCGGGATCATCCTGATCGTGTTGCTGCAATGGGTGTTTCTGGGCGATCTCCGCAGCGCGCTGATCGTCGGCGCAACGATTCCCTTCGCGCTGTTCTTCGCCGTGATAATTCTGGTGCTGCGCGGCGAATCCGCCAATCTGCTGTCGGTCGGTGCGATCGATTTCGGTCTCATCGTCGACGCCACCGTGATCATGGTAGAGGCGATCTTCCGGCGGCTGACGCAGACCACCGCGCTGTCGGAAGCCGAGCGCAGCGACATCTCGTTCGACACCACGATTGGGATGAAGAGCCACGCCATCCTGTCTGCGGCGGCCGACGTGTCGCGCTCGATCTTCTTCGCCGCCGCGATCATCATCACAGCCTTCCTGCCGCTGTTCACACTGAGCGGCGTCGAAGGCAATATCTTCGGGCCCATGGCGCGGACCTATGCCTACGCGCTGGCCGGTGGGCTGATCGCGACGTTCACGGTGACGCCGGCGTTGAGCGCGATCATCCTACCCTCGCATCTGGATGAAGCCGAAACCTGGATCGTGAAACAGCTCGACCGGCTCTATGTGCCGGTGCTGAAATGGGCGCTCGCAAATCGCAGGATCGTGCTCACCGGCGCGGCCGTTCTCGTGCTCATGACCATCGCGTTCGCGCGGCTGCTGGGGCTGGAATTCCTGCCCAAGCTGGAAGAGGGCAATTTGTGGATCCGCGCCACGCTGCCGCCGACCATCTCGCTGCAAGAGGGCAATGTCTACGTCAACGACATGCGCAAGATCATCCGCGCGCGTCCTGAGGTGGAATCGGTGGTGTCGCAACACGGCCGGCCCGACGACGGAACGGACGCCGCCGGTCTCTTCAATGCGGAGTTTTTCGCGCCGCTCAAGCCGAACAGCGAGTGGCCTGATACCCATGACAAGGACGAGCTGACAGCGCAATTGCTGGGGCAGTTGCAAGACAACTTCCCGGGCGTCGAATTCAACTTCTCGCAATACCTGCAGGACAACGTCTCGGAGGCCGTCTCGGGCGTCAAGGGCGAGAACTCGATCAAGCTCTACGGCAACGACCTGCAGGCGCTGACGGACACCGCCAACAAGATCAAATCCGTGCTCGGCACCGTGCAGGGTGTCACCGACCTTGCCGTGTTTACCTCGCTCGGCCAGCCCACCATCCAGATCGATATCGATCGCGCCCGTGCGGCGCGCTACGGCCTGTCGCCCGGCGATATCAACGCCACCATCAAGGTCGCGATCGGCGGCGACAGCGCCGGCGACCTCTATGAGCCCGGCAGCGACCGGCATTTCCCGATCATCGTTCGCCTCGCCCCGGAATACCGCAAGAGCGCGGAGGCGATCCATAACTTGCGGATCGGCGTGGCCGGGCAGGGCGGCACGATCACGCAGATCCCGCTCAGCGAGGTCGCCTCGATCAACCTGATCTCGGGCGCCGCCTATATCTACCGCGAACAACAGGAGCGCTATCTGCCGATCAAGTTCTCGGTCCGCAACCGCGATCTCGGCAGCGCGATCCATGAAGCGCAGGACAAGGTCGCCGCCGAGGTGCAATTGCCGCCGGGATCGCGGATCGAATGGGTCGGCGAATTCGGCAATCTGCAGGACGCCATCCGGCGGCTGTCGATCGTGGTGCCGATCAGCCTGGCGCTGATCGGTGTGCTGCTATTCTTCAACTTCGGCTCGATGGTCGATACGCTGCTCGCGATGAGCGTGATCCCGATGGCGATCTTCGGCGGCGTGCTCGGGCTGTTGATCTCGGGAATTCCCTTCAGCGTGTCGGCGGCAATCGGATTCATCGCGCTGTTCGGAATCGCCGTGATGGACGGCATCATCATCCTGTCGCAGTACAATCAACTCATCGACGAAGGCTATGAGCGGATGCGGGCGGTGATCCGCACCGGCGAACTGCAATTGCGGCCGGTGCTGATGACCTGCGTGGTGGCCGGCGTCGGCCTGCTGCCGGCGGCGGTGTCGGAGGGAATCGGTTCGCAGGTGCAAAAGCCGCTGGCGATCGTGGCAGTCACCGGCATGATGCTGGCGCCGCTGGTGATCCTGGTGACGTTGCCGGTGCTGATCTCGGTGTTTTCGCGACGCGCACGCTAGATCCGTGTGGGCACATGCCCATGTTTGCTGCCCACTCGGTTTGTGGTTGACGCGATCCGGCGGCCGTCCCTTGATGCCGGCAGGGACAACCGCAGGAGCAAGCCATGCGGATCGAGGAAAGCCAAGGATCCAGCCAAGTATCTAGCCAAGGATCCAGCCAAGGATCCACGGGGCAACAAAACGGCCACGCGCCGCCAGCGAAATCGGCGCCCACGGCGGAGCAGATACTCGGAGAAATCCGCGACTATTGCCGCCAGACGCGCACGGCCGAATCGACCTTTGGGCGGCTGGTGGTCAATGACGGCAAGCTGGTGTCGCGGTTGCGCGATGGCGCCCGGATCACGACCGGCACGCTCGACAAGGTCCGCGCGTATCTCGCCGAGCACCGGCCGGAATCGGACGGCGCGCCGGCCAATTCGCTCTCGGCCAAACCACTGAACGATACGGCCGCCGCCAATGCCGTCGCGCCGCCGGGCTTCCGATTTTTCGACAACCGCCAAAAATACCTGCTGTTCGTCTCGACCTGCAGCGAGAAGACCGAGGTCGGCAATCGTATTTCGCTCGAGCTCGGCAATCTGCAACCGGCACCGCCGGCGCTTCGTATCTTCGATGCCGGCGTCGGCGACGGCACCGTGCTGTCACGCGTGATGCGGGCGGTGCATGCGCGATTTCCCACCATGCCGCTCTATGTCGTGGCGAAAGAGATCAGTTACGAAGACGTCCGCCTGATGCTGGAGAAGATGGCGGACCGCCTGTTCGAGCATCCCGCCACCGTGCTGGTCGTGACCAACCTCTACTACGCCGAGGCGCCGTGGCTGACACCACGCTCGGTCACGTCAGCGCAAGGCCTGATCTGGAAAGACGTCACGCTATCAGGCAACACCGCACACGGTTTCGCCGAGCAGATCGGCGAGCTCGAAAGCTTCCTCGCCGTGAACTGGCGCGCAGGCATCAGCCCGACCACGGGCAATCCGGTCTATCAGCGCCCGGTGATCCTGACGCTGCGGCGCGAGGATCATTCCTTCCTGCTCGATCCGATCATGCCGCGGCCCGGCCGCGTGATGGCCGATTACGATCTGGTCATCGCCTCGCAGCCCTATCGGGCGCGGGCGAGCGTCGAGTTCAAGGCTTCGAAAGTGGTGACACCGCTGGTCAAGGCGCTGCGCCCGGGTGGGCGGCTGATCGGTATCCATTCGCATGGCAAGGATCCCGGCATCGAGATCATCGATCAGGTCTGGCCGGGCGACGATCCCTTCAAGACCGACCGCTACGCGATCCTGCGACAGGTCAAGCACGAGCTTGGCGCGGCCGCACGCCACTACAATTTCAATGCGTCCTCGGATGCACGCTCGATCTTCCGCTATCAGATGCACACGCTGCCGGACGAGGTCAGCGGCCCGATCGGCACCTCGACGCTGTTCGCGGCCTGGAACGCCGCGATCTATGTGGCGCAGATCGAGGATAACAGGTTGTCGGAAGTGGTTCGTGACGGCCGTTACCTCGAAGCCACCGACCGTGTGCTGAAGAAGCATGGCGGCCTCTGGTTCAACGACGAAACCTATGTGATCTCGCGCCGCCGCGCGCCGGCATGACAAAGGGAGGCGCCATTGATCGTCTCCGATCAAGCATCCGCCAGATTAGCCGCACTGCTGCCGAAGGCCTCCGTCGAAATTTCCTCGCGCGGGCATCAGATCGCGGAACTAACCGATCATTTCGCTGGAGGCACCGACGTCACGATCACGTTCCTGCCCGGCGATAATTATCGCCGCAACATCGAGACGGCTGCCGCACTGCGCCGCGCCGGCTACAATCCGGTGCCGCATATCGCGGTGCGCGAAATGGTCTCGCGGGAAGCGCTCGATGATTTCCTGGCGAGGGCGCGCGGCGAAGCCGATGTCTCGCGCATCCTTCTGATCGCCGGCGATGTCGCCGCTGCGAGAGGCCCGTTCAAATCGACGCGCGATGTTGCCGCCAGCGGCTTGCTCGAGGTACACGCGATTGCATCCGTCAGCGTTGCCGGTCATCCGGAGGGACACCCCTATCTCGATCTGCCTGACGCGCTGAACAGCCTCAAGGCATGGCGCTACTGGGGGCGGCGGACGGGAACGCGGGTCGATGTCGTCACACAATTTTGCTTCGAGAGCACGCCGATCCTGGAATGGATCGCCGCTATCGATCGCGCGGGCATCGATCTGCCTGTCATTGTCGGCCTGGCTGGACCGGCAACGCCGGCGACATTGACAAAGTTCGCGCTCCGTTGCGGCATCGGCAATTCCATGCGCGCGCTGCGGGCCCAGATCGGCCGGTTCGGCCGCCTGCTGACGGACACCGGACCTGACGACGTCGTCAGGGGATTGCGAGCGGCGCCTGCGGCGGCGACCGTACCGATCGCCGGATTCCACCTGTTCCCGTTCGGCGGCCTGCGCAAGGCCGGTGACTGGCTGCGCAATTACGACCGCGATCTGTTCGGACAGCAGCGGGCCGCGATGTCGAGTGCCGGGCTTCAGAACCCGTAGAGCTGGGCGGGGTTGTCGACCAAAATTGTCTTGCGGATCGCCGCATCCGGCGCCCACACCGGAAGCTGATTTAAGAGCCGCCCGTCGTCGATCTGAAACAGCGGCGTGACGTCGGTAATCTTCTTGTCCGCAGGCGTGACCGAGTTCGGGTGCGGCCAATCGGTGCCCCAGACGATCCGGTCGGGATTGGCGGATATCAGCGCCTTGGCGAGCGGGATGCAATCGGTGTAATCGGGCACGAGTTTGGAGGCGCGATAGGCGCCGGAAATCTTCACATAAGCCTTGCCCGATTTGACGAGATCCACGAGGTCGGCAAAGCCCGGCTGCTCGACGCCAAGGGTTGCCTTGGCGCCACCGAAATGATCGAACACGACCGGCACCGGGGAGGCCATCACCAGATCCTTGATCGCGGCGATCATCGCCGGGTTGGTGTAGATCTGCACGTGCCAGCCGCGCGCTTTCATGCGCTCGACGGCGGCTGTGAAGCGTGGCCGGGCGACGCTCGGATCGTTGACGCCGCTGGTTGCGAGATTGAGGCGGACACCGCGAATGCCGGCCTTGCCCATGACATCGAGATCGCTCTCCGACGTCTTGTCGTCGATCACCGCAACCCCGCGCGCGGTCGGCCCCCGTGCCGCCATGCCGAACAGCGTGGCCGAATTGTCAGTGCCGTAGATCGAGGGCGTGACGATCACCACGCGCTCCATGTGCAGCGCCTTGTGCAGGGCGGTCATTTCCTCGGGCGAGGCCAGTTCGGGCGTATAGACGCGGCCGGAGAAGAACGGGAATTCGGGATCAGGGTGGATATGGGTGTGGCAGTCGCAGGCGCCCGCGGGCACATCGAAATTCACCGGCGTCGCCGGCTGCGCCGCTTTGGCAGAGGCGGTTCTATTGTTCATGATCACTCCGGCTGCGATGGAGGCGAACATCATACTGCGTCGCGTCCAGCATTGTTGTTCTCTCACATGTATTCGGCAGCTCCGCAATTGTCCGCTCCGGCTTATCGCTTCGGTAACGCAACCGGTCTATCGAACCAGAAGCCGCCCAAATTTGACTAAAGATCCGCCTGCCCGGAATATCTCGCAATCCCTGGAATCAATTCATGCAGAAATTTTCGCAAAAATTCAAAACCGGCGTCTCCGTGGCCGCCGTGGTCGTCGTGCTGCTCGGCGTTTACAGCTATCGCAAACTTCAGGCGCTGGCGGCCGATCCTACCGGGGAAAAGGATTGCGGCCCGGCGGTTGGCGGCGGCGAGCAGGCGAAAATCGATTTGGAGCGGATCAAGGCGATTGCGCCGCTCAAGGACGTGACATGGTCGCAGCTTGGCGGAAGCATCAATGATGCGAGCTGTCTCAACAAGACCGAAATCTACGGCGCGGTCGAGGTGCGCAGCGTCGAGGATATTGCGAAGACGCTGGCATTTGCGCGCGACAACAAGCTCTCCGTCACCACCGCGGGCGTCCGCCACAGCATGGGCGGGCACGCCTTCCGCAAGGGAGGCATTGTGCTCGATATGCGCGGCTTCAACAAGATCGTGCTCAACGAGAGTTCGCGATCGGTCACGGTGCAGCCGGGCGCGACCTGGCACGATATCCAGAACGTCTTGCATCCGCGCTTTGCGGTGCGCGCCATGCAGTCGACCGATATCTTCACCGTCGGCGGCTCGATCTCGGTCAATGCCCATGGCATGGACCATCAGGCCGGCGCGCTTGCGAAATCGATCAAGTCGATGAAGGTGATGCTGGCGGACGGTTCGCTGCGCACGGTATCGTCGACCGAGAATGCGGATCTGTTCAATCTCGTGGTCGGCGGCTACGGCCTGTTCGGCGTGATCGTCGAGGCCGAACTCGATATTGCCGACAACCTCGTCTACCAGACCGGCCGTCGCGTGATGGACTACAAGGAATTTCCGGCGCTGTTCGCCGGAGAGATCGAGAAGGACGCCAATATCGGCCTGATGTACGGCCATCTCTCGACCGCGCCGAGCACGTTCCTAAGGGAATTGCTGCTCTATACCTACACAAAAATCGACGGCACTGATTTCAAGCGCCAGCCGCTCGGCGAGGTCAGCGGCACCAAGCTGCGGCGACTGACCATCAACCTGTCCAAGCAAGGGCCGCTGTTTCAGGAAATAAAGTGGCTGTCCGAGAAGCACATCGAGCACCGCATGGAAAACTGCACGGTGACGCGCGCGCAGGCGATCGGATCGGCGGAGGCCTGCCTCGTCAACCGCAATGACCCCATGCACGATTCGGTGCCTTATTTGCGCAACTCGCTGCCTGACGATACCGACATCCTGCACGAATATTTCATCCCGCGCAGCCAGTTCGTCTCGTTTGTCGACGGTATGCGCAAGGTGCTGACTGACAACAAGACCAATCTGCTGAACGCGTCGGTCCGCGTCGTGCACCAAGAGAACAATTTCCTGACCTATTCGCCGGAGCCGGCATTCTCGCTGGTGCTCTACATCAACCAGACCACGGACGAAGAGGGCAACCGGCGGATGAAGAAGGCGACGGAGGAACTGATCGACCTTACCATCGCGCACAAGGGCCGGTTCTTCCTGCCTTACCAGCTCTACTATTCGAGAGACCAGTTGCAGCGCTCATACCCGGAGATCAACGCTTTCTTCGCAGCGAAACGGAAGTATGATCCGGGCGAGTTGTTCACCAATACGTTTTACCAGAAATACGCGTCGTAATGCCTGTCTGCCATCCCGAGCATCGTGCATCACTCAGCAAAGCGAGATGGTAATCATGGACATCACAAAAAATCGCGCAGCCTCGCAATTTCAACGACGAGCTCGGCGGAGATTTTTTTAGGGATCAAATCGCCCTGTGGGGCGGTGTGAATCTCGTAGAGATGGCATTGGCTGAGCGGTTGCTCCAGAAACTTGGTGATGCATTCGTCCAAGGTGCCATCAAGGACCGAGTACGGGATCGACCAGACAGCGTCTTTGACGCGCTCGTTGTTTTTCGAAGGCCATTTCTTTAGAACGGCAGGAGCCTGAAAGTCCGTTGGAGCACTCCTTAAGGATTGGCTTCCCGGTTGGGAATAACAAAGGTTTGGCCGGGATAGATCAGGTTAGGATTGCGGATTTGCTCTCGGTTAGCCTTGTAAATCGTGGCGTAGCGTGTGCCCGCGCCGAGGGTGGCCTGGCTGATGCGCCACAGGCTGTCACCGCGCGATACCGTGGTGGTCGTGATCTTCGGCACCACGACGCTGGAGGAGTTCGTGACGTCCGGCAGGACGCCGGCCGACGCATCCGCCACCTGGGACTTCGGCAGGGCGGCGGAGTCCGGTTTGGAAGGTGAGGTGCGCGGCGGTACCGACGCGGTAGCCACCGGGTCGGGCGCGTTGAACGGCACCTCGGCGCGTCCACGCACCACGCCGGACTTCGAATCCACCTCGTCCAGCCTTACCCGATAATTCCCGGGCCCGATTCCTTCATTGATCGTGACGGCAAAGCGTCCATCCGCCGCCGCCGTTACCGACGCAATAAAGCTGTCGTTGAGATAGAGCCTCATCGGAGCGCCTGAGCGCGCGCGGCCGCTCACATGGAATTTGCCGCCGGCCTCGATCTCGACCGCCTCCACAACAACCGCAGCGCTGTCCGGCTTCGCCTGAGATGGCTGTGACATCACGATGGTAGGTTTGTTTGGCGTCATCAGCGCCACAACCGGCCGTTCCTTCAGGTTCGGCTCAAGCGCCACCGTCACGCTCTGCTTGGACACGGTCTCTCTGCCGTTGGGCTGCTTGGCGCGCAATGTCAGGTCATAAGTGCCTGGCGGAAGCGGGGGCGGGATCATCGCGAATTGTCCGGGTTGATCCGCGACGACGCGATCATGCAGTTCGCCATTGCGTAGCAGTTCCACGGTGACGCCGGGCGCCGCGCGTCCCGCGATGACCGCTTCGCCGTTCGGCTCGATGCGGGCGACATCGAACGCCGGCTCGCCGTCGCCGGTTTCGGGCGTGGCGGTCGATCCGGCCAGTGCGGCCGCCACCGCGTTTGTCTCCGCCTGCACGCTTGCGAGTGCGGGCCCCTTAATGCGCTCGTCAGTGGCCGGCTTTGGCGCGACGCTTGCTGCCTTGTCAGCAGTCGGCTCGCGCCCAATGTACTGCATGGCGACGATCGTTCCGATGCCACTCGCCGCAACAAGCCCTATCAGGGGCACGACCAACCGGTTCATTGATGTCTTGATCATGGTCTTTAGCCCGTCGGCCGGAAGGTCGGCCCGCCACCATTATACAGGTATCTCGGCCGAAATGGGTACTCAAGACGAGAGATAACCCGCAGGCACAGAAGGATTAAGCCGTCTAGGGCAGGCCGGCCAGGCTGGAACCCTGGTCCTCAAAGCTGTACGGTCAACAGCTTCGGCGGCAGGCCGCTGCAGCCGCCCGCCTGTTCGGCGTCGAGCACCAACAGCGCGCCGGCCGCGTAGAGACGGCCGACGAAATCGGCGTCGTCGGAACGCGCTATGGTGACGTAGTTGTGCGACACAAGAATGCGGCCGTTGGCCTTGGCGATCGCGGCCAGCGCCTGGGACGGCGGGCCAATGACCGCCATTGACTTGCCTGGGGCTGAGCCGAAGGTCAACGCGGTGACAACGGCAAGCCAGCCGCACACGACGAGGGCGATCGCGCCGGCAATCCGGCCCCAACGCCCATCGCCGCGCTGACGTCCGTCAGTAGTCATAGAAGTGCTCAATGTTTGCACCCCTGGCCTTGAGCTCGCGGTTGATATCGACGAGCCGGTCGATCCTTGCCTTCAGGCCCGCCCGGCGGAAGCCGGGCTTCGCATCGAGCTCCAGTGAAAATAGCTCCGTCGTACCCTTGATATCGAGCTTGGCGGCGTCGGGTGCAATCACCGTGATAAGGATATCTTGATTGCCCGCGATCTCCGCAACCCCATAACCCTGATCCAGCAGCCGCTGCAGGATGTCGGTGAAAGCCTTGTAGCGCGGCGTCTGCACGAGCTGCCATTGTGCGTTGAGCGCCCGGATCGGCTCGATGCGCGGTTCTTTTGCCAATACCTCCGGCGGCAGCGTCGCGACGGCAAACATGATGTCGCGCGGCTCGTTGTCATTGCTGGCGTCTAGCGCCTTCTGAATCAGCGCGGCGTAACCGATCTTGACGAAGTATTCCGCGCCGAGCGCGAAGTCGCGCTCCCGGCTACGCCAGCTGCTCGGCGTCGGCGCCGAGATTGCCATCAGGCCGTCGAGCTTCTCGCTGAATGGGTATTTGTACCAAGGGACGGTATAGAGGAACGCGGCATAGTCCTGCAGCACGGCGCGGCCGAATTCATCCTGCGGGGTACGCTTCTCGCCTCTGATCCATTCGAACACGCGGCCGATCGTATTCTCGTAGAATCCCTTGACGGCGTATTCGACGGAATAGCTGACGCCGATCACGTAAATCATCGTCTTCACTTCGGCCAGCGATTCTCCCGTTGCGGGCACGGCGCGATTGATGGTGCAGAAGCTGCGCCAGAAACCGAAGATGTGGCCGAGATAGTTGAAATGGCTTTCGCTGGAGCGGTCAAGGAAGCGGCCGAAATCCTCGAAGGAGTAGACGATGTACCATTCGGGGAACGTGAAGAACGTGTTGTTCAGCTTGCGCCGGTAGCCCGGCTCATCGATCGCGGGCAGGGTGACAGCCGGCGCAGTAGAGATCGCTGTACTCGTCGCAGGCCGGCAAATGCCCTCGACATAGGCCAGCGGCAAAAGCACCGTCAGCGCAATCAGGATCGCGACGACAGCCAGGATGCGCCGCAGCCACTTAAGCATGAACGGCGGTCCGCGTCCGCGGCGCGAGCAGATAGCCGATCAGGATGGCGACGCCGCCGAGAGCGAGATGCGGGGCGTTGGCGAAAAACCGCGTCGAGAGCGGCAGGTTGAGGACGCCGTTGATCAGGATGCCGAAGTCGAGATAACCGCTGCCGGTGAGCAGGCCGAGCACGCCATCGGCAAAATAAAACACGCCGAATAATTGAAAAAACAATTCCGAGGCGCGGCGTGAGGTCATCGCCGCAATTGCGGCCCATAGCGCCGACACCAGATGCAGCCCATCGGCATACCAGGTGCGGCGAAACAGGCCGAAGATCATGTCATTGACATCGATGAAGGCCGGAATGTAGCCGGTGAGGATCACGAAGCCGAGCAGGGCGGCGTAGCCCCAGGCGCACAATCTAACGATGTCCATGATGTCTCCGGCCGATTCGAATCTCGGGCCAGTCTAGAGTTTTCCAATCGTCTTGAGCAGGGCGTCATTGAACAGGCCGGGGTCCTCGATTTGCGGAATGTGACCAAGACCCGGCAGCAACGTCAGGTCCGTATCTGTTGGCAGCAGCGTTCGCAGATCGTGGCCCTGCTCGACCGGGGTAATGGTATCCTTGTCGCCCCACAGGATCGCGACGGGGACTTCCAGCTTCGCATAGGCATTGCGGTCCGCGCTCGCGGCGTTGGTGTCGGAGCCGAGAAAATAATACAGCCGGTCGGCGATATCGCTCGTGCTGTCACGCTGCGCCAGCGGCCGTTGCAGGATCGCGACATACTCCGGCAGCGCGCGCTCCTTCTTGGCGATCATCGATTGGAGCAGCATTTGCGTCGCGATCGGATTGGTGATGGTCAGCGACACCAGGATTTCGCGGATCCAGGACCAGCAGGCCGTTGGCCGACCAGCGCAGGACGTTTGAAACCACAGGGCCTCGCAAATCGATCGAACAAAACGGCAGTCGGAAACGGACCGAGTTTTGGAACAATGGGGGTTACCGTCGACTGAAAATACCCGACATGATCAGCGTCCGGTTATTTGCATGATCGGCGAGAAGATCTGGCACGACCGTGGGGGAGGTAGCCACAGCATTTCTCGTAGTCGGTCTTTCTTACCCTCCAGGGAGGGTAAGTTACGAGCAATACAACCTACTGTCCCGATGGCGTCCGCAGGCCATGCCAGGCGTCGCGCACTTGGTGGTAGTGCACTTCCGGCAGATAGTCCGGCGTTTTGAGGCCGAGATTCTTGACGTCGAGCCGGCCGATCGCGCTCAGCAGCGTATAGGAAGCGATGACGCGATCGCGCTGCGCGCCGATCAGCCGCGCCTTTGCCAAGATCAGGTCCTGCTGCGCATTCAGCACGTCGACCGTGGTGCGCTGGCCGCCCGCCGCCTCCCGCTGCACGCCCTGCAGCGCGACGGTGGCAGCGCGCACTTCAGCTTCGGATGCCGTGACCGCAATCTTGGCACCTTCATTGGCGACCCAGGCGCCGACCGCGGCGGTGCGGGCCTGGTTGCGGACCTGGTCCAGCACCTGCCGGCTTTGCGCTGCGATTTCCTTAGCCTGACGGGTCTGTGAGGCGGCCATGCCGCCATCATAGATCGGCTGCGTGAGCTGGCCGGTCACGGAAGCCTGGTCGGTCCCGAGGGTGCCAAGCGTGGGATCCGAGTCCTTGCTGCGGCTGGCGCTGCCTTGCAGCGTGATCGTCGGCATCAGGCTGCCTTCGGCGACGCGGATGGAAGTCGTGGCGACGTCGAAATCGAAGCTTGCCGCCATCACGGCGGGATGCCCGCGGAAGGCCTGCCCGGTGGCGTCATCGCGGCTGCGCGGCAGCAAGCGGTCGACGGTGTCAGCGGGGCGGAGCACAGTGGGCGCGTTGCCAATGACCTGAAGATAAGTCGCTTGGCTGACGGCCAGATTGACCTCAGCGGCATTCAAATCGGCGCGGCCCCGGCTCAGACGCGCCTCGGCCTGCGCAGCGTCGGTGGGCGTGACGTCGCCGGCATTCAGACGCTTCTGGGTGATGCCGAGGGTTTCCTGCAGAAACGCCACGTTGGCGCGCTGGGCTTCGACCAGCGATTGGTTGGCGAGAACGTTTGTGTAGACCGTGACTGCATCCAGCAGCACGCCCTGACCGACATTGCGCAGCGCCTCGCGACCCGCCTGCACCTGCAATTCCGCCACGCGTACACTGTTGGCGGTCCTGAAGCCGTTGAACAACGTCTGGGACACGGTCACGCCGATGGTCCAGGGCTTCAGGTTCGCCGACTGGACGGTGTTGTCGGGCAAGAGGTTGCGCACCGCCTGAAAGCCGGCGGAGAGAGTAGCGACGATCTGCGGCCGATAACCCGAAAGCGCCTGCGGCACGTTCTCGTCGGTGGCGCGCTGGCGGGCGCGTTCGGCATTGAGCGCGGGATTGGTCTGGTAGGCCTTGGCCAGCGCCTCGGGGAGGCTTTCACCATGCGCGGCTGGCGCGGCAAGCGCGAAGCAAGCCACAGCAAGGCAAATGCCCGATCGAAGCAACCGTCTTTCAACGTAGCCAATCCTAGCAGCGCGCCTGGTCATTTGATTCCGTAGTCAACACAAGAACGTGATAACCCTGCTTCGAGTCATCCCGTTCTATCTTCTTGTTTGAGCATGATCCGGAATGCCGGTTACCCGTCATTTCCGGATCATGCGCTTGTCCGTCCGCCCCCGCCGACATCCTCGGTTCGTCTACCTGTTTAGGGGGCACCCTGGCCACAGGCAAACTGCCGCGCGACATCAGTACATTAATTCGGTGAAATCCGTGCTTGGCTGTTGCCGGTTCGTCACAGACGAATCTCCGGTGAAGATAGGCTATAGCTCTCGTGGCTGGCGTCCGATTCCAGGACGGCTGCCTGCCAGCTACGCCGCAGGTTCGCATTCGATGCCAAAGCTGTTTTCCGATCCCGAAGCGATCGCGGAGGATATCATCCGTGATGTCGGAACCAATCTCGTGGTTGGATTGCCGCTCGGGCTTGGCAAGGCCAACCACGTCGTCAACGCTCTGCATGCACGCGCACTGGCCGACCGTTCGATCAAGCTGACGTTATTTTCGGCACTGACGCTGGAAAAGCCGCGGCCCTCGAGCCTGCTCGAACAACGTTTCATCAGCCCGGTGTTCGATCGCCTGTTTGGTGGTTATCCGGACCTCGCCTATGCAAATGCACTGCATGCCGGAGAACTGCCGCCCAACGTCAGGGTGATCGAGTTTTTCTTCCTGGCGGGCAAATGGCTGCACGCGCCGTTCGCGCAGCAGCACTACATCTCCGCGAACTATACCCATGCTGCGTCGTATTTGCTGGCGCGCGGGCTCAATGTCGTCACGCCATTGGTGGCCAAGCGTGTAGTCGATGGCGCGACGCGTTACAGCCTCAGTTGCAACACCGACACAGCGCTTGATCTGCTGCGCGCCCGCGCGGAGGGGCGCGCTTCGTTCAAAGTGTTCGCGCAAGTCAATTCAGAACTGCCGTTCATGCCGGGTGCGGGCGATCTGCCGGGGGAAGAATTTTCCGCCGTGCTCGACAGCCCCGCGACGGATTTCCCGCTGTTCGCCCCGCCGGCCGAGCCGGTCAGCGACACCAAATACGCGATCGGGCTTCACGCCGCGAGTCTCGTGCCCGATGGCGGCACGCTGCAGATCGGCATCGGGCAAGTCGGCGATGCGCTGGCGCAGGGGCTGATCGTCCGTCATCGGGACAGTGCGCAGTTCCGCGCCATCATGAAGCGGCTCGCGCCCGGCTCGGAGCCGATCGAGAGCGCGCCGTTCGCGAAGGGGCTGTATGGGGTCAGCGAAATGCTGATCGAGGCGTTTCTCAGCCTGATCGAGGCCGATATTCTCAAGCGCGAGGTCGACGGCGTCGTGCTGCACGGCGCATTTTTCCTCGGGCCGAAATCGTTTTATCGCGCGTTGCGCGAGATGCCGGCCGACCAGATCGCGCGCATCCAGATGACGCCGGTATCGTTCACCAACGAGCTCTATGGCGGCGAGAATGCCAAGCGCCGCGCGCGCATCGATGCCCGCTTCGTCAACAACGCGATGATGGCGACGCTGATGGGGGCGGCGGTTTCCGACGGTCTCGACAATGGCCAGGTCGTCAGCGGCGTCGGCGGTCAGTACAATTTCGTCGCGCAGGCGTTCGCGCTTCAAGGCGCACGCTCGGTCCTCACGCTGGAAGCGACGCGGCAGGCGGGCAGGAGGACGCACTCCAACATCCGCTGGAACTACGCTCACGAGACCATCCCGCGGCATCTGCGCGACGTGTTCGTCACCGAATACGGTGTTGCCGATGTCAGGGGCAAATCGGACGCCGAGACCATCGCGGCAATGCTCGCGGTCACGGATTCCCGTTTCCAGAACGAACTGGTGAAGATTGCCAAGGATGCCGGCAAGCTGCCGAAGGAGTTCGAAGTTCCGCGCGCGCATCGCGAGAACTTTCCGGAGCGGATCGCGGATGCCTTGAAGCCCGCGCGCGAGGACGGACTGCTGCCGCCGTTTCCGTTCGGGAGCGATTTTACCGAGGTCGAGCAGCGGCTGATACCGGCCTTGCAGTTGCTGCGGGAAGCGCAGCGGATGCCGCTGCTTTTGCCGGGGTTGCTGTGGCAGGGAGTGACCCAGCCGCCGGATGCCTCGAACCGCGAATGCCTGGCGCGACTGGGTCTCGATCGTCCGACGACGTTTGCCGAGCGCGCCTATCGCGCGCTGGTCAATGCGGCGCTGGCGCGGAGCGGAAGGTCCAGTAGGGTGGGCAAAGCGTAGCGTGCCCACCATCACTTTCGCCGGACGCCAGAATGGTGGGGCACGGCGCTCCCGCGCCTTTGCCCACCCTACGAAACTTCGCTCGCAATGACGGCGTCACCTGTTCTTGTTCACCGGCTTGCGCTTCTCGATGAACGCCGCCATGCCTTCGGCGCGATCTTCCAGCGCGAAGGTCGAGTGGAACAGGTTGCGCTCGACATTCATGCCCTCCGACAGCGGCGTCTCGAACGCGCGGTTGATGGCTTCCTTGGCCATCGCAGCCGCGGGCCGCGACATCGAGGCGATCTTTTCCGCGGCCGAGAGCGCTTCTTCCATCAATTTGTCGGCCGGCACGACGCGGCTGACGAGGCCGGAACGCTCCGCTTCGGCCGCATCCATCATGCGTCCGGTGAGGCAGAGATCCATCGCCTTGGACTTGCCGATCGCACGCGTCAGCCGCTGGGTGCCGCCGATACCGGGGATGGTGCCGAGCGTGATTTCGGGCTGGCCGAATTTGGCGGTGTCGGCGGCGATGATGATGTCGCACATCATGGCAAGCTCGCAGCCGCCGCCGAGCGCATAGCCGCTGACGGCCGCGATCGTCGGTTTCCGGCAGGTGGCGACGCGATCGCCGCCGATGGCGGTGAAATCGCTGGAGAACATGTCGATGAAGTTTTTCGGCTGCATCTCCTTGATGTCGGCGCCGGCGGCGAACGCCTTTTCGCTGCCGGTGAGCAGGATGCAGCCGATCTTGTCGTCGGCCTCGAGGTCGTCGACCGCGGCGGCGATTTCACGAAACACGCCGAACGACAGCGCGTTGAGCATTTTCGGCCGGTTCAGCGTAATGATGCCGACCGCGCCCTTGCTCTCGACAATGATGTTTTCGAACGTTGCCATGATCCACCCCGGGGTAGGCCTTTTCGCGGGCAATGTGCCCGCTGCCGGGGTGGGCTTCAAGTGGGCTGGAACGGATCCCGGATGCGGGGATGCCGTGTCCGGTATTGCGATAGCTACGCCATGAACATGCGTGCGGCCGAGGCCATCGTCAGCAGGGCGCCGAAGGCGATGAAAATCTTTCCGATCAGCGAGGTCTTGTCTAGGGTGGAACTCTCGTTGTTGGCGGCCTGATCGGGGGCTTCCGATGCAGGTTTGGTCGAGGCCATCGACACCGTCTGCGTGGCGGAGTCCTCGGGCGCGGTCGCCTGCAGCGCGCGATCGACATCGTTGAGCTGGTCGGAGGCAACTACGGTAGCATCGGCCGGCGCCTCGGCGTCAGCCGGCTTGTCCACCGCCGATTGCAGAACGGTGTTGGCCTTCTCAGACATCGCCGCCGACATCCCCTTGGCGCTGTCGGCCGGCGCGTCGGCTGCGGTCATTTGCGCGTTGGCGTTGGCGAGCCATTCGGGCATCCCGGGCGGAGTGCCGCCACTCGCATCGGCGACCTGCTTTTCCTCAGGCTCTTTGTTCTCGGCGGGTTTCGATGCGGTACGCGTAGATTTGCGATGGGCAGAGCGCTTCTTCAGGGAACGCGAACTCTGTCTGGCGGACTTTTCGGACGTCGCGCTTTCCGGTTTCGACACCGCGGCATCATCGGCACCGGCCGCCGTCGCCGGCGGTGGTCCTGCGAAACCCAACAAAAGCCCTGCCGCAAGAATGATGGCCGACCCCGCGCTGGCTCGGATCGTCATGTCGAATCTCCCCATTGGCCGCCGCCCAGCGGCGAAATGAGACCCCCCAGGTGTCCACAGCACGGCGGAAAATGGGAATCTTCGGGCAACACCGGGCAAAACCTGGGCAATGTCAGTCAGTCGACGTACTGGCGGGCATTTTGCCGACGCGAAATTAGCAAGCTGCGCCGGATGCGAGCCTGCGCAATCGATGTTATGAGCCTGCCATCGCGCAGCCGGTTGTCCCCGATTCCCTGGATAGGGGAACCAGCCCAAGCTGCCGACGGGACCTTCGATCACGAGTTCGTGATCGAGTCATCCTGATGTAACAAATTGAAAGATCGACCGAATTGCAGGGTAGGAGCGCGGGTGCGCGAACGGGATGACGAATGGACCGGCCTGATGCGGTCGGCCATTGCAGGCGACAGCGCGGCGTATCATCGCCTGCTCAAGGCCGTCACGCCCGTGCTCCGGGCTGCGGCGCGCCGCGGTCTGGCGCGGGCAGGGCAACCGGTCGATCAATCCGAGGACATCGTGCAGGACATTTTGCTGGCGGTCCACCTGAAACGGCATACCTGGGATGTCACCGCCCCATTTGCCCCATGGCTGTTCGCGATCGCCCGCAACAAGCTGATCGATGCGCTGCGCCGCCGCGGCCGGCGCATTTTCGTCGATATTGACGATTTCGCCGAGACGCTGCCGGGCGAAGCGCCGGCCGAAACGGCTTCGCCGAGCGAAGTCGCCGCCCAGCTCCAGACGCTGCCGGCGCGGCAGCGCGAGGTGCTGCAGTCGATCGCCGTCGACAGCGCCTCGATCAAGGACACGGCCGCGAAATTTTCGATGAGCGAGGGCGCGGTGCGGGTGGCGCTGCACCGGGGGCTGACCAGCTTGACGGCGAAGTTGCGGGAAAATTGAGCATGGATACCGATCAGCTCATTCGAACGTTGGCGGCGGACAACGCGCACCGCGCGCGCCCGGTCGGCTTTGCCCTGATGCTGGCGCTCTTGGCCGCGGCGCCGGTTTCGCTGTTGATGTTCTTCACCGAGCTCGGCGTCAGGCCCGACGTGATGGTTGCGATGCGCAATCCGTTCTTCGACCTGAAATTCGCGGTGACGCTGGCGCTCGCGATCTCGGCAATTGCCGTCAGCCTGCATCTGTCGCGGCCCGAGGCCTCGCTGCGCGGATTTGGTTGGCTGCTGCTGGCGCCGGTGGGAATTTTGACCGCCGGGATCGGCGGCGAAATGATGATGCCGCAACGGTTGCCTATGATGACGCGGCTGGTCGGCAAGAATTCGTGGGTCTGTCTGACCGCGATCCCGCTGTTGTCGTTGCCGATCCTGGCCGGCGCGCTGCTTGGATTGCGTCACGGTGCCCCGTCGCGGCCTGCATTGGCGGGCGCCATCGCCGGACTGTTGTCGGCGGGATTGGCGGCAACGCTCTATGCCTCGCATTGCACGGATGATTCACCGCTTTTCGTCGCGACCTGGTACACGATCGCGACCGCGCTGGTGGCGGCGATCGGCGCGCTCGCCGGAGCGAAGCTGCTGAGATATTGAAGCGTGCTACGAACCTACGCCGGCACGTTCTGCTGCATGCGGTGGAAGCGCAGCACCTGCTGCGCGGTCGAAGGCCGCAACCGCTCATAGGTGTCCTTGCAGGCGGCAAGATCCGTCGGCTCCGCGCCGGATAGTTCGTCGCGCATCCTGATGATGCTCTTGACCGTCGACCATGACAGCCCTGCGACCTTCGCCAAAATCATCACGCCTTCGGCCCGGCTCTCGATCATCATGTTCTCGGCGATTGCGACCGGCAAGTTGGCGAGCGCCGCAATCGAGGCGTTGGCCTCGTCGAATTTCCCGGCGTCGGCAAACGACGCCACTTCGGATTCGTCGAGCCGGCCGTGCTCGTACAGCGACTTGATCAGTGCGTGCGCAATCTCAGTGTCCTTGGTGATATCAGAGGTCGCCGAGCGCGCGCGCCGCGTTGCCTCCTTGACCGCGGTCGGCACCGCGGCCGCCTGCTGGGGATTGGCGGCCTCCAGCCGCTGCCGCACCGTATCGGAGGCCTTGGCGAGCAGTTTCAGGTAGAGATGCCGCGGCACGGGTGGACGCATGCCGATGCAGGCGGTGAGATCGTCGTCGCCTTTGGCGCGGCTGACGAGGCGGGTAAAGCCGCGCTCGGTGAATTTTGCGCCGGGATTGTTGACGGTCGACTGGATCACCTGATCGTTGCCGCGCTGGACCAGCACGTCGGTGACCGCGCCGCTCAGCGTCTTGCGGGTCGAGATCGCCATCAAATGTGCCTGGCTCTTGCTGCGCGCATTCTCGATCAGGGTCTTGTCGTCGAGCCGCATCGATTGCGACAGCACAGGGCCCGCCACCTCGATGACGTCGTCGAATGCAAGCGCGCGGATGGTGAGCGGCGGGGCAGTGTCGATCGGGGCGAGACGGTTGGCCAGCAGCATCTTGGCCGAGGTTTCGATGTGGTCGATCAGGCACTGGAAGACGTCGTCGAACAGCCCGACCTGCTCGTCCGAAAAATCCACCGCGCCGTTGATGAAGAGATCGGTCACCCGGCGCAGTGTCTCTACCCGGCGAGCGACCGTTCCGTGCGCAAGCGTGGACTGCAGTTCGTCGAGCAGATTTCCGGGAGAAGGAGAGGTGGCGGTCTTCGAAATCATGACTCTGTCCTGGAGCAAAAGCGGCGGGGTTTCTTCGCCGGAGCTGAAATATGTCGGATCAGGCGCTGGTAATCCGGTTACGTCCCTGCGCCTTGGCTGCATAAAGCGCGCTATCGGCGCGCGCGAGAAATGTGTCTGATGTCTCGTTCGGACGCAGCGTTGCAACGCCTGCCGACATCGTCACCTTCATGCCGGGCGAGAACGCGCTCCAGTCGAGATCGGCAATAATGGCGCGCAACCGGTCGAGCGCCTGCATGGCTTGGCCGACGTCCATGTCGGGCAGCACCAGCAGGAATTCCTCGCCGCCATATCGGCCGAACCGGTCGATGCTGCGGATGTTGGCAAACATGGTGATCGAGAATGTCCGCAGCACCTCGTCGCCGGTCGGGTGACCGTAGGCGTCGTTGATGCGCTTGAACCAGTCGAGGTCGATCAGCGCGATCGAGCAGGGCGATCCGCTGCGGCTCGCGCGGGCAATCTCCTCCTGCAGCATCCGCATGATGCTGCGGCGGTTGGACGACCCGGTCAGCTCGTCGAGTTCGGCAAGCTCCTCGATCCGCTTGTACGCCGCCTTCAGTTTGAAGCTGCGGTCATAGAGCATCTTGCGCATGGTAGAGCCATACAGTCCCACGAAGGCGCATTGTCCGATGGTGAGGACAAAGGAAAGCATGGCCGCGACGCGTTCGGTCTGGGTGGTAATCGGCAGGCCGATAGGGGTGCTGGCAAACAGGAAGATTGGCGCTAGGCCTACGATGGTGAGGGTCCAGGTGATAATCGCTTGCCGGGACGTCATTCGCAGCGCGCCGAATCCAAAGATCAGGAATATGACGCTCAGGAAGGCAAATCCGATCTGTGGCGCGGCCAGTAGAAAACAGAGCTGGAGCGCGACGTGGCCGGCGACCTGGAAGATCGTGAGATAGTGGTCCTCGAACCGGTCGTTGAAGTGAGCTTCCGACAACACGACAAAGACCGACACCAATCCGATGCCGGAAAGGAAATAGGTCGATGGAATGATGATCGGGACGGTGCCGGCGTAGCAATAGACCAGCAGGACCGAGGTGATGAGCAAATAGCTGACGCCTTGCACGGCCAGCATCTGGCGGCGCTGGCCGGCCCGGCGCTTCAATACTTCCAGCGGCGGGCGGGTGACGCGCGCGGTCGCATTGTGGGGGCCTTGCCCTTGAAGCAATGATGCCGCGCTGTTCATGTCCCGCCGCTGTTGGTGATGCCGGACGAAACTTTAGGGAATAAAGCCTTTAGGTTTGGTATCTTTTGAGGTCGAATCGGCTCCGTTAGAAACCCGGCCATTGCACTGATTCGCAACGGAAATCTGCCGAATTCCGATAGTGCGGAACCTGCCCGTGCGGGGACCCTGGGGCGTCACGCGGATGCTGCCCTGCCGGCGAAGCCTTGCTAAGGTTGGGTGGCGCGTTTTCAGGAAAGTGTTTCCGTAATATGGTACCAATTCTGGGGTTTGGCTCCTTTCTGGCGGCAAAATGGCCTGGCACTGGCGATCTGTGGGGTAGATCACACATGCGATTCCGGTATTGCCGTAATGTGAAGAATCTCACTCTTCCCATCGAACCGCCGGCCACCCCCGTCCGACCAACCTTGCGAGACGGCCATTGAGTACGACACAAGCGGCTTCAGACGAAGTTCTGATCGCTCGGATCGCTCAAGGCGACCGGCTCGCCATGCAGGTGCTTTACGGAAGGCACCATGTCAGGGTGTTCCGTTTCGGGCTTCGGCTCGTAAGGGACGAACAGGTCGCGGAAGACCTCATCAGCGAGGTTTTTCTCGATGTGTGGCGTCAGGCTGGCAAGTTCGAAGGCCGATCCGCCGTTACCACCTGGCTCTTGGCGATTACGCGGTTCAAGGCTCTTTCGGCACTTAGGCGCCGCAAGGATGTTGGGCTGGACGAGGAAACCGCGAACGCGATCGAGGATACGTCCGACGATCCGGAAGTGGTGGTGCAGAAGAAGGATACGGGTGAAGCGCTGCGCAAGTGCCTGACGGCCCTTTCGCCAGAGCATCGGGAGATCGTCGATCTCGTCTACTACCACGAGAAGTCCGTGGAAGAGGTAGCCGAAATCGTCGGCATTCCGGAGAACACTGTCAAGACGCGCCTGTTTTATGCGCGCAAGAAATTGGCCGAGTTGCTCAAAGCAGCAGGCATAGAGCGAGGTTGGCCATGATGGCAGCGAGCACAAAAATGCTGGATCACGAGCCCAGCGAAGTCGAGATGCTGTTGCCCTTCCACGCGGCCGGCACCCTGAGCGCGCGCGATGCACGCCGCGTCGAGGAAGCGCTTGCCGGGGATCCCGGGCTTGCCCGGCAGTATGCCGTTATCCGCCAAGAATACGCCGAGACGATCGGCCTTAACGAGAGCCTGGGTGCGCCGTCCGCGCGCGCCATGCAGAAGCTGTTTGCCGCAATCGACGCGGAGCCTGCACGTGAGCCCTCGCGCTCGGTGAGCCTGTCCGCGCGGGTGTCGGAATTTTTCGCAAGCCTGTCGCCGCGTACGCTCGCCTGGTCGGCGAGCCTTGGCGCCGTGGCGCTCGTGCTGCAGGCCGGCGTGATCGGCGCCGTACTGATGAAGAGCCAGACCGCGTTGTTCGAGACGGCGTCGCTGAGCCTGAACGAGCGGTCATCGGCGCCGATTACGCGCGATCTCGGAGGCAGCCTCGCGCCGCCGCGCGCGCTGGTGCAGTTCGCGCCTGAAGCGCGCATCGCCGACATCACGGCGCTGCTCGACAACTACCAGGCCTCGATCGACGGCGCCAAGGGCGGCATGTTCCGGCTGCAGTTCGGCAACAAGGCGATGAGCAAGGACGAAGTTGCTGGCCTGCTGAGCAGGCTGCAACGCGAGAAAATCGTCAGCCTGGCGGTGGCAACGCCATAAGGCCGCCTGGCGTGGGCCGGGCAAGCTGAGGTCCCATGGTTCATGATGGCGTGAGTTGGTGGACAAGGACCCAGCGTGCGGCATGGGTATTGTCGGCCGCGCTGCTTCCGCTGATCGCTGTCGGACCTTCGGCGGGGCATGCGCAAAGCATCATGCGCACCCCCAGTCTGAACGTCGGCTCGCGCATGCCCACCATCAATCCGACGGTAGCGCCGCGGATCAGTCCAACCGTCGCGGCGCGGCCGGCCGTGCGCGCTGATACCGTCGCACGGACGCCGCCGTCCCGGATCGGCACCATGAGTTCGACCCTGCGAGTCCGTTCGGGGGACGGCGTGCAGTCGACGCTGCCCCATGCGCGGTTTTCGCCCAACCTCTATCCGGCTTGCGGATATGCGCTTCGCGGTCCCGACGGCGAGTGCTTCGATCGTCCGGTGATGTCGGCCGGCGGCGGCAACGGCACCTCGGCCAAGAAGCGCAAGGGCGGATCGGGCAACAACAACGCACAGGCAGCGGTCAATCTGCGCGCGGTCAAGAACGAACTCGTCGCCGAAATCGACGGCGCGTTATCCACCGCCGAAGCCGACGAACTGGCGCGGCGTCACGGCCTGGAGCGCATCGCGTCGCAGAACTTCCCGCTGCTCGGCGGCACCATCGGTCTGTTCCGCATCGTGGATAACCGGCCGGTGGACACCGTGCGCCGCGAACTCGCGACCGACGCCAGCGTGCGTTCGGTGCAGCTCAATTTCCGTTACTTCCTCCAGGATCAGAAGGCTTCGACCGCGGGCGATGCCGCGCAATACGCCGTCGCCCAGCTTCGGCTGCCACAGGCGCACGCGCTCGTCCGCGGCATGAACGTCACCGTTGCGGTGATCGATTCAGGCGTCGACGCCAAGCATCCCGAACTCGCCAATTCGGTTGCCGACAGTTTCGATGCGCTCGGAAGCAAGGAAGGTCCGCATGTCCATGGCACGGGCATTGCCGGCGCGATCGTGGCGCATGCCAAGCTGATGGGTAGCGCACCGGAGGCGAGGTTGATCGCGATCCGCGCGTTCGGCGCGGGATCGAAGGGCGCGGAGAGCACGTCCTATGTAATCCTCCGGGGATTGGACTACGCGGCCGAGCACGGCGCGCAGATCATCAACATGAGCTTTGCCGGTCCGAAGGATCCGCTGATCGAGCGAGGCATCGCCGCGACGGCGGCCCGTGGCATCCTGATGGTGGCTGCGGCCGGCAATGCCGGTGCGAAATCGCCGCCGCTCTATCCGGCCGCCAATCCCCATGTCATTGCGGTGAGTGGCACCGATGCGCAGGAAAGACTGTTTGCCGCATCGAACCGGGGCAACCACATCGCGGTTGCAGCACCGGGCGCGGATATCTTCCTGCCGGCGCCCGATGAAAAATACCAGATCACGTCGGGCACCTCGTTCTCCGCCGCCTATATCAGCGGCGTCGCGGCGCTGATGATGGAGCGCAATCCTTCGTTGAAGCCGGGCGATGTTCGCGCAATTCTGACCAGGACCGCCCGCGATCTCGGCACTCCCGGCCGCGACGATCAGTTTGGGGCAGGTGGGGCCGATGCCTTTGCTGCCGTCACGGCCGCGGCCGCCGCACCGGCGGTTCCGCTTGCTTCGGTTTCCGGTAAGCCGGCGGGGGAAAAAACGCCTGCGGTTGACCCGTCTAAGGATAACACTTCCGTGAGCCGGGCGCTGAATGATCCCTCGCCGTCGATTGCATCCGAAAAATCGGCCGCAAACGCTGCAAAATAGCCCTGTTACGCAGCGATTTTCCCGCGATCGTCCCCGAACCTAAGGTTAAAAAATCGTCCGGCGTTTTGAACGTCCGGCGAGGGTGTTGCGACTTATCTAGGTGGGAGCGGTAATCCCTCCCCATAGGCTGTATTCGGCGCGAGCGCCCATCCACCCCAAGCGCCCATATAGCTTGACCCGTCCGGTTGTCCCCCCGGACGGGTCTTTCATTTTCAGCACAGGTTTTTGGACGAAGGAGCGTTTCGTACGGCACCCTGACGGCTTGCGATTGCAAGTTTCCGACTCATCTGCGCGATACGCAATTTTCCCGTGCATCTTCTCAAATGAAATCTCGCCGCGCGACGCGGCCACGCTGCTGTGCTGTTTGACCGCGAATAGAGCAGATTAACCCGTATTTGCGCGGGTTTCTTCGATTGCTGCGCACTCCCGTAGCTTCACGCACTGGACAACGAAAAAGTTTTCCACAGAATATACCAGTCACATCCCACTGATTCGTCTCGGTTGCGTCTGCGTCCGTTCCTCTCTTACGGGCTGATTTATGGCACATCCTGCAGACGTGGCACGTGGCCGCAACATCGTTGCGCGCTGGTGCAGCCTTGCCGAGCAACGGTTGGAATACCTCACTGAACTGTTCGAGACCGGACGCTGGCGCCGTTTTCACACCGAGCGCGAATTCCTCGAAAACATCCAGGAAGCCAAGGCCGCCGTCGCAACCTGGCGGGACCTGTTGAGCCGCGGGGCTTCGCTCGACAACACTCAGATCGACATGGCCTGGCTCGGCCGCCGTCGAACGACGCCGCTGCTGCTGACGCCACTGCCGCGCGACGAGGGCTATCGCCCGCCGGTTGTGCAGCTTCAGCCGCAACTGCAGTCGCCACCGATTGTCGCGGCGCCGCCGCCGATTGCAACCACGCCGCCGCGCGACGTTCCCGCTGATGTTCTGGTCGCGCTGGAAAGCCAACTCGTCGCGGCGGACCATGCGCCGTCCGTGCCGGATGTGCTGGCGCTGGAGGAAATGCCATTCCCGGCGATCGATTTCGACGCGATGAAGGAACGCTACCCTGCGTTGCGCAACGCGCTGTAGGCGGGCGAGGAGGGCGAACTACCGCCGCACCGCGTTGCCTCCGACCACGACCTGCGCATAACGTTGCGCGCCTTCGGCTGACAGGTCGGTCGTAATCGTGCGGGCGTGATCGAGCCCAACCACGGCGCCGCGCGGGGTTTCCGAAATCATGTTGTTGTTAACCAGCGCTGTCCCGGCGCCTGGCAGCACCGATACGCCGACGCCGACGAAGGCGTTGCGGATCACGTTGCCTGATATCGCGACGTCGCGGAGATACTTGCCCCATCCGGCGATGATGCCGAACGACGGAGCATTCTCGATCACATTGCCTGTGACTGTGGAGTCCGCCTCGACATAGATGCCGATCCCGGCGTCGTCGTCGGGCGCAGTGCCGATCGGCCGCTTCGGCAGGAGATTGCGGATGATGTTGCCCTGGACGACGGCAATCCGTCCGCCCTCGTTGAAATTGCACACGGAGACGCCGACGGCGGCGCCATCCACCGTGTTGTTGGCGATCACAGCGCCTTCGAACGCAAATTCCGAATAGAGCGCGACCTCGCGGACATTGCTGACGCTGTTGTCCGTGATGTGAATATTCGACGCCGAATTGCCGCGCACCGCTGAATAGTCGCAATTCTTGATGCGGTTGCCGCGCACGATCACATTGCCGGCGCGGAAGGCATTGATGGCGTTGCCATGCTGCCCGGAGCCGCCGGGGCCGGCCTTGATGTCCTCGATGCGGTTATCGAGGACGAGGGTGCCGTCGTCGCCAATCGCGGTGCGCAGGATTTCGATGCCGTTGTCATTGGTATCGGTGATGGTGTTGCGCGCCACGATCAGGCCGAGCGCGTCGAAGGATACGACGGCGGTCGTCGCGATTTTCGTGAAGACGTTACCGGAAATATCGCCCGAGACCTGTTCGAGCCAGATGCCGTTGCCGCCGCTGCCTGATATTTCGCAATCGGCGATCCGGACGTCGCGACCGCCGAGGCAGTGCACCAGGCCGCGGCGCGTCGGCAGCGGAATGCGACCGCCATCGAAGGTGATGCCCGTCAGACCGACGCTGTTGGCGCCTTCGCTCTGCAGCATCGAGGCGCCGCCGGTGAACACCAGCTTGGTCGCGCCGCGGACGCCGACCAGTTGCGTGCCGTTCGAAAGGTGCAGCATGCCGGTGCGATAGATCCCCGGTGGCAGCGCCAGCGGCACCTGCACGCGTGCAGCCTCGTCGATCGCGCGTTGCAGTTTTGCGGTCTGATCGTCGGGGCTGCCGGGGCGGACGCCATACTGCGTGACGTCGCGGCCGAGCGTGGAGGTAAGGGGCGCTGCGCGCGCAGCGTCAGGCGACATCGCCAGCGCACCGGCTGCACCGGCGGCGGACGCTCCAATGAGATGGCGGCGGTTCATGTCCATGGCTGATGACCCTAGCGCGATGCAGTCGTGTCATTCGCGTTTCATAGGTATCGCGAAGGGCGGCTAGGCATGGTGAACACCGCGAAGAAAGCCGACGATTGTTCGGGGTAGGGTTAATGTTGGGTGCGGCCAAAATTCCTAGGGTGGGGCAAAGGCGCGCTAGCGCCGTGCCCACCATTGGATCCGCGGGGAATGATGGTGGGCACGCTGCGCTTTGCCTACCCTGCGAAATTACGCAGCCCGCCGCGCCAGCCGCACCATCTCCATGAGCATCGCTTCGCCGGCATCGACCAGCTCTTCCAGCGTGATGCGCGGAAAACCTTTTCGTCTGACCGCGCCGCTGCGCGCCAGCGGCGGGATGTGAATGAAGGCGGCGAGGCGTGGGCCGTCGCCGGCATCCACGGCTTCAATCGCGCGCCAGCTCAGGAAATTGCAGAGATAGCTTCCGGCGTCGCGCGAGGCGCGGGCATCGAGGCCCGTGGCCTTGGCCGCATGCAGTAGTTTGGCCGTGTGCGGACCGAGCCTTTGGGCATCGGCGCCATCGGCGATCGATCCCTTGCGCGCGCGGGTTTGCGCGGCGTCGGGCCAGAGCATGGTGACGGCATTACGGGCGCGGGTTTCGATCCGCAGATGCGACGTGCGAGAAGCGAGGCCGAACATCAACAGCGCATGCGGCCGGTGCTTTTGCAGCGCCAGCGGCAATTCACGATCGACCGCGTTGTAGGTGACGGGAAAGATGTGGCTGCACAGTTCAACTTCGGCAAAGGCCGGACGACGCAGCCGCGTCAGCCGCGCCACCAGCGGCTGCGTCGGATTGTAGGGCGCGCCGGGAAACGGGCCGAAGCCGGTGATGAGAATGCGAAGCTTGTCGCTCATCGCATCCACTCCGCGATCTGCTCGGCGGCGACCGCCGGCGTGATGCGGCCGTCGGCGACCTCGGCCTCGGTCTTCTTCACTTTGGCGCGGATCGTGGCATCGGAGCGCAGCCGCGCCATCATGCGCTGCTCCAGCATCGACCACATCCATTTCACCTGCTGCTCGCGCCGCCGGCCTGCGAACTCGCCCGAGGCGTTCATGGCGGTGCGGTGATCCAAAATCTTCTGCCACAGCGTGTCCATGCCCATACCGGTCAGCGCCGAATAGGTCACGACCGGCGGATGCCAATGCTCCGAGCGGGGACTGAGAATATGCAGCGCGCTGCGATACTCGGCCGCCGCCAGATTGGCGCGCTTGACGTTGTCGCCATCGGCCTTGTTGATCGCGATCATGTCGGCGAGTTCCACCAACCCCTTCTTGATGCCCTGCAATTCGTCACCGGCGCCGGGCAGCATCAGGGCGAGAAAGAAATCGGTCATGTCGCAGACTGCGGTTTCGGACTGGCCGATGCCGACGGTCTCGACCAGCACCACGTCGAAGCCGGCCGCCTCGCAGAGCAGCATCGCCTCGCGGGTTTTTGCGGCGACGCCGCCGAGCGTACCGGACGAGGGCGAGGGCCGGACGAAGGCGGCTTCGGAATTGGCCAGCCGCGCCATCCGCGTCTTGTCGCCAAGAATCGAGCCGCCGGTGCGGGCCGAGGAGGGGTCCACCGCGAGCACCGCGACCTTGTGGCCGCGCTCGATCAGGAACATGCCGAGCGCATCGATGGTGGTGGATTTGCCGACGCCGGGCGAGCCGGTAATGCCGACCCGCACCGCCTTGCCCGTGTCGGGCAACAGCGCCTGCACCAGATCGCGTGCCGCGGCCTGGTGGTCGGAACGCCTGCTTTCGATCAGGGTAATCGCACGCGCCAGCGCCGCGCGGTGGCCGGAGCGGAGTTCTTTGGCGAGTTTCCCGACATCGGGGGAAGGATTCTTCGGCAGGGTCATGACTTGGTTTACAACGCCCGCGCCGTGCAGGCGAGGGGGCCCAGTCCTTCAGCGCGCCGACGTGGCAGGGACGGGGCTGCGTTTGAGCTTCCGCCATACCCAGACCAGCACCGGCCAGATCAGCGCGCCGATCGCCATGGCGGCGAGGATCGCGGCGATCGGCCGCTCGAAGAACGGCAACACGCTGCCATCGGATTTGATCAGCGAAGTGACGAAACTCTGCTCGATCATGGTGCCCATGACGATGCCGAGCACCATCGCGGCGACCGGGTAGCCGTTCTCCTCCATGACATAGCCGATGACCCCGAAGGTCGCGACGATAACCACGCCGAATATGTTGTTGCCGATGGCGAACGAGCCGACCGCGCAGCACAGCATGATTACAGGCATCACGGTTGCGCGCGGCGCGCGCAGCACGTGGCTTGCGAGCCGGATCATGATGATGCCGAGCGGAATCATGATGATGTTGGCGATGATGAACATGAGGTAGATCGCATACATGCTCGACGCTTTTTCGGTGAACAGCGTCGGGCCGGGATTGAGGCCCTTCATGTAGAGCACGCCGATCGCGATGGCCGCGATGGTGTCGCCGGGAATGCCGAACAGCAGCGAAGGCACCCAGCCCGAGGCGATGCTGGCATTGTTGCTGGCGCCGGCTTCGACCAGGCCCTCGACGTGGCCGGTTCCGAACTTCTCAGGTTCTTTCGAAAAACGCTTGGACATGGCGTAGCTGACCCAGGCGGCCATGTCGGCGCCGGCGCCCGGCAGCACGCCGATGATGATGCCGACGATGTTCCCGCGCGTCATCTGCCAGTTGTACTTTTTGGTGAGCTTCCATTGGCCCGCCAAGATGCTTCCGAACCTGCGCCGCGGGATTGGCGGCGGCTCGGGCGTGAGCATCGCGCGCATGACCTGCGCCACCGCGAATACGCCGACCAGCGCCGGGATCGGTTCGATGCCGCCAAACAGGTTGGTCATCCCAAACGTGAAGCGCGGCACGCCGCCGGGGTTTTCGATACCGATGCAGGCGACGAGCAGACCGATGAACATGCTGGCGATCGCCTTCACCGGGGAAGACCGCGCGACCAGCGTGGCGCACATCAGGCCGAGGAAAGCGAGCCAGAAATATTCGAAAGTCGAGAACGACAGCGCTATTTCGGCCAGCGGCGGCGCGAGGATCATCAGCGACAGCGTGCCTGCGATGCCGCCCACGGCGGAGAACCAAACGCCGGCGCCGAGCGCAAGCTCGGCCTCGCCCTTGCGCGTCATCGCATAGGCTTCGTCTGCGTAAGCCGCCGAGGCGGGCGTGCCGGGAATGCGCAGCAGCGCGCCGGGGATGTCACCGGCGAAGATCGCCATCGTGGATGCGGCGACGATGGTGGCGATCGCGGCGATCGGCGACAGATAGAAGGTGACGGGGACCAGCAGCGCGGTCGCCATGGTCGCGGACAGCCCGGGCAGCGATCCGATGACGAGGCCATAGACCGATGCCGCGAAGATGGCGATGATGACTTCCCAGGTGGTGATGAGCGCGAAGGCTTGCGTCAGGGTATTGAGCATCGATCACCAGGGCATCGGCAAAACGCCGGGCGGCAGCGGCACGCGCAGCAATTTTGAGAAAATCAGGTGGATGCCGATCGGCGCAAGCAGCGCGAGCGGCAGTGCAACCTTCCAGCGGGCGCCGAGCGCGGTCGAGGTCACGTAGACGATCATCGCCGCCGTGAGGATGAAGCCGAGCCGGTCGGCGATCGCCACGTAGAACAGCAAAAGCGCCGGCGGGAGCAGGACACGCAGGCCGTAGAGCTTTCCGGTGGGCGGCTGCGGCTGGCCGCCCTCGACCGGAATGAGGTGCTCTTCCTCTTCAAAGCTGCGGCCGATCCCGAATGCAATCGCGAGCCCGCAAAGGGCCAGGCCCGTTCCGATCACCAGCGGGAAGACGTTGGGCCCGACCGGCTGGCCGGGCACCGGCGGCAGTTGCCAGCCGCCATAGGCGGCGGCTGCGCCGAGGCCAACGAGAAACAGACCCGTGACGCGATCGGGTAGACGCATGAACTGGCTCCGCGGATATCGGGCGATGTCAGCCGATCAAGATCAGGCCTTGGAGAGACCGGCGGCCTTCATCGCCACGCCCATCTGGGCGTCGCCTTTTTCCATGAAGGCGGCGAACTGGGCCGCATCGCCCCACACCGTTCCAAAGCCGCGATTGCTCATGAAATCCTTGAACTCCTTGGAGTCGTAGACCTTCTTCAGCGACGCGGTGAGTTTCGTCGCCACCTCGGCGGGCAGGCCCTTGGGACCGGCAATGCCGCGCCAGGCGCCGGTCGAATAATCGATGCCCATGGCTTCCTTCAGCGTCGGCACATCGGGGAATGCAGGGTTGCGCGCCGTAGCCATGACGGCGAGGCTGCGCGCCTTGCCGGCCTCGATGATCGCGCGGGCTTCCGGCACCGAGCAGGTGGTGAGGTCGAGACCTCCGGCAGCCAGATCCTGCATCGCGGGTGCGGCGCCGTTCGACGGCACCCAGGCCACGTGATTGGGGGCAAGTCCCATCGCCTGCATCCAGCCAACCAGTGCGAGATGCCAAATGCCGCCCTGGCCAGTGCCGGAGGCCTTGAACTTGCCGGCGGGAGCGGCCTTGATCGCATCCGCCAGTTCCTTCACGGTCTTGTAGGGCGAGGTGGAACTGACCTGGATGCCGGGCGGATCCTCGTTCATCAGCGCCAGCGGCGTGTAGCTCTTGGGCGCCAGTTCGGTGAGCCCCTGCCAGTGCATCATCGAGATTTCCACCGTCAGCATGCCGATGGTGTAGCCGTCGGGCTGTGCGGTCGCGATCGCGGAATGGCCGACAACGCCGGAGCCGCCGGTGCGGTTGACCACGTTGAACGGTTGGCCGAGATCCTTTTCCAACAGCGCCGCGACAATGCGCGCGGTCGCGTCAGTGCCGCCGCCGGCGCCCCAGGGCACGATCACGGTCACCGGCCGGGACGGATAGGCCTGCGCCAAAGCCGGCTTGAAACCAAAGCCCGCGACAGCCGCAGCAGCAGCGGATGAAGCCGCGAAGGCGCGGCGCGTGATCTTTTTGGACATCGATGGTCCTCCCTGCGGCGTCCGTGATGCCGGGCGCTCTTGTGATGCGACATTCTAGGCGGCTTTGCGTTGTGGTCGCAAGGCATTGGCGAACGATGGGGATCACCGCCGCCGGGTGGCATCTCGCCACATCCGGAAATCGGGTGGCGGCGATCGGGCCACCTGAAATAGGTATCCATCTGCGGCCAGTCATCGAGCCGCGCTCGATTGCGGAGAGAACCATGACGACAGCCTATTACAGCACCGTGCTGAACCATCCCCTAAAAACCGTGTGGACCTTGATCCGCGATTTCAACAACTATCCGGCCTATATCGACGGCGTTACCGAAAGCGTGATCGAGGATAATAAGGGCGGCGACGAAGTCGGCGCCATCAGGCGCTTCTGCTACCTCGGCAACTGGATCAGGCAGCGGCTCGCGGACCATTCCGACCAGGCGCACTCACTGACCTATGCGGGCATTGATCCGTTTCCATTTCCGTCCGAGTCGCAGTCCGACGTTCCAGCGCCGACGCGTTATGAGGGGACGATGCATCTGATTCCGATCGTCGAAGGCAACCGAACCTTCATCGAATGGTCCGTGAAGCTCGACACTGCGCCACAGGACGAGGATCGTTGGCGCGCGCTGTTCCAGTCCTGGATTCCGGACTGGGCCCATTCGCTCGAGCGAGCGCTAGGCCGCCGTGCTGCTTGACGGCGCGGCCATCATTGTGGCCGGCCTTCGTCGTCTTTCGGTCGGG
Organism: Bradyrhizobium retamae; assembly: GCF_001440415.1. Classification (GTDB taxonomy): domain Bacteria; phylum Pseudomonadota; class Alphaproteobacteria; order Rhizobiales; family Xanthobacteraceae; genus Bradyrhizobium; species Bradyrhizobium retamae. The sequence goes on from NZ_LLYA01000225.1 coordinate 155,819, forward strand.
TTCCACCGAAAATTCTGACGCCCTCCGGCGTCAGATATGGCTTCAACGTCTCCCAGGGCACGAAGGCGACATACTCGCCTTCGGCATAGGAGCCGACGGCGTAAGGTGCGTAGTAAAAGTTCAGGCCGGAGCTCTTGCCTTCCTCGGTCGATGGCGCCAGTGCGACGGGCCCGATCTTGAGAAGCTTTGGTTCGATGCCCTCGATGGCGCTGGCGTCCGTGTCTTCCGCGCCGCGTTTCTTTTTCTCGGCCGTGAGAGAGGCAATGACGCCTTGCCGCATCGCTTTCATCGTCGGGCCGTTGTCAGCCGTTTCGGTGAAGAACGGACGGATGCTGATGCGCTTGCCCGCTGACTTGTCCCACAGGATCGTGTCGGACGAAGAGTTGGGATGCGCGCCGCCGGTATATTCGTAGTCGGCCCTGACGATGCTGACATAGCGGCCATCGACCACCGAGCGCGTGTCGTATTTCCGTTCATACGACCACGCGTTGCGGAACAGGTCCGGGTCCTGCTTGCGTTCCTTGTCGGCATCGGCGCGGTTCTTCTGCGCCCACGCTTTTCCGTCCGCCAGGCAGTTCGCCGCCAGCGCCGGATCGGCCTTGATCTTCGCGTCGAGGGTGACGCTGGCCTCGAGCCATTTGGTCTTGATGGAAAAGTCCGGTTTGGGCTCGGCGGCGATGGCACAGAGCGATGCGAGGCATGCAAGCGCGGCCGCAAGGGTCGCTCTGCTGGCCAACATGACAGAGGCAGAATGGCGCAAGGGAAATCCTATCGAGCAGATACCCGGCGGAGGGCTACTCCGCCGCCTCGCTATGGCCGAGCCGGGCGTTGAGCTTGCGGATGAGCTCTTCGGCGGCGTCCGAGATCACGGTGCCGGGCGGGAAGATCGCTTCGGCGCCGGCCGCATACAGCGCCTCATAATCCTGCGGCGGGACGACGCCGCCGATGATGATCATGATGTCCTCGCGGCCATGCTTTTTCAGCGCGGCCTTGAGCTCCGGTACGGCGGTGAGATGGGCCGCCGCCAGCGAGGAGACGCCGAGGATGTGGACGTCGTTCTCCACGGCCTGCCGCGCTGCCTCGTCGGCGGTGGCAAACAGCGGCCCGATATCGACGTCGAAGCCGACATCGGCGAAGGCGGATGCGATCACCTTCTGGCCGCGGTCGTGGCCGTCCTGACCGATCTTGGCGACGAGGATGCGAGGCCTGCGGCCCTCCGCAGTCTCGAACGCATCGATCAGCGCCTGCACTTTTTCGACCCGGTTAGACATGGCGGACGCCTCCCGCTTGTAGACGCCGGTGATGGACTTGATCTCGGCGCGGTGACGCCCGAACACTTTTTCCATCGCGTCCGAAATTTCGCCGACGGTGGCTTTCGCCCGCGCCGCGTCGATCGCCAGCGCCAGCAAATTGCCGTTGCCTTCGCCGGCGCTGCGCGTCAGCGCGGCGAGCGCCTGGTCGACTTCCTTCTGGTCACGCTCGGTGCGCAGCCGCTTCAGCTTGTCGATCTGCAGCCGCCGCACGGTGGAGTTTTCCACCTTGAGCACGTCGATCGGTGCTTCGTTGACCGGCTTGTACTTGTTGACGCCAATCACGGCCTGCTTGCCGGCGTCGATCCGCGCTTGGGTCTTGGCGGAGGCCTCCTCGATACGCAGTTTGGGCACGCCGGCCTCGATCGCCTTCGCCATGCCGCCGAGCGCTTCGACTTCCTGGATATGGCCCCAGGCCTTTGCCGCGAGATCCCGCGTCAGCCGCTCGACGTAATAGGAGCCGCCCCAGGGATCGATGATGCGGTTGGTGCCGCTCTCCTGCTGCAGGAACAATTGCGTGTTGCGGGCGATGCGGGCCGAAAAATCCGTCGGCAGCGCCAGCGCCTCGTCGAGCGCATTGGTGTGCAGCGACTGCGTATGGCCTTGGGTCGCCGCCATCGCCTCGATGGTGGTGCGCATCACGTTGTTGAAGACATCCTGCGCGGTCAGCGACCAGCCGGAGGTCTGGCAATGCGTGCGCAGCGACAGCGAGCGCGGGTCTTTCGGGTTGAACTGCTTCAACAGTTTTGCCCAGAGCAGCCGCGCCGCGCGCATCTTGGCGACTTCCATGAAAAAATTCATGCCGATCGCCCAGAAGAACGATAGCCGCGGCGCGAAGCGGTCGACGTCGAGGCCTGCCGCAAGTCCAGCCCGCAGATATTCGACGCCATCGGCCAGCGTATAGGCGAGTTCGAGGTCTTGCGTAGCTCCAGCTTCCTGCATGTGATAGCCGGAGATCGAGATCGAATTGTACTTCGGCATCCGCTGCGAGGTGTAGGCAAAGATGTCGGAGATGATCCGCATCGAGGGCGCCGGCGGATAGATGTAGGTGTTGCGCACCATGAACTCTTTCAGAATGTCGTTCTGAATGGTGCCTGACAATTTCTCCGGCGGAACGCCCTGTTCCTCGGCGGCCGCCACGAACAGCGCGAGGATCGGCAGCACCGCGCCGTTCATGGTCATCGACACGCTCATCTGGTCGAGCGGAATGCCCGCAAACAGCGTGCGCATGTCGTAGATGGAATCGATCGCAACGCCCGCCATACCGACGTCGCCGGACACGCGCGGATGATCGGAATCGTAGCCGCGGTGGGTAGCGAGGTCGAACGCGACCGAAAGACCCTTCTGCCCGGCGGCGAGGTTACGGCGATAGAACGCGTTGGAATCCTCTGCCGTGGAGAATCCGGCATACTGCCGGATGGTCCAGGGCTGGTTGACATACATGGTCGGGTAGGGGCCGCGCAGATAGGGCGCGCTGCCCGGCCAGGTCTCCAGGAAATCGATGCCTTCGAGATCGGCCTCGCTGTAGGCGGGCTTGACCGGGATGCCCTCGGGCGTCAGCCACGGCTCAGCGCTGGCAGCCGGCATCGACGCCGCCACCGGCTCGAACGCGACGTCAGCGAAATTGGGAATGCGGGTCATTCCTTGGCTTCCTCAAACTTGCGATTTCGTTCAATCAATCGCTGTACATTCTTCCTGTAGTCGGGATCATCCCGATAATCTTTCGAGAGACCGTCCGCTCCCTTTCCTACGAGCGAAGCGATCCATGCGAAGGGACTAAGTACCCATTCTGCCCATTCTAGTATTGGCTTCATCGCGGAATCTCGCTCAACAGTACCACAAGCGATCGGGATATTTGTTACCTCTCAATCATGGTCCGGATGCTGGTGGCTGACGATGGTCGCCATCTTCTCCGGGCCGTAATTCTGCTGCGTGGTCTGGCTCGGCAAATTGGCGATGCCGACCACCCAGCCGAGCCGGGACTCGGTTCCATATTGCCGCGTCGGTATCACCAGGTCTGGGCGGTCGAACGCTCCGGTCATGATCTCGATCCGGGGGCCGCCGATCAGCCGGTAGGTCAGCGGCGTGCCGCAGGAGGAGCAGAAATCGCGCTCCGCGATGGAGGAGGATTGGAACGAGGCCGGCTTGCCGCGGGTCCAGGTGAAATGCTCATGCTCGATATCGGCGAGGGAGGCGAAGGGCGCGCCCGATGCCTTCTGGCACATCCGGCAGTGGCAGATGCTGACCTTGGGCGGCACTTTCGACACCGCAAAGCGGATGGCGCCGCACTGGCAGCCGCCGGTCAGGACCGTTTTGTGGTTGCTTTCCGTCATGCTCACTCCATCCGCTGCCAGGCCGCTTGCAGCATCGCCAGCGCGTTGCCGCCGGCAAAGATGAAATCGGCGACACCGGCCGAGCGGAGCGCGGCCTCCTGTTCGCCGGGCCGCCCTGCGAGATAGATATGTCTGGCGCCGGCCGCTTGAAGGGCCTTTGCCGCGGGCGCCGCGTGTTCCGCATAGACCTTGTCGGACGAGCACAGGCAGGCGGTCATGGTCCCTGATGCCTTGAACGCGATGGCAAGGGCCGCGGGATCCGTAAAACCTTCCGTGTCGATCGCCTCGATGCCGCCGGTCTCGAAGAAGCTCTTAGCGAACGTGGCGCGCGTGGTGAAATTGGCTGGTTTGCCGAGGTTGGCGAGAAAGATTTTCGGCCGGGCACCCGATGCCTTGAGCTTTTCGTCCGATTTGTCCCGCAGCGCCTCGAACGGCGCGGCCAGCCGTATCGGCGGAAGGGAATCGAATTTGATCTTGGCCTCGCCATAGGGCGGCAGCACGATCGGCTTGGCATCGAGCACCGTGATATCGTTCTCGTGCAGGTTCGGGAATTCGCTGGCGCCGGTCAGCACGTCCCTGCGCTTGGCAATATTGGCGTCGCGCGCGGCCCGCGTCGTCGCCACCTTGCGCTGGATCAGGTTCTGCTCGAGCGCGGCGAACATGCCGCCGGCCTTCTCGATCTCCTGGAACAGCGACCATGCAGCTTCGCAGAGTTGCCGCGTCAGCGTTTCGATGCCACCGGAGCCGGCTGCCGGATCGCTCACCTTGGCGAGATTGGACTCTTCCAAAAGCACCAGTTGCGTATTGCGCGCCACGCGTCGTGCGAAAGGATCGGGCAATCCCAGCGCCAGCGTGTGCGGCAATACGGTGATGGCGTTGGCGCCGCCGAGGCCGGCGGAGAAGGTCGCCATCGTCGCGCGCAGCATGTTCACATAAGGGTCGCGCTGCGTCAGCATGCGCCAGGCGGTATCGGCGGCGATGAACAGCGGTTTGGGCGTCAGGCCACAGGCCTGCTCGATCCGCGCCCACAACAGCCGCAGCGCGCGGAATTTTGCCAGCGTCAGGAACTGATCGGTATCGGCGGCAAGCCGTGCATAGACTATGCTTTGTGCATCTTCGAGCGCAATTCCCGCTTGGTCGATCGCGCGCAGGTAAGCGACGCCGGAGGCGAGCACGAATGCCAGTTCCTGCGCTTCCGATCCGCCGGCATCGTGGATCACCCGTCCGTCGGCCGCTGCGAACGGACCCTTAAAGCCCATGGCGGTGAGGCCCTGGATCGCGCTGGTAACCGCGGGCACGATTTCGTCCCAACTATAGGGACTGGAGCCCGACACCGCACAGGATCCCAGCGGGTCGAGACCGAAACGGATATCGCAGGCCGCGGGATCAAGTCCTTTGCGTTTGATGTATTCGGCGACGTGAATGGCCGCCACGCGCGACTGCGGGCCGATCTGCAGCTCGATACCGATGCCGGCGTCGAGATAAATGCCGTCGAGAACCGCTTCGACGGCTTCGGCCGAAGGATCCAATCCAAACCCGTGGGCGCCATTGGCGCCAGCGAACACCAGTGTCAGCCCGGTGGCGCCATTTTCGAGATCGTGCAGCGCCTGCGCGTTGGCCGCTTTGGCGTCGGGATGATCGATCCGCTGCATGATCTGCCAGGGCGCCGCGGCGGCACGACCGGCGACCGGCGTGGCGTCCTTCGCGCGGCGATAAATCGGATCGATTTTCAATCCGTCGGACGTCCTGCTGACCAGTTTCTCGAACGGCGCGCCTTTCAGCACCCCGTCGACCAGCTTGCGCCAGTCCTCGTAGGTCGCCGCCGGAAACTCCGCGGCCAATGTCAGCTCATCGTTATCGGTCATCCGGCCCATTATTCCCTGGTCGTCTCTTGATTTGGCCGGAAATTGCCACGGGGCGGCCGCCAAGCCAAACGGTGTTTTGGGTCGTTTCGGGGTCAATCGAGGTCGGGTAACCGCTCAATTCCCTCGGTCGACAATTGTGCCAGCGCATCCCGCACGCGGCGTCCCGCAATGACACGGTCGGGAACGATCTCGGCTAGCGGCACCAGCACAAAGGCGCGCTCGAAAGCCCGCGGGTGCGGCAGCGTCAGTTCCGGCCTGTCGAGGCTGACGTCATCATAGGCGATCAGGTCGAGGTCGAGGGTGCGCGGACCCCAGCGTGTCTCATGGGCGCGGTCGCGGCCGAACTTTTTCTCGATCTTGTGCAGCGTGAACAACAGCGCATGCGGATCGAGGCTGGTTTCGATCTCGATGCAGGCGTTGATGAAGGGCGCCTGGTGTTCCTCGCCCCAGGGTGGGGTGATGTAGTCAGAGGAACGCGCGAGCAGCGCAGCCTGAGTCATGCCGCAAATATTGGAGATGGCCTTTTTGAACGTCGCGCGGACATCGCCGACATTGCCGCCGAGCGCGATCAGCACATCGGCCATGTCAGGGCGATTGCCGTTTGCGCATGAGTACCACGCCGACATCCTCGAAGATCTCGGCGATCGGCGCATGCGGCTTGTGGACCGTGACCTTGACCGAATGGACGCGTGGGAACGCCGCGAAGATCGCGTCGGAAACGGCGCCGGCCGCACGCTCCAAAAGCTTGTAGTTGGTGTTCGTGAACGCGGCGGTCGCGGTCTCGACCACGCTGGCATAAGACACTGTGTCGGACAGACGATCAGAGTGCGAGGATTCTGACAGGTCGACGGAGAGTTCGAGATCGATCACGAACCGTTGCCCGACTTTGGTCTCGTGCTCCATCACGCCGTGGCGGGCATGGATGACGACGCCAGTGATGAAAATCGTATCGCTCATTGCCGTTCCCTGATTGCCGCAGCCACGCGCAGCGCCTGTACGGTTTCGGCGACGTCATGTGCCCGGATGATCCGCGCCCCGTTTTGGGCCGCCAGCAGATGGGCTGCAATCGAGCCGCCGAGGCGCTGATGCGGTTCCGACGGCGTCACCGTGCTGATGAAACGCTTGCGCGAGGCGCCGACTAATATTGGAAGGCCGAGCGACTGCAACTCGCCGAGCCGCGCCAGCGCGGTCATACTTTGCTCGGGCGTCTTGCCGAAGCCGATGCCAGGATCGAGCACGACTTTGTCGGATGAAATTCCGGCTTTTGCTGCGATGTCGAGCGAACGCGCAAAGAAAGCGGCGATATCTTGCATGATGTCGATCGCAGGATCGGCGCGCTCGCGGTTATGCATGACGATGACGGGCGCACCACGCTCCGCGACCAGTCCGGACATGCCGGAATCGCGCTGCAGTCCCCAGACATCGTTGGCGATGGCGGCGCCCTGACCGAGCGCCCAGGCAACGACGGCCGATTTCATGCTGTCGATCGACACGGGAACGCCGAGCGCGACGATATCGGACAGTACCGGCTGCAGGCGCTTCAATTCCTCTTCCGCCGAGATCGGTTCCGATCCGTAGGGCCGGGTGGATTCCGCGCCGATGTCGATGATGTCGGCGCCCTCGGCGATCATCCGCCGGGCTTGGGCCAGCGCCCGCTCCGGGGTGGCGAATTGACCGCCGTCCGAGAATGAATCCGGCGTCAAATTCAGCACACCCATCACCGCCGGATAGGGCCTGGACAGCAGCGCAGGCAGCACCGATTGACCGGCCGGACCGGACGCGGCAGGAGGTTTGGGCTTGGCTGCCATCATGCGGTCGCTTTGCGCGGTCCGCGCCGTCGAGTCAAGGCGTGAGGCCGTCACCGCGGGACCGGCCTGGCGCTTCAGTCGCTGATCTTCAATAGCTGATTTTGGGCGGCAGCTTGCGCGCCTGCTCGATCAGTTGCTCGACCGATCGTTCGGAGGGCAAAACCCGGACGAGTTTGCACTTCGTGTTCACGTCTTTCATGTTCTGGGCGAGTCGCGCCGGATTGCGATGGGCGAGTTCGCGTACCGTGGTGACGCCCGCGGCCCGCATCAGGCCCACCTTGGCCTTGCCCATACCGGGAATGCGCATGTAGTCGGAAAAATTGGCCCATTCCAGCAGTTGCTGCTCGCTGATGCCGGTCTTCGCTGCGAGCGACTTGCGCCCTTTCACGGTGCGAGCGGCTTCCAGCAGCGCATCGGTCGTGCGAATGCCCAACGATTTCAGTTTCGAGGCAGAGTAGGCGGTCAAGCCGTCGATCTCGGAAAGGGGATAAGTCATGATACCAGATGAAAAAAGAATGTGCCCGGGCCGAATGTGCTCACCAGATGACTACGCGAACTGGCTGAGGCTTGGTGTCCCTGAAATGATTTCGCCCATTTGATCCGCTCCGATTTTGTCGCGACCGAACCTGAAAAGTTCACGCGCCACGCTTTGAATTTCACTCATGCCCAGACCGAGCGCCATCAGCCTGGTGCCAACTGCCATCAAGCCTCCGCCCATGAGCTTCGCGAAGCTGCCATTGCTGCTGGAAGCCGCAATCGCAGCTTCGGCGCCCGGAATTTGGTCGATCAGAGCCTGAACCTTGTCGGAGGGGCCCTCGTTGCGGAGAAAACCCAGAACGATGCCGATGGTTTTTTCAGCGACAGCGCAATCGATACCGGCCTTGGAGGCCAGTCGCCCTACCAGTTCGTCCATATTTGCCCCGTCCCCAAGCCGGCTTTACCGGGTCGTCTATGCAAATTTGATCTTGAGCGCCTGCGATCTGAAATACAAGCGATCCGCAGGTGCGAAGGCTTAGATCGAGTCGCGAGTGTTGCAGCAATGCAAGAGTGAATGCCGGTTTCACGCTGACTTGCTGCGCTGCGCTCTCGATTTTTCCGCCGAAGGTTGGAAAAAGGTATGAGAAGCATGAACGAAGAGGCGGGCGAATGCTCACGTATGTACCGCCGACGGTTTCAATCGGCGGGTAGGATGCGGTATGATCGCTAACCAAATCCCCCGGCGCGCGAAGAGGCGATGCGATGATGACTTCCGATCACAAGACGGCCGACACCGACGACAAGATCTTCATCGGAAAAGGCGAACAGACGGCTTGGCTGACGCTGGCGCTTGCCAATCGGCATGGCCTCGTCACCGGAGCGACCGGCACCGGCAAGACCGTGTCGCTGCAGGTGATGGCGGAGGGCTTTGCCCGCGCCGGTGTTCCCGTGTTCGCGGCCGATATCAAGGGCGATCTGTCCGGAATTTCCGAGATCGGCGAGGCCAAGGACTTTATCCTCAAGCGCGCCGGCGAGATGGGTCTCAATTTCCAGCCCGACCAGTTCTCGACGGTGTTCTGGGACGTGTTCGGCGAGCAGGGCCATCCGGTTCGTGCCACGGTCACGGAAATGGGGCCGCTTTTGCTATCGCGAATGCTCGACCTGAACGACGTACAGGAAGGCGTGCTCAATGTCGCATTCCGTGTGGCGGACGAAAACGGCCTGACGCTGATTGACATGAAGGATCTGCGATCGCTGCTGGATGCGATCGCGCCAGCCGGCGGCAGAAGAGGGCCGGATGCCGAGGAGGATGAACTCGCCGAAATCCGAAAGGCGGCGCAGAGCTTCGGCAATGTCAGCAAAGCAACGATCGGGACCATTCAGCGCCAGCTTCTGGTGCTGGAAAATCAGGGCGGCACTAAATTCTTCGGTGAGCCGGCGCTTTTGCTGAAAGACTTCATGAAGACCGACAGCGACGGCCGGGGAATGGTCAACATTCTGGTCGCCGACAAGCTGATGCAGAACCCGCGGCTCTACGCGACGTTTCTGCTGTGGATGCTGTCGGAGCTGTTCGAAGAGCTGCCGGAAGCCGGCGACCTGCCGAAGCCGAAACTGGTCTTCTTCTTCGATGAGGCGCATCTGTTGTTCAACGATGCGCCGAAGGCATTGCTCGACAAGATCGAGCAGGTGGTTCGGCTGATCCGCTCCAAGGGCGTCGGCGTCTATTTCGTCACGCAAAATCCGATCGACGTGCCGGACAAGGTGCTGGCCCAGTTAGGCAACCGCGTGCAGCACGCGTTGCGCGCCTTCACGCCGCGCGACCAGAAGGCGGTGAACGCGGCGGCGCAGACCTTCCGGCCGAACCCCAAGCTCGACACCGCTCGCGTCATCATGGAACTCGGCAAGGGCGAGGCGCTGGTGTCGTTCCTTGAAGGCGGCGGCACGCCGACCATGGTCGAGCGCGTCATGATCCGGCCGCCGACGGCGCGGATCGGGCCGATCACGCCGGAAGAGCGCAAGGCGATCATGGGCAGGAGCCCGGTCAAAGGCAAATACGACACCGCGGTCGACGCCGAATCCGCCTACGAGATGCTGCAGAAGCGGGTGGCTACGACGGCTGCGCCTGCGGAAGGGCAGGATGGTGGCGCTGGCGGCGGCATTCTCGGCCAGATCGGCTCGATCGTCGGCACGATCTTCGGCACCAGCGTCAGGCGCGGCAGGCTGACGACTGGTCAAGTCATCGCTCGAGACGTCACCCGTTCGGTCACCAACAGGGTCGTCGGTGGCATCGTCGCCGATCTCGGCAAGTCGGTCGGCGGATCGCTCGGCGGTTCAGTTGGTCGCGCGCTGGTGCGCGGCGCGCTCGGCGGCTTGCTGCGGCGATAGGACTTTTTCGAGCGAAGTGGCAGTCGGTTCGCGTGAAGAGCTGCGACGTAATCTCCTCTGAATCCGGAACGAGCGTGTGCTGAGATATCCGTCGCTGCGAAGGCCGCTCGATCTGCTGTTTCTGCTATGTTGCATCGCGCTGACGGCCGACGTGCTGGTCCCGGAAATCTGGGGCAACGGCAAGACCAAGGACTATCCGCTCTGGTTCTGGGCGGGGCAGCAGGTGCTGCAGGGCAAGAATCTCTACCCTGACGACCCCGCCACCTATTTCGAATTCATCTATCCGCCGTTGTCGGCGGTGCTGCTGGCGATCCCGAGCTTTTTCGGCAAGATCCCGCTTTATCTCATCCTTTCGTTTCTCAACATCGTCGCATGGTGGATGACGGCGCAATTATCGCATGCGATGGCGGGATCGGGGAAGAAGCCCGGGCCATGGCTGGAAGCGCTGCCGGGCTTCGTCACCGTCACCTTCGTGTTCGACATGTTCGACCTCGGCCAGCCCAATCTCGTGCTGCTGGCGCTGATGCTCTACGGTTTCTGGCTGCTGCGCGATCACCGCGGCTGGATGGCTGGAAGCATGTTTGCGCTCGCTACCGCGATCAAGGTGTTTCCGGTCGCGGTATTGCCTTATCTGGTGTGGCGAAGACAGTGGGCGGCAGCCGCGAGCATGCTGGTTTTCATCGGCGTGTTTCTGTTCGTGCTGCCGGCGCCGTTTCGCGGCTTCCAGCACAATTTCACGGAGCTAAGGACCTGGTACCAGGGCATGGTGGGTTCGAGTTCGGAGAAGGGGTTCGGGCAGCGCGACGCGCAGAACTGGTCGTGGGTCAACCAGTCGATCATCGCGGTGACGCACCGGCTGACGCGGCCGGTCAACTACAACCAGGACAATCCGGCCAAACCCGCGCGCACGATGAACATCATCGACGTCAACTTCGGGACGGCGAACTGGATCGTAGTGGCGATCTCGCTCGCGATCGGGGTCGGCTATCTTGCCATCATGCCGCCGGCCTCGCGCCGCACGGAACGGTCGGATGCCGAAGAGATCGGCATCCTGTTTTGCCTGATCACGGTCGCTTCGCCGCTGGCCCGGCAATACTACTTCCTGTGGCTGTTCTTTCCGATCACTGTTTTGGTCCACCGCGCCGCTTACGATCCGCGCCCGGCGGTCAAAACCGGGACATGGATATTACTTGCCATTGCGGGCGCCTTGCTGTGCCTGTCGCTGCCGCTGTTTCCAGTTGATCTGCAGGCCTATGGCAACAATCTCGCCGCCACCATCCTGCTCGTGGCGGGGCTGGTCTGGCACATATTGCGTCCGCCTGCCGAAGACGTTGCCTTGCCTCAGGCCACGGGCAAGCTACAACTTGACGCTGATAACAAGGCTCACAGCCAGGGATAACAAGCCATGTCCAACGCCAAGATCCAGCCGGTCCTCGATCACATCGACGCCGATTTCGACAACAGTCTCGAGCGGCTGTTCGCGCTGTTGCGGATCAAGTCGATCTCGGCCGATCCGGCTTTTGCCGGCGATTGCAAGGCGGCCGCCGATCATCTGGCGAAGGATATCGCCACACTCGGCTTCAAGGCCGAGGTGAGGCCGACGGCGGGGCATCCCGCGATCGTCGCCAAGCTCAATGGCAGCAGCGACGGCCGGCCGCACGTTCTGTTCTACGGGCATTACGATGTGCAGCCGGTCGATCCGCTGAATCTGTGGCACCGGCCGCCGTTCGAGCCCGTTGTCACCGACCATGCCGACGGCCGCAAGATCATCGTCGCGCGCGGCGCGGAGGACGACAAGGGCCAGTTGATGACTTTCGTCGAGGCCTGCCGCGCCTGGAAGAAGGTCACAGGGTCGCTGCCGGTCGACGTCACCATCATTATCGAGGGTGAAGAGGAGATCGGATCGAAGAACTTCGTGCCGTTCCTGGAAGCGAACAGGGCCGATCTGAAGGCCGACTTCGCGCTGGTCTGCGACACCGGCATGTGGGACCAGAACACGCCGGCGATCACGACTTCGCTGCGCGGGCTCGTCTATGACGAGGTCAAGATCAAGGCTGCCAATCGCGACCTGCATTCCGGCATTTTTGGCGGCGGCGCGCGCAACCCGATCCGGGTGCTGACCAACATTCTCGGCGGCCTGCATGACGAGAACGGCCACATCACCATTCCCGGATTCTACGATGGCGTAAAAGACCTGCCGCCGGATATCCTGGCGCAGTGGAAGAACCTGAACCTCACGCCGGAGTCGTTCCTGAAGCCGATCGGCCTTTCCATTCCGGCCGGTGAGAAGGATCGCCTGCTGATCGAGCAGGTTTCCTCGCGCCCGACCTGTGACATCAACGGCATCATCGGCGGCTACACGGGGGAGGGTTCCAAGACCGTGATCCCGGCGGAAGCTTCCGCGAAAGTTTCGTTCCGGCTGGTGGAGGGACAAAATCCGGAGAAGATCCGAAAAGCCTTCCGCGACTATGTCCGGGCGCGCGTGCCTGCCGATTGCAAGGCCGAGTTCACCGACCATTCCAACGCGCCGGCGATTGCGCTCGACTGGAACATGAAACCGCTGGCGGCCGCTAAGCGCGCGCTGACGGACGAGTGGGGCAAGGAAGCGCTCCTGATCGGCTCCGGCGCCTCGATCCCGATCGTCGCGGATTTCAAGCGCACGCTCGGCCTCGACACCGTGCTGGTCGGCTTCGGCCTCGACGACGACAACATCCATTCGCCGAACGAGAAGTACGACCTGAAGAGCTATCACAAGGGCATCCGCTCCTGGGCGCGGATCCTGGGCGCGTTCGCGGAGGGAGCAAAGTAGCTTGTAGGATGGGTAGAGCGAAGCGAAACCCATCACCTTACCGCATGGGCAAATGAAGATGACCAGTTACCGTCGCAATTTCATCCCGGCGGTTGTTTCTTCTTTACGGTCAATCTTGCCGACCGGCGGTTGCGGTTGCTGATGGAATACGTCGAGACCCTCCGCGCTGCGTTTCGCGAGACCCGTCAGCGTCATCCGTTCGCGATAGACGCGGTGGTCGTTCTGCCAGATCATCTGCATGCGGTCTGGACGCTGCCCGATGGTGATCGGGATTTTTCGACGCGCTGGCGGCTGATCAAGTCGACGTTCTCACGCCGTATCGCGCCCGACGAGGCTGTCTCAGCCAGCCGGGCCGCCAAGGGCAAACGCGGCATCTGGCAACGACGCTATTGGGAACATACGATTCGCGATGAGGACGATTTGGTGCGTCACATCGACTACATTCATATCAATCCGGTAAAGCATGGCTTTGTAACTCGAGTTAGAGATTGGCCGCATTCGTCGTTTCATCGGATGGTAAGGCTTGGAATTTATCCCGAAGATTGGGCATTGACCTTACGGCCGGGAAATTCGGCGAACGGTCTTGATGAGGCGACGTGATGGGTTTCGCTGCGCTCTACCCATCCTACGACATGGATCAAAACAAAAACGCCGCCCGGGATTGGACGGCGTTTTGATTCCAGACGTGTAGAGGGTGTGTGACAGACAGTTTAGCGCATCCGCGGGGCTTGTCCACCGGTTACTCTCGCCGCTCACTCTACCGGGTAGGGTCCCTCGCGAAAGACACGGTCGTGATAACCCTTGCTGCCAATCTCCCGCGCGAGTGGACTGCGGATATCATCGCCGGCCTGCAGCCGCGCAATCAGCGCGCGGAAATCATGGCGCGGTTGCCAGCCGAGTTCGGCACGCGCGCGGTCGTTGACGTAGACGCGATCGATGCCTGGAATCATCGTCCAGCCGCGCCGCGCAAATTCAGCCTCAAACTCCGGCACGTAACGGCCGACCACGCGCGGCGCGTCGTTGCGCAGTTCCGCCGTGTCGTTCCGTGAGAATGGCGTGGTGGCGCTGATGATGTATTTCGCGAAACCGGCCGAGGGCGCGCGGTCGGCCGCCATCAGATGCGCGCTGACCACGTCTTCGATATCGACGCGGCGATAGAGGAACTCGTTGGTCTTGATGTTGGCGTCGGTGTAGGCCTCGCGTGTCGCGCGATTGTCATCCTCTTCAGGGAAGAAACGCGAGGTGCGCAGCACGATGGTGCGAAGCGCGTGATTGCGCGCAAAGAGCTGGCACAGATCCTCCGCGGCAGCCTTGGTGACGCCATAGATATTTTTCGGCACCGCCGCGACATCTTCGGTGATCCAGGCCGCCGGCTCGCCCGGCGGTGGCACCAGCGCCTCGCCGAAGACGCTTGTGGTGCTGGTGTAGACGAATGCCCTGACGCCGGCAGCCGTGGCTTCTTCGAGCAAACTGAGCGTGCCGGTGATGTTGACGTCGATAAATTCCTGGCGGCTGCGGGTCGCCACATGCGGCTTGTGCAGTGTCGCGGCGTGCAGCACGGTCGTCACGCCCTTCATGCAACGGCGCACGAAAACGCGGTCAGCAATCGAGCCCACATGGTGCGTAAACACGCCGGGCAGAACGTCAATGCCGATGGCCTCGCGCCGCTGCGCCTGCAGCGTACGCATCAGCGCCTCGCCGAGATGGCCGGAACTGCCGGTCACCAGTACGGTCACGCCGCCATAACCTTTCGCGCGCTCGAGAATTGTTGATTTTCGAGAACGAGCGTAGCCCTGCGCCAGCTCAGCAGCAAGCCGCGGGCCGGGCGCGGCTGTTATGCGGGATCAGGGCGCCGGAATCGCCAACAGCGTCGAGATGGCGCGGCCGCGGATGTCGTAGACACGCGCGAACACGACGTCGTCGCGCTTGATTTCCACCATGACCGGCGCGGTGAGGCCTTTGCAGTAGAACTCGCCCAGCGTCATCGCGAAGTCGGCGGACTGGCTGTCCCAGCCGATCGTGAAGTCCGGGCCGAGCGCCACCTGCGCCGGGCGCTGCGGGCCGCACACCGCGACCTTCCACTTGCGTCCCAGTGGAGGAAATTCCTGCCGTTCGACCAGTTCCTCGCGCAGACCGTCGGAAGCCTGCTTCAGCGCCAGTCCCCAGTAATCCAGCATAAACATCTTGTCGGCGCCGCGAACCGTGCCGGCAATGTGATTGAAATGGGTGTATTCATAAGGGTGCAGGCGGATCATCTCGCTGAGTGGCAGCAGCAGGCCGAACGTGAACACCGCCAGTGCGGCCGGTTGCCAGCGGCGGCGATTGTTCTTCAGCCAGTTCATACCCCAGGCGAACGATGCGCCGGCTAGCACGGCCATCGGCGGGATCACGAAAACGAAATGCCGGATGCCGTTGTAGAGCGCCGGCCGCTTCACCATCGCGATCACCAGCGGCAGGCTGGCCGCCAGCGTCAGCATCAGGAAGATAGTCTTGCGGCGTGCTGTCACGTCCACGCGCGACAGCGACATGAAGGTGCCGACGACGCCAGCGAACAGAAGCGCGAGCAATATCTCGGGAAGCTGCAGCGCGAACAGGGTCGGCAGATACGACCACGGCATGTCGGGCACCGAGACCAGCGCGCCGTCGAACATTTCCTTCCAGGGCTTTTCGAAGAAATGCGAGAAATAGGTCAGCGCCTGGAACGGATGGCCGGGCTCCATGATCGACCACGGCCACACCAGGCCCATGATCAGGTATCCAAACACGAGCCCCGGGACCAGGACGTACACGACATGGGCGAAGCGGCGGATCGCCTCTCGCGAGCCTTGCGTGCGAACGTCCTCGATCAACAGCGGGACGAAGCCCACCATTGCATAGACCACCGCGAGCCCGCCGAGAATCCGGCAGCCGATCGAAAGGCCAGCGCCGAGGCCTATGATCAGGATGGTACGCGGTGAGGGCGCGGGATACTCCTCGGCGAGGCGCACCAGACCCAGGATCAGGATCACCATCGAGACGGCAAACGGCGCATCCTTCGGGTTCATGAACATGTGCCCGTAGAAGGTCGGGCACAGCGCCAGCAGCAGCAGCGTCGCGAGCCCGGCAAGCGGGCCGCCGACGCGCCGCGCCAGCCGCCAGGTCACGGCAAGGCCGATCAGCCCGACGACGGCGCCGAGCAGGCGGCGCGTTTCGAACAATTCGAGCGGAATGACCTTGTGCAGCAGGGCCGCCGCCATGTCGAAGCCGCCGCCATACATGTAGAGATTGGCGAACGACAGCGCGCCGGTGTCCCTGAAGCCGGAACCGTACATCCGCAGCAGAAGATCGGCATATTCGGCGTGCGTGTAGTCGTCCCAGCCCAGTCCATAGTCGCGGAAGGTCAGGCCAGCAACGAGCGTGACAACGGCCAACGCGAAGATGGCGAGGTCGTCACAGGTCCGCTCCATCGAGCGCCGCGCAGGCGTATCGAGAGCAGAGGTCGTAATGGATGACATGGCGATTGGTAACCCAGCGTCCCCTATGGCCCAGCTTGGATATTCTTGAGCCTCATTCCCCGGGTACCCATATAGCCCAGTTCCATTACCAAGTAATTGGGAATTGTGGCGTAAATCCCTGATGCAATGCAACAAAAGGGCAGTAATTGGTAGTCGGTAAAGTTACGGGCGCCGGAGTGAACGGCACCTGAATGGCGCGAAACACGTGCGACCGGGATCCCTGCAACCGAACAACGCCATGCGGAACCCAGTGTGCAATTTGGCGGGTGGCGATGCGCGCAACATGACGGTATCGTGGCGCTGGGCGGCTTGCGAGCGTTTCGGGCGCGGCTGAGGGGTTAGTCCTATGATGGTTGTTATGTTGGTCGCCGGAATCGGCCTCGTTTTGGCGGGGCTGCTGGCGATCGGCTTCGGGATCCCGATCAAGGAATTCAGCACCGGCAACACGCTGATCATGGCCGGCGTGATCGGCGTTTGCACCGGTGCGATAATGCTCGCGCTCTGGATAGCGGTCCGGGAGCTGAAGAACGTTGCCCGGCGGCTCGGCGCCAGTATGCCTGAAGCGCGCGGCGAGGCCGCGGGGCGGCCGGTGCTTCCTGCCGCCGCGACGCAGGATTCCGCTCTCTTCGGAGGCGGTTTCCCGGCCGTTGAACAGCCCACTGGTCCCGGATCATTCTCCCCAACCGCACCGCCGCCTTTCTCGCCAGCGGGAGCGCCGCCCTGGCAGAACGAGGCTGTCCTGCGCGATCACCCGATCCCAGAGCCGACCCACCCCGAACCGCCACCATCGGCTCCGAAACCGAAACGCAATTTGCTGTTTTCCACAACGTCACGAAGAGAGCGCGAGCGCGCGCAGGGGCGGGCCAGCGATCCGCTGCCGCCGGACCTTTTGTCATCGGACCTTCGTTCCAATGCGCCCGCCGTGCCGCCGGCCGAGCCGGGCGAACCGCCACGGCCGTCGTTCGAGCATGCCTGGCCGAAAGCGGAGCGCGCAAAGCCCGGCGAAACTCCGCTGCAGCGCCGCGGCGGCCACACTCCCCCCGCGGAAGCCAATGGTGGACCGCCGCGCACGGAGGATCAGCCGGCGGTGACAGTGCTGAAGTCCGGCGTCGTCGATGGCATGGCCTATTCCCTCTACTCCGACGGTTCGATCGAGGCCCAGATGCCGGAGGGGATGATGCGCTTCGCCTCGATCGACGAACTGCGCGCGCATCTCGATCAGCGGTCCTGAACCGGCAATACTTGTCGGACGGCGACTATTGAAAATAAAGCAGCGCCGTTGTTGTCAATTTCCCGGCACTTCGTTCATATACGCCAAGTGTATAAGATGCCGCCGATGTATAGGCGCGGCCGGATACTGTCCGAACCGTACAGATGCATCGTGATCCCAGAAGGTTGAGCCATGACCGATCCCGCAGGCAAGACGCCCGTCGAACTGACCGCCAATATCGTATCGGCCTATCTCAGCAACAATCCGACCCAGGCCTCGGAAATCCCGAACCTGATCAGCCAGGTCCATGCCGCGCTGATGCGGGTGTCGAGCGGCCGGCCCGAGGCCCCGCTCGAGCCAGCCAAGCCGGCCGTATCGGTCAAGAAGTCGATGACGCCGGAATATCTGGTCTGTCTGGAGGACGGCAAGCGCTTCAAGTCGCTGAAGCGCCATCTGCGCACGCAGTACAACATGACGCCGGAGCAATATCGGGACAAATGGGGGCTGCCGCCGGATTATCCCATGGTGGCGCCGAACTACGCGGTGGCGCGTTCGCAGCTCGCCAAGAAGATGGGACTTGGCCAGCAGGCGCGGAAGCGGAAGTAGGCCCGGTCAATGCGACGGTGTCTACGAGGCCGCGGCAAGCGCCTCGCGCGCGTCGGAGCGGATGCGTTCGACCATGGAGCGTAGGCCGTTGGAACGCTGCGGCGTCAGGTGCTCGCGGAATCCGAATTCGTCGAATACCGCGAGCGCATCGGTTGAAAGGATGTGCTGCGGCGTGCGGCCGGAATAGAGCGTGAGCAGGATCGCGATCAGGCCGCGCACGATGTGAGCGTCGCTGTCGCCCAGATATTTCAGCCTCGGTTCGCCGTTGCCGCTGCGGTCGATCTGCCTGGAAAGCCAGACCTGGCTGACGCAGCCATTGACTTTGTTCTCGGCGGAATGCTCGGCCTCCGGCATCGGGTCGAGCGTGCGGCCGAGTTCGATGACGTACCGGTAGCGGTCGTCCCACTCGTCAAGCAGTTCGAAATTGTCCCTGATTTCGTCGATCGTCATCTTGGCCCGCGTCCCTTTCAGCACGCCTTATATAGGATGCGGACCGCACGAAAGCGACGGAAACAGGACCGGTTCCGCAGCCTTATTTTGAAGCCAAGGGCGTCCGCGGCATCCGCCATTCGATCGCCATATCGTCCTCCGTCAGCGCATCAGTGGGCGAGGTGGCCGCGATCACGGCCTCGGCGTCGCCGGCGGTGCCGATGGAGCTGGTATGGTCGGGCTTCTTGTCGGGGACGGCGGGCGGCTCGGGCTTCTTGTCGGTAATGATCTTGTATAATTGGCGGGCGCCGTCCTGGGCGCGCTGGCCGATCGCGGTGGCGGCCTGGCCACCGACCTCGCAGGCCGCCGGCTGGCGCTTGCAGAACTGGCCCATGTCGGAGACGGCGGCGGTCGCAGCCGATACGGCCTCGGACGCGCCGATCTGCGGCACCTTGTCCGATTCAGGCGTCTTTTCTCTGGGCAACAGCACGAGCACGAGCCCGAGCCAGAATGCCATGCGAAGCAGAAAAAACATCTCGCGACCCCGGTCGTCTCTTATGGTTGTGTTGCGGTTAAGTCCGCTAGCTTTGTTTCTGACTAACAGCCCTCGATAAATCGCAAGTGTTTGCATTGAGGTAAAATCGCCGAAAATTTTCTGAAAACCGCAACGATTCGATTCGGCGTAAATTTTCGATTGACGACCGCCGCGCGAAAATTCGCGCCGCTCGCGCATCCACCATTTCGAAACCATAGATCGATCGCGCTGGAAACCTGTCGTTCACCATCCGGGTCGAATGACCGTCGCGTGAGACGTCAAACCTCTGCGGATGCGCGTTGTTGGTCGGCCATGCGCCGGGCCTTAGCGTTCGCTTAAGCTCACTCTGACACGGTGGCGCGAAGATAAGGGGGCGTTCCGGCGCGTCTGTCTGACGAACAAGCCGAAGCGCGAGAGCCGTGATTGTTTTGAGTATCATCCGCGATTTTCTCGATGCGCTGCTGCATCCCTCGGCACGATATGATGCGCTGACGAGTGCGCGCCATCGCGCCTTCATGGCGCCGCGGCTGCTCGGCAGCCTGGTGGCGCTTGCGGCTTTTCCGGTCTATCTGGCGATGCGCGGGGCGCCAACGGCGCTCGAGGTCACTGCCTTCGCCTGGCAGATCGCACCCATCCTGTTGTCCTGGTTCCTGTCGCGCACCGGCCGCTACGAGGGCGCGCATATCCTGTCCGCGCTGGCTCTGGCGGGCCTTGTCATGATGGTTGCCGTGACCACCGGCGGCATCGAATCGTTCGCCGCGGTCTGGCTCATCGTCATTCCCCTGGAAGCGGCGCTGTCGGCCTCGCGCCGCGTGGTCGTGTTTGCCTCTGCGCTTGCGCTGTCATGCGCCGCCGCGCTGATCGCGCTCGGGCATTTTCACCTGCTGCCGATGGCGGAGCCGAACGCGGCGCTGCGCGGCTTCCTGATGGGTGCCGGCGTTGCTTCGGCGACGCTCTATGCGGCGGGACTGGCTGTTAGCGCGGAATCGCTGGCGCGTACTTCCGTGTCGCTGCTCTATCTCGAGGAAGACCGCTACCGTCTGCTTGCGCGAAACATGAGCGACGTTATTTCGCGTCACAACCGCAGCGGCGCCGTGGAGTTCATTTCGCCAGCGGCGGAAGCCATGCTCGGTACGCCCGGCGCCCGGCTCACCGGCCATGGGCTGTTCGACCGTGTCCATGTTGCCGATCGTCCGGCCTATCTCACGGCCCTGTCGGATGCAGCGCGCGGCAGCGAGCAGCGGAGCGTCGAATTCCGCCTGCGCCGCGACGCGAGCCGCGGCCAGAACGCTTCCGCCGATTTTATCTGGGTCGAGATGCGTTGCCGACCGCTCGAGCAGGTTTCGCCCGAGGCCGAGGTCGTCGCCGTGATGCGCGACGT
Source organism: Bradyrhizobium retamae (assembly GCF_001440415.1). Lineage (GTDB taxonomy): Bacteria > Pseudomonadota > Alphaproteobacteria > Rhizobiales > Xanthobacteraceae > Bradyrhizobium > Bradyrhizobium retamae. The sequence goes on from NZ_LLYA01000225.1 coordinate 176,461, forward strand.
CACCGACCGCAAGATCCAGGAGCAGGCCCTTGAAACGGCGCGGACCGCCGCCGAGCAGGCGGATGCCTCCAAGACGCGGTTCCTGGCTACCATGAGCCACGAACTGCGCACGCCGCTGAACGCCATCATCGGCTTCTCCGAGATGATCGTGCACGAAGAGGCGATGATGATAGACGCCGCGCGCCGCAGGGAATATGCGCAGTTGATCAATGATTCCGGCCAGCATCTGTTGTCCGTCGTCAACGGCATCCTCGACATGTCCAAGATGGAAACCGGCAATTTCGAAATTTCGCCGGAGCCGTTCGCGCCGCGCGCGGCACTGTTGCACTGCTGCAATTTGCTGGCGCTGAAGGCGCGCGACAACGGCGTTGACCTGATCACCCGCGCAGCGGAGGACTTGCCCGTGATGAACGGCGATCCCCGCGCGTTCAAGCAGATCGCGCTGAACCTCATCACCAACGCCATCAAGTTCACCGAGCGCGGCGGCAGCGTGACGATTTCCGCCGCGGTCGAGGGACCGCGGCTGATCCTGAGTGTCACCGATACCGGGGTCGGTATCGCCGCCGAGGATCTCGCGCGGATCGGCGATCCGTTCTTCCAGGCCGGCAAGACCTATCAGCGCAAGCACGAAGGCACCGGCCTCGGCTTGTCGATCGTGAAGGGTCTGGTTGGATTGCACAACGGCGAGATGAAGGTGCAGAGCAGGGTCGGCGAGGGTACCACGGTGGCTGTTACCTTGCCACTTGACTTTGCGTCTTCGCTGACCACTTCGAACAACGTCGCGACGCTGAAGCCGGCGCTGCGACCCGAATCTCAGGATGAAGTCGATCAGGTGAAGAAACGTGCCTAGGCGTATTGACGACGATGACGAGATGCCGCGCCGCCGCCGTCGCGGCGCGAAAGCGGTTGCGATCGAAGCGGAGGAAGAGCGCGGCCTCGTGATGCGCATTCTCCTGCACAGTCCGAAAGACATGATCGCGGGCCTGCTCGCGGCTGCCGCAATCTGCGCTATTGTCGCCAATGCGCTGTTCCTGCAGGCCGGCCGCCATCCCTCGCCGATGTTCGGTTCGGTCGTGACGCTGCCGGCGCCGCAAGCTGCCGTCGTGAGTCCGCTGCCGCGCCCGCGCCCGGTCGAAATAGCAAGGCCGGTCGATTCTGATCCGCCGGAAATCAGGCCGGTCGAGGTGAGAGGGGCTGAGCCCAAACACGTCGAGATCAAGAGCGCCGAGCCCAGGAACAACGATTCCAGGAACAACGATTCCAAGAACGCCGATCCGATGACCAATCTGGTGGTCAAGTCGACCGGCGCGCCCGCCGCGGCCCCTTCCAATGTGGTGCGACCGCCGGCGCCGATTCCGACGAATGGGCAAAGCGCCGGCGCGCGTCGCGTCGCGGCGGTGCAGCGCGCACTGACCCAATATGGCTACGGCCAGTTGAAGCCGACCGGCGCGGTCGGTGCGGACACCCAGGCCGCGATCTCGAAATTCGAGCGTGACCGCAAGCTGCCGGTGACCGGCCAGATGTCCGATCGGCTGGTGAAGGAGCTCACGGCGATGATCGGGCATCCGATCGACTAGCATCTGTCCGCTCGTCGGCCTATCGTCGATCTCATGCGATTGAAATCATCCATCTGGGTGGCCGCTTACCTGCGCCGCTGCCAGAACGAGGGAATCTTTGGCGCCGTGCGCAAGCGCGGGGCAGAGGAGGCGGGGGCGGTGTTCGTCAAGGTGGCGCTGCTCGACGGCAACGCCGTGCTGTATGCGCCTGCGCCGCAAACCGTCTATGACGAGAGCCGCCCAGCCGAGCGGCTGTTCGCGCCGGCCTCGCCGCAGCCGGTGCCCGAGCAATCGGTGGAGGAGCGTCTCGCCAAGGAACTCCGTTTCGATCCCGACGCCTGGATCGTCGAGACCGAAGATCGCGCAGGGCGGCACTTCCTGGATCTGGCGAAGGGCTAGCGCTTCGAGCCGTCGGTGCCGGTGCGTACCGGTGCGGTTCCAGGCTGCACCGCGGGACGTGTGTGCGAACCCGCCGCACGCGCGCGGTGCCGTTCTTCGTCGTACAGCGCGGCGCGATATTTGGCGCGGCTGACTGCCATGGTCGAGCCGCGCCATGCGGCCAGCATGACGAGCGCGGATCGTTCGCTCAAACGGTCGTAAAGTCGCGCCAAGCGATAGACGTTGTGTACGGATGAGCCGAATTCCGGATTGAGGAACAGCAGCACGCGCTGGAAGATTGCGCTCGGCATGTCGAGCGCTTTCGCTGCGCATGCCAGCGGCTCGCCGCCGGGATCATTGACAACTTGCGTCGCGATCCGCGATGGCAGGATCAGAGCGTCGCCGAGTTCGAGCGCGAAGTTTTCGGCGTCCTCGGCGAACGCGGCCATTTCCAGGATGTGAAGCGCGCGGGCGGCGCGGGCTGCGGGAATTCGCGCCGAGGCCTTCAGCGGCGTATCGGCGAGATTGTGCAGGATCAGCGCGCGCTCGCTGGGACCGGCCGTGAAGAACATATCGCTGATTTCGGCAGCGTCGTTGGGCCGCATTGCCAGGTTGGACGCCATCCGCAACTGCGCCTCGGTCGGCGCCTTCACCATCGGCGCGTCGGTCGGGGGAGCGGTGATTGCAGCCGCGAGCGGCAGGGGCTGGTCGGGGTGCCCACGCCGCAGGCCGAGCCTGTCCATGATCTCGGCCGGTGTCGCCGGATAGATCGCGAGCCGCGCCCGCACCGCCGCGCGGGTGGCGTCGTCGACCTGGTCGATCAGGCGGGACGTCAGCTCGACGAACTGCCGCTCCTCGTCGGCGGAATGGGCGCTGGTCTGGACATAAAGGTCGGTCAGCACGCGCAGCAAGGTCGGGCGGATATCGACGCCCTCGCGGCGCGAGAGCGTCATCAGCCCGTCGAATCCCGGAAACAATGGAGCTGCGGTCATGTCAGGTGTACGCGACTTCGATAATCCTTCGCGTCAGCCTACGCAGCGCGTTTTAAGAGTTGGTTAAGGAAAACAGCCCCTGAAGAAATCCGATAAAATGCGAGCTTTCGGCGGGCGGCATGAGCCGCGCAACCCGTAACTGTACCGCCTGCACAAATTAAGATGCCGTTAACCACGTTCTGTTCTGAATAATGGCATGTCGCCGGTCAAAATCGTGACCGCGGCAACCAGAGAGAACGGAATATGGGCACCATCATTGAATTTCCGGCGGATGCGGCTTCGCGACGGCCGGGCTCAACCATGGATGGCGCTCCACGCGATGGCCTGGGAACCGTGCTGATCCTTCCCGTTGTCCGCATCGAACGCGAAGCCGGCGAAACCGGCGACGGACGCGGGCCGGAAGAGGGGACGGCGCCCGGTCGCCGTCGCCGTCGGCGCCCCTGAACGACGGACGTTTGAAATGCCGGAGCTGTGCCTCCCGATCCGGACCACCGGGCTTCGGTCATCCCCGGCTCTCATGCTGCTTGTCGTAAGTGCAGCGCTCGGAGGCTGCAGCGGCGGCGATTTCGGCCGCACCCGCGCTGACATGCGTAACGACGACATGCACCGCTGGCTCGGCGCTGAGGCCACGGCCAGCGTCGGCCTCAAACCTTCGCATTTCCAACTCACCGAAAATGAACGCCAGCTTCGCGATCTCGCCTATCCCCTGATCGAACCGCCGCATTCGCGGCCCGCCTGGAAGAGCGTGTTCGGTGATTACCAGCCGCTGCCCTCGCCATGGCGGCAGAAGGTGGTGTTCGATCGCACCACCTATGGACGCGCTTTGATCGACGAGCCGCACCGCTCGCACACCTCGCGTTATCAGCAGTTGATCGAGGACGTTCGCAACGACATCACGAGGTTCGAGCCGTTCTTTGCCTCCGCCATCCGCGTCATAGAACTCGACCGCAAGCGCAGCGCCAGCCTGAAGATGGTGTCGGAATTGTCGCCGCGCGAACAGGCGGATGCGATCGCGCGCATGGAAGAGAACACGCTGATCGTGCAATGGGTCCAGCAATGCCTGGAGCGGCGTATTTCCTCGTATCGCTGGGCGCTGGAGCGGCTGGTGATTCACGCGCCGGACGGTATCGCCGCCGATGCCGACCGTCTGATCGGCGAACTCGCCGCGCAAACCGCCAACCCACCGGTCGCCGCCCAGCCTGTGATCGGGCGCGCGGTGACGGTGAAGGGATAAAGCGTGGACTCATTAGCACGCAGCCAGATGCGGATTGATGCAAGCTTGATCAACGCCAGATAGCTTGCCGCGAGTTTTCGAGGCTCCAGTTTTGGAGCTTGGGTCACCTTTGTGGCGGCCCCATCAACCCGAAATGGCCAGCGATGGTGCCGCCCGGCGTCGTTTGTCACTAAGCGCCGGCTACCACACCGATGTCGTGCGCTACTGGTGTTGCAGTACCGGATAGAACTCCACGGAGGAAATTCCGATATGCTAAACCGGCCTTAATCTTCCGGCGTGCTCCGACATTGTTATTTTGTCCGCTGGAATGCCAATCAAGGAGCCGGGGCTCACCTGGACTAACAAAAATCAACTCCGTGGACCGCTCATTCGACCGAGCCGTCAAGGCTTACAACAACGAGGCCGAGCAGGCTCTCGGCTGGCATAGGAGGTTGATCATGACGCGCTTCTCGACATTACGTTTAGTGAGCGCGTTAGCCGCGCTTGCGTCCGTAGCATTGCTTGCCGTCTTGGGCGGCAAGGCCATTTCCGCGCAGGACAAGTACACTGTGCAAGTGCCGAATGGGCTCGCGTTCTCGGAGTTCAGGGGATACGAGGACTGGCCAGTGATCGCGATCAGTGAGAGCGGAGGCAAGATCGCTGTGACCGTAGGGAATCCGGTAATTATCGACGCCTATAAGGAAGGCGTGCCCGGCAATGGCAAGCCTTTCCCAGACGGCGCCAAGATGGCGAAAATTCATTGGAACCCGAAAGTACAAGAAACCTGGCCCGGTCAGCCAACGGTGCCAGGTGCGCAGCATGACGTTGGTTTCATGGTGAAGGACAGCAAGAGGTTCGCGGACAGCGGCGGATGGGGATGGGCCGCGTTCGACTATGATGCGGCGTCCGATACGTTTAAGCCCGCCACAGTAGCGAGCAGTCCGCCGCAGGAGAACGACGCGAAGTGCGGGCTCGGGTGCCACACGGTCGTGCAGAACCGCGACTACGTATTCACGGAGTACGGAAGGAGGTGAGATCGGATAGCGGGAGCTAACGAGGCTGATTCAGCGCGGAATAGCAGAACAAAATACCGATGTGCCGCAGGACAAGCGGATCGATCGCGTCGGCATTGGTGGCAAACACGACATTCGAGACAAAGCCCACATTGCGTATTCCGCTCAAGTCCGGCGGTCATGCCGGCAAACGAGGAAGGATAACAGGAATGAGTACGATCGAGGCTGGCGCCGCTAATCTTCAAGGGCACGAGCTTGGCGTAGCAACTGTTTCTGGAGCCATTAGACGGGGCGAAATCACGGCTGAGGCTCACGCGACCACGCTTATACAGCAAGCGCGGGTTAATTCCGATCTAGCTTCGTTTATCACAATTGATGAGACTGCAGTCCTTGAAGCAGCCCGAGCAGCGGACCTGGCGCGGGCTGCAGGCAGGAACTTGCCTCTTCTCGGTGTCCCGATTGGCGTCAAGGACAGTTATATGACCCGCGCGCTTGCAACATCGTTCGGCACCTCCGTGCTGAAGGATTTCGTGCCGACCCGTGATGCTCTTGTTGTTGAATCTATTCGCGACGCCGGTGCCCTTGTTTTCGGCAAGAACAATCTCGTCGAAATGTCGTATGGTCTGACCGGCGATAACCCTCATCACGGCCAGACTAAAAACCCCTACAACAAAGCACACGTAACGGGGCTCATCATCGGGTGCGGGCGCATCGGTCGCTGCTCGGATCGTCCCTGCCTCGCTTGGCGGTGATACGGTTGGCTCGATCCGCGTGCCGGCGGCACTATGCGGTGTCGTGGGCTTCAAGCCAACGCCCGGTCGCTGGTCGGGCGATGGGGTCGCGCCAATCTCGCACACTCTTGATACCACTGGCGTACTTGCGCGCAACGTCGATGACTGCATCCTGCTGGATGGTGTCGTGGCCGGATCACCCTCTCCGACAATTGGCGCACATCCCGATCTAAAAGGGCTCCGCATTGCTTATGCTCCGAAGCAATACCTTAGCGGCGTCGATAGCGAAGTCGAAACTAACTTCCGCGAGAAGCTGCTGAGATTGAAGAACGCGGGGGCGCAGATCGTTGAGGTCGACCTTGGCGAGGACTTTGGGGAACTAACCGAGCGTGCAACATGGACCATCTTTGCCAAGGAGACCCGACCGGCAATTATGGAGTTCCTGAAACTTCAAGGGATCCCGGTTTCATTCGACGACATCCTTGAGAATTTGGGCCCAGCAATCAGGGGAGCTTGGGAACAGATCGTGCTACCTAGCGGCCGCGGTTATAGTTCGGATGATGCCTACAATGATGTCCTGAACAAGGATCGCCCGGAGCTCCAACGTCGCATGATGCAGCTGGTGTTCGATCGCGCCGACTTCCTCATCTTTCCGACGACACCGTGCACGGCGCCCGCAATTGAAACGCAGCGCAGATTCGTTGTCGGCGGCAAGGAAGTCTCCGATCTTGTGCTCGCAAAAAACACAATCCCAGCCAGTTGCGGCGGTTTGCCAGGAATTAGCCTGCCGGCCGGGCTTTCGCGAAGCGGATTGCCTTTCGGCATTGAGATCGACTCCGCTCCAGGGCGAGACAGCCAATTGCTAGCTTTCGCACGGCGTGTGGAGTCAGTGCTTGGCCCCGTGGCCCCGCCACCTGGCTTTTCATAAGCTCCGCTTCGCGCCGGGCTCCACCAGTTTTTTCTCGCGATGCGGAATGAAGCACGTCGGAGATCGTCACAAGGCGTATGCGGCGCGCCTTCCCGCTAGACGTGAAAACTGACGCTAACGATCGTAAGATCGTCCGCTTCGGAGCGACCTCCTCAGTCTCAGAACGTCCGCCATGAGGCGGATTGCGCGCCTCGAGAGCGCATAGCGTCGGCGAGCTTGCCCTTCTGACTGATCAGACCAAGCTTTGCGCGTGGCACTTCTGGAATGCATCAGCGAGCGGCGTTGCTCCTCGGACTGCGGCCGCGAATGTCCTTCTCGATGGCGAACAACTTGGCGATGTGCTTCAGCATTCGCGAATGTCCGTACTTGGCACCTTTGAGACATGCCCGCCTAGCTTTAGAATGTCCGTTCACCGGGGTAGGCCGGAAGTCGCCTTGGTCCGGCCAAACGACGCACCGGAAATTGTTGCCTCGCAAGACCCGCACTGCGTCGGGATGTCCTGTTACCAAAAGTGCGGGACATCAAGAGCCAAAGGTTAAGCTATGTCATCCGTGGCTAGAGTCTGCCGCGCGGCTTTCTCTTGTGCGACAATTCCTTCGAGCCGTGAGATGTTTTCCAGCAGGCGCTGGCTGGTCAGGACGAGAAAGTAATAGCCGAACTGCGGATTTTGAAAGTAGATTTCGAGCAGCCTTTCATAAGTTATGGTCAGGACTTGTCCGTCTTCTATGCATTCGACGGTCGCGGTTCGCCGTTTATTGGGAGTAAGGAAGCCAAGTTCGCCCATGAGACGTCCCGGCGGAATTTCGACGCTGATCTCCGTGACCAGGAACTTTCCAGTGACCGTCAGGAACATCTCGGTGGCCGCATCATCTTTCTTGAACAATTTATCGCCGCTGCGATATTTGCGCTCGGTCATGAATGGTTTGAGCCATTCCAATGAGGTATCGCCCTCCGTCGCGATGCGTGCCCTCTTGATCAGATTGAGCATCTGGCGGAGGCGAATTGCATTGATCGGCAGCAACAGCAGATACAGGATAAAAGTCCCGACGTTTCCGGAGAGCGCGCCAAAGGCGACGAAGAATGTACAGCCGGCCATGTTCGCGACGCGCAGCGGCACCATTGTATGCATCAGCAAGGTAGCGACAAGAAAGATGGCGCCAACCAGGGCGAACATATTGGCAAGCGTGATGTTGGCCAGCACAATCTCCAGCAGCCGGTTGAATAGTGCGTCGTAGGTGATGTTGTTCGGATCGAGACCCATCTGAACCAGAATCTTTGCGATCCTGAGATTGTCCGCCGCCGCATCAAGAATGCGGTCTAGTATCGTCGAAGAATCTGCACTGCTGGACTCCATCGGATCATCCTCCGCGCAAAGCCGTCGGTATTCGTCGGATATCCCGGATACTGATAATTGAAGTCGTATAACGACCGTTTGAGTAAGATTACCAGCGGTCTCGGTGCAATCGATCGATTTTACCTCGGGCGGTGAATTCGGCAATTGCCCGCTCTCTAGTTCGCTTTACCGTTGCATCTGCCCTGAGCTGAAGAGAGGTAACGCCGGCTCCCAGGCGGCTTTCGCAAGTGCAGAGCAATAGTGTCGCAAAAATCGGGAACTTCCGAGTCTGGCACATCGCGTCATTTCGGTGCGATGCGGAATTTGGTCGCTACTAGGGCATAGCGGACATCGATCAGCCGCGAGTACGCATCCTTGTCAGCTACGCCGGGCCTTCGATTTGGCGCGGCCCGCTTTGGGCCGGTGCTGCTGCAGTTTCGCGATGAACTTCTGCAAGACTTCAGACGGCGGTCGTGCCGCGCTGTAGGCGAGCCCCACTTCGCGCTTCACGTCGACGTCGATCTCGCGCACCGCGACATCGGAATTGGCGCGCGCCACGCCTTCGGGAACGATGGCGATCCCGACACCGGCGGCAACCAGCGCCATCGCCCAGTCTTCGGATTCGGCAATCGCCGCGGGCTGGCGTGACGCCGATGCGGCACGGCCAAAAAATGCGCTCTGCTCGCAGTGACAGCGATCGACCATGGCGACGCCGGCGAGATCAGCGGTGCGCAGCCGCTCCTTCAGCGTCAGCGGATGCGACGGCGGCAGGGCTGCGACGTAGCGCTCGACCCAGAGCGGAACGAAATGTTCGTCGGCGCGCAGCAGATTCTTGGAGACGATCCGCGCGTCCGCGGCATCATCGACGCCGACGAGGCGGAGCGCGACGTCGGCGGTTCCGGTCAGCGGCTTCAGAAGCGCAATGGTTCGCGGCCGGTCGAGCGTGCGCATCAGGCCCAGCGTCAGCGCGTTCCGCGTCGCAGGTTTTCGGAACAGGTTTTTCGCGGCGTCCGCCTCATCGACGATGCGGCGGGCCACGGCGTGGAATTGTTCGGCCGCTTGCGTCGGCGCCACTCCCTTCTTGTGCCGGATGAACAGCGCGGTGCCGAGCTCGGCTTCCAGATTGGTGATCGCCGCCGAGATCGAGGGCTGCGAGATGAAGCAGCGCTTGGCGGCCGCCGTCAGGTTGCGCTCCCTGAACACGGCCGCGAAGTATCGGAGTTCGCGGATATCCATAGGCTGATCCTATCGATGATATCGGATATCGATATTTTACCTATGATGTATAGGATGGCAAGCAGAGCGCCTGACCTCGAAGGAGACATGTCATGCGCGTTCACCATCTCAACACCGGCACCATGTGCCCGATCGGACGTCGCCTTGTGAATGGCACCGGCAGCATTTTCCAACGCGCGCGCATGGTGTGTCATTGCCTGCTGATCGAGACCAATGACGGGCTGGCGCTGGTCGATACCGGCATCGGACTGGATGACATTGCGAACCCGCCGCGGCTCGGGCCCAAATGGGTCCGGCAGACCACGCCGCGGCTCGATCCGGCCGAGACGGCCGTGCGGCAGATCGAGGCGCTCGGCTATTCCAAAAGCGACGTGCGGCATCTATTGCTGACGCATCTCGATCGCGATCATGCCGGCGGCATTCCGGATTTTCCGAATGCGAAGGTGCACGTCCATCGCCGCGAGCACGACATGGCGGTGACCGGCCGGATGCCGGCGCCGAAGGGCCGCTACATCACCGCGCAATGGCAGCATGGTCCGCAATGGGCTTTTTACGGCGAGGGAGGCGAGGACTGGTTCGGCTTCAAGGGCGTGCGCGCGCTCGGCGACCGCGAGCCCGACATTCTGATGATCCCTCTGCCGGGCCACACGCTCGGTCATTGCGGCATCGCCCTGCGGAGCGGGGGCAAATGGCTACTGCACGCGGGCGATGCCTATTTCTTCCACGGCCAGGTGCAGGCTTCGCCTCGGGTCCCGCTGGTGCTCGGCATGTTTCAGTGCCGCGGCGACATGGACCGCGCCATGCGGATCGAAAACCAGCAGAGGTTACGAACGCTCAAGGCCAATCACGGCGATGCGGTGACGATCTTCAACAGCCACGATCCCGTGGATTACGAGAATTGCCGCTGTGGCCAACACCAGGATGTGCCGGCTCACGCTAGAGCAGGATGAGGTTAGGTTGGGCCGTGACGACGGACTATCGCGTGCCGGACGCAAGCGGCGTGAGTGCTGCGAGCCGGGGCCCAATCTACTTTGCATGGGGTTGTTTTCGCGATTTTGTGTCTGGGCCCTGCGGTGTACCGCCGAAGAGCATCTGCACTGCGTCCGGGACAAGAGATCGTTAGCTTCGCGCTGATGGCGAATCGATTCGACTCCAACCCATCCCGCGCGAGGCCGTGATCAGCGCTTGGACCGCGGCGCGGGGGCGGGGGCCGGCGCGGGCGGTTCGGGTTGCTTGGCCGGTGGAGGCTCGACCTCCGTGGTGCAACGCGACGCCGCGAGCGCGGCTTGCGCCTGCGGCATCAGGCCGGGCTCCGGAGCCAAGGCCTTCAGCACGATCAGGCCGGTCGTGGTGGGGGAATCGATGATCAGCCGGTCGGCGGCGGTGACTTCCTCGTCTTCCGGCAGTTCGGAATGCTGCTCTTCCGTCATCAGGTCGAGCTCGATCACCTTGCGGCCGGCCGAGCGGTCGTTGATCGCGTAATAGGCAACCTCGTTGCGGGTATAGAACGACACCGACGTATAGGCCTGGCTCACCGGCACGGTCAGCTTGAGCGGACCGTCGGACAGATTGTAGCGGCAGATCGCGACTGCAAAGGCCGGGTCCATGAACGGCATCGGCGCGTTGTTTGGTTCGGCGAGCGGCAGCGCCGTGACGGCGTTCTCTTTGGTCATCGGCGTCAGCCGCGAATAGGCGTCTTGCGTCGCGATGCGCGGCAGCGCGAGCACGCTGACGAGATGCACCACGCCGCCCAGCAGCACGCCTGCGATGATGGTGAATGCCAGCCGGATCATGGGCAGTTCACCGTGGTGATGGCGGGCATCGGCGCGTCGCGCTGCGTGCGCGTCGCAACGCCGACCGGCGTATCGTAAAGCCGCAGCATCAGCGCGTAGCGCTCGATGCCGCCGGTCGGCAGCCAGTTGCCGGCCCGCGAACGCGCCGCCACCCGGATCTCGAACCCGCCGTCGGAGCTGCGGACGATTTCCTGGCTGGTGAAGCCGTAGCGTTGCAGCGAATTGGCGACCAGATGCCCCTTGCGGTCGAACAGCGTCAGCGTCCAGAACCGGGCCGCCGGCGTCACCCCGCTGACGATTACGTCGCAGCGCCCGTCGAGCGGCTTATTCTTGTCGTCGGTGGTGGCCGTGAAGGCGATGCCGTCGCCGGTGCCAACGGGCAATTCGCCGCTGCGGGCAATCGAGGCGCGCGAATAGGGATCGATTTCGGAACTGCCGGCCTTGGGCCGTGCGGTCCAGGCGCCGATCGTGAGCGTGCCGAGATCGGTGCCGCGCGTCGCCGTCAGGTAGGTCGAGCCGAGACCTACGGCCGTGGCAAGCGCCAATGCCAGCAAGGTGATGAAGATCAGCCGCACAGGCCAGTGCTCCGCAATCTCACGGCATCAGATTCCGCTTGAACCGGCTTCATCCGAAACCTGAAGCGCTTCTCTTGTTTCGAACGTGTCGAGGCGGACGCTTCGCATCTGTTCCGAGGAACGCCGGTTAAGCTTCTGCCGGGTCATGCCTTTTAATTCTTCCGCTCCGCCGGCGCGGCCTGCTCGCCAGCGGCTGCGACATAGTTCTCCGGAAACGCCAGCGCGCCTGACGTGATCGGCTTGGAGGGCTGCTTCTGGTCGTTGGACGAGGTCTTGCCCGCAGCCCTGCCGGCCTCGTCGAGCAGTTTCTCGACGCGCACCAGAATATCCGCGCCGCGCTTGGTCAATACCGGCGGCGGCCCCGGCTTGGTCTCCGGCACCCGTGCCGCGCCATTGGCCGCGGCGCTGGTGGATTGGGCGGGCCGCGGCAGTTTCGTGCCCATGCCGAAGCCTGGGATCTCCTTCACCTCGACGCCCTGATGCGCGACGACCATGATGTCGTGCCAGGTTTGTGCGGGAAGCGAGCCGCCGGTCATGCGGTTGGTGGGCGAGTAGTCGTCGTTGCCGTACCAGACCGCGCAGGTGAAATTGCCGGTGAAACCGACGAACCAGGCGTCGCGGTAGGCGTTGGTGGTGCCGGTCTTGCCCGCGGTCGGGATGCCGTCGATCGCGGCGCGGCGGGCGGTGCCTTCGCTGACGACGTGGCTCATCATTTCCGACATGTCGGCGGCGACGGAGGCGGGAATGGCTTGCACCGGCTTCTTGCCGTCGCGGTCGAAGCGCCAGACCAGGTCGCCGGCGCCGGTGCGCACTTCCAGCACCGCATGAGGTTTCACCGCCTTGCCCTTGTTCGGGAAGGTCGCATAGGCGACCGCGTGTTCGAGCACGGTGACCTCATCGGAGCCGATCGGCATCGAGGGCGTATCGGGCAGGGGAGCCGTGAGGCCGAACCGGCGTGCCACCTCGGTAATCTTGGCGCGCCCAGCCTTGGCCGGGTTCGCCACCTTGCCGCCGAGCGCAATCGACAGCTTCACCGGCACGACGTTGATCGAGCGGGTGATCGCCTGGGTCAGCGTCACCGAGCCGGAATAGGAATGGCCATAGTTCTGCGGGCACCAGTTGCCGATGCAGACCGGGCCGTCGACCACGATCGAGGTCGGCTTGTAGCCGTTCAAAATCGCCGTGGTATAGACATAGGGCTTGAATGATGAGCCCGGCTGCCGGTAGGCGTCGGTGGCGCGGTTGAACTGGCTGGCGCCATAGTCGCGTCCGCCCACCATGGCGCGGACGCCGCCGTCGAGGTCCGCGACCACGACGGCTGCCTGTGTCGCGTGGTAGTCGCGGCCGAACTGGCGGAGCTGGTTTTCAACCGTTTCCTCGGCGGCGCGCTGCACGTTCATGTCGATGGAGGTACGGACCACGAAGACGCGTTCGGTGTAGGACTTCGGGAAGGTATCGACCAGCCTGCGCATTTCCTCAAAGGCGTAGTCGAGATAGTAGTTCGGCGAGTTCTCGTCGCGGCGATCGACGGCGAAGGCCGGGTTGCGCCGGGCGCCGAACACCTGGCCTTCGGTCATGAAGCCGGCATCGACGAGGTTGTCGAGCACGATGTTGGCGCGGGCGCGGGCGGCGGGCAGGTTGATGTGCGGGGCGTATTTGGTCGGCGCCTTGAACAGCCCGGCCAGCATCGCCGATTCCGCCAGAGTGACATCGCGTGCCGACTTGTTGAAGTAGAAATGCGCGGCGCCGTCGACGCCGAACGTGCCGCCGCCCATATAGGCGCGGTCCAGATATAGCTTCAGGATTTCGTTCTTGGTCAGCCGCGTCTCGAGCCAGATCGCAAGGAAAGCTTCCTTCACCTTGCGCTCGATGGTGCGCTCGTTGTTGAGGAACAGGTTCTTCGCCAATTGCTGCGTGATCGAAGAACCGCCCTGGCGCACGCCGCCGGCCTGCGCGTTGGTCACGAGCGCGCGCGCGGTACCGGGGATGTCGATGCCGAAATGGTCATAGAAGCGGCGGTCTTCAGTCGCCAGCGTCGCCTTGATCAGATTGTCCGGAAAATCTTCCAGCGGGATCGAGTCGTTATGTTTGATGCCGCGGTTGCCGATCGGGTTGCCGTAGCGGTCGAGGAACTGCACCGCGAGATCGGATTTCTTCAGCCAGTCGTCGTCGGCGGTCTCGCGAAACGCAGGGGTCGCCAGCGCCAACATCACGATCAGCCCGCCAAGGCCGATCGTGGCGGCTTCCGAAAACGGTTCGATGAAGACCCAGCGCTTCCAGCGGCCGACATAGAAGCGGTCCATGAAGGTGGAGTAGCGCTCGTACAGCTCGCGCAGGCCCTTGCCCGACGAGAACAGCGTCGAGTCGATACGCGCATCCAGATCCAGAAGGAAGTTCCGGATCTTCTGCTTCAAGTCTGGAGGTACGATCTGGCGCACCGGGACCCTTGATCTGTTCTAGCCGCGCCCGGCGGAGCCGGACGAGACGTCTTGCTTGGATGTTGCGGCAAACCCAAGGCGCTTTTACGTCCTCGGGGACTCGCCATTGTTCTATCCGAGCGGGGGCTATAAACCAATGCTCTCGCTCACCATTTTGAACGTCAGCCCTAACGCTGCCGTTGGCTTTTGGCTCCGTAGTGAGCCCCCGCTTGCGCCCACGTCGCCGGACCTCCTAGAAGGGCCGCAGCCGACCGACCCGAGAAAACGATTGATTGCATGACCGCGCCGCGCAAATCGCCTTCCGGCCAGGAAGGTTTCTTCTGGAAAACCAAGACGTTGGAGGAGATGTCCAGCGCCGAATGGGAAAGCCTGTGCGACGGTTGCGCGCGCTGCTGCCTGGAAAAGCTCGAAGACGAGGATACTGGGAAGATCTACTTTACCCATGTTTCCTGCAAACTGCTCGATTCCGGCCTGTGCACCTGCAAGGACTACCAGAACCGTTCCGACAAGGTTCCGGATTGTGTCCGCCTGACGCCCGAGAACGTCCGCACCCTGAGCTGGCTTCCGCCGAGCTGCGGCTACAAGCTGGTCGCCGAGGGACGCGATCTCTATTGGTGGCATCCGCTGATCTCGGGCGATCCCAATACCGTGCATGAAGCCGGCGTTTCGGTGCGCGGGCGGGTCCAGGGCACCGAGGACGAGATCCCCGACGAAGACCTCGAGGACCACATCGTGCAATGGCCGGCCTTGTTGCCGAAGCGGGCGCGGCTCAAGAAGAGACCTAAAGCCTGAACCTCCCGCCCTGATCGATCACGGAAACGCGACGATATTCTCGCGGGATGCACCCATGCGCATGAGGCGCTGCCCCGAGAGGAATTTGCCCTCTAAGGTGCTCGCTATATGGCGATTCCATCTCGGCGGCTTTGGTCGCGCAGAACAATATTACGTCCGACATGAACCAGCACCAGCGGCAGGGCCGTGAACCTGCCGACCAGGCGACATTGCCCGACGATATCGGCGGCGAGCTCTCGCGCATCACGAGAGAGGTCATTGAGGTCAGCGATGCGCCGCCGATTGCGCCGCCCGCGCCGCTGACCCCGGCCGAGGTCCGCACCATCCTGATGAGCCTGTTGCTGACGATGTTCCTGGCGGCGCTCGACCAGACCATTGTGGCGACGGCGCTGCCGACCATTGGGCGCCAGTTCAACGACGTCAGCAATCTGTCCTGGGTCATCACCGCCTATCTGCTGGCCTCGACCGCGGTTGCACCCGTGTTCGGCACGCTGAGCGACATCTACGGCCGCCGCGTCATGATCACGGTTTCGCTTGCCCTGTTCACGGTCGGCTCGATTCTTTGCGCGGTGGCGCCCAACATGCCGGTATTGATCGTTGCGCGCGGGCTGCAGGGGCTTGGCGGCGGCGGCATCATGCCGGTTGTGCAGACCGTGATCTCCGACGTGGTTAGCCCGCGCGAGCGCGGCAAGTATCAGGCCTATTTCAGCGGCGTCTGGATGGCGGCTGGGCTGATGGGCCCTGTGCTCGGCGGCGTGTTCGCCGAGCATCTGCACTGGTCGATGATCTTCTGGATCAACGTGCCGCTTGCTGTCGGCGCGCTGTTTCTGCTGCTGCCGAAGATGGGCAAGATCCCGGTGTTCCACCGCCGCCGCAAGGTCGACTGGTTCGGTGGCGTACTGCTGATGGCGTCTGCCGTCGTGGTCATGCTGGTGCTCACCTGGGGTGGCAACCGTTATGCCTGGCTGTCGCCCGCGATCATGGCGATGATCGGCGCCTCGGCGGCGCTGGCGCTCGCCTTTGTCTGGCACGCGCGCAATGCCGAAGAGCCGTTCCTGCCGCTGCCGCTGCTCGGCGGAACAGTGGTGCCTTACGCCATGGTGGCCGGCGCCTGCGCGCTCGGCGCCATCACCGGGCTGACCGTGCATCTGCCGCTGTATTACGAGGTCGTCTATCATCTGACCGCGAGCGAAGCGGGGCTTGCGCTGATTCCGCTCGCCGCGATCTCCACCTGTGGTGCCGCGATCGCCGGACGGACGATGGCGCGCGCGAAGCACTACAAGCGCGTGGCCGTAGTGGGCACTTCGGCGGCGGCGATCTTCGGTATGGTGCTGACCGTGGCGACGCTGCCGCTGTGGGGTTTGCTGATCGTCCTGTCGCTGTTCGCGCTCGGGCTCGGCACGACGTTCCCGGTCAGCGTGGTGTCGCTGCAGAACTCGGTGGCGCGCCCGCAGATCGGCACCGTCACGGGGGCGATGAATTTCTTCCGCGCGCTGATGTCGTCGTTCACGGTCGCTGCCTTCAGCGCGATCCTCTTGATGGCGCTCGGCGCCGGCATCTCGCTCGGCGAACATCGCGGCCCAGCGAACGCGATCCCCGTCGCCGACATGATCACCGCGTTCCGCTATGTGTTCGGCGCCGCCGCCGCGCTTTTGGCCTGCGCCGCGCTTTGCATCATGGCGATGGAGGAGCGGCCGCTGGCCGGCCCCTCGACGCCGGCGGAGATGGCGGAGTAGGGGGAGGGACGTAACCCCTCAGGTCCCGGGCCTCGAAACCTCGGTCTCCTTGCTGGTGATGAATTCCAACAGCACCGGGACGCCTTCCTGCGTCTTCTGGATACCGCGCTTGATGGCGGGGATGATGTCTTCCGGTTTCGTCACCCGCTCGCCATAGCCGCCGAACGCGCGCGCCATCGCGGCGTAGTCGCCGGAAATGTCGGTGGAACGGTATTTCTCTGTCGAGATCGGCATCACCTTCAGCTCGATCGCCATTGAAAAATTGTTCAGCAGGATCGACATGATCGGGATGCGTTCGCGCACGGCAGTCTCGAAATCCATGCCGGTGAAGCCGATCGCGGCATCGCCCCAGACGTTGATGCAGAGCTTGTCGGGTTTTGCTAGCTTGGCGCCCATCGCAAGGCCAAGGCCGTAGCCGAGCTGCGTGGTCTTGCCCCAGCCGATATAGGACAAGGGCTCGACCGATTTCCAGAACGGCGAGAGCTGGTCGCGCGGGCTGCCGGCGTCGTGAGTGATGATGGTGTTGTTGATGTCGACGGTGTGCTGCAGGTCCCACAGTACGCGATAAGGGCTCAGCGGGGCCTCGTTATGCGTCAGCTTCGGCATCCATTTCGCCAGCCACTCCTTGTGCGAGGCCGCGATCTCCGCGGCGACTGCGGTTGCGTCCCGATCGGACGTAACGGTCCTGCCGATCTCTTCCAACAAGGCATCGAGCACCAGGGCAGCATCGCCGACCAGGCCGATTTTGGCCTCGACATCCTTGTTGAGATGATTGGGATCGAGCGTGGAATGAATGATGGTTTTGCCCTTCGGCATGGCGATGCCGAAGGAGGTCTCGGTGAACGAGCAGCCGATGCCGAAGATCACGTCGGCATCGCCCAAGAATTTTGGCACCGCGCGCGGCACGGCGAGGCCGCCCGAGCCCAGCGATAGCGGATGCGTCTCCGGAAACGACGACTTGCCGCCAAGGCTGGTCGTGACGGGAATGGCGAGGCGCTCGGCCAGCCGTCTGAGCTGCGGCCAGGCCTTTGCGTAATGCACGCCCTGGCCGGCATAGATCACCGGACGCTTCGCTGCGACGAGCACGGCCGCCGCTTCCTTTACATGCACGGGATCCGCACCGTAGCGGGTGCGCAGCACCGGTGTGTAGTTGAGAGGCTCCGGCACTTCCTCGTTCCACATGTCGGCCGGGATTTCGACAATGACCGGTCCCCCGCGGCCGTTCTTCAATTTGGTGAACGCTCTCCGGAAGATGTTGCAGACTTCTGCCGCGATGTTGATTGGCTCGGACGACTTCGAGAACGCCTTCATCGTTTGGCTGGAATTGAAGTTCGGATCGATATTGGCGAGTCTCCGCGCGTAGCCCATCGGCAGCACCAGCACGGGGACTGATTCGCCGTAGCATTGCGCCACGCCGCCCATTGCGTTCTCGGCGCCGGGCCCGTGCTGCATGCAGAACGCGCCGATAGAACGGCCCGAAGTAACGCGCGAGATCGCATCCGCCATGTGAACGCCGATGCGTTCCTGCCGCACCATCACCGGGCGGATATCGGCATTGGCGGCATATTCGATGAGATGATTGACCGGATAGCCGCAGAGGATTTCGATTCCTTCGCGCTTCATGATTTCTGCGATGGCGGCGCCGAGCTTCATGACGGTCTTCTCCCCTCGATACGGGCCGGTTTGGTCCAGCCGATTTGCGACAGTTGGACAGGATTTTCCGACCCGGTAAAGCGCGGACGGCGCGTGCGTTCGGAAGTGCTGATATGCGTTTTGCCGCTCAAGCCAAAAGATGAGGCAACCGGGGGAGAATATTCGTGCTGTGAGCGCCCGAGCTGCAGGCGAAAGTGGATCGTCTTGACTCGGCTTCGACGCTGCTGCGTTGCGAAAAAATCACAGACGCCTGCCAACTGAAGCGGCTTCACGGTCTTGTCATTCTCGCTGGAAATTTTTGCACTAGGTGTGTGCGCATGCATTTGCATGAAACGCGGGGCATCGCGGGACACAATTTGCATATGTCGCGGGGCATCGCGAACAGGAGATATATAACAATGAAAACAGCGCGAACTTTAATTTTAAGCTCGGCGGCGGGGCTGATCGCCCTGGGCGGCGCACAAGCGGCCGACCTTCCGGTCAAAGCCAAGGCAGTCGAATATGTCAGGGTCTGTTCGCTCTACGGCGCCGGTTTCTTCTACATCCCGGGCAGCGACACCTGCATCAAGCTCGGCGGCTATCTGCGTGCGGACGTCACGTTCAACGGCGGCGCGCACGGCGCCCCTGCCTGGAGCGGCGATATCGGTCAGCAGAACCGCTACGCCAATTACTTCGTGGCCCGCTCCCGTATGGCGCTGACGGTCGATACCCGTACCGCTACCGAATACGGTGTGGTCCGCACCTTCGGTCAGGCTGATATTCAGTTCACCACGCTCGGCGGCAGCACATTCAACCCCAATTCCCTCGCGACTAACCTCGGCAACAACGTGAACCTGCTTGACCAGGCCGGCGGCGGATATGTCGCGGTCGAATTCGTTTTCATCCAGTTCGCCGGCTTCACCTTCGGTAAGTCCGCCTCAGCCTATGCTACGCCGTGGCAGGGTTTCCCGGGCAATATCAACTCCTCCTTACTCGGCGGCCAGAACACCGATACCGGCGTCAACAACATCCAGTACACTGCCGAGTTTGGCAACGGCGTATCGGCTTCGATCGGTCTCGACGACCCGACCGTGTGGGATCGCACCGCCGTCTACAATCTGAGCATTCCCGGCGCGATCGGCGCCAACGGCACGGGCTCCAACGCCTATGCCGGCGTGCATGCGCCCGACATCGTCGGCAGAATCCGGGTGGACCAGGCCTGGGGCCTGTTCCAGCTTTCGGCTGCCGCGCATGAAGTGAGCGGTTCGTACAACACGCTCGGCGCGGGCTCTGTCCCGACCGCGTTTTCCGAAATCAGCGGCCACCCCGAGAGCAAGTGGGGCGGCGCGGTGATGGCGGCGTTGCAGATCAAGAACATTCCGACCGGTGCAGGCGACGACATCAAGCTCGACGTATCCTACGCCAAGGGCGCCACCAAGTACGTCATCGCCACCAGCGGCACCTCGCCCAACTTTGCGATGTTCGGCGATAGCGGCTTCGGCTATCAGAGCGTCGGCTTCGGCGCGACGACCGACGGCGTCTACTTCCCGGGAGCGGCCGGTACCGGCGGTATCGCTTTGACGACGGCCTGGGGCGTCCGCGGTGCGTTCAATCACAACTGGAATCCGAACTGGTCGACTAGCCTGTTCGGCAGCTATTCCGCCGTCAGGTACGACGGTGGCGCGAACGACAATCTGCTCGGTGCGGGGACCTCGACGGCCAAGGGCGCTTATTGCGCTGCTTTCGCCGCCAGCCACCCCGGTCAGGCGTTGGCCGGGAATGCTGCGGGCAACTACACCTGTAACCCCGACTTCAACGTCTCGCAGCTCGGCGTTGTTACCCGCTGGACCCCGGTCAAGAACCTGACGTTCTCGGGCGAAGTCCAGTGGTTCCATCTCGATCAGAAGATGTCGGGCTCCTCGGTGTTCACGGCGGCCGCTCCGAAGCCGAACGCGCTCTACGAGTTCAAGGATCAGGACACTGTCCTGCTCCAGTTCCGCGCCCAGCGTAACTTCTAAGAACGATCCATGGACCGGGCTCTTGCCCGGTCCCTTGTTCAACGCCGTGGCGGGCGGGGTGACTACCTCGCCTCGCTGCGGCGGCTGAGCATCGCCGCAATCAGGTCAAGTACCTGATCCAGGATAAGGTAATTCGCGGCCGCCGAGATGTCGGCGGCGCGCTGCTCCTCAGTCTCGTCGTGCAAGAGACCGATGTAATTCCTTCCCGCTTCGCGCTTCTGCGCAATCATGTGCGCTCACTCCGCAAGACGCCGATCGGGCGAGGGTGACTGGTCGGCACACAATCGATGGTAAATTTTCCTTACCGTAGGATTCCGGGGCGGAATTCCTCGTCGCCCTTAATCAATCGTTCATTCTGTTCCACAAGGCCTCTTCAACCGTTCCGACCTAGAGTTTAGGCAGTATGGCGCGAGAGAATTTCGGGGAGCGTCGACAGGAGTTTGTCCATGCGTCGAGTACTGGAACGATTTGTCGGCGATGAATGCGGCGCTACCGCCATCGAATATTGCCTGATTGCGGCCGGCATCAGCATCGTGATCGTCAGCGCCGTCAACGGCATCGGCACCACGCTCAGCACGAAATTCAGCGACGTCAGCACCAGACTCAAGTAGCGGGCAAGGCCGCACAGACATCATGCTGGAACTGCTGTTTGGGCCGCTGACGGTGTCCTGGGGCCATCAATTCTAGCCTGCGTCCAGCAAAATCCGTGGTGCGTGATCTCCGTGATATTGGTCGCAGCCTTGTTGATCGATTCGATGGTCAACGACCGGTCGTCTGGTGGTTGCGATGGCGGGTTGGACTTTGGCAGCGGGGGCGGGACGGCGGCGGGGATTGAAACCGGCGCTATTATTTGTCTTTTGGGTCCGCATTGAGGGCCCGCAGCATCGCGATCCGCGCGAACATCAACCAGCCGCCGCCGGTCTCGGCCGCGTTGATCAGATTCTCCACCGCGACCTGCCAGTGCGCCTCGTGCTGCACTTCCTCCGGCAATGCCATGACATAGTCGGCGGCCTGCTGCAGCGTCGCGAGCTTACGGCCGCCACGAAGCGGTATCGGATCATCGAACGGGGTCGACCACGGCATCGCGCGCTAGATGGTTCTATCTATCGCGCTCC
Source organism: Bradyrhizobium retamae (assembly GCF_001440415.1). Classification (GTDB taxonomy): domain Bacteria; phylum Pseudomonadota; class Alphaproteobacteria; order Rhizobiales; family Xanthobacteraceae; genus Bradyrhizobium; species Bradyrhizobium retamae. Next base: position 197,940 of record NZ_LLYA01000225.1, read on the forward strand.
TCGCCCGATCATCCGGCCTTTTTGGTGCGAGCGGCGGTACGCACCGGCTTTTCCGCCTTCTTCGACGCTTCCTTCGCCGTCTCCTTGGCGGCGCGCTTTCCGTTACCGCTGATCGGCAACAGCATCTCGCGCTGGCCGGCGGCGGCCTTCTTCGGCTTCTTGCCCTTGGTCTTGGCGGCGGCAGGGGCGGCCTGCTGTTCGCTGGCAAGGCTGCGCTTGAGCGCGTCCATCAGATTAATGACGTTGCCGGCGGTCTTCGGCGCCGCCTTGGCCTTCGTGCTCAGGCCGTTGCGCTTCTGGTTGATCAGATCGATCAGCGCCTGCTCGTAGCGGTCCTCGAACTGCTCGGGCTCGAATGAGGCGGATTTCTGCTCGACGATATGCTTCGCCAGATCAAGCATGTCCTTGGTGATCTTCACGTCCTGGATATCGTCGAAATATTCCTTCTCGTTGCGTACTTCATAGGGGTAGCGCAGCAGCGTTCCCATCAGCCCCTTCTCGAGCGGCTCTAGCGCGATAATGTGCTCGCGGTTGGTCAGTACCACGCGGCCGATCGCGACCTTGTCCATGCTCCGGATGGTTTCACGGATCACCGCAAACGCATCGTGGCCGACCTTGCCGTCCGGCACGAGATAATAGGGGCGGATCAGATAGCGGCCGTCGATATCGGATTTCGGAACGAATTCGTCGATCTCGATGGTGCGGGTCGATTCCAGTGCGATGTCGTCTAGCTCATCCTTCGACACTTCGATGTAGGTGTCGGTATCGATCTTGTAGCCTTTCATGATGTCTTCGCTGGCGACTTCCTCGCCGGTCTCGGCGTCGACCTTGGCGTATTTGATGCGGTGGCCGGTCTTGCGGTTGATCTGGTTGAACGAAACCTTCTCGGTATCCGAGGTCGCCGGATAGAGGGCGACAGGACAGGTCACGAGCGACAGGCGCAGAAAACCCTTCCAATTGGCGCGGGGGGCCATGGGCTACTCCGAAATACGCAACAGACGAACGGGAAGGATACCACCGGATCACCCCGTCTCAAACATGCCGGGCTAGGGAATCTCGGAACGCCGTTAACCCTTCCGCGCGGCGGCGGGCCTGCGACCTTTTGAGCACGGCGGCCGCGCGACACGCCCAATACCCGGAACATCACTTTCGATCATGCGTTGCTTCCACAGGCGATGTCGGAGCATTGGCTGACATTACAGGTACTTACTCGAAGAGGTTCCCATGGCAACGAAACGACATGGCCAGATCGTCGAAACCCCGACTGAGGCGCGCCAAGCCGAGCCCGGCCCGTCCGTGCTTGCACTCCTGACGGTATCGACCGGGCTCGCGATTCTGATCCTTGGCATCGTCTGGTTCATATTCTTCCGCACGTAAGGGACTGACTGAGGCTGCGCGACCGGGACGCTTATCCGCGCGGCTGGACGTGTCGTGTCCCGCTTTTTCGGGAGCCGTTGCCATAAGCAACCTGCCGGGCCCCCCTTGGGGCATCCGATCGGGCATGTTAGGCGTTGGGCCTGCGGTTTGCGGGCGCGCCCGGGCCCGCGGAAAGCGTTATGACGAAAGTCGCACTGCCCGGTGTGCCTCGTTCATGGCCCGTTCACCCCGCTGAGCCTCATCATGAGAACTGATATTGTAGGGCTCACTATTGGAGGCCAGCTTGCGCCTGCTTGTCGTTGAGGACGATCCGGATCTCAACCGTCAGCTTACGACGGCTTTGACGGATGCCGGTTATGTGGTTGATCGCGCGTTCGACGGCGAGGAGGGGCACTATCTGGGCGACAGCGAGCCCTATGACGCCGTCGTCCTCGACATTGGGTTGCCGAAGATGGACGGCATCTCGGTGCTGGAGGCGTGGCGCCGCAACGGCCGCGCCATGCCGGTCCTGATCCTCACCGCGCGCGACCGCTGGAGCGACAAGGTGCAGGGGTTTGATGCCGGCGCCGACGATTATGTCGCAAAGCCGTTTCACCTCGAAGAAGTGCTGGCGCGCATTCGCGCGCTGCTGCGCCGCTCCACCGGCCATGCCCAGTCGGAACTGACCTGCGGCCCGGTCTCGCTGGATACCCGCACCGGGCGGGTCAGCGTCTCAGGCAATCCGGTCAAGATGACCTCGCACGAATACCGGCTGCTGGCCTATCTGATGCATCACACCGGGCGCGTGGTGTCGCGCACCGAACTGGTCGAGCATCTCTACGACCAGGACTTCGACCGCGACTCCAACACCATCGAGGTGTTCGTCGGCCGCATCCGCAAGAAGCTCGACGTCGACATCATCCAGACCGTGCGTGGGCTCGGCTATCTCTTGACGCCGCCCTCACCGGGCGTCTGATGAGCCTTGCTCTTTTATTCGAGCATGATCTTATCCGAAGGCCCGTCTCCATCCCCAGGATTGGAGCCTGGGGATACGCTTTTCGGGATCTTGTTCTGATGCGCGGAAGTTCGCTCGCCACGCGGTTGTTCCTGTCGGCGACCGCGTGGGTGGTCGTGATCCTGATCATCACCGGCGTGATCCTGTCATCGGTCTACCGGAACGCGACCGAGCGCGCCTTCGACCGCCGCCTCAACCTCTACCTCCGCACCCTGATCGCCGAAGTCGCAACGCCGGACGAGCCGCTTGACCAACAGTTCCAGTCGCTCGGCGAACCGCTGTTCGAGCTGCCCTTGTCCGGCTGGTACTGGCAGATCGTCCGGACCGACGAGAAGGCCGAAACAAAGGCCTCGCGTTCGCTGTGGGACAAGAAGCTGCCGAAGCTCGAGGATATCGGCGCGGAGTTGACCCCGGCCGGGATCCGCCTCGGTTACGTCGACGGTCCGGAGGGCCAGGATCTGAGGGTGGTCGAGCGGCCGGTCGACCTCGGCGCCGACGGCAAGTATCTGGTTAGCGTGGCCGGCGACGCATCCGAGATTTTCGACGAAATCCGCGCCTTCGATTATTACCTCGGCGGCACCTTCGCAGCGCTGGGAATCGTGCTGCTCCTGACCACGATCTTCCAGGTCCGCTTCGGGCTGGCGCCGCTCAAGCGCATTTCGGAATCGATCGCCGACATCCGCTCCGGACGCGCCGAACGGCTTGAGGGCCAATTTCCGGTCGAGATCGCGCCGCTGGCGCGCGAGACCAACGCGCTGATCGACGCTAACCGCGAGATCGTCGAGCGCGCCCGCACCCACGTCGGCAACCTTGCCCATGCCATCAAGACGCCGCTGTCGGTGATCGTCAACGAGGCCTCCGCCCACACGGTGGATCCCTTTGCGAACAAGGTTTTGGAGCAGGCTTTTGTGATGCGGGATCAGGTCGCGCATCACCTCGAGCGCGCACGCATCGCCGCGCGCGTCACCATCGTCGGCACCGTCACCGAGGTCGCGCCCGCCATCGAGGCGCTGCGGCGGACCATGGAAAAGATCCACCGGGATCGTCGCGTCAACATCGCAGTCAAGGCGGACCCGCATGCAAAGTTCCGCGGCGAGCGCCAGGATCTTGAAGAGATGGCCGGCAATCTGGTCGACAATGCCTGCAAATGGGCGGCCTCGCAGGTATTCATCGAGGTGCGCACGGAATCGCCGGCCGAGCCCGGCACCGGGCCGCGGCTGCGGCTCATCGTCGATGACGATGGCCGCGGATTATCCGCTGCCGAGCGCGCGCAGGTATCCCGGCGCGGCCAGCGACTGGATGAATCCAAGCCGGGCTCCGGGCTTGGGCTTTCGATCGTGGTCGATCTCGCCGGCCTCTATGGCGGTAGCCTTGTCCTGGGCGACGCCCCGATCGGCGGGCTGCGGGCAGAGCTGGTGCTGCCGGGGATATGAACGCCTTATCGGGCTGAATTGCCTGGGATTGAAGGGGCGCTATCTGGCACTGCCCGGGGCGATTTCGTTATTCCTAAACGGCTTCTTAACGCGCGCACTTCTAAAATCGGCGGTGGACGCGCTTTGCCGTCCGCGTGACACAAACATATCCACACCAGGCGAATGAGCCAGACATCGACAGAGCGGCTGAGGGACTATCTCGCCCAGCTCCCGCCTCAATCGCAGGCGCTGCTGATGCGGGAGTTCGAGCGCGCCATCGAACGCGGGGAAGATCTCGCCGTCGCCAATTTCGTGCTCGAGCAATTGCGCCAGGTCGTGCGCGGGACCGAGGAAGACGACGAGGCGCGTCCGCGCACCGACGATCCGGCGCGGCTGTTGTACGGTCCGCTCGAGCCATTTCTCGTCGAGGGCAATTATCCGGTGCGCGCCGGGCAGATCCGGCGCGCGTCGCTTCTGCCGGTCTGGCAATGGCTGGGCCGCGACTGCGCGCCCGAGGCCGTGCGCGCATTCGAAAGGACACTCAGCGAAATCAGGCTGAGCGGCTCCACCGCAGGTCTCGGAGCCGCGACTCGTAAATTCCAGCTCGCCGCAGCCGAGGCGATCGTCAAGATCGCCACTCCGGTGCAGGGCGAGGACAGGCATCGTGCGCTCTCGCGCATTGGCTCGCCGAATGTAGTCGAGGATTTGCTGTCGATCGGCGCGGTGCTGCGGGCCCGTGAGGCGATGGAGACGCTCGGCAGCCGGCTTCCCGACCAGATTCGGGCGCTGACGCCCTCTCAACTCGAGACCGTGACGTCGGCGCTCAACGTGCCGTCGTTGCAGACGCCGCAATTGCTGCCGTTCGCGCTGTCGCTGATCATGCAGCGATTGGCGGCGCCGTGGCAGATCATCCGTCTCGCGGTCAAGATGGCGGCCTCCGACGACGAGATTCGCGTGGCGGCCACGCCCTACGGCATCGCCGTCACGATCGCGCTGCACGATCTCTCGTTTCTCACGGCCTGCCTGCGCACGGACATCAGGCGCGGCCATTTCGACAATGTCGGCGACCAACTGAAAATCCTGCACGATGGCGTGCGCGGGCTTCGCACCGAGCTCGATCTGCGCAACGATTCCGCGTGGGGCCGCCAGCTCACGTCGATCCGGGCCGATATTTCCAATTCACTGCAGTCGGAGATCGAGAGCGTGCCCGGCCGGGTCCGCCGCATCCTGCGTCAGCGCGCCGACAAGGATATCGCTTCGGCGCCGAAGATCGACGCCGCGGAGGTCGAAGAGATCGCCGCCCTGATCGACTTCGTGGCGGTGTGCCGCACCTATGCCAGCGAACTCGCCATCAACGAAGTCACCCTGCGGACCTATTCCGACCTGCAGCATTACGTCGAGCATTCCACCGAGAGCCTGGTGCAGGCGCTGCGCGGCGCCGACAGCAGGGCGCGCGCCTACCGGCAGATGCAGGCCAAGGCGGCGATCCGCTTCTGCGAAATCCTGTTCGGCCATGACTACGCGTCGCTGATGAGCCGGGCGGCCGAAAATGCCGTGACCGGCGAGCGTAAAACGACCAAGGCGAGCTAGCGATCCGTCTCGATTCTATCGCGTCATGCCTTGCGTCGATCCTTGGCGTCGCGAAGAAATTCGGCGAAGGTCTTCAGCGTCACATCGGAAACATGATGTTCGATGCCCTCGGCGTCAGCCTCCGCGGCTTCCTGCGGAACGCCCAGCGCCAGCAAGACGTCGACCACCAGACGGTGACGGGCGCGGACGCGCTTGGCGAGAGTCTCACCCTTTTCGGTCAGGAACACCCCGCGATAGGGGCGGGCCGTAACCAGGTCTTCGCGCTTCAATCGCGCAATGGTGTCGATCGCCGTCGGGTGCGATACGCCCAGCCTGCGCGCGATGTCGGTCGGGCGCGCCTCGCCGGTCGTGCCGAGCAGATCGGAGATCAATTCGACATAGTCTTCCAGAACCGCTGTCGATCGCGCCGATCGTGCCTTTCCGAAGCGGCGCGCCTGCGTTTGTTCCGCGGGCAGCGGCTGCATCGGTTTGGCCCGATTTGTCGAGGGCTTGCGCACCACTGCACCTTCCAGGCGAATCCATCCAGACGAGGCGCGACCATGGCGTGCTGCCGACCACATTGCAAGTTGGCGGCTTGTCGCCGGTCTGCAACAGGCCGGCGCCTGGAATTTGCGACTCGTTCGCAGCATCTTGACAGTTAACGGTTCAGCATTAACATGTAGCCTTGCCTACGTTTTGGCGTTGCGGCTTATCAAGTGGCTGTTGCTGAAGCGCGATCGGTTGGGGATGAATATGCGCGCGACGCGAATGGCCCTTGCGGGCACATCGGCACTGGCCGTGGTTTGGTTGAGCCACGCTGCGACGCTCGCGCAAACCGCAGCGCCCGCGCCATCGGCGCCCCAGGCCGCGCCGCCTACCGAACCAGCCGCCCCGGCACCGCCGGCAGCGGGGCAAGCCCCGGCGGAGCCGGCTCCCTCGCAGACCGCGCCGGCCCCGGCGGCTGGACCGCAAGCCACGCCGAACGCGCCGGCGGAAATCGACATGCCGCAAGTGACCGTCGAGGGGCGTCAGCCTAAGCCCGCGCGGCGGGCCGCGCGCAGCGAGCCCAGTCGGCGTTCGACGACCGTGGCGGCACCGCTGCCGGGCCCAACGCCCCCGCTCGCGCCGACGTCGCGTTTCAATCAGCCATTCGCGCCGCTGTCGACGATCGGGAGCAACCAGATCCAGACCGGTAGCAGCAACGGTGGATTCGGCAGCCTGTTCACCAATATGCCCGGTGCAACTTCGGCAGGCCTTGCCACGGAATCGTCGCGCCCGATCTTGCGTGGCCTCTCGGACGCAAAGGTCCGCATTCAGGAGAACGGCGTTGGTGCTGTCGACGTATCTGACATCGCGCAGGACCACGCGGTGCCGATCGACCCTCTCGCCATCCAGAAGGTCGACGTCATTCGCGGACCGGGTGCGCTCCGCTTCGGCTCGCAGGCCGTCGGCGGCGTCGTCGACGTCAACAACAACCGGATTCCGACCGCTGCGCCGCTCGGGGGGATGGCTGCAGAACTGCGGTCGGGCGTAACGAGCGTCAACAAGGGATGGGAGAGCGGCCTGTTGCTGGATGCCGGCGGCCGCAACGCCGCCGTTCATGCCGACATCTACGGACGCTCGTCCAGCGATTACAGCGTCCCGAGTTACCCGTATCTGGTCCCGCCAATCCCTGCGCCTGCTTTCAACGGCAAGCAGCCGAATTCCGCTTCGCAAAACGCAGGCGCTGCGATCGGCGGCTCCTGGCTTTTCGACGGCGGTTATGCCGGCATCGCCGTCTCCCGCTTCACCAGCGACTACTACGTCCCCGGCATCGCGACCGCGGATGCCCGCCAGCACAACGACCTCGAGCAAACCAAGATCAGTTCCAAGGGCGAGTATCGCCCGGACGCAAGCGTGCTTGCCGCGATCAGGTACTGGACCGGCTATTCGGAGTACCGGCACGACGAGACGGTGCTCGCTACCACCGGCTTCCAGGAGATTGCCGCAACCTTCAAGAACCGGCAGACCGAGGGCAAGCTCGAGTTCGAACTTGCGCCGTTCGCCACGCCGATCGGTGCGCTGACCAGCATTTTTGGCGCGCAGGGCGCCTACCAGCAACTGGATACGGAAGGGCAGGCGATCTTGCTTCCGGCCCAGACCGGAACGGCAGCGGCGTACTTCCTCAATGAAGTCAGGCACACGGACACGCTGCGCACGCAATTGGCGGGTCGCATCGAGGGGGTCAATGTCGCGGGAACGGCATTCACTTTCCCGCCGAATTTTCTCCCACCGCCGGATGAGCCGGGCAGGGCCACCGCCAAGCTCGACTTCATGCCGAAGAGCGTCAGTTTCGGCATCATCAAGGATCTTCCATCCTCGCTGGTCGCCAGCCTGACGCTGCAACGGATCGAACGTGCGCCGCGCGCCCTCGAACTGTTCGCCCAAGGTCCCGACGGTTCGGAGAAGACGTTCAAGATCGGCAACCCGAACCTCGGAATCGAAACCGCGCAGACCGCGGAAATCGGCTTGAAACGTACGGATGGCGATTTCAGGTTCGCCGCAAATGCCTACTACACGTCGTACGACAAGTTCATTTTCTCGCGCGCCACCGGCATCTTTTGTCAGGAAACGTTTGCTTCATGCGGCGCCGGCACCGATTACATCCAAGTCAACTACGATCAGCGTGACGCGACTTTCCGCGGCGGCGAACTGGCGTGGCAGTGGGACGCCGCGCAACTTGGCAATGGCACCCTTGGCCTCGATGGCCAATATGATGTCGTGCGGGCGACCTTCACCGACGGCAGCAACGTGCCGCGCATTCCTCCGATGCGCCTCGGCGGCGGCGTCTACTGGCGCAACGACAATTGGTTCGCGCGCGTCGGCGTGTTGCACGCGTTTGCGCAGAACGACATTCCGCAATTCGACACGCCGACCGCCGGATATGATTTGGTGAAGGTACAACTCGAGCACCGGAAATTCTGGAGGGATTCGCCGTGGGGCGCGGTTGAGGTCGCGACCGGAGTAGTTGGCGACAATCTGCTCAACGCCAACATTCGCAACTCCGTTCAATTCCACAAGGACGAGATCCTGCAGCCGGGTCGTGGCTTAAAGCTGTTTCTCAACGTCAAATACGGTGTCGACCGGCCGAGCGGCCCGCCCGGCACCTGGATAGGCACGGCGAGACGGCCGGCCGGCAACGGCTACTACAAGAGCCCCGCGCTCGAAGCGGTGGCCTGGAACTGGGCGGGCATCTATGCCGGCGGCAATGTTGGATATTTGAGGGGTGAGGGCGTTACCAACGCTGCGTTCAGCGATGTTGCAACCGGTACGTCGCTTGCCGGAGCCCGCCTGTCGTCCACGCACGACACCGCCAGTATTGGCGGACAGGCTGGCTATAACTGGACGTCGGGCCGGATGCTGGCGGGCATTGAAGGCGATTTTGAATATCGCAACCAGCGCGGAAGCAGCGCCACCGTTTGCTCCGGTAACATCTGCAACCCGGCGCTCGCTCCGCTTGACGCCACCGTGACGGCGAGCCTCGACTATCGCTTGGGGTGGGCAGCCTCGGTTCGCGGGCGCGTCGGAACGCTCGTGACGCCGGACCTGCTTGCCTACGCCACCGCGGGCGTTCCGTTCGGCAAGATAACGACGTCAACGGCGGTTGCAGGTTTCGACAATGCGGGTGTCGCAACCACGGCGTCTCTGGATCGGCACTTGTATCGGTTCGGCTGGGCTGTCAGCGCCGGTTTCGAGACCCGGCTTACAGGCAACTGGACCGCAAAGCTCGAATATCTCCACATGGATTTCGGCTCGATGCGTTCGACGCCGCCTGTGGCGGTCAATACGGCGGTTGCGTTTGACGCCAACACGCGGGTGACCAGTGATGGTGTCCGGATCGGGATGAACTACAGATTCGGCGGCGGCGCGATCATTGCGGACTAACGCATCGAACTGATGCTGTGACCAGACGGTCGGATGCCGCCTGCTATCTGCCCTATTTGACCGTGAAGCGGATCGGCTGCCTCACGACAACGAACTCGCCGGGAAACATTGCGGGCGGCGCAGGAAAGGGCTGCGCGCGCTTGAGGAGCGCGAGCGCTTCCTCGTCAAGGGCGCCGGATCCCGAACTTTGAGTTACACGCGCGCTGACAACCATTCCCTTGCGATCCAGCGTAAACGACACCTGCGCCGTCCCTTGCTCGCGCCGCGACCGCGCGGCTTCCGGATATCGCTTGTTCTTTTCAACCAAAGCGAGGACCTGGGTTCGCCACGTCACGACGGCCTCCGAATTTTTGTCATTCGGCACACCCTGGGTCGGTGCCACGGCGACCGGTGCGATCCGATCGTTGATCGCGGGCGGTGCCGATGTCGTGGTCGCCGCCGCCTGCTGCTGCGGCGTCACGTCAGGCTGCGGCTTGCTCTGCAAAGCCACAGCCGCGTCCGGATTGGGAGCGGGCGGCAGCTCGGGCGTTTCATCGGGTGGCGTCTCCTCGGGCTTCGCCACCGGCTGCGCTTCCGACATCACCTGCTCCGGACCGGACGCAATGTCGGTCGGCGTCGTCGCTGGTGCTGCGGCCAACGGCGCCAGCTCGACCACGATCGCGCCCGAAGGTTCGGCAGCCACGGTGTCGTCCGCGTCGCGCCAGGTGGCGAGCGTGGCGGTCAATCCGGCGTAGACGCACAGCACCGCGAGGCTGCTGAACATCCATCGTTGAAGGTCGGAACGATCTTCGGCCGCAAGCTGCATCATGGCGACGAGGCTTGCTCCATTCCGACCAGGGCGACCTTGAGGTAGCCGGCGGCCCGCAACATGTTCATGACCTGCATCACCTCGCCATAGGGGACGAGCTTGTCTGCACGCAGGAAAATGCGGGTATCCTTCTGGCCGCTGGTGCTCGCATCGAGCGCGCCGGGCAGTGCGCCACGCCCCACGGTTTCGTTCCCGACGGAAAGCGACAGGTCCGGCTTCACCGTCAGATAGACCGGCTTGTCCGGCCGCGGCTGCGGCTGCGCGTTCGACGCCGGAAGATCGACGGCGATATCGACGGTCGCAAGCGGCGCGGCAACCATGAAGATGATGAGCAGAACGAGGATGACGTCGATGAACGGCGTCACGTTGATCTCATGGACTTCGGCGAGATCGCCGTTGCCTTGGTTCAGACTGGCGGCCATGGCTGCTACTCCGCCGCTGCGAGGTGCCGCCGCACCAGCACGGTGCCGCTATCGAGGTCGCGGCCGACCAGTCGCGTAATCTCTGCGGATCCATCCCCGAGCAGCGCCCGGTAGGAGGCGATCTGGCGTGCAAAGAGATTGTAGATCATGACGGCGGGAATCGCCGCCACCAGCCCGAGCGCTGTCGCCAGCAGCGCCTCGGCAATTCCAGGCGCGACCACGGCGAGGTTGGTGGTTTGCGACTTCGATATTCCGATGAAGCTGTTCATGATTCCCCAGACCGTGCCGAACAGTCCGACGAAGGGGCCGGTCGATCCGATGGTCGCAAGCACGCCGGTGCCTAGTCCGATGCGCCGGCTTGCCGCCGCCTCGATCTGCTGCAGCCGGGAGGCGATCCTTGCCTTGATCCCCTCCTTGTCCATTCGATCGGTGCTTAATCTCAATTCCGCCAGGGCACCCTCGAGCAACTGGGCAACCGCGCCCTCGGGGACCTGCCGCACGGCGTCTTCCATGTTCCGGACGTCGGCGAGCTCGCGCAGGGCGTGTCGGGCATTCCGTCGCGCCTTGATCAGCTCGATCGTCTTTGCGAGCCACACCGTCCAGGTGACCGCGGTCGCAAAGACCAGACCGATCATCACCGCTTTGACGACGACGTCGGCCTGCATGAACATGCCCCAGGGGCTGAGATCGCGGGGTAGCGCTGCAGCCGCGATCACTGTCCTTTCCGTTGCGTCTTGGGCTGCGGCCGGAAATGACAGCAACAGCAGCGGAAGTGACAGACGCGGAACGCTGCGGCGGAGTTTCAGGCCAACAGGAGTTTTGACAGGGGTGGACGGAACAGCGCCACGTCGAATTGCTTTCCAGGATCGCATCGATCTGCCTCTGTACGCAATTAATGCCTAAGCCCCATTGTGTAGCATTGCCTACGTCTTGGTGCAAACGCTATGGCCAAAGGGCGCGAGATCCCTCGTGCATGCAGGTTCCGCTGCAATTTCCCGTTGATGGGTCTACGAGCCGCGATCCGGCGGATAAGCTCGGGGCGAACTGGCCCAGGAGCTGCGGATCGCTGGCGGGTCTTTCTGCCGCAATTGTCAATTGCCGGACTTGCCCCCGGTGGTGTAAAGCGGCGCATCGGCGCTGGCTTGGGAAGCGCCGTTCCGCCCCCGGGAACTGCTTGATGACGCTGTGGTTTGTGTTCGCGCTGATGACGGTCGCGGCGATTTTTGCCGTGCTCTGGCCGTTGAGCCGCGGCTCGTCTGCGCAGGCCGGCGGCAGCGAGGCGGTCGTCTACAAGGATCAGCTCGCCGAGATCGACCGCGATGTCGCAGCCGGGCTGATCGGCTTGTCCGAAGCCGAAGCCGCGCGTGTCGAAATCGGCCGCCGCCTGCTCGCCGCCGCGGACGGCGAGCGCAACCAGCCGGCGCGCGCCAACCTTGGCCTGCGCCGTGCCTCGGCTGTCGTAGCGCTGGTGGGGTTGCCGATCGCGGCAGTGACGTTCTACCTCGCGCTTGGATCGCCGCGTCTCGGTGATTTCCCACTCGCCTCGCGCACCCGTATGGCGGACGCCAGCCAGCCGCTCGAAAACATGGTGGCGCAAGTCGAAGCGCATCTCGAGCAAAATCCGACCGACGGCCGCGGCTGGACCGTGCTGGCGCCGGTGCTGGCGCGGCTCGGTCGCTTCGATGAAGCGGTCCGGGCCTACCGCAACGTGATTCAACATGCCGGCGACAGCGCCGAACGCCGCTCCGATCTCGGTGAGGCGCTGGTTACCAGCGCGGGCGGCGTCGTCACGGCGGAGGCCAAGGGCGAGTTCGAGCGCGCGGTCGCGCAAGACGCCGACGATCCCAGGGCCAGCTATTTCCTCGGGCTCGCTGCCGAACAGGACGGCCGGAAGGCCGACGCTGCGGCGATCTGGCGGGCGATGCTGTCAAAGGCGCCGGCCGACGTGCCGTGGCGGCCGCTGATCGAGGCGGCGCTGACCCGGGTCGGCGCCCCCGTCGCGCCGGCGCTCTCCGATGATGCAATGGCCGCGGCCAGGGACATGAACGAGGCGGACCGCGGGACGATGATCCGCGGCATGGTCGATCGGCTGGCGGCGCGGCTGAAGCAGGACGGCAGCGATGTCGAGGGTTGGTTGCGGCTGGTGCGGGCCTATATGGTGATGGGCGAACGCGACAAGGCGACGAGCGCGCGCACGGAAGCGCGCCAGGCGGTTGCGGGCGATGCCGAGCGCTTGCGCCAGCTCAATGAAGGCCTGAAAAATCTCGGGCTTGATGGATAGAGCGGATGGCGGAACCCAAAGACGAAGACAGGGGATATTGATGACGCGCAAGCAGCGGCGTTTGACCATGATCGGCGGTTCGCTCGCGGTGCTTGCGGTTGCGGCGGCGCTGGTGCTGAACGCGATGCGCGACTCCATTGTGTTCTTTTCCACGCCGACCATGGCGGCGGAAAAGCATATCCCGCCCGGCAAGCGGTTCCGCCTCGGCGGCCTGGTGCAGCCGGGCTCGCTGGTGCGCGGCGACAACCTTGCCGTGAACTTCAGCATCGCCGACGGCAGCGCCACGCTGCCCGTCGCCTATAAGGGAATGTTGCCGGACCTGTTCCGCGAAGGGCAGGGCGTCGTCGCCGAGGGCGCGCTCGACGCGTCAGGCGTGTTCAAGGCCGATACCGTGCTGGCCAAGCATGACGAGACCTATATGCCCAGGGACGTCGCCGACGCCCTGAAGAAGCAGGGGCACTGGAAGGACGACTACGGCGCGAAGCCCGGCGCCACGGCCGCATCTGCGCCAGTGCAGGGGACCGCGAAGTGATCGCGGAAGCCGGGCATTACGCGCTGGTGCTGGCGCTCGCACTTGCGCTGATCCAGTCCACGGTTCCGATGCTGGGCGCGCGCTGGGGCGATCCTGCACTGATGAATGTCGCGCGCTCCACGGCGCTGGCGCAATTGCTGTTCGTGGCGGTCTCGTTCACGGCGCTGGTGATGCTGCACGTCGCTTCGGATTTCTCCGTCGTCAACGTGTTCGAGAATTCGCACTCGATGAAGCCGTTGCTCTACAAGATCACCGGCGTGTGGGGCAATCACGAAGGATCGATGCTGCTGTGGGTGTTGATCCTGGCGCTGTTCGGCGGCCTGGTTGCCGCCTTCGGCAACAATTTGCCGCTGTCGCTGCGCGCCCATGTGCTGGCCGTGCAGGGCTGGATCGCGGCTGCGTTCTATCTGTTCATCCTGGTCACGTCGAACCCGTTTCTGCGCATTGCGAGCCCGCCGATCGAGGGCCGTGACCTCAATCCGGTGCTGCAGGACATTGGGCTGGCCGTGCATCCGCCGATGCTCTATCTCGGCTATGTCGGGTTTTCGATCTCGTTCTCGTTCGCGATCGCCGCCTTGATCGAAGGCCGGATCGACGCGGCCTGGGCGCGCTGGGTGCGGCCGTGGACGCTCGTGGCGTGGATATTCCTCACGCTCGGCATCGCGATGGGTTCGTACTGGGCCTATTACGAACTCGGCTGGGGCGGCTGGTGGTTCTGGGATCCGGTCGAGAATGCTTCCCTGATGCCCTGGCTCGCCGGTACCGCGCTGCTGCATTCCGCCGTCGTGATGGAAAAGCGCAACGCGCTGAAGGTCTGGACGATCCTGCTGTCCATCCTGGTGTTTTCACTGTCGCTGCTTGGCACCTTCCTGGTGCGCTCGGGCGTGCTGACCTCGGTGCACGCGTTCGCGACCGATCCTTCGCGCGGCGTGTTCATCCTGCTGATCCTGTGCCTGTTCATCGGCGGCAGTCTTGCGCTGTATGCCTGGCGCGCCTCGGCGCTGAAGCAGGGTGGGCTGTTCGCGCCGGTCTCGCGCGAGGGCGCGCTGGTGCTCAATAATCTCTTTCTCACCTCCGCCTGCGCCACCGTGTTCATCGGAACGCTGTATCCGCTGGCGCTGGAAGTGCTGACCGGCGACAAGATTTCGGTCGGCGCACCGTTTTTCAACCTGACCTTTGGGCCGCTGTTCGTGCCGCTCCTGGTCGCCATGCCGTTTGCGCCGCTGCTGGCATGGAAGCGTGGCGATCTCCTCGGCGCGGCGCAGCGGCTGACCGCGGCCGGCATCGCGGCGCTGGTCGCAATTGCGGTGCTGTTTGCATGGACCCATGGCGGAGCCACGCTCGCCCCGCTGGCGATCGGGCTTGCGATATTCGTGATTGGCGGCGCCTTGAGTGATCTCGCCGAACGCACGGCGTTGTTCCGCGTTCCCTTGGCCACCGCGATGGCCCGTGCGCGTGGGCTGCCGCGCGCGGCCTGGGGCACGGCGTTCGCGCATGCCGGCATTGGCGTCGCGCTGATCGGCATCGTCTGCGAGACCACCTGGAATAGCGAGTATATCGGCACGATGAAGCCGCGCGATGTCGCAAGCGTCGCCGGCTATCAGTTGAAGCTCGACGAGATCACGCAACGGCAGGGACCGAACTTCCGTGAGATGATCGCGCAGTTCACGGTTGCGCTCGACGGCGAAACGCTCCAGGTGATGATGCCGTCGAAGCGCAACTTCACCACGCGGGACTCGTCGACGACCGAGGCCGCGCTGCTGACCCGCGGCGCCAGTCAGCTCTACGTTTCGCTCGGTGACACCAATGCGGAAGGCGCCATCGCCGTGCGCATCTATCACAAGCCGCTGGTGCTTCTGATCTGGTGGGGCCCTGTCCTGATGGCGTTCGGCGGCCTGCTGTCGCTCTCGGATCGCCGCCTGCGCGTCGGCGCGCCCAAGCCGGCCAAGGCCGCCCGCGCGCTGCAGCCGGCGGAGTAATGCCTTGAAGCGCCTCATTGCAGCATGTGTGTTCGTTGTCGCCGCGACGCTCTGCGGGCCGGCTCACGCCGTGCAGCCCGACGAGATCATGGCCGATCCGGCAAAGGAGGCGCGAGCCCGCGACCTGTCGCGCGAGCTGCGCTGCATGGTGTGCCAGAACCAGTCGATCGACGATTCCGACGCCCCGCTGGCGCGCGACCTGCGCCTGTTGGTGCGCGAGCGGATCGCCTCCGGCGACAGCGACAGCCAGGTGATCGACTTTCTGGTCGCGCGCTACGGCGAGTTCGTGCTGCTGAAGCCGCGCTTCACGCCGCATACGCTGCTGCTCTGGCTGCTGCCGCCGCTCGCGTTGGCCGGAGGCGGGCTGGCGCTTTGGTTCTACAGCCGCCGCCGTTCGAATACCGGCAGCGTGACCGATCCTTCGCTGTTGCATCTGACGGAGGAGGAACAGACGAGGCTGGAGCGCTTGCTCGCAGCCGATGCGCCGGACAAGAAGCCTTAAACCCGCCATTGCAAGCGGGCAGGCTTCAGCTATGACTCCCCTGTCAAAATAAACATAACTAGGGGAGACGGGACATGGCCTTTTCACTCTACGACGCCAGCGTGGCGAACTATCTACAGACCCTTGGCGCCGTCAGCGGCTTCCTTGAGCGCGGCCTCGTTCATTTCCGCGAAAAGAACATCGATCCGGATAGCATGGTCGAGGCGCGGCTGGCGCCCGACATGCTGCCGCTGCGCTTCCAGATCATCTCCGTCGCCCAGCATTCGCGCGGCGCTATCGAGGGCGTGCAAAGCGGAGAGTTTCGTCCGCCCGCGTCCAACACGCCGTACGATTATGCGGGATTGCAGGGATTGGTCGCGCAAACCCGCGAGGCTTTGGAGGGCTGGACTCCGGAGGCAGTCAATGCGCTCGGCGGCCGCGACGTCGTCTTTCACATCGGTGATCACAAGCTGCCCTTCACCGCGGAGGGCTTCCTGATGTCGTTTTCGCTGCCCAATTTCTATTTCCACGCCACCACCGCCTACGACATCCTGCGCACCAACGGCGTGCCGCTCGGCAAGCGAGATTTCATGGGCCGGATGAAGATGAAGAGCTGAGGCGGGCCTTCAGGGCGACGGCGCGCAATTGTTGCGCGTCCCCGCAACGATGCGCTCGACACCAACTTCGAGAATTTTGTTGACGTGGTCGGCTTCTTCGATCCGGCCAATACGGACACGCTCGAGTATGTGTTCGACATCAACGGCAACGGTATCCAGATCAGCTAAAGCTGCAGGGCACAACAGCGGCGCAGGATGAAACTTCCTGCGCTGTTCTCTGAGATCTGATGCCGTTATGTTGTGGTTTCGACGCGGTTTTTCCTGAGCGAGAAATGCGTGGGTTAGACGACTAGAGACATGTCGACACCGCCATAATCCCGCAGGTAGTCAGTCAGCGACCGTATGTCGTTTGCCATGATCGCTAGGACGTCCTGCTTTTGCTCTTCCGACGTCGGCACGCCGGCATCATTCACCCAGGCCGTTCCGTCCTTCTTGAACGTATACTGCTTTCCGTCCAAGGCGAAGATATAGGCGTCCGCATCGCCAATCTTGGATGGATCGACGCCAATCGGCGCGGCCTTCTTCAAGACGTCGGCGATTTCCGCGGCTGTGAGCTGCACGGCTGGAACTGGAGTGGTGTTCTGCCACTTGACGTAAGATTCCTGCGCGCGCTTCAGCCAACCGGCGACATTCTCCTGCATTTGATCGTTCGTTGCCGCGAAGGACCTTTGCATCTCTGCGCGGGCCACCGCCATGTCTGCCTTAGCCGCAGCAAAACGATCAGCGAAACGATCCTCCGCCGCCTGCGACCAAGCATCCAAGGCTTGCTGCGCGGCGTCCGGGCCTTGCTTGAAGGCGGCCATCAGACGGTCCAGCGCGTTCTGCGACAATGACAGCTGCGTGGCCCGGGCCACGATCGCTGTCGTTCGGCGTCGTGTTCGGTGCGGGCTGTTTTGTTGTCGTCCACATCGAGAGCCGTATAGGCGAGGGGATCCAATGTGGCGACTTGCCTGGAAACGGCGCTGACCATGGCTTTCTTCCTGATCTTTGTCGTTGACGGCGGTAATTGAAGTTCGCCTTCGGCGACCCGCAACCAGCTCTCACTGTTCGTGCATAGGTTGTGGCACGGATTAGTTTAACGTAAGATTTACGGGCGCTGCGATGGCTGGCTGCTTGCCTGGCCCGGTGTGAGCGCCCTGTCCTCTGAAAGTTGTTTTTCGGTCGGCGCTAACCCATTGATTGCTTGCGCTATTCTGCCGCATCCATAAGCCGCCGCATTACAAAAGTTTAATTCCCTAGCCAGCGCGCGGTAAGGCGGCAGGCCCCATCTTCCGTCCTGTCAGATGCCCAGTCCGCATCGTCGAAATTCACGCTCTGGAGATTTTAGAAACATGACCGAACGTCCCATCGATCTTTCCTCGCTACCGTCGTCCGGTGCAGCCCGCCGTTCGCTGTTCTCCGCCCGCAAACTCGCGCTGATGGCGTCCGTCGTCGCCGGCCTCGGCGCCGCCGTGTATGGCTTCTCGCCGCAGCAGGGCCCGGCTGATGTCTTCACCAGCGCGGCGCACGCGCAGGTCAATACCGAGGTTCGCAAGGTCGAGCGCCCGATCGGTTTCGCCGACATTGTCGAGCGCGTGAAGCCGTCGGTGATTTCGGTGAAGATCAACATCGCCGACAAGAGTTCCAAGGACGACAGCGCCAACAAGGACGATGACTCGCCGTTCCCGCCGGGCTCGCCGATGGAGCGCTTCTTCCGCCGCTTCGGCGGTCCGGATGGCTTGCCGCCCGGCCTGCGTGGCGGACCGCGTGGCCCCCGTGGCCCGGTAACGGGTCAGGGTTCCGGCTTCTTCATCTCGCCTGACGGCTATGCCGTGACCAACAACCACGTGGTTGACGGCGCCGACAAGGTCGAAATCACGATGGAAGACGGCAAGACCTACACCGCGAAGGTGATCGGCACCGATCAGCGCACCGACCTCGCGCTGATCAAGGTCGAGGGCCGCACGGATTTCCCGTTCGCCAAGCTTTCGGATTCCAAGCCGCGGATCGGCGACTGGGTGCTCGCGGTCGGTAATCCGTTCGGCCTCGGCGGCACTGTGACCGCCGGCATCGTCTCGGCCTCCGGCCGCGACATCGGCAACGGTCCATACGACGACTTCATCCAGATCGACGCGCCCGTGAACAAGGGTAACTCCGGCGGTCCGGCGTTCGACACCAATGGCGAGGTGATGGGCGTCAACACCGCGATCTATTCGCCGTCCGGCGGCAGCGTCGGCATCGCGTTCTCGATTCCTGCCTCGACGGTGAAGTCGGTAGTCGCCCAGCTCAAGGACAAGGGCACCGTTAGCCGCGGGTGGATCGGCGTCCAGATCCAGCCGGTGACCTCCGACATCGCCGACAGTCTCGGCATGAAGAAGGCCGAAGGCGCGCTGGTGGCGGAACCGCAAGCCAATAGTCCCGCGTCCAAGGCCGGAATCGAATCCGGCGACGTTATCACGGCTGTCAACGGCGAGCCGGTCAAGGATGCACGGGAACTCGCCCGCACCATCGGCGGTCTGCAGCCGGGTACGTCGGTGAAGCTCAACGTCCTGCACAAGGGCCAGGAAAAGGTCGTCAACCTCACGCTCGGCCAGTTGCCGAACACGGTCGAGGCTAAGGCCAACACCGACCGGGAAGACAAGGGCAGCGCGAACAAGGGAACCGACGTGCCGAAGCTCGGCTTGACGGTCGCCCCCGCCAACAGCGTGGCCGGCGCCGGCCGGGAAGGCGTCGTCGTCACCGAGGTGGACCCGAAGAGCGCGGCGGCCGAACGCGGCTTCAAGGAAGGCGACGTCATTCTTGAGGTCGCCGGCAAGACCGTCGGCACCCCGAGCGAAGTCCGTGAGGTAATCGACGCCGCGCGGAACGAGAACAAGAACAGCGTTCTCATGCGCGTGAAGAGCGGCGGTTCGTCGCGCTTCGTCGCGGTGCCGCTGGCGAAGGGCTAAACGAGGACTAGATACCAGATGGAGGGTTACGCCGGCATTCGTCGCCCCCGCCGACGTCTCCTTCCGGGGAGCGGGTCCAAAACTCGCTCCCTCTGGCAACCTTCCTTCGGAATACGCCCCCCTCCGTCGGAAGGGCCTAAGGGCGGTGAGGTCCCCCAGCCTCATCGCCCGCTCTTTTCACTTGATCGCGATACCGCGCCGTCGCCTTGCATGTGCAGGGCGGCCGCGCCATGGTGAGAGGAACAAATCCTGTGAGCGCCCCCGCAGCAATCCCCACACCCGTCACCCAGATGCGCCTGTTGATCATCGAAGACGACCGCGAGTCCGCCGACTATCTGGTCAAGGCGTTCCGTGAAGTCGGCTATGTCGCCGATCTCGCCAGCGATGGCGAGGAGGGGCTATCGATGGCCGAGAGTGGCGACTACGACGTGCTGGTGGTCGACCGCATGCTGCCCAAGCGCGACGGCCTGTCCGTGATCGGGAGCTTGCGCGAGAAGGGCAATCGCACGCCGGTTCTGATCCTCTCCGCGCTCGGCCAGGTCGACGACCGCATCAAGGGCCTGCGCGCCGGCGGCGACGACTATCTGCCAAAGCCCTATTCATTCGCCGAGTTGCAGGCCCGCGTCGAAGTGCTGTCGCGCCGCAATGTCGGCCCGGCCGAGGAGACCACCTATCGCGTCGGCGATCTCGAGCTCGACCGTCTTTCTCATCGTGTCGCCCGCGGCAAGGATGAACTGACGCTGCAGCCGCGCGAGTTTCGCCTGCTCGAATATCTGATGAAGCACGCCGGCCAGGTGGTGACCCGCACCATGCTTCTGGAAAACGTCTGGGATTATCATTTCGATCCGCAGACCAATGTCATCGACGTGCATATTTCGCGGCTGCGCTCCAAGATCGACAAGGGCTTTGATCGGCCCTTGCTGCACACGATCCGCGGCGCCGGATACATGATCCGTGACGGAATTAAAGGCCCAAGTAATTGAAAACACTACACGTCGTTAGAGTGCGTTAGTTACTTCGTTCGTGATCCATCCCCAAACCTTATACGGGCGATATTGTCCGGCCCTTCGTCCTGGTTGCGGAGGTAGATCATCGTCGTTTCTATTTTCTCGTGCCCAAGCGCCGGCCGTATCTGCTCAGGCTTCGCGCCTTGCTTCTCTGCGTGGCTCGCAGCACCCGCGCGACTGTCACGGTTCTGCACGTCATCAGGAACGCCAACAGCTCTCGCGATCTCGCGCCAGTGTTCGGCAAAGACCTTTTGAATCCACGGCCGCCCCGTGTGCTCAGCAATGACCATCGGACCGCTGCGCTTCTCGATCGGTATTCGCTCAATCTCCGCCACGACGAGTGGAAACAGCGCAAGCGTTCCCCTCACGCCTTTGCCGGCGTCGGGATTTGTGGTCGCGAACTTACCTCGTAGCGACTTGCTTAGCCGGTGATCCAGCACACCAGCATTGACCTCTTCCCATATGAGGCCATGTATCCACTTCTTGCTCTTGTGCGTGACGGCGGACAAGCCCGGCTCTGATATTGGTATCCATTCTCCAACAACGTCCTTTTGTCGAATCATGAACGAAGTCATCAACGCTTGCGCCAACGCTATCGAGTGGTCGCCGCGGCGGTGCGCCTCTTTGATGATTAGAACCGCCTGCTCCAGGGTAAGCTTTTGCTTGCGGCGCCTCGGGTTCTCAATCTCCATTTTGGACAGAACCTTGTGAAGCTCCTCACAGCGCGGCAGCTCTGACATTGCTCCGAACGTGAACAGGATCCTCACAAAGGACATATAGCCATGGGCTCGAGCAACCCGACGCGGACCGCCTTCCACTTTTGGTTTGGCCCAATTTTCTGCCCAACGATTGAAGTCCCGGAATGTGAGTTTCCGACCCTCTGGCGCTTCTGGCGTGATGCGCGCTTGACCGACCATCTTCTTTAGATAGAGGACGCGCGATCGATAAGTTTTGCGTGTATCATATCGAAGCTTGTGAAAAGGGCTATCCGGATCGGCCAAATAGATATCGACGAGCGAGCCTACCGTCCCATCAAAAGTCTTCTTGGCGTCGAACTCGTCCGGCGACATGATGAGGCCATTGGAGAAAGCCAGCATTTCGCTCTGCAGCTTTTGACAGCTCGCCGCTATGTCCTTCCAATCATCGTCGCTTGGCAACGAATACGGTTGCCCGGCTGGCGGCCAGAGCCGCTGCGTCTTAAGCGTATAACCCTTCTCCAGGATATCGGGACGACATACCCAGTACCCGACGTATGGGTCAGTTGGTTGCTTTATCGTCTTCCTGCCGCGGCGCTTGCTTCGCCGCTGCCAGACGAGGCCGGGTGTTTCCAGGCCTTCGGGCTTGAGGGGTTTCATCGAAGTTCTCCTCCCAGGTGGTCGCTGGGGCTATGGGGGTGATGTTCGACGACGGTAATCCGCCAAACTCCTCCATGAAATACCTGTAAACGGCGGGCCAAAAGCGCCGATCTCCACAAAGCGAGACGGGTTGTGGAAACCTCCGCCGGCCGGGGAGAGGTTTGTCTAATTGCCGCAATACGTTACGGCCAAGTTTTTCGGGCAGACCCAGCTCTTCGATGATCTCCACATCAAGCATGAAGAGGCCGTGGCGGCGAACCCTCTGACGAGGTTTCCCGGCGCGTGGATCCTCGCGCGCGACTTTACCTTCACCGTCGAGGACACCTCTTGCCGCGCGTTTGACATCAGCTTTGGTGAATCTGGTTCTCGACATCCAACCTGTAACTGCAAGTCGAAAACAAAGTCTTTTGAACGACTCATTCAAGCACAGCGCCAACCGTGTCTCCACTGAAGGCAGAGAAAGATTGGAGCGGCTTCGGATAGCTGAAAGATCCGCAAGGCCATCATCCGCCAGCAAAATCGAATGAGGAGACAGTGATCATGTTTTGTTGACGGCAGCTCACTGGGGTGACAGGACCGCGAACCACTTCAATAGCGACACCCCAGATTCTGACAGGGCGTCGCGTTTGGTTAGTGGCGACAAATACGTTTGTAGCTTGATCTCATTGCCTTTCTTTGACTGGAGCTGATCAAATTAGCCCATGAATGTGGGGTGATCGGCGTTCGAACGGAGCTACACAAGGCGACCTTCGCCGGAGCGACACCATTGCCCGCGACTACCGTCGGACGAGCGCGCCGCTGTCCGGAGCGATCCACATGGCCACGAGAGCATGATCTGCGCAGTGCGAACCGTCGTCCCAATTGTTCGGCTATCCGTGCAAGCGAAGCTCTTCGTCGAGCAGGATAGCGAAAGCATCACAAAGGAGATCGCGGTCGTACGAGTGCTGCAGCGATCGCGGCGATAAGCGGTCTGACGCTGCTTCGAGCGGAAGAGGCGGCGGAATGCGTGACCGCTGGTCCTACGTGTTGCTCGCGGAAGAATTGCGCCCGGTCGTGGAAGAGCCAAAGCGCGACGCGCCGGAGCTTTTTCGCCGCATGCTTTTCAATGCGCTGATCTCGAATATCGACGACCACCCACGCAACCACGCGATTATCGCGAAGGACCGCCACTGGAAGCTTTCGCCGGCCTATGATCTCGCACCGTCTCCTGTCATCGCGCAGGAGCGGCGCGATCTTGCGATGGATGCGGGCGACCAGGGGCGGTTCGCGAACGCGAAAAATCTTCTGTCGCAACGCGCGCGATTTCTCCAGGAAGAGGAAGAAGCGAAAGCGATCGTCGCGGACATGACCGAAAAAGTGCGCGCGACCTGGTACGATACTGTCCAAGCCAAGGGCGTCACAGAAAAGGACGCGGAAACCATTCGGGGCGCTTTCGTCTATGAAGGTTTTTCGCGCTGAGTGAACGCGCAATACGCGTAAACAGGTTTCGCTCCGTTACGAGAGGACGCCTTTCGCCAGCTAATCGAAGATGTCCGACGTGAGCGTGAGCGCGCGAATCTTCCAAAAAAGCGTAGTGGCTGGCGAACGCGATCGTCCCGACGTCGCAAGGCGGCGAGCCCAGTGGATCAAATATCAAGATCGCATCGAGCCTGAGCGCCTGGTTTTCATCGACGAGACTTGGACCAGAACCGATATGGCCGCATTACGGGAATGGGCACCGCGTGGTCGCAGGCTTCTCGCCAAGGTTCCACACGGCCGCTGGAAGACCATGACCTTCCTGGCCGCCTTACGCCATGACCGGATCGACCCAATCGACGTCGGCCAAGCTGAATTCGCTCCACTTGGCTTCGCCATATGAGGCAGATCAGATGTCCATGTTGCGCAGGCGCTGACGATTGCGCAGCACGATCTGCCGGGCGCCGGAAAAGCCCAGCACGCCTTCGTCGTTCAACTGCGACAGTGCGCGCGAGACCGTCTCCAACGTGAGCCCAAGATAGTCGCCGATGTCGCGGCGGCACATCGGCAGCGCCATCATGCCGGCGACTGCAAGGCGACGATCCATCTCCAGGAGGAAGTTGGCGACCCGCTCCATCGCGCTCTTGCGACTGAGCAGCAGCATTTCCTCGGCGTGCTTGAGATCGCCCGCCGTCATGGTCCAAAGCTTGTGGGCGACCTGGACGTTAGTGCCGGCGACCTGTTCGAGGCTGCGGCGCCTTACCAGGCGCACGGTGGTGTCGATGATGGCTTCGGCGGCCAAGCGGTGCTTGGTGCCGGATACCAGCCCGAACACGTCACCGGACAAATGGAACGCACCGATCTGCCGGCTGCCGTCGGACAACAGCTTGTAGGTGCGCACGGCGCCGCGGATCACCTGGTAGACATATTCGGCGGGCTCATCCTTGCCATAGATTTCTTCGTCATTGCGGTAGGTGAACTCAGTGGCGATCAGGCCGGCGTGGCTCGAGAGGCCGCAGAACGGTTTGGAAGGCGCAAACGCGCTAGGAGCGGGCCTGTTGATGTTGAGGGAAGGGGCGGATGGGGTGAGCATAAGCCATCTCCTTTGCGGCGAATGGCGCGTTGGTAAACCGACCAACCGAGCCCGAAAATACCGCTCCATGCCTTAAGGGTGATGCCCTACGTAGAGTCCCGGAGCGATGGGATTTTTACGGCGCTCAGAGCTGGGGATCACCGTTGATCGCGTCCCAGATGCGGGAGGAAAGGCTGTCCTCAATATGGGGCTTGATGAGGACGTGACGGATGCCGGCGGTGGCTGCCTTGGCCGGAATAGACGCGTCGGGGTAACCGGTGATGAGAATGATCGGCGTGTCGGCTTCGCGCCGGCGCAAGAGGCCAGCAAGGTCAATACCGCTCATGCCCGGCATCTTGTAGTCGATCACCAAACAATCGGCACCGCCCACGGTCATGGCGTTCAAGAGCGCTTCGGCGCTGCGGAACGTGCCGACACAGAAGCCGTCGGTTTCCAGGAGAAATTGGAGCGATCTGAGCACGTCGGTGTCATCATCGACGACGTAAACGAGTGGCATTCTGGGAGATGAGGGCATCACACGCTCTATGGGCTTTCTGACCGGGCATCTGGTCCATCGCGCATTTATAAGGTCCTCCGAATGGAGTCAGTTGATTCAGCTCAATTTTTCAGCACTCCCGCCCGCATGGCGAGGCCGACGAGTTCGGAAAGGCTGGACGCCTGCATCTTGGTCATCAACTTGGCCCGGTAGACCTCGATGGTGCGCGGACTGATATTGTAGTCGCGAGCGATCATCTTGTTGGAGAGGCCGGCCACCAATCCGTCCATCACCTGCCGCTCGCGCGCTCAGCGAAGAGACCCGCGCCTGCGTCATCCCCTCGTCGCGGGCGCCGGCCTCAGCCTGCCGGAGCGCGGCGTCGATCATCGCGACCAGGCGGTCATCCTCGAACGGCTTTTCCAGGAAATCGACGGCGCCGAACTTCATCGCCTCGACAGCCAGGGGGACATCGCCATGGCCGGCAATGATGATGATGGGCAAGGTGGCACGGCTCGCCTTGACGCGCTTCAACAGCTCGATTCCGTCGATACCCGGCATACGGATATCCGAGGCCACGCAACCGAATTGGATTGTGGGCAAAGTCGGACGCGAAGAGATCAATTTTTTGTAGCAGCCGCGGAGATGCGCGTCGTGAGCCCCGTAAAGCGACAGTGCTCGCGCGAACCCGTCGATCGTGCACGGGTCGCACCTAGTGGTGGTCGCGCTTGCGACGCTGCGCGTCGAATTCCCCAGAAGGTGAGGTGATCCGGCACCCTGCGCGATTCTTGCAGGGCTGATCGCAGGGTGATTAATGAAAGGCATCTTGTCATGAATGAGCAATGGATGCAGCCGAATACCGCCTATGCGATCTGCGGCTTCTACGACATCCCAAACCAGCAAGCCATGGGCTTCCATCTCATGATCATCGACGAGGACGGAAGCCATAGGCCGTGGTCCATTGTTGTGGTGCGCTGGGGCAAGCGGGTGTTTGGCTATCTCAATAAATGCCCGCATAACCGGGTCAACCTGGACTTGGAACGTAACTAGTTCCTCGATCCCAAGGGCATCCGGCTGATGCGCAGTAAGCACGGCTCGACCTTCGAGCTCGGCACCGGCCGCTGCGTTGATGGCCGGTGCAAGGGCAGCGGGCTCACGCCGGTCGCGTTGACGGTGCTGGACGGCGACATCTGCGTCACCGGCGTGCGGCTTGTTGTAGGACGAGAACGGATCCCACCGGCGAGAGCTGAACCAGCGCTCAGACCGGCCGGTTCTCGTTGCGGTTTTTGACGGGCCCCATCCTCTTCAGCCCGTCTTCGTAGGAGATCTCGTCATAGGATGCATCGACATTCCTGGCCGCGTCGAGCAAGTAATCGAGCCTGCCGCCCGCATCGAGCTCCTTGATGTCGTTCTTGTTGACCCCGACCAGGTCCATCATCTCCTTCCAGACAGTGGATTCATCGCACGGCAGCACGTGGAAGGTGATATCACCGAGTTTGGTTCGGTATTTCGCCAACAGGTCTATGTTGTTGCAAAACATGAAGTAGCTGCCACCAGGGCTTAGCGCGCCGTCAAGAACGTTTGCGATATCAGCAAGATAAGCGAAGCAGTGCAGATAGCCGGCCAGCACCGGAATGTTGCTTTCGCCTTCCTGCGCGACCATCAGCACCTGCTCGATCGAATAGTGGGGCGGCCGCTTCTCGTCCGCGACCTGGGTCTGGAATTTTAGTGCGATATCGCCGCGAAAGCCGAACCGGCCCTGCTTGGTGGTCCCGCCCTTGAATATGGCATTGAGCAGGCGCCCCTCCTTGTCCAGCCGGCCTAGCGCGGTGTTCTCGATTGCAGTCATGAAAATCGTCCTCGATCTAAGCTCATCACCGGACACCTCGGCCGGCGCAACACGTGCAATGCAAATTGTTTGCCGCCGCGACTGGAATGGTTCATCCGCGTAACACTTAAAGAAAACACGCAAGCGCGCCGCGATCCCTCGAAGAGCCTCGTCAGGAACCCGACACGGGTCGCAAAGCCACTCTGCGCGATTCGAAAAAGACAGGAACTATCAAGCGCGCGCTGGCATGCAGCTTGCGAATTCGCAAGCAATCGACTGATGCAAAGGAAGGGTGAGCCACAAGCAACCTGACGGATAGCGTAATGGATGCAGTCAAGACCGCGATCTCAACGTCGGCGCAGCCGGCGAGCGGGCAGTCATTGTTGCTTCGGCCTCGTCGCGGCGGTTCGCGTTCACGGACCGCCTCGCTGCTCATCAATCATAGACGCGTCGTCGACACCCGGCGCATGCGGGAGTTGGCGCAGCCCTTGGCGGGTGATCTTCCTCCCTTCGCTTTCATTCAGACCCCGCAGCCATCGCTCCGGCCCCACCCAAGAGCTTCACGTTGAGGCGGCCGCCGGTGAACAGCATGTCGTCGAGCGCTTCCTCGATGTCAGCTGTGGTCACTGAGTTTCCGCCGTCACGAGCGATGCATGATTGCGCAATGCGCCGCATCAGCTCCTTAATGAAAGCGGCGCTGACGCCCTCAGTGCGGCGCACCGTCTCGGCTACGATCTTCGCCTCAAGCGGCAGGCCCATGCCGTAAAGCCGGATCAGCTTGTCGCGGCCGGTCGTATCAGGCAGCGGCATCTCGATCGCCTGGTCGATGCGGCCGGGGCGACCGGCCAGGGCGCCCTCGAGTTGCTCGGGGCGGTTGGTGGTGAGCACGAAGAGGATGTCAGCGTCTTCCTTCAAGCCGTCCATTTCATTTAGGAGCTTGTTCAGCGCGGCCTCCTCACATGATGTCAAGTCGTCGCGCTTGCTGGCGATCAGATCGACATCCTCGATCACCACCATGGTAGGCTGCAGCAGGCGCGCGAGCGCCATATAGGCGCTCAGCTCACCGACCTCTTCGGCGGTGATGATTAGCGTGGTGTGTCCCGGTAGGTTGGTGGCGAGATAGCGGATGGTGTGGGTCTTACCGGTGCCGGGCGGGCCATAGAGCAGGATGCCCTTGCGGGTCGACTGGCCGAATCGGCGGAGTGCGCCGCGCGTGGCGACAAAACTCAACACGTTGCGATCGAGCAATTTGATAGCCTGTTCCCGCAGGATCACGTCCTCGCGCCTCACTGGTGCCAATCGATGCACCATGATGCCTCTTGAGCGGCCGCTGTAATCCGCACCTTTCTCGAATGAGAGGATCTTGCCGCGATAAGAACGTGCCGCGTGCACCGCCCGTTCCAGTTCGTCAAAGCTGCGCTGAACAAAGGCTTCGCCGCCAGACCCCGCAGGGGCAGCGATTTCAATCCGGATCCTCGACTCTTGCTTGAACTCGAACTCAGTAGAGAGCACGACGGCATAGAAAAATTCGCTCGCCCGGCAAAGCCACAGTCCATTGTACAGGCATTTGACCGGCGCCGTCTCGCCAGTATCAACCTGGTGATATTGCGGCGGCACCAGCGAAACCGCATGCTTTCCACGCTGTTTCATCCGAGCGAATGAAAGCGTCTCGTACCTATGTTCTTCATAGGCGCCGAAGAAGCGGACCGGATCGGCGAATAGCTTATCGATCGCGACCTGAACATCGGCCTGCATGTGGCCCGGGAATTGCCGCACAGTAGTGACGAGTTCGCTCGGCGGTATATTGGTGAAGTGCCACTCAAGCGCTTCGAAGGCATATTCGAATTGCACGTCGGACAGGTCGGGGCCGTCCGCTTCGCCCGCGGCTTCGCCCGTGATCAGCAGGTGACATCCTTCAGCTCGGATACGCTCTTGCGCCGCCTCGAGGAGCGCCTTTGCGACTGAGGGAGGATAGCGTCCGCAGACGGCCTTGCCATGCTGCAAGACGAGTTTGGCGAGCCTAATGGCATCCCGCTCCTGTTTGTCGAATACCTCGCGCAGCAGGCGTACCACGAAACCGAGAGTCGTCTTGTCGTCATTGTGCAAAACAAGCTGAATGGGCGGACCGCCTGCGCAGATCTTGTCCACAAAGACCCCCGGTGCGTGTTCTAGTTGTTCCGCAGTGTTCGTCATGAAAGTGGTCTCCGATCTAAGCTCATCACCGGACACTTCGGCCGGCTTAGACACGCAATGCAAATTGCTTGCCGCCGCGTTCCTTACGCTTCATCGGCGGAATCCATAAAGAAAGACACGCAA
>NZ_LLYA01000226.1 GCF_001440415.1 Bradyrhizobium retamae
TCTGGGCCGAGCTTCTCGGTGTGGCTCGGGTCGGGCGGCACGACAACTTCTTTGACCTCGGTGGACATTCGCTGCTAGCGCTGCAAGTGCTTGAGCAACTCCGGCGGCGGGGTTTAATCCTCGATCTTTCCGTGCATTTCACGAAACCTCGTCTCGATCAGTGCGCCGAGAAGGTGCGCCCCGCATCGAAGAACCATCGAAAATCTGCGAGCCAACTTATTCCGCTTCGACTCGCGAACAGTCAGCCACTTATCCTCTGTCACGCTTGTGGCGGAGGGCTGAGCGTCTATGATGACCTCGTGCGGGCGCTGCCAGCTACACAGACCATCTACGGTATACATGCCCTAGAGTTCGGTCACGAACTCCTGAAGGTAGGTTCGATTGACGAGATTGCCCAAGTCTATGCTCGGGCTATTGTTCCTGTGCTGCCGGACATGGCTTGTACGCTCGCCGGATGGTCTTTTGGCGGTATGCTCGCCCACGCCGTTGCTGGGATACTAATCTCTGCAAATGTGAGGGTCGATTTAGTGGCATTGATCGATAGTGCCCATCCGTCGGCGCCAGAGACGCCTTCCACTCTCACCTTGGACCAGGAATGGTGTGAATTCCTTGCATTCCTTGTCGACGAGGGAGGATTGTCGCCTGAGCACGATGCAACCATGAAAATTCGACCGGGTGACTTCGCTACGCTCGCGAGCGCTGCTTTCGGTGCATGGAAAATCGGTGTACCGGCGCTTGAGGAAATCTTCCAATTGTTCATTCGCCATATTCGCGCGGGCAAACTATACGTACCTAAGAAGGTTTCGGCGCTCTGCGTCTATTACACTCGGGAGTCCACTAGCGCAGCAACTCCATGGCACGCTGCTTTCGAGAGCGTCGTTGAAGGGCCCACTCTTCCTGGCGACCATGGTTCCCTTCTGAAGCATCCAAATGTGACCGTTCTTGCGGAGGACCTCTCACATCGCCTTCCCGGCGAGGCATTCGTTCGCCGTCCAACAAAAGCTTCAAAAGACCTTTTCCAATAGATCAGGACCTGTAGTAGTGAAGTGGACCCCATCCGTGGGGCCGCGGGGACCAATCGCTTAGTTGGATTGAACGAAGCCGCTACCGCGGCGTGAGGGGCAAGGTGGCGTAGATCGCCTCCTGGCTGAGAGGATGTGGGTGTTGGAGCCCATCCCCCTCAGACAGGAGTATCGAGATGGCCGATTTGAGCCCTATTCGCCGCCGCATGATCGAGGACATGACAGTCCGCAATCTGTCGCCGGCGACGCAGCGATCCTACATCAGCGCGGTTTCGAGGTTCAGCCGTTATTTCGGCAGATCGCCGGATCGGTTGGAACTGGAAGACGTTCGCGCCTTTCAAGTGCATCTGGTCTGCATATCATGGCCGGCGCTGAACCAAATCGTCTGTGCGCTGCGGTTTTTCTACGGCGTTACTTTCGGCGAGGCGCTGATCCCGGAACGCATTCCCTATGCGCGAGAACCGCGCAAGCTGCCGGTCGTGCTCAGCGCCGACTCCGAGGTCGCGGGACTGCGGATCGAAGGGACAGTGCTCGCGCGCCACGGCAAGGGGGCGAAGGATCGCAACGTGATGCTGTCGCCCCAACTACTCGGCATCCTGCGCACCTACTGGCGGCTCGCCCGGCCGCGGGTTTATCTGTTCCCGGGACGCGACGAAGATCATCCAATCGATCAGACCGTGTTGCACGCCGCCTGCCGGTCGGCGGTGAAGGCTGCGGGCCTGACCAAGCGCGTCACGCTCCACGCGCTGCCACAGCTTCGCGACCCATCTTCTCGAGAACGGAACCGATATCCGGATCATCCAGGTCTTGCTCGAAGCAGAGACATACTGCCCACCAACAGCCGATCGAGGAGCGGATCTACTATCCGTTCCATCCAAGGTGTGGCGAGACGGTGCTGATTGTCAGGAGATACGCCCACCGTGGGGCGGAGTCGGTCGTCATTCCGCAGCCTGACGGGTCGGTCGCCTGCATACCCGCGTGGATGACACACGAGTCAGCGGCGCGTCACCAGCTTCGTGCCGAGCCGCGGTTTTCCCTGAATATTCTGCGATCTCTGCGCGCCGAGATTGATGCGCTTCTAGGCTATCTCCAATCCGACTCACGGAGGGAGGACGCCAACAATGAAGGGCGCAAACATTCAGCCGGACCTGTTCGAAGAGGTCGAACCGGGCGTCTTGCCGGTCCCCGCACAAAAGGAGCAGTTGGCAACGCTGGTCGAAGCCCTGCTGCTGGAGATCGCGATGGCGCTGGCAAGCGGGGAGATCGGCAATGACCAAGATCACGGCTAAAGCTCGAGGACATCGACCTGTCGTCGATGAGCATTCGTGTTCTGGGCAAGGGACGGCGGGAACGAACGCTCCCCTTGTGGAGGACCACAGCTGCTGCCCTGCGCGCCTGGCTCGCCGTTCGTGGGCGGGTCGCAGTACCCGAGATGTTCGTCAACGGCCGGGGAGAGCCGCTGAGCCGATGGGACTTCGCCTATGCGTATTCGCAGGTCCGATCCTGAAGGAGACTGACGACATCTTCGTCGGAAAGGGCGACGGCAACACGACGCTGAGGGCGCGAATACCTGTGCGCTTCTGGAAGGTCATCGTCGCCAAGGTAGAGGAAGGCGTCGCGGCCTACGGCTTCATCCTAGAGCAGGATCTTTCCGACGTTGCGTGGGAGGAGTTCGTTGTACCGGAGGAGTAGTCCTGTAGGATCTGACTGATCATCGCCCATTCGCTTCCGCGAGTTGAAGATGCCGAACCGGTTCGCGAGCTGGTTATTGGCGACGAGAGGAAGATCTTGTACCCTGCCGCAAGAGGTTACCTCCAGTGTCCATCTCGAACCGTGAGCATTGTCTGCATGGCTAAATCCTCAACTGGTGCCTAATTCGTTTTATGCATGCAAGGTCATGGTGAAAGGCCCAAGCGCGGTGCGTGCGACCCGAGAAATCAAAGAATTGGCTGAACGGGCGGCTTTGACGCAGGCCAACCTCGCGAAGATTGGGAAAGCCCAGCCCTACTTGTGCAAGCTGCTGAAAGAATCTCATATCGCGAGTTCGCGCGTTCAGAGGCGGGTGCGGGAAATGCTGGAGGCGGAGGTGACACGGTCACTGAGCCGTGGATCGAAAGCGTCGGGCGGGCTGCGAAACCTTCGCGCGATTTCCCCGAGGCAGTGGATGCTCTCCTCAGGATTATTCATAGAGATGTATAGATCGAGAGAATGAGTACGTGCGGCCGGCGGCAGTCGGAGCCATAATAGAAACATGACAAGTCGAAATTCAGCGCGACAATCGCAAACCGCAGAGCGGCAGCTAAGGCTGAAACAGTGACTTTATCACGTTCTCGTCCATGAGACTGGAACCGGGCAGATGATTTCTGTATTCCAGCTCAATCTCTTGCCAGGTGTGCATCCCAAGACGGGCGCGGAACTGCGGAAGCCGAAATCGAGAAGGCAAAGCATTTGGGCATTCGACCACCCATCCGAACGGAAGCTCCTTGACCTTCTTCAGGCGATGCACCTTGGGACTTTGCGCTACGCCGCACAACTTGAAGAGATTTTGAGCGAGCTTCCGTTTTTTCGCGGACGTTAGGGATTCAACGTCGCTGGAAGTATGGACGTAGGGAGGGTGGGATTTGAAGTGCCGAAATATTTCTTCGATCGCATCCGTCCGAGAGGCAATAAAGTTTTCACGCAAGTTATCGAGATAAGCGATGCGATCGGCGACGTCACGGTAACTGCATTGTTGGTAGATGAGATTGGAAAGACCTGCCAGTGCGAACCCATACTGAATTGCCTGCACATAGCCATACGCCAAGGAGTTCCTGTCGGCCGAGGCATTTTCCTTTTCTCCATGTACCCTCGCCAGCGCCAGATCTGTTGCCTCCGTTTCTCCTGGAATATCGTAGCTGAGCAAAGCGATCGCGAACGCGTCGGCATCGTCCTCCCGTCTCTGGCTTTCCGCACACGTCATACCAGTCGGGAACGGCGAGTGGCCCAGAACGACGTGGCCTAATTCGTGCGACAGGACGAACATCATGGCCGGATCGAAGTGACTGCTCAGGCGCATGAAAACATCAAACATCGCCATTCCATCGGCTCCGCTGATCTCTCCACCAGCGGCCGCCGCGACAAGCCGGGTCCTGAGCGCATCGTAAGTTTCTTCCGGGGGCGTTCCGCCCTTCAAATAGCCTTTCATGAGGGCGAGGACGGTTTCGTAGTGTTCCCTGAAGTCTGCCTCCGTTCGCATCATTGAGATGCCGTTACGAGCCGCAGCAAAAAACAAACGGGCTCTCGCCTCCAGATCCGCAAGCTCCAAGGCGGCTCCCGGGGTTGAACCCAGATACGAAGCCAGAGACTTGCTGAACAGCGCTTTTCCTTCGACGGCCTCGCGAAGAGATCCGAGAACCAATCCGCGGAGGAGACGCGCGCCTATTATTATACGGGTGGGAGAAACGGTCGTTGACCAAGCGTTCTGATCGTCGCGAAATTCGATCGTCGTCGGCGCTTCCGAGATCGCCGCGATCGGGCGGACGCCAATCCTTTCGAGCGAACGCATTACAGATGCTAGCTGCTTTTTCAACGTTTCCTTCTGCACGTTGAACTGCGAGGTCAGAAATGCAGATGCGTCACGCTGCTGATCGGACGTCATGACCTGGTCTCGATCCGGGTCGAACTTGGAGCCTGCTTGCGGAAACAGGCTGCTGAGAAATTGATAGTCCTGCGCGTTCCTGATAGCGTCGATGGGATTCGGCGTGCCCGTTTGAGCGTGGAGCCCGGAGCAGAACTGCAGAACGAACGCCAACGTCAAAAGACGACAGAAGCGTCTCATTTCACTGCGCCGCCGTAGGGTTCCAATACTCCTCGATCAATTGCGCGTCCCTTATGCTGCCGCCGGCGCCTCCGACTACGTTCTTGAGAGTGAATTTTTGAGCAAGAAAGCAGACGGTGAGGGGTTTGTCGAATGTCTGATCGATTGTGAAGTTCTTGTTGTCCTCGGCTGTAATAACGGGCGCCGAAGATGGATCGGCGGCGGATTGAGTCTGCATATTGGAGGGGCCTGCGCCGGGCGGCTTGGCCGCACCCGATACCTGGAACATGGCACGGAAGGGGACTTCTCCGCCGAAAGCGCCGGCGATTCCCCTGTCCACCGTCAAACGCATTTGCCTTGCAAGTTGCACGTTGCGAATGACGAAATAGGTATTTTCGCTATCGATTAAGGAGGGATCGAGGGTTCGCAGTGCCGCCCGCACGTCGGCCTCCTCCGTGCGCACCTCTTGGCGCTGGAAGAGGGCCACCGCGGTCGCGTAGGTCGTCGATCCGGATATCGAAAGCATCCCTCCCAAGTGAAGAATTTTGGCCATAAGTCCCGCGCTGACGTAGCCGCTTGTGCGGGCAGCGACCGACGAGACTTCTCCTACTATCGGCTTCAGTCGACCATGCAAATCGGCCAGCTCGTACCTGACGCCGTCACGATCGACGTAGAAGGTCCTACCTGGCCTATCCAACTCATTCGGTCCCTGAAGGCATTCCCAGCCTGGAGACAAGGTGCTTTGCAATGCGGAGCTAACATTGCTCTGGGCACACACGGGCACAGATGTCGAAAGAATGAATGAGAGCGCCAAACCTATACGTTGTTGGGACAAGACCGCCTCCTGACAAAGATGCCGCCGCCAGTCTAAGGCTCCAATTCGGTAATCACCGCACAGCTCGGGGGTCTGCCCGTCCGCTACGACTTGGAGCCATCGCGAGTCTAACGGAGTCGAACGGGGTTGCACAACCCAGCCGATCCTAGGGAAAACGCCAGCTTTCACCTGTGGCGGATGGAATGCTGCCAGCTTCACTGCGGCGATCGAGGAAATGGATGATACCGAGGCCGTGGATCTTTGATCGGCGAGTGGAAAAGCGAAATGAAGATGCCCCTGCGTGCCGATGCTTCTCGAGCAGCGACGCCATATCGAGAAGATGTGCTCCGAGCAGGCGGAGCTATGCCGGTTTATCTTTCGAAGGTGGAATGGGCTGGAGGTGCGTCACCGCCGGAGTATCTCGTCCGTTATCGCCAGGATCCGGCCACGGCATGCTGGCGGGCACCGCAGCAGACGATCCTGATCTTATCAACAAAGACGTGCACCCGGGTTTCCCCCGAGTACCGCGCAACGGCGCCGAATGATCTTATGCCTGCGGCAGGAACGGAGCCGAGCATGATCGAAGCATTCTCCATTGCTACCGCGCATCTTCACCAGGATGCTCGAGAAAATCTCCTTGCAGGACGAACTTCCGTGAATCAGAAGAATGCCGACTCGCCCCGGCCGATGGTGGAGGGTGTGCAACCTCAAGCCGTCGACCACGCAGGTACGCGAAATCATATGGTCATCCTCCCCGAAAAAGGGGGCGGCAAGCGTTACTGCCTGCCAGTGAAAAGGGCTGTCTTAATGCGCTGTAATGCAATTTATGATTGCTCATCCTATACCGCCGAAGGTGGCGGTCAAGCACACCTTTGCAGGTTTTTCCTAGCTCTTGGCACATCGTATTCGGTCTCCTACCTGGAGCACGTGCACTGCTGAACGTCGTTTGATCAACGACGGGAGCGGCGGGTTTCGAGCGAAGCCAACTCTTTGACGGCGCAAGCTGGTATCATGAAACCTGGCTTCGATGGCTGCGGTTCGCTTCAGGTCACAATCGGCGCACCGCGTACTTGATCGCTATTGCTTTTCGCGTGCCGCTTAGGAGAGCCCGCTTGCCATAGACCTCAGCGGTGATCTTTTCGAGAATCGCATGGAGCGGGTAGGCCTTAATGAGCGCGTTCGCGCGCCGCGTCTCACCAAGTGCGGTGACGAACGTCTCCTCGTAACCGTCGGTTGGGCGCTGCCCGAATCGCAGGCAAATCTGCGTCACCGCATATTCGTCCCAACACGCCTTGATGATCTCCCGCCGGTAATGCGCATGTGCGTCGGATGCTTGCTCTGCAGGAGCACGCCCGGAAGGCCGCATTGAAGCGTTCTGTCACTTCGATATGGCGCGTTCATGAGCCAGGTGTGGAGTGCTTGCTCGTAGAACTCGTTCTCGTCTTAGCGGAAGCAGGACGCCGGCATTAAAGAGCATGTGGCTCTTAACTGTGTCGTCGCCGATGACGCCGGGGTCATGGCGACGCCCATACGATGCCTTCCAACGGGGTGAGCTTGTGCTTGGTCTCATAGCCGCGAGTCGAGCTCAAGGAGCGCCTGCGCTAGTCGGAGGCGATGGTGATGCCGCAAGCGCGGCCTAGGTTCAAATGGGTAATTCTTGATGCAAAACCAAGGATTTGGCGCGGACGGTTAAAGCGCTAATCGCGGTCATTCGTCTATATTGGCTGCCGATGGCAGATGATTCTGATTTTCAGAATGAAGATCAGGTCATAGCCTGATGAAAAGTCGAACGAAATCGGTTGGAATATGAAAAACGACATCAAGACTCTCGCGCGCCAGCGGTTGGATGAACGACTAGACGGGCTCAAACCAGCCGAGCGGTGATCCAGGCCATACGCGACGTCTTGGGCATGACCAACGGCTTCCTTAATGTCTCCAATTGGTGCGGCAGCGGAATGCCTGGCACCCGCGGCACATTCGCAGTACGGACGCCGCCGTTGGCGAGATAGATCGAGATCGGCGTCTTCGAGGTGCGGGACACACCGACCAGGACAATATCCGCATCCTCCAGGCCCGGCGTGCAATCCGCCGGCCGGCTCAAAATCCGCCCCCAAAGCGTCGAGGCGCTCGACTGCACGCTCGTCTATGCCCTTGTACCCGAACAGCTCCCTTGAGCATGCCGTGCGCGCGCAAAATCGCCATGTGGGACCTCGGCCGTGTCGCTCACACCATGAAGCTGGAAGCGGACCAGCGATGCCAATCTTGAAGCGCGCATCGAGGCGTATATCCGCGACCAGTTCAAGGCGCGCGGCCTATTGAACGAGCCATGAGCGATCTCTTCGAAGAGCCCGACGATGCTACGCCCCTCGCGCCGGGAGAACGCGATGCGCTGTGGCAGACCTGGATCACGGATCGCGACGATCTCAATGAGGCGGAGCAGGAAAACATCGTCAAGGGCGCGGCCTGGGCAGGCAAGCGGCGGGGCAAACCCGCCGATCTGCTGAATGAGGATTTCGCAAAGACGCTGCACAAGCAGATGTTCGGCTAGGTGTGGAAATGGGCGGGGTCATATCGTCAGACCGAGCGCAATATCGGGATCGAGGCACACCGCATCCCGGCGGAAACGCCAGCGAATGTTCGACGACGTGCGTTATAGTCGAACATCAGACCTCCGCCGGATGAGATCGCTGTGCGGCGGCATCACCACGTCACGGCAATCCATCCTTGGTCGAACGGCAACGGCCGCCATGCGTGCCCGATGGCAGATCTGCTGATTCAGCGCGTATAGGCGGTAAGGTCTTCACTTGGGGCGGCGGGACATTCTCGGATGTCGGCGACCTGCGCACGCACTATGTCGCGGCGCCCAAGGCCGCCCACATCACGACATCAACGCGCTTCTGGAATTCGCGCGATCATGAGAGGGGAAGCCGCCATCAGAGGTGAGACGACGCCCGCCCGCCTCAAACAGATCGGCCGCAAAGCCCTTTCCGAAAGACCGACCATGTGGAGGTAGGCGTAGACAACATGATGTCGTCACTCAGGTGAAATTTCCTGAAGATCCTGGTGAGCTATCCGGACGAGTTCGCTGGCTGAGCCTTAAGCGTGACATGGCCATTTTGGCGACTCCGGCCTTGCCCGCGTTGACCCAAAAGTTGACGCCTGATCGCATGGAAAAGCTTTGCATTCTGCCGACTGGCGCAGAGTTTCGTCGATGCGAAGCCCTAATTAGCGAAATTTCGGCCTTAGGGCCGGGTATGGTTACTGCAAGAGATAGAGATAAGCCCAACCCTGAGAGCCGACTATCTTGTCGATAGAATCGATGCGGCTCCTAGCAATCTCTCTCCATACGAACGACTGGACCATCTGGCGAATCCTGAGCGGATGGTGAGAATGCGCCCCAAGGAGCGAATCCGATCAAATGGGACACTTTCGGATGCCGTACTACTCTTTTGATCTTGTGATTGGCGAGGAGTACAAAAATCAAGGCGGCCTCATTCTCGAAAACATCGAGATTGCCTCCGATCGAGCGGAGCAGCTTGCGACCGAACTGTCTATCGTACATCCGGACCTGAAGGCCAAAGGCTGTGCGGTCCGGGTCACCAGAGCCGAGAACGCTGAGGTCTATCGCACGCCACTCGATCCGATTCCGTCATGGATGAGACGTCAGCACTGAGCGTCGGCAGCGGCAAGCGACACTGGAAGCGCGCGGTTTGGCTTATGTGAGGGGCGATTCGCGGCGTCCACGCGGCGAGGCGCCGCGATGTTCCCAAACAGTCGATCTGTCGGGGTGATCTACGGGCAATAGCGTCGACAGAATGGAACGCGAGATGGACAAGTAGACATTCACTGCTTACTTGGTCGCCTGAACATAAAAAGGGAGCTTTCGATGAGGCGACCGCGCGCGCCAGCAGGCTCATACCGAACGCTACAGGAGAGAACGAGGCTTCTAGAGACGTCTTTGGGACGCAATCAAAGGTCTGTGGCAAGCGTTTATGAACTGGTTCTGATGTCATTCGACGAGTACGCTCCGCGTGCACGCGTGAACAACATCATGTTGTCACTCAGGTGAATTTCCAGGTCACAGTCCTGAAGATCCTGCTGAGCTATCCGGACGGCTTCGCAAGGATGGCGGAGCTTAAGCGCGACATGGCCATTTTAGCGACGAGCGGTCGGGACTGGGCCGAGCGCACCAAGAGCTTGGCCGCCCGTGTGCCGAACCTCGACATCTTTTCGCAAGAACTCGTTGAGCGCATGAACGGTGGCTGGCGCATCACCGAAAAGGGACGTGCCTTCCTCAATTTCATGGAAACGCGCCCGATGGCTGCGCCGGTAGAGACGGAGGTGGCCGCTCCCGAGCAACCGAAGCCGATGAAGCGCAATTTGCCTCCCGTCGAAGCAGGCCGGCTGACGGCATGAACGTCAGCACCTACCTCGTGCGGCCGGCAAGCGAAAACGCGCAACCAGGTCTTGCCCTGCGCTCTTCGCTCGCAGTTTCGGATGGACGCGCCCCACCTCGGCCTTTGGCTCGCAGGTGAGGGAACGCGAAGATGTCCCCGCTAGGTCGAAGGGCCGAACTACCCATCTTCGCTGTCTACACGGCTTGCCGCACGCGAGCGGTTTCTTCATCATTCCCACCCTGAAAGGGATCGAACTCACCTCTGTCTACCTCGCCGGCCTGGGGTCGATGCGGTCAGCCGTAGATCGCCTCTCTGCTGTTCGGCGCGCATGCGCCAATCTTCGAGGACAAGGCGCGCGGTCGTGAGACCGCTGGGCATGACAGAGTGAGAGGAGCGCCCAACTTCGCCGTCACGGGTTCATAGTCGCGAGAGAGGCTCGCGGACAGCCGTCGCGGAGAATCGCCTTCACTTGTCGGTTTCTGCTGTCCCGATTTTTTTGTTCAATCGGCTGCACAGGCTTGATCAGCGACATAAGGGATTTTGTCGCGAAAGCTTACGGGGCGTGATTTTGCTCATTTGAGCTATCTTCAAATCCTTCGAATGCATCCCGGACAACGGCCTCGATGCTTGCAACCTCATCGTCCGTTAGCTTCTCGAATTCGCGCTCCCTTCTTTTCTTGGAAAGCACGCCCTTGTTCTGCCGGATGAACAGAAGCAGGTCGTCTGCAAGGCGATCCGGCATTTCAACCGTGTCCATGATTTTGCGGCGGGCTTCATCGTGACGGCGCAGATAATCGATTTCGTGCGGCAGATCGTGCTCCACCGTTCTCTTGACGCACTGATACAAAAATTCCGCTTCGTCGGTGCAATCGAAATAGCAGTAGAGGTCGGCGGTATCGTTCAGCACTTCGACGTTCCTGTCCGATGTCGGTTTCCAGTCGATAAACTCCATCAAGGGCCCGGAATGGGACTGCAGGGTAGTGCGGTAGTCATCAATCCGGTCGAGCATGACGGACGACACCGGAAACACCATGCCTGGCGGCGTGAATTTCCGCTCCGCCAGAACATGGTGGATGAGGCAGCGATGCAGGCGTCCGTTGCCGTCCTGAAGCGGATGGACATAGACGAACCCGAAAGCTGTGCTTGCCGCTTGTAGAACGGCATCAATCCCGTCATCGCGCATGCGCGCGTTAGCGTCGATCAGGCCTTTCATGAGGCTGGTCAGGTCGTCGGGTCTGGCGCCGATGAACTCAGGCAGCGGATTGTTCTCATGGTCTCGCTCACCCAGAAAAACGCCATCTGGCCGAAGGCCTGGATGAATGAGCCGGGTGTCTTCGATGAGGACGCTATGTAGCCGCACGATC
Source organism: Bradyrhizobium retamae (assembly GCF_001440415.1). Classification (GTDB taxonomy): domain Bacteria; phylum Pseudomonadota; class Alphaproteobacteria; order Rhizobiales; family Xanthobacteraceae; genus Bradyrhizobium; species Bradyrhizobium retamae. The sequence continues at coordinate 11,394 of NZ_LLYA01000226.1, forward strand.
TCTTCAAGGGTCAGAGCATGCTTGCCTGCCTGCACGACAGCGCGTCCCCACCGCTCCAGCCGATTCCTGGGCGGGCGTTCGCCTTCGATCTCGAAGCTTGCGCGGCTATCGGCGAGCAACAGAAAACTCGCGGCGCGGGAGACCACATGGCCGCCGGTACGCCCGACGGTCTCGCGGGCCTTTTCCGCAAGTCCACTTTCTGTGAGGGCAACGAGCGCGGAAGTCCTTCGGATGACTGGGCTGAAATCTTTCGTTCCGAGCAGATTGTTGCGAACGCGGTGCCGTTTTGACAGCTTGGGCTTGCCTGTGAAATAAGCCTTCGGGTCGAACAAATCGACAGCTGCGACGTTCGGGGTATCCGGAATGTCGAGCGTCTCGCCAGTTAGCATTTCGTAGAGGAACCAGACCCGGCGCGCGGGCACACCGGTTGGTGCCGCTGTGACGAAGTCACGGATTTCTGCCTTCGGGACCGCCTTGAACACGCGCTTGAGCACGAGGAGATCGAGGTCTTCGTGGCGCAGGGCAAAGGTGAGGTGATCTGCAAAATTGTCGCCGGGCCAATATCTCTTGTCGAACAGCCGCCAGTCGCCTTCATCCCGGTGGCTGCCACGGATATGCTTTTCCGACACGGCGCTAGGCCGACGGACGGGTGCCGCAACCGATAGTATCTGGACCAATGCTGACAGCCCGACGAGTTGGGTCTCGGTAGGCAGTGCCTTGCCTTGGAAAGCCTTTGTCTCCGCAAAGTTCAGCCGCATGGTCGAAAATCCATATGGAATGTCGAATTTTGCCGCAAAAATAGTAACATTGTCGAAAACAACTTACTGGCTCTCGGGTCGAAAATCAACCCAATTTGTCGTTTTCTGGCTCAAAGTGGTCCGAAATGTCGAAAATCGGGCTAATTGGCAATAATTTGCCAAAAAGAGGCTTCGTGAGCGAGGGCTGGATATCCCTGCTTTCACTCCCGGCTAGCAATGGATCCGCCTCGAACTTGGCCCTTCTTGCTAAGCCTCGCTGAGCAAAAAAGGCGGCCATCCTCAAACTGGCGGCACACCCCTAACATCGATGCCACAATTCATGGCCAGCCAAACACCGGCCATGAGCCCTCGGCCTCGTTCTCGACGGTGAAGTGAAAATCCCTCAGGCGGCTCGTTTCAAGCATCCTCAGCATGTCCGAAAACTCGCCGCGCGTGAGGGGCTGAGAGACGGAAGATGCTCCCCCTTAAAGAGATGGCCCGCGTCCGGAAATTCCGTCACGGCAAACCAATCCGATCGCTTACTTGGCGGCTACGTTTCGAGTCCAACGAAACTCGCTTCCGCAAACGCACTTCTCTGTGCCGGTATCTGTTCGGTGCTTCCAACAGTCGCCAAAACTTGTGAACCTCCTCCGAATTGATGGACACCTGTAGTAGGCTCGATGAGTCAGGAGGTG
>NZ_LLYA01000227.1 GCF_001440415.1 Bradyrhizobium retamae
ATCCACCTCGCCGCTGCCGTGATAAACTCGCGATGAATCCCAACAGACCCTAGATCAACACGCCGGTTTCCAACGCGGTGCCGCATGTCGGATCGGGGTCTGAGCCCGGCATGGCGTGAAGATCGGCATCGCAAGCAGTATCTCGCCTCGTCCGCCCAATTGCAGCGTAATGCTTTGGATAAAGTTGAGCGCGCACATTTCGAGGGTGAGCCCGGTGCACCGTGCCGATCCCTTTACTTGACCCGGTTACAATCGCAGCTTTATCGGTAGCGATGAACTGCTCGATTATAGATGAAGGCCCCTGGACGTAGCATTGAGCATAGCAACCGCAGCAAGGCTAGGATTGTGAGATCTTTTCTTCCGTGCGATCACGCCACGCAAGAAAGCGTTTCAATCCCTCGCGCATGCTAACCTCCGGAGCCCATCCGATCGCGTTCTTCGCAGCCGCATGGTCGATGCGAAAGGCGCCACCAGACGTCAACCGCACCTTACCGGGATCGGGTCTCACCAGCTCGGGCTCCATATCAGGTCGGCCGGACAGATCTGCGACGAGCCTTACGAGCTCCAAGGTTGTAATCGGCTCGGGCCCCGAAGTGTTTACCACCACGTCGGTCGCGTCGGATTCGAGGGCCATTCTGTTGGCGCGAGCCAGATCTCCGACGTAGACAAAATGTTTCGTTTCCGATCCGTCACCCACGACCTTGGGTCGGTAACCCTTTTTCACCGCATCCTGAGTTTCAACAATGTAGAGCGCGTTAGCAGCGCGGTAGTGCTGTCGCTCGCCGTAGACCGTCGAATATCTCAATACTACGTAATGTTGTCCGTGTTTCTGATAGGCATGGCGACAGATTTGTTCGCCAATGATCTTGCTGGCGCCATACAGAATTGCTGCCGGAGGAGCGCCGACGCTATGGAATGGCGTAGTCTCCACGAGGTCGCCTTTCACGGACTCGCCGTAGCCATATACGGCGTTGGATGAAGCAAAGATCAGTTTGCGTATTTTGCAGGCACGACACGCTTCGACAACGTTTTGGACCCCTTGGATATTTACATTGAGCCCAGTCCAGGGATCTTGATCCATGGAAAGAGTCATGAACGCGGCAAGATGGACGATACCGTCCAAACCCTCTGCCGCCGCCAGAAGTTGAGGCAAACGAAGAATGTCTCCCGAGACTACGGTGACCCGGGGATCGGATATAATATGGGAGATGGCATCGCTCGATCCGAAGGAGAAGTTGTCGAATAGGCGCACTTCTGATGCGCCGCACCGTAGAAGCTCTTCAACCGTCGCCGAACCGACCAGGCTCGCCCCGCCGATCACCATGAAGCGCCCACCGCTAATGCGAACGGAGGGCGTGTGCTTCTCTTTCATTTCACCTTACCTCGTTACGGACATCGGCTGATCCTGCAGCCCGAAGAAAATGCTCTTTACCTGCGAATAAAGTCTATAGCCGCCGAGACCCTTTTCGCGTCCCAAACTACTATCTTTGAACCCACCAAAGGGCGAAGAGGTGACGGAAATCTTATAGCAGTTTATCCAAACGGACCCCGCTTCTAGCGCGCGCCCGACCCGCCAAGCTCGCTTGAAGTTCTCGGTCCAGATGCCACACGCTAGCCCGAACGCAGTGCCATTTCCTTGCATAATCAAGTCGGCTTCGTCTTCGAAGGGAAGCGCAACGAGCACTGGGCCGAATGCTTCCTCCTGACAAGCGCGCGCGCGATAGTCGAGTCCTTCAATCACGGTAGGCATGTAGAACGCGCCGCGGTCGTATACACCTCCCACTGGCGCGTGCCCGCCGCACAAAATCCGACCTCCTTCAGCTTTAGCCATTTCTACGAATCGCTTTATCCTTTCGCGGTGGTGGAAAGACGCAAGTGGACCGACTTCCGTGGTTGGCTCGCTGGGCATCCCGACGCGCAGTCTCTCCGTGCGCTTCACGACTCGATCCACGAACTCCCTGTAGATACGTCTTTCGACGAAAAGGCGCGAGCCTGCTACGCATGATTGACCGGCCGAACCAAAAATGCCTGCGACCACGGCCGCCACGGCACTATCGATATCGGCATCCGCGAAGACCGCATGCGGAGACTTGCCGCCAAGCTCGAGTGCCGCAGGCACCAGTCGTTCTGCTGCGACCTTAGCGATGGCACGGCCAGTGTGGGTGCCGCCCGTAAATGATATCATTCGAACACCCGGATGCGCCACCAGAGCGGCTCCGATATCGCGGCCCCGACCTTGCACGACCTGCAACAGACCAGCAGGAAGCCCGGCCTCTCGACAGATCCGAGCGAGCTCCGGGGCAAGCAATGGGCTGTCCTCCGATGGCTTCAATAACACGGCATTGCCAGCCGCTATGGCTGGAGCTGCTTTAGTCGCATCGTTCATCAGAGGGGAGTTCCAAGGCGTGATGCACGCGACGAGTCCGTAAGGCTCCAACACAGTAAGGGAGACATACTCGCTGCGCGGTGGCGTAACATCCGTCTCCATCGTTTCGCAGACGGAAGCGTAGTAGCGGAACGTCCCGATCGCGCTTTCCGCCATTGCCTTGCATTCTGCCAAGGGCTTGCCGTTGTCTCGCATCTGCAGACGGGCGAGAGTGTCTTTTTCCCGTTGGATGCCGTCTGCTATCTTGTGCAAGATGGCGGCTCGCCGATGCGGAAGCAGTCGTTTCCATCCTGAATTCTCAAGTGCAGTTTGAGCCGTCGCGACCATTTGGTCGAGCTCCGATCGAGTGGTGCACCGCACCCTCGCAACTTCCGAGCCGTCGGCAGGATCGATGCTGATGAGTTCCTCTTCCTCTGACTGCTGGGTCGGCAAACCGTCCATTTTCAAACTCCGTCCAACTTCAACAACCACTTCTATTATCGACAACACCGGTCCGCCGATGACACGCCCCGAAGCTCCATCCAAGGCTCGAAGCTCGGCAATAATACGCCTGGGTTCAAAAGTCCGTTCGGATCCAACGTACGCTTAATTGCCCACATGAGCTGAAGCTCGAGCGGTGCCTTGTATCGAATCAGGTCGGCGGTTCTGATCCGTCCGATTCCCTGCTCTGCGCTTATCGAGCCGGATCGGCGTTCGACCGCGTCGTGTACTAGCAGCGAAAGCCCTGGTTGCATGGCGTGAAGATCGGCATCGTCGCCAGATGCGCGTCGGGCGACGTTGTAGTGCAGATTTCCGTCGCCGAGGTGCCCAAAAGTGAAGTTTCGAACTCCCGGATAACGTGCTTGCAACAGTTCGTCAGTTTCCCGCACGAACGCGGGAATTTCGGAGATTGGCAACGAAATGTCGTGCTTGATGCACTTGCCATCGTGAGCGAGAGCAGAGGTAATCATCTCCCGCGCTCCCCACATTGCTTCTGCTTGTGCCAAAGACTGGGCGACCAGGACGTCGCTAGCTTGTTCACATTCGATGACATCTTCGAAGATACGGTGAAAGTTCTCCAGCGACCTGCCGTTCTCGCCACGATGCGCCACCTCTATTAAGCAGTACCAGGGCGAGTCGATCGAATGCAGAGGCATGCGCTTGTCAGGACAATTTTGTTGGACAAGTCGTAGGCAAGCGCCAGAAATCAATTCGAAGGCCGTGAGGGCTTCTTGGGCCTCGTCGCGACAGCGCGAAAGTAGCTCCGTTGCTGCGTCGACAGACGGGAGAGCAGCCAGAGCCGTATGTCGGATCGGGGTCTGGGGAAACAGCCGTAGCGTCGCGGCCGTGATGATCCCGAGGGTCCCTTCGCTACCGATGAAGATGTCGCGCAGATCATAGCCGCTGTTGTCCTTGCGAAGACCACGCAGGCTGGACCATACCTCGCCGTTGGCAAGGACTACCTCGAGACCGATCGTCAACTCTCGCGCGTTGCCGTATCGCAGAACTTGCGTTCCGCCCGCGTTAGTACCGAGATTGCCGCCGATCAGACAACTGCCTTCTGCTCCGAGGGACAAGGGGAAAAGTCTGCCAGCGGAGTTTGCCGCCTCTTGCAGATTTTTCAAAATGCAGCCGGCCTCGACCGTCATGGTATTGTTCTTGGTGTCGATTGCGCGAATGGCGTTCATGCGCTTCAGCGACATGACGATCGATTCACCCACTTCGCCCGGCACGGCTCCTGCCACCTGCCCCGTGTTTCCTCCTTGAGGAACAATCGAAACGCCGTGAGCGGCGCAAATTCTCACGGTGGACGCAACTTCCTCTGTCGAGCTCGGCAACGCGACCGCGCAAGCCTTGCCCGAGATTATCTTGCGCCAGTCAACGACGTAAGGCTGCTTATCTGGCTCATCGATGATGACGTTTTTGGGCCCTAGGTATTCGGTCAGATCTGAAATGAGCTTCTTCATTGGAAAACCGGATTGAGCACCCGACCCGTACGAAAGAAACTGCTGAGATTGTCGATCACTAGTCGCTCCATCGCCAAGCGCGTTTCTCGCGTTGCACTTCCGACATGGGGTGTCACGACGACATTTCTTCTCTCAAGTAGTCTGGACGGCGCGCCGGGCTCGCCCTCGATGACATCTAGACCAGCGCCGCCAAGCTTGTTCTGTTCGAGAGCGTTGATCAAAGCGGCGAGATCGACCACAGAGCCACGAGCGACGTTGATCAAGATTCCGTTGGGACCCAACGCCTCGAAGACTGCGGATGACACGAGATGCTTTGTTGCCGGACCGCCTGGGCACGCTACAACCAGGAAATCGCTCCATTTCGCCAGATCAAGCAGCGATGGCTCGAACGCAAGCAGTGAGTCTTGATGATGTGAACGAGAGAAGTACCGCACTTCCATCGAGAAGCCGATCGCACGCTTCGCGACCGCCGCACCGATGCGACCCAAACCCAAAATGCCCAAACGCTTTCCGGATATTCTCGTCGACAGAGGAAATTTTCCCAGCTCTCGCCACTCGCCGTTGCGCACATATTGGTTGGCAGAGACGATATCTCGCGCGACCGCCAACATGAGGCCCCACGCCAAGTCAGCTACGCAGTCGTCGAGCACGTCGGGGGTATTACTAATCTGAATCCCTCTGCTCTTGGCCAAGTCGACCGCAATCGTATCTACGCCTGCGCCCCAACTGCAGATGGCACGCAATCCAGGCAACGCTTGGATCGTACGCTGATCGCATCCGTACCGAACCGATGTGACGATCGCCGCGACCGCCGCCGCCCGCTCGGACGTGAGTAGCGTCTTATCCTCCCAGAGACGGATTGCGCCGAACCGCTGCCGCAGGGCATCATCGAATGCTTGTCCCATCGACGTGAGCTGCAGAACGGCGGATTCCGTCTCGATCATGCGTTCCCTTCTCCGATCGTGGGATTTCCCAGCTATCTTCGTTGAGCACCACGAATCCATGGCAATCGGTCACTTCGCTTCTTCGGCCGGCAGATAGCCTTCCATTGCCGCCGCGATCGCGAACGGCTTGCCAGCCCTGATCAGCTTCTCGACCCTCTCGTCTAGGTCCGTGATGCGAGTCGCTATTTCGAGAGCTTCCTTCAAACGCGACCGCGGGACCACGACGACCCCGGTTTCATCGCCGACAACCAAATCCGAAGGACCCACGGACACGCCCCCGATACTGACTGCCTGTCCCAGACGCTGAAGATTCAATCGCCCTTTTCCGGTTGTCGGCGTCACCCATCGGCTCGCGAGCCATAGGCCTGTCGCTCGAATTTCATCGAGATCGCGGCAGCCGCCGTCGATTACCACTCCGGAAGCACCCTGGGCCTTGACGGACAGAGCGGCCAACCCTCCCAAGGTCGAGATCGCAGCCCCGTTGACGTCGATCATGAGGACAGTACCGGGCGTGGCCGCCGCCACCAGTTGGCCGACGCCAAACTTGGACTTGTCGAACTCACCCAACGTTCCGGCGACATGTTTTGCCGGTACGGCAAAACCGCTCATTCGTCCCTGTCCGGAGCGATGTTTGATCCCCTGAACTACGCCCTTCACGCCGAGCTCGTCGAGCGCGTCGGACCAAGTGCTAACCGCTATTGCTGCACATCGAGCAAGCAAGTCACGATCTTTGTCGACTTCCTGCATAGGTCGTTCCCCTGAGCCACTTTGCCTTACGTTGTGCCAGGCGATGTCCGAACCGGCGCGGTTTAAGTTCGAAGCAGAGTGACGTCGCGCGGAGACGGAGGAAAGGGCGTAGATGTTGCCAATATTTCCGATAACATTATCGAATGGCGAACAACGCGTCTTAGGGGTCGTATGAAGCGCTGCAGCATTGATGTCGCGACGATGACCTCCCGGTTATAGCTTCCTGCGGCGGCAATTGCGCGTGCGCGGCCTGCCATGTGTACGTAAGCGCGGATTGGTTCGGCAAAGCTGGCGAGTGTCAGGAATGCGAAATCAAACTTTTCGCAAAACGAAAACCTCGGTGCACGCACTTCGCCCCTGTCTTAATCTTGTCGGATAGCCGCGGCGAAAATTTGGACGGACTAACGGTCAGAATAGCCCCCGCGAGCTGAGAAGCGAAGGCGAGGGCTTGGCTCTGCGCAGCGGCCAAGCTTTTTTATATCCTAAGTTCCCTCCGATCGGAATGACTGAACGATGCGATCTAGTTTAACCTACTGTTTTTCTTGTGATTTTCAAACTATTGCGCGTGGCCAAACAGTTTTCGGTGGACATAAGAGAAAGCAGATTCGATCGAATCCCTTGAAATCCAAGGGAAATCGCGACAAGCTCGCAGAAATTCTAGACATGGCCAGGTATCCGTTCCGCGCTTTCGAGTCGCGAATGGACGCGGGCTTACCGGCTTGAACAATAAAGAAGCGATGTTGGACTCCAAGCGAACGGAAGAGGTAGCGGAAACCGCTGCGGAGTTTACCTTGCCCGGAGAGGAGCGCCTGCTACCGCCTTCCGTCGCCGCAGTAATTGCGAACTTGGAGGCTGATATTATTCACGGCCGGATTTTGCCTCGATCAAGACTAATCGAGGATCATCTGATGGAGGACTACAACGCGAAGCGTCATACAGTCCGCGCGGCATTGGATGAACTCGGCCGATTGGGCGTAATCGTCAAGCCACGCCATCGAGGAGCGGAGCTACGCCGATTCGACGCCAAGAGTATCAACCAGCTTTATGAAATAAGAGAATTGCTTCACCGGGCTGCAATCCGCGGCATACGCCAACCGACTGATGCTCAAATAGCGAACCTCGAGAGGTGGCTTCGCGAGCACGCAAAGGTTTCCGCCTCTACTGACGTGGTCGCCATTCATCGCGCTAACATGATGTTCCACGAGGCCCTGTTCGGCCTCTGCGGAAATCCGTTCATCACGGCTTCTATCCGTCAATACGATTGGGTCAGCTTCCCGATACGCGCATACGGCGTCGGAGACAGGAGCGCTCTCGCCCAAGCCGGCAAAGAGCATATAGAGATGGTCGATCACCTCAAGGCTGGCCGCATGGCCGACCTCGAGAACCTAGCGGTAACGCACATGAAAAGAGCTCGCGATCTCTACGAAATGAAGTTTCCGGAGAGCAAACCACGCTAGATACATTCGATGCTCGAACATCTTCGGCGCCATGTCTCTCATGCGACTTCACCCATGCGCTCGGACTTTGTGACCTGCCACTGAATTTCCATTTTCGGAGTTTTGTACGCCAAGTGGCGCGGGTGGAGCAACGGACGATCGGTGGAGCTTGTCGGGGTTGCGTAGATCGTCCGTTGCGTGAGGTGGGTGGCATGGGCCGCCGCATCAGGTATTTCAGCGATGAGTGAGGCCGCCGAAGATTGTAGTCGACCTTGGGCGCCGATCTTGGCGCGGGCGTCGTCGAGATCGAAGAACAGGGCTTCGTGGAGCAGCTCATCGCGCAAGCGCCGTCCGTTGGCATACTGATCATGAACGAAGTCCAGCGACCAGCGTACGTTGGGATTGGCCTCGACCGCGGCATACGGTCCACTGCCACAACCCGCATCGGGTACGCGCAGCCTTTGACATCGCCAGCTAGCGAGACAATCGGCTGTCGCTTGAAAGGATTCTTGCGTGCCGCTGCGAATCTATCCCTGCTCTCGGGGCACCATCTGCAGCGGCAGTCGGAACAAGCAAAGAAAGGCCACGCGATGAGCTCGTTGCGTGCTGGGATGAAAACCGGCAGCAAAACGCGGATTCTCGCCGAGTTTCTGCGTCGTCGGATAAATTCTTGCTGCCATTAACATTGCCTTGTCGTCTTAGACTGAAGGTTGCTGGTGAAGCTGCCGCGCAGCTCGGGTCGGTAAGGTCCCGCGGCGGGAGCCGAAGCCCGCTTCCCTCTGGTCGCAAGCCCCGACACGGCATAAATGTTGATCATGAGTGAGGGTGGCACCAATGCTTGCAATGAGCAGCAAGGAACTCTCGGCTTACGCCCTCGATGGCTACATCGTCCGTAAGAACCTGCTGAGCAGCAGAGAGGTCGCGCTATACCGCGATAGCGCGCCGATCGAGGCCGAGATCTGGCACCGTGTTAGCTAAAAAAGACACGGCGCTGGAGAAGATCTCTGCCGTCAATGACGTTGTCTCATGAGCTTCCTCGAAGTCCGAGGCAGACGAAGTCCGGACGAGCATGCACTGCAAATGGAACCAGTTATGAAAGAAACAGCTATTTCGCCGTTGTCCGCAAAGTGGTCCATGCTCTCGCTGGCCGATAAGGATCCCTTTCCGAGTTATGAGATCTTGCGCAAGAGAGGGCCGCTTGTTTGGGATCCCGGCATGAAGTGCTGGCTCGTGTTGAGTTACGACCTTTGCAAGGTGGTCGAGTCTGACGAGGGCACATATCGGAACTGGAATTTGGGCGGGCCATCCGTACTGTATGAGATCAAGGGCGACAAGAACAGGATGTCTGTTTCGTCCGTTGTCGGTGAGGAGCACGCGCGTGTGCGCCGACTTTACCTAAAGCTTCTCAGTCCTGCGGCCACGCGTCAATACCGTGACGAGCATGTTGTTTCCATCATCAATGACGCTATCGACCGTTTTGCTAAACAAGGAAGTGCCGACCTAGTCAGTCAGTTGTCGGAGCCGATACCGCCGCGAATTATGGCAGCACTTTTTGGACTTCCCTGGAAGGATGACGCGCTGATCGAGAATCTTTCTCGGTGGCATCAAGAGGTGGTGGGTTGGTTGTACAATAGGAACAGTGAAGAATTGACCAAGAAGGCAAAGCGCGCATCCGATGAACTGAACAACCTTTTCCGGCCGCTTGTGCTCGACCGAAGGGAGAAAAGCGGGGCCGATGTCATTAGCCAAATCTGGTCTCGATCGCCGGAGGATTTGGGTGAAATTGGAGTAGACGACGTCATGGCGATTGTGAGGGATATCGAGCTTGGCGCGGGAGAAACGACCACAAACGCCATCGCGAACGCGATTTATTTGTTCTTGTCCGACCCTGCAGTGCGTGAAGCGGTGACAAAGGACCAGGATGGCGCCCTTAATGCGTTTGTCGAAGAGTCGTTGCGACTGTTGGGATCGATACAATTTCGCTTCAGAAAAGCCAATCGCGACGTTTCGCTCGCAGATGCGATAATCAAAAAGGACGACACGCTTTGCTTAGTGCACGCGGCCGCAAATCGGGATCCCGAACATTATACTTGCCCGCATATGATCGATTTCAATAGAAAGCCGCCCACCGACCACATGGCATTCAATGTCGGTCCGCGAATTTGCCCTGGCATGCACCTCGCCAGACTCAAGATACGAGAATGCACAAAGGCGCTTATCCACCGTCTTCCAGATCTGCGTCTTGATCCAGCGAAGGAAGTGCCGCGGTTCCGTGCATTTTCGCATCGTTGCTTCGCTCCATTGCATGTGCTGTTTTAGAAATTTTGAAAGATGAAGTTCCGATTGACAACAAGTTTGTCGAACTCAACGGCGTGTCCGCACAAACCCTTTTGAGAGCCATTAGGGACGCGCGGTTGGAACCTAACTGCACAATGTGGGGTCTGTCTTGCGAGACTTGCCATGTGTATGTCGACGATCCTTGGCGGTCGGAAATCCGTAACCGTCCGGTGAGGGCCGCGGGATAGTCGCGTGGCGCGATGGTCCGATCAGGCAGCGGACTGAACAGGGGTCTTCTTCCATTCCCAAGGCAGCAGTTCATTGAGCCGACCTTGCGGGGTGCTGGCGATGCGGGCCAAGACGTCCGCCAACCAGGCTTGCGGATCGACGTCGTTGAGCTTTGCCGTCATGATCAGCGTCGCCATGAGGGCGGCGCGGTCGGCACCACGTTCGGAGCCGGCGAAGAGCCAGGACTTGCGGCCGAGGGCAAAGCCGCGCAGCGCGCGCTCCGCCGCATTGTTTGTCAGGCAGATCCGTCCGTCATCGATGAAGCGAGCGAACCGATCCCAGCGGCGCAGCATGTAATCGATCGGCTTGGCGACCGCGGACGAGTTCGACAGCCGGGCGCGCTGCTCGCGCAGCCATGCTTCCAATGCCGCTAAAAGCGGGGCGCTTTGTTCTTTACGCACCCGCAGCCGCTCTTCGGCGCTTTGGCCGTTGATGCCGCGCTCAATATCGAACAGTGCATCGATGCGCTTGACCGCCTCCAGCGCGATCGGCGAGATCGCCGCGGCGTTCTTGTCTCGCCTCGCATTGGCGGCGATGTCCGCCAGTTCAAAAAACTGCCGCCTGGCATGGGCCCAACAGAGCGCGGGCGTGACCGGTCCCTGCGCGCGCGAGGTGTCATACAACTCGTTATAGCCGCTATAGGCGTCGGCCTGCAGGATACCGGTGAAGCTTTGGAGATGCCGCGTGGGATGCTCCCGCCGTCGATCGCGCGAGGCGTAATAGAGCGCGGCCGGCGGCGCCCGTCCGCCATACGGCCGGTCGTCGCGGACATAGGTCCAGATATGCCCTTTGACCGTCTGGCCCTTGGCCAGGATCGGCACTGTGGTGTCATCGCCGTGCAGCCGCTCGGCGGCCAGGGCATGGTGCTCAATCAGCCCATAGAGCGGCTGCAAGGTCGCCGCGCAGGCGCCGACCTGGTCGGCCAGTGTCGACAGGCTCAGATCGATGCCCTTTCGGGCGTAGCGCTCGCTCTGCCGGTTCAAAGGCTGATGTTGGCCGAACTTCTCGAACAGGATCATGGCCAAGAGGTTGGGCCCGGCGAAGCCGCGCGGCGTCACGTGGAAGGGCGCCGGCGGCTGGGTGATCGTCTCGCAGCCCCGGCACGAGAACTTCTCGCGAACCGTCTGGATCACCTTCCACTGCCGGGGAATGACCTCCAGCGTCTCGGTAATGTCCTCGCCCAGCTTCGAGAGCCTCAATGACCCGCAGCAGGGACAGCTCTCCGGCGCCGGGATCACCACGCGTTCGCGCGGTAGATGCTCGGGGAACGGTTTGCGCGACGGGCGCTTACGCTGGAAGGACTTGACGGTCTGTGTCTGAGCCGCCGCCCTCTCAGCCGCCAGTTCGTCTTCGGTTGCGGTTGCTTCCAACTCTTCAAGCTGAAGCTCCATCTGCTCCAAGAGCCGTGCCTTGCGCTCCGATCGGCTGCCGTAAATCTGGCGACGCAGCTTCTCGATCTCGAGCTTGAGGTAACTGATCAGTGCCTCGGCCGCCTTCGCATTAGCAGCTTCCGCTTTGGCGCTCGCCGCGACTGCTTCCGCTTCCAGGCGCGCAGCGCGCTCCGCGAGGATCATCGCATGCGCGGCGGCAAGATCGGTGGGAAGCGATTCAGATGTGGTCACGACGATGATGGAATCACATCCATCACGATCCGCAAGCTCAAAGCCTCATCCGACTGATGTCGGCCGCCACGTCTCTTGTGGGTTCCTCCAGTCGATCCCGGACAAAAGATAACCGAGCTGCGCCGACGAGATCGTCACCACACCCTCAGACGGGCTCGGCCAGATGAAGCGACCCCGCTCCAGGCGTTTTGTGAACAGGCAGGCGCCCTGGCTGTCATGCCAGATCACCTTCAGCAGATTGCCGCGACGACCGCGGAAGCAAAACAGGTGGCCGCCCAGCGGGTCGCGATGCAAGATCTCCTGAACCTGCAATGCCAGCGACGGAAAGCCCTTCCGCATGCCGGTATAGCCGGTCGCGAGCCATACCCGCACGCCGGCCGGCAACGGGATCATCGTGGCCGTCCATCAGTCAGCGCAGCCACGACTGCGGTCAGCGTCGCCGCGTCAACCGCGCCCGTGATCCGCATCCGAACCCCGGCCGCGAACTCAATCTCGATCGCACCGCAGGTCTCGGAGGGCGCCGTCAACGGTTGCCGGTCTGGCGCAATGGAGACTGCCGCAAAACGGACTTCGTCATCCTGCCGCTGCATCGGCCCAGGTCCGAAAGCGAGGACGCCCGTGCGCGCCTGCCGCCGCCAAACCGTGACCAGATTGCGGTGAACATCATGTCGTCGAGCAACCTCGACAACACTGGCTCCAGGCGCCAGACTCTCCTCCACGATCCGAAGCTTCTCGGCAGTGCTCCACCGCCGTCGCCGCTCTGGACCGGACAGAATCGTAACCGTCGTCACGTTTGCTCATTTGCTTGCAAATTAATGAGCAAATCATCTCATGCTCGAGCATAATCTGGGAAGGCGGCCCTCACCGGGGGCTTACGGAAATCAAGCCTGATGATGAAATCGACGCGATCTTGGACATAGCCGAGGATCGCAGAGCCGGCTCCGCAAATTTGAACATGTCGATAAGTGGAGTTTCTGCCTGACAGC
>NZ_LLYA01000228.1 GCF_001440415.1 Bradyrhizobium retamae
CCCAGACCGACAGGGTGGTGCTCGTGGCTCGGCCGAAGTCAGCGGCCTCGCTCTGCCCCTGTTGCGGCGGCCAGACGGGTCGCGTCCACAGCCATTACGAGCGACGCTTAGCCGATCTGCCCTGGCAGGATCGGGTTGTCGAAATCCGGCTTCAGGCGCGACGCTTTCGATGCGCGAATCCGCAATGCCCGCGTCGGATATTCACTGAGCGGCTACCGGCAACGGTGCGGCCGAAAGCAAGACGCACAACCCGCCTCGGCGAGAGCCAGCTGGCGATCGGCTTTGCGGTCGGCGATGAGCCCGGCTCTCGCCTGTCGCGCAAACTGGCCATGCCGGTCAGCGGCGACACGTTGCTCCGAATGATTCACTCGGCTCCCTTGCCGGATTTCGTTGCCCCGACCGTCGTCGGCATCGACGATTGGGCTTGGCGTCGTGGCCAGCGATATGGAACGATCATCTGCGATCTGGAGCGCAATTGCGTGCTCGATCTGCTTCCCGATCGTAACGCCGGCAGTGTTGCGCGCTGGCTGAAGCGCTGGCCGGAGATCAAGGTCGTCGCCCGCGATCGTGCGGGACTTTATGCTGATGGCGCACGCTGCGGCGTCCCCGACGCGGTGCAGGTGGCGGACCGCTGGCACCTGGCACCTGCTCAACAGTCTGGGTGAGGCCCTGCGCCACGCGGTCGGCCGCCATCGTCACAACGTAGCCGCCGCCGTGCAAATCATGGCGTCCGCGCAACGAGCGAAGACCGGCAGTTCCGCGCCGCCGCCCGGCCTTGCACAGTTGCGGGCGGATCGAAAGGCCTGCGCGACGCGAACGCTGGGATGAAATCTGTCGCCTACGCCAGCAAGGTTGCCCGACATTCAGGAAGCCGCCACAACGGCGACCAAGAAAAAAGGCCGCTTGAACGAACAAGCGGCCCAAGTCTAGGGAGGAAACGCCCAAGAGGGCAGCGATAGCGCATGGCGCCACCGCACTGCAGTAGATGCGTTGGCGGGGCATAAAACGCAAGAGGTTGACTTCCGGATCGATGTCAAAGTGCGCCTTTTTCCAGCCTTGCTTACTCCGCGTTCGGGCAATTCGCCAGACAGCTCCGGATGTTTTGGACAAGACCAATAATCGCGATCAGGAGTATGTGGCGCTGTTGAGATCACTACAAAGACAGGTTTGTTCCACCATCACTTTACGATGAGGCCGACAAATCGCGTCCCAGATCACAAAAGCAAAGGACCGCCATAATCTGGTCGGTCAATTCAAATCCGGTGACAAATATCGTCTGGTAGTCGGTGAAATGCAGCGTTTAAGTGGACGTCTCCGCATCGCGGTCGATTCCGGCAACGTCATGGAATGAGCGATCCTCAAATCCCGCAGTATCGTTGCCCTCTGCCGCCAATGATCGTGTCATTTCCGAGAATCGTCTCCGCTTCCGCGCTGCAGCGCCGAAGTTGTGCCCGCCGTACCAGCAGGAGCCAGAATTTGTCGTCTCCAGCACCACGATCCAGAACATCGCCATTAGGGCCACCCGAAAGCGTACTTTGCGCCGAGGTCGCATTGGTGAGGAAGTGATCACCTGCACCGCCACGGAGCGACTGGGCACCAGTTCCTGCGTACTGATGGTCGTTACCGCTGCCGCCATTCAAGGTGTCAGTGCCGGCGCCCGATAGATGATGTCATGCCTGCGCCGCTAAACAGCCACCTGTAACTACTCGCTTCATGACCGTTGACGACGTCGTCGCTTGCCATAGACCGTGTCGTGCCCATCGGACAAGTTAGAGTGTCGGCGCCCTCGTACCTCCCGCTTCTCGGCCGGCAGATCGGGCACGCCTTATGTTTATTCGGCAGCACAAACTCAGCTATGTAGCGGATTTGCTCTGTCTCGGTCTTGTCGGGACGCGGATGGGATGTCCGCGCCACATCCGGGGTGGTTCGGTTTTGATCCATTCCCGGATTTCCTTGACGATGACGGGCCCGGGCCGCTCCGGGAAAACGGGCTTGGGAGCAAATGCCTCGTGTGGAATATCGATTCGGTCGCTCAAGAACCAGCTCCTAGTTGCAAATTTACCACGTCCCGCCCGGATCCTTACGAATCTCTAATGAAACCGTGCTTTTGACCGTTGATAACGCCTGTTAAACTGCCCGATACCTAACGAACGTGAGTGGTTTCAATGGGATGGAAGTTGTGATCCGTGACGGAATACGTTGAAACCCTATAAAAATAGGGTTTAGTGACTTTGCCCCTCCGATCGCTTGCCGATTTAAATTTTTTTTGCGCGTCTAAGTCGTTGATTTTCAACGATGCAACCCGTCACGAATGCTTTGTCCGTGACGCAATCGAAGAAGTGCCCATTGTTAAAGGGCTTTTTCATTTTGCTTGGTCCGGTTACTTACCGCTTTTGCGCCGCGTCCCTGCGACGCGCGTGACCGCCTGTGCGCTGGCGACGGCTGGCCCTCGTCCTTAGCGGCGCGCTGTACGGCGTTCCTACGGCCTTGCCCCTGACGCCTGGCGCCTGTCCCCTATCGTGATGACAGCGACGTGCTCGACGCCGGCGTGTCGCTCGTCGGACCGGTGCTCGATGGCATCGCTTGCGCCTGCGCGTGCCAGACCAGCGCGGCTTCCTCCCGCTCGGCGCGCAGCCGGTCACGCCCAATCTCGCTCAAGCGGACCTCACGCTGTTGCTGCGTCAGCGCATTTGCATAGTCGCACTGGTCCAGCTCGGCTGAAAGGGCGCGGATCACCGCTTCCTTGTGCAACCAAATCGTAAACGCGAACGTGTCGGAGATCTCGCCACTCGCGCTGCCGGTGACCGCTGCCCCCTTGTCGGCGGTCATCGCGACCAGCGGAATGTGCACCGTGTGCTGCGGCCATGCGACACTGCCAAAGTGCTCCACAAGCCCATCGATGGACGGCTGGGCTCAATAAAGGGCTGAACGTGATCGAGTTCATGCCCGGCTTCGTTGAAGCAGTGCAATCGCTCGGAAAGCGACCCACTCGCCCAAGGCCAAAATGATCGACACGGACTTGCTACAAGACGGTAATGGCGGGATGGGGCGCTAAGGAATAAGGCGGCGCATCGCCGCTCCTATTTGGTAAAAAAGCGGCAATCCAAAGCCAGCTTGAACTGACATAGAACCAGTCGGCCAGTTCAAGCGGCCAACCCAAAGATCGCACTTCACAAGATGTTCGTCTTCGATGTCGAAGAACGGTAAGTTCGCCAACGCGCCAGTACGTCATTCGGAAGACGTTAAGCGGGGCTTACTTCAATCGACTTGCGGGCGTCCGGCAGCGTTTTGAGCCATACTCTCAAATCGTCCGGCAGGATGATCGTACGCCTCCCGTGCTTCTTGGCCTTGAGATCACCGTTGCTGATCGCCTCGCGAATGGAGGTCAGCCCGATCCCGGTGAGGGCGCTTGCCTCCTCTGGTGACACCGACAGCCGTTCCGAGAGCGGTACCTTTCCCTTCTGCCCGAACTCGTTCATCACTTAAGCCCCTTATCATTTGCGGGCCACAACGGCGTGGCTAGTCGCGTCCCCCTTGTCCTCGACCTGGCGAACAACCTCACGCGCCTCCTTTGCGTAGCTTGTACAGCCGCCGTTAAAGAGCGCATCGGAAAACGTGATCATCCCCCACATGATGCAATTGGCCGTGCCGAAGCAAAATGGTTGTCAAAAATGCGTGGCACAATTGGATACCCAAGCGAATGAAAGGAAAAGTTCTCGCTTCCCAATTTCTTCGCCCCTATCGGCCGCATCTGCTGAGAGAGGCACACACATCGGACCAGCATATAGAGCCAACTGATGGAGAGTTGCGCCTCAATGCGGCTGTGCTAGTACGTCCACTCTCGAATCGAGGAGCTAAAAGTGGCGAAGAAGGCAAAGAAGACGGCTACGAAGAAGAAACCTGTGCGTCGCGAATACACAAAGGCTGACGTGAAGGAGCTGCGCGCTCATTCGAAAGCGAAGACTCCGGTTGCAAAAATTGCGAAGCTCACAAAGCGCTCCGAAGGCTCACTCCGCCAAAAGGCGCTCAAGCTTGGAATCCGGCTCGGTCACCAGCGCTAGAAGGCGGCATCATGACGCTCTTCAATAGAGTGTTCTCGACCAGAACGTTATTGCAAATCATCTGCGTTCTCGTCGCGGTTGTCGCAATGAAGTTGTTGAGCGCTCATTATGACTTCAGCTGGGCAGCCGCAGTTGGCGGTTGACTAAGTTGTAGACTCATAATCAGATAAGTTGTGGCGGGGAAGTTCTAGACGGTTTAAACTGGGGTCATGACCATAACGCTCTACGACCTTGGTGTGCCCACGTTTCTGCAAACCACCAGAGCGGTATCGGGTGTCCTCAACCGCGCCACCAAGCATTGTGCCGAAACCGGTGCCAACCCGGACGATTTCGTCCACGCCCGCCTCCATCCCGACATGGCACCTTTCCATTTCCAGATCGAATCCCTGAAGAATCATGCCGTGTGGGGGCTGGAGGCGGTGAAGACGGGCGTGTTCGCTCCACCGCCTCTGGCGGGAGCGATGTCCTTCACCGACCTACGGGCCACAGTCAGTCAGGCGGTAACGACGCTGGAGGCGTTAACCCCCGAAGACGTCAATAGCTGGTCCGGCAAGGACCTGGATATTGATGTCTTCCGACCCGTTGACGAGGAAAACGCCTCCACTTCGGCCTGGGCCCCTCGGACCCTAGCTTTCACGCCCGAGACCTTCCTTCTCTCGTACTCGCTGCCCAACTTCTATTTCCACGCCGTTACGGCCTACGACATCCTGCGCACGCGGGGCGTGCCGATCGGAAAGGGTGACTACGAGGGCCGACTGCGCACTAGGACTGCCTAGCCCCTAGGATCTGTGGCCGTCGTGCCATAAGCGCGCAACCACAGTCGCAATGAGGCGAGTTTGACCATGGCGAGGAAGTTTTCGGCGAGCTTGTCGTAGCGGGTGGCGATGCGGCGGAAGTGTTTGAGCTTGCCGAAGAAGCGTTCGATCTGATTGCGTTCGCGATAAAGGGTCCCACCTAGCGGCGAGCTATCACGCGACGTTCAAGCGTACGAAGTAATGGCGCCTTCAGAGCCGCAGGGTGAAGGAGACTAGTCAAAAATCTAGCGCGGGCGATTTCCCGATATGTGCGGCAGGACTCGAACCAGCAACCAGGCCGTTATGAGCGGCGGGATAACGATCGGCTTCGTTGATGTTGCTGTTTTTTGTCTCAATCCGATCGCGTTCGTTGCGCTTCGGTTGGATCGTTTCTGGTGCGAAACTGGTGCGGTCACGCCTGCTCGTGCAGACGAGTCGAGATTGACATCTATAGGTCTCTGTCGCCGCTCTTTTCAGGATGATCATCGAGCGGATCGACTTGGCCTCTCAGGGCTGAAACAGGGGTTCGATTCCCCTAGGGAGCGCCAGCAAACTCAGGCACTTAGGTAGCCATCAGCCGCGTTCGTTGAATAATGGTTGAATAATACGCTGCTGAACAGCGGCGAACGCTTGGGGAATTTGCTGCCGACATTAGCAAGACTAGCCTCGGCACGATGCCTCACTGTGGCTGGCGTATTCGCGAAAAATTTCTCGTCGCCCTTTGTGTCCGGAAATATTCAAACCGCCGCAGACGTGCGCTGTCGTACGCGAGCGTCCTCGAATGTTCGCATTGACGTTGCTCGTCGCATCAACTCTCGTCCTGTCGAGCTTTGTGCGAATAGGAGGGCCACGTGAGATGCAATCGACGAGAGAAAGCTAGCGGACAACAGTCACATGGCAGTCTATCCGCTCCGAAAGCCGCAGAACCGAGCACGATGCCATTCGCCCAGGGGTTCACCTGCACGATTGACGATGCATGCGAAGTGACCGGCTTGGGACGCACGAAGCTTTACGAGTTGATAGGAGCTGGGCCTATCGTCACGACAACGATCGGACGTCGGCGACTAGTAGTGGTGCGCTCACTTCTGGCGCTCCTTGACACCAACATGTCGAACTAATGGACGTGCGACTTAAGGGAGCAACCCCACTTTGAACGCGCTTTTCCTCAGGCACTCATTTTGATGACACGACCGTGCTCCCTTAGCCGGTCGAACTCGTCCGCCCACCGCCGCATCATCCGCACGGCGCTCCTGCCAGAATTCGGCGGCATGGGTATAGGCGCACGGATTTCATTCGCCTCCTGATGCGCAAGTTGACGTTCGATCGCATCCGCTTGTCACTTGCCGCTTTCGTTCGGGAGCGTTGACGCGGTGGATCGCAGGCCATGAATGGTCAATTCGATCTGCTCTCGGCGCAGCGGCCGGCGGATACGGGAAAATGATCTCGCTCAATGAGTCTGCGTTCTCATCGATGAGTGCCGTTTTGTTCTATAAGCGAAGAATGCCGGTCCCTTGTGAGCGCCGGTCCATTGGGCCGCGGGATCGGACGGCGAACGAACTTTGGCACAACGTCGCTGGCGACGCCCACGCCGTATCGTCGAGGGTCGCCAGATACTCCTTCACCGCGCGGCTTGACCTCGCCGGATCGCGATCCCTGCGCCAATCCTGACCCGCGATCGAACGTTGCTTGTTAGCGTTGGCCGCAATCAGGCTGGCATCGACGGCAAAGCCTTCACCGTCAACCAGACCGGCCGCGATGCACGCCTTGACGGCCCGCTCGAACTTGTGGCGGAAAACATCTCCATCGCGGAAGCGATCGTTGCGGGCGCGCAAAAATGCCGAATGATCCGGGATAGCATCCTCGATACCGAGCTTGCAGAACCAGCGAGGCGAGGTTCACCTGTGCTTCACGACAGATCAGCCGCTCCGAGCGGATCGCAAAGACATACCCCACGACCAGCATCCGGATCATCAGCTTCGGATCGATCGACGGGCGACCCATAGACGAATAATGAGGTGCAGGTTCGCTGCGAAGCCAGGACAGATCGAGAGCAGCGTCGATCTTTCGCACCAGATGATCTTCGGGAACCGCGTCGCTAAGATGAAACTCCTAGAACAGTTGACCTTGGTCACTCTGTCAGACGGCCCATCATGGATCGACCTCGCCAAGATTCGCGTCAGCACAACGGAATCACGGTTCGCGGCATGTCTCAACCGACTTTTGCAACAAAATCGGCCACAAGCGGATTGTGCCAGCTACGATCCCTTCTTGAACAGCTTTAAGGCATCGTGCGCCGCTTACTCCATCTGGACTGTGTAGCCGGACGCTTTCGAGCTTATCGGGCGACGACTTCATCCTCAACTTGCGTGCAGATTTTTACGCTTGGGGTCAGTCAGATGGATGCTTCAACAACGTTCAATGGGCGGCGAGTGCGCCTACGGTACCGACCGTTCGAGCGCCAAACTTGCAAGGCCGATGTGCTACACGCGCCGAACGCCGCGATCAACCGGGATCGCCGCACCATTGATGTAGCGGGCAAGCGGGGAGGCAAGAAACGCCACGAGATGCCCGATGTCATAGGGCTCCCCGAAGTAGCCAGCGGGGATGTTCTGCTTGATGAAGTCCGTCTTCGATTGCTCTTCTGAATCTGCGCCGTGTTGATGCGCCCTGGTGCGATCGTGTTCACCGTGTCGCCATACGGACCGAGTTCTGACGATAGAGTTCTGGACCAACTGACGAGCGCGGCCTTGGCCGGCGCTGCTCCGTTGAGCCTGGGCGCGACAAGTGCGCCCGAGATGTTGATGATTCGCCCCCAATTTCGAGCTTTCATTCCCGCCATGATGAGATCGGTCAACCGTCGTGCCGCCAAGAAGTTGAGCGTTACTGCTTCATCCCAAAAGGCGTCGTCGGCCTCGCCTGTGAGCGGCTTGGCGCCACCAGTGTTGTTGACGAGGATATCGACACGTCCGCCGAGTGCAGCCATGGCTTCAGCAGCGATCTGAGCTGGGCCGCCGTGCGCGCACACGTCTGCCACCACGATTGCCGGACGACCTCCAGCACGCGACGCGAGCGATCCAGCCACCTGCTCAAGCGCAGCGCCAGTGCGGGCACTGATTGCGACACGAACGCCCGCGTCTGCAAGTGCGCCTGCGATGCCGCTACCAATACCACCACTGGCCGCCGTGACGAGCGCGGTCTTGCCTTCCAGGTCAAGATTCATCGACTTTACTCCTCATAGCCCCGACGCAATGCATCCACGCTGATTGAGCATCGATGGAGCGCATCCTTCCAGTCAATTTGGCGACATCTGCCGGCGCCGTGCGTTTCGATAAACAGAACATTATTGACTACCTGAAGCGCCGGAAATTGCAGCGGATGTTCTAATGCCGATGCGGAGGAACATACGGTGTTCTCTCTGGACAGACGCCAGTCCAAGACTCATCATGAAAGGTGATGGAACCACTTACGCTCTCCGCGTAGGTACGATCTCCTGCAAACGATGATGGCCGCCGCCCCTCGGGACTTGGGTATTCGACTCAATATCAAGAAGGTGCGACAAGCGGATTTGAACACGCATTCAGCAAGCAGGGCGCCGACTTCTTCACTGAGGCGGATACGCTTGACACCGCGCTCATCAAGGCTGCGGACACGATCTCGGGCTACATTCAAGGGCTCCTTGACGGAGTTCAAACAAACCGCCTACGCACTGGACCGCGACTCACGAGAAGCAGCCCTGGCCCGCTTCCTTAAGAGGGCTTCAGGTAGTCATCAGGAGGCGGCCGAGGTGGAGCGCCGTTTAGCTGCATAATCCTGAGCTGCAATGCGCGGTTACGGAACGGCCGGTTCTGGCGCAAAGCGGCCGTTCGCACGGACGCTCACGTCTCAGACGGGCCAACAGCAGACTTGACGCCAGATCACTTCGCGCGCTTCCAAACGACGTCGACTATATCTCCCGCCGGAGGACGAACCGTCAGCGTAAGTTGGTCTCCCGCAATCGCCACAAAGCGCTTCTGTTCGGTAGCATCCCAATTTGGAAAGGAACTGCCTTCGACGTGGATTGCGATGCTGCTATCTGCCTCGTTTGTTGAATACGTTCCGAAGTAGGTTATCGTGCCGTCGGCAGTTTCCCTGTTTTCCTCAGGTGTGCCCTGCCACAAGGTATTGCTCGCGTATTTGGCTCGATCTGAGCGCATCACTGTGATGATGTATCGCCCACCAGCATCAAAGAACGCGATGCCCTTCGGGGCGGCCCCATAACGCTCGATCTTGGTGCCGTCGCCCTTCTTTTGCTCCCACGAGAGCAGCGTCCACGTACCAACCAGATGATCTTTTAGTGATTGCTTCTGACCAAGTGCGTCGATTGTCATCATGAACGATCCAGAAGCTGAAATAGCGCATGCGACGAAATTGCTCGCAAAGTCATTGATCTATCCTGAGCACGGATTTGACACCAACGGTCCAGCACCCCGGATGTTACCACGCGCGGGCGAGACCGATAACATATCGCCGGCATGTCCGTATCGGGCCAAATCCGGACATAGCTTGGCTTGGCCTCCAATCCGATTAATCCAGGGTGAATAGACCAAGCGCAGCGCGAACATCGCGCAAGGTGGTATCTGTTATCTCACGTGCTCGCGCGGTGCCGCGTTTGACGACTTGCAGCACATAGCCGGGATCACGAGCCAGTGCGCAGCGACGGTCTCGGATTGGCGCGAGAAGTGCTTGCAGCACGTCCTCCAGACGTTTCTTGACAATGCTGTCGCCCAAACCGCCGCGGATATAGCGCGCCTTCAAATCCTCAACCGTGATGCGATCTTCGTCGAACGCATCCAAGTACGTAAAGACCACGTTGCCTTCGACGCAACCCGGATCGGACGCCTTTAGATGGTTTGGATCAGTGAACATACGCCGGACGGCCTCACGTATTTCATCGGCCGTTGCTGATAGCTGAATAGTATTGCCCTGCGACTTGCTCATTTTGGCTTTGCCGTCGATGCCGGGAAGACGTCCGACGCGAGGAATAAGCGCGTGGGCTTCTGGCAGCACGTCAACACCAGCTTGGCGATTGATGCGGCGAACAACCTCATTCGTTTGCTCGACCAATGGAGCTTGATCTTGTCCAACCGGGACAATCGTCGCTTTGAAACTGGTGATGTCTGCGGCCTGGGCGACGGGATAGCAGAGAAAGCCTGCAGGTGCCGAAACCTCGCGCCTGAATTTCGTCCTTGATGGTTGGGTTGCGCTCAAGCCGCGCCACCGTGACAAAGTTCATGTACAGCAGGGTCAAATCGGCCAATGCCGGAAGATGCGATTGAAGACAGATCGTGCTCTGGTTCGGGTCGATGCCGACAGCTAGGTAGTCTGTCGCGATCTCAAGGACATTGTCACGCACCCGACTGGGATTGTGCGGGTTGTCGGTGAGTCCCTGGGTATCCGCCAACAGCAGGTACTGCCGGTGCGTTGTCTGTAGGGCGACGCGGTTCTTCAACGAACCGACGTAGTGCCCCAGGTGCAACGGTCCGGTTGTTCTGTCGCCGGTCAAGATAACAGGAAGGGTGGCTGACGAATCTTGCATCGCGGTTCTCCAGATTAGGAGCCGCCGTTCAATCGGACTTTTGATGAAAGCAACCTCGCAAGCCGATGAACGGCGGCGACGGTTGGGTAATGATAAAGCCGTGCCGCTCCTAAGTGGAGCGCCACCACAAGTTCGCGAAAGTGATCACGACGACAGTCATGTGGACGATATTGACGGAACTTCCGAGGAAAGCAAGTCGTCTTGATGTCTCAAATGGGTCAAGAGCGCCGCCTGATGGTTTGAATTGAACCGAACTACGTCTTCAATCATCTGAAAGCGGACGTGTTTTCAGCAGCTTACTGGTTTCGGAATGGCCGGCCTCACTAACTGAGGAGGCCACCATGGCTGAAGTCTCAAGCGTTGTCGCAGTCGTATCCAAGCGTGTCCCCTGGAATAAGGGAAAGATTGTTGGAGCGAAGCCACCGCTCCGCCCAAAACACGTGTGGTCTATTCGAACGAAGCTTCAGGTCGAAGGCCGAGTTCGGGACCTCGCTCTGTTCAATCTCGCCATCGATAGCAAACTCCGCGGCTGCGACGTCGTGGCGCTTAGGGTAGATGATATCGCGCCGAGCGGCTATGCAGCCGATCGCGCCAATGTCCGACAGAAGAAGACCGGCCGGCCGGTCAAGTTCGAATTGACCGAGGCAACCCGGCAAGCCGTCGATGATTATTTGAGGGCGACCGGCAAGAGGCTGGGCGACTGTCTGTTCACCGGTCGGCGCGGGTCCAATGTCAGTCTGACGACACGGCAGTATGCGCGGCTCCTCGGTGAATGGATTGCCAGCGTAGGCTTGGATCTGCACCTTTTCGGGACGCATTCACTGCGCCGGACAAAGGCGACCCTGATCTACCGGCGCACCGGCAACCTGCGAGCCGTGCAGCTCTTGTTAGGTCACACGAAAATCGAGAGCACCGTTAGATACCTAGGCATCGAGGTCGACGACGCGCTCGCAATAGCAGAACAAGTTGATGTCTGATCCACCTGGGCGGAGCGGACCAACTCCGCCCCTTTTAGAAAGGCAGCTCAGGGCCACAAGTTGACATTCGCGACGCTACGGACTGCGCGGCTTGATATCTCAGCGGCGTGCCATCTTACTTCGCCGGGCTAACTCGCTTTACACAGACCGTTGTGTACGGTGATGGCGCGCAATTCCAATCAGGGCCAAACGATGAGCCTGTTAGTCTGAACGGCGGCGGGTACAGCACAGACAACACCAAAACTGCGGCGACGAATGCTAGGACCGCTACGATTGCAGCTAACTCCCGAAAGGACGGTTTCGGTGAGTTCGATGGCTTCCAGCGAAATCTCGGCGTAGGTCTCTTCATTAAGCGCGTGGCCAATTGCGTGATAGTCGGGGAAAAGACAGTTGGCCTGAGCGTGTACCAAGACCGTTAACAAACTAAGGTTGTGCGGCCGTGTTTTTTATGTGGTTCCGCTTTGGGTCAATCGCGTCGGATTGCCTGCCTACCGCCGACTTCCGCTCTGCCTCAGTCAACGGACATCGTCAGGTCGGCCCAGCAGGTCCGTTTCGGAC
>NZ_LLYA01000229.1 GCF_001440415.1 Bradyrhizobium retamae
ATCACAACGCTTGTTCTTCGTCGAGAAAAATCCGATTACTCGGACAGGCTCCTAGCAGGCGACGGTAAGTCGCTCTGGGTCGCAGGCGACGCCCAGCAGTCGATCTAGGGTTCCGCGGCGCCGCGCCGACGACGTGGCGCGTGATCGCGAAAGTGAATTGCTGGGCTCGCCGCAGTCATCAATCAATTCCGTTCGCAGGGGCACGACTACCGGGATCAGGCGATCCTCCTATTTGCAGAAGATCGCGGCCGGACTGGAGGCGGCCGGCGTTCCAGTGCTCAATCTCGGACATATATTCGAGCGGGAGGAAATCAGAGACCTGCTGTCTCTGCTCTCGTTTGCATCCGAGCCGCATTGCGCCGGGCTCATGTACCCCTCCTAAGATACCGTATGCCGCTCGCGGACGTGCAGGAGTTTCTCGCGGCAGCGGATGAGTGGAAGACGCCGCTGGCGGCGCTGAAGGGGGCGGACGCCGTGCCCGACATCTCGTCCGACGGCAAGAACGCTCTATCGCGGCTGCGCTCTGCCCTCGATGCGATCGGCTTCAAGACCGGGCCTGGCCAGATGCTGTTCGACCTTCTGTTCGAACGGGGACTGGTGCGGGACTATCTCGCGGGAGTAACGCCGGCAGATCAGCGGCGACGCCTGGCGATCCACCAATTGCTGCAGTTCGCCGCGAAGAATGACACATTAGGTCGATCCGATCCGAACCGTCAATTTCTGGACTGGATCCGGAGGCTTGTTCTGTTCGGAGACGACCGTTCCTTGCGAGCTGCCGACAGCTAGCGATGGAATTGACGCGGTCCATCTGATGACGGTCCACATGAGAAAGGGGTTTGGAATTCGGCGTCGTTCACCTCCCCGGCCTGGGAAAGGGCATGTTTCCGCTCAGTGCGGGGCGGTTCCGTGTGCCCCGCACCGGATGGAATGCTCGAAACTGCGGTGGAGGACCCCAAGGCCGAGGAAGAGGAGTGTCTGTTCTTCGTCGCACTGTCACGCGCAAGACCATCTCTCCCTGTCGCGCGCCGAACGGTATAATGAGCGCGGCGGCTTCAACCCCTCACCCGCGCTGGAGGAGATTGCGTCCCATTTGCCCGCGCCCAAATTCCGCCCCTTCCTGGACAACGACGTTGCCGGCGCAGGCGCAAGATCCCCTGCGGCCTGATGGGCGTGAACACGACGGTCGCGACATCGAGACGTATGACGAGTGCCCCCGTCGCTATCTCTATGAGAGTCGTGCTCGGACCGAGTCGGTCGCGTCAAGACAACGGCTTCGTCCATTTTCACCGCACCGTCTACCGGGTGCTGCGCTGGCTCGCGCAACAGACCGGCGCGGTCGATGCCGCGCAGATCAAAGCGGAGTTCGATGCGCGCTGGGCCGAGACTGGCCCGGTGGGAAATCCACTGGAAGCGGTCTATCGGACTTCGGCCGAACAGATGCTCGAACGCGAACGGCACAGGTCGCGCGCTGGAATGCGCGTCGCGGAAACCGAGTCCGTCAGGATTGGCGGACATTCGGTGCGGCAGGAACAGGCACAAATTGCGAGGGTTTATCGCCCGAGGGCTGTCGGCAAGCAAGATCGCGCGAGCTCTCAAGCGACCGCTGTCTTCGATCTCGGAGATGGGCGACGAGCCTAGGATTACTCTTGAATTGCGACTAGGCCGCAATACTCATGGTGCAACCGACAAATGAAACCAACGTGCAATTGCTTCGATGGGATCGGTTGCGTGACCACTTGGAGCTCGGGTTGAAACCTGCGCTTCGTTGGATCAGATGCTCTCAGAAAGAGATCTAATAATCTGATGTGAACCTGCCTCATCGCTTCGTCTCTCGTATTCTCAAACAGCGCATCGCGCATTGCATGCACCTCATCGTCCAGGACGTTGAATCCGCATGAAATCTCCAAACGGACTGTGCCCGCCGACGATCGTGGTCGGATTGCGCAGATACGGAAGCCGCGAGCCCGTGGCGCAGATGCGATCCATCGCGGACATTAACGGCATCTACAGAGCGCAGGGATCCGAAATCCGAAACAGCTTCGCTCACCACGATTTCCTAATCTCCCCGTGCGTGAAATGCGACCAGCATAACTGGACGCCGCTGACGCGCGGGTTGCTCCTGCAGGGTTAAGGCTGGCTCTTCTATGACGATCAATGTCAGTCAGAGCTTTCGAAACGCCAGAACCGAACAGCGCACTGTTGTGTCGCTGGATGACCTTGGGATTTGCAGTCCAGACGCGCCGTCCAGAACAAGTTTCAGCACCAGGCTTCACATTCTGGGTCGGTATCTGTTGTGCGGCCACAGTGTCACCAATTGCAGAAAATTTAGACCTGAGTTCGTAAAAGGCCCCCGGCGGGCATGCCGGAGGCCTTCTTGGAGGTCATACTTAGGTATAGGGCCGCTTCTTTTCTCCTTCCGCTAGGTTGACAACTGCTCACCAGTTGCGCTGAACGCGCAGCAACAGCTGGAGACTGTTCTGGTCCTTCAGCTCATACGCAGCAGCTGGCTTGGCAATACCCGACTGCTGCGGCAGCGTCACCGTACTTCCGCTCGCATACATCTGGTCGAGCATCATGTATGCGAGTTCGGCCGAGAAGGTCAGGTTCTTGACTGGCGTCCAGCGCGTGATCGTACCAACAACCGCGTAGTTGAAGTCGGGA
Source organism: Bradyrhizobium retamae (assembly GCF_001440415.1). Taxonomy (GTDB): domain Bacteria; phylum Pseudomonadota; class Alphaproteobacteria; order Rhizobiales; family Xanthobacteraceae; genus Bradyrhizobium; species Bradyrhizobium retamae. The sequence continues at coordinate 2,662 of NZ_LLYA01000229.1, forward strand.
TTACAGCCAGCAAGACCGCTCGAGAGTGCAAGGTTTGCGACAAAGGCGCCGCAGATGTAGCCCTTGGCCGTGCCGTTATACCGGACTGCAGCCCACGCGCCGTAGACGCCGGTGCTCCAGTTTGGATCCCAGTTGTGATTGTAGCCCGCATTGAAGCCATAGGTCGTGGTCAGCTGCTGACCGGCTCCGATCACGAAGACGGAGTCAGAGACACCAGCAAGGCCAAGGCTCTGGTAAGCACCCGCCACACTCGTACCACCGTACATCGCGTAGGTAGTCGACATATAATCCTGGAAATTGTAACGGCTCGCACCGTTCGTATACACGCCTTGCAAGTTGATCGAATCACCTGGCCCGGTCGGAAGGTTCTTGATCGACAAGGCCAGCTGACCAGCCCAGCCCCACTTGTCGTCCGGATGACCAGTGAGCTCGGTCGCGCCATAATAGGCAGCATGGTTGTTATGCGCGGCGACTGACGCCTGGAAGAGGCCCCATGCCTGCTCAACACGAAGCATCGCGACAAGGTCTGGGGCTCGCGCACCTCCGATGTCGTTGGCGCCGTATGCACCGGTCGCGAGACCCGCTGCCGTCGCGGCGCTCACGTTCCAGATGTTGGTTGTGTAATTGGCGACTTGATCCTGGGCCGAGACCGACGCCGTGATGCCCTGACCGAGGATGGCGGTGTAGGTGACCTGGCTGACCGGATCATAGCCTCCGCCGCCTGGCAGTTCGAAGTTGTTCGCCGGGTATTGAGCCCAGGGCGTGGAGAACTGCGAGGTCGCCTTACCGAATGTGAACCCAGCAAACTGAATGAATGCGTTCAACATTTGGGGCGCACTTCCAGCGACCTGAGAGCCTGGCGATGCGGTATAGGCCGTCCCACCATTGCCGGAACCGCTATAGGCACCCGTCGTCCAGGTGAATAATAGTTCGGCAAAGGTGCGGACTACGCCGTACTCGGTCGCTGTGCGCGTGTCGATGCTGAGGCTTTGACGAGAGCGCGTGCTGTAGTAATCGCTCAGGCGATTGCGGGCGCCCCCCACACCGTTGACCGCCGCATCAAAGTGATAGCTGGTACCGAACGTGGTTTCAGCGCGCAGATATCCCCCCAACTTGAGGCACGTGTCAGTGCCTGGGATGTAGAAGAAGCCAGCGCCGTACAGGGAGCAGACCTTCACGTATTCGACCGGTTTGGCTTTGACCGGCAGATCAGCAGCCTGCGCCCCCGCGCTCGCAAGTATAGCTACAGAACCGAGCATAAGGCTCTTCGTCACCTTCATAGTAGTCCTCCGAATTGTGTCACCTCAAAAGTGGCTACTCTATCCGCACAGAGACTAGCCACCTTCGCCCCCATCATTTTCGACCTAAAGGGCCTTGCTCAAACGCCAACCGATAGATTGTACCAGTGACGTCGCGGTGCGGATCATTCCGCCCCCTCGCGTACTTACATTGCCATATTGAGTTCGTAGCTGGCCTGTAATCTCTGTACGAAACGAACCGACGTGAGAGCGCGCCCGGCAAGCGTGTTGCAATTGTTTCACTATCGTACGTTTCGTACTTATGCCTCGCCGAAGGCGCCCTGCCGAAGGATGCGCCGTATTGAGAGTCACCCTATAACAGAAATAAGGGCAGCGCAGGCCGAACGGCTCTTGCACATTGATCGGCGAAGCATGGAAGATGCACGACATCTTCGAATTTGTTGTAGGCTTCCACCTTCACGATTTTCATGAATCGGTTGGTCATAGCCTTTTCGCAAGGATTGCCCCCCCCCGGGCGAACCACTTATCCATGTTCAATCAGGGCTTCGCGATATGCCAAGGCGATACATTGCGAGCGGCGACCGGAATGATCAACGTATCGGAGTGGCGGTTTGCGTATATCGACCGCGGCGTTGGCTTCGGCGACCGCCGGTCGAACAGTCGATGGCATGGCGGCGGCCTCCGGTCACCACACCAACACACGTGCTATAGGATCCAAAGCCGGCTCGGACCGCGTCGACGCTGCGGTCTTTGGTTCAATTGGGATAGATCGAGCCATGGGCGGCTGCTGTCAACTCGTGGCGACATGGATCATCGCTGGCGCGAAGGTCAGCGCATGGGCCGACGACGACATCCCTGTGGTCAGCTGTGACGCTGAGGCCTTGTGGGGCAACAATGACGATCTATTCCCGCGTTTTGCCAGCTGCGATGCGTATTTCGCAAAAAGGGACAGCGGTTTCGGTAACTGACGGATAGCAGTTTCGCTAATTCGCGGACAGCGTGGCGGCGCTGGCGTTTGGTTGCCTGGTTGTTGGAGTCAATTGGTATTCGTTTCGCTGTTTTCGACGTCGGTCAAGGGCGCGCGGCTTTTTTCCTTCGCATGCTGTCGCCTTCAAGGGCGACACGGTGGGCGTTGTCGATGATTCGGTCGAGGATGGCATCGGCGATGGTGTGTTCTCCGATCATGTCATGCCATTGGGCAACGGGCAGCTGGGCGGTGATTAGGGTGGATTTGCGCCTGTAGCTCTCTTCGAAGATTTCGAGGTGATCGAGGCGTTGCTGATCGTTGAGCGTGTGGTTCCCCAGTCGTCGAGGCAACTGAACACGCGCCAGCTTGTCGATGAAGCGCGGGAAGCGACCGGACACGGCGAGATCCTCGAACAGGCGCGGCACACGCAGATGGAGAACGGAATGATCGAGCCTGGCCGTCAGGTTTTGCCAGTAAACGAGGTTCTCGTGGGCTTTCGGCCAGGCGCCTTGCGCCAGCTGCTGGGTGTTGCGCCGGTCAAGACCGCGGCGGGACGCGAAGTCGATATCTTCGATACAGGCATCGACGAAGCGCAGCTTCGCTGCGGCGAGACGGTTGGTCAGGCGCCGGTCGGCATGTATGGCGGTTTCGCGATCCGGTATCAGGCCGAGGCACTCGTAACGGCTGAGATAGGCGGCGTTGTCCTGTTCGGCCAATTGCCAGTAGGCGGCTGCCATTCCAGCAAGGCCGAGTGCCTGCATCTGGTCGAGGGTCGGATGGGTCCGCATTATGATGGTCCTTTCCTTCATTGATAATAGGCTCCGCCACGAATGTTGGCGTGTGAGGGCGCGGCTTTGACGGATTCGGCGGCAGGGCTCGCGTGGTCGAGTCCTGATTTGAGTATGGCGCTTACGGAGGAGATCGCGTTGATGGCGAGCGCACTTTCGCAGGCTGCTTCCAGCCGACTGCGCTCGTAGCCCACGCCAGGGCGACGATCCCCCGCCGAAGTACAAGGCCCGGGTCTGGCCTTCGATCCAATCTGGTAGTCGCTGACCGAAGCTTCCCATAGCGAAGGTCAGCGACGAGGCCCCGAGCACCGCAACAAATATCTGCGCCTGACGGATCTCGCCGGTTTGCGGGTCGATCACCTCGGCCGGCATAGTCGGTCTGCATCACCGCACCCGCCGCGTGGCGGTCGGGCTCGCCCGGCGCTGATAAGCGGCAAACCTCTCGTAGACCAAGTGTAACCATAGCCGTCGGTATGCGCCACCCGTATTCTGCCACAGCAGCGTCAACGTCACACCCTTGCGCTTGAGTTCCTGCGCCACCCGTGGTCACTTAGGTTCGCTCATGTCCTGAGGCGGGCGCCCGACCCGCCGGAACAAAGCCCGCTGTAATGCCGCCTCGCTCTCGCAAATCGCCGGCAGTGGCCAGCTTAAACCCGCTTCACGCGCCCGCAGCAGGTAGGTGGCAACCGAGAGGTCTTGCTGATCTGCAGCGGTTCCGAGATCGCCCGAACCGACAGGCCTTGCTCGTGCATCAGGATCGATCGTAGGTCCTTCACAGTAGTTCGTTTCGCTTGCTTCCGTTTCGGCATCGCCCCTCTCAAACTGAGCTTGAGAGAGAACATTGTCTGAACGGCGTACCCGAAAAACCAGCACCATAACTGTCCGCGATTTAGCGGAATCCATGTCCCGGAATTACTGAAACCGCTGTCCGCGAATTACGAAATCGGTGCCCGGGAAGTGCCGAAACACGCACCTCGATCATGCGTCGGCAGAGAGCGCTCACCTGGGCCACCGAAAAACCTCCTGTCTGAAGGGCTCTGAGAACCCTCATTCCTCTCAGACAGGAGGCGGTCGTTACCACCTCTCAAATAAGTCATCCACCAGCAGGCCAATTACTTTCGGCGAAAGCACGAAGAAGCCACCATTGATCATCCCGGGGCTTTTCCTTGAAGGTGACGGCACTGTGATCAGCACGAACCTCGATGGCGCCGAAACGGCCAAGCGGATAGGCCGCAGTTAGAGTGGCGAACGTACGCGGGCGATGTGGAACGCGATCAATGCGGCGATTTCGATGTCTCCCACACCATCGCCATAGGCAAAAAAGGCGTCGTGATCGGCAGGTAACTAGCAACCTCGCTTGAGCCGACCACCAGTCATGGTCTTCTCGCCGGTATCGATCAGCGTCGCCTTCCAAAGTTCGGCATGGTGCTGGTGGGCCTCCATACGGTTATTTGTCATGTCGACGGTGACACCCGACACGTGCAGGATGTAGTTGGCGATGTATTCCTTGATCAAAAAGAGCTCGCGAAGACCGACCATGTGACGCAGGGGCAAGTTGCGAAAGATTTCGACCGCTTCGTCGACTCATGCGAGGAAATGATCAATCAAGCCGTCGCCTTCGCGGGACGAGAGCACGCGTTTTACATTGACCTGAAGCGCGAACATATCCTGCGCCTGGCTCAGCGACATTTCGTAGATCTCCGAAGCTTGAATTGCTGGACCTGGGCTGCGGACTCGGCGCATATCATCCCGGGCTTGAGGGCAGGTTTCGAGAACTCCACGCGGTAGACCTGTCTGCCGAAAGCGTCAAATTGGCGACGGCGCGGTGCGCTACTCGACTCCGTCGAGGCGTTGCGCCGGCACCGCCACACCGGCAAGCAGATGGCGGCCGAGGCCAGTGTCTCGCCAGCGACCGTGAGCCGCATCCTGCGGCGTGAGAGCGGGAGCTTGAGGTCGGGCAAGATGAATGGCCACAAGAACCGGACTTTGTCCGGCGCTAATGCCGACTGGTTGCGACAGCGCGTCAGGTCCGGCCCGTTCACATTGCGGAAGCTGACGGCGGAGCTGGCTGAGCACGGCATCAAGACGGACCCGCGGGCGGCGTGGGTTTCGTTCACGCCACGGGCTTGAAGTTTTAAAAAAACAAATCTGCCCGCCGAGCAAGATAGGCCCGATATCGCTCGCCAACGACAACGCTGGAAGGTGAGCAGAACAAGATCGACGTCACGCGGCTGGTCTTCATTGGCGAGACGTTGGTCAAAACTAACATGGCGCCCGCGCGCGGCTGGAGGTTGAGAAGCGTCTTCAGGCTAGGGTACCTCATGGCCATTCAAGACAATGACCTTTCTCGTCGCGCTGCGCTTCGATCGTATCAGCGCTCCTTGGATCATCGATGGATCCATTAATGCCGAGCTCTTCACGATCTATGTCGAGCAAATCCTCGCTCCGACTTTGTCACGCGCGACGTTGTCGTTCTCGACAATTTCGGCAGCCACAAAAAGCAAAGCAGCCCGCATCACCATCCGCGCGAGAGGCGCCCATCTCATCTTCCTGCCACCCTACAGTCTCCATCTCGATCCGACCGAGCAGATGTTCGCCAAGGTCCTACATTTCCTGCGCGACGACCAACCTCGCAACGTGAGTCCTCAACATTTTCTCTCCAGACGAGTGCGCAAACTATTTTCGAAACTCAGGTTATTTTTCTAAAAATATCATCGGCAGAAGCGTTCGATGGAAGCAAGGATGTCCTCGACGGACTTGATCCATTTGAATGGCTTGGGATCGACATTGTGATGACTGATGAAGTCCATGATGTCTGCGATAGATGCCGCGCCAGATCTTCCTGTCGGTGATGAACGCGAAGAAGCGCTCGACCTAATTGAGCCAGGACGAGCTGGTGGGCGTGAGATGGACATGCCAGCGCTGCCGTCAGTTGCGGATCAGTGGCAACCAGCCCGCCAACGTGATCAGGGGCGTAGTTCTGGGTGGTCCGAACTTCGGTCTGTCGCACGAGGTGAGAGACTCTACCAATCTTGGGAGGAGATTCCGGGGCTCTGGTCAGCTAGAAGCTCCTCGAGGCTGACATTGGAATGGGCCTCGTCCACGAGGCTGGCAGGAAGCGACCAATGCCAAGAGACAATCAGTTTGCCAACGGAAGGACGTTGTCAGCCTTGCTGGATCGGACTTTGCTGGCTTTGTCCGCCGTAACCACAGCAATCCTCTTCGCTTGGCTAATATACTACAGCAGTTACGGTCTCGATCTCAGCGACGAAGGTCTCTACCTTAACTCCATCGCGAACCCATTCGCCTACGCAATCAATATGCCGCCGTCTCTTTTCGGCTTCGTCTATCACTGGCCATATCAGTGGGCGGGTGGCGACATCGCAGTGCTTCGCATGGCGAGCATCACGCTTACCATGGCGCTGGGCTGGATTCTCAGCTTCCTTGTAATCGGCCGCCTCTGGACAGCGGGCTGGCCGTATGCGGTGGTGCTATCGGCAGGGATCGGCAGCCTGGCATTACTCGATTGTCACCGCTGGGGGCTTACCCCCGGCTATTACGCATTGGCCTTTCAATCGATCTTGATGGTAATGATCGGGTTGCTGTTAGCCGACAGGCCAGCGCGCATCCGCCCGGTCTTGGGGTGGATCATGGTCGGCATTGGCGGCTGGTGCTGCTTCATGGCCAAGCCGACCACCGCTGCGGCCATTGCCCTCGTTGTTTTGCTCTATGTCGTGGTTTTGCGCCGAAAGTCGTTGCTGCCCATGCTTGGCGCTGCGCTGCTCGCTCTCGCTCTACTGATCGTTACCGCATATTTGATCGACGGTGGCATCACCGGGCTGGTGACCCGTATGGTCAACAGCGCTGAGATGGAAACCCTAGCGGGTGCCGGGCACGACGTGTCTCACATCCTTCGGATCGACTGGCTCGAAATCAGTCGCGCGCAACTCGTTATCGCTGTGTTAGTGGCGATAGCCGTTCTGCTCGGCATTCTCATGGGATCTACGCACAAGTTGCTCCGATCGCTAACTCTCGCTGCGGTGTTGATCGTCACAATAGCGATTGCGCTGCTAGGGACCGATCCGATCAGCATCAAGCCGTCAACCCTGTTCCTGGTGCCGACCTTCACGTGCCTTGGCGCGATGTTATATCGTGAGGGATTGGTTCTGCGCACCCAGGCTCCCACCAGCATCGCTCTAGCGCTAACCTTTTTGGCCCTGCCGCACCTGTTGGCACTCGGCTCCGCTGCCAATTACTGGTCCGTCGGTTCGAAAGACGTCCTGTTCTGGATGCTCGCGGTCGTTGCCTTCCTGAGCCCTCTTGCCCAAGAGGGACGCAGCGTTGCCGCCCTACTGCCCCTGGCGGTGGTCGCACAGTTGCTCACTGCATCAATCGTCAATGGTGTGCTCCTTAAGCCGTACCGTCAGGTGACAGATCTGCGCGCTTATACCGCTGTCACGCGCCTGCCGGGTGGTGGAGAATTGGTGCTCTCGCAATCCTTCCATGATTATCTGGCAACGGCCAGAGCCCAGGCTCGCGCGGCCGGCCTTGAAGTCGGCACCCCGATGGTCGATCTCTCTGGCCGCTCGCCGGGCCTGCTGTATGTGCTCGAAACGCGAGCGCTCGGACTACCATGGCTGTTCGGGAGAATTCCCCCCGGTAAGGCCTCGGAAGCGTTCGGCCTACCATGGCTGATCGAGGGATATCCCGGCACTAACGCAGTCGCGGTGGAAGCGCTCGGACTTGAGAATTGCGCCGATCTGGCCAAAGCGTGGGTGCTGATCGAGCCGGATGGCCCTCGTCGTCTTGACCACGACGGTGTCATGGCCTCCTTTGGAACCGGGCAGGCGGACTACGTCGCCGCCGCTACATTCGAAACCCCCGCCCCCGCCTATGACGCGGATTATCCGAATGCTCACAGGCAGTTCATGTTGAAGCCGGCACGCCCAGCCGCGCTGGCGGAGCAATCCTGCCGTGAAGCCAGGCGGCAACGGCCGGATGGCCAGAAAAGGAACCAATGGTGAGAGCTGTAATCCTCGCAGGTGGCATTGGAACCCGAATCTCCGAGGAAACCCACCTTCGGCCCAAGCCCATGATCGAAATCGGTGGCAAGCCGATTCTGTGGCACATCCTTAAAATCTACTCGCACCATGGCATCAACGATTTCGTCATCTGCTGCGGCTACAAGGGCTAGCTGATCAAGGAATACATCGCCAACTACTTCCTGCACGCGTCGGATGTCACCTTCGACATGACAAATAACCGCATGGAGGCCCGTCGCCAGGGTACGCTGGCCACTTTAACTGCTACCTATCCGCCTGGCCGTTTCGGCGCCCTCGAAATTCGGGCTGATCATCTTGTCGTCACCTTCAAGGAAAACCCCGGGGTGATAGTAGGGCTATCGCATATGGGCGAGGACAGAGAGAAGGAATTCGTTATTCCATGTGGCCTGGAGCATTTTGTGGCTGGTGCGTGTCGGACCTGGCGTGGCCTGCAGGGCATTGATGGCTAGGAGCCTGTCCAGTTAGCTTTGGGAAGGCAGTTTTATCTTGATAATGGCGGCTCAGGTGGCCCTTGCGAGCTTGACGAGGTTGTGAGCGGTGCAGATGAGCGCCCATTCTGCGCTGACGTCGT
>NZ_LLYA01000230.1 GCF_001440415.1 Bradyrhizobium retamae
TGTCCGCGCGGTTGACCAGTCTGGTTAGAAGCGCGAATTTTGCGCCGGAAAGTAGTTTAGGCTTTCGTTCAACCAGTAGCAAGGTCTTCGCACAGGTCTTCGCACATGCCGCTCGACCTCAGTTAGATCGCCACGGCTCAAGACTGCCTCCTCGAATCTGCAGCCTGTAAGAGGAGATCCACGCTGCAACAAAGCTCCACGACGCCTAAACTGTAGAAACCCTCAGCTCATCACAGCTTTTCGGCCGCTGACACGACATGACGCATGAAATCTGCGGAAATTGCCCCAAACAGCACCATATAGGCGCGCGCGCACCTCTAATATCCCGGCTTCGAAAAGCAGCTAACCACAGGACTACTGGGGCGCTTCGATGCACTCCGATCGGCGTTCGGAAAACACAAGCCGCTGGAATGCGAATGATCGCCTCACCCGTCAGTTGAATTGGCCTCAGAGGTTTGAGATGACGAAATCAAATTCGCTAGTCGCAATGGATCTAGCAACTTCGCTACACCCATCCACGGATGCTCGAGCCTTGGAAAAGACGGGTCCGCTTATCATGGACCGCGGCGAAGGGATTTATGTGTACGATACTGACGGCAAGCAGTACATCGAGGGCCTGGCAGGATTGTGGTCGGTGGCCGTCGGTTTTAGCGAAAAGCGACTAGCTGAAGCGGCAATGAAACAAATGGAGAAGTTGCCATTCTACCATATCTTCTTCAGCAAATCACACGAACCGTCGATCCGCTTATCCGACAAGCTGATTGAGATGGCGGATGACCCGCGGCTATCAAGGGTATTTTACACGAATTCCGGGTCAGAAGCGAACGACACGGTAATCAAGCTTGTCTGGTACATGAACAATGCCTTGGGGCGACCAAAGAAGAAGAAGTTTTTGGCTCGTCAGAGGGCTTATCACGGCATAACCATTGGTGCCGGCAGCCTTACTGCTCTACCGGCCAACCATAAGGATTTCGACCTGCCCGTCATTCCAGTGATTCATCTGACCTGTCCATACTACTATCGCCTCGCAAAAGACGGCGAAACTGAAGCCGAGTTCACTCATCGCCTGCTCGTGGAAGTTGAAGATACAATCCTGCGGGAAGGGCCGGAAACGATTGCGGCTTTCATTGGCGAGCCTGTGATGGGCGGCGGCGGCGTGTTTCCGCCTCCGCAGGGCTATTGGCGCGGAATCGAAGCTCTGTGTCGCAAGTACGACATCCTGTTGGTTGCGGATGAAGTGATCACCGGTTTCGGCCGACTAGGCACGGCGTTTGCTTTTAAGAAATACGGCTTCTCTCCGGACATCGTAACTGTCTCAAAGCAGATCACATCGAGCTATATGCCTCTTGGTGCGGTGTTGTTTGGCGAAGCGTTGTACAATGTCGTCGCCGATAATAGTCACAAGATTGGTACGTTCGGCCATGGATTCACTGCGTCAGCCCACCCCGTCGTTACGGCCGTTGCGTTGGAGAATTTGAAAATTATCGAAGAGTGCGATCTAATCGGTAATGCTGCGAGACTGGAAGCGCCATTTCAGAATGGACTCAGGCAGCTCGCCGAATTGCCATTCGTGGGAGACGTGCGCGGGTTGGGTCTACTTGCTGCGCTGGAGCTTGTTGCTGATAAGAGGTCGAAGTGTCCGTTCTCGGAAGCGGGGCGCGTAGGTGCCCTGGCAATGCAAATCGCCCATGAACAAGGCCTCATCCTGCGCGCCATTGGCGATACACTCGCCCTCTGTCCGCCTTTGATTGTGACAGAAGATCAGGTACGCGAGATCATCGAACGAATGCGGCGCATCCTGACGCTCACTATAGAACGCATTCCGGGTTTGGGCGTTGCTTGAAGCTCGATGGAAGTCGGGAGCCGATGATCTCTCTGACCTGACGCGGTGTGGCGCTTTCTGGCATTATTACGCACTGTGATGACCAGCAAAGACAATTCGATAGATGCTGCTAGATCCGCTTTTTCAATTTTAGAATGACAGACGGAATTGTCGGAACGACGCTTGTGAGCGCGACGGAGCCTGGCTGGCAGCGTCGATAGCGAAGGAACCGATATTTTACCGACTCCTTCGTCAAACTTTCAGCGAGGCTGAAATCCGACTACGCTCATATTTCAAATGCGAACTCGAGGTTGTGATTACTCGTCGCTTCAGCGGCCCAAGCCCACAACGATTCCGCGTGCGTTGCATAAGCAGAGGTCTCGTCCCCACCAACGATCATGCCATACCATTGATTTTGTTTCGTGACGGATCCCGCGAACGAAAAGCCTTGCCGAAGTGCTGCGCCTGAATCTCCGGAACGGCTTATCGGTTGCGAGATGTACATTGGCTGCCTGTGTCCAAGCATTAAGGCATCGGCGAGTGACGAAATCCTTCCATCGTTTGATGCATCAATCGACTTTCTTATTGTGACAGCTGAAATCCGCGCCAAAGTATCGGTGGGTCGCCCTGCGCCCCTAAATGCGACGGGCTCCTCCTGCAGGACCGACGAAATCGGTTTGATTGCTGCAGGTCGCACGGCCTTGCCGCGCACTTGACTGAGCGTCGCCGGTGCCTTCACTTTGACCAACGCCGCATCAAGGCGCGTCTTTATGATTTCCCGTGCTCCGCCGGGCTCGTACATTGAGTGATGAATAGTTTTGCCAAGGTAGGCGAAATGCGACCCAAGTGGCAGCTTCCAAATCTGAAGAGCTCGCTCCACCGTAACTTCCGAGCTGGGACCGACGACGTGTCCACATGTCAGGGCAAAAGTAGGCCCAGGATTATCGTAGAACACCCCACAGAGTGTGCCCTGCGCGTTTTGCGTTCGCGAGGTCTCTTGAATTATCGCGCCAGACTTGATGGTACCGATTGCTGGTCCGGACCTGCGATAGATAATGGGAGTTTCGTGATATGAGCTGCGTTTTAGGTATTTTTCCGACCAGTGGTGGGGATCAATATCAACGACAATTTCAAGGTGCGGCGCTCGTAGCTCCACATAAAGGTGCGTCGGCGGGCGTTCCCCTACTCGAAAACAGTCCCTCGTGAGTCCATCCGCGACGGTCGCGACTCCAATCTTTTCTTTTAGCTCCTCAGAGATCATATCCCGAGCGTGTGGATCCCAGTGCAGGTCCCTAACGATTGTCTGACCGCGCCAACCTAGGCGCTTCTCGATATACTCAGGGGCGAACCTTAGATGTTGTCCAGTGGTCGCCTCTGGCTCGACATATTCGAAAAGATCTCGCTCGAAGAAATCTCTCAGACGTCCAGCAAAGGCAACATATCTGAGGTAGTCAACTATCATGGCGTCTCGGAAGAGAATCGAGGTTAAGCAAGCCCCCCGGGAACCGTCAGGCGAGGAGACGAGTGAAAGACCTGGAACACGGTCTCAACGAAAATCTTGGAGCATAGCACAGGTTGAGTGAAACAGTGACGATTGGCTCGGAGCGGTATACTGCCTGCCAACGAGAATACAACGACTGGGCGCAAGGCTCCTTCGACTTGTCTGTTAACGCCGTGTTGGCCTCGATGGGGTCAAGCCGGCTTGATGTGGTATCGAAATGCGTCGATTGCACAGCCCCGCAAACCGTTCGATACGCGTCGAGACACCGCCGTTACTCATTGGATGTGGCGCCTCTCTCATGCAGCAAAGAGGGCAGCAGGGCGAGTCCGATAGATCTCTGCGAAAACGGTCACGACCCGTTCGATCGAAGAGGCATCGACATGACGGTGCGTAACAAATCGCAATACGTTTTTTGAGACCGGCGCTGTCAGCACCCCATAATCAGATAGCACCTTGGTCCACTGTTCGGCGTCAGCGGCAGTCCTTCCGAGGTCGACCATGACCATGTTGGTCACTACGTCGGTGAGACTGACCAAGTGCGGATTAATTCGATGTAGGCCATCTGCCAATCTCCGAGCGTTAAGGTGATCATCAGCCAGGCGTTCGATCGATTGCTCAAGTGCGACCAGACCGCAGGCTGCCAGTAAACCGGCCTGGCGCAGGTTGCCGCCCAGCATCTTACGGAAACCGCGGGCGCGCTCAATGAATGGAGGCGGTCCAGCCAATACCGATCCAACCGGCGCGCTCAGTCCTTTGGACAGGCAGAACGTGACCGAATCCGCGAAAGCGGCAATGGCGGAAGCGTCGACGCCAAGCGCAATGGCGGCATTGAAGATGCGCGCGCCATCGAGGTGCACTGGAGCGCCGAGCTGCGAACTTTTTGCCCAGACATCACGCATATGGTCAAGCGGAAGAACGGATCCTCCCAAACCGTGCGTCGTTTCCATACATACGACCGCCGTCCCAAGGGCATGGTCGGTCACGCCTGGTGGCCGTAGGCAAGCATCGAGCGCGCCGAGATCCATTGCTCCGGCACGTCCCGGCAGCGGTCTCGGATAAAGTCCGGCGAGCAAGGACAGCCCGCCCATTTCGGAACGAAAAATGTGCGAGGACGCCTCGCCGATCACCTCGCCCTTCAAAAAGGCATGCGACAGGATAGCTACATGATTGCTCATCGTGCCGGTCGGCAGAAATAATGCGGCTTCTTTGCCGAGCCGGGTTGCCGCGACGCGTTCAAGCTCCTTCACAGTGGGGTCGTCGCCACGACCGTCATCGCCAAGCTCGGCAGTAACCATGCGGTTAAGCATGGCAGGCGTCGGCCTGGTCACTGTGTCACTGCGCAAGTCGATTACCGGCACAGGGGTCATCAGTCGTTGCATTGGAATTCCGGCGGCTCAGGCTTTGTAATCAGGCCGCGTCCTTTGCTAATTGCCATTGTTCTCGCTTCACTCGACGAATGAGAGGGCTGTAGTCCGCGACGAGACAGGTTCGGCCGTTTTCTCTTTCAGACATCATGCGAATATTACGTACAGGAGCTAGGAGCAGGTTTTCTCGAATATGGGCGCTTGCTCTGCGGAGTTCCTGCGTCTGAGATCAAAATTGACGCTTTTGACCGTATCATGCCTTCTTACGACCTGGGCACGCGGTGGCGAATCGCGACTCAGCCGTAAAGCGCACGTGCTTTCTTGCGCCCCCCGCTCCCCTCTTCAACAGAGAGAGGTTGTCCGCTTGGCACGAAAATTCTCCTCTTAAATCTAGCAATATCGCCGTCAGCGTCTCTTTTCCACGGGCGCAGAATTCATGTTGCGCGCTCAATCCTTCTTAGTTCGTCACGATCTGCCGCTCTGTGTCGATGCCCGGCGTTGGGAGCGGCCTTGGTTTAGTTTCCGCTCCCAACCAATTCGATAGTCATTTTAGATTCCGACGCCAACTCGATTTGAAATGATATGAATATCGATCCTCAATCGATTGCGCTTCTACCCACATCCAGCGAGAGGGAAGCGCTTCATGGTTCGTCGTCCGGCCTGGTAACTGAGACGGCTATTCGAGGGGCAGAACATTCGCTGAGTTGACGAGTTTTAGATGTTGGAAGGCCCTCAGCCCCTCCACACCTCCTTCGTAACCATAACCGCTCTGCTTGATGCCACCAACTGGCGCATCCGCCGACACCCCCTTCAGGTAGTTCACGCTGATAGCACCCGCCGAAAGACTCCGGACCATCCTTTGCTGAATGTCGGGGGAATCGGTGAAAACGTAGGATGCCAGGCCGTATTCGGTGTCGTTGGCCCCCTCGATTGCCTCTTCAATCGTGTCGAAGGGTGCAACAGTCAGGATCGGTCCGAAAGGTTCTTCGTGAAGAACCTGTGATTCGGGGTGAACGTTACTCAGAATTGTAGGCGTCCAATAGAACCCCGGTCGATCGAGGCGTGTACCACCTGTTTCGACCCTTGCTCCGCGAGCGACCGCATCCTTGGTTAGGCGTTCCATGGCTTCAATTCGCCGCGCATTTGCCATCGGTCCCATGTCTGTCTCAGGGTCGTCGGGCAGACCGATCCTGATCCTTTTCGCCGTCTGAACAAGTCTTGCCAGGAAATCTCGATAAATCGACCGCGCCACTAGAATGCGGCTCGGAGCATTGCAGCTCTGACCCGCAAACTTGAACTTGTACTCGGAGATTGCAGAAACGGCCTTCGACACGTCCGTATCTTCAAAGACAACGACGGGAGAGTGGCCGCCGAGCTCCAGAACGCACCGCTGCAGATTATTTGCTGCAATCGTCGCAAGCTGCTTGCCGATCTGTGTTGAGCCGGTGAAAGAGAGAACTCGGACAACAGGCGAACCGAGCAGATGTTCGGAGATCATTGAAGGATTTCCGAAAACGAGGCCCACAACGCCAGACGGAATCCCCGCCTGCTCAAGGGCCTCGACTATATAGACGCCCGCGCTTGGGGTCTCCTCAGCCGCTTTGAGGATTACAGGGCAACCAGCTGCGATAGCGGCGGCAACCTTCCGGACGCTGAGCACCGCTGGGTAGTTCCAGGGTGTGAACGCAGCAACGACACCAATCGCTTCCGGTACGATCATCCTTTTCTGATCTATCGGAAATGGAGCCGACAACTTCTTTGCTTGAAGACCATTCCACTCGAGGCTTTCGATTGCGCGCGTGTACTCGCCCTTCGCGTCGGACAAGGTCTTGCCTTGCTCTTTGGAAAGAGCAGCTGCCGCAATTTCGACCTTTCCTCTCAGAATTTGGGCGGCGCGAACGAGAAGCGCCCCTCGTTCACGAGCCGGCGTATTGGACCAGCGCTGCAGGCTCGCTTGTGCAGATGTTAAAGCATCGTCGAGATCCGACGCGGAGGCAACGGCAACCCGGCCGAATTGCTGCGCGGTAGCGGGATTGATGAGGGCCAGATCAGCGCCGTTACCGCCCGACCGCCACGATCCGTTGATAAAGAGTTTGTAATTTGTGCTGTCGGACATATGTCAATCGCCTTTCTACTGTTTGTCCTAGCCCATGTTTAAGGTCCGGCTTGGACAAGAAACGGAGCCACTGTCCGGGTCACGGTACTCGAGCCGGAATGCCTCCGCCCGCCGTTCTTCACATCTTCTGACCCTCGCGGACGAACTCGTCCCATCATGGTAGGGCAGCACATTCTGCGATCGAAACGCTCTCATCGATTTCAGCCTTGGTGGTCGCCAGCGGCGGAGCGAAACCAAGCAGTCACTATGCGGCATCGAGCGAGCAATCAGAGCTCGATCGTTGGCCACCTCCTTGGAGACGCGAGCACCAACTTCGAGTGATGGATCGAATCGCTTCTTCCTGTCACGATCACCGACCAGCTCGATCGCGCCAACGGGCCGTCCCCCACGCACCTCACCAACACATCATAGCTTCGGCTGCCGTATATCTTGGAAGACCATTTGAAAGTCCCAAGCGCCCCTTGTTGAAACGCCTATGCTTATGATACTGATCTCGCGAATATATTTGCGTCGTATCCACTGTAGTTCGGATGGATTTCCTGCAACGCGCAGACATTGGGCGCCGCGATTCACTGCAAGCCTGGAGCCGATCACTCACTATGATCGAAAAGAAGCCCCATCCTCGAATCGCGCAAAGGAACAACCGTCTATTTCGAGGTGATCGGCGATATGGCCGGGCAAATCGAATATCGTGTGGCGTAGGACAATGCGCGGCCTTTTCGCAACCTAATGCAGGAGGTGCAGCTCTCGCGCCAACGCAATAGCGCTTACGGCTGGTTGATTGCGCGCGACATCGCTGAACCCGAGTTGTGGACCGAGCGTTATCACTATCCGACACAGCTCGATTAATTATGCCAGCGCGACCGACGCAGAAGTCGACGGCGCTTCATGCCGAACACCACCGCGACCTTCGGTCCGCGACGCCGCAATATTTTTCCCGACACTATTACGACCGCGCGATTTGGCAGACACTGACCAAGCGATCCGTTGAAACAGGTCGCCGAGCCAAATCGGTACTTTTTTGCCCGCATGGGCTAGCTGTGGAGCCTCAAGAGGTTGTTCCCGGCTAAACCGAGTCGGCTGATGGGTGTGTTGGCCTTCAGACTACCATGCGGCCGATGCCAATTGTAGCGATGGAGCCAGTTGGGCAGTTCGGCCGATCGCTGGTCTGAGTTCTGGTAGGCTTGCGCATAAGCCCATTCGCGAAGCGCGGTTTGGATGAAGCGCTCGGCCTTGCCGTTGGTCTTGGGCGTATATGGCCTAGTGAAGATTTGGCGAAGGCCGAGGCGTTTGCAAGCTGCTCGGAAGCTCTTTGAGCGGTAGCACGAGCCATTGTCGGTCATCACACGCTCGACACAGACTCCGAGCCTGGCAAAGTAAGCGACGGCGGCCTCAAGGAAAGCCACAGCACTTTCCTTGCACTGATCGGCCATGACCTGCACGAAGGCGACGCGCGAAGCATCATCGATGCAGACATGGACGAACTCCCAGCCGATGCCATGGTGGCGATTGATCGCGCCAGGATACCGCCCGGTGATACGATGTCCCACCGAGCCGATCCGGCCGAGTTTCTTGATATCGAGATGGATAAGCTCGCCAGGGTGCTCGCGCTCATAACGGCGGATCGGCTCGGCGGGCTCCAGCGCGGCGAGCCTATTCAGCCCGAGCCGACGCAGGATGCGGCTGACGGTCCGGAGAGATCCCAACCTCGGCCGCGATCTGCTTGCCCGTGTGGCGATGCCGACGCAAAGCCTCGACTGCGGCGCATGTGGCAGGCTGGGTTTGGCTCGGCGATGAAAGGGGCCTTGAGGAGCGATCACGCAACCCACCCACGCCTTCCGCGCGGAAGCGCTTGACCCACTTGGCCGCCGTCTTCGCCGAGACGTTAAACCTCAGCGCGGCTGCGGCCTTGGTCAGGCCACCTTCGATGACGCTGCGCACCATCGCCTCTCGACCTTTCGGCGTCAGAGGCGCATTCTTATGGGTGTCCATTCGGTTCTCCCCTCGGAATCTGAAGCTTCAGCAACCTCAGCTTCCTCGGTCAGGGCCGAATGGACAACCTCCTGAAAGCTCACAGCTAGCTACGATACCGACCGCGCCGGTACTCTGCTTCTCTCACCACACCCGGATCGTATCGCGGATCTACGCGCCGATTATCGCAAAATGGCGCCGATGATGTTCGATAATCAACCCCGACCTTCGACGACGTTTTGAAGCGGATCGCCGGCCTGAGAAAACCATCAACGGCGCATGAGCAGACTACCACCGCCGCAAGCGGCGCTTCCATTTCGAGTGGTTCCCACCGGTCCATACTCCTCAGAGGTTATAAATATCTTGATGAACCTCACTCCGAAAGCGTTTTCCTGAGTGTTCTGAGAAGCGCTTCAGCATCCTCGATCTTCTTGAGGATGTCCGGATCGCCCTTGAGCTCTATCAGTTGTCCAAGGCACGCGTTTCATACCTTCGACGGCATCAAACTCACCTGACAGCTCACGGGAGCCGACACGCGTAGCGGGCAGCTTCAAGATCGCCCTCTCATTCAGGAAATTCTCGCGCGCGAGCGGGTCAGGCAGATTGCCCGCAGTTTGCGCAGATCCTTCGAATTCGTGATGCGCTTCTGCGCAACCTTCTCCAACACGGCGTCGATGACCGCTTGGGTGAGTATCCGCGCGGCCGGGCACGACTTCGAGTCTTAGAAACGGACGGTTGGGTCGACAGATCGATGCTGGACAGCCTCATCATGCGGCTGGCCAAACCTGCAACATTCCCGGCGCTGCTGATCCGACTGGTGGCTGAGGTGTTAATCGGCCTCTTGACGCGCTACGCGACTTTTTTCGGCTCGGGCCGCAGCTTGCTGGGACTCACAAATCCGTACCCGTCCGGCTCCGACCCAAGTCGATTTCGCGATGCTGGTCCGGCACTCGCAACTATCGAAACTAGAGCAAGATCGGTGGTTAAAGAGAGCCGCCAGATCCCGACCTCCAGGATAGCGTGCATGGATAGTTTCGGAGCGGTTCGAAAGCTGGCCCGAGAAAAGCATGCCGCATTGAAGGCTCGTGCAGCAGGCGCAAGCGGTGCATCTGCACTGTTTGCACAGGCGCGCGGAGCCACGAATGCAAAAGGTTCAGGCGGTACCTCCTGAACATCCGCTTTTGGCTGGTGGCGATTGTGCGCTCCGCCGCTCGGGAGCCACGCCGTGTATGTCTCGAACGCGTTAGCTCCAGATATGGCCGCTTACGTAGAGGTGCACAAGTCCGGCTATTTCTGGATCGAAACGCCGATCGATCCAGCGGTGGTGGCACACGGCCCTGATCCTGGCACCCCGGAAGCGAACTCACCAACCGGCATCCGCCGGGTCGAAGCTACAGCCCGCTGGAACTTCGCGAGCGGTACGCCAATGTATTTGCGCGAGAGTTTCTCCTGCCGTCCCTGAGGCTCGACGTCTGTTCATGCTAGGCAAGTCGGCCACGCAGATTGCAGCGGAGTCGGTGTGCCAATCGGCCTGGTCAACCAGCAGCTCGTGGGTGCCCTGTTGCTTCCGGAGCCGCCCGAAAAGACCAAGGATACAACCAATGCGCCCAATCTCGATCCGTCGCAAAGGGAGGGCCGAGCACGAGGGTACGCCGTTGCTCGTTGAAGCCGGGCCCTGGACGGGAAAAACCCGCACGTTGATCCCGCGAATCGAGCACCTGTTGGGAAAGGGAGTTCCTCCCCCAGGCATGCTCGTTCTCACTTTCTCCAACAAGTCGGCTCGCGAGATCAAGGAACGCATCGCCGCGAGTTCGGCAGAAGCTGCCGCGAATATATGGGTCGGCACTTTCCACGCGTTCGGGCTGGAGTTCGTCAGAAAATTCGGTCACCTCGAAGACATCCGGGAGCCCGTTAAGCTCCTCGATCAGGCCGATCAGCTTCGCTTCCTTGAAGCGGAGCTCACAAAAATCAAGCTCGATCACTTCCTCTGGCTGTCCGAGCCAGCCTTCGCGCTGCATCACATCCTCGGGGCGATCGCGCGGGCCAAGGATGAAGTCTTCTCGCCAGAAAAATTGCAGGGGCGGCAGCGTGTATGCGCCAGGCGGCGGGTCATGATGACAAGCGCGCCCTGCGCGCGCAGAAAGCGGCCGAAGTCGCCGGCGTATACCGGTACTATGAGGGCCGCCTCCATGCGGAGGGCGTCCTCGACTTCGCCGACCTTATCAACCGGCCGATCGAAATCCTTCGGGGTGATCCGGCGATCCGCGACGAAATTCGCGGTCAATACGCGTATATCCTGGCGGACGAATACCAGGGCGTGAACAGCGCCAGCGCGTTGCTTCTGAAAGAGCTAGGAGCCTGTCCCAGTAATGGACTTGGGATCAAGCGAAGCGAGTTCTGAAGGG
>NZ_LLYA01000231.1 GCF_001440415.1 Bradyrhizobium retamae
CGATCGTCTCCTGCGATGAGAAGCCGGGAATCCAGGCCATCGCAACGACGGCGCCGGATTTGCCGCCCAAGCCTGGCGTCCACGCCACCTTTGCGCGCGATCATGAATACAAACGCCATGGCACGCTCAGCCTGTTGGCTGGGATTGATCTGCTCACCGGCAAGGTCCACGCCCTTGTCAAAGATCGCCACCGCAGTCGAGAGTTCGTCGAACTCCTCAGGCTTATCGATGCCGCCTATCCGCCGAACACTGCGATCAAATTGATCCTCGACAATCATTCCGCGCACATCTCGCGAGAAACCAGAGCCTGGCTCGCCACTCGACCAAGCGGGCGCTTCGAGCTCACCTTCACGCCCAAGCACGGCTCATGGCTCAATCTCATCGAGGGATTCTTCTCCAAGTTCGCCCGTTCAGTCCTGCGCCATATCCGGGTGGCCTCAAAACACGAACTCAAGGAGCGCATCATGGCTGGTATCGACGACGTCAATCGCCATCCGGTCGTCCACACATGGTCCTACAAACTCGCCGACGTCGCCTGATATGATTCGAACCAAGAAAACGCTGACCTAGTGCCCGTCCCGTGTGTGTTGCGAACAGTTGGTCGTGCCGCCCTACCCGCGCGAGACCCAGAAGCTCCGCCCGGAGCTGCGCCAACGTGGCCTCGATCTCGCCCTGCGGCACCTCATAGCCGCCCCGTTGCACACGCCTCATCCTTCGGCGCCGGCACCGGCAGTGCCTTGCGATCGGGCTTGCCGTTCGGCGTCAGCGGCAGCGCCGCAAGGCGCACAAATGCATACGGCACGATGTACTCCGGCAAGCACGCACTTAAGTGCGTGCGCAGCGTGGCGGAAAGTTCAGGCCCCTCAGCTTCGCCGGCGTGCTCGGCAGCCGTAACTGCATAGGCGACAAGACGCTTTCCGGCCGCATCCTCCCCGTGCGCCACCACCACCGCGTCGCGCACCGAGGCGTGCTCAACGAGCCGCGCCGCGATCTCGCCGGGCTCGATCCGGAAGCCGCAGACCTTCTTCTGGTCGTCGTTGCGGCCCAAGAAGTTCCAGATTGCCGTCCGGCAGATAGCGCGCCAGATCGCCGGTCCGGTACATCCGCGCCCCGGCCTCGCCGCTGAACGGATCGGCCAAAAACCGCTCCGACGTCAGCTCGGTCCGGTTCAAATAGCCACGCGCCAGCCCCGCGCCGCCAATGTAAAGCTCCCCCACAGCGCCAAACGGAACGGGTTCACCATGACTATCAAGCAGGTAAATCTGCGTGTTAGCGATCGGTCGGCCGATGGGAGGCAGTTGGGGCCAACATGCTGGGTCAGCCGCGAGATGGTGTTCCGTAACAACGTGGGTTTCTGTGGGCCCATACTGATTGATCAACTTCGCCCTTGGGTGCAATTCGAAGAACGAACTGAGCATTGGGGTGGCCCGCAATTGCCCACCCCCTGTATAGATCTCCCTCAGAGAGGGCAGCAGCACTCCCTTAGTGCCCCAAACCTCCGCAAAATCGTTCAACGCGACGAATGGGAGGAAAAGCCGCTCGATCGCCTCCCCCCACACAAATTCCAGTAAGGCGGAGAAGTCCGCACGGGTCTCTTCCTGCACGAGCACGAGCAGGCCACCATCCCTCCAACAACTGAACAATTCCTGGAACAACACGTCGAAGTTCAGGGTCGTGAACTGAAGTGTGCGTCGTTTGGGCGCGCCAAGCTGTGAGGAGTAGAGCAAATTCACAAGCGAGCCGTGGGACATTTCGACGCCTTTGGGCGTGGCTGATGATTCCGAGGTGTAGATCACATAGGCGAGATGGCGCGAGGTCAGACCGAGCGCGCGCGTATCCGGATTCGACGCCGGCAGATTTGCCCAGGGCGGTGTCGCAGTCGCGAGATCGACCACCCTCACATCGACGCCCACATCGCTCAGTGCGGCGCGCCCCGCCGCATCGGCCAGCACCAACTGCGGCGCCGCATCCTCAAGAACCTGCCGCAGCCGCGCGGGCGGATGGGCCGGATCGAGCGGCAGATACGCGCCCCCTGCCTTGAGGATCGCCAAAAGCCCCACCACCATCGCCGGGCTGCGCTGAAGGCAAATCGCGACCGGCTGATCCGGCCTCACACCGAGCGCGATCAGATGATGCGCCAAGCGGTTCGCCCGTGCATTGAGCTCGCCATAGCTTAAGCGATCGTCCGCATAGGTCACCGCCATCGCATCCGGCGCCTGGCGCACCTGCGCCTCAAACAGCTCATGGATGCACCGCTCCGACGGATAGGGCGCCGCGGTCCGGTTCAGCTCCTCCAAGAGGTATGCGCGCTCCTCGGATGACAGCAGCTCAACCCGTGCGACCGGCTGCTGCGCATCGGCTATCACAGCACACAACAAGTTTTGCAAATGCTGCGTCATACGGTCGATCTGCTTGGGCGCCAAGCGACTGGCATCAAAGTGCCACCGAAAGCTCCCATCCAGAGCGCAAACCTCACACGTTAGGAAATCACCGGAAAGGGCTGTCTCAGAATTCGGGCCTGAAGGTAGATCACCAGCGGCAGAACAGCTATTCGCGGTCACCGTCACGCCAATCGGCCAAGGCCGGCGCGATTGTAGCGCCTCCATGCCGCGCAACGTCGGAGAGCGCGCAATAAGATCCCGCGGAAAACTATCGTGCTCTCTCAGATCCGCGCATTCGGCCGCGACTGCCCTGCGTACTCCTGCAAAATCACGACCGAGATCGATGGTCATTTGCATCGGCACGACAGAGGCGACAAGCACCTCCACCGCCCTCATCCCGGCTCGCGATCCATTCGTTGCGGGAGTCCACCCCAGCTGAAGCTCTGATTCTCCCGTGATGCGAGCGAGATAGATCAGCCAAGCACTCAGCAAGTACTCAGTACGATCAAATGGCGACAACTCGGCCAAGGCACTTGGAATGAGCCAGGAACTCGACTGCCATCTCGGCGGAGCCGCAGTTTCCGAAGACGACAGAAACGGAATCTGCAATTCCTTAAACTGCTCAAGCCGCTGCCGCCAAAAGTTCTCCCGAGGCGCCACCATTCCATGGGCAACAGTTATGCTCTACGCCTCCTGATCGCTCAAAATCGGGAGGCGATCGCCTACATTCAGACCGGACTGCCTCGCGAGTGTCCGTGCATTCAGAGTCAGACCGTCTGAGCTGCCAAACCAAACATCAACATCCTCTGTCCCTGTCGCCACACGCCAGTTGCTGCGGTGGATTTTAACCAGGGACCCTGCCGGAAGGCCGCAGCGTCCAGCAGATACCTCCAAGCGCCTGACTGCGACAACATCATCCCCTAGGTGCACCTTCGGCAGACACAACGGATTGGAATGATACGGTCCATAGTCTAAGGCGCGTGTGATCCTTGAGAGATCTTGCGCGGAGCGATTCCATCGCAGACAGCCCACACCATCTGGGCGTCGACGCCTCGGAGAAACGCTTCCGTCCACTGGCGCCTGCGAACCAGCATGGAGCTCTCCATTTGTTAAGCCAGCTAGAAGCTCGCGGAAGCCTTCGACAGCGGCTTCATGACATTTGAGGTTCAGGGTCAACGCCGTATCGGTTGGCGCAATAGAAACTTGGCGCTCAACCACCAACTCACCCCTATTAACACCATCATTGATACGATACCACCCGATGGCAGAGTCGGTCTCTTGTGCCAGCCGCGCCCAAGACATCGAATGAGCTCCCGCATATCGTGGCAACGGGCCGTCTTGGTAATTGAAAGCGCCTTGACGGACTCGGGCAAACACATCCGGTGGCAGTATGAATGGATTTCCTACGGAAAATATCCAGTCTACCGGGTCGGCATTCATCAACACGGAGAGCTCTTCAACACTGTCTACACACAAGATATTGGCGCGAGAAGCCCACTCCCGGAATATGGCGTCGGCACACAGCGCCGCGCAGACGACATGACCCATCTTACTTACTAGCTGAGCACACCTGATAGCTAGCGTACCACTGCCAACAAAGATGCTGGAGCGAATTGATGCGACTGCAGGTGGTTGCCCATCCCAATCGCCCGGTTTGCAAGCGTCTGCGAGCACCGAAGCAGACCAATGTGCCATATTCAGCTACTCCATGCTGTAGGTTGGGGAATTCTCGCCGTATGCGCCGCACCACATCGCGACTTAACCCGGTCACACTGATTTGCATTCGCTCGGAAGTAACCGGGTTGAATGCTAATCAAAGCCAGCCAGTGTTGAGAGGTATCCAGCGCGATCAACGACAGCGGAACGCGTGATGGAAGCGGCAAAGCTTCATTTGATGAAGCCGCACTCAACAGTGCAGCCTCCATGGCGTGGATTTGGATCAGTCGAGCAAGCTTCATTTGTATCCGTAGGCGGGCAGCTGCGGGACCGGCATGATCGCAACAGATCCTTCACCGTCTCCCAGCAATCAGCGTGCCACCCAAAACGTTGAGCAGGCCCTGCTTGAAAAGGAACAAATCCATGCACTTCGCTCCGAAGCGGAGAATACTTAAGCGTTAGTGTCGAGTCGCGGACATAACGTCCTCAACTGGACATGGCTGAACACGACAATACAGGCCGTCAAATGACGAAGGTGACCTCTTGAGGCAAACTTGCACGCCTGCTTAAGGATGATGACCAAAGGACGACGAGGTCCCCTGGCTTTAACTTGACGACAATCTTTTTTTGCAAAATTTCTCGTAGTCAGCGCCTGAACAACAGATCCGCCGCTCAAAGTCCTTATCCAATTGGCGCAATTCAAGGTCGCCAGACGGGATCTTGAGCAATTCGCTGTCCCGAAACAGTCGCACAAAAATCGAAAACAGCTTGGTCATCACTGCCAATGCTATCCCACAGGACATTCACATCGCGCTTGAGGATGAGCGAATAGTTTCTTTTCGCTTTGGTCATAACACTCGCCAGCAAAAGGCCCGGAATCTCCGATTGTCCTTGATCGCCTATTCCCGCTTTAGAGACGCTTTCCCTCAAGACAATCCTACACCTTCGCGGTGAATATCGATGAGATGCCGGGGGGCTGACCGGCGCGATGCCAATCAGCTGCAGCCAAGGTAAATAACCCTAAGGCTGCGGGGATGCGGCTAGCCATGCTTTAGTCTGGCCTGCCGCCGAGATCTGACCGAACTCGATGGCCTGCCGCTCGAACAGCCCCCGATAGACGCCGCCCGGCCGCGCGATCAGCGCGGCGTGGGTGCCCTGCTCGACGATCTCGCCGCGGTCGAACACCAGGATGCGATCGAGGCTGCGCACCGTCGACAGCCGATGTGCGATCAAGATCGAGGTGCGTCCCTTCATCAGCCGCTCCATCGCCTGCTGGATCAGCGCCTCCGATTCCGAATCGAGGCTGGAGGTCGCCTCGTCCAGGATCAGGACCGGTGCGTCCGCCAGGAACGCGCGCGCCAGGGCGACACGCTGCCGCTCGCCGCCCGACAGCTTGACGCCGCGCTCGCCGACCAGCGTGCCGTAGCCTTTCGGCAGGTGCAGGATGAAGTCGTGCGCATTGGCGAGCCGCGCCGCCTGCTCGATCGCCGCCATGCTGGCGCCGGGCCGGCCATAGGCGATGTTCTCCGCCAGCGAGCGGTGAAACAGGATCGGCTCCTGTTGCACGATCGCGATTTGGCTCCGCAGCGATTGCTGCGTCGCTCTCGCGATATCCTGGCCGTCGATAAGGATACGGCCGCCGGAGACGTCGTAGAGCCGTTGCACCAGCTTGACGAACGTGGTCTTCCCGGAGCCGGAACGGCCGACCAGACCGATGCGCTCGCCGGCGCGAATGTCGATCGACAATCCGTCGTAGAGCGGCGCGTGATGCCCGACATAAAGGAAAGTCACGTCGTTGAACGTGATCCTACCGCCCTGAATGTCGATCGGCTTGGCGTCGGGCGCATCGACAATGCCGATCGGCTCGCCATGGATGGTGACAAGCTCTTCCATGTCGTTCACCGAATGCTGCAAATTGTTGATTTGCATGCCGACGTCGCGCAAATAGCCGTGGATGATATAGTAGCTCGTCAGCACATAGGTGACGTCGCCCGGCGAGGCGCGCCCGGCGATCCACAGCAGAATGGCGCCGCCGATCACGGAAGCGCGAAAGCACAACAGCATCACGAGCTGCACTAGGCCGGTGGCGTTGTAGCGCAGCCAGGTGCGCAGTACCCGCGCCCGCCAGCGGCTGACGACACCGTTAAGCCGAGCATCCTCGCGCGCCTCCGCACCGAAGGATTTCACCACAGCATTGCAGGTGAGCGAGTCCGCCAGCGTGCCGCCGACCTTGGTGTCCCAGGTGTTGGAGACGCGCGCCGCCGACGCGATGTAGCCGATCGTGAATGCCATCGTGATCGCGACATAGATCACCGCGCCGAGACCGATCACACCGCCGAGGACCGGCCAATGCAGACCGAGCAGGATCATCGAGCCCACGAGCACCGCTAGCGACGGCAACAATGCCATCAGGATCGTGTTGTTGAGCAGGTCGAGCGCCCACATGCCGCGTGTGATCTTGCGCACGGTCGAGCCGGCGAAAGAGTTGGCGTGCCAGTCAGTCGAGAACCGCTGCAACCGCATGAAGGCCTCGCGCGCCACATCCGACATCGTCTTCAGCGTGAACGGCACGATCGCCAGCGAGCCTGTTAACCGGAATATGATCGAGATCAGGCCAAGCGCGAGGATGCCGCCGAAGGCGACGAACGCCGCCTGCCGTGCTGCCTGGTCGGACGGACCTGATGTCAGCGCGTCGACCAAGTGACCGGAATAGACCGGCATGAACAGGTCGGCTACCGTTGCCCCTAAGAAGCCGACGAGGACGACCGCGACGCGGACGGGCTGCTTTAGCCAGTGACGGAACACGAACGGGATCACCACGCCGATTGCGATGGGTGGTTTGTCATCTTTAACGATCATGGCGCCAGCAGTTTCTGCCACACGCGGCGTAAGACCCTTTCGATCCAGACGCGATGTGCCCAATGCTTGGCGCTGCCGTCCGAGGCGACGCAATAATGCCCGGAGTTTGGGGGCTGCGATCGAAATGTTCTGCCCATTTCACCCCCTCTTTGCGTAAGCGCAGCTGAAGCGGTTCAAGCTTTGAGGGTTCTACAGCATGAGAGCATCGATCTGAGAAATCGGCCAACCTTGCGCGATCCGTTCGATAGTTTGTGTGAGCCAGGCATGCGGATCGACATCATTCATCTTCGCCCGTCTGCAGAAGCATGGAGATGGCCGCCTAGGTCCGGGCGCCGCCATGGCCGTGCGCAAAGGGTGCATTTTTATGACGAAGGAGTCGTTCAGCATTTCGTGTAGACCTAGGAGTGTTTGCATCATGGGATGACGGCGCGACTTCACCTGGAAGATCACGTCCGCCTCGATCCGGCCGGAGGTCATCGCAATTTGAACTCCAACCTGCCGCAAACGATCCAGCGCTGTACTCGATGGTCTTTAGGTGCCACTGGTCCGCCGGAGAAATGGACGAATTCACCCGTGAGCAATTCCGACTATTACCCTTTTTCATGTTTTCTCTTCCGGCGCCTGCGCTTTGACTCTTTCGGAAACCCATCTTGCGGAGTCGCACAAAGAGCCCCGTAGCAAGCCTTCTCACCCCTGTAGTTGGCCAGCGCTTGGACCAACAGCGACATAACGTGCTGTTTCAGTTCGTCGG
This sequence comes from Bradyrhizobium retamae, assembly GCF_001440415.1. Classification (GTDB taxonomy): domain Bacteria; phylum Pseudomonadota; class Alphaproteobacteria; order Rhizobiales; family Xanthobacteraceae; genus Bradyrhizobium; species Bradyrhizobium retamae. Next base: position 7,648 of record NZ_LLYA01000231.1, read on the forward strand.
GGATAGGCTCAGAACCGTCCAGCGACTTCAGCGCCACCTCGACCAACTCGATCGCGCGATCCTTGTTGCCGCTCTCATAATAATACTGAGCGACCGCCCCATAGGACAGGAACTTGGAGCCGTCGCCGCGTTGCGGAGGATTCAGTGCCAGGATGTGTTCGGACAACTCCTTACCCATCGCAAGGCGCTCGGCAGGTGGGAAGTGGGAGTTGTCATTCGCCGGATCGAAGAGTTGGCGCATCGCCCCGGCCATCCACAGCTCGGATTTTTTGTCGATCGCGTCGCGAACCAATTGGCTCATGACCGGCAAGCCGGTCTGCAAGTCGTGCACTTTGTGAAGCAACAGATCCGCATGGAGCACGCGGAAGTTGACGTCGTCCGGCATTACAGCGACGGCCTCTTCGAGCGCCGAAAGCGCCTTCGCCCAATCCTCCGCCTTCATCGCCGGCGTAAGTTTGGCGAAGATCGGCTCAGTCAACGCTCGCTTGTGCGTCTTTTCGCGAATTGTACGTTCGCCTTCGGCGATCCGCTCTGTATCGGCGGCTTTGGCTTCATCGCTGGTGCGCCAGCCGCCGTTAAGAATTTTCGGCAGAACGTCATCGAGTTGCGTTGGAAAACCGATAAAGGCGATGTGGCCGTCACGGTCGACGACGAACGAGGTGGGAATCACGACAGAAAAGCTGGGATCCATCCAAAGCTTGTTCATATTCCCTGTGTAGTCGAATCCGATCCGGTAGTTGAGATTCGAGAACTTTTCGGTCAACCATGCGTCCAAGTTGGTTCGGGCCTCGTCCGCCGTTCGAGCTCGTTCGTAAGCTGCGACTCCGAGGACCTCAACTCCGCTGTCTTTGTATTTATCTTGCAGCTGCACCAGATGGGGCATCGCCGCCACACAGGATCCGCACCAAGTTGCCCAAAATTCGACGATGTACGCTTTTCCCGGCTGGAAGCTCGTGAGGGGCTGGCCACGCAGCCAATTCTCCACCTTGATCGGAGGAGCTGGGGACTCCATGCGCAGCACCATGTTGTTCTCCATAACTATTGCCAAACGTTGCGCGACTTTTTGCGCCAGCTTATCTCTCTCAGAACGGGGCACACGGGTTCAAGGGAAGGAGCATCGCTCGTTTTGCGCTCTGGATGCACTCGGGCTCTTTCTCAGTGTTGCTGGATCTCAACAGCAACAGCCGTGCCATTTTCGCCAGCGCGCATTAAGCGTCTGACTACGCTTTGAAAAATACTCCACGCGCCCAGCCGACCGGTGTTCTGAATCTGACGGACTTTGTGCCGCTGTCAGGTGTTGGACACGAATTGCGCGCTTCGCGCGGCCAGAAAAGCTGGTTTGTGAGTCACCGAACGAAACTTGCTAACCCCTCTCCCTGCCAGACAGGATTAGAGGCGAGCGATGCTGTAGATCGGAGTCGAAACAGCCGAAGCCGTGGACCGGCGACGCGTGTTCGTGTCTATGACGACGGAATCATTCGCGGGGCACTGCAGCGGGTGCTGCTTATCGGTGCGCCTTAAAACTGCCAGTGCTCGCCATCGCGCCAAGCGGTTCCTGCACCACAAACTGGTACTCCGATCAGTTTTGCTGTCCAGTCGCGGGTACGGGGGCGCCTGACACCCCTATCCCGTTCTAAAATCGTTGCCTCCGTATCGAAAAATATATCGCCGCTCGCCTCGATGCGAGCTAAGGCTTATGAGGGCGTTCATCTCACAAGTTTCTGACCAGGAGGCCCGGCTGGCCCCACCCTGCTGGCCCCATGAACACTGTCGTCCTAGCGCAAGCCCTGCGGATCGCCATACCGCCGATCGTCGGGTTCATAGTGCAGATCGTCGAGAACATGTCGATTGCTCCGCCTATCGTTCGAGAATAAACGTCTTGATTGATCTTGCGCGCTGGATTGTCCGTAGCCAGGAGCGTTTCCTCTCTGTCAATCAAAGTCAGGCAACGGCATGCGTCAGCGGCTTCTCGCCGACTGCACTTCGCGGCGTGCGCCGAGGTAGAGCGCCTTGATTTCGTCTTGGTTGCGCAATTCGGTCGAAGCGTTGGATAGCACGCTCACAAGAACGACCGCATGGTCGGAGCGTAGCGCGACCGTTCGACTACCGTCCAGCTACCAGGATCGAGAGGCCCTGTTGAGCAGATTCCGGACGATTCTGTCCTCAAAAAAACCTATTATCGTGTTATTGACAAACCAAGTGCCTCGTCAGGGCTTTGAGCCGTGAGTTCAGTATTCTTTAGCGCCCACTGCGTGGGGCAGTGTTGGCTTAGCGGAGTCGATCATGACCCCCACCCACCGCATTATCCAGGAGTCGTCCGGAATTCGAATTTCAAGGATTGTCAGTTTTCTCTATGGATCGGCCGCGGACATCGCTTTCTTCATCACAATTCTATCTGTTGTCTGTTTCGTAAGCGGCCAAGTCGTGCCGAAGACGATCGACACGGGCCGGCAGACATGCATCGCATCGCTTGCCGTAGAGGGGGCGGATGGCTCCGCTTGCCATCCAACACAGCGTCAGGACGCGCAAGCGCTTCAAAGACTCCTGGACACAATAAGTGCCGAAGCGCATTGAGCGAAGTACTGATCGCTGCGAGCCTTATGCTGCTAATCTGGTAGTGGCATCCGGCAGGCCGAGGAAGCTATGGCGCGGTGACGGCTGCGACAGTCTCATTCGTCGGCTGGATATTCGTGTTCACAAGCACGTTTCTGATCGATCAATTCGAATTGTTCGGACTATATCAAAGCACCTGATCTCGCGAGCCGCGCAAGCCAGCGCCGCAATTCGCACCCCGCTGCACCACAGATTTGTGCGGCATCTCACATATTCGGCTTTATCGTCGCGTCTGAGCCGCGCCCGTCACGACGATCGGGAATCTGTTACTTGCAGCCGTGATGACCGCTTACGTCATTGTCGGCATCTTCTCAATCATCAAACAGTCTTCTGCGGCCAACGCCGTTGTGGGCGTTAGTTACCAGTATGTCCAGCGTCAGATAGAGCCTCTCGCGAAAGGCTGCGCCGCCGAGAGAACCGCCATTCCACCAAACCGTGATGTGCGCCTGCCTGGTCTCCTTGAGCTCTGCCACCGCATCACCAGCCGGTTCGCTGCACGGCGTCCATTTGCACACATGGAAGAACGACGCGCTTGTCAACCAGGCAATCAAGGCCAGGTCCGAGAGCTGCGCGAAGGTAGCCTAGGAGCCTGTCCCAGTAATGGACTTGGGATCAAGCGAAGCGAGTTCTGAAGGGTTTTTGGGGAGACAAGTTTTTCCTCAGCGTGCGGCCGAGTTTTGCGAGGTTGTGGGCGGTGCAGATCATGGCCCATTCGGCTTTGACCTTGTCGATGCTGCGCAGGAGGAACTGGCGGAAGCCTCTTGCCTGCTTGATCTGGCCGAAGACAGGCTCGACGATCTGTTTGCGCAATCGATACCGGCTTCGATAGCCTGCGCGCTTG
>NZ_LLYA01000232.1 GCF_001440415.1 Bradyrhizobium retamae
GACAGCGCTGCTGCCATAAAACGTGCGCCATCTGTTTGTGATGCCATCTCTTTATAGACACGCGCGTCGTTTTTCGATTGCGAGCCTGCCTCGTCCGAGCCGGTCATCCTCATCAGCGCCGACCTGTTCGAGGGGTGAAGAGCTCTCGCGGCCATTGAGTACGCAACTATCCTCGAACGAAGGAGAACAACCCGTTTGTCGCAGTCGCCTAATCGACAACAGAAAATCGAAATCTTCAAAGCCTCGGCATTGTCCGGGGCTTTTGCAGCCATCTCAGTGGCGCTCTCCTCGTCGTAAGAAATGCAAGCGCTATGTCGCCTATTGGCACCTTTGAGACATGCCGGCAGACGGCAACGATGTCTGTTTATGGGGGTTGAGCGGAATTGGTCGGTATACACCCAGACATGCTGTCTCGCCGGAGGGATCATGCAGCGCGAGGAGAACTGGGGCGCCGACCGCCCTTGGGCTGGCCCCAAATGGCCGTCACCCAATGCGTCCGCAAGCAAAATGTCTGTGGTAACTTGCTGATCATCGGCATTCGCAGGCTGGAAAATGGCGATAGCCCATGCCTGCAGTTCGCTCCAACTGGAGTGACGAAACATGGATCCATCGGTCACTGATCTTATTGCGAGGGAAGCGCGCTTTGGCGCCCGGAACTACGAACCGCTCGGCGTCGTTCTGTCGCGCGGCGAGGGTGTCTTTGTTTGGGATACGCAGGGCCATCGCTACCTCGATTGCCTCTCCGCCTATTCCGCAGTGAATCAGGGCCACTGCCATCCGAAGATCTTGGCCGCGATGGTGGAGCAGGCGGGCCGGCTGACGCTGACGTCGCGCGCCTTTCACAACGACCAGCTGGCCCTCTTCTACGAAGAGATCGCGGCGCTGACCGGCTCCCACAAGGTGCTGCCGATGAACAGCGGCGCCGAAGCGGTGGAGAGTGCGATCAAGTCGGTGCGCAAATGGGGCTATGAGGTGAAGGGGGTTCCGGACGGGCAGGCCGAGATCATCGTCTGCGCCGATAATTTTCACGGCCGCACCCTTGGCATCATCGGCTTCAGCACCGACCCGGCGGCACGTGACCATTTCGGACCGTTCGCGGCGGGCTTCAAGATCATCGCCTTCGGCGATGCCACGGCGCTGAAAGAGGCAATCACGCCCAACACGGTCGCCTTTTTGGTCGAACCGATCCAGGGAGAAGCGGGCGTCGTCATCCCACCGTCAGGTTACTTTTCAGTAGTGCGCGAACTCTGCACTGCGCACGACGTGATGCTGATTCTGGATGAGATCCAGACCGGGCTCGGCCGCACCGGCAAGCTGCTCGCGGAACAGCACGAGGGCATCGAGGCGGATGTCACTCTGCTCGGCAAGGCGTTGTCCGGCGGCTTTTACCCAGTGTCGGCCGTGCTTTCGAACAACGCGGTGCTCGGCACCCTGAAACCTGGCCAGCACGGTTCGACCTTCGGCGGCAATCCGCTGGCCTGTGCGGTGGCTCGGGCCGCGCTGCGCGTGCTGGTCGAGGAAGGGATGATCGAGAACGCAGCCGCCCAGGGCACCCGCTTTCTCGATGGCCTGAGCAGCATCCGCAGCAACACGATCCGGGAAGTGCGCGGACGCGGGCTGATGCTGGCTATCGAGCTTCACCCGGAAGCAGGCGGTGCACGTCGCTACTGTCAAGCCCTGCAGGCCCGGGGCATCCTCGCCAAGGACACACATGGGCACACGATTCGCATCGCCCCGCCGCTAGTTATCTCCAGCGATCAGGTCGATTGGGCGCTGGAACAGATCGCAGCCACTTTGAGGCAGGATTTCTCGTGACCTCTGGCCAGCGCCGCCGACTGCCGTCGTTCTGTTGGTGTCAATACACGCCCGCATGCCTCATCTTCCGGGTATACCGAAAACCCATTTTAAAACTCGCGTGCGGATGCACGCGCTCGCTAAGCTATTTCCCTTCCCTGAGCCCCTGGTGTCGAGTGCTTGCTGATGGAGGGATACAGCTCGGCCATCTCTCGCGCGCGGGATCGCTGATGACGAAACCGTCGGTCCGATGCGAAGCCTGTTCGAGACAGTCTTTCGGCCTTAGCCGTTTCAGCCGGTCTGCGTGAATTTGATCGTTGAGACGGGCCACTTTCCATCGTGGCCCCTGATCGAAATTCGTAGGCCGTGCAACTCGTCAAGCCAAACGTTCTCTACTGTCCCGGCCTTTCCATCAGTGAGAACTACGGCCTTGCCGACAAGCTCAGACCGGGCCTCATCGAGCGCGCCAAGGATTGTTAATGCATGGAGTTTCGCCGTAGGCATGGTTGCCTCCGAAATCAGGCCATGCGAGGGCTGCGGATCTCGTCGTCGCCGCCTCCGGACGCGGCGCTCTCACTCTCGCTCCGACACGGGACCGGGTCATCAAGAGTTCGAATGGCTTTCTTGTATGCGCTGCTGCAATCGATCGGCCGACCACTCCAGAGGAGATCACAATTGGCATCGATGTCGGATATGCCACATGTGTCTTTGCCATCCCGGACGACGCGCCTCGACCGATTGGAAAGCGTCACCTTCGGCCAAGCGCCCCAGAACAGCCGTGGCGGCCTGACGTTGCCCGCTCGGCTCCCGTATTACCCAGCTTGGAGTGGGAGATTATCAAGCGCGCGGAGGTAGCACATTTAGGAGCCCTGCTCCTGAGAGCGGGTTCCCCAAAGCGTAAAGGGTGAGAGCTGCCGCAATCCGTGGGTTGGGTTCCGCCGGATGTCGTTGCGGGTCAAGCTCGTCATTCTGACCATACGGCAGTCACTTCCGGTCTACCCCTGAAAGCAGACACTTTCAGTGCGGGTGGGCATGTCTCAAAAGTGCCCAAGAACAGACTTCGACAGACCACCAACGGAAGCGAGCCCAAAGCGTCGCCCGATCAGTCGTTCAGTTTGTCAAGAACCCTCGATTGAAGAATGGCTCGGCTCGGCCCGTACAGACGGAAATAGGCGGACCGCGATTTGCCCGGGATGATGGGCAGCAAATCGCGCGAGGTTGGCCGCAGCGTCGCGGCCAGCGCTACAGGTCAACGCTAACTGATCCGCAGGGCTTGAAGGTTTGGAGCGAGCGCCCGTGCAAGCACCCCTCATGTTTCTGGGCGTAGGCAAGCACGCCCATGATGATCAAAGCCACCACGACCAATCCGACTACTAGGTGCTGCACCATGGCTGTCACTCCAGGTGAACTCATGAACAATGCGACCGGCTCGAATCGTGGGGATCAACGCCGGGGCAGCGCTCCCTCTCGAGCCGACCATGGGGCTGGGGCTGAAATGATCAGCGAGAGGTCGCGCCGCCAAAGAGAGCACAACCGTCGACCTGATGGCAGTGCAAACTTGTTGCCGCGCTGCGCAAATTCGATGCGCGATCAGAAGCCGCGTCTTCGAAAATTCGCCTGTTTGGCCGCCATTGCCGCGATGCTGGCGCTTTCCGGGCGAGCGGCCGAAATGGACCTTGATGATCAGCTGCTCGTGCGCCTGCCGGCGCCGCCCGAAGGACGCCGTGCCCCGCTCCAGGTGATGGACGGCAATTACCAGAGGCTAAGCGGCGTTTGTCCGTGGTGGAACGCCATGGTCGCCCGGCAATGACCTGAATTCGATTCCCGCGAAAACCAACAACGGCCGATTTCTGCTCGGGTCATCCGCGACGTTTCGGCCAGACCCCGATCACTTCGGCTCTTCCCCGATTAGCAGACGTATTCAGAGCCGGTCGGCATGTCTCAAAGGTGCCAGGAGCCGGCATTCAGTTCGCTCTCGCGGATGGGCTAGCTCCGCTCGCGGGGGCCCTGCGGCGGCTGAGGATTGTTGGCGGGGTTGGTATCGTACTTGGATATTCGCGTGATGAGCCCGCTAGTGGCGAGCGGCTGCAAGTCCGCCTCCAGCGCGTCAGCAATCTCCTTGGCATAGACCTCCCGGTCGTCCACGTAGACTGTAAAGGATCTCAAATACTTTTCCTTCTTCGCCGGATTTTCGATCGTCGCCTTCGTCCACTGGTAGAGCGGATAGTTTTCGACGCCGTGCTCTTCTGCTGCGGCGACATACTCCGCAAAGGCGTCGAACTGGCATTTCAGCGCAGCGCGATGCTCGGCGAGGATATCGAACAGCGGCGCCAGTGCCGGAACACGGAGTTTTCGGCGTACCGATTCCGCCGTGGCAGAATCGTTCAGATCGAACCTAACCTGGTACTGCCACTGAGAAGTCACGCTAGTCTCGCATTCTGTCGCACCCGATTTGTCCCTTTCCGATCGCAAGGCGCTACCGCTTCCTCACGAGCAGGTCCGGCACGCGTGTGTCAAGAGCTGGCCGCAATGTCAGGCCGACCGTTTCGTTAGTAGCTCCTCTTTTTGGCGAGGCGCTCGTTGAACGAACGAAGATCGATCATGATTCGTTGGTGGGTTCCGCTGCGCGATGCCTTATTGAAGTCCGGTTCGCCCTCAATTGCGGTCATTGGCGTGCAGCGCAGCGAACGACGCGAAGGGCCACAAGCTGACTTCAAACGGTCGATACTCGGCGAGGATCGTGAGCAGCATCAATTGGCCTTGATGCCGGTCTCGCGAATAACCTTTGTCCACTTGGAGCTCTCCGTCCGGAACAGTGCGGCGGCCTGCTCAGGCGTCGTGCCGATAGCCGTAAACCCGAGCGCCGCCATTTTCTCCTTGGTGTCGGGCAGCCCGATCAGTTTGACGATCTCGCGGTTCAGGAGCGCGGTGATCTCCCGTGGTGTTCCGGCCGGGACGACAAAGGCGAACCATCCCTCGCCCTCGATCTCGGGATAACCGGCTTCCGCCATGCTCGGCACGTCGGGAAGCGCCAGCGAGCGCGTCTTGCTGGTCACGGCCAGCGCGTGCAGCTTGCCCTCCTTGATCTGCGGCACGGCGGGAGGCAGCGAGCTGAATGCAATCGGCGTGTGCCCAGCGAGCGTCGAGGCGACGGCCTGGCCTGCGCTGTTGAACGGCACATGCACCAGGTCCAGCCCAAGCGACAGCCGGAAATGCTCGCCGATCAGATGTGGCGGCGTGCCGGTGCCGGGTGACGCGAAGCTGTATCTGGCGCCGCCGGACCTGATCAGTGCAACAAGGTCCTTGACCGTCCGGACCGCCAGCGACGGATGCACCGACAGCACCGTGGGGGCACTGACAGCAATCGTGACCGGGTCGAAGTCCTTATAGGGATCGTAGGGCACCGTATCGTACATCGCCGGATTGACGACGATGTTCGGCGGAACGACCAGCACGGTATAGCCGTCAGCGGGCGCTCTCGCGCCCTGACCCATACCGATATTGCCGCCGGCACCCCCAACGTTTTCGACAAAGAACTGCTTCCCCAATTGGTCGGAGAGCTTCCGCGCGGCGAGCCGCGCCAGAATGTCTGCCGGGCCGGCGGGCGCGTAAGGTACCAGCACACGCACCGGCCGCGCCGGGTAGGTCTGCGCGAACGCGAAGGACGACAGCGCGGGCGAGATAAGCGAGCTCGCCGTCAGGTTCAGAAATTGCCGGCGCAACATGACCGTCTCCTGATCGAACAAAGCCGGGATATCATTTATGAAACAGCCGAGGTATTATATGGATAGGGCAAAATTCATATCTAAACGGATATGGCAATGGAGCTGCGACATCTCCGGCACTTCGTCGCCGTCGCCGAGGAAGGGCACATTACGCGGGCCGCGGAGCGGCTCGGCATACAGCAGCCGCCACTCAGCCAGCGGATCAAGGCGATTGAAACCGAGCTCGATGTCCAGCTCTTTCGCCGCAAGGCGCGCGGAGTTGAACTGACCGAAGCCGGCCGAGTTTTCCTCGATCGTGCGCGCGCCACCCTCGCGCAGTATGATGGCGCGTTTGAAGCAACACGCAGCGCCGCACGCGGCGAACAGGGTCGTCTTTGCGTCGGCATCATGCCGACCGCTCCATTCCATCCCTTCGTGCCGTTCGCCATCCGGGCGTTTCGCGCGGCTTTCCCGCTGGTGTCGTTAACGCTGGACGAGTGTCTCAGGAAGGAGGCGCTCGAACGCCTGCGCAATAACCAGATGGACGTTGCTTTTTTGCGTGCCCCCCTTGCCGAACCGCAGAGCCTTGTCGTCAATCCACTACTGGTCGAGCCGATGGTGGTCGCGTTGCCGAGCGATCACGTGCTGGCGCAGCGCGATCGCGGCGACGGGGCCATCTCGTTGAAAGATCTTGCTGGCGAAACATTCATCATCTACGCGCGCCAGCTCGGGCCCGCATTTTATGAGGCGACGATGGCGGCATGCCTCAAGGCAGGGTTCAGCCCTCGCCTCGGCCAGGAAGCGCCCCGCATCACATCCGCGCTTAGCCTCGTGGCCGTCGGGCTCGGCATTTCGCTCGTGCCGGCCTGCATGCAGCGAATGACGATGGACGGCATCGCGTACCGGCGACTCAAGGGTGCCTCTCAACCGAAAGCCGTCCTGAACCTCACCTCGCGCCGCGGCGAACCATCGCCGGTGGTTCGCAACTTCGTGAGCCTAGTGCGCCGGGCCGCGCAGAATTTTCGCCGTGATCCTGAGAAGGGTGGCACAATTCGAAGGTCCGGTTAGCGTCAGACCCGGAAGTTCAAATGTTCACGACTGGTTTCCGGTTTGCCTCTGACAGCCGACGTGGAAAGGGCCACGGCCTTGTTCGGCTGAGGGCCAATAGATGACGTCGAGGGCTTGATCCAGTACGAAAGGGAGGCAGCCTGGTGGGATAAAGGCAATGGCTCAAAAGTTTAGCGTGATGAACAGTACAAAATGGGAAGAATTGCGCTTGGCAATGTATGCCATTGAGCCTGCACCAAGGTATCGATGCATGACGATTGCCGGCCATTATTCGGAAGAGGACGCTGAGTGGTTCTATCACTTCCGAGCGGGCGGATATGACGACATTCGTTACATCGATATATTCGCTGAAGGCCAATCTCATCGAGAACAAGTCCGACGCGCCCTGAAGAAAATCCATCTACCCGGGGAGGAAACGGTCGAAGGCTTTAGGGTGTACGGCTACGCGCTCCCGGGACAGAGCCTCGATTACTTGTAAGACGGAGGCTTCACCGAACGTCTGCAAGGGGTCAGACCCGGAAATCCAAATGTCCACGAGTGGTTTCCCGGTTCGCCTCTGACAGCCGACATGGAAAGGGCCACTGCCTTGTTGGGCTGAGGGCCATTATCCGAAGTGCAAGCGCTAAGAGTATCAACGGTCTTTAGCGGCGCGCGCGCGGTCGATCAGGGCCTCAACTATTGGCAATATTTGCGTGACAACCGCTTTGTTTCTGGCTGCGTTGGGGTGTAGCCCGTCCAGCGCCTTCAGCTGCGCATCGTCCACAAACGTCTCGTTGAAAGCCGGGTAGAATAGCGCGTTGTATTCGCGGGCAAGACCAGCGAACATCGCGGCAAACGCCTTCTCGTGTTCGTCTCCAAAGTTTGTGTGAGCCCGCACCCCGCAAAGGAGAACGACAATCCTCCGAGCTTCAAGATTGCTTAGAATCGCTGCGAGCGCCGCGCGAGTGACATTTGGATCGAGTCCCTTGGTCATGTCCCACCAACCGAGCTCCAAAATCACCGCGTCTGTATCGTCTGTGACAACTCGGTTCAATCTAGCGAGGCCCATTGCGGCCGAGTCACCGCCCACGCCCGCATTGGTAACTGCGACCGAGTGACCTTTCGCTTTCAATGCAAATTCAAGTTGGTTCGGGATGCGATCAATTTCGGGGACCTTTCCTGCAGTGAGAGAATCTCCGATCATAACAATTTTGACCACCCTATCGTCGGCACGAACCTTATGGTTTGCTGCCCACGGCAGCACGATGCAAAGCGCGACGACAACGACTGCGACGCGATTTCTCAATTCTGATTTCATAGGCGCTCTCTCGTGTGGCTAGAGTAGGCATTCACGCGTGCCCGAGTGCATTGCGCGAAGGGGTGAGAGACCGGCACAAAAGAATTGTCGGTTATGGAGTACGCGATGCCCGCCGATAGCATGCCCGCTGCCCATTCGGCCTTAACGGCGATGTCGGCACATCCCGTATCGAGAGCAGCTCCAGTGAGCCTAAGCGATCCCGCGCCCGTCCAAAAGAGGTCATCCTGCTTGCCCTGACACAATGTCACCCGAACTGGGTGCCGCAAGTTTCGGCTTGGGGTCAAAAGCGCCGTTTTGAAAGCCGGCCAGTTACTTCGTTTTACTGCGCTAAGCCGACCATTCCAGAGCCATGTTTCACGTCGCGTCAGGGCCAACAGGCGACGTTTGGTCTAAACTGGAAGATGCTCAGCCCTCTACCCGAGATATCTTGAAAAAGCGGTGCAGTTGGCAACCGTCGTCCAAGCGGCACGGCAACCTAGCTTAGTTCGAATTTTCGGAGCTTAGAGTGAATTGCAACCGTTCGGCCACTAGCGCCTGGAGTTGCCACAGCGATTCGTCGTGAATGCCCAGTTCCTCTAATCGGACCACAGTTTCTCTGAGGTATTCTGCGCAGGAGCCCCAATGTCCCGCAGCTGATGCCAGAATGTTGGCGGCCTCTTCTAACGGCAACGTCCCAGAGTAGTGCGGGCTTTCGCGGTTTACCACCATACCGAGAGCCCGGATCGGACCTTCATCCGTTTCAGCTGTCACCCAACGCGGTACGTTCACCGCTGGTTTAACCATCATCTCGCGCCGAAATAGGGCATTCAGGCTCGCCAAGACCTGATCGGGAGGGAGCCTAAAGATCATGCCTTTGCACCTGCCACCGCGATCAAGCGCGAGCATTAATCCCGGCTTATCGCGGGTGCCGCGAAAACGGGCCACCCGATAGCAAAACGCCCGATGCCATCCCCGAACTGTAGCTATCCGGCTTTCGCTAAATTCACATACCGGCTTCCAGAGAAGCGAGCCATAGCCAAAGAGCCAGACATCACTAAGTGGTGCGTGTGCGAGAACGTTGCCTATGGCTGCATCGTAATCTTCATCGGTCATGTAGACCGCGCCGGGGCTCGGGCCTGCATCCTCGACCACGCGCGTGGTGCGTGCCACAAGATCGAGTGTGAGTGCCATCTCTCGAAGCGTTGTCGGCATAAAGCTGTCCCTCTGGAGAGGCGATCAAAACTACTGCATTTTGTGCTCAGCTTAGCGGATAGGGAATAAGGCGCATATTAGACCTCCTTGGAGCTAATCGGAATCTACAGAAAGGCAGCCAATTCCGGCAGTGTTCCTGTCGTAGGCAGGGCCTTCCGTGACAGTACGGAGCGATCCTCACGCGACAAAGCTCGCGATTGCAAGACGCCGCCTCGCACTCGCTAACGTCTCCTTCGGGTCAAACGCGACATCGGACCGAGAGGGGACGAGGTCTGCTCTACCCTCAAGAACGGACATCAGCTTTGGCGGTTACGGTGTCTGCCTTGTGAATGGTGAACCCGACTTCCCGGACATGCGCGTCACTTACCTCGATGCGACCGAGCATCCCGGGACCGTCCAAGAGTACAAGATCATGTCCACCCTGGAATCGTTATCACCGGTGAACTGGCTTATACTGGGAGCGTCAGCGACACTGTCCAACCAAACTGGACATGACGCGTGAATTCAGTCCAGCCGCGAAGGAGAGTCCGATGAAATCGCTTTTACTGCTCACGGCGAGCGGTCCGCTGCTCATTCTCACGTCGCACGATTCCTTACACGATCCGAATCTGCTCGAGGAGCTCAAGCACAAAGGAATTGGCAAGTTCGTCGCATTTGAGGTTCCAGTGTCGCTCGCTAGGGAGCGCTACGGCGGGGCATTTTCAAACAGTCGAGAGCAATCTGCACGAGACCGATGATTTGAGAGTGCTCGACCTCAATGGCCAGCGAGTGTTTCAGCTCTTTCGTTTCGATGAACTCGGTGCACCGATTCTTCAAGAACAGCGGTGATCCGGTTTTGTCTTAAAGCATGATCCGAAAGCAGCCTGGGAATTTTCTGCTCAGGTGCGAAAAGCCGACTCGCCATCTCATTCGATCACCTCATCGGCGCGGGCAAACAGGTGTTTTTAGAGGCCCAAGGGGCAGAGCGTTCGACGGCCTCTTAAGAACATAGGCAGAGCGCTCCTGCAGCGACATTCTGGGTGCGAGATGCGCCTGATCACCACGGCAGGTTAGCGACACGACAGCCCTGCCTCTATCTCGGTCCAAAAGCCGCAATGCGTTGGAGAATTTGCATGCGCACCGTGGTGTGTCGCATTGAGCAGAAGCACAATCGTGACCGCCACCGATGCAACAGAAGCGACAAAGATGCGCAGCATTGGATGCGTAATTCTCGGTAAGAGGTGTCGCCAAAGACGAGGAAGCCCCCGGAGAGATCATCTCCGAGGGCTTCTTGGATCGTCGAGATTGGGTACGTCCGCCAATCCGACGATACTGCTCTCGCAATCTCGCCACCTGATCATGTGCAGTATGTGGCAGCGGTGCGTCACCAGCGTGATCTTATTCCGCCAGAAAGCTGCGGGCGGACAGCTCGTGTTTTTGCCAATCGGCGCGCCGACGACGTTCAGCGCCTGACGGCACCCCGATGGTGGACATCGACCAACACCGGACCGATGTCCGTTTCGTGCCAATAGCGACATGCGCGCTTGCATTTCTTACGACGAGGAGAGCGCCACTGAGAAGGCTATAAGCAAATGCCCACAATGCCGAGGCTTTGAAGATTTCAATTTTTCTGTTGTCGATTAGGCGACTGCGACAAACGGGTTGTTCTCCTTCGTTCGAGGATAGTTTGCGTACTCAATGGCCGCGAAGGCTCTCCACTCCTCGAATAGGTCGGCGCTGATGAGGATGACCGGCTCGGACGAGGCAGGCATCGCAATCGAAAAAACGACGCGCGTGTCTATTATATTACATGGTTTTGTTACATCTCGTTACGGCAGTTGCGGCCTTCTTAGGCATGATCATAAAGAGATGGCATCACAAACAGATGGCGCACGTTTTATGGCAGCAGCGCTGTC
>NZ_LLYA01000233.1 GCF_001440415.1 Bradyrhizobium retamae
AAAAATGCCGATGCCGGCACGCCAGCTCCCCATTAATGGATTTGCCCATAAGGCAAGAGTTGTAGGCGATGCGCGTGGCGCCGCAGTCATCGCACTGCTCGACATAGCCACCGAGCACCGCCGTCCGGCATGCCGTGATCGCGCCCATCACGCGCCGCTCGACGCGGCCCAGATGCTCGGCACGGGTTTGCCGAAACGCTTCGCCGTGGCGGCGGAAGATATCCGCCACTTCCAGGACCGGAACCATTAGGTCGGTTCAGCCGGGCGGCACGACCTCCAGGCGGATCCGGTCAAGCGGAGTTGGCGTATTGCTGATGGTCTTTGTGAGCGCCGTGCTGGCCAGACTGGCATGGCCGAGCATCACTGGATGATGCGCACGTCGGCCCCGTTCTCCAGGAGATGGGTTGCGAATGTGTGCCGCAGCGTATGCACTGTCACCGACTTGCGCAAGCCGGCCGCAACACAGGCTGAACGGCAGGCGGCGTGCAGCACGTTCGGGACAAGCGGACGCTCGTCGTCGCGCCCGGGAAATAGCCATCGTTTTGGCTGAGTGAGCCGCCTACGTCCGCAGAATCCTCAAAAGCTGCGGCGAGAGCATAACGTAGCGGTCCTTGCCGCCCTTGCCGTGCTCGACCCGGATCAACATCAGTTGGCTAATCAATGTCGACAACCGACCACTTCCGATACCCGCAATCCTGCGGCATAGACTTGGTCAATGCGGTCCGGCTCTTGTGGCTTGGGATTGCTTCCAGGAAGCGCGCGACCTCGTCGGCGCTCAGTACGATCGGCAGTTTGCGCGGTTTACGCGCATAGGCGATGCGCTCCGGAACTGTGTCATGACGAAGCGTCACACCGTAGAAGAACCGCAGTGCGCAGACGATCTGGTTCAGTGCCGATCCCCTTCGCGACCAGATGAACCTGAAAGGCACGGATATCCTCCAGGTCGAGGCGGTCGGGAGAACGACCGAAATATCGGCTCAACTTCGCTACGGCGTTGAGGTACGATTGCTGCGTCGCCGATTGCGGACCGCCATGTCCTCGATCATCCGGCGGCGACGTGGGCTGATCCCAGCCATTGAAAAACTTCTGTCAAAGGGTTGGGCTTCGAAAACCCGCAATCTCTCAGACAGGAGGCAATCCTTGCTATGCCTCCCTACATGCCGCGCCAGCGGCGTTCAATCCTTACATGGACACAGCTCACAAATGACTTCGCGCCAAATCTCTCGCGTAGGGTCGTCTTTCAGCTCCTGGCTGATGCAAACGTCGCCTAAACTGGAGCGCATCAGCCGGCATCCGGACTGACGGCTAACGTGCTGAGCAGCGGAGGCACCGCAGCTGCCAACTTAACAGCTGTGACGGTGATGCTGTCGACGTCGTCCTCACCGATGGTCGGCTACATCTCCGCGTCTCCCTCGGTTGCAGCGCAGAGGCGCTAGGCGATATTGTTGTCCTTGCCAACGTCGACCAGCAACGGGAGCCCACCGCCAATTTCAACTCCCTCGACTTTGCCGCATCAATCGCTTACGCGCGTCCAGTGTTTCACCGATAGGGTTTTACGACAATGACTGATAGCCGGTCTGCATCGTGGCGTCCTGCCCAAAGGTGGGCGACTACGCCGAAGAGCCTGAACCGACCATCCGATCGGATTCGGATCCTGTGGCGGGTTTATAGCCACAAACAGAAGCAAGGTACCCGCCGCGTGTTCTGAGGGATGACAGAAGGAGACCGCAGAACCAGATCATCTGAAATTTGAAGAAGTACGAGGCTAGAGCGTTAGCCTATCTGACTGAATCGCTGGGGATTCACAAATCAGCGTTCTGGCGATTCAAGCTGGTCACCGGGGTTGGAGGCCGGCGGGCATGGCGAAACCGCTGTCGATGGATCTTCGTGCACGTGTGCTTGCCTGTATTGGGGGCGGCGTTTCGGGCCGGCAGGCTGCCGAGCGATCTGGTGTAAGCGCGGCGAGGTAAGCCGCTGGCGAACGCACGAGCGGGAGCAAGGCGATGCGCAGCCGAGAGCTCAGGGCGGAGACCGCAAGTCTCACCGGATTGATACCCATCGGGCGACGATCATGACTCTGCTCGAGACGTCGCCCGATATCACCATCGAGGAATTGCGTCATAGCTTGAGCAAACAGGGCCTGTACTTTGGCTATGGCACGATCCGCCGCTTCTTCGAGCGCCATAAGATCACGCGCAAGAAAAAGACCGCCCACGCCACAGAGCAGGATCGCCCGGAGGTCTTGAAGCGACGCGAGGCTTGGCGCGAGAGCCAGGGCAAGCTTGACCGGGATCGGCTCGTCTTCATTGACGAAACCTGGGCATCGACCAACATGGCGCGGAACGCATGGTCGTTGCCTCCGCGGTGAACGCCTGCGGGCCAGCGTTCATCATGGCCACTGGAAAACAACAACCTGCGTAGCCGCTCTAACCACACGCGGCATCATCGCACCTTGGGTGCTCGATGGTCCGATCAACCGCGATGCCTTTAAGAACTATGTCGAGAAGGTGCTCGTCCACGAGCTGCCAGACCACGCCATCGTCATCATGGACATGTGTGGACGCCCACGCCGGTGCAACAAGAATCTTTTCGAAGAGCACGGTGGTCGGATGCTGACATGTGTCCGGCCTCTGATGCGGCTGTCACATGCCGCCGGCCCGTATGGGAGTTCGCGGAGCGGGTCCAGTTCAACCTCGCGTGCTCGAGGCGCGTATCCATGATCTGGTTTTCCCGATCCCGTCTCGTTGACCGTTGCGCCATACCCTCCAGTTGACCTTCTCACACTCTCAAGGGCCCTGCCGCGGAACTACTTCGCCGCAGCCGGAGCCCGATAGGTTCCGCCTCTCGCCATCAATGCCCAGACGATACGTGCCATCTTGTCGGCGAGGGCGACGATCACCAGCATGGGCGGCTTGCGGGCAAGCATGCGCGCAAGCCAAGGATCTGCGGTCGAGCCTTTGCGCATTGCCCAGCGCACGGCCGCGCTCGCGCCGATGATCAGCAGTCGGCGCAGGGTTCGTTCGCCCATGCGGGATGTCTCGCCCAGCTTCTGCTTTCCGCCCGTGGAGCGCTGCAGCGGGGTGAGCCCTAACCACGCCGCAAAGTGGCGTCCTCTCTTAGAGGCTTGAGCCGTCGGCGCCAGGGCAACGGGCGCGGTCGCCGTGATCGGCCCGATTCCTGGGATCGTCATCAGCCGCTTGGCGTCGGCATTCTCCTTGGCGCGCCGGGCGAGCTCACGATCGAGCAGCGCGACCTTCTCGTCAAGTGATTGCAACTGCTCCACGAGCAGGCGTAGGATAGGTTGAGCCAGCTCAGGAATGTTGGTGTCATCGTCCTCGATCGCCGACACAAGTTTGGCTACATGGAAGGGCCTTGCGGCGCTACCATCCCGAATTCGGCCAGATGGCCGCGGATCGCATTGATGGTCTGGGTCCGCTGACGCACCAAGAGATCACGGGCGCGAAACACAACAGCCGCCGCCTGCTGCTCCGCGCTCTTCACCGCCACGAACCGCATTGTCGGCCGCTGGACGGCTTCGCAGATTGCTTCCGCATCGGCGGCGCCATTCTTCTGTCGCTTCACGAAAGGCTTTACATAGTTTGGCGCAATGAGTTGCACCTCATGCCCCAACCTCGTGATCGTGCGCGCCCAGTAATGACTGCTACCGCAGGCTTCCGTGGCGACCGTGCAAGCCGGCTGCGCGGCAAGAAGTTTGAGCACCTGGTCCCGGGCAGCTTCTTGCGGAAAAGCACGGCCCCTGATGCATCCGCGCCGTGTATCTGGAACACATTCTTCGCCAGATCCAACCCGATTATGCTAACTTCCGACATGGACGCCTCCGTTCAAGTGATGGTCAACGACACCACTTTGGCACAGCGATGCCGTGAGGGGGGGTCCACCCCATCAACCTCTCCAGCCACAAAGGCCCGCGCATACGTGAGATGATCGAGGCTGCCGGCGCGACGCTCCTCTATCGTCCGCCCTACAGCCCCGACTTCAACCCGATCGAGAACGCCTTCGCCAGCTCAAACCAAATTTGCGAAAGGCCGCCGAACGCACCGTCGGTGGTCTCTGGGATGCTGTCGGACGCATCATCGACACCTATACGACCGCGGAATCCACAAACTACTTCGTCGCCGCAGGATCTTGCAACCTGATCGGCTAACGCTCTAGCGCTTCGGTCGCCGATCCGTGCCGCAAGCATAGCGTCGGCGACGGCAGCATCTATAAATACAAGGGCAATTCAGCGGGGTGGAGGTCTCGGACGCCACGCGCCTAAGTGCGCTGGAGGCTGAGAAGACCTGGCCGAAGCTGCTGCTGGCCACACTGGAGCCGCGCGCTACGGTCTCTTGGCCAGTACGATACTGCCGCAAAAAGCTACAATACAAGGAAGCCGCCATTCTCCTGCCGGCTGACGCAAGAATCAACGGTTCTCAAACGGGTAGCTCTACTTGAACTTCAGACCGCCGGGTCAGACCGATGTGCCCAACGTGTTGAGGGCGACTAATCCTCCTCGGCGCCCGACTTCTCCGCGAAGATCCAGACCAGCCCGCCGAGCGCGCCTACGATGAAGTTAACGGTGCCGAACAGGATCGAGACGACGGCGCCGTCGGTCTGCGCAAGTCCAGCGTAGCCGAAGGCGACCATCATCGTCGCCTCGCGTACGCCCCAGCCGGCAATCGAAATGGGCATCATGGTGATCAGCATGATCGGCGGGGTCAGTATGAGCAGCTGCTCGAAATCGCTGGGCGCCTCAATCGCGCGTGCGCCACACCACGCGATCACGACCGTCAGCAGGTGAATGGTGAGCGACAGCACCATAATCTTCGGTCCGCTGCTCTTGCTGAAAATCGCCTGGTTAGCAATCGCCGAGCAGCTGTGGACATGTTTTATCGGCCAACAGTTCCTCAGCCACGCCCAGTGCAGATGGCCGAGCAGCAAAAAGCCCATCCCGCCAGCGAAGGCTGCGAAATTGACAAAGACCAGCGCGAGCCGGTCGTTGGCTCCGCCAGTTATAGCGTAGCTCCAGGGTAGACTTGCAACGATAATGAACGCCAGCGCAATCAGGCCGACAGCGCGATCGATCAGGATCGAATAGGTCGCCGCGCGCAATCCCGCGCCAGTGCGGTTGACGAGCCAAAGCCGAACCGCGTCGCCCCCGATCGATGACGGCAGCATCTGGTTAAAGAAGCTGCCGATTATATTGTAGTGGAATGCCTGCAGGTTGCTTAGCGGTGCATAACACAGATTGGAAATCTCGCGCCATCGCCGCGCGCTGATGAAGATCTGGAAGATGGTCATCGCAATGGCAAGCGCGATCCAGAGCGGCTTGATTTGGCTCAGCCGCGACTGGATCGCCCCGAAATTGATCCCGCGCAGCGCGAGGTAGAGCAGCCCGACTGACACAGTGGTTCGGATTATAAAGAGTAGAAGTCCACGCATGGCAGGCTTGGTTCACTTACGTTTTGTTGACCGAAGTCATGTCGTCAGCAGCATACAGGATCGAATCGAAGCGGTACGACGGCTTGGTGGCGTAGATCGCTTCTGAAATGCTCGCGAACGATTTAAGGACGGACTAACCCGAAATGCTGCTTGCCAGAAGGATGGTGGCCACTAATCAATGTGATTGTCTCCACCTTGGCTCGGAGTTGGTACGAAAAACGTACGTGGTCTGAGGCCACTACCAATGAATATCTGCTAACGAGTCTCAAGGCGACCAGCTGAAGAAAAAGAAATCATGGTGATGAAAGCGTGAGACTCGTCCGCAACCGCTAGCCTATCAAACATAGAACGAATAGGCGGCCACTCCGACAAATGCAACGAGAAAGCCGAGGATAACAATCGATGAGAACCGGACAAAAAACATCGGATATTCAAGAGGCGCGTCGGCAGCGAGCCTAACCAATTTGGCGAGTGGATATTCGGATCCAGCGCAACGTTCATGACGATCATCCGCGAATGCGACCAGCTTGAAGCCAATCGACGCAACCATCCCGCGAATAAAGCGGTCCCGCTCTGGCATTTGCACAAAGATATCGGCTATTCTCCGAGCCATTAATCTGAACTCTCCCGCATAGACAGGAATTAAAACCTCAGTCGAGCGCTCTAGAGGCCGATAAAAAATCTTGCGGTCCATTCCTTAAACCAGGTCTCTCCAGCACGACTGTTTCGTTGGCCGTACGCAACGTCAGCAGAGGTCTCTTTCATTCTCCGAAGTATTTGGGCCAGAAACCCTGGGAACGCCCTGGAGGTGCGCGTCGATTTTGAGGACAGCCGAAGTCGCGAGCCCGGCCGTAAGCGTGATATGTTGGTCGCAATTCGGTGAAAGCTTAATCGCGACACCGTTTCTGGTGAGCGGTCAGGCAGATCATGGCCGCCCAAGTGCCGTCGGTGAAGCCATCCATTTAGAATAAGTTCGAAGCTATCACCGGCCGCAGTTGTCGCGCAATGCTGAATTAGCTTGGGCAGCCGCAAGACCTCGTTGCAGCAAGGCACGATTGACAGCTCTAAGTCGCAAATCCGAGCAATTTCCATAGGTGGCCACGAGTGGTTAGGGCGCGCCCACACTTTAACTCACCGGGTTTTAAACATCTCCCCTCAGGTATGGTAGGGTACGCCCTCGTTTACGATTTTCTATTCCAGATTTGTCCCGTGCGCACAGCTGCGCGCCATGCATCTCCAATGATTGATGAAGTGAGCGTCTCCCATCATCGCCAGATCGGTGCCATATGTTCGGAAACGAGTTTGACCGCCCGGCTATGAGCAACGTTATTGACATCGCGGTAGAGTGCCATTGTGAAGAGTTATGGCCACGCGTTTTGTAACCTCAGCGACACGCTACTCGAAATCGGCGGCTTCAGGACGAAAAAACGGCTGTGGAGTTGCGATGTCGCGGAAGGTGTTGGTCAAAAGCAACCTTCACCTGCTCAGAAAGTTGAGTTTTCGGGGAGACAGTCTTTTGCAGTTTCTTTGCATGCGCAGAGCCGTAGTCGCCATGGAATCTTGCGCCGGTTCACAGTGGCTCGCCAGGAAGTTACAGGCAGCTGCACTTGATCCTCGCGCAATTGGTGAGGTGCGCCCCGACGACGCGCATACCAGGAGGATGGATCCACTCAGAGAGTTGTCGATTGATCTGCTAGCTCACGAATCGGTTTTGGACGAGCAATCGGACGGATCGAAGCCTCGTTACAATGGTCGCGCTTGCAGTCGAGCAATCCAAGCGGGTCGTAACGTGATTGAACCAAGAGCTCGCCTGGAAAATTACGATGTGAATGCCCATCCAATCGTACGCCGGGGAGAGCCGTGTTCGGCACATGCGCTTGTCTAGTTCATCGGAGTAATGTGCGCGGCACCCTGGAAAAGGTAATGCACTCGGGGAGTGCTTTGTTGGTCGGAGGTCATTGGTCGGAGCTCGCGCCTTTCCAGTAGTCGATGGACCGGAGAATCGGACAGGGTCACAGCACTGATAAACCGGATAATTCCGGCGGCGGAAAGGACCCCGACTTCAGGCGCACTTTTTAAGATGGCGAGGGAATGGGTCGATTGGCGATGAGCCTACACACGTCCGATAAGGAGCCTTCAGAAAAAGCTCTATTGCAAAACGAAGGCGGCGCCTGCGAAAGTCGGGTGCAGGAGAACTGCACGTAAAGTGACGAAGCAGTCGCCGATCGAGAGGACATCACACGACGGCTGATGACAATCCCGGCTATCGGGACATTGAGTGCAACCGCTGTCCTAGCTGCGATCGGCAATGGGCGACAGTTTCGCATGGCTCGCAATCCCGCTGCACGGCTGGAGCTGGTGACCAGACAACAATGGACGCGCGGAAAACAGGCGTTGCTTGGCATGAGAAAACGCGGCAACCGTATGTGAGAAAACGTCTAGTGCAAGGCGCGCGATCCTGCTTCCCTCATCTGCACAGAACGTGCGATCGCTTCCGTCAGGATCGGATGCATCCGAACAATGCCGTCGTCTCTTTAGAAGATAGCCGCATTGTCTGCGTCATCTTGAACGAGCCAGAAGCACTCTACGAACGCGAAGACCTTGGTTTCTCATGGCGCTTCTGGCTCTATCGGAAGGCTCGGGAACAGTGACGATGAATCAATGCATCAACCTGCCGTTAGCCCTTTGGAAAGAGCGGGCTTCATAGCCAGAACCATTTGTTTGAAGGGGCGAGCGTGGATCGTCATGACCTGACTTCAACAGCAGTCCACTCGTGAGAGGCCGAATACATTCATGCGACTGGGATCGCCAGATGTTACGAGCGCTTGCTCGGACGGACTGTACCATACATTGTTCGATACGATGATCTTGAGCTGGCATCGTCGAGCATCGCCTCCACCAGCAACTACTCGGCTTCGTATTCTCGTCCGCTAGCGTCTTAGGTCGCTTCGCATCGGACGTGTCAAGCCCGCTGCATTTGACCATCTATTTGTAGAAGATTGCCTGGTTGAACCGGTGTTTGCGGCTCACGTTGGCCTTGTTCGCCCGGCCTCCTGCTCCCGCAAAATCTCGATGGACTGTTTCTGTATTTGGTCTCCTTCCGTCAAATCCCCTTAGAAGACGCGTTGTGTGTACTATTCTGGTCGTGGTCGGTAGATCCGCCCTGGGACTCAATTGGGTAGCCGGCTCAAGTTCTTCGGCGTAGCCGCCCCACCTGCGGGGGAGCCACGACAGGTCATACGAATGCGAACTCGACCATCCCAATGCCCCGCGACTGGCACCCCTTGGGAGGGCGATAGCGCTCGTACGCCTCCGCCGTCCATCGGAATTCGATACAATCGACCCACATACGGTGAATGACGATGGCCATCTTGCCGGCTAAAGCGACCTTCCAAACTAAGAGCCGGTAGCTCCCAGTTTGATCAGATTTGCGTACCGCAGAATCGACGGTGCATCTGCCAACGTCGTTCCCCCACTGATGATTTGTCCGTTCTCGTCCGCTGTGCATACCGCAACGGTGTTCAGCGACAACATCGAGGCCGATGGGGGTAACTCATGACTTTCCTCCAATGGAAACGGTCCATGATCGTCATTCAAAGGAGGCTACTCGGAAATTGGTCAGGCGGTCGGGACCGAATGCCCCTCCCTCCCGTGAACTGGCTCAGCTTCATGTCCATCCCGATCCGAGGTGATTGACTCTACCGGTTCTGGGAGGAGATTGCACGGCGCAGGGTAGTTAGAAGCTCAAGGAGACTGATATCCATCGGAATGGAACTTCTCTACGAGTATGAGGATGGCAGGAAGCAGCCTATGCCACGAGATATCGACTTTACCAACGGAAGGACGTTATCGGTCCTGCTGGATCGGACCTTGCTGGCGCTGTCTGCCATAACCACAGCAATCCTTTTCGCTTGGCTGCTATACTACAGCAGGTACGGACTCAATCTCAGCGACGAGGGCTTATGGCTGAACTCCATCGCGAACCCATTCCGCTACGCAATCAATATTCCGCCGTCCCTATTCGGCTTTGTCTATCATGGGCCATATCAGTGGGTGGCTGGTGACATCGCAGCGCTTCGTATGGCGAACGTCATGTTTACCTTGGCGCTGGGCTGGACTCTTAGCTTCCTATTGATCCGGCGCCTCTGGACAGCGGCCTGGCCGCATGCGGCGGTACTATCGGCAGGAATCGCCAGCTTAACATTAGTCGCCTTTAACATATGGATGCTAACCCCCAGCTACTACACACTGGCCTTTCAATCGCTCTTGATGGTGATGATGGGCTTGCTGCTAGTCGACCGGCCGGGGCGCATCCGCCAGGTCTTGGGAGGGATCTTAGTCGGCGTTGGCGGCTGGGGCTGCTTCATGGCCAGGCCGACCACCGCTCTGGCCATTACCTTCGTCGTCATGCTCTATACTCTAACTTTGTGTCGAAGATCGCTGCTGCCCATGTTTAGCGCGGCGCTGGTCGCTCTCACTCTGCTGACCGTTACCGCCTATTTGATAGACGGCGGCATCACCGGGATGGTGACCCGTATGGTCAACAGCGCTGAGGAAGGAGCCTTGCTGGGGGCCTGGCGTGATGTGTCTCTCATGTTTCGGCTCGATGGGCTCGAGACCAGTCGCTCGCAACTCGCCATCACTGCGGTAGTGGTGATCGCCCTTCTGCTCAGCATTCTCGTGGGGCCTGCGCACAAGTTGCTCTCATTGCTGGCCCTCGCTGCGGTGTTGATCCTAACCGTAGCGATTGCGCTACTGGGAACCGATCCGATCGGCATCAAGCGCGCGACCCTGTTCCTGGTTCCGGCTTTCGCATGCCTTGGCGCGATGTTCTACCGTGAGAGATTGATTCTGCGCAGCCAAGCTCCCGTCAGCATCGCTCTAGCGCTAACGTTTATGGTTCTGCCGCACCTATCCGCATTGGGCACCGCTGGCAAATACTGGATCATTGGCTCGTTTGCCGCCTTGTTCTGGATGCTCGCAGTCGTTGCTTTCCTGAGCCCTCTTGCGCAACAGGGGCGCAGCGTCGCCACCCTGCTACCCCTCGCGGTGTTGGCACAGTTGCTCACTGCATCAGTGGTCAATGGTGACCTTCTCAAGCCGTTCCGTCAGGTGAAAGATGTGCGCGCCTATACCGCTGTCATGTCACTGCCGGGTGGTGGAAAATTGGTGCTCTCGCAATCCTTCCACGACTATCTGGCCACGGCCAGAGCCCAGGCGCGTGTGGCCGGCGTTGAAGTCGGTACCCCGGTGGTCGATCTTACCGGCCTCTCGCCGGGCCTGCAGTATGTGCTCGCGACGCGAACGCTCGGTCTACCATGGCTTCCCGGAGGATTTCCCGGCAGTAACGCAGTCGCGGTGAAAGCGCTCGGACTTGAGAACTGCGCCGATCTGGCCAAAGCGTGGGTAGTGATCGACC
>NZ_LLYA01000234.1 GCF_001440415.1 Bradyrhizobium retamae
AATGCTGCAAAACGTCAGAAAGTTCTTGCCAGGGCGCCGTCCACACGTGACCCAACGCGGACACAGGCCCCTATCCGCCTTTTCTGCGGCGCGGTATTATTAGCGCATCTGAAATCTAAGGTGGGCGCATGAGGAGGCGGGAGTTCATTCTCGGTCTTGCGATGCTCGCCAACATCGGCCGCTCGAGCGCTCGAGGCTTTGCGCGTCGTGTCGGGGCTCTCATTTCCGAGCCAGATCAAGCTAACTTTCTCGAAACGTCTCTCAGAGAGAAGGGGTGGATACTCGGCCAAAATCTCCCGATCGAATATCGGATAACTCGTGGCGATACCAATCTCTCACAGGCATATGCCCGGGAACTGCTCGCTTTGCAGCCTGACGTTCTGTTCGCAGTGACCAACACCTCTATGGCCGCACTGCATGCCGAACATTCTAACATTCCGACCGTTTTCGCGATGGTCAGCGATCCAGTCGGAATGCATTACGTCGATACCTTCTCGAGGCCCGGGGGCAACGTGACTGGCTTTACGCCGTTTGAACCGTCCCTCGGCGGCAAATGGGTTTCGCTGATCAAGGAAGTGGTGCCAAACGTCCAGCACATAGGGATCGTATATAACCCTGAACCGGGCAACAATTCCTCAGCGTTTCGCAAGTCAATTGATGAAGTCGCGAGCAAAGTAGGGATTGCCTCGATTGAGACACCGAGCGGCGATGCGATAGCTCGGACATTGATCGTCTTATTCGCTCGCTCAAGGATGAGCCGATCAGTGGGCTCATTTTCCTGCCGGACGCGATCACTACTGTGCGGCGTGTTCAGATTACTGCGCTGGTTGCAGAGTGCAGGCTACCGGCGATCTACCCGCTTCGCATCTTCTGCGAGGCCGGCGGCCTAATGTCGTACGGGGTGAAAATCGAGAAGATTTTCGCAGGCGCAGCATCCTATGTTGATCGAATTTTGCGCGGCGCCAATCCTGCCGAACTGCCTGTTCAAGCCCCAACCGAATTTGAGTTGGTCGTGAACCAAAAAGCTGCACGGCTATTGGGCCTGCAACTGCCGCCCGCGTTTTCGCAGACGCTGGTGGCTTGATGAGCTATGGCAACAGACTCAGCGACGCTTTCCGACAGGGCGGCATCTATACTGGTCGTATCCTAAAGGGTGAAAAACCCGCTGATCTTCCCGTTTGGCAGCCGACAAAATTCGAGTTCGTGATCAACCTTAAGGCGGCAAAGACTCTTGGCCTGGAAATACAACCCACCCTGCTGACGTTTGCCGACGAGGTGATCGAATGAGCCGGATTTCCTCTTCTGGCCCGTTTGAGACAGTCCGACAGACGCTGAGAATGGTCTGTTTATTGGGGTAGACCGGAAGTGATTGATCCGTGACCAAGACGATGCGATTGCCCCTGAGTGGACCGAGCACCGGATCCGCGCCTCCCCATACGGTACGATGGAACTAGGCAACCCAACGATGCTCGCTGGTGTTTAATCGACGCTTCGACCTTGTCGTCATCACATGATTGGCCGTACTATGTCCGCCGCGGTACTGCATGCATTCGAGATCATTCGCTGCGATCCACGAATATGCGGAGCACGCAATGAAGCAGGGTTTTGGGTGTTGGCTTGCCGCGCTAAGCATTGCATTCGGCAGCCCCGTAGCCGCGCAACCCGTGGCGGGGCAGCAGGCGGAAAAGACCTATAGCGTCGGCATCCTGTGCGGTGGGTGCAGTGATCAGGAGGCCCCGTCGAGGCACGCACCAATTCGCCAGGCTCTGCGCGAACGCGGCTATGTCGAAGGCAGGAACATCGCCTTCGTGTACCGCTCGGCAGACGGAAGATATGAAAAGTTACCCGACCTTGCCGCCGATCTGGTCCGGGTCAAGGTCGACGTCATCATGGCCGGTGGGGGGTTGCCCGGAGCCTTGGCTGCAAAAAACGCGACCACGAAGATTCCGATCATATTCGTAGGCATTGGCGAAGACCCGGTTCAGCACGGCCTCGTTACAAGCCTCTCCCGGCCTGGCGGCAACGTCACCGGATTAGTTGATCGCTATGCTGATCTGATTCCGAAACAGCTGGCCTTGCTGAAAGAGGCGGTGCCGAGCGTATCGCGCGTGGGCGTATTGTGGGATGCGGGCCTAAGGCAAGCGCTCGAACCAAGCTTCCAGGCGATGCAGACGGCGCTGCCGTCACTCGGGTTGCAGCATTACGCTATTGCGGTAAATGGGCCTGACGATCTCCCCGACGCATTCCGGGCGGCGAGTCGCGCGCGGGTCGAGGCGCTCATCCTGTTTCCGTCGCCCATATTCAATGTCCATCTTGCGGAATTCGCACGGATGACGGCAGAGCAAAAAATTCCTGCGATTTCCGGTTTTACCGACTTCGCTCGGGCTGGTGGCTTTTTGTCGTACGGTCCGAACATCACGAAAACTTGGCGGTATGCCGCGATATCCGTCGACAAGATTTTCAAGGGAACGAGTCCGGCCGATATTCCCGTCGAGCAATCAGACAATATAGATCTCGTCGTCAACCTTCAGACCGCGAGGGCGCTGGGGCTGATCGTGCCGCAAGCACTTTTGGTGTCGGCGAACGAGGTCATCGATTAACGGCAGGGACGGCCTGTCGACGAAGTGCTGCGCCTCGTCGGTTGTGAGCATGTCCGCCTCTGGCACTTTTCGGACGCGATGTGTCGAGCTAACGATGTCCGTTCTCGCGAGCAGAACTGACATTCAGCAGCGACGTCGGGACGTCCGGAAATTGACCCATAGCGGTGTGGAGCGACCCGTTATTCGATCACCTCGTTAGCGAGCGTGAGGAGTGTCGCCGGCAACTCGAGGCCGAGCGCCTTGGCGGCCCTGAGATTGATGACCAGCTCGAATTTGGTCGACTGCACCACCGGCAGGTCGGCAGGCTTAGCGCCCTTGAGAATGCGGCCCGTGTAAATGCCTGCTTGGCGATTCACCTCCCTGAAGTCGGGCCCATAGCTCATTAGGCCACCCGCTGTCGGGAATTCACGTTCAAAGTAAATCGCGGGAATCGCATAGCGCGTGGCTTGCGCTACAAGTTGATTGCGCCGGCTGAAGAGGAATGGTTCGGGTTGAACAACAAGCGCAGCGGCGCCCTGTTGCACGAGGTCCGAAAACGCCGTGTCGATTTCGCGTTCATCACGGGCGTTCACGATGATTAGTTGCAGTCCGAGTCCGCGCGCTGCTACCTGCATGTCAGCCAAATCGAACGCGGAATTCGGACTGCGTGGGTTCATGAGAAAGCCGATCGCAACCGCCTTGGGCAACAAGTCCCGCAGCAATTGCAGGCGCTTCTGCCCGATCTCCACTGCAATGGTGCTCACGCCCGTAATGTTGCCGCCCGGACGGTTGAGGCTGGCGACAAGGCCGAGCTTCACCGGGTCGCTGCCGAACGCGAACACGATCGGAATAGTCGAGGTCGCTTCCTTTGCGGCGAGTGCGGTGACCCCGCCGCCTCCAACGGCGATAATGGCTACTTGACGGCGAACAAGATCGGCCGCCAGCGCTGGCAACCGATCAAATTGACCTTCCGCCCAGCGGTACTCGATCGCTACGTTCTGGCCTGCGACAAAGCCGGTTTCTTTCAGGCCCTGCTGGAATGCGGCCACGAAGGGCGCGTACGGACCGGACGAAGTGCTGCTCAAATACCCGATCACCGGCAACGTCGGCTGCTGCGCGCGCACAGCAAACGGCCACCCGGCCGCTACACCACCGACAAGCGTCAGGAAGTCTCGTCGCCTGATCATGCTCGACCCCTTAGGGCTCGGCATCGATGCAGATTAGCACATTTCCATCGCCGGTGTCCGGGGAGCGCCCGCTGTCCCAACGGCCCGCTGAGTTAGGTTATGGCACGATACGGACCTCAATCCGGTATGGTCGATATCTGCCATCGGGGGTAAAGCGGCGCGGTAGCGGTGCCGCTACGTCGGGCTTTGACCCAATCCGGTCCTAAGCTGGGCCGGAATTCCGCAGCGCGGCAGTCTCCCACCGTACTGAGGTGTGCTATCGTTTTGGTCAGCGCGGGAGGCGATGGCAGTGAGGCGACGCGAGTTCATTGCCGGCGGCGCGGCGGTGGCGTGGCCGCTGGCGGCGCGCGCGCAGCAAGCGGCGAAACCGCCGCGGCTGGCGATGTTCCATCCGGCAATCCCGCCGGCGCTCCTGACTGAAACGGGTGGGGGCAGCGCATGGCGCGCCTTTTTCGGCGAGCTGCGCCGTTTGGGTTACGTGGAAGGACAAAGTCTGATCATCGAACGCTACTGGGCCGAGGGACGTCATGACCGTTATGCCGAAGTGGTCCGTGAAATCGTGACCCGCAACCCGGATGTGATCGTCACCGGAACGAATACCGTCGTGACCGTATTCAAGGCGGCAACCGGTACGATACCGATTGTTGCTTTCATGCTGGATCCGCTGCAGGCGGGGCTGGTGACCAACCTGCACCGGCCCGGCGGCAACCTCACCGGCATCACGCTTGATGCCGGCATCGAGATCTGGGGCAAACGGCTGGAGTTCTTGAAAGAAGCCATTCCTTCGATGCAGAAGGCCGTATTCCTGGGGATGCGCGGCGGATGGGAAGGATCTGTGGGGCAAGTCTTGCGGGGTGCCGCCGCGCGTTTGGGAATTTCGCTGGCTTTTGTCTTCCCGCAGGAGGGGAAACCCTCGGAGATTGAGCGCGTCTTCGATGCGATAGCGGAGCAACGGCCGGACGCGGTGCTGGTGAGCGGAGAGGGCGACCTTACGCCAACCGCCCAGCTCATCGCCGAGCTCGTCGTGAAAAAACGCTTGCCGACGATATGTCCGTACCGCGATTACGTTGGAAGCCGGCGTGCTGATGGGTTATGCGCTCGATCTCACGGAGCTGTTCAGGCAGTTGGCCGATGACGTGCACAAAATCCTGAAAGGTGCCAATCCGGGTGACATTCCGATTTATCAGGCGACCAAATTTGAACTCCTAATCAACCTGAAGACGGCAAAAGCATTCGCCCTAACCCTGCCCCCGGCGCTGCTCGCCCGCGCCGACGAGGTGATCGAATAATTCTGCCATGTCCGTTCATGGCCCCCTAGCCGAACTGCCCATGAGCCGCCGCAGAAGGCGGCTCTCGGAGCGGAACCGAACCTGATGCGCCCCGCGCACAAACCGCCGCTTTTGACCCATCTGAGACATCAGGCCCTGATACCGTTTGATGCCGTTTGCTTGCCATTTTTGGTTCGCCGCTCATTCGCAAGGTGTTAGATTAGATTTTGAGATGAACTAAATGAGCGTGTCCGGATGCAGCGGCGCGAGTTCATAGCAGTTCTTGGCGGCATGGTGGCAGCTTGGCCGCTTGCCGTGCGTGCGCAAAAATCGCTGCCCCGGATTGGGTGGTTAGTATTTGGCGACGCCAAACAATTGGGACCAGTCGATCAGTCGTTGAAGGACGCACTCGCACAGGCCGGACTTCTCGAAGGCCGCAACATCGAAATCATCTTCCGCTATGCCAACGGTATGCCGGATCGACTTGCGCAATTGGCCACCGAACTTGTCGCGCAAAGGCCCAACCTTCTGCTCGCTATTGGCGGTGATGTTATCAAGCCACTGTTTGAGGCAAGCAAAGGTAGCATACCCATCGTCGGTGGCGTTAGTGATAGCCCTATCCGGTCGGGAATTGCCGTGTCTCTTGCTCGACCAAGCAAGAACTTCACTGGGATCACGTTTCTTACGGATGAAATGGCGGCGAAGCGGATGGAACTGCTCAAGGAAGTGGCGCCCAACGTCAGGAAGGTTGCGGTGATATTCAATCCGCAGCATTTCGATGACGAAGTGACTTTTGCACGGCGCGGAGCCGAATCGCTCGGCCTTGAGCTAACGACCCACCCGATAAACAAGATCGCCGATCTCGATGCAGCGCTGCAGGGGATGGGTGCAAGTGGCGCCGATGGCCTGCTCGTCATCTCGTCGCGCCTTACTGGCATTGTTGCCGCTAAAATCGCACAACACGGCCAGGAGCGTCGTCTTCCGGTGATTGCGTCGTGGCGGGAATTCGCAGACAGCGGTGCGTTGCTGTCCTACGGGCCGAGTCGGATTTTTGAGGCCAAACGTCTGGCGGGCTATGTGCAAAAGGTCTTAAACGGGGAGAAGCCGGCAGATTTGCCTATCGAGCAACCTGTGAAATTCGAACTTGTAATCAATCTCAAAACCGCCAAGGTCCTCGGGCTCACGGTACCGCCTTCATTACTCGGCCGCGCCGACGAGGTGATTGAATGAAGTGGCACATTACTGCAACGCCTGAGTCCGCATCTGGCACGAACGGTCGTCGATCCGTCGATGTCCGTTCTTCCGGGGATACTGTTGCAAAAGTCGTAAGTTGCAGGGCTAAAGATTTTTCGCGAAAACACTAAGCAGCGAGCGATCGCTGATTCGTATGACCTCAATCGCGTTACCGAAGTCGCCTGTGAATTTTGCGTGAGGCCGTGAGGTCCCTCACATCTTGTACACGAATGCCGCGCCCACTGCCCGCACAATTTTGGTCATCGGCGAAAATCGACTTTTGCAACACTATCCCGGGTAAAGCGGAAATCGTTTGGGATTGCGCCGAAGTCCGAAAGTGGACCCGGAGCAGATTCGCAGACCAAGACGGTCCAAACCTCTGACTCGGACACAGGCTGTGGCCTTGCGGACACCGCACTCATAAACGTCCGATCGCCGATGAGCAGTGCCTCACTAGGCCAAGTCAGCAAGTAGCGCGGCGGCTTCTTTGAGGTCACGCATATCGAAGCCTTCGGTGAAGCAGCCATAGATCGGCGCGAGCAGGTCGCGGGCGTCGGTGCGCTTGTCTTGATCGCGCCAGAGGCGGGCCAGACTGGTGGCGGCGCGCAATTCCCAATGCCTCGCGTCCTGTTTCTGCGCCGTTCGAAGCGCGCGGCACAACCAGCGTTCGGCATCGTGTCGATCCGACTTGGTGATCAGCGCCTCGGCCATGAGCCGATACAGCTCCGCCTCGTACCACCGCTCGTCGGTTCGCTCGACCACTTCGAGGGCTTCATTTAACAGGATTATCCCGTCGGCAGTTTGGTTCGCTCGCCTGTGTGCTTCCGCCAAAAGACCCAGATAGTAAGGCACCCTTTATCTCGGCACCCGTCGCCCTCTTCGTCGCCAGACCCCACCGCATCCTGCTGATGGTCTCCTCGATGGATCCTCCCAGCTCGAGCATGGCCCATGCCCGGAAGCAGGCCCCTGTTCCCACGAAGACAGGAAAGCAATGCTCAGCCGCGATTGCCACCAGTTCGTCAGCTCGTTCCTGAAGAATAGCCCCCTGGCCGCGAAGTTGGTGAAAGACACAGTTGACGTGCAGAGCGAACGCCAACGTGTAGGGCTGCGACAGCTCGCGCGCCCAAGCCGGCGCGCTTCGGCTTTGCGCCAGTGCCTGATCCGGTTGTCCGAGCAGCAGAAGTGTCCAGGCGA
Source organism: Bradyrhizobium retamae (assembly GCF_001440415.1). Classification (GTDB taxonomy): domain Bacteria; phylum Pseudomonadota; class Alphaproteobacteria; order Rhizobiales; family Xanthobacteraceae; genus Bradyrhizobium; species Bradyrhizobium retamae. The sequence continues at coordinate 7,462 of NZ_LLYA01000234.1, forward strand.
CGAAGCTCTCGCAGGTGACGCGCACATCGTGCGGCGTCAGCTTCGGAGGCCGGTGCCTGGCTTGGTCATAGAAATCGAGCGACCGTTGCAGGTGAGGAAGTGCACGACTGAACTCGGCACGAAACATAAGGCTGACACCCATGTTGCGGTGCGCTATCAGCTTGGTCTCGCTGTCATTTCGGCCTTCAGAAAGCTGAAGTAGTTCGTTTGCCAGTTCCTGACTGGCACGGATCTCTGCGCGATTGAGCAGGTACGAGAGGGCGCCGGCCCAAGCTATCGCAACCTGGGTTCCGTCCGGCGCGTCACGGCACAATTCGCGGGCGCGGGCATAGCCTTCACCGGCCTCGGGCGAGGCCCATCCCTTGGCCACAGTCAGGGCCCCGGCGAGCGCGAGCTGAAGCGAGCGTTCGCGAGATCGTTGCTCCGGGCTTTTCGGCAGGCTGCCGAGCAACTTGAGCGCCGTGCGAAAGTGCGCAGCGGCCTCGGCCATGGTCGAACGGTGCACGGCCGAGCGCCCAGCCTGGTCCCAATACTCGATTGCTTTTTCAGCCATGCCAGCGCTGGCACAATGCTGCGCTATAAGCTCCGGCTGCGCCGCTGCAATCTCCGGAAACTGACGTTCCAACGTACCGGCGATCCGGCCATGCAGTTGCTGCCGTCGAGTGCGCAGCAAGGTGCTGTAGGCGGCGTCCTGCACCAGCGCGTGCTTAAAGGTATACGTGGCATCCGGCGGCGTCCCGCGCCGGAACACCAGCTCCGCGCGGATGAGCTGCTCCAAGGCGCCCTCCAGCCGCGCTGGCGGCATGTCGGCGACGGCACTGAGCAGTTCGTGGGAAAACTGACGCCCGAGCGTTGCTGCAATCTGCGCCACTTCTCGTGTGGGCGCCAATCGATCGAGCCGGGCCAGAAGCGAGGCTTGGAGCGTCGTTGGGATCGCCAAAGGAACCACTGGACCCGCAATAGAGTAATGGTCCCCGGCATCGGTCATCGATCCGCTCTCGACGACAGACTTGGTCAGCTCCTCGATGAATAACGGCACGCCGTCCGTGCGCTCGATGATCTGATCGGCGATCTCCGTAGGCAATGCCTTGCCCCTGGTTACGTGTGCGATCATTTCGGCGCGGTGCCGAGGGGGCAAGCGGTTGAGACTGAGCAATGTCACGTGCGGACGGCCGACCTAGGGCGGCGTGAACTCCGGTCGAAATGTGAGTATCATCAGGACCCGCAACGTCGCGGCTCGGTCTATGAGCAGATCCAGCGACTCCAGCGTGGTGGGGTCGCTCCAATGGATGTCTTCCCATAGCATCAGCAGCGGCTGCCGCGCCGCGAGTCCTTCGACCTGCGCCACCTGCACATGAAGCGTTTTCTCTTTGCGCTTCTGCGGCGTGAGATTGAGCGGCGGGTAGCGGTCGCCGGTCGGTATCGACAGCAAATCCGCCAATAGAGGGACAGCTTCGCTCAGCTCCTTGCTTGCCAGAGCCAGTACCGTCACGAGCTTGTCAAGGCGGGTCTCCGCCGTATCCTCGCGTCGAAACCCGGCCGCCTGCTCGAGCTGAGCGATGCTGGGATAAAGCGCACTGTGCTGATGATGCGGCGAGCAGAAAAAACGCAACCGCGTATGCGGCTCGTTGCCCAACTGCTCCAGCATGGTTTGTGCGATGCGCGACTTGCCGATGCCCGGCTCACCTACGATCAGGACTACGGAACCGTCGCCGGCCTTTGCCCGCTCCCAGCGCCGCGTCAACAACGCGACCTCTTCCTCGCGACCAATCAACGGCGTGCTGGCGACGCGTAAGGCCTCGAACCGACTGCCGACCAGGCTCGCTCCCAAGACCCGCCAGACATGCACCGGATAGTCAATTCCCGCGATCGGCAACGTGCCGAGATCGCGATAATCAAACAGGCTGCCAAGCATGCGGCGCGTATTGTCTGCGATGACAACCGTGTTCGGTTCGGCAAGCCCCTGAAGCCGTGCCGCAAGATTAGGGGTCTCACCAATCACCGCTTGTTCCCGGGCGGTGCCTTCGCCCAGCAGATCACCGACGACTACGAGGCCCGTGGCGATACCGACACGCACCTGCAACGAGGTCGCCGAGCCTGCATCGAGCTTGGCTACTGCTTCGATCAAGGCGACCCGCGCGCGCCGCTCGTTCAGCGTCCTCCTCATGCGCCTGCGGGTAACCGAAATAAGCCAGCACGCCGTCACCGAGGTACTTCGCAACAAAGCCGCCGGAGCTCGTAATTACCTTGGCGCAACGGCGGTGATAGGTGCCGATGATGTCGCGCAACTCCTCCGGATCGAGCCGCGCCGACAATGCCGTAGAACCGATGAGGTCGACGAACACGACCGTGAGCTGGCGGCGTTCGGCTTCGGGAGCCCTGCCGCCGGAGCGGTCGGGTTCGACCGAATGTTCGGTCCTGTCGCGAATGGTTGCGGCTCGCAACGCGGCGATCGCATCGAGGAGAATACGGCGATGGCCGATCGCCGTCACGCCGAGGTCTCTGAGATCCTCGGCCGTCAGCTTGGGTAGAGTTGCCTCATCGATCGCGTTTTCCCGGAATGCCTGCTCGTAGCGTTCCAGGCCGAGGCCGCGCAGCCAGGCACAAATATCCATGGCATTCACACGCACAGTTGGCCGCACTCATCCACTGGCTATAGCCGCCGTCACGTCGGCCGCTACATTAGCCGTGCACCATCGGCTGAGCCGTGCGCAAACCAACCGTGGCACCAGAATGAGGTAGCCAGTTTACCCACCCCTTGGCGCGAAACAGGTTTTTTTGCTCGTGAAGCGCTGGAACCCGCAGCGGACAAACCCCGGAGCGGGCCCGTGAGAACGACGCTCACCCTCACGATCCCACCGACGCTTCGCGCTCGCCGACGAGGTGGATTGAGTGAGAAGGCTACACTTCCGTTGTTGGCAGATTTTGTTGCAAAAGTCGGGTGCAAGGGATCGGGTCGTTTGGCGTTTTGTTAGGAACGGCGGCTTTAACGCCGCCGGCCTTGACGCTCAACTCCAACGCTACGCGGTGCACAGAACTTCTGCCGGTGGCGGTCGCGCAACCAGTGACGCGAGCCGCCTCAGGTTCTGAGCGATGGCAGCTAAAACAAACTCGTCCTGGGCGCCTTGTGGACCACGCAGTCGAAGTCGACCGAGCTTAAGGATGCGCTTCAGGTGCGCAAACCGCATCTCGATCTTCTTGCGCTCACGTCGTGATGTCTCGAAGCCCTCGGTGCCAGCGAACGACCGGGCGACGTCCCGGGCGTGCTCATGTATGTCGCGCGGGATCTTGCGCGATGGTTCTTTTGGACAGCACTGCGGTTTGAGCGGGCATACATCGCAGTCGAGCTTGCTCGCACGATACAA
>NZ_LLYA01000235.1 GCF_001440415.1 Bradyrhizobium retamae
CGCGCGGCGTGGTACTGATGGACGCCGGCTATGGCACCGACACCGCTCTGCGTGGAGATATCACCGCACTTGGCCTGAGCTATGTGGCTGGCATCCTGCCACAAACCTCGGTATGGACGCCTGGAACTGGGCCGCGGCCGCCGAAGAAGTGGTCGGGGAACGGGCGACCTCCAAAGTTGCTGCGGCGTGACAGCAAGCACCGACCGATTTCGGCCAAGAAGCTTGCGATCGGCCTGCCATCACATGCTTGGCACAAGATCACGTGGCGTGAGGGTACGGCAGAACGGTTGTCCTCGCGCTTTGCCCGTGTGCGCGTCCGTCCGGCACATCGAGATTACTGGCGCGCCGAAAGCCGGCCGGAGGAATGGCTGCTGATCGAGTGGCCGGCAGGCGAGGAGGCGCCGACCAAATATTGGTTGTCAACGCTTCCGGCGAACATTGGCTTCCGTCAGTTCGTCGATATCGTCAAGCTGCGCTGGCGCATTGAGCGCGACTACCACGAACTCAAACAGGAAGTTGGCCTTGGCCACTTCGAGGGGCGAAGCTGGCGTGGCTTCCACCATCACGCAACACTGTGCATTGCCGCCTACGGATTTCTGGTCTCCGAGCGAGAAACGATTCCCCCCTCAGAAACAGCCTCCACCAAGCTGTTCAAGGAAGCTGCAATTCCCGAAACTTATCGACCGAGGGGATCCGCCATTGCGGCCTGAACGACACGTCCCAAATTCGATTGCCACCGTTCGGAGAAGATTGAACGCGGCTCTCGTGTCCACACTATCTCGATGCCCTTGTTGCATCAGACCAATCTCACGTCGAAGTCGGTGAAAATTATGACGCAGTAGGACTAAGCGTTGCGCAGGAATTGCTCGGTCTGGCGGGCCTTTGCGTAGAAGTACCTGGGACCCCGGCCGAGCCAGCTGGCGTTCTCCGTGGGCTACTCACGGTATGGCGGTGTCTGGCGCCCACGGCGTTCGCTTTCGCCCCAAGGAAGCGCCACGGTTGAGCTCGCGGCCTTCGAGCATCGCGAGCGTGAGTTTTCAAACGGGAACGCGACGAGCGGATAAGACAGATACTGCGCCGCGTGCCAAAGAGCGAGAAGCGTCAATAGCCCACCCGTAATAAATCCGTCAGAGACAAGCACTAATCACGAACCATCCCAGTGATGGACATCAAGAGGCAACTTTAGACGGTCCTCCAGGCCGCCTTGTTGTTGGACCTCGTTGATGACCGGCCTGACCAGATCGACTCCAAGGTAAGCTTGACCTGGAGGCCTGCGGCCCGTCTTGATCGCAGACCTCAATTGCCATCCGAGTCCTTTATGGGGCTGGCGCTCTTCGCTCGGGCTGGCGCGGCTTCTTGAATCTGCACATCGAACCAGCCTAGCTCCCTTAGCTCGCGCGCTTTCTTTTCGGCTCCATCCCGACTGTCTCGCTTCAATACAATGCAGCTTGTGCCATCGCGGGCAAAGATCAAATAGGCCATTCGTCAGTTCATATTTGGTCTGAGTCCGAGCGAAAAGAGGTCGCAGGCATTTTCGCGCTGCGACCTTCGGGCTTAAACAATCAGTTAAAAAACGCTCGATCCGCCTGCCCGATATTTTGGATACTGATCTCCGCAATAAGCACTGTGGAGTCATATTTTGCTGTTCCTAATGAGGAACAGAACGGCTGTTGCCGCACTGAGACACGATTAATGCAGCGCCCATTTACCTTGGGGCTTAGTTAACAGAGTGGCATTCGGGAACGGTCATCGATCATGATGACACTTAACAAGATCATTCTGGCAACCATACCGATGCGTGCAAGGTTGGCGCTCGCCGTCGTAACGCGCAGCCGAGCGCCAGATTCCGACCGTTGGACGATATTGTAGGTGCGGTAAGTGCGTCACCGACGACAAAGGCGGCTACATACGATCGACCATGATCAGAGCCAGAAAGAAAATTGACGTGTGAGCACGTTTACCGCAGATTCCGTGGTGAGATCGGCAAATTCGGCACGGTCCTCACAGTGCGCGACAAAGCCCGTGCCCTCGATGTAGCAATTCCGGAGCACGTGGACAGGCATGTCGGGCTGTGCTTTGAGATGCACTGAACGCTTTGGCGATTTTGCTAACCGCCCGCTCTCTTGCTGAGGGACTCAGACAAGGGCATAAGTGCCTGAAAGAAGCTTGTAACAACCACATGCCTTTTGCTCGAGGCCCTTGCGTTCATGGATCTGCAAGACGCCCCGCATCTTGCGAATCAACCTTTGTTCTTCAAATCGGATTAGCGTCTCGGTTACACCAGCGCGGCGCAACCCCAACGCGAACGAAAGGTAGTCATGGGTGACTGGAAGCACGTGAGCGCCCAGCGCATCACTCGCCAAACAGAGCCAGCTCGCGAGCCTCTGTTCGCGATCGTGCCGAACCCCGCACAATCCTGTCTGAGCGCAATGCAAGGTCAGCGCTTGAACGTACCGAAGAAGATGTTCTCGGATTTCAGGACGCTCCTTCGTCACCCGGCGCAAATCCTCGACACCGATCCTATGCGCATTTCCGGGAAAGAGCACAACAGATTGGTGCGTCGAAAGATGCCCTACCACTAAGAGCGAAGCGCCGACCGCACCCCAATGTCCTATCACTGCGGTTTCAAGGATGCTTTCCGCTGCGACAATTCTCAGCGAGACGAGGCCCGACTCGATAAAATAGACGTAATCAAGATGCCTTTTCGGCTCCTGCAGGATCATGCGTTCTCTCAGCACGATCGGCTCAAGGAACTCCCCTACTGCCGCGAGGTCTTGCAGAGAAAGACGGGCGAGAATCGCATTTTTGACAAAGGAGCGCGTAGGAGGACGCACCTTAACAGGCCGGTCAAGCATCGGCCGTGTGCCGGACACCTGCGTGAGAGCTGCATCTCTTGAGCCGTCAAGCGCTTCAAGGACGGCGGGCACGTGGTCGGTCATAGTGCGGCCCCTCTCCTGACATGCGGCGGTCACCCCCGCTGACCCGTAACGAAAAATTGATTGGGACTGTAACAACACTTTCATGCTGATTAATGCAATGAGCCTCGTGTTAACGCTCAAATCCCGCGTTCGAGCGCCCTTCTTCGACGGATTTCAATAGCGCAGGCACAATTAAAGCCGTCAACGCCACCTTAATTGCTTCGCGCATCGCCAGCCGTTTCAGCCTGGTGCGGAGTCCGCTGCGTGAGGCGATGACAGCCCAATTACGGCAAGCGCGCCTCCGCAGAGACAATTTCGGATGTCACACGACAGTTTGATCATGTGCCCTTTGCCGCGAAGTTCATTTTCGTCACGCGAAAATTCTGATGTTTTCGCGACAATCAGACAATGCTTGCTCAACACCTCATTTATGAAGGAATGCTATTCTCTCGTCGCGGGCCCGATGGGCGGCAACTGGCTTATCCCACGTGCCGCGACGCATCGAGACGATCCGTTCATCCTCGTCGAACTGCTTCTCAAGTACGGTGGCCGCAAGGCGGCCTCAGCGCGCCAACGAGAGCGTTGCGTAGCCACGGCTCGAAGGATTCTACCAGCGGTTGATTTTTCTGTTGCCGAACGAGACGGCGCCCTCGGCGCTACAGCCACGATGTCCTTTTGATGGGCATAGAACTCGTCGATGTGCTTGAGCGCCTCGCCCGCAATGGACGCAGGACCAGGGGCGGCAAGTTCGGAGAAGTTACGCCGCATGCCGATCAGCAGAATGCAAGCTGAACGTCGTCACGCTCGGCCAACTTGCCATAACCGGCGTAGCCATCGACCTGCAGGATCCCCTTGATGCCTGGTAGATGGGCGATTGGTCGGTCGGCTTTGCGATCGGGGGCGTGGACATAGGCGATACCGGGCGGATCGGCGCCGCCCCATGGCCGGTCGTCCGGGCGCATAAGCCCAGAGCTGACCGGTCTGGTGCGCTCTCGGCTGGGATCGAGCACCTGGGATCGTCGTCTCGTCGGCTAACAGCTTTCGCCGTTGCCTGATCTTGCCAAGGAGGCGCTCACGCAACAGAAGGCTGCCTGCCCCGCCCAGCTGCCAGCGTCGAACGATCGAGCTCAATGCCTGGCGGCCGTAATTCCTTGATGATCTGCCGCAGCCGTTCGCTCTCGCACGGCTCGGCAAGCAGCATCGGTTTTCAGAGTCTCGGGATCGTCCCGGCAGGTCGTCGCTCCCACCTGATTCAGATCATATTCGCCGCCATCTGGCGACGCGTTCGATGCTCCTGATTCACCTCCCCGCAGCGAAGCCAGCAGCGAAATGAAATGGACAAGCGGTGTTTTTTGGGAAGGCAACACTCGTCGACACGTGGCCCGCAAGTCCATTCTTTTGTTCGACCGCATCGCCGGCAATCTTCCGTCCGACCGCCCATTTCGCCGGCCGCCGCGCGCAGGGCGGTCAAGGCTGGCCGCATTTTTGCGCCACCGAAAGCCTTGGGCCTTGGCCGGCCCGAGCACGGCGGCCTCCTGAATCGGGGTCAGCAAAGGCTCAATGGTTCACCGGCCAGTGCCCGATCGGACAACCGGCGCTAGTCGCGGCACTGATCCGCCTGCTCAAAATACAGTCATGGCGAAGTTTGGCGAACGGCTTTCAGCTTTGCACCTCAGGCGCTTGCCTTATCGAAAATCGAAAGGGATGTGAATGGCTCAAGGGGATCTAGCCTTGACTGGGCTGATTTGCGAGCTTAGCGCCCACGCCGTCACGAGGCGAGGAAGGTGAAGCCCTAGGTGCCCGGACAGAGATGGATTGCCCGTCAGGGATTGGGAGAGCAAAGGCGGAGGTCGATTAAGCAGCGTCGGCCAGCATGATCAAATTGAACCGAAGAGAGATTGAAGTCCGACCATCTTGGTGAAGCACAGATCGCCATCAACTCGTCGTTGGACCGATGTCCTTCCTCATGCTCTCTAAGCTGGGTAACAACTGCCCGTCAGCTCGTCGTCAGCTTGCCTGAGTACCTTTCGCAGCAGGGCCTAAGCAGCCCGAACTCACTGCGACGAAACGTACGCCGAAGGGAAACGCGAATCGCCATGTATAATCGAATCAGTGGCTCATCCACACGCGCTAGCCAAGGTGACGAGCTGAATCAGTCGGTGGACAGCGACAGCTTTACAGAAACCCTTGCGGATCTCGCGCTGCGGAGGAACCTGCCACCTGCGGAGTTGCCCGACAAAATGGGGTGCTGCGCCAGCAAGCCACATGCGTCGGATCCAACCTTTCATAGCAACCCCAGTACATCCTCTCCAGCGAGGCCGAGCACCTCCCTGTTCCAATACAGGACGGCCGAATTGCCTCAGGCGAATGTCAACGGCATTTGCGTTGGACTAACTGCGGAGTGGCTCCGCAATCTCAACAACAGCCCGTCAGCCCGAATGAATGCGCTAATACCCGGATCGCAAAGGCACTACTCAGCGACTGTCCGGCAGCAGCAGTATCAGGACCTCAAGGATCAGTTGCGAAGCGAGGGAGCAGGAGCTCCTCAGGCCGACCTTCAGGCACAAAACACCATATTGCAGGAAGCAGGCTTGGCACCATCCGGAAAAGAGAAGAAATACAGTTTCGGCGAGCCTTTGCGCTTCTCGCGCATGCTGGAAAAAATCACCGAAGACGGATCGAACTATTTGCTCAGCTTGTATTTCGCCGAAGGTGGCGCACACACAGTTGCGACGTCGGCGTCGAATGGAATGACCACGCTCTTCGATCCAAACTATGGAGAATTTACGGTTCAACCAGACCAGATCGCTGGATTGTTCCAAAGCCTCGCCAATCGTTACAGGAACCCCAACGGGCAGCATTTGTCGACAGTCACAACACAAAAAATGCACTGAGTGGGGCCTGCAGGCCTCGGGCGATTGGCGCCTTCTGTGAAGGCGAGGAAGCATCCTCGACCCGATGCTTTTATCAATTGGCAGGCAAACCATGTTATCCAAAATACGAAGGCTTCCCCCCTCTGTGTCTGATTGCAATCGGCAGTCTTCGGCCCGAGGGGGCAAAAGCGGCAACTGCCGCACCGGAGTCGAATCAGCCTCGTGCCGTCTAGAATGCGACATCTATTCCCCGCGTCCATCACAGTTGCCGGTTGCGGAAAGCGGAACCGCGGGCGTCGGGTAAGAGGCGGCGCTGGTTGCGAGGTTGGGCGATGCGATTGGGGATAGCGAGTACGGGTTGATATCATTGTCGTGTTGCGCTGGCGAGCTTGCGGCGAAGAGCAGTCGGCTGATTGGAGCGAACTTCGTACTGAGCTTAGCACCTCATCCCATTCGCGGCTTGCAACCCAAGTGAGATACCCGCCGTTATCAGCCCATACTTTATGGCGGTAGCGTCCAGACGGGGTCGCAGAAAACGATTCGCGTGCCTGTATTGGCAGTGGCGACTTCACGAGTGCTGCCACAAACCCATCGCATCCGGCCGCTTGAATCCATCAAAAAAATGCACCAAAGCGCAGAAATTCCACGAAGAGGCGCTGCTCATTACATTAATCAAGATCTAAATATTCGTTAAACTCAGCAAACCTCGCAAAGCACTCCGATGGAGCGAGCAGCTTCGCCAACAAGGCGGACCTCAGACTTGGCATCGCTGTACCTCGCCTGCGGGCATGGTGAAGCGGAAGACAATGTAGGGAGGCTATAGACGTAATGCCGACTGGAGGCGAACATGCGCAAAGCTTCCACCGTGGCTCGATTGAGAGCCTAAGATTTATGGTGGCCCCGAGATCGGCGCGCGAGGCCTGCATCTATCGATGCTACCTTGATGCCATGAATGCCACTGTCGGCCTGATCTTCCGGCCATCCTCAACACACCTGAAACGTTCGTGATGAAGGCGAGTCAGTGTGCGGCTTCGCCGAAGGATGACACTTTGATAAGTTTTCAAAGGTTAGTTCCACACTGTCGGCATCCATGAGTACTTCGATTGATGATAGCTTAAGTGAGATCAGATCAGTGCGGAATGAAATTTGGCGTTGTCGTACGTTGCTTCAAAGCGAGTTGCCTGATGAGGAGCGAAAACTCATCGAGCAACGCCTGGTTGAACAGTGTTCCGCCTTCGAACGGCTGTTAGCGACCACATTTCCTTTCACGTTGAGGCTCAAGTCAACTTCAGTGCCTGTGCCGCTCAACACGTAACTAAGTCTACCGGCATGAGCCCCTCACCTCCATCCTTCGGCTCACCTGCGATCCGGCCTAGACTGAATTCATCAGTGGAGGTGGAATGGCGGCAATGCGATGCATGATTTCAGGCAGGAAGTTGATTCCTATCGTTGCATCGAGGTCATCGCCCTGGGCCGCCGGCGGCAGCGCCCCAACGATGGATAGGCGAGGAGAAGGCCCGGAGCGTGGAGCAACGTTTTCAGAAGGATGCGAACATTGTAAGCGGTCTTTGGCGCAATCGCGTTGCCAGCAGAAGGCCGAGATCGGCCGCCAGCTTGAGCAAATCCGTCAGCAAGTCAGAGGCGAGGGGCCCGCAATCTCCGGAACCCAAAAGCTTCGCAAGAGAAAGCAGAGCCAGCTTGAAATTTGAGCATAGGCCCCCCTTTAGAACGAACGATCTTTGGCAAAGGTGGGGAGCAGCAGGTGATCGCACCAACGCCTCATACCATTCATACGTCGACGTTAACGTTCACTGGCTGCTCTTCATCCGGCAGGATGATCAGCTCCTGGCGGAACTGACTCACTACCAGCGGCCAAGACGGTGCGATCGCCTACGCGGTCATTTGTTGAAATCATCGCATGCATTTGGAATATTTTGGACGCCTTTCGGGATGAAATTCACCTCAAGGCCGGGGAGCCGATTATGCAATACGATCGGATAGACGCCCGCATCCTCGAGATTGTGCAAAAGAACAACCGCCTAACTTCCGAGGTGATCGGCGAACTAGCAGGGCTTTCTGCTACCGCGTGTCAACGACGACTGAAGAGGCTCCGTTCGGAGGGCATTATCGAGGCCGATGTTTCAATCGTTTCGCCGAAAGCGGTGGGCAGACCTATTCAAATGCTGGTGCTGGTGACCATGGAGCGAGAGCGTTCAGATATAATCGATAGATTCAAGAAGGCCATCAGATCGTCCGTTGAGGTCGTCAACGGCTTCTACGTCACCGGCGACGCGGATTTTGTCCTATACGTTACCGCGCCCACAATGGAAGATTATGAGGAGTTCACTCGGCGGTTCTTCTATGTGAACCCAGACATTAAGAGCTTCAAGACGATGGTCGTATTGGATCGCGTAAAGGCGGGCTTTGCTGTTCCCGTTGAAGCACCATCCGAGAATTGACAACACGCTGTTGCAGGCGTTTCACCCCGCGGATCGACGCGTTTGCGCGCTTTTCGTCACTTAACGCGCATAGCAACCGCGGATGACTATCGCTTTCTGCTTGTATGCTGATGACGAAGGGTTCGAAAAGCTTCCGTGCTCCCTTTCGGTGCGACAGCAAGCGATAGGTGTGCCGTACCTGGCAGCTGAGCGGACGACCTCCACTTGATCAGAGCCTTTGAGTTGAGCCTCTCCCGTCGTTCAACTTCACGGAAAAAAGCCGAGGTCATTATCTAATCTCGCGCAGATACTTTCAAGCAGCACAATGCTGACGGTCGATTGCCCCGTTTCGAACCGACTGATCATCCGGACTGAAATACATGCTGCCGATGCACCATCGCCAAGCGTAAGCCCGCTCTCGAGCCGGGCGCGCCGAATGGCAGCCCCCTTCTCTCATCGATCGGCGCCTTGTCGCGCAGCGGTAGGCGGAAGCCGCTCCGGCACGCTTCCTTCTTAAGCTTACTCGGGCGCTTCCAATCCGCTCGCTTGACTTACCCAACTCGGCGTCCCCCGCAGGAATTGCTTGCACAAGATTTGACGGCTAGACGCTTTGCGACTAGCAACGCTCGTTTGTCGCCATTGGTTGTCCTCGCCGATCCACAACGGTGCTCCGGCTTGAGATCGCGTCGAGGACATTCGCCCGAAGCTCCAGAAACGTTCATCGAAATTTTTATCGGCAGTCCTTAGCCAAAGGTGACGGATCCGACCGAGAGGACCGCACCATGTTTGGCTCGGTACGATAGGCCGTTCCGGCAACGAATGCGAGACTACTAAGGCCCGACAACCCTTCGAATGCATGATGAATTACCTCAGGGTTTGGTACGGTGCTCGGTCAATGTGATTGCAACATTCATCTCCTTCGAGAGCAAGCGGAGTAGACACTCGACGCACCTCACCTACTCCGATGTTAGGGGGTTAACCGCGCCACACGCAGCCATCACGAATGTCCGATTCCTCGAGCCCCAGCCTTCTCGTCGTCTTCGCTTTCGATTAGCGCATCGATCTGGTGCTTGGTCGTTCCCGGCGTGACGACCAGATGGCTGACGTCCTGCGTCGCAATCTACCACTTGGTCTTGATGCATTCTCCAACGGGAGGGAAGACCACGGTCAGCGCATCTGGATTGCGCCACGCTCTCACGCCATGGGCATTTAGCTCCTCGTCTGCGTAAGCCGCGAGTTGCTCACATTGACGGAAGGTTCCCTTGATCCCTCCGATACCTAGGCTGCGGATCGCATACCAGAGAACAATCGGGGTATACGCATTGCGCGATCCGCTCAACGAGGTATCGGAGCTGCCGATGTAATCGATCGTGCGCATTATGCGCTCCACATGCTGCTGACGCGTGAGAACGACGCCACAGGGCATCGGTGAGCCGAGGAATTTGTGTCCGCTAATCACGCGAAATCGAACACCGGCTTCGGATTTAGGGGCGCATACGGTCCGCACAATGCCGCGTCGGAATGGACACAAACGTCATTAATTCCGATGTCGCGAAGGACAGCGCGGACTCGTCGCGCATCGTCTTTGCCCTCCTTCATCGTCGTGCCGATATTTGCGACCACGACGGCCGGGCGATGTCGCGCGCGGGTCGCCTGCTGCGCTAGGTCCTCGTAGCTCATTTCTCCATTTGACTCGGAACGCACCACACAGTGTTCGAGCCCGAGCAGATGAACCCCTTTGCTCACGCTGTAATGAGTGTCTCGCGAAAAGTAAGTGACTCCGTTCGGATACAGTTCTCGACCCAGATACAAGCCGTAGATGTTTCCCTCGGTCCCTCCGTTCGTGATGTAGCCCCAAAACTCGTCCGACTGTGCCCGAAACAACGGGCAAAGAAGTCGATGACTTCGCATTCGAACGTACGCGAACTGACGCGATAGGTTGCCGATTTGAATGGATCTCCGCCGTTGTTGCCCGTCAGCTTCAGGAAGCGCCACAACGGTTCGTAGTTGAATCCCTTCGCAAGCAGGTAGCCGAGAAAACATTCGCTTGCCTCCTCCCATCGAATGGAACAGATCGTCGAGCTGTTCGAGGTGATGAAGATCCAGCATGATCAGACTCGTATAGGTTTAGAGGCACTGGCTTTATCGGCCTTTTCAGTACGCGTTGCCTGGCGCCGGGTCGCCGTCCCGCATTCAATAGGGATGGCGGAGGATCGGGAAAACCGGCGGCGAACTGCCGACCTGAACCTCGCCCATGATTTTCCATGCCATGCGCTCATACAGCCGAGCCGAGTGAACGCTAGGAGCCTGTCCAGTTAGCATCGGGAAGCCGGTTTTATCCGAATGATAGCGGCTCATGCGGCCCTCGCCAGCTTGACGAGGTTGTGAGCGGTGCAGATGAGCGCCCATTCTGCGCTGACCTTTT